>NZ_JACCEZ010000001.1:0-1557499 GCF_013416305.1 Rhizobium sp. WYCCWR 11128
CCTCTCCCCTGGCGGAAAGATGCCCGGCCCTTCGGGTTGGCTGAAACGGGCCGGCTGATCGACCGGCCGGCTTGGCCGTAGAGCTTGGCTACGACGCGCGCCGGCCGGTCGACCATCCGACTCCGTTTGAGCCAACAGAATGCTTCAATCTGAGCAGGAAAGGCTCTAACGCCCTTCGCGCCACCACATGGCGCCGAAGGCGAGCAGCAGGATGCCCACGCCGGCGAAACCGGCAAAGAGCGGTAGCGTGTTGATGCCCTTCAAAACAGTCTCGTTGGTCATGCGGATCATCATGCGATCGTTGTCGGAGACGCGAACCTGCCCGCGCACCGGCAGGATCGGCGGCACGGAGATCGCGCCATTTGCGTTGGAGACGCGGGCGACGAGACCTTTGCTTCTGTCGGCGACCGGCTGCAGCACATCGGTCGTCGAGATCATCGCCTTGAATTCCGGTGCGTCGACGGCGCCGATATGGACAAGCGTCGACAGCCTGCCGTTGCGGATTTCGAAGAGGCCGATTTCGTCCATCCTCTTCTCGGCCTTGTAGAGCCCCGGTTCGGACTGGGTGAGCGGCAGCGTTTCGGTCTTGCCGGAGGGATAACGCACGGTGGCATTGCCGGGATTGTCGCCGATCGTCTGGCGGGTGACTTCAAGGGTCCGGCCGGAGGCGCGCGCCGTCAACGCTTCTTCCTCGAGCGCCGGCTCCTTCATCAGCCAATGGGCGATACGGCGATAGAGTGAAACATTCGGACCGCCGCCTTCGAAGCCGCGCGCCCAGAGCCAGCCCTGATCGGAAAGCAGCATGGCGACGCGGCCCTGGCCGGCGCGGTTCAGCACGAGCAGCGGGTGGTTGTCGGCGCCGAGCATGATCGTCTCGCCCTGCGGCCGGTCGACATCGACGCTGCGGAACCAGCGGCCCCAATGCGGCGGGTCCTCGCCCGAACCGTCCAGACCGCGCGTGACCGGATGTTTGCGGCCTTCCTCGGAGAGGCGGGGATAGAAGGCCTTCTCGATCATCTCTCCGGTGGGCGTTGCGGGCAGGACCGAAGAAAGCGGCGTCAGCGCAATGGAATCGGGACCGGCATGCTCGGGACCGGCGGCGATCAGCAGCGCGCCGCCATTGTCGACATATTGCGCGATGTAATCGTAATAGAGCAGCGGCAGCACGCCGCGATGCTGGTAGCGATCGAAGATGATCAGGTCGAAATCCTTGATCTTGTCGACGAAGAGCTCGCGGGTCGGGAAGGCGATCAGCGACAGCTCGTTGATCGGCGTGCCGTCCTGCTTTTCCGGCGGACGCAGGATGGTGAAGTGGACCAGATCGACCGAGGCATCGGATTTCAGCAGGTTGCGCCAGGCGCGCTCGCCGGCATGCGGCTCGCCGGAGACGAGCAGGACACGGAGATTCTGGCGGATGCCGTCAATGACATGGACGGCGCGGTTGTTGGCGGTGGTGACTTCGCCGGGAAGTGCTGCGACCGAGAATTCGAGCACATTGCTGCCGCCACCCGGCACCTTGAAAGAGAACGGCGTATCCTGCCCGGGTGTCGCCTGCAGGGTGGCGATCTCATCACCATTCAGCTTTACCGTGACATCGGCTGTGCCGCCGGGGCTCGGGCCGTCGTCGAAGACGCGCAAGATCACCTGCTGCTCTTCGTTGACGATGCCGAAACGCGGTCCCTTGATGACTTCGATGCGGCGATCGAATTCGTTGGCCTTGCCGGTGACGAGGCCATGGATCGGCGCGTCGAAACCGAGCGCCTGATTGGCGCCCGGAACATCATGGACTTCACCGTCGGTCAGCATGATGGCGCCGCCGATACGGGCGGGCGGGACATCGGCAATGTTGGCCGACAGCGCGTCGAACAGGCGCGTGGACGGCACGTCGGAATTGACGTCGCCTTCGACATCGACGAAGCGGGGCTCTATCTGGGGGAAACGGGCGAGCTGTCCCTTCAAGGCCGCAAGCGCATCGTCGGTCATCTTGACGCGCTCGGGCGTCTGCTGGCTCTGGCTTCGATCGACAAGGACGGGAACGATCGTCGACAACTGATCCCGATCTTCCTGCAGCAGCACAGGATTGGCAAGCGCGGTCAGCATGGCGAGCGCTGCCAGTGTTCTGATCCAGGCGCCACGAATGCCACGCCAGATCGCGAAGGCGGCGATAACAGCGCTGACGACAGCCAATGCAGCCAGAACCGACCAGGGCAGGAAGGGCGAAAAGTCGAATGTCATCTCATTGTCCTAACCGTTCGAGGAGGTCGGGAACATGGACCTGGTCGGTCTTGTAGTTGCCGGTCAGCATATACATCATGATGTTGACGCCGGAACGGTAGGCATATTCGCGCTGCGTTTCATCCGACGGCACGGTCGGCAGTATCGGTACGCCGTTCTCGTCGATCGCCCAGGCGCCGGCGAAATCATTGCCGGTGATCAGGATCGGCGAAACGCCGTCGGCCGTCGCCGCCGATTTTTCGCTCGGCCCCTGACCGCCTTGCCGGGCCTCGATCCAGAGAGGGCTGCCGGCATAGCGACCGGGAAAGCTCGACAGGAGATAGAAGGATTTCGTCAGCACGTGATCCGATGGTACCGGCTCGAGCGCCGGGATGTCGAGATTGGCGAGGATTGCCTGCAGCCTCTCACCGTTGGCGCTGACATTGCCGCCATTGTCCAATGCGCTGATCTGATCGCGCGTATCGAAAAGCACGGTGCCGCCATTGCGCATATAGGCATCGATACGGCTGATCGCCGCCGACGATGGCATCGGCGCCGTTGCCGAAACCGGCCAGTAGATGATCGGATAAAAGGAGAGCTCGTCTTTGGTGAGGTCGATGCCGACGGGCGGCGCCGGCTCCAGCGTCGTGCGAAAAGTCAGGAACTGGGTCAGGCCCTCGAGACCGCGCTCGGATATATTGTCCACGTCCTGTTCGCCGGTGACGACATAGGCGAGGTGGGTGTTATCAAGTCTTTGCAGGATGAGGTCGTCGCCGGGCTGGGAGTCGTCGGCGTGAAGCGTGCCGGGTTGGATGAGAAAGCCGGCGCAGACGGCGACCGCGATCATCGCGGCGGTGCGGACAGCCGGGCGCAATCGCGAGAATGCGCCATTCATGAAGAGGACGATCAGGCTATCGGCCAAGAGCAGCAGAAAGGCTGCGAGAAAGAGTGCGGGTTTTGCCGACCAGCTTTCGCCGCCGATCAGGCCTTCGCGCACGGCATTGGTCCCTGTTGTGTCGATCGGCTTCAGTTCGGCGTTCTCGGGCAGCACGTTCAGGGAGGTGAAACCGTCCTCCGAACCGTAGAGCCCGGGAGGGTTGTCGAAATTCGCCGTCGGTTCGACTCCTGCCTGCGGAATGAGCGGCCGTGCCGATCCCGTTTCGGAGACCAGCGTGCCCTTGGCCGTCAGCATGCGGAATGGCGGCAGGGTTTCGGAGACACGCACATTGCCGCGCGCCTCTGATGTCACGCCGCCCGAGCGTGATATCTGCAGGAGGTGGCGCAGCATGTCGACGAAAGTGCCGGAGATCGGCAGATCGGACCAGGTTGCTTCCGCGGTGACGTGAAACAGGACGATCTGACCGGATGCGAGCTGCTTCATCGTGACGAGCGGCGTGCCGTCAGCCAGGCTTGCCCAGGTGCGTTCGGCAAGATCGGGTGTCGGTTCGGCAAGCACCTGCCGCTTGACGACGACATCGGAGGGACGCGCTATGCCGGCGAAAGGTCCGAAACTCGGAAATTCGGCAAGCGACTGCGGCTCGCTCCAGGACAAGGTGCCGCCCAGCGCCCGTTCTCCCTGACGCAGGATGACAGGGATCAGCGGATCGTCCGCAGGGGCTGCCGCCATGCGCGGGCCGGCAAAACGCAGGAGCATGCCGCCATTCGATATCCAGCGCGTCAAAGGCTCGTAGGTCTCCTCCGGCAGCCGGCCGATATCGGCCATGATGATGATGGAGGGATTGCTGGTGAGAAGTTTTGGTATTGCGACCGAAAGATCGGAATCGGCAGGTTGGATCAGATCCGCATAGGGTTGCAGAGCCCGCTGGATATAATAGAGCGGCGAGAGCAGCGGCTGGAACTCGTCCCCCCCTTCACCTGACAGCAAGACGACGCGGCGGCGCTTGAATGCGTCGTCGAGAAGGTGGACGGCGCCTGCCGTCGCGCCATTGTCGACGCTGACGCGCGCGAAATCGTTGCGCATCTCGAAGGGGGCGGTGATCGAACTCGTCGCGACGCTCTGGCCGGGGCGGAAATCCGCCCTGCCATTGGCGATCGAGCGGCCCTGGGTATCGACGGCGTTCAGCGCTACCGATGCGGCCTGCGAACTGTTGAGCCGCGTGACCTTGACGGTCATGGCATCCGCCGCATTGTTGGCCGCCGTGATCGCGACCGTCCTTGCGGCATCGCCCTCGATCAGGCGCAGATCGGTGGGCTGGAGTTCGGCGAGCCTGCGCACCGTCGCGTCGTCAGGCTTGGCGGCGGCGCCGTCGGTCAGGAAGGCGAGGGTGCCGGGCTTGATGCCGTTCAGGGCGGCGCGCAGCGCCTGGAAGGCGCGTTCGCGGTCCGGCACCAGCGGTCGTGGCTCGGCGGCGCGCAGCTTGTCGCGGGCGGCAGCGGCGGTGCCGGGCACGGCGTCGTTGGTCGGATCGGCAGTAAAGGCGATCGACACAGGCGTGCCGGCGGATTCGGCGTCGTCTATCAACGCGTCGGCGGTCTGGATGCGGCGCTCCCAGTCGGGTGCCGCTGCCCAGCTATTGTCGACGAAGAGGACGAGCGGGCCACCTGATGCGAGCGAACTGGTGCGTGGATTGAAAACCGGATCGGCGATCGCAAGGATGATGGCGGCGGCGAGCAGCATGCGCAGCAGCGTCAGCCACCACGGGCTTTGCGCCGGCGTCTCCTCGCGCTTCAGCACCGAGGCGAGGATTTTCAGCGGCGGAAAGACTTCGGTCTTCGGACGTGGCGGCGTCAGCCGCAGCAGCCACCAGATGACCGGCAAGGCGACGAGCGCGCCGAGAATGGCGGGATAGGCGAAAGCGAAGGGAAGGGCGTTCATAGCTGCCCTCCATGCGTTGCCTTGGCCGGCATGCCGGACAGATACATGTGCACCGCGACCAGCGCCTCCGACGCAAGGTGATCGGTGCGGTGGCTCGCGAAGGTCCAGCCGAGATGGCGCAGCGACTGGCCGAGGCTGTCCCTGCGGGCGAGGTAGGCGTTGCGATAGGCCTCGCGGATATGTTCGGCGCGGCCGGATATAAGCTTGGCGCCGCTCTCCGGATCGGTGAACTCGGTGCGGCCGCTATAGGGGAATATCTCCTCGGCGGGATCTGATATCTCGACCACGTGGCCGCGCAGGCCGCGGCGGGCAAGCGGGCCGAGCCGTTCCATGATTGCCGGCGCATCGTCGAGGAAATCGCCGATAAGGACGAGGTCGCTCCAGCCGCGGATCATCGCCGTTTCCGGCAGGCCGCCGGTCAGCGGCGTGTGCATGAGAGCGGATGCGAGGCGTTCGGCGGCGTTACGGGCGGAAGCGGGTTCCATGATGCCGGGGCAGCCGATGCGCTCGCCGGAGCGGGCGAGGATTTCGGCAAGCGCCAGCATGATGACCAGCGCGCGGCTTTCCTTGGAGACGTTGCCATAGCTCGACTTGTACATCATCGAGGGCGACATGTCGCACCAGAGCCAGATCGTGTGCGCAGCCTCCCATTCGCGCTCGCGCACGTAGGTATGATCGTCGCGGGCGGAGCGGCGCCAATCGATGCGCGACAGGCTCTCGCCCTCGGCATAGGGTCGGAACTGCCAGAAATTCTCGCCGATGCCGCGCTTGCGGCGGCCATGCCAGCCGGCGATCACTGTGTTGGCGATGCGCTTGGCTTCCACCAGGCAGTCCGGCACTAGGGCTGCCCGCTGCCTGGCGCGGGAAAGGGCATCGCTGCCTGACGTCGGGTTGACGATCTGTCCGATAGATGCCACGCGTCCGGCTTCCTTATCCCTTTGCCTGCTTGACCAGTCCGGCGATGACGTCACGCACCGACATGCCTTCGGCGCGGGCGGCGAAAGTCAGCGCCATGCGGTGCTGGAGAATGGGTTCGGCGAGCGCGAAGATATCGTCCAGAGACGGTGCGAGACGGCCTTCGTAGAGTGCGCGGGCACGCGCGCAGAGCATCATAGCCTGGCCGGCGCGCGGGCCTGGACCCCAGGCGACGTTCTTGTCGGTCGAGGCATTGCCCTGTCCCGGGCGGGCGGAACGCACGAGCGCCAGGATGGCATCAACGACCGTGTCGCTCACCGGCATCTGGCGCACCAGGGTCTGGATCTCGATCAGCCGCTGGGCATCGATGATGGCTTCCGGCCGGGTTTGGCCCAGGCCCGTCGTCTCGAGCAGGATCTGGCGCTCGGCGGCGAGTTCGGGGTAGTGGACGTCGACCTGCAGCAGGAAGCGGTCGAGCTGGGCTTCGGGTAGAGGATAGGTGCCTTCCTGCTCGAGCGGGTTCTGGGTGGCGAGCACATGGAAGGGCGCCGGCAGGTCATAGCGCTGGCCGGCGATCGTGATGTGATATTCCTGCATGGATTGCAGAAGGGCCGACTGGGTACGCGGCGAGGCGCGGTTGATCTCGTCGGCCATCAGGAGTTGGGCAAAGACAGGGCCCTTGACGAAACGGAAGGAGCGGCGTCCACTGTCGTCCTGGTCCATCACCTCGGAGCCGAGAATATCCGAGGGCATCAGATCCGGCGTGAACTGGATGCGGTTGGCGGCAAGGCCGAGCACCTCGCCGAGCGTCGTCACCAGTCTGGTCTTGGCAAGGCCGGGAACGCCGACGAGCAGGGCATGACCACCGGACAGCACAGCGAGAATGGTGTTCTCGACGACGCTTTCCTGACCGAAGATCACTTTCGAGACTTCCCCGCGAATGGCGGCGATATCGGAGAGCGCCTTTTCGGCGGCGGCGACGATCGCCTTGTCATCGAGGCTGGCTTCGGTCTTCATCATACCCATGCGTATCTCCAACGGCTGAAATCATTCGGCAGCGAATCGGCGGACTTATACATGTGCCTCATACCCGATAGAGTTATGGAGATGTGACGGGCTGACAAGTTCGTTGCGAATGACTATCTCGTGACTTTACTTCGTTAAGGACAAACCGGGACGGAAGAATGGCAGCCGAGGAAATCAGCGGACAGGCGGATGCGGCGGGACTTGCCGCACTGATTTCGCGCGCGTCTCAGGAAAATGGCGAGAAAAAACGCTGTTTGCCGCCGGTCGAGCGGTGGAATCCGCCTTTCTGCGGCGATATCGACATGGAAATCCGGGCTGATGGTACCTGGTTCTACATGGGCACGCCGATCGGCCGACCGGCGCTGGTGCGGCTGTTCTCAACGGTTTTAAGAAAAGATGACGACCAGAAGACCTATCTCGTAACACCTGTGGAAAAGGTCGGTATAAGGGTCGTCGACGCGCCTTTCATCGCCGTGGAGATGAGCGTGACGGAGGGGCAAGGCCAGCAGGTGCTGACCTTCCGCACCAATGTTGGCGATGTCGTGGAGGCGGGAGGAGAGCATCGGCTGCGCTTTGCCATTGCGGGCGAGAATGCCGAATTGAAACCCTATCTGCATGTGCGGGGGCGGTTGGAGGCGCTGGTGTCGCGTGCGGTGATGTATGAACTGGTGGCGTTCGGCGAGACGCTCGAGGTCGAGGGACAGGCGATGTTCGCCGTCCGCTCCGCCGGAGAGGTCTTTGCGATGATGCCGGCCGATGAACTGGATGCGCTTTCTCGATGAATGATGCGATTACCCAACGTTATCCGCTGTTTTCCGCAGCCGAATTCCGCCGCCGCGCGCTCAACCAGAATGGCGGGCCGGTCGATCATGCCTGGCGTGATCATGGAGACCATATCCTCAACCCCGATATCGTCGCCGAGGTCGAGACTTTCAAGCTGCGCGACGCCGCCGTGCTCGTGCCCGTCGTCGATGACGGCGATGAAGCGCATGTGATCTTCACCAAGCGCACGGCGACGCTGCGCAAACATTCCGGGCAGATCGCCTTTCCCGGCGGCTCGATCGATCCCGCCGATATCTCGCCCGAAATGGCGGCGATCCGAGAAACGGAGGAGGAGATCGGCCTGGCTGGTTCCTTCGTCGAAACCGTCGGGCGGCTGCCGAATTACCTTGCCTCGACGGGCTTCCGCATTACGCCGGTGCTCGGCGTCGTCTCCCCGGGCTTTGCGCTGACGCTGAACCCGACCGAGGTGGCCGACGTGTTCGAGGTGCCGCTTTCCTTCCTAATGGATCCTGCCAATCACACCCGCGACAGACGTGTCATCGACGGCATCGACCGGCATTTCTACCGCGTGCCCTATGAAACCAGAATGATCTGGGGCATCACCGCCGGCATCGTCCGCACGCTTTACGAAAGGCTTTATGCATGACCGGCATCGCCGACCAAGCATGGTTCCGCGACCCGGCCCTTGGCCGGATCTTAGCGCTTCTCAACGCCGATGGTGGGGCCGATGGCGGGGAAGCTCGGGTGGTTGGCGGAGCGGTGCGCAACAGCCTGATGGGCCTGCCGGTCAATGATGTCGACATCGCCACGACACTCAGACCGGAGGCGGTGATGGAGCGGGCGGCGGCGGCCGGCATCAAGGCAGTCCCAACCGGCCTGGAGCACGGCACGGTGACGCTCGTCATCGACGGCAAGCCCTTCGAGGTGACGACCCTTCGCACCGACGTCGAGACCGACGGACGCCATGCCAAGGTTGCCTTCAGCACGGACTGGAAGGCAGATGCCGAACGGCGGGATTTGACGATCAACGCGCTCTATGCCGATGCAAAGGGCGAGGTGGTGGATCTCGTTGGCGGGCTTGCCGACATCGAGACGCGCAACATCCGCTTCATCGGTGATGCCGCAAGGCGTATTGCCGAGGATCATTTGCGTATCCTGCGCTTCTTCCGCTTCTTTGCCTATTACGGTTCCGGGCGGCCGGATGCCGAGGGGCTGAAGGCGTGTTCCGTCGCGCGTTCGAAACTGACGACGCTTTCGGCAGAACGCGTCTGGTCTGAACTGCGAAAGTTGCTAGGTGCTGCCGATCCTGGCCGGGCGCTGCTCTGGATGCGGCAGGTGGCAGTGCTGACGGAAATCCTGCCGGAATCGGAACGATGGGGGATCGATGCGATCCCTTCGCTGATCGCCACCGAAAAGGCGCTAGGCTGGACGCCCGATCCTTTGCTGCGCCTTGCGGCGATCGTGCCGCCCGATGCGGCGCGCATGCAGGCGCTCGCAGCCCGGCTCAAGCTCTCGAATGCGGAAGCGGCCACTCTCAAGGCCTGGGCAATGGCAGCGCCTGTTAATGACGAGATGTCGTCGGCCGCCTTCGAACGGCTGCTTTACCGCAACAGCACCGACGGCATCTCGACACGGCTGAAGCTGGCGCTTGCGGTTGCGCGCGGCAAGGCTGAAAGCGATTTCGATGAAATGGCGCGGTCGGCGCGGCTTATCAAGCTGCTGGACAGGGCAATGCACTGGAAGAAGCCACAGTTTCCGCTGAACGGCGGCGACGTGATTTCGGCAGGAATCGCGTCCGGCCCGCGCGTCGGCGAGCTGCTTTCCGGCCTGGAAAACCAATGGGTGGAGGAAAACTTTGCTTCCGACCGGGCGGCGCTGCTCGCCCGGTTGCAGGAACGCGTGCAATAATCAGGCGGCGGTCGCTTCGTCACGGATGCGAGCCTTGATATTATCCACCATGTTCTCGCGGATCGTGGTTTCGCCGTGAGCATCTTTCAGGTGCTCGACGGCACGGCGGACCACCTCGGCGTCACTATCCGCTCGTGTATGCCAGGCGCAGCCCGGAACGAGAGTGCCGCATTCGAAAAGTCGCATGGTCTTCTCCTCTGTTCGAAACACAACGACGATCGCGATCTTACGCGATTTAAGAATGTGCGGGGGGAGGGAAGGTTCCGGCCGGCATCGACATGCCGGCCAGTAAAGGCCGTATCAGTCGGGCATCGCCCAGGCTTTGTAGGTATCCGAAAGGTGGCCGGGCATGTTGGTGTTGGCGGCCGCTGCTTCGTTCTGCAGCTGTTCCGGCGACTTCCCGCCAGCCAGTTGCAGCTTGACCTGCTCGATGAAGCAGGACAGCGGCAGATCCGAGCCGCTCTTGGTCCGCAGTTTCTCGGCGATGCGCGTCAGAAACTCGGATGTGTCGATCGTGCGGGATGTTTCCTGGACATCCGTGGACGCTGGCGAGCCACTTTGTATCGTCATGACAATCCTCCTCCGATTGTTACGCACATACATATAAAGTTAGGACGCACTGAGTTTTCGTGAAGGTCTATCACCTCGAATTTATCGATGAGATATCACAGTTTCATGGCCAGCGGACGACGGGGGGCAACGAAGAGAGAATGGATTCAACGTTGCCGCCGGTCTTCAGGCCGAAGATCGTGCCGCGATCATACAGCAGATTAAATTCGACGTAGCGGCCTCGGCGGATCAATTGTTCGTCGCGATCGGCCTCTGTCCACAATTTATTGAAGTTGGAGCGGACGATTTTTGGATAGACCATGGCGAAAGCCCGGCCGACATCACGTGTGAAAGCGAAATCGGCGTCCCAGCCGCCGGCTTCCTCGCTTGAATGCAGCCAGTCATAGAAGATGCCGCCGATGCCGCGGGCCTCGTTGCGGTGTTTCAGGAAGAAATATTCGTCGCACCAGGCCTTGTACGCATCGTAATCGGCGACGGCATGATTGCGGCAGGCGATCTCCATGGCCTTGTGGAAGAGCTGGCTGTCTTCGTCCTCCTGAGTGCGGCGGCGCGACAGCACCGGCGTCAGGTCGGCGCCGCCGCCGAACCAGCGGCTGGTGGTGACGACCATGCGAGTGTTCATGTGCACGGCCGGAACGTTGGGGTTGACGGGATGGGCGATCAGCGAGATGCCCGAGGCCCAAAAACGCGGATCGTCCTTGGCGCCGGGTATCTGGGCGCGGAAATCCGGGGCGAATTCGCCGTAGACAGTGGAGGTATGGACGCCGACCTTTTCGAAGACGCGGCCTTCCATCATCGACATCCGGCCACCGCCGCCGGCGCCGTTTTCGCGTGACCAGTCCTTGGCGACGAAGCGGCCGGGCTCCTGGTCGGACAGCGGTCCTTCCAACTCATCCTCGATGGCTTCGAAGGAGGCGCAGATCGTATCGCGCAATCCCTCGAACCAATTGCGGGCGGCAGCCTTCTTCTCTTCGATATCGTCAGGCAAGCCGATCGGCAGTTCCGGTCTTTCCATTTACGCCTCCAACGGTCGACATCTCCTTTAGAGGCGACTCGCTCATTCTTGATTGCACGCCATGATTAGCAGTTGATGCTGCATCCCGCCAAGCCGAGGCAAGCACCCGGCGCTTCCAAGATTCGACTCGCAAATCGAGAATTTCGATACTACCTTTTCCGAGGAGGTAGGTTTGATGAAGAAAGTTCCAGGGCCTCCGTCCTTCGACGGCCTGAAGCGCAGGATAGCGAGACATCGGGCGGAAAATCCCCCGAGCAAGAAAGACCATTTCGTGCGTGAGACATATTGCCTCGGCCTCATGGACGCACGGGCCAAGGCGCGTGAATGGTTCGACGAATATCCGAAAGCCGCCTACTGGACCGAGGTGGAAAGCTGGCGCCAGCTCGACGGCGATCAGATCGAATTCACCATGCGCCGCCTGCCTTCGGCCGATTGACCGTCACTTCGCAGTGGCGCGCACGCGGCTTTCGATCAGCAGGCCGCTTTCATCCATGATCGGATGTGCCACGGAAACGATGTGGGCGTTGATGCGCTTCAGGTCGCGCAGCATGTCGAGATGCAGCGAACTCGTCTGCAGGCTGTCGGCGCGTCCGTCACGCAGGCGTTCGAGGTGGCGCTCGGCAGACTGTTTCTCCATCCGGCGCACCTCGACCTTCACCTCCATCATCTGGCGCGCCAGATTGAAATCGCGGGTGACGAAGATCGTCTGGGCGACGCGCAGATTGTCGATGGTCAGGTCGAACAGCTTGCGTAGTTCCTGATGACCATCCTCGGAAAATTTCAGGCCAAGGGAGATCTTCTTCGCCACCTGCTCCAGCAAGCCCTTCTCGATGATATCGCCCATATGTTCGAGGTTGATCGCATAATCGATGACGACGATCGAGCGGCGAGCGTTCTCGTCGCTGAGACCCTCGCGGCCGAGCTTCGAGAGATAGACCTTCACCGCCTGCTGCAGCCGGTCGACGCGCTCTTCGAGGGCGGATATCTCGGCAAGCTTCGATGCGTCGTTACGCTCGAAAGCTTCGGAGACCCGGATCAGCATGCGCTCGATCAGGTCGCCGACGCCGAGCACTTCGCGGGTGGCGCTGGCAAGGGCAACGACCGGCGTCGAAAGCTCCTGCGCATCCAGATATTTCGGGGCGCTGTCAGGCTCGGCCTGATCCGGCACCAGCCGGGCCATCAGGGCGGCGAGCGGCCGGGAGAATGGCCAGGCCAGCGCGGCCAGCAGAAGGTTGAAGGCAAGATGCGCATCGACCGGCAGCTTGGCAGGGCCGAAGGGCAGCATTTGGATGAGTTCCGCGCCATATCCCGCCAGCGGCAGGGCGATGAGGCAGCCGAGCGTGCGGACGGCGAGATTGCCGAGGGTGACGCGCCGAGCCGAAGCCGGCCCGGACAATGTCGCGACGACAGGCGGTATTGCGCCGCCGAGATTGGCGCCGAGCACGAGCACGATGACAAGTTCGGCGGAGACCATGCCGGCTGAGGCGAGCGACAGGATGAGCACCACCACCGCAAGGCTCGACGAGGACGCGAAGGCAAGTGCTGCCGAGACGATCATGGCCACGGGCAGGGCGCCGTCCAGCAGGCCGATGAAGGCGGCTAGGGCGGGAGAGGCGCGCATCGGTTCCGTCGCAAGGCCAAGGAGGTGCAGCGACAACAGCATCAGCCCGATGCCGATCAGCGCTGTGCCGCCGCCCTGGCTGGCGCTGGAACGGCCGCGGCAAAGCACGATGCCGGCAAGGATCAGAAGCGGAGAGAGCCATTCGATGCCCGTTGCCACGATCCAGGCGGTGATCGCGGTGCCGACATTAGCACCGAGCAGGACGATCTGCGCCATGCGCGGCTTGATCAGGTCACGCTCGACGAAGGAGGCGGTCATCAGCGCCGTTGCCGTGGAGCTCTGCAGCGCGATGGTTGCGACGAGTCCTGACAGGAAAGAACGAAGGCTGCCGCGCGTGCCCGTCGCCAGACCTGTTCTCAGGCGGGCGCCGAAGGCCCTGGACACGCCATCCTTTACCTGCGCGAGGCCGAACAGCAGCAGAGCCACGGCGCCGAACAGGTTGATCATGATGATTGTAGAGTCCATTTTATTGTTTTTATTCTTCTTTCACAGAGCTGGAGAAGTGCTGTTTTTCTCACATGGCCATTCCAACTTGTTGGAATCATGGAAGCCAATGCGGAGTTTTTGATTGCCCGGCTAATAAATATACGCCGGTTTGACAGATAGACAACGCTATTTTGCGACATATTCTGGAGCGGATCGGCAATTCCGCCGGCTTTGCTCCGCCAGCGCCGGTGTCCGTCAGGCCCAGACGGTTTGGCGCATCGCCTCGCCGACGATCATCGCGGCCGAGACGGCGACGTTGATCGAGCGCTGGCCTTCGACCATCGGGATCAGCACGCGCGCATCGGCTGTTTCATGCACCTGATCCGGCACGCCGGCGCTTTCGCGACCGAAGAGCAGGACATCGTCCGGGCGGAAAGCAAGATCGGTGTAGCGCTCCGCAGCCTTTGTCGAGGCAAGGATCAGGCGGCGGCCGGTGCTCAGACGCCACGCCTCGAAGCGGTCCCAGTTGACATGGCGGGTGAGGGCGGCGGCGGCGATATAGTCCATGCCGGCCCGTTTCAGGTTGCGGTCGGAGATGTCGAAGCCAGCGGGTTCGATCAGATCGACCGCGAAGCCAAGGCAGGCGGCAAGACGCAGGATGGTGCCGGTATTGCCTGCTATATCCGGCTGATAGAGTGCCAGTCTGAGTGAAGTCATAATGCGCCGTTTTCCCGCTTTCGCCGCTCAAGGCCTAATGCAACTGTGATTTCGGCGCAACAGGGCGCGTTTTGACCCGAAGAGATGAAATTTTTGGCACAACAGGGCTGGAAAATTCCTCGTTTTCGCGTTATCGGTGCATATCTTCAATCGCCAGCAAGGAGCGCCAGAATGAATATTTTGCTGTATGTGCGCCTCCCGGCCATGATGCCAAGCAGTGCGATTTTCCGCCGATAGGGCGGGTTTCTTCCCTGAATTTCCTTTTTTGATCCATTGTGCGGCTGTCTCAGCCTCGCCCCTTGAACGTTCGGTTCCCATATGTGCTTGCATAGCGCTGGGATGGCGCGAAGCCGGGAGCCGGAACGCTGACGTTTCGGAGCAATTTCATGTTTGGCTGGTTCGAACAGCGACTCAATCCCTTTCCAAGCGAGGACCCTGTCGCCCCGCCGAAAGGTCTCTTTGCCTTCTGCTGGCATTACAGCAAGCCGGCTGCACCCTGGCTCGGCCTGATGGCCGTGCTGACCGCGCTGATCGCTATCGGCGAAGTGGCGCTCTTCCAGTTCCTCGGCGACATCGTCGACTGGCTGACCAATGCCGACCGCGCCACATTCCTGGAGAGAGAAGGCCACAAGCTTTTCTGGATGGCGGCACTGGTGCTGGTCGGCCTGCCTGTGGTAGCCGGGCTCGATTCGCTCATCATGCACCAGATGATGCTCGGCAATTATCCGATGATCGCACGCTGGCAGATGCACCGCTTCCTGCTGCGCCACAGCATGTCGTTCTTCGCCAACGAGTTTGCCGGGCGTGTCGCCACCAAGGTGATGCAGACCTCGCTTGCCGTACGCGAAACGGTGATGAAGATCCTCGACGTCTTCGTCTATGTCGTCACTTACTTCCTGACGATGATCATCGTGATTGCGGCGGCGGACTGGCGGCTGATGATCCCGATCCTCGTCTGGCTCGCGGTCTATATCAGCATCGTCGCCTATTTCGTGCCGCGGCTTCGCAAGATCGCGGCGGCGCAGGCGGATGCGCGTTCGATGATGACGGGCCGCGTGGTCGACAGCTATACGAATATCGCGACGGTCAAGCTGTTTTCGCATGCGGGCCGCGAGGAGGTCTATGCCAAGGAGGGCATGGACGAGTTCCTCCAGACCGTACACAAGCAGATGCGCAAGGTGACGCTCTTCCACATCTTCGTCTACATGAACAACTGCGTTGCGCTCTTCGTCATCTCGGGCCTGTCGATCTGGTTCTGGCTGAACGGGGCCATCTCGGTCGGCGCCATCGCCATCGCTATCGGTCTTGCCATGCGCGTCAACGGCATGTCGCAATGGATCATGTGGGAAGTCTCGGCGCTGTTCGAGAATATCGGCACGGTCTATGACGGCATGGAGATGATGAGCAAACAGCACGACATCGTCGACAAGCCGGGCGCACCCACCCTGACGGCGAAGAAGGGCGCGATCCACTACGACCGCATCCGCTTCCACTACGGCAAGAGCAAGGGCATCATCGACAACCTGTCGCTCGACATCAAGGCAGGCGAGAAGGTCGGTCTGGTCGGCCGTTCCGGCGCCGGCAAGACGACGCTGATGAACCTGCTGCTGCGCTTTTACGATCTGGAGGCCGGCCGCATCACCATCGACGGGCAGGATATCGCCGGTGTCTCGCAGGAAAGCCTGCGTTCGCTGATCGGCGTGGTGACGCAGGACACCTCGCTGTTGCATCGCTCGATCCGCGACAACATCGCCTATGGTCGTCCCGAAGCAACGGACGACGAGGTGATCGAGGCCGCCAAACGCGCCAATGCCTGGGAGTTCATCGAAGGCCTCGTCGACATGCAGGGGCGCGCGGGGCTCGACGCGCAGGTCGGCGAACGCGGCGTCAAACTGTCAGGCGGCCAGCGGCAGCGCGTCGCGATCGCCCGCGTCTTCCTGAAGGACGCGCCGATCCTGGTGCTCGACGAGGCGACCTCGGCGCTCGATTCGGAAGTCGAGGCGGCGATCCAGGAAAACCTCTTCGCCTTGATGGAGGGCAAGACGGTGATCGCCATCGCCCACCGGCTGTCGACGCTGACGGAGATGGACCGGCTGATCGTGCTCGACAAGGGCCGGATCATCGAGGCCGGCTCGCACGGCGAACTGATCGAAGCAGGCGGTATCTATGCCGACCTCTGGAACCGCCAGTCCGGCGGCTTCCTCTCCGATCACGCCGACGAAGCGGAAGAGGCTGCGGAATAAGATGAATGAGGCCCTCCCTGCGAAAGCGGAGAGGGCCTCTTTAATTCTTAGGATGGCTATAAGCTTGCCGGACGGTTGCTGAAGGCCTGACTGCGTTTGCCCCTTATCCGTTCAAAGACTGTCGGCCCAATCGATCACGCGGTGATGCTCGACGACCACCATGGTGTTGGCGGCGGCGATCGTGCGCAGCGCGACCAAGCGGCGGTGCTCCTCCTGATCGATCCAGGTGGCAATGGCCTCCGCGACGATCTCGTCGCGCGGCAACCCCAGGGCGAACGCCAGGGCATCCAGCCTTTCTGCAAGCGGAAGCGGAACATGCACATCGAGCATTTTCGTTTCCATGGAAGTGGTCTCCGGTAAAGCGCGATCGTAACGTGAGATTGTGACCGGTTCGGGGGCATTCAATGGGTATGCCGCCGATGTTACCGATAATTACCAAAATATAAGGTTTCGGTCGCTTTTCATTCCCTTTGCCGGTCCGGTTATTCCGCCTATATCGCTTCTATGTTCCTAAGCCCCATCCTCCGCCGGTTCGAAACCTGGATCGATCCGTTCCGCCCACGCGCCAATCTCCAGCCGCCGCGCTCGACGCTCGGATTCATCTGGTTCTATATCGGCCAGGCGAGGATGCCGTTCATCGCCATGCTCGTTCTCGGCGGCGCGTCGGCGGCGATCGAGGCTGCGCTCTTCTGGTTTGTCGGGCGGCTCGTCGATATCCTCGGCAGCATCACCCCGGGTGCCGGCTGGAGCGGCCTTCTCGCAGCCCATGGCGGCGAATTGTTCGGCATGCTCGCCCTCATCGGGCTGGTGCGCTTCGTCATCGCCTTCCTGATCGCGCTCGTCGATCAGCAGGTGATCACGCCGGGCTTCTACAATCTCGCACGTTGGCAATCCTATCTCCACGTCTCCAGGCAATCCTTGTCGTTCTTCCAGAGCGATTTCTCCGGACGCATCGTCACCAAGGTCTGGTCGGCGGGGCAGGCCACCGGCGATCTCGTCACCTCGCTGATGGAAAGCGTCTGGTTCGTCGGCATCTATGCCGCAACGACGCTCGTGCTCGTCGCCCGGCTGGACTTTTCCCTTGCCGCCGTCGTGCTGTTCTGGCTTGGCGCCTTCAGCCTGCTGGCGCGCCACTTTGTCCCGCGGATCCGCCATCATTCCCGCGAAACGGCGGAAGCCGGATCGATGCTGAACGGCAGGATGGTCGATTCCTACAGCAACATGCAGACGCTGAAGCTGTTTGCACGCGACGAGGAGACCGACCGCTACATGCGGCAAGGCTTCGATATCTATCAGGATACGGTGCTGCGCTTCACGCGGTTCATCACCGGCGTCAGGGCCTCGATGGCGCTGCTCTCCGGCCTGATGATCGTGACGATGGCGGGACTGAGCGTCGATCTCTGGCTGCGCGGCCTCATCAGCTCGGGTGCGGTGGCGTTTTCGCTGGCGCTGGTGCTCAGGCTGAATTTCCTGCTCGGACGGTTGATGACGCAATTCAACGGCATCATGCGCAACCTCGGCACCATCCAGAACGCTGCCGAGCTGATCTCCCAGCCTCTGGGGCTCGTCGATCGGGCTGATGCGAAGACCCTGGTAATCCGGCAGCCCGGTGTCCGCTTCGACAATGTTTCCTTCCGCTACGGCAAGGGCCATCAGCCGGTCGTCGAGAATTTCTCGCTGACCATCCGCCCGGGCGAAAAGGTCGGGATCGTCGGCCGTTCGGGCGCGGGGAAATCGACGCTGATGAACCTGCTGCTGCGCCTCTACGATATTCAGGACGGCCGTATTCTGATCGACGGCCAGGATATTGCAGCCGTGACGCAGGAATCTCTCAGGATGCAGATCGGCGTCGTCAGCCAGGACACCTCGCTGCTGCATCGTTCGGTGCGTGACAACATCCTGTTCGGACGGCCCGATGCCGGTGAGGAGGGGCTGGTCGAGGCGGCCAGGCGCGCCGAAGCCATCGACTTCATCGAACGCCTGCAGGATCAGCAGGGCCGCAGAGGTTTCGATGCGCATGTCGGCGAACGCGGCGTCAAACTGTCCGGCGGGCAGCGGCAGCGTATCGCCATTGCCCGCGTCATGCTGAAGGACGCGCCGATCCTCGTTCTCGACGAGGCGACATCAGCGCTCGATTCGGAAGTGGAAGAAGCCATCCAGTCCAATCTCCATCGGATCATGGAAGGCAAGACGGTGCTTGCGATCGCCCATCGGCTGTCGACGATCGCCGCGCTCGACCGGCTGATCGTCGTCGATCTCGGACGGATCATCGAGGAAGGCAGCCATGACGCACTGCTTCGCCACGGCGGGCTCTATGCCGAGCTTTGGGCGCGCCAGTCCGGCGGCTTCCTTGCTACGGACGAGGATGCGGGCTCAAGGGTCGACGACGAATTCCGCCATGAGGCCAAAATGATTTGATCCGAAGCCGTTCTCGATGCGGCGGACCGATTTCAGCCGCAGCGGCGCCCGGGTAAAGATATGATCGATCGGAATACCGAAGGCGCCGGCGCGGATCGGCCACGTTGCGGGCTCCAGCGATGCCGTGCCCAAGCCTTGAGTGCGCATGAGATACTGCACGTCGGGCGCCAAAATCGACGTATTGAAATCACCGGCAAGGACGAGCGGTCCCGAAAGGGAAGGGATGATCTCTGCTAGATCCCAGATTTCGAGGCCGTGGAACTCGTCGTAATAAGGTTTTGTCAGGTGCGCGGCGAGGAAATTGACCTTCTGGCCATCGAAATCGATTGTCGAGATCGTCAGCCGGTTGCGCCAGAGCAGGCCGAGATTGCGGATGCGGGGTTCGATCAGCGGACGCTTCGACAGCACCAGCGTATCGCATTGTTCCATGCCGACACCGCAGCCGATATAATAGGGATAGGTCTTCAACAACCGCGGCAGTTCCGACAGCAGCGGCTCGGCCTCCAGGATGTTGACGACATCGGCGCCTGAGGCGATGACCATGTCGGCGATGTCAGGGCCGTTTGCGAAATTATCGTTCTCGATATTGAAGGACATTAGCCTGAACAGGGCCGTGCGGCTCTCCTCGACTGATGGTTCGACGAATTCGCGCATCATCACGATGCCATGGACTGCAAGAACCACCGATACTGCTAGGGTCAGCAGGCCATACCAGTGCCGCTTGACGAGAAGGGCAGCGACCGAGGCCACCGCGCCGGCTGCCGCCAGATGAACCTGGAAGCTGTAAAAGAAGGACAGTAAATAGAAATCGGTGATGTATCGCAAGGAGATAATGGCGAGAACGAGCGTCGTAAGAACGCTGAATACGCAAAAAATCGTGGCTCTCATCCGCTCCGGTCCGGCTCACTGGCATGGCTCGGACTGCGCCTATCACGAGGGCATTTTTGTTGCAATGCAACATAATGGCAAGCGCGTGTTTGCCTTAAAAATTCATCCGAAATTTCCCGCGACATTGTGCCCTCATCCCCTTGCCAAGGCTGGACATAATTTGCGATCAAGCATAGAACGCGCCGGATTGCTGGGGAATCTATGGCCGAATTGTGTCTAGAGAGATTCGCCGGTAGAGGGGTAGGGCGGAATTCCGCGAAAATTGCGCAGAGGATGTTAGCCGTGAGCGAACACGAAACGACAAGCGAGGGCACGGGCGAACCCACTCGCCGTGATTTCCTTTATCTCACCACTGGTATGGCGGGCGCCGTCGGCGCCGTCGCGGTCGCTTGGCCGTTCATCGATCAGATGCGTCCTGACGCTTCGACGCTTGCTCTCGCCTCCATCGAAGTCGACGTTGCCAGCCTCGAGCCCGGCATGTCGCTGACAGTCAAGTGGCGCGGCAAGCCGATCTTCATCCGCAATCGCACGCCGGAAGAAGTAAAGGCCGCAGCCGATGTTCCCGTGTCGGACCTTAAGGATCCGGCAGCCCGCAATGCAAACCTTCCTGCCGAGGCTCAGGCAACGGGCGTCGACCGCTCGGGCGGCGAAGGCAAGGAAAACTGGATCGTCATGGTCGGTACCTGCACTCATCTCGGTTGCGTCCCGCTCGGCCAGGCCGGCGAATACAATGGTTGGTTCTGTCCCTGCCATGGCTCGGTCTACGACACGGCCGGCCGCATCCGGAAGGGTCCTGCGCCCGAGAACCTGGCGATCCCGACCTTTTCATTTGTGTCCGATACCAAAATCAAGATCGGTTGAGGGGAGACTGATATATGAGTGGCCATTCCAGCTACGAGCCATCAACCGGCCTCGAGAAATGGGTCGATGCGCGCCTTCCGTTGCCGCGCATGGTCTATGACAGCTTCATCGCCTACCCGGTTCCGCGTAACCTGAACTATGCCTATACCTTCGGCGCCATGCTCGCCGTCATGCTGGTGGTGCAGATCCTGACGGGCGTCACGCTCGCCATGCATTACGCCGCTGAATCGTCGGTCGCCTTCAACTCCGTTGAAAAGATCATGCGCGACGTCAACCAGGGCTGGCTGCTGCGCTATATGCATGCCAACGGCGCATCCTTCTTCTTCGTCGCCGTCTACCTGCACATCGCCCGCGGCCTCTACTACGGCTCCTACAAGGCGCCGCGAGAAATTCTCTGGATTCTCGGTGTGGTCATTTATCTCCTGATGATGGCGACTGGCTTCATGGGTTACGTTCTGCCCTGGGGCCAGATGTCCTTCTGGGGTGCGACCGTCATCACCGGCTTCTTCTCGGCCTTTCCCCTGATTGGCGAATGGTTGCAGCAGTTCCTACTCGGCGGCTTTGCCGTCGAACAGCCGACGCTGAACCGCTTTTTCTCGCTGCATTACCTGCTGCCCTTCATGATCGCCGGCGTCGTCGTCCTGCACATCTGGGCGCTGCACGTCGTCGGCCAGACGAACCCGACGGGCGTCGAGGTCAAGACGAAGACGGACACGGTGCGCTTCACGCCCTATGCGACAATGAAGGATGCGCTCGGCGTATCGGTGTTCCTGTTGGTCTATGCCTATTTCGTCTTCTACATGCCGAACTTCCTCGGCCATGCCGACAACTACATCCCGGCCGACCCGTTGAAGACGCCAGCCCACATCGTTCCGGAATGGTACTTCCTGCCGTTCTACGCGATGCTGCGTTCGATCACCTTCAACGTCGGCCCGATCGATTCCAAGCTCGGGGGCGTGCTCGTGATGTTCGGCGCGATCATCGTGCTGTTCTTCCTGCCCTGGCTCGATACCTCAAAGGTCCGTTCCGCCGTCTACCGCCCCTGGTACAAGCTGTTCTACTGGCTGTTCGTGATCAACGCGATCATCCTCGGCTGGCTCGGCTCGCAGCCGGCGGAAGGCCTGTTCACCACGATCTCGCAGATCTGCACACTCCTCTACTTCGCTTTCTTTCTGGTCGCGATGCCGGTTCTCGGCTTGGTGGAAACACCGCGCCGCATCCCGAATTCGATCACCGAAGCGGTGCTCGAAAAGCGCAACAAGACCGCAGCGGTCAAGGCATAAGCGAGCGACGGAAGGGAATAGAAATATGAAAACGCTTGTTACAAGCATTCTCTCGTTCGCATTCGCCGCCGGTCTCGGCAGTGCGGTGCTGGCCCAGGAGGCGACGCCCGCCAACGGTGCGGCTCCGGCCCATCACGCGGAAGGTGAGACCCCGCATTATCCGCTGAAGCATCCGAAGGAGGAGGAATGGTCTTTCGCCGGTCCGTTCGGCCATTACGACAAGGGCCAGCTCCAGCGCGGCCTCAAGGTCTACACGGAAGTCTGTGCAGCCTGTCATTCGATGAAGCTCGTGCCTTTCCGCACGCTCGACGAACTCGGCTATTCCGAGGCGCAGGTGAAGGCCTTCGCCGCGAATTACGAGGTCCAGGACGGTCCCGACGCCAGCGGCGAGATGTTTACCCGCAAGGCGGTTCCTTCCGATTACTTCCCGTCGCCTTTCCCCAATGCTGAAGCCGCGGCTGCTTCCAACAATGGCGCGGCTCCGCCCGATTTTTCGTTGATCGCTAAGGCCCGCTCAGTCGAGCGCGGCTTTCCGCAGTTCGTTTTCGACATTTTCACGCAATATCAGGAAAGCGGCCCGGACTATATCCATGCACTGCTGACCGGCTATGAAGAGCCGCCGGCCGGTTTCCAGGTGCCGCAGGGCGGACATTATAACCCTTATTTCAATGCTGCCGCCGTCCTTGCCATGCCGAAGCCGCTCTCTGACGGCCAGGTGACCTATGACGATGGCGCGCCGGCGACGGTCGACCAGTATTCGAGGGACGTTACCGCCTTCCTGATGTGGGCCGCTGAGCCGCATCTCGATGAGCGCAAGCGCACCGGCTTCATGGTCATGATTTTCCTGGCGATCTTCACGGTGCTGATCTACCTGACGAAGCGCTCGATCTACGCCAATAAGGAACATTGAGCGGTTCCCTGCCGGATTTCGAAAGGCGGCCTACGGGCCGCCTTTTTTGTTGGTTCCGCCCCTGGCAATTGATAAAGTCCAGCCAGTTTCATGCGTTCGCAGATATGGATTTTCCATGAACAATACGATTTCGGAGCTCGCAGCCAGCATCCGCTCCATTCCTGACTATCCCAAGCCCGGCATCATCTTCCGCGACATCACCACGCTGCTTGGCAACCCTCGGGCTTTCCGCCGGGCGGTCGACGAACTCGTGCAGCCCTATGCGGGCACGAAGATCGACAAGATCGCCGGCATGGAGGCGCGCGGCTTCATCCTCGGCGGCGCGGTGGCGCACCAGCTTTCCTCAGGTTTCGTACCGATCCGCAAGAAAGGCAAGCTGCCCCACGAGACCGTGCGCATCGCCTACAGCCTGGAATATGGCGTCGACGAGATGGAGATGCATCGCGATGCTGTCCAGCCCGGCGAGAAGGTGATCCTGGTCGACGATCTGATCGCCACCGGCGGCACGGCGGTGGGTGCCACGAAGCTACTGCGCCAGATCGGCGCGGAAGTGGTCGGCGCCTGTTTCGTCATCGACCTGCCGGATCTTGGCGGCCGCAAGAAACTGGAAGAGCTCGGCGTCGTCGTTCATACGCTGGTCGAATTCTCCGGCCACTGAGCCCTCGTCCTGCTGCCTGCAGCGTCAGTCGAATTCGAGCACGCTGCTTTCGAAGCGGATAACGGCATCGCCGTTTTGATTGACGCCCTCGCAGAGGATGGTGTTGAGGTGCCATCCCGGCCGCGACGCGAGCGCGCGGCTGGCGAGGAAGGCGACGGAATAGGTGACGACGTCGCCTGCGAAGACCGGCCGCAGCCATTGCAGTTTCTGGAAACCGGGCGAAGGGCCGAGGTTCGGCGACGTCTGGCCCCTTTGCGCGAGTGCGGCGCTCTGCCTTTCCCAAAAAGCGAGGAAGGTCCGCATCCAGGCGGCGGTGGTGTGCCAGCCCGAGGCGCAGAGATCGCCGAAGAGCGTGTCCTTAGCGGCTTCTTTGTCGACGTGGAAACGCTGCGGATCGTAGCGCGTCGCGAAATGGATGATGTTTTCCTCGGTAAAAATGTAGCTGCCGATCTCGGCCTTCTCGCCAACCGCGTAAAGCTCGGACATCCTCATGCTGACGTCTCCGGGTTTATGCCGATATCCGCGGGCCAGGCGCGCATGCCGAACATGACCGAATTCTCCGAGACGCAGACGAGTTCGCCACGCTGGTTTTCCACCTCGTGGCGAAACTTGACGATGCCAATGCCGGGGCGCGACCGCATCGGCCGGGCTTCAAGCACGATCGAGTGGCCGGACAGCGTGTCGCCGGCAAGCACCGGCTTTCGCCATTCCATCAGGTCGACGCCCGGCGCGCCCTCGCAGAGCGAATGCAGCACATAACTGTCGGCCATCATGCGCATGAACATCGAAGAGGTATGCCAGCCGGAGGCGGCAAGGCCACCGAGAATGCTGGCGCGGCCGGCAACCTCATCGAGATGCATCGGCTGCGGGTCGAATTCACTTGCGAACTCAATGATTTCTTCGGCGGTCACCGGCTTCGGGCCAAGCGCGAAGCGGCGGCCGGGCTGGAAATCCTCGAAGGAAAGCTTTTCTGCCGACATTCGCTCCTCCCGCCATATGCAGCGCACAATGCTTACAATAGCATCCGCGCGGGCTCAATGATTCCGGGGAGATAAACCGGCATGACTGAACTAAGGTCGATACTCGACGAGGCCGTGCGCCAGGAGCTGATTTCCCCGGAGGCGGGCGTGCGGCTTTTGCCGTTCCTGACGGAGCGCGGGGTCGTCATCGCTGAGGCACAGCCGGCAATGGAAGCGGAGGGGCAGGCCTGGTCGGATACCGAGACGCCACGCTTTGTGCGCGGCTTCCACGATGTGCTGATCACCATCGGCGTCGTGGTGGCGCTCGGCGGCCTCTGGGGGCTTGCCGCACTTTATGCCGTGCTGCCTGCGATCATCGTGCTTTCGGAAATCCTGGTGCGCCGCCAGCGGCTCGCTTTGCCGGCCGTCAGCCTGACGATTGCGCTGTTCTGCTGGACATTCGTGCTGATGTCCTTCTTCTTCAAGCCGGGAACATCAGCCTTCAATGATATTGGGGCGGAGGCGACGCAGTTCGTCGCCGGCTTCCCGATCATTCTCGGCCTCTATTATGCCCGGTACCGCGTGCCGCTGGCGCTGGCGCTCTGCATCACCTCGGCCCTTGCGCTGGTGCTCACCCTGCTATTGCGCCTCATGCAATGGGCGAGCGGCGATCCGCAATTCTTCGCCAATCATCCCCTCCTGCTCGCGGTGGTCTTCCTCGTTTGCGCGCTCGGGCTGTTTGCAACGGCGCTCTATTTCGACCTCGGCGATCGGTTGCGCCGGACGACACGCTCCGACATCGCCTTCTGGCTTCACCTCGGCGCGGCACCGGCTCTGCTCTTCAGCGTAAGGCTGCTGATGTCGTTCGACGGCAATTTGCTCAATGTTGCCCAGGCGGTATCGATCAAGACGCCCATCATTGTTATCAGCGTGGTGGTGTTGATGCTGATCGGCCTTGTCATCGATCGACGCGCCTTCGTCACGTCAGGCCTGCTGTCGCTCGGTTTTGCGATCTACGGCATTTTCCGGCAGGGGAGTGCGACGGTTGACACCTATATCTTCACGACGCTGATCGTCGTCGGAGCGATCGTGCTCATCATCGGTACCGGCTGGATGCCGCTGCGCCGCATCGTGCTGCGGGCACTGCCGGCTGCCATTTCGCAAAGACTGCCGCCGGCCGTCTTAGGGGCAACCCCGTAAATCTTACGATTTCGCCCAAACCGCTGAGCGATTTGGGCGAAATGAATTGATCGGGATAGCGGCAATTTCCGTTCAGGTGTTGAAGCGGAAGTGGATGACGTCGCCGTCCTGGACGACGTATTCCTTGCCTTCGTCGCGCGCTTTGCCGGCATCCTTGGCGCCGACTTCGCCGTTGTATTTGATGTAGTCGTCATAGGCGATGGTGTTGGCGCGGATGAAGCCACGCTCGAAATCCGAATGGATGACGCCGGCGGCCTGTGGCGCCTTGGTGCCGCGCTCGATCGTCCAGGCGCGCGTTTCCTTTGGGCCGACAGTGAAATAGGTGATGAGGTGGAGCAGCTTGTAGCCGGCACGGATCAGCCGGTCGAGGCCGGCCTCGTCAAGGTCGAGGGCGGAGAGGAATTCCTTGGCTTCCTCCTCGGGAAGCTGGGCAACCTCCGATTCGATCGCCGCCGAGATGACGACGGTTTCGGCACCCTGTTCCTTCGCCATGACGGCAACGGCCTCGGTGAATTCGTTGCCGGTCGAGGCATCGCCTTCGGCGACGTTGCAGACGTAGAGCACCGGATGCGAGGTCAGAAGATTGAGGCTCTTGAGGATGACGATTTCTTCCGCATCGAGCGTCGACAGCAGCGTGCGAACCGGCTTGCCTTCGTTGAGCAGCTTCAGCGAGGCATCCATGATCGGCAGCATCGCCACCGATTCCTTGTCCTTGCCGGTGGCGCGCTTGCGCGTCTGCTCGGTGCGGCGCTCCAGGCTTTCGAGGTCGGCAAGCATCAGCTCGGTCTCGATCGTCTCGGCATCGGCGACGGGGTTGATGCGGCCCTCGACATGAGTGATGTCGCTGTCTTCGAAGCAGCGGAGCACATGGACGATGGCGTCGACCTCGCGGATATTGGCGAGGAACTGGTTGCCGAGGCCTTCACCCTTCGAGGCGCCGCGCACCAGGCCGGCAATGTCGACGAAGGAAATGCGGGTCGGGATCAGTTCCTTGGACTTGGCAATGTCGGCAAGCTTGCGCATGCGTGGATCGGGAACGGCGACTTCGCCGGTGTTCGGCTCGATGGTGCAGAAGGGATAATTCGCCGCCTGTGCGGCGGCCGTCTTGGTGAGCGCGTTGAAGAGGGTCGATTTGCCGACATTCGGCAGCCCGACGATACCGCATTTGAAGCCCATGGCTAAAACCTGCTGTTCTTGAATTCCTTGCTGGTGCCTATGGGATAAAGGAGCAATATGGTCAAGTCTTAGAGAGCTTTTAGCGTCGCTCACTTGCCGACGGATCGGTGCTGGCCTATTCTTGAAAGCGACGGAGATTTGGACGTATTGCTGATTTCACCAGAATGCCGGTCGCTGTTCGCATAGACGAAGTTGACCTTTCGGTGACGATGCCGGCGACCAGCTCCTGCCCGTTTGAGGTCGGGAGCCGCACCGGTTAACCGTCAAAAATTCGTCATCGACAATGATTAGATGGTTTTGAAGATTGCTGACCCCATGTCATCAATGGGTGGATTTTTCCGATGAGTGACAATGACATTGCACTGAAACCGAAGGCCAAAGTGAAGCTCAAGCTGGACAAGCCGAAGCTCTACAAGGTCATTCTCGTCAATGACGATTATACGCCGCGCGAATTGGTGATCATGATCCTGAAGGCCGTCTTCCGCATGAGCGAGGAGACCGGCTACCGGGTGATGATGACGGCGCACAAGCTGGGTTCCTGCGTGGTCGTGGTCTGCGTCAGGGACATCGCCGAGACCAAGGCCAAGGAAGGCATCGACCTTGCCAAGGGCATGGGCTTTCCGCTGATGTTCACCACCGAACCGGAGGAATAGGCGTTTTCCGAGGGCCGCCCCGAATATGGATTCAGGGCCGGCGGATCTGATAGCCGGTCTTGTCCTGCACGAAACCGCAATTCTCATAGAAGCGCAACGTTGCCGGATTCTTCGAGCCGGTAAGCAGCATCACCTTGTAGCATCCGTCGTTCCAGGCGTCTGCGACCGCGTGGCCGATGACGGCGCGGGCATAGCCGCGCTTGCGATGATCGGCATGGGTGACGACGTTTTCGATGAGCGCATAGGGCGCGCCGTTCCGTGTCAGGTTCGGCACGACGACGCTTGTGACGGTGGCGACGGCGACCTCACCCGCAAAACCGATGAAGACGGTCATGCCGGGCTTGGCCAGGATGGCGAAAAAGCGTTCTTCGGCGATGGCCTCGTCAAGAACCGGATCGGTGGGGTTCAGGTGACGGTAAAGCCTCATGAGACCGGCAAGATCGCCGCGGGCAGCCGGGCGGATGACGACGTCTTGATCCGGCATCGGTCTCAATCGCCCTTTTTGCCGAACATCTTTTTCAGCATGTCGGCCATCGGGCCGGTGGCCGGCAACTTCGGCTGATTGTGGTTGCGGGCCCGATGGATATGTGACTGGCCGGCCGGCTTCTTCTCGGCGTCCTTCTTTTCCTTCGCCGGTTTCTCCTCCTCGGCCTTTCCGCCGAGCGCCAGCGCGATCTTGTTCATCAGCTGCGAATCTTCGTTTCGCACCAGCATGTCGGCATTGTCGGCGAGCGTGTCGAGAAGCGGCTCCAGCCAGGCCTTGTCGGCCTTGGCGAAATCGCCGAGCACATGGTTCTGCACCATTTCCTTGATGCCGGGATGGCCGATACCGAGGCGTAGCCGCCGGTATTCCCTGCCGCAATGCGCATCGAGCGACTTGATGCCGTTGTGGCCGTTGTGGCCGCCGCCGGTCTTCAGCCGCGCCTTGCCCTCAGGAAGGTCGAGCTCGTCGTAGATGGCCACGAGATCGGCCGGCTGGAGCTTGTAGAAACGCATCGCTTCGCCGACGGACTCGCCGGAAAGGTTCATAAAGGTCTGCGGCTTCATCAGCAGCACTTTCTCGCCGCCGACCTCGCCCTCGGCGATCTCGGCCCTGAACTTCTTCGACCAGGGCGAAAAGCTGTGGTGCCTATGGATGGCGTCGACGGCCATGAAGCCGATATTGTGGCGGTTGCCGACGTATTTGCCGCCGGGATTGCCGAGACCCGCGATGATCAGCATGGCCTGTTTTTCCTCGCTAAAGCATGTCGCGCAAAAGTGTGCAGCGGTTTTGCGACAAACGACATGCGTAAAAACAAAGACCTAAAGCACGACAAGCGAATCTGAAAGATCGCGACGCGCTTTAGAACTTCCCGCCGTTCACCACCGCGAAATGAAAGCAAAGTCAAGCGGAAAGGGCAGTTGTCTTCGGAGTCATTCCGACAGGTTCATGCCGTATTTCAGGAAGATCTGCTTCTGGTCGCCATCGGCGATCAGCTTGTCGAGAGCAGCCTGCATCCTGGCGAGCAGATCGTCCGGAAAGTTCTTCTCGCAAGCGATGCCCATTGGCTGGGCGGAGAGCACGGTCACCAATTCCACCGGCTGGTCGGCCTTCAGCTTTTCGAAATAGAGTTCGGAGATCGGCATCATGTCGATGCGCCCGCCAAGCAGCTTGCGTAGCGTCGCATTGAAGTCGCTGGCGACATCGAGCTTGGTGAAACCCTTCTCCTTCAGGATCGTCTCGGTATAGTCCTCGCGCTGCGTGCCGACCGTATACTTCTTCGCCTCGTCCAGATTGCCGGCGGTGACGCCCGAGCCCTTGCGGGTGATCAGGATGTTGCGGTCGATGAGCAGCGGCTCGACCCATTTGAACAAGGGGTCGCGTGCGCCGTTGTGGGCGGTCGCAAAGACACAAGTCATCGGCGCCGTGCGGGCAAGGCCGAAGGCGCGCGCCCAGGGCATGATCTCGATCGTGTAGTCGACGCCGATCGCGGCCATCACCTTTTCGACCTGCTCGACGGTCGCGCCCTTGATCTCCTTGCCTTCGCGATAGTTGAAGGGGGCATAGTCCTCGGTCGTGAACGTCACCGTTTGCGCATGGGCGGTGCAGGGCAGCGCCAGGCATGCGAGAAGCAGGAGCTTTTTCATCTGCATCATGTCCTTGGTTCTTCGTTCACGAGGCGCGTGCGACGGCCGATTGCGAGGCCGCCAGTTCCTCGATCAGCGTGGCTGCGTGCTGCGGACGATGGAAGAGATAGCCCTGGCCATAGTCAAGCCCCATCTGATGGAGCGTGCGGCATTCCTCTTCGGTCTCGATACCCTCGGCAATGACGGTGCAATTCATCTTGTGGGAAAGCGTGGTGATGCCTTCGATCAGCATGCGGCTCTTCTGACGCACGTCGTCGTCGCCGTCGTTGATCGCGCGGGTGAAGGACTGGTCGATCTTGATGATGTCGACGGGGAAGCGGTTGAGGTAGCTCAGCGACGAATAGCCCGTGCCGAAATCGTCAAGCGCGATGCGGCAGCCGAAGCGACGAAGTTCCGTGACGATCAAGCGGATCTGTGGGTTGTCATGCATCAGCACGGCTTCGGTGATTTCGACGACGATGCGCTCTGGCCGGATGCCGTGGCGGCCGACGATGGCGGCAAGACGGGCCGGCAGCGCCGGCTCGAATTGCAGCGGCGAGAAGTTGATGGCGAGATAGGTATCCTGCATGCCTGATATGCGGGAAATCTTCGCGAGGTTGGCGATCGCCTTTTCCATGATGACGTTGCCAACGCGGACGATCTTTGCCGTTTCCTCGGCGACGCTGATGATCTCGGCTGGCGGCATCAAGCCCTTCTGCGGATGGTTGAGGCGCATCAGCGCCTCGAAACCGGCAATGCCACGGCCGTTCAGGGTGACGATCGGCTGCAGGAAGGCTTCGAACCAGTTGTCGACGAGGCCGGCTTCGATATTGGCCTCGATTTCGGCGCGGCTACGAGCGCGGTCGAGCATAGCATTGTCGAAGAGCTGGGCGCCGTTCTTGCCGTCGCGTTTCTTGGCATACATCGCCATGTCGGATTTTTGCAGCAGCTCGGCCGCGGTTTCGGCATGATGCGGATAGATGGCGATGCCGACGGAAGCGCTCAGATGCATGTCAGGGGTGAATGGCGTTTCAAAGATCGAGGCGATCTGCTCGCACATCACCTTGGCGCGGTTTTCGGCGTCCTTGGCCGGCAGCAGGATGGCAAATTCGTCGCCACCGAGACGGGCCGCCTCGTCGGAGGGGGCAAGATGGGTCTTCAGGCGCTCGACGAGCTCGACCAGTGCCATGTCACCGGCGGCATGGCCCATATTGTCGTTGATCCACTTGAAACGGTCGAGATCGACGAAGAGACAGGCGAGTTCCTGGCCGGCGGCATCGGCAGCGGCAATCTTGTTGTCGAGGACGGCTTCGAAGCCCTGGCGATTGAGAAGCCCGGTCAGGTGATCGGTGATTGCCTGGCGGTGGTTGCGGTCCTCGGAGGCCTTGAGTTCGGTCACATCGGTCATGACCGATAGCGAGAGGCGGTCTTGAGCGCCACCTCCCGCCTCCGATTCCATGATGAGGACGTCCATGGTGCGGCCGTCCAGGCAAACGAACTTGACGGTGACGGTCATGCCGCTTTCGGCTTGGCGGCGCTTGACGAATTTGTCACGGGTCGCGGGGGTGACGAGATTGGCGAAGTTGCGGCCGATGACGGCGGCACGGTTATAACCTGTGGCAAGCAGCCAATAATCGCTGACGGCGGTGATGCGGTCTTCCTCGTCGAGCGAGAAGAGCATGGCGGGCGTCAGATTGTAGATGTCGGTGGCGCGGCGGTGTGCGAGCTTCAGCTCCTTTTCCTCGCTTTCGAGCTTGGTCTGCATCTCGTTGAAGCTATGGGCAAGCCGTCCCATCTCGTCGTTCGACTGCCAGTCGACATGATGGCGGGAGCCCAACTGGCGGGTGGCCTCGATTGCCGCCGTCAGCCGCATCAGCGGCTGGATGACGAAGAAGCGATTGCCGATCAGCGCCGTGCCGAAAACGGTCAGCACCGCGAAGATGAAGATCGAGATGAAGACGACCTCTTCCTGCTTCAGGCCGGAAAACAGGCCGAGCGCAGGATAATAGACGCTGATGCTGCCGAGGTTTTTCGGACCGTCGACGGTGTTGTAGATGATGGCGCGCGACACCTGCACGAGCTTGCCGTCGAAGGAGCGCGGAATGGTGGATTGGCTGACGTCGAGCTGGCCTGACTGGTCACGCACTTCGACCCTGACGATGGCGCCCTGGGAAACGACCGTCGCGCTGATCTGGGTGACGCTGTCCTCATCGAGGTCCCACAGGGGCTTGGCCAGCGCCTGGGCATTGGCGACAAGAAGAACGGAGATATGGTCGCGTATTTCCTTGTCGGCCCGCTCGGAGGAAAGAAAAAGGAAGAGAACAAAGAGGGGAGCGACAAAAACAAGCAGCGCTCCGCAAACTATCGCAAAAAATCTGTTCTCAACGGAATTGTTCATGGTTCCGTCTACTCCCCAGGCCGGCCATATTTGCTGTCGTGCGTTGAGGCGGGCTTCTTCGCAACTGACGGAGCATGCTTTCACGAATTTGTTAAATGTTGCTGAAACGGGGCGTTTCCGGGCAATGAAAAGCCCGCTTTCCAGGGGAAAGCGGGCCATATGCTTTACAAATTGGTCGAAGCGATCAGGCTTCGGCTCCACCTTCCGCAGCAGTCTCGTCAATGCCGCCAGCCGGGGCAATGATGGTCGCGATCGTGAAGTCGCGGTCGATCACAGGAGTGACACCCTTCGGCAGGGTGACTTCCGCGATATGGATGCTGTCACCGATCTTCTTGCCGCTGAGGTCGATGTTGAAGAACTCAGGGATCGCATCGGCCGGGCAATGAACTTCGACTTCATGGCGAACGATGTTCAGAACGCCGCCGACCTTGAGGCCCGGGGACTTCTCTTCGTTGATGAAGTGAACGGGGATTTCAACGGTCACCTGGGTGTTGCCGGAGACGCGCAGGAAATCGACATGCATCGTGAAGTCACGGACCGGATCGAGCTGGTAGTCCTTCGGCAGAACCTTGTGCTTCTTGCCGTCGACGTCGATCGTCGCCACGGTGGTCATGAAACCACCGGCGTGAATGCGCTTCGTCACCTCATTGGTGTTGAGAGCGATGGCAATGGGGGCCTGCTTGTCACCATAGATGACAGCGGGAATCAAACCGTTGCGGCGAAGTTCACGGGCGGACCCCTTACCAACCCGTTCGCGCGCCTCGGCCTTGAGCTCGTAAGTTTCCTGGCTCATGGCTATTCCTTTCGAGGTTATTTGGAGAGTTCGGCGGCGGGCAAAAGCCTTGTTCCGACGAACCGGAGGCGGTATGACCCGACCTCATCCGCGTTGCCTCCAAGGGTGTCTACACGGACCGGTGGCCTATATTATAAGTCGATCGGAAACGCAAGTTGGGGATTTGGGTTGTTTTTCGCCCATATACACGCTTTCGCCAAGGTTTAACCATCGAAAACGAAATCGGCGGCGATTCATAAATCCTGCGTTTACCCGCCAATATAAGCAGGGCCGTCTCAATTTGCCGGTTGCCTCTCATGTTGCGCGTCCTTTCCTGTATCACCGTCGAACACAGCCTTCCGCATCTGATCTTCGCCACCGTTATCTGTGTGCTCGGATCGATGCTGTCGATGCGCCTCTTCACCCGGGTGCGCCGATCGCAGGGGCTGCAGAAAACCAACTGGCTGTTTCTCTCCGGTTTCGTTGGCGGCTCGTCCATCTGGACGACGCATTTCATCGTCATGCTCGGTTACCAGACGCCGGTGGCGAACGGCTATGAGCCGACGTTGACGCTGCTGTCGCTGTTTGCCGCCGTCGCGACGACGATGATCGGCTTTGCCATCGCGTCAATCGCGCAGAAGAGCGCGCTTATCGAGGCAGGCGGCGTGATCGTCGGCCTCGGCATCGCGGTCATGCACTATGTCGGGATCGCCGGTTACGAGATCGAGGGTCGTCTCGAATGGCAGGCCTCCTATGTCGTCGCCTCGCTGGTCTTCGCCGGCTTGTTCGGCGCGGTCGCCACCAATCGCATCGGTCGGCCGATCACGCGTTTCTGCCGCCACGGGGCTGCCCTTTCGCTGATCCTTGCGATCGTGCTCACGCATTTCACCGGCATGGCGGGACTGACGATCCTGCCGGATGCCACTGTTGCGGCACCCACCGAGATCATCTCGGACGGCATCATGACCGGTCTTGTCAGCGCCGTCATGATCATCATCCTGGCGCTGGGTGCCTCCACCTATATCATCGACATGCAGTCGACGCAGGCAGCCGTCGAGCGTTACCGCCATCTGTCGCTGCATGACCCGCTGACCAATCTTGCCAATCGCGCCGCCTTCAACGAGCATCTGTCGGCTCTGGTCAACAAGCCGAAAGACATGACGGCCAATATCGCCGTGCTTTCCTTCGACCTCGACCGTTTCAAGGAAATCAACGACGTTCATGGCCACGCCGCCGGCGATGCCGTGCTGCGCGCCGTCGCCGAGCGGCTGTCCAGGATCATGCAGAACGGCCAGTTCGTGGCGCGGGTCGGCGGCGACGAGTTCGTGGCCGTCATGTGCGATTATTTCGTCCGTTCAGACGCCAAGGGACTAGCACAACGCATGCTCGACGAGATCGCCCGGCCGATCGAATGGAACGGCCATGCGCTGACCGTCGGCTCCAGTATCGGTATCTCCACCTATCCCGGACAGGCGGACACTTTGGACGACCTGCTGTCGCAGGCCGATATCGCCATGTATCGGGCAAAATCGACAGCGACCAACAGCATATGCTTCTACGAGCCCTGGATGGACCAGGCAGCGCGCGAACGCAACGCGCTGGCGAGCGAGATGCGGGAGGGATTGGCGCGCGGCGAATTCGAGCTGTTCTACCAGCAGCAGAATGACACGCTGACGCGCGACATCGTTGGCCTGGAAGTGCTCCTGCGCTGGAGACATCCCGTGCGCGGCTACATCTCACCCGTCGAATTCATTCCGATCGCGGAAAAGACCGGCTTTATTATTGAGCTTGGTGAATGGGTGCTGCGGGCCGCTTGCGCGGAAGCGGCGACCTGGAAGAACCCGCTGCGCATCGCCGTCAACGTCGCGCCGCAGCAGCTCGGCGACAACCGCCTACCGCAGATCGTGCATCAGATCCTTCTCGAGACCGGCCTGCCGGCGGCGCGACTCGAGATCGAGATCACCGAATCCGGCATCATCGCCGATCATCAACATGCGCTGCAGGCAATCCGCCGGCTGAAAGCGCTTGGCGTGAAGGTGGCGATGGACGATTACGGCACGGGTTATTCGTCACTGTCGACACTGCAGAGCTTCCCGTTCGACAAGATCAAGATCGACCGCGCCTTCGTCGACGGCGTCGTCACCAACAAGCAGTCTGCGGCAATCGTGCGTTCGACGCTCATTCTTGCGGCAAGCCTCGACATACCGGTGCTTGCTGAAGGCGTCGAAAACGAAGACCATATCGACTTCCTGCGACGGGAAGGCTGCCTGCAGGTGCAGGGCTTCCTCTTCGGTAAGCCGGGACCGCGCTCGGGCATCGAGGCGATCGTCAACGGCGAGGTGCCGGCCGTACAGCAGGAAACGGTTCTTGCGCCGGCCGTGAAGAAATCCGCGGCCGCGTGAGTGGCAAATTGCCATTCTCTGCCGCAGCTGAGGTTGACATCGGCGCGCTTCGCATCTTTGGATGGCCCGCGTTCAAAAAAGCGGCTGAGGAGAAATCGGACTATGCGTCTCAAACTTGTCACGGCAACGAGCTTGCTGGCACTTTGCCTTGTCACCACGGCCCAGGGTGTCGAGATCAATCAGGATGGCGCCAATGCGGTCAAGGACACGCTGACGAAGCTGCTTCCCGAGGATCTGGCGAAGAGCGGCCTGATCACAGTCAATCCGGCGGGGGCGCGATACGAGATCATTTACGATCTCGCGAAGCTGCTTGCCAAAGCCGATCCGGCGACATTCGCGATCAACGGGCTGACGCCGTTCTCGATGTTCGCCACGCCGCTCGACAGCGGGCTCTGGAACATCGAGGGTGACAACAACCTCAACGTTTCCGGCCATTTCAAAGGCCCCGACCAGAAGCCGACGGATTTTTCCTACTCCATCGCTTCGCTTGTCTACACCGGCGTCTTCGATCCGGCGATCAGCTATCTGCGCTCCGGCACCCTCACCGGCAAGGACATCAAGGTCACCAGCAAGTCCGACACCGAGGAAGTCCATGCCAGCATCGCCGCGATCGACCAAAAGCTGAGTTCGACGGACAGCGCAGGCGGCAACGGGCGTATCGATTTTGCGGGCAGCGGCTCGATGTCCACTTTCGTCGAGCAGGTTTCCGGCCTGCAAATGCCGCCCGTTGAAATCCGTGCCGATTCGATTGATTTCGATGCCAAGGTGAATGGCCTGCCGGCCAAACAAATCCGCGAGATCGTCCTTTTCGTTCTCGACCATCTTGAAGAGAAGGAACTGAGCCCCGAAAACAGCGACAAGATAAAGGGAATGCTCAAGCAAGCCTTCCCGATTCTTACCTCGTTCAGCGAAACGATCGGGGTCAACAATCTGACCATCAGCAGCCAGATGGGCAATGGCGGCGTCAAGGCGTTCGATTACAATGTGGCTGTCGACGGGCCGAGCGACGCCATGCGTTTCGGCTTCGGCATCAATGCGCAGGACATCAGCCTCGACAGCCCGCTGATGCCGGCAAGCTATTCGCCTTTCGTGCCGACCAGCTTCGATCTGCAGCTGGCCATTCCGAATATGGATTTCGCAACCTTCGGCGACGCATTCATGGCGGTGGATTTCAGCAGCGCCGAGGCGCCTGAGACGAGCGGCGAGGAGATGGCGAAGAAGCTCTTCCGCGACGGCCGGCTCGCCGTCGAGTTTCCGAAGATCAGCGCCAAATCCGATGTCTACGACCTCGATATGACCGGCAAGATCGAGGGGCGGGTCGACACCGAAAAGGACTATTCGATGGAAGCGACGATCCTTGCCCGTGATCTCGACAAGACGATTGCCGCGGTTCAGGAGCTTGCCAAGACGGATCCCGATCTCAACCAGGTTTCCTTCGGCATCATGATGGTGAAGGGCTTCGCCAAGACCGATGCAGATGGCCGTTCGCGCTGGGACATCAGCATCAGCCGCGACGGCGCGATCGCCGTCAACGGGCAGGTGGTCAAGGGGCCGGATGGCCCGGACCAGGATCAAGATCAGGGGCTGGAGTCAGACCAGGAGCAGGAACCGGATCAGGGGCAGGACGCGGTACCTGCGCCGCCGCAGCAGCCTTGAGCGTTATCAATTGGGATCAGAAATGAAAAGAAGCCGGCCTTGTGCCGGCTTTTTTGTGCCCAACGATCGTAACGGCGGTTTATTCTGGGCTTTCGTTGTCGCCGAACGCGGCTCGGCGACAATCAATGGGCAGCAATTCATGCGGCTCGGAGCGCATGCCCGGTAATAGCTTGGTCTCTGATGCAGAAATTGAAAGAGCCGGTCGAATGCCGGCTCTTTTTAGTCGAAGAGGCTGGAGACGGACTCTTCCTGAGCCGTTCGGCTGATGGCTTCGCCGATCAGAGGGGCCGTGGTCACGATTCGGATATTGTGCGCCGAGAGAACCGCGGTGGTCGGCTGGATCGAATCCGTGATGACGAGTTCGCGCAGCTTCGAGGACGTGACGCGGGTGACTGCGCCGCCCGAGAGAACGCCGTGGGTGATATAGGCGGTGACGCTGGATGCGCCCTTGGCCAGCATCGCGTCGGCCGCGTTGCAGAGCGTGCCGCCGGAATCGACGATGTCGTCGATCAGCAGGCAGTCCTTGCCGCTGATGTCGCCGATGATGTTCATGACTTCGGATTCACCCGGCCGCTCGCGACGCTTGTCGACGATGGCCAGAAGACAGTCCAGCCGCTTGGCAAGCGCGCGGGCGCGAACCACACCACCGACGTCAGGCGAGACGACCACGACGTTGCTGAGGTCATAATGGCTCTTGATGTCGCGCGTCAGCACGGGCATGGCGAATAGATTGTCGGTCGGGATATCGAAGAAGCCTTGGATCTGCCCGGCATGGAGATCGAGCGTCATGACACGGTCGGCGCCGGCTTCGGTAATGAGGTTTGCGACCAGCTTGGCGGAGATCGGCGTGCGGCCTGAAGCACGGCGGTCCTGACGCGCATAGCCGAAATAGGGAAGGACGGCGGTGATGCGGCGGGCTGAGGAACGACGCATGGCGTCGATCATGATCAGCAGTTCCATCAGGTGGTCGTTTGCCGGAAAAGCGGTGGGCTGTACAAGGAAAACGTCCTCGCCGCGCACATTTTCCTGGATTTCCACGAAGATTTCCTGATCGGCAAACCTTCGAACACTGGCTTTCCCCAAGGGAACGTTGAGATAGTTGCAGATCGCTTCGGCGAGTTGCCGGTTCGAATTGCCCGCGAAAACCTTCATTTTGGTCCGCCTGTTACGCGCTGATAGCCGCGCTTTTTAGTCAGCTTCCCCGTGAATGCAAGGGCAAAGGCGCCACAGGCTTCCATATTTGCAAAAAGTTTGTGACTAACCGCCCTGAGCCTGCCGCCAGGAAGAGAATTCCGCGATGGTTTTCGAGGCGATCTGCTGCATCACCGAGGCTGGAACGCCCGCCCATGGATCGGCCGCGGCCGTCGGCACGCTTTCCTGGCCCTGGATGCGGTGCAGGCGGCCGCCGCCGCTGTCGAGAATGTCCCAAACATAGACCACGGTGACCTTGCCGTCGTCGCTGAAGGCGGAGAGGTAGCCCTTGAGGATGTAGTCGCTGCTCGCGTCGTTCGAACTCTTGATGGAAAGGCCGTGCGCGCGCGCCTCGGCACCGAGCTGGCGCGAGAGCGGTGTCACGGCCTGCACCGGCGCGCCGATGATCGGTAGGAAGCGCACGGTATTGCCGCGGGCGGAGGAGGAACTGGGGGGGAGGGCGGCGGTCTGCTGCGGCTGTTGCGCCTCGGCCGGCGGAGCCGGTTGTGCGGCAAGCTCACCACTGGCCGCCGGCGGGGGCAGCGATTGTCCGTCGATCGGAGCAGAGGCGGCCGGTGAGGAGCCGCTTCTCGACAGGGCGTCTGCCTGTTCCTGCATCGTCGTCGGCGCCGCGCCGGTGCCGGGCCGATAGGCCCGCTGTGACTGATCATAGGCTGGATGGTAGCCGCCCTGCTGCGAGCTTCCCGAGAAACGCGGCCGGCGGGTGCCCGCCAAACGCTCGGCTTCGCTCTGCGTCACCGGGCTCGACGGGGCTCCCCCGGAGGAATTGCCGATATCGACCTGGGGCGTCAGTGCATCGGTCGTATTGCAGGCTGTCAATAGAGCCATGACGAACAGGAGCGTGGGCACAATCGCAGCTCGCGTCATCCCTTGGTCTGTCCTTCCCGCAATCGCAATCAGCCCCACCCGAATTTATGCGGGTGGGGACGGTCATCTGTCAATTCCGGATTCTCACCGGTCAGAGCCCGATGAAATCGAGCGGATGGCGGGATAGCGCGCGCGGCGCGTCCGCTGTCGTCAGATAGGTCTGGCCGAGCGTCATCGCCGTGCCCGTATCGGAATCGGCGATGATCATGTGCACGAAGAGCGACATGTTCGGCTCGATCGGCTGCGGATTGCCGACATGGAACATCTGATGCTCCATCCAGGAGGGCGAGAAGCGGGCGCCGAGCGAATAACCGCAGGCATTCAGCCGGTGGCGGGCCAGGCCGCGCTCATCAATGATCCTGGCATGCATGTCGAAGACATCGCCAAAGGTCTGGCCGGGCTTGAGCACGGTCTCGATCGCCTCGATGGTTTCGCGGCAAGCGTTATAAAGCTCGCGGTGGCGATGCGTCGGCTCGCCGATGACGATCGTGCGCATCATGGCGGCATGGTAATGCGCATAGGCGCCGGCCCATTCGAGCGTCAGCTGGTCGTTGGCGTCGAGCTTGCGGCGGCCGGCCTTGTAGCGGCAAAGCAGGGCATCGGCGCCGGAGCCGATGATGAACTCGTTGGCGGGGTAGTCGCCGCCGCCGGAAAAGATCGCGCCCTGCATGGCGGCGAGGATATCGGCCTCGTCGGCGCCAGGTTTTGTCAGCCGGATCGCGGCATCGAGCGCATCGTCGGCGAGAACGGCGGCGCGCTCGACATAGGCGACCTCCGTCGGGCTCTTGATCAGGCGCAGGCGGCTGACGAGGTAGGAGGCGTCGACGATCTGGCCGAAGGTGGTCAATTGTGCGTCGAGCAGCCGGGCGACGCGGCCGGTCATGCCGTGCGTATCATATTCGATGCCGATGCGGGCGCCGAGCAGGTCCATCTCGACCAGCAGGTTCTTCAAGTCGAGCGTCGGGTCGGCATTGACCCGGTCGACCCAGATATGGATGTCCTCGAGGATCGAGGTATGCCTGGCCTGGCGAAGATCGGCCGAGCGGGTGATCAGCGCCATGGTGCCGTCGCTCTTGACGACCAGCGTCTGGAAGAAGCAGTAGCCGAAGGTGTCGTAGCCGGTCAGCCAGTACATGCTTTCCTGGGCGAAGAGCAGCAAGGCGTCGAGCTTTTCTTCCTTCATCTTCTCGGTGAGGCGCGCAAGCCGGCTTGCGAATTCGGCCTTTTCGAAATGCAGTGCCATTCTGCTCAAGTCTCCCTGATTGATATCGCGGAAATCTGGCGGCCGTAATCCGGCTCCTTGCGATGTGTCGTCCTACGGTAGGAAAAGAAGCGCTCATTGTCCGGATAGGTGCAGAGGCCGAGGCTTTCGGCGCGCACGCCGGCTTTCGTCAACCGGTCGACCGTCAGCGCCGGCAGGTCGAACATGGCGTGGCCGGGCGCTTCGGAAGGCACGAAAAAGCGCTCGTCCTCCGGGTTTTCGGCGACGAAACGCTCGACGAACTCAGGGCCAACCTCATAGCTCGCCTGGCTGATCGAGGGGCCGAGGCAAGCGACGATGCGAGCGCGGTCCGCACCCAGTGCCTCCATGGCGGCAATGGTGTTTTCGAGCACGCCCGTCAGCGCACCCTTCCAGCCAGCGTGGGCAGCGCCGATGACGCGATTGTCCGGGTCGGCAAACAGGATGGGTCCGCAATCGGCGGCGAGCACACCAAGCGCAATGCCAGGGGTGCGCGTTACCATCGCATCCGCGTCGGGGTGGGCGCCGTCGTAATCGGCGCCGATCGCCACGACATCGGGGGAATGGACCTGATGCACGGTTGCCAGCCGCTCGACCGGCAAGCCGAACCAAGCAGCGACACGACGGCGGTTTTCCAGGACCTTGTCGCGTTCGTCGCTGGAGCCGAGGCCGACATTGAGGCCACGATACAGCCCTTCGGAAACGCCGCCGGCCCGAGTGAAATAACCGTGCCGGATCGTGGCGCCCGCCGCTTCTTTCAGCAGTGCGCTTTCGATCGGTGCGGGAGAGGCCGCGTCCTGCATCTGTGATTCCGGGGTTTTCGAGGGGTTTGTTATTATCCCAAGCGCATCGCATATGCGGCGCGCTTCAAGTTCTTGTTTCGGGCGGATGTTGAACCAGCCGCGTGCGCCCTGTCAATCCACCGGACGAAAGGGCATGAGATCGAGGGCGGGATAGGAGACCGCCATCACCTTGAAGAGTTCGCCCATCCGGCCTTCACCGGCGCCGGCGAGCCTTTCGACCGCCGCCTGGATGACCTGCTGGGTTTGCGGCTCGCGATCGCGGCCGAGGGCTGTTGCGCGCTCGAGGATGCCGAGGCCGGTCAGGAAGTCACCCTGATGCAGGGCGCCGTTCAGATGGAGGCCGGCCGCTAGCGCCGTTTCTGCGAGCTGCTGGAAGTCGACATGGCTCGTCAGATCGGCTTCGCCGGGATGGGCGAGCGGCGGGTCGAATTCATGCATGCGCACGGCCTGCAGCGTATCGCCGAAGCCCGTGACGAGATGGCCGTAGTCGATCGCAAGCGCCGTGCCGCCGAAGGCGCGCAGCCGCTCACAGATCGCCATCATCACCGCCTGGCGGGCAGGCGAGATCTCAAAGAGGGTGCCGACCGGCACGTTCTGCACCGGTTCGGGAAGAAGCGTGGGATCGAGACCGGCGACGCCGGCGGCGAAAGTCAGCTCGCCATCGGCGTCGATACCGACCATGCGCTCACGGAAACCCGTCGGCATGCGGACGAACTGGCGGATCGGGATGGCGTCGAAGAGTTCGTTGGCGGCAATCAGCGTGAAGCCGGGCGGCACTTCGTCGAAGCCATCGTGCCAGGTGATCTTCTCGCCGTGGGGTTCGAGCGTCTGGCTCTGGACGTCGCGCAGTCGCTCGCTGGTTTCGACGAGATGCACGGTCATGGCGTCGAAAAGCGGTGGAGCGATGCGGGAGATGACGCGCAGCATGTCTGATATCATGGTGCCGCGGCCGGGGCCGATCTCGACGAGGCGCACATCAGTCGGTGTGCCATGGCGCTGCCACGCATGGACGATGAAGACGCCGATCATCTCGCCGAAGATCTGGCTGACCTCCGGCGCGGTGACGAAATCACCGGAACGGCCGAAGGGCTCGCGGGTGCGGTAATAGCCGTGTTCGGGGTCTGCCAGGCAGAGCGAGAAATAATCGGTGACGCTGATCGGGCCGTTGGCCTGGATAATCGCCTTGATCTTTTCGCCTAGAGCGGTGGTCATGTCGGGCGTCCTGCCGTTTTCAGAGCTGCAGCGCAGCCTGGCGGCGAGCCCGCAGCATCGCCCAGAGGCCAAGCAGGATCATCGGGGAGGAGAGCACCATGCCCATGGTCAGCCAGTTCGTGCCGAGAAGGTAACCGAGCTGGGCATCAGGCTCGCGGAAGAATTCGACGAAGATGCGTGACAGCGCATAACCGCAGACGAAGACGCCTGTAATGAAGCCGGGGCTTTTCAGCGCGCGCAAGCCATAGACGAAGGCGGCCAACACCAGGAGCAGAACGATGCCTTCGAGGCCGGCTTCGTAAAGCTGGCTCGGATGGCGGGCGAAGGGACCGCCGGTCGGGAAGACCACGGCCCAGGGCACGTCGGTCAACCGGCCCCACAGTTCGCCATTGATGAAATTGGCGATGCGGCCGAAGAACAGGCCGAAGGGAACGACGGCGGCGACGATGTCGAACAGGCTCCAGACCGGGATGGCGTTGCGGCGGGCAAAGAGGATCATCGCGATCGTCGTGCCGGTCAGACCGCCGTGGAAGGACATGCCGCCATTCCAGATCTCCAGCGCACGGACGGGACTGCGCAGGACGGCGGGGAGATCATAGAAGAAAATATAGCCGAGACGACCGCCGAGGACGACGCCAAGCGCTGCCCAGACGATGAAATCGTCGAGCTGCGTCTTTGATATCGGCGAGACGTTGCCGGGCCAGAGACTGTCATTGGCGGCGATGCGGCGCGCATAGGCCCAGCCGAGCAGGATGCCGGCGACGTAAGCGAGACCGTACCAGTGAATCGCCAGCGGACCGATCGAAAAGGCGATCGGATCGATATCCGGGAAAGGCATGATGGCAAGGAGATCGGCTGCTGTCGGCAAGGTTTTCCACCCGTTGAGTTGCGCGGAACATGCCGCTGCGATCCCGGACGGTCAAGTCCATTGTTCGTGATGGCCAGTTCCCGGCCGGTTCCGGCAAGCTTATGCCGTGTAAAGCGCTTGCATCGTCGATGGCGAAGCCCTACCTCAATCCTCGAGGCCCTGAAGGGCTGAATTCACCTCATGCCAAGGGAGAAAAACGCCATGACGACCGGAACGAACCGAATCATGGACGAATTCGCCAAGCTGATGACCGATGCGGCCGGTGCCGCCCAGGGCGTCCGCAAGGAGATCGAAACCGCCTTCAACGCCCAGGCCGAGCGTTGGCTGAACAGCATGGACATCGTCAAGCGCGAGGAGTTCGAGGCCGTGCGCGAGATGGCGATCAAGGCACGCGACGAGAACGAGGCGCTTGCCGCCCGCATCGCAGCGCTCGAGGCGAAGCTTGCCGGCGAGGGCGCTTAAGTCCCGATAAGACACAGATGCGGCGTTGCCTTCATGCCACACGCCGCATCTTCCGTAAAAAAACCAGGTGAGTTTTCCACCTGTGGACACTGCCAAAAAAGCCAATTCGCAGAGTCGCTTATTCTCCCTTCTGAATTGAATTTCGAAGAGCCTTTCCACAGTGGTCGGTCCTATTTTCCGTTCGGGGGGCTGGCAGGGGGCAAGGGGCGCTATACACTGATTTTAAATGATGATTCGAAGCGACTTAGTAAGCTCCGGGCAGGTTATCTGCGTTAAGTCTGGCAGCGGTTCAACGATCATCCGAGTGGTGGTTCCGGTATTTTGCGTGTGTCTTTCTTGTGTTCGTACACCAAGTTAGGTCGCATTCGTTCCGGTCAAGAAGGTGCTGCATGAACCTGATGGAATTGGAAGTCGAGCGTCAGTCGAACCCGGTCGATATGATCGAGTACGTTGCCTCCAACAACGACTGGTCGTTCGAACGGTCCGGCGAGGACGAGATCGCGATGACGGTCGAGGGCCGCTGGACGGACTACCACGTCTCCTTCTCCTGGATGGAGGAATTCGAGGCGCTGCATCTTGGCTGCGCCTTCGATATCAAAGTCCCCGACATCAGGGTCAATGAGGTGGTCAAGCTGCTCTCGGCGATCAACGGGCAGGTGCTGATGGGTCATTTCGACCTCTGGCGCCAGGAAGATGTTGTCATTTTCCGCCAATCGCTGCTGCTTGCGGGTGGCGCGGAGCCTACCAATCGCCAGGTGGAGGTGCTGCTTTCCAGCGCGCTCGACACCTGCGAAGCCTATTTCCAGGCATTCCAGTTCGTCGTCTGGTCCGGCATGGAAGCGACGAAGGCGATGGAAGCCGTGCTGTTTGAAACGGTCGGCGAGGCATAAGATGCCGACGACCCCTTTTTCCTCGACACATCCCGTCGTTCTGATCGGTGCCGGAAACATGGGCGGGGCGATGCTCTCCGGCTGGCTGAAAAGCGGCGTTCCGGGCTCGGCCGTGATCGTTGTCGATCCCGGCCCGTCGCCGGCCATGCTTTCGACGATCAGCGAGGCTGGCGCGACCCATCTGACCGCGCTTCCTGCGGATTTGAAGGCAAGCGTGCTGTTCCTCGCGGTCAAGCCGCAGGTGATGGAGACCGTGCTGCCGGCGGTGAAGAGTGCCGTCGGGCCGGACACGGTCGTCGTCTCGGTCGCGGCCGGCAAGACGCTCGGTTTCCTCGAGAAACATCTTGGCAAGGCCGCCATGGTGCGGGCCATGCCGAACACGCCGGCCATGGTCGGGCGCGGTGTCACCGGTGCCTTTGCGAATTCAGGGGTCAGCGATCCGCAGCGCGAACGCGTCCATTCCCTTCTGCGCGTCTCGGGGCCGGTCGAATGGGTGCCGGCGGAAGCCGATATCGATGCCGTGACGGCGCTTTCGGGCAGCGGTCCTGCCTATGTGTTCTATCTCGTCGAATGTATGGCGGAGGCAGGCCGTAAACTCGGCCTGCAGGCGGACCTCGCCATGCGTCTTGCGCGGGAAACAGTCGCGGGGGCTGGTGAACTCATGCACCAGTCCCCCGACGACGCTTCGCGGCTGCGCGAGAATGTGACCTCTCCCGGCGGGACCACGGCGGCGGCGCTCGCCGTGCTGATGGCCGAAGACGGCATGCAGCCCTTGTTCGACGCAGCCCTTGCGGCGGCGCGCAAGCGGGCCGAGGAACTGGCTGGCTGACGGAGACCATATGGCCGAAGAGATCACCTACGCCGATTTCGAGCGTGTCGATATCCGCGTCGGCACGATCATCGAAGCCAGTCCCTTTCCGGAGGCGCGCAAGCCGGCGTTCAAACTCCTGATCGATTTCGGTTCTGACATCGGCATTAAAAAATCCTCAGCGCAAATCACCGTGCACTATACGACGGAAAGCCTGATCGGCCGGCAGGTGCTCGGCGTCGTCAATTTCCCGCCGCGCCAGATCGGGCCGTTCCGCTCGGAGGTGCTGACGCTGGGTTTCGAGGACGAGAACGGCGCGATCGTGCTTGCTGCGGTCGAACAGCCGGTGCCGAACGGCCAAAAGATGATGTGAGCGCGAGCTCACACTAAAGCGCGTCGCGTCGAATCGGATTCACGCGACGCGCTTCAAGTCTTTATTTTATGCAAGTCGTTATCCCAAAACCGCTGCGCACTTTGGGCGAATGCATTAGTTGTTCGGGGCTTCGCCTGACGTGGCCGCATCGGATCCTCTACGAGGTCTGATCTCCTGCAGAAATGGATTGCTTCGCCGCTCGTCGCCGATGCGGCTGCCGGGGCCGTGGCCGCAGATGAAGCCGACGTCGTCGCCGAGCGGTAATACCTTGTCGCGGATCGAATCGAGAAGCTGCTGATGATTGCCGCCGGGCAGGTCGGTGCGGCCGATCGAGCCGTTGAAAAGCACGTCGCCGAGATGAGCGAAATTCTGCGTGCGGTTGAAATAGATGACGTGGCCGGGGGCGTGGCCGGGTGTGTGATAGACTTCGAATTCATGGGCGCCGAAAGAGATCTTGTCGCCGTCCTTCAGCCAGCGGTCGGGCACGACGTCGCGCAATCCTGATATGCCGTATTTTTCAGCCTGGGTTTCGATCCGCTGCAGCAGCGGCAGATCGTCCTGATGCGGGCCGACCACGTCGATGCCGAGGGCCTCCTTCAATTCGCTGGCACCGCCGGCATGGTCGAGATGGCCGTGTGTCAGCCAGATTTCCTTGATGTTCAGGCCATTCTGGGCAATCGCCTGCAGGATGAGCGGCACGTCGCCGCCGGGATCGACGACGACGCCTTCCTTGGTATCGGGATCGAAGAAGATGGTGCAGTTCTGCTGGAAGGGTGTCACCGGAATGATGCCGGCCTGGAGCATGCCCATAAGTGCCTCGCTTGGTGTCTCTGCTGCTTCGGGTATAGTCCGAAACCGCTGCAAGGACAGCCGGAATCTTCCACCATGGCGGCCTGCCTCACGGCAAAAAGACGGACTGCAACAAGAGTTTATGCCTCTCTTCGCCATTGCCATAGAGCGGAAAAATCGAATTTTGCTCAATTCTTCAAGGGACTTGGACGAAATCTCCCGCAAGCGGTGTTTCGCTGGGCGGAGGGCCGGGGAACATCGTGGAACCCCGTGCGTTGTCAGCCCATCGAAACCAAGGAGACCCTCACATGACCTTGAAGAGAAACATTCTGTTGGCTGGAGCCGTGCTCCTGGCAAGCGGTGGTCTTGCGCAGGCGGAGATGATGGCCACGACGGTCAATGATCTCAACGTTCGCGCCGGCCCGGGGCCGCAATATCCGACGGTCGGCCTTGCTACCCGCGGTTCGACCGCGGTGCTTGATGGCTGCATCGAAGGCAGCCGCTGGTGCCGTGTCGACGTCAACGGCATGCGCGGCTGGGTCTATGCCGATTATCTGCAGGTCGATCATGGCGGCAGCTCTGTCATCGTCGAACAGCACCGCGCCGAGATTGGCGTTCCCAGCGTGACTTACGAGTCCACCGCAAGTGTTGTTCCGGCCGATCCGCAGCCGGCACCGGGCGACGAGTTGCTCGGCCCCGTCGGAGCGGTCGAGACCATCACCCCGCCGGAGACGGTTCGCACCTATATCGACACCAATCCGGGCCAGACGGTACAGCTTGGCGGCGACGTCGTCGTCGGCGCGGAAGTGCCTGGCGATGTCACCTTCCAGACGATTCCCGACTACGAGTACCGCTATACGAGGATCAACGATCGGCAGGTGCTGGTCGATCCCGGTACGCGCCGGATCGTCTACGTCTATCAATGACGTGATCGACAGAAACTGAGGCGAGGCGGACATCGGACCGCCTCGTTCCGGGGCGCTTCTCCCTGCCTTAATCCCGCATCGGTTGATTTTTCTTAACGCTTTCCTCCAAAATATGATAAAATACTAATATGCCGAAGGTTCGGCATGGATCGGCGATCGGGGAGATCGCCAGAGGAGGAAATCATGGAAGCCCTACTTCCGCTCATCACACAATTGATTGCCGGCGCAATCGGCGGCAACGCCGCGAGCGCCGCTTTGAAGCAGCAGGCGATCAACGTCGTTGCCCGTACGATCGCCGGTGCGATCGGCGGCGTCGCCGGTGGCATGCTGCTCAGCATGGTCGGTGGGGAAGCGGCTATGACCGGCCTGATCGCCGACAGCATCGGCGGCCTGATCGGCGGCGGCATTCTCTCGACGCTCGCCGGACTGGTCATGGCGCGGGCTCATAGATAAAGGCCCGACGGGTCTGTATCTACAGCGCCGCGCGTCTTTTCAGACGCACAAAGGACGCTGTAGCACTTTGAACCGCTGCATAATTTCATCCTTAAACCGATTCCGATTTAAGGAATTATGCAGTGGCCGGACCTATTGCGTGAGGCCCTTATCCGGCGGCGATCGCCGCCGGATAGACTTCCTTCATGTAGTCGTTCATCGGCGTTTCGGAGATCGTCGACGGCGCGAAGCGATACGGGCCGATTTCGGAAACCGGGTCGATGACAGTCTGGCGGATGATACCGTTCAGGAAGCAATCCGGGGTCGGCGTATGAATGACGCCGTCCTTGATGAAGAAGATGTTGGCGCTGGTCGCCTCAGTTATCTAACCGCGATAATCGAGCATCATTGCATCGGCGTAGCCCTTGGCTTCGGCGGCGTGCTTGGAAATGGTGCAGATCATGTAGAGACCGGCAGCTTTGGAGGCGCAGGGCGCCGTCTTCGGATCGGGACGACGGTATTCGGCGATATCGAGGCGGATGCCCTTCAGCTTTTCGCGCGGGTTGTAATAGCTGCCCCATTGCCAGATGGCGATGGCGACGTTGATGCGGTTGGCCTGCGCCCCGTCCAGCTGATTCAAAGGAATCGAAGCCATCCCCAAACTCCTCCAGCGCTTCAAACGCTATGCCTGTTGATTGTTGTCCCCATTACGTTTTATCCACAGACGCAAGGGGAAATCGCGTATTGCGTCGGAGTGCCGGACGGGCCTTGTTTTCTGGAGAAATGCCAGGGAGATGAGAGGCCGTGCGGGGCTCACGCAGAGTTCGCGGAAGCTAATAGCGACGCAAATTTATGTCAATAAAGCTGACATATCTTCACGAAAGCTTCCGGCAGCGCGCGGAACAGAAAGGAAATGCCGAGTGTCACGACAGACCGGCCCGAAAGCAGGCAAGCCAGAGCCGCTAGCCACGCCGATGGAAGATACTGATATCATCGATTTCGAGATCATCGAGCTGTTCTTCTTCGCCTATCGCGACTTCGTTTCCGATCCTGACGCTATCCTCGAAAAGAGCGGCTTCGGCCGGGCGCATCACCGCGTCGTGCATTTCGTCAACCGCAATCCCGGTATGACGGTAGCCGATCTCCTCGAAACGCTGAAGATCACCAAGCAGAGCCTTGCAAGGGTGCTGAAACAGCTGATCGACTCAGGCTATATTCGCCAGGTGGCAGGTCCTGAAGACCGGCGGCAGCGCAAGCTCTATCCGACGAAATCGGGACGAGAGCTGGCGCTTGCTCTTGCCGAGCCGCAATCGCGCCGCATTGAGCGGGCATTCGAAGGGGCTTCTGCGGAGGTGCGGGAGGGCGTAAAAGCTTTCCTCAGCGGCATGCGGGACAGACAGAAGGCGGATTGAATGGCGGTCAAGACAGATATTTCCGACGATGCGGCGCACTTGCTGGTGGTCGATGACGACTCCCGCATCCGTGCGCTGCTCAATCGCTATCTCGCCGAAAACGGCTTCCGTGTCACCGTCGCCGCCGACGGCGCCGAGGCGCAGCGCAAGCTTGCGGGTCTCGACTTCGACCTGATCATCATGGATGTGATGATGCCCGGCGAATCCGGCATCGAGGTTACCCGCGGGCTTCGCGCCATCAAGAACGTCCCGATCATCATGCTGACGGCGCTGGCAGAATCGGGCAACCGCATCGAAGGCCTCGAGGCGGGCGCCGACGACTATCTTTCCAAGCCCTTCGACCCGCGCGAACTGGTGCTGCGCATCAACAACATCCTGCGCCGCAACGCCGGCGGCGAGGGACCGAAGATAGAACAGGTGATGTTCGGCCCCTACACCTTCTCGCTGACCCGCAAGGAGCTGAAGAAAGCCAGTGAGGTGATCCGGCTCACCGACCGCGAGCAAGAGATCATGCTGCTCTTTGCGCGGCGTGCCGGCGATACGATCCCCCGCCATGAGCTGATCGGCAACGATACCGAAGTCGGCGAGCGGACGATCGACGTGCAGATCAACCGGCTGAGGCGTAAGATCGAGGACGATCCCGCCAATCCCGTCTGGCTGCAGACCGTGCGCGGCATCGGATACAGGCTGAGCATCGACTAAACTCAAGGTTCGGGACCGGCGCTGATGGTGACGATCGACAGTTTGCGGCGGGAAGACCGCACTTCTGCGCCGGGCTGGCGCTCGATCGTCCGCTGGCTGCGCCGGCGGCTGCCGACCGGACTTTACGCGCGTTCGCTGCTGATCATCATCATTCCGATGGTGCTCTTGCAATCCGTCGTCGCCGCCGTCTTCATGGAGCGCCACTGGCAAATGGTGACGGAGCGGCTGTCGCTTGCGGTCACCCGTGACATCGCCGCGATCATCGAGATCATCGAGACTTATCCGCAGAATTCGGACTATAGCGAGATCGTCCGCATCGCCCGCGACCAGCTCAGCCTGCAGATCTCGATCGAGCCGGATGGTGATCTGCCGCCGCCGCGCGTCAAGCCGTTCTTCTCGATCCTCGACGGCATCCTCAGCGACGAGATCACCGACGAGATCCATCGGCCTTTCTGGATCGACACGGTCGGCAACTCGAACCTCGTCGAGATCCGCATCAAACTCGACAACAAGATCCTGCGGGTGCTGACCAAGCGCAGCCAGACCTATGCCTCGAACACCCATATCTTCATCGTCTGGATGGTCGGCACCTCGCTGGTGCTGATCGGCATCTCGATTCTCTTCCTGCGCGGGCAGATCCGGCCGATCCTGACCTTGGCGCGCGCGGCCGAAAGCTTCGGCAAGGGGCAGAAGCCCGATAATTTCTATCCGCGGGGCGCCGACGAGGTCAGGCGCGCCGGCCTTGCCTTCATTTTGATGCGCGAGCGAATCGAACGGCAGATCGAGCAGCGCACCGCGATGCTCTCCGGCGTCAGCCATGATCTGCGCACCATCCTCACCCGCTTCAAGCTGCAATTGGCGCTGGCCGGCGACAATCCCGACCTGCATGGCCTCAACGATGACATCAACGACATGCAGACCATGCTGGAGGCCTATATGGCCTTCGCACGCGGCGAGGTCGAAGAGGATGTCGGCGAGCTGAAACTCAGCGAGATCTTCGCAAAGCTGGAATCGGATTTTGCCCTGCACGGTAAAAAATTCAGCTATTCCATCGAAGGCGACGACGATATCTCCGTCAGGCCGAACGCCTTCATGCGTCTCGTCACCAACCTTGCCTCGAACGCGCGCCGTTATGCCGATAGGCTCGACATCGAGGCCAAGCACAATGCCAAATGGCTGACCGTCATCTTCGACGATGACGGGCCTGGCATTCCCGAAAAGAACCGTGAGGACGTGTTCAAGCCGTTCTTCCGGCTGGATACGGCGCGCAACCTCGATGCATCAGGCACCGGGCTCGGCCTTGCGATCGCCCGCGACATTGCCCGCAGCCACGGCGGCAACGTCACGCTCAGCGATAGCCCGCTCGGTGGGCTGAGGGCAACGATCCGCATTCCGGCTTAAGCGTTGGCGGTAGCCGTCAGCTTGACGGCTTTGCGCGCATCGAAATCGTCCAGGCGTTGGACGATCCAGCGCCAGAGCGCGGCGACTTGCATGAGGAGATCGCGTCCGAGCGGCGTCAACTCGTATTCGACGCGCGGCGGCACTTGGGGATAAAGCGTGCGGATGACGAGGCCATCCCTTTCGAGGGTGCGCAGCGTCTGCGTCAGCACTTTCTGGCTGATGCCATCGACCCTCTCCATAAGGCGCGAGAAGCGCAGGGGAGCGCCGGCATCGGAGAGCACATGCAGGATGCGCAGCGGCCATTTCGCCGCCGCCCGTTCGATCAGTTCACGGGCCCGCCCGTCCTGTTCGTCCGTCATGCTGCTGCAGAAATCGAACATGTCGCTGCTCACGTCAGTTACCTCAAGGTGTGTATAGATCGTCTGGGTACCTTCTTTCGATCGGATACAATAGACCATACATGAACCGGGAACCAAACAAGGAGGGTTTCCGATGTTCAGAGTCTGGTTGATAACAGGGAGTTCGCGCGGTCTCGGCCGGGCGCTGGCGGAGGCGGTATTGGCTGCCGGCGACAATCTGGTGGCGACTGCGCGCGATCCCGGCCAGCTTGCCGATCTTTCCGAGCGGTATGGCGATCAGGTCCTGACGCTGGCGCTTGACGTGACCGACGAGGTGGCGGCAGCGGCAGCAGTCGAAGCTGGTGTGAAGAGGTTCGGGCGCATCGACGTGCTTGTCAACAATGCCGGCTACGGCAATGTTGGCTCGATCGAGGATACCAGTCTTGCCGATTTCCGCACCCAGATCGAGACCAACCTCTTCGGCACGATAATCATGACGAAGGCGGTCATCGCCCTGATGCGCGGGCAGGGGGCGGGGCACATCATCCAGTTCTCATCCGTCGGCGGCCGGATCGGACCTGCCGGGCGCGGCGCCTATTCGGCGGCGAAATTCGGTGTCGAGGGCTTTTCCGAGGTGCTGTCGAAAGAGGTTGCGCCGTTCGGCATCAGGGTGACGGTGATCGAGCCCGGCGGCTTCAGGACCGATTTTGCCGGCTCCTCGACGGTGCTTGCCGAAGGGCGGCAGGACTATGCGGAGACGGTCGGCGCCACGGTGCGCTTCCAGCGCGAGTACGATGGTCGCCAGCCCGGTGATCCTGCCAAAGCGGCTGCGGTCGTCATCCACATCGCCGGTCTCGACGAGCCGCCGTTCCGGCTGCTGCTCGGCAGCGATGCGGTCCACAATGTCGAAAAGGCGGATGCGGCGCGTATCGAAGCCGATCGGATGTGGCGCACCGTGAGCGTCTCGACCGATTTTGATGCCGAGGGGGAGTCCATGCCTCAGATCAGGATGATTTTAGGCCCGATCGGCCTAAAATCTGAAGCCTGATCTAAATCAAAGAAATAGAGCAGGATGTCGTCCGAAAACCGCGCACACTTTTCGGCATCATGCTCTAGGAACAAGAAGGCCGGTTGACCCAGGCAAAACTAAAGCGCCGCTGAAAAGCGGCGCTTGGCATCAGGGATGATGGCGAAATCAGCCGGCAGTGCAGAAGTGGCTGCGGCCGTCATTGCCGATATAGGTGCCGCTGCGTGGATCGAACGAGCGGTAGCGGTAGGAGCAGTAACGCTGCCATTGCGGCGACCAGGGCTCTACCGCTGTGCGGACCGGCGCGTAATATTCCGGCTGATCGACATAGACGCGGCGCGGGGCGCGATAGACCGGAGCGGGCTCGTAGTAATCCGGCTCGTAGGCTGGGTCGATGTAGCGGCGCTCTTCGTAAACCGGCCCGTTATTGGCATTGGCGATGGCCGAACCGACGATCAGCCCGGTGGCAAGGCCGACGGCGCCGCCGACCCACGCATCGTTGTTGCCGTGATTGCCATGGCGCCAGTGGCGGTCGCGGGCCGACGCTTCACCGATGGCGGAAAGCGTGAGTGCGGCAGCGGTTGCCGTCAGCAGAAGGGTCTTGGCGAGCCTGTTCATAAGCATAAATCCTAATCCCGGGAACCGAACGCCGGTCCCTTTCTCGATGGTCGCAGTCGTACAGATTTGTAGCTGAACGAAGGCTGAACAACAAAACCCGGCATTGCTGCCGGGCTTCAACTCGAATTCGCCAGCCTTGTTAAGGGTTCAGCCCGCAATCTGCAGATTGACGGCCTTCGGGCCCTTGCCGCGGCGATCCGGCTCCGTGTCGAAGCTTACCTTCTGGTTTTCCGTCAGACCGGCCAGGCCGGAAGCCTGAACGGCAGAAATGTGAACGAAGATATCGGCGCCGCCCCGGTCCGGCTTGATGAAGCCGAAGCCTTTGTCGGTATTGAAGAATTTTACAGTGCCAGTCTCTGCCATGCCTCAGGTCCTTTTCTCTCTGCCCGCCATCCACACGGGCAGCATCATAGCATTGCCTCCTTGCGGGAGGTGTTGGCAGGCAATTCTTGAAATTTGAGAAAAAGGTCCCCTCTACCTCGGCCTGTTCCAGGCAGGACTTTCGCCCGCCATTTTCGGAACCGGCTGACCGGGATATTAGCGTTCCCGGCGCGCAAATACTTAAGGACTTCCCATGCTCGCAAAATGCCCGAACGCGCTGAGAGTGCTGCGTTTAAAGGATTTTGGCAAGCAAAAGTTTTTTAACGTGTCGTTGCGGGCACACCCCCGCCGATATCCAATTTGCGCAAAAACGCAAAATTTCCTTCGCCGATAGGGAATGATTAACGTTTTATATCGTCGGCAATATAAGTTCCGAGCAGAATTTCCCAAAAATGCAACGTGAACGCGTCTCCCGCATTCGATAAATTTTTTTCCCGATGGGTGACCCACCCATATTTGGACGCGTGTTCACGTGGCTGGCAGGCGTCGGCGGGTCAATCCCGGCACGAGTTCGACCACAAGCATAGCGATAAACATGAGCGCGCAACCTGCATAACCTGTTACCGGCATCGTCTCGCCGAGCAGCAGGGCTGCAAGCGAGGCACCGAAGAGCGCTTCGGAAGAAAGAAAGATCGCGGCCTGCGAGGGCGTCGTGTAGCGCTGGGCGATCACCTGCAGCACGAAAGCCACGCCCGAGGAAAAGATGCCGACATAAAGGATCTCCGGCGCCGCGGCCTGTATTGCCGAAAGGCTGACAGGTTCGATGGCTGCGGCAACGGCCAGCGCACAGACTGCGGTGACGGCAAATTGCGTGGCGGAGAGCGCGAGCGGCCTTCCGGTCTCGGAAACGGTCGTGCCGGCAAGGGTGATCTGGATCGCCCAGAAGACGGCACAGACGACGGTCAGCAGATCGCCAGGTGTCAGCGCCGAGAGGTGGCCGCCGGACAGGAGATAGATGCCGGTGACCGCCATCAGCGCGCCTGGCCAGATGATCCAATGCGGGGCACGGCGCAGAAAGAACACGGCGATCAGCGGTACGAAGACGACATAGAGGCCGGTGATGAAGCTGGAATTCGTCACCGTCGTCGTCTGCAGGCCGACCTGTTGCGTGGCTGCGCCGCCGAAAAGGGCAAGGCCGATCAGGATATAGAGCTTCGCATGGCGTGCGCGGGTCTTCTCCTTTGCCTTGCGCGCTTCAAAAAGGACGAAGGGCAGCACGGCCAGCGTGGCGACGGCAAAGCGCAGGCCAATGAACCAGAAGGGACCGATCGCCTTCATCGCCGTCGACTGCGCGACGAAGCCGCCGCCCCAGATAGCGGCTGCAAGCAATAGGAGGAGGTTCGCCTGAACGCGCTTCATGTCGTCCTCGATGGGAAGGGAGATGTGCCCGAGCGGTTAGCAGTTGCGTTTGCTTTCGGCAAGGGTGAAGACTTCGTGCCTGACGACGGAGGTGAAGACATGCGAGGCGAAGAACGGAAGCCGGCCGGCGGTGCGGCGATAGCGGGGACAGCAGGCTATTCCGGCACGCCGCTCGTCAGGAAACTCGGCCTTGCACACGGGCAGGCGGCTGCTCTTCTCGGCATTCCTGAAACGATCGTCGCCATCAATGGTTTTGACGGTTTTGCGTCTGTCGCCCGCGCGCTTCCAGAGACGCCTCAGCGTATGTTCGACTATGTGCATTTGTTTGCGACAGAACGGGCGGCGCTGGAGGCGGCCGCGTTTGCGCTTTTCCGCGCCCTGAGGCGGGATGGGATGGTCTGGATTTCCTGGCCGAAGAAGAGTTCCCGCGTGCCGACCGACATCACCGAGGACGTGCTGCGGGAGGTTCTGCTCCCAATCGGTCTGGTCGACGTCAAAGTCTGCGCCGTCGACGAGATCTGGTCCGGGCTGAAGTTCGTCATCCGCAAGGAGCTGCGCGGCGCGTTGTGACGTCTCAGCCGTTACGGGCTTGGGCCCTCGAGATCCTGAGCAGCACGCCGTTATCCTCGTCCGTCACCATCAGCAGCGCTCCGTCGGGTGCAACGACGACGTCGCGGACGCGGCCGTATTCGCCCTTGAACAGGCGCTCTTCGGTAACGAAGGCGCCGCCGTCGTCACGCTGCATGCGCGAGAGCAGCTGGAACTTCAGCGCCGCGACGAGGAAATTGCCGTCCCATTCCGGGAACATGGCGCCGCGATAGACGACGAGCGCGCCCGGCGCGATCGAAGGATCCCAATGATGCAGCGGCTGTTCCAGCCCCTCCTTGGCGGTGCCTTGGCCGATCTCGGCGCCTGAATAGTCGCGGCCATAGGTGATGATCGGCCAGCCGTAATTCTTGCCGGCCTCGGGCTGATTGATCTCGTCGCCGCCGCGCGCGCCGTGTTCGACGGTATAGAGCTTGCCATCCTTGGCGTCGAAGGTGATGCCCTGCGGGTTGCGGTGGCCTTTCGACCAGATTTCCGGCAACGCCTTGCCGCCGTCCTTGAACGGATTGTCGGCAGGAATGCTGCCATCGGGATTGATGTGGATGATCGAGCCGGCATCGTCCTGCCAGTTCTGCGAACGGTCGCGATTGCCGCGATCGCCGACGCTGATGAACAGCGAGCCGTCACCTGATATCGCGATACGCGAGCCGTACTGGATATTGCCTGACGTGAAGCGCCGCATGGTGAAGATAGGCGTCACGGCATCGAGTGCTTTTTCGTCAGTGGAAAGCTTGGCGCTGAAGGCTTCGGTGCCGGAGCCCTGGCTGTTGGCGATGGCGGCGGTGAAATAGAGTTTGCGAGATGTGGCAAAGTCAGGCGCGAGCGCCACGTCCATCAGGCCGCCCTGGCCACGGGCACTGACCTTGGGCACGCCCCCAATCGGGTCGGAGACTTTGCCGGCGCGGACGATGCGCATGCGGCCCGGCCGCTCGGTGACGAGATAGGCGCCATCGGGCAACACCTCGACTGCCCAGGGATGTTCGAGGCCGTCGGCGAGCTTGTCGACACGGACGGCGAGTTCCTGAGTGTTGATGGTATCGGCTGCATCCGCGGACACGGCGCCGAACAGGACCAGCGCTGCGGCGAAATGGAAGGCGGGCATTCTCTTCATCTTGCTTCCCCGTCGTCTCTTCAGGCTGAACGTGGAGCGGGCAGGGGAGAGCTTCAACCTCATTCGGTCTGCAATAACGGCTTTGTGTTCGGCGGCTGAACCGAGCCCGTCGCCTGGTCGTCTACCAATTCTGACTCAAGGATGTAGCGCAGCGGCCCGCGTTCGGTGGCATTGAAGGGCCAGCAGGTGGTCAGCACCAGGCGGTGGCCATCGGAGGAGGGATCGATGCCGTTGGCATCCCACGGGGCGATGCGGCCCTCGCCGGCCTTGAAGGTCAATAGTTTGCCGTCGCGGCGAGTGACCTCGATCGTATCGCCCGGCCTTATATATTGCAGCCAGCGGAAATGCGTGTCGCGATGGGCGGCGATGACGGAGGTGCCTTCCTCGCCGGGCTGCGGCGTGTTGGCGAGCCAGGCCGGACCGAAGGCCAGAGCCTCGCCGGAGGCGCCGGAGAGCACGATCGCCTCCTTGCCGAGGCGCGGGGCGCGCACCTTGGCCTCCGTGGTGAAATCCGCCCAGGGCCAGGGTTTTGTCTCTTTCCCCTGAAGCTCCGCGGCGAAGGCGCGTTTCAGCAGGATCTGGGAGAGTTCCGCTTTCGCCTTTAGCAGGAAACCGTCGCCGATCAGCGCCAAGCCATAGAAGGCAAGGCCGGCGATGGCAAAGGCGATCGCCTTTTCGATCGAGGAAAGACGCCAGAGGAAGAAACCCTTCCGCTGGCGAGGCTTTGGCATGTCGTGGGCCGTGGCGGCGGCCATGGCGAGTTCCAGATAGGTCGGAAGCGGCTCGAATTCGGCCGCTTCCTCGTTCTGGCTTGCGGAGAGCCTAGAGACCATTGCGCTTGGCTCCGACCGCGATCATGCGCTTGAGGCGGCGGCGCCAGACGGCCAGTCCGCTTGCCGCCGTCAGCGCCAGGAGCAGCATGGTCAGCCCGCGGATGATCTGCTCGTCGGCGCGCGTCGCCGTCTGCGGCAGGTTCACGGTCGTGCTTTTTTGCGCGATTATGGTGGCTGCCTTGGCGGTCGGGGCTGCGGCCATCATGTTTGCGATCTCAGGCGATGCGACAAGTGCCTGTGTTTCGGCTGCAGCCTGCTCCGGTCCGGCGTTTCCTGCCGGCGTAGCCGAGCCACGACGTTCTACGCCGCCAAGAGGAGCAGCGTTTTCGCCGGAGACTTTATCGAAATCCCAGCCATCCGGCAGGTTGAGCGGCAGCTTGGCCGAGCCGAGCGGCTGATCGGCCGGGCGCGACGGGGTGACATCCACGGCGACCAAGCTGGTGACGCGGGAGACGAGATGGTGGACGAGCGCCACGGTCTCGATATCTTTGTCGAGCGCGGCCGGATCCTGCCGTTCATAGGCACGGGCCTCGAAATCGTCGATCTTGCGCCGTGCCCAGAGCTTGGAAATACCGTTGCCGTCGGCGGCATTGGCGATATCCATCTCGACGCGCCAGGGCTGATCGCCTGTCTTGCCGATGATCTGCAGCTTGCCGGCGGGCTTATCGTCAGGCAGCTGCGCGGTCAGCACGACGGGTTCGCCGCTGTAGAGGTCCGGCATCGGGTTCGGGGTGATATCCTCGACTTTTATGCCTTGGAAGGTCGCGGCGATATCGGTCATGGCTGGGTTCTGCAGCTTGGCGAAAAGCTCGCCCATGCGGCTTGCCACCTGGTCGGTCGAGCCGATCGCCGTGAATGTGCCGCGGCCGATCTCGGCAGCCTTGGTCATGAAATAGTTGTTCGGCGCCGAGCCGATGCCGACGGTGAAGACACGGGCATCGCCGCGGTTTGCGGTGATTTCCTGGAAGAGCTGCCGTTCGTTGCCGATCGCGCCATCCGTCAGGAACACGACCTGACGCAGCGCGCCGCTTACAACCGGTCCCTGGTTTCGCAACGCATCCTCAAGAGCAGGCAGCATTTCCGTGCCGCCGTCAGCGGTGAGGCCCCTGACATAGGCGATCGCCTTTTCGCGATTGTCAGGCGTCGCAGCAACGAGACCCTTGAAATAATCCGTCATCGTATCGTCGAAACGGATGACGTTGAAGCGGTCGTCGGGGTTCAGCTTGGAGATGGCAAGCGCCAGGCTCTGCCTCGCCTGCTCGATCGACGGGCCGGACATGGAGCCGGAATTGTCGATGACGAAGACCACTTCGCGTTTTGCCGGCGGCGCTGCCGTATCCGGGGCCGTGGGCGGGGTGACGAAGGCGAGCAGATAGGTCTTACCATCAATCACTTCGCGGAAGAGGCCGGCGCTCGGCATCTTTCCGGGAGCGGCCTTCCAGGTGAGTTCGAAATCCTTATCGGCGGGAACGGTGTCCGCCTTCAGGCTGATCGTCCTCGCCTGGTCGCCGTCCTGGCTGATATCGACCGCGTGGAAGGACGATTTGACATCGCCGAGCGGGAAACCGGCCCGGAGGTCGACGGTCAGCGAAACCGGATTGATCCTGGCGTTCTCACGCGGATCGAGCACGGGGGCTTGGATCTTGTCGCGGTTTTCCACCGGGTCGCGCGGCGTGGCGAAACCGGCGCCATTGTTGAACTCGACAGTCTGGACGATCGGCGCCGGATTGTAGCGCGGAGCGACGACCATCGGGAAGCGCAGCGAGAACTCGTCGCCCGACTGGTGGATGGTCTGCTGGTATTCGATCTGGACGACGATGGTTTCGCCGGGACCGATATTGGCGACCTGGTTGGTGAAGATGTTCGGCCGCTGCTGCTCGAGCAACGCCGTCTTCTTGCCCTCGGCCTTGGCCTGTTCGTAGATCTCGCGGGCTTCCTGGCGCGGTTTGATCTGGCCTTCGATGAAGCGTTCGCCGATCTGCATTTTCAGCGCGTCGACGGCGGAATTCTCCGGCAGCGGAAAGACGTAGGTGCCCTCGACCCAACCCTGGCTCGGATTCTGGAAGCGTTGCGTCACCTTTACCCTGGCGATCGGGCCGGAGACATCGATGGCGACATCACTCTTCAGCCGCGGCGCTTCGACATAGAAGCCCGGCTCCTTCGACGGAAAGAGCAGCGAGCCGCTGCGGACATCGTTCGGCCGGACAAGTGCTGCGAGCTGGGCCGATGCCTGCTGCGTCTCGGCGGCGCGGGCGGCGGAGGCAAGCCCTAGCATCGCGGCGATGCAGGCGGCAAAAGCGGTGACGGCAACAAGGACTGAAACGGAAATTCGGCGCGCGCGAATGCGCCGTATGGCAAACTCATCTTCCAGAAACATTGGCATACCCTCAATAACCAATTTCGGATGCCGGATGATGCGGCTTCGATCTCGGCGCGCTCGCGACCGAATTGCGGCGTGGCGCGGCATTTGTTGCGGCTTATTCATGGCGATGGCCGAATTCGACGATGCCTCTGATTTCAGGGGATAAATCCGTGTGACTTCAGAGATTGATTCAAGGTCTGCGCCTAGCGTTTCGACCAGGTGACGCAAGCCTCTCCCAAGGGCGCGGCATGCCGGGCGGGCGACGCGGCGAACCGATCAATAAGAATCATGCCACCATGACGCCTTTCCGCTTGAAATGCCGTCATACATTGGACATAGAGCTAACCGCAGAACTCCGGTCCCGGCTTTCTGCCCGTTTCAACCATTAGGACCGTTATCATGGCTTTCCTTGCCGATGCTCTTTCCCGTGTGAAGCCTTCAGCCACCATCGCCGTCTCCCAGAAAGCGCGCGAGCTGAAAGCAAAAGGACGTGACGTCATTGGGCTCGGCGCAGGTGAGCCGGATTTCGATACGCCCGATAATATCAAGACGGCGGCCATCGACGCGATCAACCGCGGCGAAACGAAGTACACGCCGGTTTCCGGTATCCCGGAATTGCGCAAGGCGATCGCCGCCAAGTTCAAGCGCGAGAACGGCCTCGACTATTCCTGGGAGCAGACGATCGTCGGCACCGGTGGCAAGCAGATCCTTTTCAACGCCTTCATGGCAACGCTGAACCCCGGCGACGAAGTCGTCATCCCGGCGCCTTACTGGGTTTCCTATCCTGAGATGGTGGCGCTGTGCGGCGGCACGCCGGTTTTCGTTTCGGCCACCCAGGAGCATAACTTCAAGCTTCAGGCGGCCGATCTCGAAAAGGCGATCACGCCGAAGACCAAGTGGTTCATCTTCAACTCGCCGTCCAATCCGACGGGGGCGGCCTATACGCATGACGAGCTGAAGGCGCTGACGGATGTGCTGATGAAGAATCCGCAGGTCTGGGTGCTGACCGACGACATGTACGAGCACCTGACCTATGGCGACTTCAAGTTCGTCACGCCTGTGGAAGTCGAGCCTAAGCTCTACGACCGTACGCTGACGATGAACGGTGTCTCCAAGGCCTATGCGATGACCGGCTGGCGTATCGGCTATGCGGCCGGCCCGATCCAGCTCATCAAGGCCATGGACATGATCCAGGGTCAGCAGACCTCGGGTGCGACGTCGATCGCCCAGTGGGCGGCTGTCGAAGCGCTGAACGGCACACAGGACTTCATCCCTGAGAACAAGAAGATCTTCGAAGGCCGTCGCGATCTCGTCGTTTCGATGCTGAATCAGGCCAAGGGGATCGTCTGCCCGGTGCCGGAAGGCGCCTTCTATGTCTATCCCTCGTGCAAGGGTCTGATTGGCAAGACCGCGCCCTCCGGCAAGGTCATCGCGACGGACGAGGATTTCGTTTCCGAACTGTTGGAAACGGAAGGCGTTGCCGTCGTTCATGGTTCGGCCTTCGGCCTCGGCCCGAACTTCCGCATCTCCTACGCGACTTCGGAGGAGCAGCTCGAGGAAGCCTGCCGGCGCATCCAGCGCTTCTGCGGCGCCTGCAAGTAAGCGGGTTTTCAAAACACCGATAGAAGGCCTGCCGGAGACGGCGGGCCTTTTTGTTTGCGGCGACGTTGGGCTGGCGCTGCGATAGTAGCTCACATCCCGATTCAACATGCTGCGGAGTTGATTCCGCTTTGCCTCTCAAGTCGTTGAAATCCGATTCAAAACGTGACGCAGAGGGACGTTTTGGCGGGTGATCTGCGGTTGCGGGTTGGCATCAAACCAACTAGATATCCGGCATCAGTTTAAGTCGCCGCTTCGGGAGGCCGGGATTTTGCAGCAGAGTGCCGTGATCGTCTGTTCGGATGTCAACATGCTGCCGGCCGCCTGCTGCACCCTGCTTTCCGTCAAGCGCAATCTCTCAGGTTCCACTGTTGAGTTTCTGCTTCTCGGCATCGACCTCAAGCCGAACGAGATCGCCGAGGTCGGAAATTTCGCTCGGCTGCACGGCATGGCTATCAAGGTGCTGCCCTACAATACGCCGGATACGGCGCTGCAGGCGCGGGGTCGCTGGTCGGGCGCGACGCTCGCGCGGCTCTACATGGATCTGCACATTCCCGATCATGTCGAGCGGCTGCTTTATCTCGATGCCGATGTGCTTGCGGTTGCGCCGGTCGACGACATCTTCGCCATGGATTTGCAGGGCAAGGCGCTTGCCGCCATAGACGATTATGTCATGGCCTTTCCCGAGAAGGCCGGCGCACGGCAGCGGAAGATCGGCATGGGCGAGGGCGGCCGCTATTTCAATGCGGGCGTGCTGCTGTTCGACTGGTCGGCCTGTCGGTCGAGGGGGCTTTTTGCCAGGACACGGGAGATTTTCGAGGAGCGGTCGCATCTTTTCGAGAATAACGACCAGGATGCGCTGAACGTCACTTTCGATGGCGACTGGCTGGTGCTCGATCCGCGCTGGAACACGCAGACCGGCCTCCTGCCTTTCGTCGGCCAGCCGGCGATCATCCATTTCACCGGCCGGAAAAAGCCGTGGCAGGCGACTGTGCCGTGGGTGCATCGCCGGATGGCCAAGCGTTATGCCGAGGATCTCGCCAATACGCCATGGGCTTCCTTCTGCAGGCAGCCGTCGATGACGGGCCGGATCGCGGGGTTCCTTTCGCATTTGGGAAAGCGGATCGGCGGGCTGGCGCGGCTGGCACGGACACGCGCTTATTTCAGCAACAGCTAGTGGGGCGGCAAAGCGCATCGTCCTTGGAAAGTGCATGTGAGCCGATATGGAAGCAATCCCCAGCGACACGCAGACAATGGCCGCCCCGGATAGCGGCTTCAATTTTCTGACGCCGGAGGCGTGGAAGGCGCTGTTGTCGCATTATTCCCACGTCGTGCTGGTGGCAAACAGCGAAGCCGTCGACTTCAAACGGCTGCGAAGCGAATTGCCGGAGACGGCGCTCTACGTCTTCTTCAACAATGTCTATAAGGTGCTCGACGAACCCTTCGCCGGCCATGCGGTGCTGTTTGCCCGCAGCGGCGTGATGGGCGCCAATATCGTCCACAGGCGCGAGGCGGCGGATGTCCTGCGCTTCTTTGCCGGCGACGATTTTTTGGGCGTCGTCAACATTCGCGTTTCCCCTGAGGAAAACTTCAGCGAAGAGGGCCGCTTCGAAGGCGCTGAAACCCGTCACCTTGATCTGACGAAAATGCTCGTCGATCTCTACCCGGTGGGCAAGATCGCGACGAGTGGTTTTGCGGTGGCGCTGTGGCTCGCCGAGCTGCAACTGCCGGGCAAGATCCTGCTTGCCGGCTTTTCGGCGAAGAGGAGCGAGAAGTGGAAGGTCTTCGACGTGCACGACTGGACGTTCGAGCAGATCTTCCTGCGTCTCTTTGCACGGATGGGCACGATCTCGATGATGGGCGGCGTGGACGCTAGCCCCTATGCGGCAATTGCCAGACGGTTTCCACAGGTGCCGCCGATCGAGATCGCGATGACGGCGGCCGAAGTCCTGTCGGAACGGCTCCACAACGCAAATAGCCAGATCGACAGGCTCATGTCCGTCACCAAATCCATCCGCGCCATCGAGGGTTTCTTCCGGCGCTTCAAGCCGAAAACCCGCAAGCAGCGTTTCCTCGAAAAGTCGAAGGAATGACTGTCGAAGCTCTCCTCAAAAGGTGGGGCTGGCAGGCCGCTCTGTGAGTTGACGCTACGTGCACGGATAGCTGCTCTTGTCGGGGAGGCGCAGCCTTCAAAGCCCCAGCGCCGTCAGCATGACGAAGGTGGCGAAGAGGATGAAATGCGTCATGCCCTCGATGGCGTTGGTCTCGCCGTCGTTGAGGTTGATCGCGGCGGCAATCAGCGTGATCGCCACCATCACCGTCTGTACCGGGGTCATCGCCATGATGAAGGGCTGGCCGGTATAGAGCGCGATCGCCTCCATGACGGGCACCGTCAGAATGACCGTCGACAGCGAGGCGCCCATGGCGATGTTGACCGTCGCCTGCATGCGGTTCCTGAGTGCTGCCCTCAACGCGGTCAGGATCTCGGGGGCGGCCGAAATCGCTGCGACGACGACGGCGGTCACGGCGATCGGCGCGCCGCTGTCGCGCAGGCCTTCGGTCATGAAGGCCGCCATGAACTCCGCGAGCAGGCCGATGATGACGACGCCGGCGAGAATGGTGGCGATCGAGATCGCGGCCGACCCGTCGGGGCCATGCGCATCCGGGCTTTCTTTCTTCCGTTCGGAGCGCGGATAGCTGTAGCTGAAGAAATAGCTGTGCTGGCCAACCTGCATGCGCAGGAAGAGGCCGTAGAGCGCGATCATTGCGACGATGGTGAAGGCGGAATAATAGTGCCATTTGTCGCTGGGCACGAATTCCGGCACGATCATCGAAATGCCCATGGCGGTGAGGATCATCACGCCGTAGGTCTTGCCGGAATTGTCGTTGTAGGGCTGTTCGCCGTGCTTGAGGCCGCCGAGCAGAGCGGCCAGGCCGAGAATGCCGTTGATATCGAGCATCAAGGCCGAATAGATAGTGTCGCGCACCAGCGTCGGCGAGCTCTCGCTGCCCATCATGATGGCGAGGATGATGACTTCGACGGCGACGGCTGAGAGCGTCAGGATCATCGTGCCATAGGGATCGCCGACCTTGACGGCGAGCAGCTCGGCATGATGGGCCACGCGGATCGAGGCGAGTACGATGGTGCCGACCAGGCCAGCGGCGGCAATCAGTGCGACGCCGCGCCCCATCTCGATCACCGCGTGTTCCAAGAAATAGGCGATCGCTGCAACGACAAGTGCGGCGACCAAAAACTTTTCCTCTTTAAAGCGTGACGCGATCCCCAAGCCTTAGCTCCTGTCCCGATTCATGCGTTCTATCTAAGTCACTGATTTCGCATATCAAGAAAGCTCCGGTCGAGTGCCATTTGCAGTCTTCGGCGTTTAATGGAATACTGAACGTCATCGGGGCCGGAAAGCAGATCGCGGCGTCCTCGAATTCTCGTCAAGCGGCCGCGATGATCCGGATCTTTTCCGGAAGCGTGCGAATGCGCAACAAGAAGATGAGGAGACGGATGCATGATCAAGGTGGTCTACGAAGTCGTGCCGCATGACGGCGGCTGGGCCTACAGGCTGGGAGGTGTCTATTCAGAGGCATTCCCGACCCATGCCGATGCGCTCGAAGCTGCGCGCATCGTCGCGGCCGAACAGCAGGTCGGCGGCGATTCCGCCGAGATCAGTTGGCAGGACGAGAACGGCAAGTGGCATGAAGAATATGCCGAAGGCGGCGACCGGCCGGAAACCGAGGTGGTGGACGGCCAGTGGAAGGATCGCCCGGCCGAGGCCTCGCAAGGCATCGGCAGCTAACTATCTCCCGCCAGTGCCCGCGCGACGATCGCATCGACGAATTCGCGCTTACGCGCAGTATAGCGGTCGCCGTCCATCCGGAATTCGGCTGCCAGTCTGCGTTTGAGTACGGCATAATCGGCCGCCGCCTGCGGATGCGCGATGAGATAATCCCGGAAAGCCAGCCTGTTTCGATGCGTGCCGTTGCCGGAAGGGCAAAGGTAGACCCGTTCTGCCGGCACCGAACCTTTCGATAGAAAAGCCCAGACATCGTCGTCATAGCGATTGCCGCGCGGCTCGTAGCCTTCGGCCAGAAGCACGCGTGTGGCGTCCTCGATATGCCCCAGGCCAGGAAGAACGATGTCGATATCGATAAGCGGCTTGGCCATCATGCCCGGTATGGACGTGCTGCCGATGTGATCGATGGCGAGCGCCTGCGGCAGCAAAGCCAGAAGCCTGCCGCGGATGCGCTGGAAGGCTTGCAGCCATTGCGGATCATAGGGCGCGAGTTCAACCGGATTGTGCGTTGCCATCTCGTTCCCGCCAGGTCGAATATCGATGATAGTCCTGCAGGCCCTTGACCAACGCGTCGAAGGTGGCACGGCAGCGCGGCGAAGTCTTCAGGCTCTCATGCATCGCCACCCACGTGCCGAGCGGAATGGCGAAGGCATCGGGCAGGACGTGGACAAGGTCAGGGTTCCCTCGGGCAAGTCCGATCTGGCAGAGACCGATGCCGACGCCGGCGCGGATCGCCGAAAGCTGGGCAAGATTGCTGTCGGTTCTGTAGGAGAAATTGATGCCGGGCACCGCATAGCGTTTCATCGCCATGCGGACATAGGCCGTCTGCCGGTCGAAGCCGATGAGCCGGTGGTTTGCGAGGTCGGCCAGGGTTTGCGGAATGCCGTGTCGTTCGAGATAGCGGCGATGGGCATGAAAGCCGAGGGGGATATCGCCGATGCGGCGCACGACGAGTGCAGCCTGCTGCGGCTCGGCCATGCGCACGGCAATATCGGCCTCGCGGTTCACCAGATCCTCGATCATATCGGATGCCGAGAGTTCGATCTGCAGTTCGGGATTGGTCTCCTGCAGCGGTCCGAGAATCGCCGGCAGCACTTCGACGGCGATGACTTCGCTGGCGCTGACCCTGACCGTTCCCGCCACGCGCTCGCGCTGGCCGGATGCGGTGCGCAAAAGGGCGGCGGTGGTTGCCGCCAGCGTTTCGGCATAGGGCTTCAGCGCCAGTGCGGCGTCGGTCGGCAGCAGGCCATTCGGTGAGCGGGTGAAGAGTTCGGCGCCGATCGCCAGTTCCAGTGCATCGACATGGCGGCCTATGGTCGGCTGGGTCAGCCCCAGTTCGCGGGCGGCGGCCGAAAGCGACCCCTGCTGAAGCACAGTCAGAAAACTGCGGTAGAAATCCCAGCTCGGTTCCTCGCTCATATATTTTTGTATATCAGAGGTATTTCTTTCGTCAATTTCGTTTATGCCGCTCTGATGGCATGATCCTCTCATCCGATCGAAGGAGATGATTGTCATGAGCAGTGAAATGAAGACGACGGCCCTGGTTCTCGGCGCAACCGGCGGTATCGGCAGCGCGGTTGCCCGCAAGCTGCTTGCGCGCGGCTGGCGAATTCGGGCGCTTAACCGTGATGCTGCCAAGGCGTCGAGGAGCGAGTCGGCTTTCGAATGGGTGCAGGGCGATGCGATGAATGCCGGTGACGTCCTGAGGGCGGCTGAAGGCGTCGGCCTGATCGTCCATGCCGTCAATCCGCCCGGCTACCGCGACTGGGAAACGCTGGTGCTGCCGATGCTCGACAATGCCATCGCCGCTGCTCGCGCTGTCGGCGTGCGCATCGTGCTGCCGGGCAACGTCTATAATTTTGGGCCCGATGCTCTGCCGGCGCCGACGGAAGAAAGCCCGCAGCATCCGGTGACGAAGAAGGGGGCGATCCGGGTCGAAATGGAGAAGCGGCTGAAGGCGGCATCACAGTCCGGCGCCTGCGTCATCATTGTCAGGGCGGGGGATTTCTTCGGCCCAGGCACGACGGCCAATAGCTGGTTTTCGTCCGGTCTCGTGACCCCAGGCAAGCCGGTCGGCACGATCAGGAACCCGGGTCAGCGCGGCATCGGTCATCAATGGGTCTACCTGCCCGACATGGCGGAAACCATCGCCCAGCTCGTCGAGCGGGCCGATCGGCTGCCGGCCTTCGCCGTCTATCACATGGAGGGCTTCTGGGATGCGGACGGTATGCAGATGGCCGAAGCAATCAAGCGCGTCGCCGGCGGCAAGGCGAAGATCGGTGGCTTTCCCTGGTGGATCGTGCCGCTGGCGGCGCCCTTTATTCCTGTGATGCGGGAGATCAAGGAGATGCGCTATCTCTGGAAGGTGCCGGTGCGGATGCGGAATACCAGGCTTACGGCGGAACTCGCCAGCGAACCGCAGACACCGATCGACGAGGCGGTCAGGGCTTCGCTCGTGGCGCTCGGCTGCCTGCCCGAACCGCATCGTGACACGGCAGTTGCCTTTATCGGGCACCCGTCGCAGAACGCGGGTTAGAGCCTTTCCGGGTTAGATTGCAGCATTCTGTTGGCTCAAACGGAGTCGGATGGTCGACCGGCCGGCGCGCGTCGTAGCCCCGCTCTACGGCCAAGCCGGCCGGTCGATCAGCCGGCCCGTTTCAGCCAACCCTCCCGCAGATTTGCGGGGCAAATCTGCAAGACTTAAGAATCGCCGGACGCACCTATTGCTTCGCATGGCGAAGCAGTGCGGCCGGTGGGCCGGGCATCTTTCCGCCAGGATCAGAGGCGATCGGCTCGGACGTACCAAGGGGTATGCCCTTCGCCAATCGCCTCTGCCCTGACGAAAACCTGCTCCGGCAGAATGCTTCAATCTAACCCGGAAAGGCTCTAGTTCTCGAGTTCGGCCAGCGCGATCCGGGCGACCGTCAAGGCCGTTTCTGCCTGCTGAATATTCGGATCGCCGAGGAACCAGGCGGCGGAAAGACCGGAATAGGCGGCGATCCATTGCAGCAGCCGCTTCGGCTCCAGCTTCGCCTCCGCTGAGACGATGGCGAGCTGGCGGCGGAAACGGGCGGGATCGGTGATGACAGGCAGCTCCTCGTTGGCGAAGATGTTGGCGAAATCGAAGCCGCGCTCGCCGTACAGCCGCTTCGGATCGATCGCCAGCCAGCCGCGTGCCTCGAAATCGAGGATATTGTCGTGGTGGATGTCGCCGTGGAGGATGGTCACATCACGCTGATCGGCAAGGAGGATGTTGGCGATCGCCGAGCAATCGGCAAGCGCACCGCCATGTTTGTCGGCGGCCGGTTCGAGATCACGGAACCAGCGGCTGAGGGGCACGGGATCGGGAAGCGGTTTTTCACGCTGCGCATGCAGCCGCGCGGCGGTGCGGCACAGGATGCGGCTCGCTTCGTCATCCTCGCCGTCCATCGCCATGGCAAGCAGCGAGCGTTTCCCCATCGCCCTTTCCAACAGCACGGCGTCGTCCTCACGGGCGTAGACATAGGCTGCGCCGTCACCGTCCCACCACTGCATCAGAAGCGCGCCGTATCGTTCGTCGATATCGGCCGCCACTTTCAGCATGGCAGGCCTGTCCTGCCAGAGGACCGGCAGGAGGCGGCTGGAGTGGGTGATGATGGGGTCGCCGTCTGATATCAGCGACCAGCGATCAAGATAGGGAGCAAACATGGCGGCACCCTACAAAAACGCGTCGAAGATGGAAATCCCGCCTTTCGGCGGGATTCGCGTTGGCGTGTGAAAGGTCAGGCGACCTTTTCGAGAATGGGATAGTCGATATAGCCCTTGCCGGTGCCGCCATAGAAGGTCGACTGTTCGGGCGTGTTGAGCGGCAGATTGTGTACCAGGCGCTCGACGAGATCGGGATTGGCGATGAAAGGCTTGCCGAAGGCGACGAGATCGGCGCGGCCGCCCTCGACGGCTTCAATCGCCAGATCGCGATCGTAGCCATTGTTGACCATCCAGTCGGCTTTGCCGCCGGCCTTTTCATAAGTCTGGCGAAGTGCCTTGTAATCGAAGGCGGGATTGTCGCCCTGCTTGTAGTCGCGGTCGCCGCCGGTCTGGCCTTCGACGATATGGATATAGGCGAGGTCGTATTTGGCCAGTCCTTCGACGACATTTGCGAAGGTCGCCTGCGGATTGGAATCGTAGCTTTCGCCTGATGGCGTCACCGGCGAGATGCGGATCGCCGTGCGACCGGCGCCAATTTCCTTCACCACGGCATCGACGACTTCGAAGGTCAGACGGGTGCGATTTTCGATCGAACCGCCATATGCATCAGTACGGTCATTGACGCCGTCGCGGATGAACTGGTCGAGCAGGTAACCGTTGGCGCCGTGAATCTCGACACCGTCGAAGCCGGCGTCGATCGCCGCCCGGGCAGCCTTGCGGTAATCCTCGATGATGCCGGGGATTTCGGCCGTTTCGAGCGCGCGCGGCTCGGAGGTGTCGGCAAAGCTGCCCGTGCCGTCGGCATTGACCAGATAGGTCTTGGCCTTGGCGACGCGGTTGGTCGAAGAAACCGGCTTGCCGTCATTCGGCTGCAGCGTCGTGTGCGAGATGCGGCCGACATGCCACATCTGGACGACGATCTTGCCGCCGGCTGCGTGAACGGCGTCGGTCACGCGCTTCCAGCCGTCGAGAGCCTCTTTGCTGTAGAGACCAGGCACGTTGGCATAACCCTGGCCCTGATGGGTGATCGCGGTTGCTTCGGTGATGATCAGGCCAGCGGTAGCGCGCTGACGGTAATATTCGACGTTGAGGTCGTTGGGGATTGCGCCCGGCGAGCGGTTGCGGGTGAGCGGCGCCATGACGATGCGGTTCTTGACGGATATGTCGCCGACTTTCGTGGGTTCGAAAAGCTTGGCCATGATGGTCCTTTCTTTTGCGGGAGGATCACTCGGCAGGGGCAAGGGCGGCCCGGCCCCTGGCGGAGAGATAGGTGAGCGCTGTCGCGCCAAGGCCGATCAGGGCCATCAAGGCTGCGGCGAGCGGAACGCGGGTGAGATCGAAGCCGGCGTCGATGACCAGGCCACCCACCCAGGCGCCGAGCGCATTGCCGGTGTTGAAGGCGCCGATATTGATCGTCGAGACGAGGTTCGGGGCGCCCTTGCCGAAGCCGACGACGCCGACTTGCAGCGCCGGTACGGCAGCAAAGCTTGCCATCGCCCAGAGGAAGAGGGTGATTTCAGCCGGGATGAAGAAGCGGCTCGTATAGCTGAAGGCGATCGAAGTGATGGCGATCGCGGCGAAGACGCCGGCAAGCGTCGCGCCGAGCCGCCAATCGGCAAGCTTGCCGCCGACGAGGTTGCCGATGGTCAGCCCGAGGCCGATCAGGAACAGCGTCCAGGTGACGCCTTCCGGCGAAACGCCGGTGACGTCGCGCAGTAGCGGCGCGATATAGGTGAAGAGGGTAAACATCGAGGCGGCGAAGAAGACGGTGGTGGAAAGTGCCAGCCACAGGCCGCCATTCCTGAGTGCTGCGATCTCGCGCAGGATGCTGCCGTTTTCTTGCTGCTTGTCCCTGGGCAGGATGGCGATCAGGCCGAGAATGGTGACGATACCGATGACGGTGACGACGCCGAAGGTGGCGCGCCAGCCATAAGCCTGGCCGATCGCAGTGCCGAGCGGCACGCCGAGAACATTGGCAAGTGTCAGGCCGGTAAACATCAGCGCGATGGCGCGGGCCTTGCGGTCTTCGGCAACGAGGCCGGCGGCGACCACCGAGCCGATGCCGAAGAAGGCGCCGTGGCAGAGTGCTGTCACGACACGGGCGATCATCAGCACCCAGTAGTCACTCGCCAGAGCGCACAGCAGGTTGCCGGCGATGAAGAAGGCCATCAGCGCAATCAGGGCGGTGCGGCGCTTCAGCTTCGCAGTCGAAATCGCCATTACAGGTGCGCCGATCGCGACCGCCAGGGCATAACCGGTCACCAGCCACCCGGCCTGCGGGATGCTGACCGAGAGATCGGCGGCGACCTCCGGCAACAGACCCATGATGACGAATTCGGTGGTGCCTATCGCAAACGAGCTCAAGGCAAGAACGAGGAGGGCGAGGGGCATTCTAAAGGTCCTGCGTCAGTTGCTTGAGGAAAGCGGCGATGGTTTCTTCGTTGCGCTTGTAAAAGATCCACTGGCCGACGCGTTTGGTAGTGACGAGGCCGGCGCGATGCAGCGTGCCGAGATGAGCCGAGACCGTCGACTGTGACAGGCCGCAGCGCTCGAACTGGCTGGCGCAGACGCCCATTTCGAAAGGATGCTCCTGCGAGGGGAAATGCGCCTCGGGATTTTTCAGCCAGTTCAGAATGTCCATCCGGGTGGGATGGGCGAGCGCCTTGATAATTTCGTCTTTGTCCATCGTGGTTCGCCGAACTATAAATCGTGTCTGGCCGATATATCGATCGTCAGGCTTCGATATGCAAATCACGGAGGCGTGAGGCGGCAAGTTTTGTGGAATGAGCAAATTTTAGGCAAAAAAAGAGGGCCACCGGAAAACCAGGGCCCTTATAATTGTGAAGGTCAAAAAACCTCCAGAGGGGAACAGCTAATGCGGTGGTACTGGGAGAGAAACCACAAGATGCATCAGCTGAGAGGGATATGGTGCTTCCTTGAGCAGGTTTCAATGCTTTTTTGTGCATGTCTGCTATGCGCCGCACAAATTTTTTGCGGTGCGGCATTTCGCTGAGGAAAAAAGGCAAAAAAAAAGGGCCACTGGAAAACCAGGGCCCTTATAAGTGTGAAGGTCAAAAACCTCCAGAGGGGAACAGCTAATGCGGTGGAACTGGGAGGAAAAGCCACCATGTGCATCAGCTATGTGCGATATGGTGGTTTAATGGGCAAACGGCAACCCTCATTTGTGCATGCCAGTCATGCGTGTTCTGCATAGTCGGCAATTCATCAATAAAACCAGGCTCAAAAGTTCCAGTTTCTGGCCTTGCTGACGATGAAATCGCGGAAGGCTTTTAGCTTGGCGGCGTTCTTAATCTCGTCGGGATAGCAGAAATAGGTGTCGAAGGAGGGTACGTCGGCATTGATCGCCAGCTGGATCAGGCCGGGGTCGCGGCCGACGATGTAATCCGGCAGGCAGGCGACGCCGATGCCGAGCAGGGCGGCGCGCTTGATCGAGGTCTGGCTGTTGATCTGCAGATGCGGGATGCGCTTGTTATCGGACGAGCGGCCGGCGACCTCCAGCCAGTTGACATCGAGCAGGTAACTCGGGGCCGGCTCACCGAAGGTGATGATGCGGTGATTGTCGAGATCCTCGACCTTCTGCGGCTCGCCGTGGCGGTTGATGTAGGACGGGGCCGCATACACGTGCATGTGCACGGTGAAGAGCTTGCGCTGGATGAGGTCGGATTGCTGCGGCTGGCGCAGGCGGATTGCGCAGTCGGCATGACGCATGTTCACATCCACTTCCTCATTGTCGAGGATCAGCTGGATCTGCACATCGGGATAAAGCTGCAGGAATTCCTGGATCTTGTCGGTCAGCCAGCCCTGGCCGAGGCCGACCGTCGTTGTGACGCGCAGCTTGCCGGATGGCGTCTCGGTCGTCTCGGTGAGTTGCATCTTCACCGTTTCGAGCTTCAGCAGCACGTCATGGGCGGTGCGATAAAGCAGCTCGCCCTGTTCGGTCAGAATCAGGCCACGCGCATGGCGATGAAACAGCTTGGTGCCGACATCCTGCTCCAGCGCGCTGACCTGGCGGCTGATGGCGGATTGGGACAGATGCAGTTTATCTGCCGCATGCGTGAACGAACCCGCCTCGGCAGCTGCGTGAAAAATACGCAGCTTGTCCCAATCCAATGGCATTCCCCCACCCCTCATGCCGATCTTACTCCGCGGCCACGGCGACGGGCATGTGGCCCGTCAGATATCGCTCGGCTTCAAGCGCTGCCATGCACCCCAGGCCGGCAGCAGTGATTGCCTGGCGGAACGTATCGTCCGTTACGTCGCCCGCGGCATAGACGCCGTCCAGGCTGGTCGCAGTCGAATCCGGCGCGGTCCAGAGATAACCATTGTCCTTCAGCTTCAGCTTGTCCTTGAAGAGCTCGGTTGCCGGCGCATGGCCGATGGCGACGAAGACGCCATCGATCACCATGTCGGTGATCGCGCCGGTTCTGACGTCGCGCAGGCGCGCGCCGGTTACGGATTGCGGCATCGGCGGCTTGGCCGGCGTGCCGGTGATTTCAGCCACTTCGGTGTTCCACAGCACCTTGATATTCTCCTTGGAGAAAAGGCGTTCCTGCAGGATCTTTTCGGCGCGGAAGAAGTCGCGGCGGTGCACTACTGTCACCGACTTGGCGATGTTGGAGAGATAGAGCGCCTCTTCGACGGCGCTGTTGCCGCCGCCAACCACGATCACATCCTTGTTGCGATAGAAGAAACCGTCGCAAGTGGCGCAAGCCGAAACGCCGAAGCCCTGGAAATGCTGCTCGCTCTCGATGCCGAGCCACTTGGCCTTGGCGCCGGTGGCGATGATCAGCGTATCGGCGGTCCAGACCTGGCCGCTGTCGGTGCGGGCGACGAAGGGGCGCTGGTTCATGTCGACTTCGGTCACCAAGTCGTTGACGATCTCGGCGCCGACATGTTTTGCCTGCTGCAGCATCTGTTCCATCAACCAGGGACCCTGGATCGGATCGGCAAAGCCCGGATAGTTCTCGACATCGGTGGTGATCATCAGCTGGCCGCCCTGTTCGAGACCGGCGATCAAAACCGGTTTCAGCATGGCGCGCGCGGCATAGACCGCGGCGGTATAGCCTGCAGGTCCGGAACCGATGATGAGCACCTTCGTATGGCGGGCGGGCATGTCATTTCCTTTCGACTGGCAGGAGGGCGGCAGCTAGATAGCAATTGCGGCCGCTTCGCGTCCCTGCGCCATTTATGAACGTCCAATGCTTTTATTCAAGGGCAGCCTTGCGTTACCAACAAGGCAAATCACCCGGATGTGCAAGAATCCGTCAGCGGCGTGAAACTTTCTTGCGTATTCCGCGGCTTTATATAGAAGCTCCCCGCGGAGAATTAAAGAAAGGCAATGATGTGGGTCGTGCAGAACTCGACGTCATCGATATAAAGATCCTCCGGGAACTGCAGGCCGATGGCCGCATGACCAATGTGGAGCTCGCCGATCGCGTCGGCATCTCGGCGCCGCCTTGCCTGCGCCGGGTGCGCAAGCTCGAGGAAGCCGGCATCATCGAGGGCTACCACGCGATGCTGAATAGCCCGAAGCTCGGCTTCGACCTCGTCGCTTTCTGCATGGTCGGCCTCAAGCACCAGTCGGAAGGCAATCTCAAAGCCTTCGCCGCTGCCACCGCCGAATGGCCGCTGGTGCGCCAGGCCTGGATGGTTTCCGGCGACAGCGATTTCCTGCTGCATTGCGTGGCGGAGAATCTCACCCGCTTCCAGGATTTCGTTATCGAGGTGCTGACGGCGAACGAACATGTCGATACCGTGCGCACCATGCTGACGATCCGGCAGGTGAAGAAGCTGGGCCTAGTGGAAGTCTAAAGCCACTCGGCAGATAGACCGTCATCGCCAACTACTTGCGCGAGATATAGCCGCCCCGGTTGATGCCGTGGCGCTGAAGTTTGTCATAAAACGTCTTTCTCGGAATGCCGAGCGCCTCGAGGGTGCGGCGGACGTCGCCGTCATTGGCCGACAGCGCGTCGCGAATGATCTCCGCCTCGTAGCGTTCCAGCCGTTCGGGAAGCGTCGCATCCGTCGGCTGCGGAGGGACCGCTGCCGCTCCACCGCCTTCCACGCCAAGCACCACGCGTTCGGCATAATGCGAGAGCTCGCGGACATTGCCCGGCCATGTGTGCGAGGCGAGATGCCGCCGCACATCAGGTGAAAGCGGTGGGACATCGCGACGGAAGCGCTCGGCGGCGCGCGCGGCGAAGTGCGAAAACAGCAGCGGAATATCGTCGCGGCGTTCTCTCAGCGGCGGAATGGAGATCGTCACGACATTCAGCCTGTAATAGAGATCCTCGCGAAAATCGCCGCGCACCGAGGGATCCCCGAGGTCGATCTTGGCCGCCGCGACGACGCGAAGATCGACCGGACGCACCTCGTTGGTGCCGAGCGGCGTGATCTCGCGCATCTCCAGCACCCTCAGCATCTTGACCTGCGTGGCGGCCGGCATGCTTTCGATTTCGTCGAGGAAAAGCGTGCCGCCGCTTGCATGTTCGATGCGGCCCGTGCGGCGCTTCTGGGCGCCGGTAAAGGCGCCGGCCTCGTGGCCGAACAGTTCGCTTTCGATGACGGTTTCGGGCAGCGCGCCACAGTTCAACGCCACGAAATTGCCCTTCCGGCGGTGGCTCCATTGATGCAGGAGCTGGGCAACCACTTCCTTGCCGCTGCCCGTTTCCCCGGCGACGAGCACGTCCACGTCGGTATCGGCAATATGGCGAAGAATGTTTCTGAGGTTTTCCATGACAGGCGTCTGGCCGATCAGCGGCAAATTCTCCTGCGCATCTTCGGCTGCCTTCCGCAGCATGCGGTTTTCCAGAACAAGCCGCCGCTTCTCGCTTGCGCGACGCACGCTCTGGACGAGCCGATCGGCTGCGAAGGGTTTGGCGATGAAATCATAGGCACCATCCTGGATCGCCTGAACGGCCATGGGGATATCGCCGTGGCCGGTCATCAATATCACCGGGAGGTCGGCATCCATGCCTTGCAGCGTGGCGAAAAGTTGCAGTCCGTCGATCTCCGGCATGCGGATATCGGTGACGACGGGGCCGGCAAAGTCCGCCGGCAGGTCCGCCAGCGCGGCTTTTGCACCGTCATAGGCGGAAACGGAAAATCCGGCGAGTTCGAGCGTCTGGGTGGTGGCGCGGCGCAGATCCTTGTCGTCATCGATCAGCGCAACGGGCATCGGTATGTCCATGACCTCAAGCCTTCCTCAGCTGAACGATGAACCGGGTTCCGTCGCTGTCGCTTGCAACCTCCATCCGGCCGCCGTAGTCACCGACGATATCTTTGGAGATCACCAGGCCAAGGCCGAGACCGCTTTCCTTCGAGGTGTTGAACGGCGTGAACAAGCCCTTTCGGATTTCCGGAGGGATGCCGGGACCATTGTCGGCGACCGTCACCGTTACCATCCCTGCATCGGTGGATGTTCTGACCTCGACGCGACCGTCTCCGGCCTTCGGCGCCACCGCCTCCAGGGCGTTTTGAAGCAGATTGATGAGCACCTGCTCGAGACGAATCCGGTTTCCCATCACCTGCAGTTCGTCGGGCGGCAGGTCGATGTCGAGCGTATCCATGCGACCGGCAAACCGGCTGCGCAACAGCATCACCGCGCCCTCGATGACGTCCTTCAATCCGGTTGGTTCGGCGCTGCCGCGGCCTTTGCGGGCAAAGGTCTTCAGCTCCTCGGTGATCGAACCTATGCGCTCCGTGAGCGCCGCAATGCTCTCGAGATTTTCGCCGGCAGGCGCAGTCTGGCCGCGATCGAGGAAGGTGCGGGCGTTATCGGCATAGGCACGGATGGTCGCCACCGGCTGGTTGATCTCATGGGCAACGCCGGCGGCCACCTGACCCAGGATGGCCAACCGGTTGGCCTGCACCAGATCCTGTTGCACGGCTTGCAGCTTCTGCTCCGTGCTCTTGTGGCCGATGATTTCAGCCTGCAGCCGGTCCCGCGCCTGGCTGAGATCCAGCGTCCGCTCGACTACCCGCCGTTCCAGTTCCTCCCGCGCCTGCTGTTCGCTGGAGATTCGCAGGGCGATCGCATGGCGGCGGCGCAAAAGGAAGGCTGCTCCGGCCAGCAGTGGCAAGAGTATCAGCAATGCCAGCATGCGGGCTTCGCGAATCCCCGCATCGACGGACGGCCCCAGCGCCACCAGATGCTGCAAATGCCATGCGGTCGCCGGCACCGACGTTGCGACATCGAGAAACCTGGTTTTCCCGGCATCGCCGGGCATGACGATCTCGACGACATCGAGCCCGTCGCCGAGGTTTCGGACCATGTCGAGAGGCAGGGGTTGAAGTGGCGCATCGCCGAATTGAAGGCTTTCGCGGATCGCCGTCAGCCGGTCTTTGGCGATCCGGCCGATCGTCATGAACCGCCATGATGGAAGACTGGTGATGAGGACAATGCCGCGCTCGTCAACGACGTAGGACGGGGTCCCCGAGGTGTTCCAATCCGCCTCGACATCGTCGAATTCGACCTTGACCACGACGACACCCAGCAAGCCATTGCTGCCCGAAATCCGCTGGGAGATATAGAGACCCGGCTTCTTGCTGACCGTGCCGAGCGCGAAGTGCTCGGCCTGTCCTCGTTCGACCGCCCCCTGAAAATACTCGCGGAAGCGGTAGTCATTGCCGACGAAGCTCGTCGGCTCGCGCCAGTTGCTGGCCGAAATCGCCATGCCGTCCTTGTCGATGACATAGATGACGGCGGCTTTCGTGCCCGCCGCCAAATTTTCCAGCTTCTGACTGAGCTGCTCGAACGCGCCGGCATCGTTTCCCGCCAGTGCGGCGGCGAGTGCCGCGTCCTGCGACAGCACGAAGGGAAGCGCCCGGTATTTTTCGAGAACCGTGCGCAGCAACGCCGCATTCAGCCTCGCATCCATGCGGGCCTGTTCCTCGAGGGCAGCCTCCGCCCGGTGCCGGCCGATCTCGCCGCTGGCCCAGAGGCTTGCGACGACAGCGACGAGGGCGAGCACGGCATAGGCCCACCACATCCGGCGGATGCGGTGTTGCACGGGTAGGGGAGGCCACAATTTCTGCGACACGGACATGGCGGATTTGTGCATTTTTCTGCACGAGACGCAAATGGATTTGTGCGGATTTCCGCATTACTTAATGATCCGTCAGCAGCAAAATAAATTTTTCATTAATAAATTCAACTTGTTGGCTAGTCGGCGCAAAACTGGCACGGCGATTGCGAAGAATGGGGCAACAACGGCTGAGCTGTTGGACTTGAAGCGAACGGCTCGGGAGGCCGGAGTTCGTTCCGGACGAGCCATTAGGAGGACATCATGATCGCAGCACCACTCGATGCAATCGCAGGCAGCAAGGGCAAGAAGCCCTTTTATAGCCATCTTTACGTTCAGGTTCTCGCGGCTATCGCTGCGGGTATCCTTCTCGGCCATTTCTATCCTGAATTCGGCACCCAGCTGAAGCCGCTCGGCGATGCCTTCATCAAGCTCGTCAAGATGATCATCGCGCCGGTCATCTTTCTGACGGTTGCGACCGGCATTGCCGGCATGAGCGACCTGCAGAAGGTCGGCCGCGTCGCCGGCAAGGCGATGCTCTACTTCCTGACATTCTCGACATTGGCGCTCATCATCGGCCTGATCGTCGCCAATGTCGTCCAGCCCGGCGCCGGCATGAACATCGATCCGGCCTCGCTGGATCCGGCCGCCGTCGCCGGCTACGCCGCAAAGGCGCATGAGCAAAGCATCGTCGGTTTCCTGACCAACATCATCCCGACGACGATCGTCGGCGCTTTCGCCGATGGTGACATTCTGCAGGTGCTATTCTTCTCGGTGCTCTTCGGCATCGCGCTCGCCATGGTCGGCGAAAAGAGCGAACCGGTCGTCAACTTCCTCAATGCCCTGACGGCGCCCGTGTTCAAGCTCGTCGCCATCCTTATGAAGGCTGCCCCGATCGGCGCCTTCGGCGCCATGGCATTCACCATCGGCAAGTACGGCGTCGGATCGATCGCCAACCTCGCCATGCTGATCGGCACCTTCTACATCACCTCTCTGCTCTTCGTCCTCGTCGTTCTCGGCGCTGTCGCCCGCTACAACGGCTTCTCGATTGTGGCGCTGCTGCGCTACATCAAGGAAGAACTGCTGCTGGTCCTCGGCACCTCGTCTTCGGAGGCTGCCCTTCCGGGACTGATGAACAAGATGGAAAAGGCCGGCTGCAAGCGCTCGGTCGTCGGCCTCGTCATCCCCACGGGCTATTCCTTCAATCTCGACGGCACCAACATCTACATGACGCTGGCTGCCTTGTTCATTGCTCAGGCAACCGGCATCCATCTCTCCTGGGGTGATCAGATCCTGTTGCTGCTAGTGGCGATGCTGAGCTCGAAGGGTGCCGCAGGCATCACCGGCGCCGGCTTCATCACGCTTGCCGCGACGCTCTCCGTCGTGCCCTCCGTACCGGTCGCCGGCATGGCGCTCATCCTCGGCATCGACCGATTCATGTCGGAATGCCGGGCGCTGACCAACCTCGTCGGCAATGCGGTTGCGACGATCGTCGTGGCACGTTGGGAAAACGAGCTGGATACGGTGCAGCTCGCCGCCGCACTGGGCGGCCAGGCCGGGGAGAGTGCTCCCGCTGCCGGGCTGCAGCCGGCTGAATAACTGACCGAACTGTCCGCAGTCCTAAAATTCTCTCAACGGCCCGTCATCCAGCGGGCCGTTTCTCTTTTCTGCCTCAGCTGCGATTGTCGCCGAAAAGGCTGTTGTAAATGGCGCCGATCGCGCTCGCTTCTTTCTCCAGCGCGAAATTCGCCCTGACATGCCGCAGCGCATTCTCGCCATGCGCGATCGCCAGCGCGGGATCTGCGATATAGGGCGCGATTGCCCGCGTCAGCGCCTCGACATCGCCGGCGGCGACGACCGAGCCCGTCTCGCCCGTGACGATGAGCTCGGCATAGGCGCCGGCGTCCGATGCCACCACCGCAGTGCGCGAGGCCATGGCTTCGAGCGGCGTCAGGCCGAAACCCTCGTTGCGGGAAGGGGCGACGTAAAGCGTCAGGCGGCGATACCAGACCTTGATGTCAGGCACTTCGCCGAGGAAGAGGATACGGTCGCTGAGCCCGGCGGCCGCGACATCCGCCTTGAGTTTGTCGCCAAATGCCGTGTGTTCGGTCGTCACCCGGCCGGAGACGACCGCCGTCCAGTCGGGGTGCTGCGGCAGCAGTTCGATCATCGCCTGGACGAAAAGATCGGTGCCCTTCTGATGGCGCACGCGGCCGAAGCAGCCGATGAGATGGCGGCCCGGCAGGCTGGTGGCGGCGATGCCGTCCTCCGCCGTTTCCGGCGGATGGAACAGAGCAAGGTCGACGCCGTGCTGGATGACCGTGTGCGGCACCTCGAGGAACGAGCCGGATCGATCGCTAGTCGCGATGACGGCGTCCATGCGACGGATCAGCCATTTCGTATAGGCGGTGTGCCGGCGTTGCGCGGCCGAGGTGAAGAGAAGCTTCAGCGGCATGCGCAACAGTTGGCGCAGCAGGATGCCGACCGCCATCTCGTTGTTGCGGCGCGCGTGCCAGACGCGCTGGCGCCGGCGCGCCGGCGGGCGCCAGAGGCCGAGGAGCTGCCGCCCCTTAAGTTTCGGCAGGTCCTCCGGCAGGCCGGGCCCGAGTGTCGCGATCTTGATGCCGAGCCGGATCTGGCATGGGATGAGCTGGACGATAGTCGACGTGACGCCGGAGAGCCGGCGCTTGAAATTGGGCGCAATGATCTCGACGTCGCGGATATCGGGCAAGGGAGGGGTCTCGCGGCTGGCGGGCGATCAGCCCCAGGAAACCTGGAGGATTTCGTAGGCCTTGGAGCCGCCCGGCGCATTGACCTCGATGGAATCGCCGACTTCCTTGCCGATCAGAGCACGGGCGATCGGCGAGGAGATGGAGATGCGGCCGGCCTTGACGTCGGCTTCCTGGTCGCCGACGATCTGGTAGGTCTTTTCTTCATCGGTGTCCTCGTCGATGAGTTTCACCTTGGCGCCGAACTTGATCTTGTCGCCCGACATCTTGGTGAGGTCGATGACCTCGGCGCGCGCCGTCAGGTCTTCCAGCTCGCTGATGCGGCCTTCGTTGTGACTCTGGGCTTCCTTGGCGGCGTGGTATTCGGCGTTTTCGGAAAGGTCGCCATGGGCACGGGCTTCGGCGATCGCCTCGATGATTCGAGGGCGCTCCTCCTGCTGACGCCAGCGCAGCTCTTCCTGCAGCTTGACGAAACCGCCCGGTGTCATCGGTACCTTTTCAACCATTTTTCTGTCCTTCAATCCTCGTATCCGCACAATTAGCGGCGAACACAAAAGAAAACAGGTCCCGAAGGGGAGCTTCGGAACCGTGCCACAATCTTAGTCGGACGCTTATAGCAGATCGCCAAGGCCGATTTCCAGAAAATTCGCATAAAAGAAACGCGGCTCGCCCCGGCATCAGGTGATGCGGCTGGAAAACGGGCAGAAATCGCATCGTCCTGATTGACTTCGCATATAAGAACATATAGTGAACATACTAATGAAGAAGTCGCTAACAGAACGCTTGGCCATCCTTTCCGATGCTGCGAAATATGACGCTTCCTGCGCTTCCAGCGGCACGGTAAAACGTGATTCCCGGGCAAGTGGCGGGCTCGGTTCGACCGAGGGATCCGGCATCTGTCATGCCTATGCCCCGGACGGGCGGTGCATTTCGCTTCTGAAAATACTGCTGACCAATTTCTGCATCTACGACTGCGCCTATTGCGTCAATCGTTCGTCGAGCAATGTCGAAAGGGCGCGCTTTACGCCCGAGGAGGTCATCTGGCTGACGCTGGAATTCTATCGCCGCAACTATATCGAAGGCCTGTTCCTTTCCTCCGGCATTATTCGTTCGTCAGATTACACGATGGAAGAGATGGTCCGCATCGTCCGCGAACTGCGTGTGACCCACAATTTCCGCGGATATATCCATCTGAAATCGATCCCCGAGGCGTCGCCGCGTCTGATCGAGGAGGCGGGGCTTCATGCAGACAGGCTGTCGCTCAATATCGAGTTGCCGACGGATAACGGCATCACCCGCTTTGCGCCGGAAAAGAAGCCTGCCAATATCCGGCGATCGATGGGGGATCTGCGGCTGAAGATTGAGGCCGCCGGCGAACCGACGCTGCAGACGAAGAAGCGTCAGCGTTTCGTGCCGGCCGGCCAGAGCACACAGATGATCGTCGGCGCCGATGGCGCGAACGATGCGACGATCCTTGCGACCAGCGGCCGGCTTTATAGCAGCTACGGGCTGAAGCGCGTCTACTATTCCGCCTTCAGCCCGATTCCGGACTCGTCGAAAAACCTGCCGCTGATCAAGCCGCCGCTGATGCGGGAACACCGGCTCTATCAGGCCGACTGGCTCTATCGATTCTACGGTTTCGGCATCGACGAGATCACCGCAAACCAGGCGGGCGGCATGCTCGATCTCACCCTCGACCCCAAGCTTGCCTGGGCGCTCGCCAATCGGGCGGAATTCCCCGTCGATATCAACAAGGCCGAGCGTGAACGGTTGCTGCGTGTGCCCGGCCTCGGCACCAAGACAGTCAAAGCGATCGTTTCGGCCCGACGTTTTCGCCGGTTGCGGCTCGATGATCTCCAGCGGCTCGGCATTTCGATCAAGAAAGTCCAATCCTTCATCTCGGCGGAAGGCTGGTCGCCGCGCCGATTGATCGAGCGCCCCGACCTTCGCGCCATGTTCGAACCGCAACCCGAACAATTGTCGTTGCTGTGATGCGCCGGGTCGTGCTTGCAGGGCGCGGGGAGCTTGCCGAATGGCGTGACGCCGCGCGCGCTTTGGCGGTCGCCGGCATCCTGCCGGAAGAGATCGATTGGCGCGAAAAAAGCGAGGAGGCGGACCTTGTGTTTCAACGCGACGCCATGCCGCCGGCGCCTATCATGGCACGCAAGCCGATGACAGTGCCGCCCGCCTTCATCGATCTCGCGGAGACAGTTCTCTGCCATTCCGACCCGGCGCGCTTTTCCCTGCTTTACCGTCTGCTCTGGCGGCTGCAACTGGATCGGCAGCTGCTTGAAGTGGCCTCCGACGAGGACGTCGCCCGTGCCAGGCTGATGGCGAAAAACGTTCGGCGCGACGCGCACAAGATGACGGCCTTCGTCCGCTTCAAGGAGGTTGGTGCGGTGTCGGCGGGCCGTCGAAAATTCCTCGCCTGGTTCGAGCCGGATCACCATATCGTCAGGCGCACAGCGCCCTTCTTTCAACGGCGCTTCACCGACATGGACTGGCTGATCGCGACGCCCAAGGGATCGGCCGCCTGGGACGGCGAGCGGCTGACGATGAGCGACGAACCGTGTGAAAAACCCAATCTCACCGATGCTACCGACGAACTTTGGCGCACCTACTACGCCAGCATTTTCAATCCGGCGCGGTTGAAGCTGAAGGCGATGCAGGCGGAGATGCCGAAAAAATACTGGAAGAACCTGCCGGAAGCCGATCTCATCCCTGGGCTGATCGCATCGGCGGAGAGCCAGGTGCGGGCCATGGCTGCACGGGAGGCGACCCAGTCGTTGCCCTTTCACGATCGCCTGCAGGAAGCCGCGCGCAGCATTCCGGCCGAGCCCGAAGCGCCGGCGGGCACGCTGGAAGCACTGCGCGCGGAAGCTGCCGGCTGCACCCGCTGCCCGCTGCATGCAAAGGCCACGCAAACGGTATTCGGGGAGGGGCCGCGCGATGCAGAGGTGATGTTCGTCGGCGAGCAGCCGGGCGACCAGGAGGATATATCAGGGCGCCCCTTCGTCGGTCCGGCCGGCAGGCTGCTGGATCAGGTGATCACTGAAGCGGGCATTGATCGCTCAACGCTTTACGTCACCAATGCCGTCAAGCATTTCAAATATGAGCCGCGCGGCAAGCGTCGCATCCATCAGAAGCCCAATATGGGCGAGGTGAAGCATTGCCGCTGGTGGCTCAATCTGGAGATGGCACTGATCAAGCCGAAGCTCATCGTTGCGATGGGGGCGACGGCGCTCGCGGCGCTGACCGATACGAAACAGCGGCTTCAGGATGTCAGGGGGAAAGCGATCGCGATCGATGAGGAGCGAACGCTCTTCGTGACGGTGCATCCATCCTATCTGCTGCGTATTCCCGATGAGCGGCTGAGTGCGGAGGAACTGGCACGATTTCGCGAAGATATGCTGATGGTTCAGCGCCTTATGGTGGCCGCTGCATAAACTGATTCAGAAGCCTCCGGTGGTGCCCCAATGGCAAGGCTGGCGCCATCGCTCATCGAGCGATGGCGTTCCGTATCTCAGGCGAAATAGCTCTGCAGCGGCCGCACTTCCAGATTGCCGGCCTTCAGCGCCTTGATTGCCTGGGCGGCGGCTTCGGCGCCTGCCATCGTCGTGTAATAAGGCACCTTCTGCATCAGCGTCGCACGGCGCAGCGACTTGGAGTCGGAGATCGCCTTGTTGCCATCGGTGGTGTTGATGACGAGCTGGACCTGGCGGTTGCGGATCGCGTCCTCGATGTGCGGACGGCCTTCCAGCACCTTGTTGATCTTGGTGGCGGTGATACCGTTTTCGGCGAGGAAGCGGGCGGTGCCGCCGGTCGCCAGCACTTTGAAGCCCTGTTCGACGAGGATGCTGATCGCCGGCAGCACGCGCGGCTTGTCGGCGTCGCGGACGGAGACGAAGACCGTGCCGTCACGCGGCAGCTCGACGCCGGCGCCGAGTTGCGACTTGGCGAAGGCCAGTGCAAAATCGGTATCGAGGCCTATGACTTCACCGGTCGAGCGCATTTCCGGGCCGAGCAGCGTGTCGACGCCGGGGAAACGGGCGAAGGGGAAGACGGCTTCCTTGACAGCGATGTGCTTCAGCTTGCGCGGATCGGGCTTTTCGCCGTAGGCGGCGAAGGTCGCATCGAGTTTTTCGCCGGCCATGACGCGGGCGGCGATCTTGGCGATCGGCGCGCCGATGGTCTTAGCGACGAAGGGCACGGTTCGCGAGGCGCGCGGATTGACTTCGAGAACGTAGACGGTGCCGTCCTTGATGGCGAACTGGACGTTCATCAGGCCGCCGACATTGAGGGCCTTGGCCATGGCTTTCGCCTGGCGCTCCAGCTCGTCGAGCATCTCGTTGGAGAGCGTGCGCGGCGGCAGCGAGCAGGCGCTATCGCCGGAATGGATGCCGGCTTCCTCGATATGCTCCATGATGCCGGCGACATAGACGTCGGTGCCGTCCGAGAGGCAGTCGACGTCGACTTCGATGGCGTGGCTGAGATAGCTGTCGAAGAGCAGCGGGTTCTTGCCGAGCAGAGTGTTGATCTGGCCGGTCTTGTCGTTGGGATAGCGCTGCTTGATATCCTCAGGCACCAGTTCAGGCACGGTATCGAGCAGGTAGCTCTGCAGCTGGCCTTCCGAATGCAGGATCTGCATGGCGCGGCCGCCAAGCACGTAAGAGGGACGCACGACCAGCGGGAAGCCGATTTCGGTGGCGACCATGCGGGCCTGCTCGACCGAATAAGCAATGCCGTTGTTCGGCTGGTTGAGGTCGAGCTTCATCAGGAGCTTCTGGAAGCGGTCGCGGTCCTCGGCAAGGTCGATCATATCGGGCGCGGTGCCGAGGATCGGGATGCCGTTCTTTTCCAGCGCCTCGGCAAGCTTCAGCGGCGTCTGGCCGCCGAACTGGACGATGACGCCGACGACTTCACCTCTTTCCTGTTCTGCCCGCAGGATCTCGATCACGTCCTCGGCCGTCAGCGGCTCGAAATAGAGGCGGTCCGACGTGTCGTAGTCGGTCGAGACTGTTTCCGGGTTGCAGTTGATCATGATCGCCTCATAACCCGCATCCTTCAGCGCGAAGGCGGCGTGGCAGCAGCAATAGTCGAACTCGATGCCTTGGCCGATGCGGTTCGGGCCGCCGCCGAGGATGACGACCTTCTTGCGGTCGGAGACCTCAGCCTCGGAGCGGGCGGCGCCGACAAAAGGCGTCTCATAAGTCGAATACATATAGGCGGTCGGCGAGGCGAACTCGGCCGCACAGGTATCGATGCGCTTGAAGACAGGGCGGACATTCAGGCTGTTGCGGAATTCGGCGACTTCCTTCGGGCGCTTGCCGGTCAGCGTCGCCAGACGCGCGTCGGAGAAGCCCATGGCCTTCAGCATGCGCAGGTTTGCGGCATCATCAGGCAGGCCGTGCTCGCGGATCCGGGCTTCCATCTCGACGATCGCCTTCAGCTCGGCGATGAACCATGGGTCGATCTTGCAGCCTTCGTGGACTTCGGCTTCGCTCATGCCCTGGCGCAGCGCCTGGGCGACCATGCGCAGGCGATCGGGCGTCGGTGTGCCGATTGCAGCGCGGATGGCGTTCTGGCTGGATTCGCCCTCTTCGAAGCCGGGGATCTCGATTTCGTCGAGGCCGGTCAGGCCGGTTTCGAGGCCGCGCAGTGCCTTCTGCAGCGATTCGGCGAAGGTGCGGCCGATCGCCATGACTTCGCCGACCGACTTCATCGCGGTCGTCAGCACCGGCGAGGCGCCGGGGAATTTCTCGAAGGCGAAACGCGGGATCTTGGTGACGACGTAGTCGATCGACGGTTCGAAGGAGGCGGGCGTTGCGCCGCCGGTGATATCGTTATCCAGTTCGTCGAGCGTATAGCCGATCGCGAGCTTGGCGGCGATCTTGGCGATCGGGAAGCCGGTGGCCTTGGAGGCGAGCGCCGACGAGCGCGAGACGCGCGGGTTCATTTCGATGACGACGAGACGGCCGTCTTTCGGATTGACGGCGAACTGGACGTTCGAGCCGCCGGTCTCGACCCCGATCTCGCGCAGCACCGCGATCGAGGCGTTGCGCATGATCTGGTATTCCTTGTCCGTCAGCGTCAGGGCCGGCGCGACGGTGATCGAATCGCCGGTGTGGACGCCCATCGGATCGATGTTCTCGATCGAGCAGATGATGATGCAGTTGTCCGCCTTGTCGCGGACGACCTCCATTTCATATTCCTTCCAGCCGAGCACCGATTCTTCGACCAGCACTTCGGTGGTCGGCGAGGCATCGAGGCCGCCGCCGACGATCTCGAAAAATTCCGAGCGGTTGTAGGCGATGCCGCCGCCGGTACCGCCGAGCGTGAATGAGGGACGGATGATGGCGGGCAGGCCGACATGGTCGATCGCCTGGGCGGCAATCGCCATGGCATGGCTCATGTAACGCTGCTTGCGATCGCTCTCACCGAGGTTCCACTGGTTTTCCAGCTCGTCCAGCGCCTTGTCGAGGTCGGATCCCGAGAGGCTTTCGCGCAGCTTGACGCGCTCGGCCTCATGCGTCTTGCGGTCGAGGTCCTTGATGTCGGTGGCGTTCGCCAGCATCGAGCGCGGAGTTTCCAGCCCAATGCGGGCCATCGCCTCGCGAAACAGAGCGCGGTCCTCGGCCATGTCGATGGCGGCGGGCTTGGCGCCGATCATCTCGACATTGTAGCGGTCGAGCACGCCCATGCGCTTCAGCGAAAGCGCGGTGTTCAGCGCCGTCTGGCCGCCCATGGTCGGCAGCAGCGCATCCGGGCGTTCCTTGGCGATGATCTTGGCGACAACCTCGGGGGTGATCGGCTCGACATAGGTGGCGTCGGCAAGGCCCGGATCGGTCATGATCGTCGCCGGGTTGGAGTTGACGAGGATGACGCGGTAGCCTTCCTCCTTCAGCGCCTTGCAGGCCTGGGTGCCGGAATAGTCGAACTCGCAAGCCTGGCCGATAACGATCGGTCCCGCGCCGATGATAAGGATCGATTTGATGTCTTGGCGCTTCGGCATGGGTGCTTCCGTTTTCTGGCTGCGCAGAAAGCCGGCCAGGGTGGGAGATCACCGGGTCGGGTCGCGCATGCTGGGTCTTTTCAGGCTAGAAGCGGCTTATAGGCAAATGTATTTGCAAACGGAACCCCATAAATCGCGGAATCGACAGGAATCCAACACGCGAAGGGCTATTTCTCGTCAGGCACGAGGAGTACCCGAATTTCGCCGCGCTGCTTCAGGAAGAGCGAAAGCGGGAGTCCCGTCAAGCACCTACAGCGCCGCGCGTCTTCTTTACGTGAAGCGGCGGCGCACATCCTCGGCATAGCTGCGGCTGACCGGGATTTCCGTGCCGTCGCGGGTGAGGATCAGCAGCCTGCCATTGTCGCGTTTCAGGCTTTCGACATGGGCGTCGGCCACCCAGTGCGAGCGATGGGCGCGAAGGCCCGGCGTCGCGGCGGTTTCCCTCAGCGCATCGGCGAAACGCAAGAGCACCAGTTCGCGCCCGCGGCTGGTCACCACCTCGGTATAGTGGTCCTGGACGGAAAGGCGCAGCAGCGCGCCACGATTCTCAGGCTTCAGCCGGTCGAGGATCGAGGCTGCGGGGCTGGTTTCCTCAGGTGCTGCGGCTTCGGCGATTTTCTGGCTCATCGCCATGTAGGTCAAAAGGCAGAAGAGGGCGCAGAGCGGCACCGCAAAAAGCGCGCGCTGCAGGCCGCTTTCCAGCGTGGTCGCTTCGCCGGTGAAGACATAGTCGACGAGGCCGATGGCAAAACCGATCGGCAGGGCGGCTATGAGCGAGCCCGCCATCATGCGGGCGAACATCGAAATGATCACTCCCTGCAGCAGTCTTTCGGCTGCGACTGCGCAGAGAATGGCGATCGTCCAGGCAATGGCATGCAGGCTCAGCCAGTAGGCGAGGCGTTCGCCGAAGGCCATGCTTTCCATCGTGCCGTAGGGACCGGTGACGGCAAAGAGCAGGACGATCGCGGCAAAGGTTCCCCAGAAGCGCCGGGAGTGGAGAAAGACCTGCAATTCGCGAAGCGTGGATTGCAAGAAGAGGTGAATCACGAAGTTTTCCTGCCGTTTGCGCGGTTCGGATTGAGGCGGATGCAGTCTTGGCGGAAAGAAGGACCGAATTCAACCGGATGTCGCTGATGACCGTCGAACCGCTCCTCGCCGCCCCGCTCGCCGTTCAGATCCATGTCACTGCTGTTACGCCGGCGGCACTTCTCGGCGCCTATGTCCTGCTGCGCCCCAAGGGCACGCCGCTGCACCGTCTGCTCGGCAGGATCTGGATGGCGCTGATGGTTGTCACGGCGGTATCGAGCTTCTTCATTCACGAACTCGATCTCTTCTATGGGTTCAGCCCGATCCATCTTCTGTCGATTGCAACGTTGTTCGGCAGCTGGAATGCGATCGCGGCGGCTCGCCGCGGCGATATCCGTCTGCATAAGCGCATCGTCGCCGGCCTTTATTTCGGCGGCATCGTGCTTGCCGGCCTGTTCACTTTCCTGCCTGGCCGGATCATGCATGCGGTCATCTTCACCGGCGTGGAATGGCCGGCTGTCCTTGCTGCGGCGGTGATCGGCTCGATACTGATCGCAATCGTGCTGCGTCGCCGACGCGGGCGCCTGATTGCCCGATGAAGTCGCTGGAATTCCGGCCGCTGACGGATATATAACTCCTTGAGCGCAAGCACAGGCATTGCCGGGGAGAGCGAAGATGGAATGGAAAGGCCGGCGTCAGTCCGACAATATCGAGGATCGCCGCAGCGATCCGACCGGCGGCGGTTTCGGCCGCGGCGGCGGCTTCAACTTTCCTTCCGGCGGCGGTGTTCGCCGGGCCGGTGGCGGCCTCAGCATCGGCACGATCGTCTTCCTCATCGTCATCTATTTTATCTTCAAGATGATGGGCATCGATCTGCTGCAGATGCTCGATACCGGCGGCACGACAAGCGGTCCCGGCTACGAGCAGAGCCAGTCCGGCGGAACACGCACGCCCGCCAACGACGAGATGACCGCTTTCATGCGCACCGTTCTTGCCGAGACCGAGGATACCTGGCAGGGCATCTTCCAGGCGCAGGGCCAAAATTACGAGGAGCCGAGCCTCGTGCTGTTCTCGGGCTCGACGGCATCGGCCTGTGGCTCCGCATCATCCGCAACAGGTCCGTTCTACTGCCCGAGCGACCACAAGGTTTATCTCGACACCGAATTCTTCCAGGAGCTTTCCGACCGCTTCGGCGCGTCGGGTGATTTCGCCGAGGCCTATGTCGTTGCTCATGAGGTCGGCCATCATGTGCAGAACCTGCTCGGCATCCTGCCGAAGTTCAACCAGGCCCGCCAGCGCATGAGCGAGGCCGACGCCAACAAGATGTCGGTGCGCGTCGAGCTGCAGGCCGATTGCTTTGCCGGCATCTGGGGCAAATATACGCAGCAGAAGGGCCTGCTCGAGTCAGGCGATCTGGAGGAAGCGCTGAACGCAGCCCAGCAGATCGGCGACGATTCGCTGCAGAAGCGGTCACAGGGTTATGTCGTGCCGGAAAGCTTCAACCACGGTACCTCGGAGCAGCGGGTCAAATGGTTCAAGCGCGGCTTCGACAGCGGCCAGCTGTCGGCCTGCGATACGTTCTCGGGACCGGTTTGAGGAGAGATGAAGGGGCGCACGGCACATAGCGCGTCACAGCCCCTTCCATCCCTTGCTTACTTCTCGCTGTCCATATGCTGCAGCATATGCTCAGGATAACGCCCACCCGCCGCCGCGTCTTTCGGCACGGCGCGTTCGATGACGGCGAAGTCTTCTGGCGACAGATCGACTGCGCGTGAGCCGAGCGCCTCGGTCAGCCGGTCGCGGCGGCGAGCGCCGATGATCGGGACGATGTCCTTGCCTTTGGCGGCGACCCAGGCGATGGCGATCTGGGCGACCGAGACGCTCTTTGCCTTGGCAATCTCGCGCAGCTTCTCCACCAGAGCGAGGTTCTGATCGATATTGCCTTCCTGGAAGCGCGGGCTGTAGGCGCGGAAATCGCCGGCCGTTCCGCCCTGGCCCTTCTGCCAATGGCCGCTGATCAGGCCGCGCGAGAGCACACCGTAGGCGGTGATCGAGATGCCGAGTTCGCGTGTCGTCGGCAGGATCTTCTCCTCGATGCCGCGCGAGATCAGCGAATATTCGATCTGCAAGTCGACGATCGGGGCCACAGTGGCGGCGCGGCGGATCGTGTCGGCGCCGACTTCCGACAGGCCGATATGCTTGACATAACCCGCCTTGACCATGTCGGCGATGGCGCCGACCGTGTCCTCGATCGGCACGTTCGGATCGAGGCGGGCGGGACGGTAGATGTCGATATAGTCGACGCCGAGGCGCTGCAGCGTATAGCTGAGGAAGTTCTTCACCGCGACCGGGCGGGCGTCGATGCCGCTCCAGCCGCCGACGGGATCGCGCAGGCCGCCGAACTTGACGCTGATGACGGCGTCTTCGCGCCTGCGACCCTTCAATGCCTCGCCGATCAGCATTTCGTTATGGCCCATGCCGTAGAAATCGCCGGTGTCGAGCAGGTTGATGCCGGCATCGAGCGCGGCATGGATCGTCGCGATGCTTTCTGCGCGATCGGAGGGGCCGTACATGCCCGACATGCCCATGCAGCCGAGGCCGATGGCCGAGACATCGGGTCCGGTCTTTCCCAAACGATAGGTCTGCATTGTTTTCTCCATCAGTTTGCGCCGCCGGGCGTCGTCCTCGATACCGTTCTACCGCTTTCGCATTCGGGCGATAATCGGACGGCATCGAACAGGCTGTGCGGCGAAGTGCACAATGACCGGTCTTCTCTTGGACCAGTCTTCTCTTGGACTGGGCTTCTCTGGTGATCTGGATGCCGTCGCGGCGATTGCAAGGGACTCTTCGCCCGGCGATCCGCTGGGCGGCTCTCGATCTCCTGAAGCTGGAACGGCAGCGCGCGCCCATCGGTTGAGGCCTCTCATAAATTTCCCGTTGAGCATTATCAAAAACTTTGAAATGTTCACGGATTGTTTCGGTTTCTTTTCTGAGCTATGTCACTTTCTCGGCGACGAGATCGTCTTTTCAGAAGCAACCGCTGTAGAGATGCCTCATGCTTGACCCTAAATTCGTTCGCCGCGGCCTTTTCCTGGTCTTCATCATCCTCTTCCTCGACATTATCGGTATTGCCATCATCATGCCGGTGCTGCCCGCCTATCTGGAGCAGCTGACCGGCGACAGCGTCAGCGACGCAGCGATTGACGGCGGCTGGCTGATGCTCGTCTATGCCGGCATGCAATTCCTGTTCGCGCCGCTGCTCGGAAACCTGTCCGACCGTTTCGGCCGCCGGCCGATCCTGTTGCTTTCGGTGCTGACCTTCGCGATCGACAATTTCATCTGCGGCATCGCCACCAGCTTCTGGATGCTGTTCGTCGGCCGCGTGCTTGCTGGTATCAGTGGCGGCAGTTTCGCCACCTGCTCGGCCTATATCGCCGATATCAGCACGGAGGAGAACCGGGCGAAAAATTTCGGGCTGATCGGCATCGCCTTCGGCGTCGGCTTCACCATCGGCCCCGTCGTTGGCGGTGTCCTCGGCGAATTCGGCCCGCGTGTGCCGTTCCTCGGCGCGGCTGCGCTGTCGCTTCTGAATTTCATCGCCGCCTGTTTCCTTTTGCCCGAGACGCTGGAGGCGAAGAACCGCCGCCGGTTCGAGTGGAAACGTGCCAATCCGCTCGGCGCGTTGCGCCAGATGCGCCATTATCCTGGCGTCGGCTGGGTCAGCCTCGTCATGTTCCTGTTTTTCCTGGCGCATGCCGTCTATCCCTCGGTCTGGTCGTTCGTCTCGACCTATCGCTACGGCTGGAGCGAGGGACAGATCGGCCTGTCGCTCGGCATTTACGGCATCGGCGCCGTGATCGTCATGGGGCTGGTTCTGCCGCGGATCGTGCCGGTGCTCGGCGAGTGGAAGACCGCTCTTCTCGGCCTGTGCTTCTCGGCCGTCGGTCTCACCGGCTATGCCTTCGCCTGGGAGGGCTGGGTCGTCTATGTCATCATCGTTGCGACTGTCATGGAAAACGTCGCCGATCCGCCGCTGCGCAGCATTGCCGCCGGCATGGTGCCGCCTTCGGCGCAGGGTGAGCTGCAGGGCGCGCTTACCAGCCTCAGCAGCGTCACCACCATCGCCGGACCGTTGATCTTCACGCAGATGTTCGGTTACTTCACGCGGCCCGAGGCGCCGGTCACTTTTGCCGGCGCGCCCTATCTTGCCGCCGCCCTGTTCATCCTGGTGGCCGCCGGCGTGTTCCTCCTGCGGGTCCGGGTCCGCGAGCCGGCTGAGGCGCTGGAAGCGGCCGGTTGATCGATCAGAAACGCTGATGCGATGATGAATTTTTCATCATCTGCCTCATTTGGGGTAGTTCTTTGCAGGGCTTTGATCTAAGCCCGGATGATATTTCGCCGCAAGCTGCGGCGACGCATATTTCAATCACAGGACTGGTGTCATGGACACGCCGATCGACGCGCGCAGACTTGCGCCGACAAACGATAATCGTTGGAGCGCACATTTCCGTGCCACGCTGGCGCTCGGCATTCCGCTGATCGGCGCCCAGCTCGCTCAGCTCGGCATCCACACCACCGACGTGATGATCATCGGACGTCTCGGCGCCGAGCAGCTGGCGGCGATGGTGCTGTCGGCCCAATTCCTCTTCACGATCCTTATCTTCGGATCGGGCTTTGCGATCGCCGTCATTCCGCTGGTGGCCCAGGCCTATGGCCGCGGCGACGTCGTCTCGGTGCGCCGATCGCTGCGCATGGGTCTCTGGGTGGTGATCGGATTCTGGATCATCATGCAACCGGCCTTCTTCAATGCGGAACAGATCCTGCTTTTTGCGCAGCAGAAGCCCGAGGTGGCCAAGCTCGCACACGGCTACATCATGATCGGTCAGTTCGGCGTGTTGCCGGCGCTGCTCTTCAACGTCATGCGCTCGCTCGTCAGCGCCATCGGCAAGGCGGGCATCATCCTCAACGTCACCATCGCCACGCTGGTGATGAACGCGATCTTTGCCTATATCCTCGTACTCGGCCATTTCGGCTTTCCGGCGATGGGGCTCGAGGGTGCGGCGATCGTTTCGGTCGTGGTGCAGACAGCCGGCTTCCTCTTCATCCTGGCTTTCGTGCAGCGGCGGGAAGAGACGCGGCGCTACGAGATCTTCGTGCGGTTCTGGAAACCCGACTGGCACGCGCTGCTGGAGGTCATCCGGCTCGGTTTCCCGATCAGCGTCACCATCCTTGCCGAGGTCAGCCTGTTCACGGTGGCTTCGCTGCTGATGGGCTATATCGGCACCATCGAGCTTGCGGCTCATGGCATTGCCCTGCAATGGGCCTCGATCGCCTTCATGATTCCGCTCGGCCTCAGCCAGGCGGCAACGGTGCGCGTCGGTGTCGCCCACGGGCAGGGCGATTATCAGGGGCTGGTGCGCGCTTCGATCACCGTGCTCGTCCTCGCCTGCGCCATTTCGGCGGTGGGCAGCGTGCTCTTTGCCTCCATGCCGCAATTCCTCGGCAGCTGGTTCCTCGACGTCAACTCGCCCGAGGCGCCCGAGGTACTTGCCTATGCCGGGCCGCTGATCGTCGTTGCCGGCCTTTTCCAGCTGGTCGACGGGCTGCAGGTGATCGCCAATGGATTGCTGCGCGGCCTCAAGGACGCCCGTGTGCCGATGATCATGGCGTTGATCGCCTACTGGCCGATCGGCTTCTTCCTCGCCTGGGCCTTTGCCTTCCCGCTCGGTTTCGGCGGCATCGGCATCTGGTTCGGCTTCCTCGTCGGGCTGGCGGCGGCTGCCGTCATGCTCTGCGCGCGCTTCTACCTTCTTCTTCGCCGGGAGGGAGTGACGGCGGGCTCCTGATATCTCCTAATCAGGCTGCGACCGGCTTGTAGCCGGCGATATCGGCGCGGATGCCGAGCCGTTCGAACATTTCCTGCGGACTAAGGTTCGCCGTTGCCTGCGCGGCGGCGACCGCTGCCTGCGACCGCTCGAACGCCTCGGCATTTTCCCATTCGGCGATCGCCACAAAGTTGAATTCGCCGGGTCCGGCGACCTGTTCCAGGACGGAGTGACGGGTGAAGCCTTCCTGCGCCTGCAGCAAGGTATGTGTGCATACCATATGCATCAGGAACTCGTCGCGCGCCGGGGGCGGTACGGCGAACTTGTCGATCCTGTAGAAAACGCCGTTCATCCATTCTCTCCTGCATCATATGTTTGCAGGTAGCTCTGTAATTCCTCAAGTTAGGTTGAGGTCAATATACGAACGAAGAAAAAGGCCCACCTGTGCGAGCCTTCATCAGAAGTGTGAATTATTTGAAATCAGCGTTCGGCGAGCGCCGGTTCGCCCTTCTTCTCGCGCACCATGTTGATGAAGCGGCGGAAGAGATAGTGGCTGTCCTGCGGGCCCGGAGAGGCTTCCGGATGGTGCTGGACCGAGAAGACCTGCTTGCCGAGGACGCGCAGGCCGCAATTGGTGCCGTCGAAAAGCGAAATATGAGTCTCTTCAACGCCATCCGGCAGCGACTTCGAGTCGACCGCGAAGCCGTGGTTCATCGAGACGATCTCGACCTTGCCGGTCGTATGGTCCTTGACGGGGTGGTTGGCGCCGTGATGGCCCTGATGCATCTTCTCGGTCTTCGCGCCGAGTGCGAGACCCAGCATCTGGTGGCCGAGGCAGATGCCGAAGACTGGGATATCGGTCTTGATCAGCGTCTTGATGACAGGCACGGCATAGTCGCCGGTTGCCGCCGGATCGCCCGGGCCGTTCGACAGGAAGATGCCGTCCGGCTGCATGGCGAGCACGTCTTCGGCGCTCGTCGCGGCCGGCACGACGGTCACCTTGCAGTCGAGGCCGGCAAACAGGCGCAGGATGTTGCGCTTGACGCCGTAATCGAGGCAGACGACGTGGTATTTCGCGTCCGTTGCCTTGAGTTCACCGTAGCCTTCATTCCAGACCCACGGCGTTTCGGTCCATTGCGAGGACTGGCCCGACGAGGCGATCTTGGCGAGGTCGAGACCTTCAAGCCCACTCCAGGCTTTGGCTTCGGCCTTCAGCGTCTCGATGTCGAAGACGCCGTTCGGATCGTGGGCGATGACCGCGTTCGGAGCGCCGTTCTCACGGATCCAGGCGGTCAGTGCGCGCGTGTCGATGCCGCAGAGACCGATGACGCCGCGGGCCTTCAGCCATTGGTCGAGGTGCTTGGCGGCGCGGTAGTTCGAGGGCTCAGTGATGTCGGCCTTGAAGATGACGCCAACGGCGCCGTGGCGGGCGGCAGGCGTCAGGTCCTCGATGTCTTCATCATTGGTGCCGATATTGCCGATATGCGGGAAGGTGAAGGTGACGATCTGGCCGAGATAGGAGGGGTCCGTCAGGATCTCCTCATAGCCGGTGAGCGCTGTGTTGAAGACCACTTCGGCCGGCACCTTGCCGGTGGCGCCGATGCCCTTGCCTTCGATGACCGTGCCGTCGGCAAGAACGAGCAGGGCGGTCGGCTTTTCGATTGTCCAGGGTGCTGTCGCGGTCATCTTCATCCCGTTTCCGGCAGGTGGGCGCGTTGCCGCGCTCGTCGCCATTTGATTTCGCAGGCGTGTGGACACGGCAATGCCGCGCGCTTCAGGCCTGATCACGAATTTTGGTGCAGGTGGCGGTAAATAGCCACGCAATCGCTTAGCGTCAATCTTTGTAGCCGAGATCGCGGCCGTTTTCCTGCGCTTTATCGCACTGACCGCGCAATTTATTTGATCCGCCGCATCAGCGTGGTTTATGAAGCGGCATCAAAACAGGAGTGAAGACCATGCTGCGCGATCAACTCGCCACCCAGCTGAAAGAGGCGATGAAGGCCAAGAATGCGGAGCGGCTTTCCACCGTCCGGCTGATTCAGGCCGCGGTCAAGGACCGCGATATCGCCAACCGCGGCACCGGCAAGGAGCAGGCGAGCGACGACGAGATTCTGCAGATCCTCGCCAAAATGGTGAAGCAGCGTGACGAATCGGCCAAGATCTACGAGGAGAATTCCCGGCCGGAGCTTGCCGCCAAGGAGCGCGCCGAAATCATCGTCATCCAGGATTTCATGCCGAAGCAGCTTTCGGACGGCGAAGTGCGCGCCAACGTCTCGGCGATCATCACTGAAACGGGCGCCGCAGGCGGCAAGGACATGGGCAAGGTAATGGCGGCGCTGAAGGAGCGTTATGCCGGCCAGATGGATTTCGCCAAGGCGTCGGCGACCGTCAAGGAACTGTTGAACGGATAAGCCTCAGACAACTTGCCTTGCCTGCGGTTCGTCACGGACCGCAGGCCCGAGCACCGCTTCGGCGGCGGCATCGATGATGGCGAATTTCGCCGCCTGATAATTCCAGTATTCGCGGATGAAATGGGCCGACAGCCAGAAGTCGCCCTTGCGGGAGGGTTCGGTCCAGCCAATGCTCTCCATGGTTGCTGCCTGCATCAGAAGCCGCTTCAGGTGGGTATTGGAGATCATGAACTGTTCGCGGATTTCCCTGAGCGACAGAGGGCCGAGCACGACGCGTTCGGCCGTCCTTGGAAATTCGGGAAGGCGCGAGATCAGGTAGTCCATCACCAGCCCGCCGGAATTCGCCCAGTTGAAGAGGTTGAAGGTGGCGCCCGGATTGCGGACCGCTTCACTCCCGATGATCGCCCTTGCGATCAGCGGCTGGATCGCTGCCATCATTGCCGAGGGATCGGCGGCAATCTTATCGGCGCGCTCACCGCCGTCGAGACCGTCGAGGATCATCATATGGGCGACGAGCCACCGGGTAAAATGCTGCTCGGCGATTTCGGTAGGCTCCAGGTAGCGTGTGCGCTTGTCGGGGCCGGGAACCGGCCGCAGGAAGCGATAGGCCAGCATTTCCTGCATGAAGGCTGCGGCCGTGTTGCGGCTGGCGATGTCGTTCCTGACCGCAAAATCGATGAAGCGGCCGGAATAGAGGCCGCCGCTCTTCCCGTCGTCGGAATAGCCGTAATGAAGCGCGAAGCCGGCATGGGCCATCAGCCAGCGCTGCTGCGCGGCGAAGATGGAGGCGATGCGCGGGCTCTCGCGATAGATGGCGAGCATCTGATCGGCGCAATGCAGGATGGCAGCGAGAAAGCGATCGTCTGCTGCAAGGTTGTCCGCGGTAAAAGCCATTTGGAGAGGTCCAGGGAGTTCGGCGCATACATCTTTCATGCGAGCGCCGCCTGTCAACGGTTTTATCGATAAGCGGTTAATTTCAAAGGGAGAGTTGTCGCAGCAGAGCCCAAAATTTAAGAAGGCAGGAGCTGGGGGCGCTCCTGCCTTCTTGCTCTTTGCTTCCTCCGGCACGCAGGGCCGAAGCCCAAGCCGGAGGGTATTTGCAAAGGCACCCTTGCGAAGCGGCGCCGGGGGTAGGGATGGTGCTTCGCTCGGGGATCGCTTTGTTGAGATCGAACCTATTGCGGTGCGGCGGCGTATTCAAATTACAAAAAAATAATAATTGCCGGAATCGGCGGTTTGGGAGGCGCCTAGGCGGCTTCTCGGGAGGTGGCGCGAGGGATGATGAGGCGCAATCACCTGATTGAATAACCATTTGTTTCAAAAAGATTTTTTCTCAACTGTGTTGGAGGTCCACGCTCTCGCGGAAGCTTTTCTGACGGCGGAATTCCTGCTCCGAAGAGACAATAATGTCGCACCCTGTCGCAGGGGGCGATAACGCGTTGTTGATTGGATAACCGGAGCCGCCGATGACGGCCGCATAGCCTGTGAATAGCGGGTTTTCATGACAAGTTTCGTGGCATGGAGCGGAAAAGCAGCTTATATGGGAGCTGGCCAAGAGGTATAAATGCGCTTTTCCAACACCTTTCTCGATGATATTCGCGACCGCGTTCCGATTTCGAACGTGATTGCGCGCCGCGTGAGCTGGGACAAGCGCAAGACCAACGTGTCCCGCGGCGACTACTGGGCCTGCTGCCCGTTCCACGGCGAGAAATCGCCGAGCTTCCATTGCGAGGACCGAAAGGGCCGCTATCACTGCTTCGGCTGTGGGGTGACAGGAGACCATTTCCGTTTCCTGACAGAACTTGAAGGTCTGAGTTTTCCCGAGGCGGTACAGCAGATCGCCGATATGGCCGGCGTGCCGATGCCGCTTGCCGACCCTGTGATGGAGAAGCGCGAGAAGGAGCGCGGCTCGCTGATCGACGTCATGGAAATGGCGACACAATTTTTTCAGGATCAGCTGCAGACGGCGAATGGGGCGAGGGCGCGCGCCTATCTGCGCGACCGCGGATTGACGGGGCGCACCATCGAGACCTTCCGTCTCGGCTATGCGCCCGACAGCCGCAATGCGCTCAAGGAATTCCTCGCTGGCAAGGGCGTACTCAAGGAGCAGATCGAGGCCTGCGGTCTGGTCGTCCATGAAAACGTGCCGGTTTCCTACGATCGTTTCCGCGACCGCATCATGTTCCCGATCCTGTCGTCGCGGGAAAAGGTGATCGCTTTCGGCGGACGCGCCATGTCGGCCGACGCGCCGGCGAAATATCTGAACTCCAACGAGACTGAACTCTTCCACAAGGGCAATGTTCTTTACAATTTTGCCCGTGCGCGGCGGGCGATCCAGGGACCTGGCCGCGGTGATTCTCAGGACGACAATGCGACCGGCACCATTATTGCCGTCGAAGGCTATATGGACGTGATCGCGCTGCATCAGGCGGGCATCGAGAATGCCGTTGCGCCGCTCGGCACGGCGCTCACCGAAAACCAGCTCGAGCTGCTCTGGAAAATGGTGCCGCAGCCGGTGCTCTGCTTCGACGGCGACGGTGCCGGCATCCGCGCGGCCAATCGCGCCGCCGAACTGGCGCTGCCGCATCTGAAGCCCGGCCGTTCCGTTCGCTTCGCGCTTCTGCCCGACGGCAAGGATCCCGACGATCTCGTGCGCGATGACGGGCGCGCGCCTTTCGACAAGGTGATGAGCCAGGCAAAGCCGCTCTCCGAGATGCTTTGGAGCCGGGAGGTCAACACCGGCAAGTTCGACACGCCTGAGGCGCGCGCCGAGCTCGAGGCGCGGCTGAAGCAACTGGTCGCCGTCATCGCCGACGAAAACGTCCGCCGTCACTACCAGCAGGATATTCGCGATCGGCTGAACGCCTTCTTCCAGCCGCAGTTCCAGAACCGTAACAATGGCGATCGCCGCGGCGGCTTCAACGGCAATGGCAATTACCGGACGGGCCGCGACAATGCCGGCAAGGCCGGGCCGAAAAGCCCCAGCGTCATTTCAGAAAGGCTCGCCCGCTCGGGTCCCGTGCGCGGCCACCAGAACAATACGGCGCTGCGCGAATGCGTGCTGGCGCTGACCGTCGTCAATCACCCCTCGCTGATGATCGACGATTATGACGAGATTGCCGCGATCGAATATGACAGCCGCGAGCTGCAGCGGCTCTGGTCGGCGATGCTGGGAGCAGCGGCTTCCGTCGCCGCCCCGCATCTGACGCGCGAATATCTGACCGAAAGGCTGGAATTCGAAGGCTTCGGCCCGCTCATCAAGAGCCTCGACCAGCAGGTGCGCAATGCCCGGCTGTGGATCGCGACCGAGCAGGCGGCGATGGAGGATGCGCGTGAGGGATACCGCCAGGCGCTGGCCTCCCACAAGCGGGCGAAGGCGCTGCGCCGGCAGAAGATCGAGCTCGAGCGCGAGATCGCGCTGGCAACCGAAGCCGGCGACGGCGAGGCGATCGTTCAGCTGATGCGAGCGCAGCAGGAAGTGCATTTCGAAGGGGTGCGCCTTGAGAACCAGGAGGCCATCATCGATGGCTTCGGCGTGCTTTCCGGCCGCGTCAAAGGGGCGGCGAACCACTGATGTCGCTGACCGAACGAAACGAACCGGGCTTTTCCGCTTCCGGCGCGCTATTTTCTTCCGGCCGCTCGCCGCTCGATATCCTCAAGCAGGTCTACGGCTATTCCTCCTTCCGCGGCAAGCAGCAGCAGGTGGTCGAGCACGTGGTTTCCGGCGGCGATGCGGTCGTGCTCTTTCCCACAGGCGCCGGCAAGTCGCTGTGCTTCCAGATCCCGGCGCTCTGCCGCGACGGTGTCGGTATCGTCGTTTCGCCGCTGATTGCGCTGATGCGCGATCAGGTGGAGGCGATGAAGCAGCTCGGCATCCGCGCCGCAGCACTCAACTCGTCTCTGTCGCGCGAGGAGTTCGTCGAGGTTCGCCGCGCGCTTTCGGCGGGCCTGCTCGACCTTCTCTACGTGACGCCCGAGCGTATTCTGACTGATGGTTTCCGCGAGCTGATCGCCAACGAGAAGATTGCGCTGTTTGCGATTGACGAGGCCCATTGCGTCTCGCAATGGGGCCATGATTTCCGGCCGGAATATCGCGAACTCGGGCGGCTCGGCGAGCAATATCCCGGTGTGCCCAGAGTGGCACTGACGGCGACGGCCGATCCGCATACGCGCGACGACATGATCGAGCGGCTGGGGCTCGATACTGCCGAGATCTTTACCACCAGTTTCGACCGACCGAATATTGCCTATGAGATCGTCGAGCGCGACCAGCCGCGCCAGCAGCTATTGCGGTTCCTGTCCGGCCACAAGGGCGATAGCGGCATCGTCTATTGCCTGTCTCGCGCCAAGGTCGAAGATACGGCCGAATGGCTGAACGGGCAGGGTATTCGCGCGCGTGCCTACCATGCCGGCATGGACAGGGCGGTTCGTGACGCCAATCAGGATGCCTTCCTGAAAGAAGAGAATCTTTGCCTGGTCGCCACCGTCGCCTTCGGCATGGGCATCGACAAACCGAACGTGCGGTATGTCGCCCATCTCGACCTGCCGGGTTCTGTGGAAGCCTACTATCAGGAGACCGGGCGCGCCGGGCGCGACGGTCTGCCGTCCGAGGTCTGGATGGCCTATGGCATGGCCGACGTCATCCAGCGCGGCCGGATGATCGACGAGGGCAATGCTGCCGCCGAGATCAAACGGGTCGAACGCGCCAAGCTCAACGCTTTGCTGGCGATCTGCGAGACCGCCTCCTGCCGCCGCCAGGCAATCCTTGCCCATTTCGGCGAGGCGCATGCCGGACAATGCGGCAATTGCGACACCTGCCTGAAGCCGGTCGAGACCTGGGAGGGCACGGAGGCGGCGATCAAGGCGCTTGCCGCCGTCTACCGCACCGGCGAGCGTTTCGGCGCTGGCCATGTCGTCGACGTGCTCCTCGGCAACGTCAACGAAAAGACCGAACGCTTCGGCCATGCCGAAATGCCGGTCTTCGGGGCCGGCAAGGATATTCCAGCGCGCGTCTGGCAGTCGGTCTTCCGCCAACTGCTCGCCATGGGGCTGATCCGCGTCGACCACGAGGCCTTCGGGGCGCTGAAGCTCGAGCCGGAGGCGCGCTCCGTCTTCAAGCACGAGCGGCAGGTGTTCTTCCGCAAGGACCGGCCGGCCTCGGAACGGCGTACGAAGAAGGCGGAGCGCAGCGAGCGCAAATCGGGACTATCAGGCGCAGACGGCAGTCTCTTCGAGGCGCTGCGGGCCGAGCGCATGGCGATCGCGAAATCGCTCGGCGTGCCGCCCTATGTCGTCTTTCCCGATACGACGCTGATCGCCTTCGCCACGGAGCGGCCTCGCAGCCGCAAGGAATTGCTCGCCATATCAGGTGTCGGGCAGGCGAAGCTCGAACGCTACGGCGATGCCTTTCTGGATATTATCCTGGCGCAAGACAACGGCTGAGCTGCGCGGCCTGATCCTTGAGATCGGGCGAGGGGGCATGGTATTCCCGCTCTTAAGGGAGGAGCGCCGATGGCCCAGAATATCTACGACCGACCGGAATTCTTCGCCGGATATAGCGGCATGAGACGATCCTTGCACGGGCTCGACGGAGCATCGGAGTGGCCGGCGGTGCGCGCGTTGCTGCCCGATCTTGCCGGCAAGCGTGTTGTCGATCTCGGCTGCGGTTTCGGCTGGTTTTCGCGTTTTGCCGTGAGCCAGGGTGCTGCAAGCGTGCTGGCGCTCGACATCTCGGAAAAGATGATCGCCAGAGCAAGGGCCGATACAGTTGAAGCAGCGATCACTTACGAGATCGCCGATCTCGAGCATCTCACGCTTGCTCAAGCCTCCTTCGATTTCGCCTACAGCTCGCTGGCGCTGCATTATATCGAGGATTTCGCCGGTCTCGCCGCGACGGTCTATCGCGCGCTTTTGCCGGGATCGCATTTCGTCTTCACCATCGAGCATCCGGTCTTCATGGCGCCGACCAATCCCGCCTGGGCAGCCGATGCCGAGGGGCGGCGCATCTGGCCGCTCGACCGCTACTCCGTCGAAGGTCCGCGCACCACCGACTGGCTCACCAAGGGCGTGGTCAAGCAGCACCGCAAGCTCGGCACGACGCTCAACACCTTGATTGCGGCGGGCTTTACCCTTCACTATGTCGAGGAGTGGAGCCCGAACGATCAGGAATTGCGCGACAATCCCGAGTGGGCGGAGGAGCTGGACCGGCCGATGTTCCTGCTGATCTCGGTACAGCGCTGAGAAGACAAGCCGGCGGCAATATGCTAACCCGGCGGGCAAACGGAAATCTCTGGGAAAGGCCGTCCATGACCTCGCAATTTCTCTCCCATCTCAGCAACGAGATTTCGGCGCTGAAGGATGCCGGTCTCTACAAATCCGAGCGCGTCATCAGCTCCAAGCAGGCGGGCGAGATCGCGATTTCGACCGGCGAGCGGGTGCTGAATTTCTGCGCCAACAACTATCTCGGCCTTGCCGACAACGAGGAGTTGGCCGAGGCCGGCAAGCAAGCGCTCGACCGATACGGCTATGGCATGGCTTCGGTGCGCTTCATCTGCGGCACGCAGGAAGAGCACAAGCAGCTCGAAGCGCGCATCTCCGCCTTCCTCGGCATGGAAGACACGATCCTCTATTCCTCCTGCTTCGACGCCAATGGCGGCCTGTTCGAAACGCTGCTGTCCGAGGAGGACGCGATCATCTCCGACGCGCTGAACCACGCCTCGATCATCGACGGTGTCAGGCTTTCGAAGGCCAAGCGCTTCCGCTACGCCAACAACGATATGGCAGCACTCGAAGAGGAGCTGAAGAAGGCCGAAGGCAGCCGCTTCAAGCTGGTCGCCACCGACGGCGTCTTCTCGATGGACGGCATCATCGCCAATCTCGGCGGCGTCTGCGATCTTGCCGAGAAATACGGCGCGATGGTCATGGTCGATGACAGCCACGCGGTCGGCTTCGTCGGCAAGAACGGCCGTGGGTCGCCGGAACATTGCGGCGTCGAGGGCCGGATCGACATCATTACCGGCACGCTCGGCAAGGCGCTCGGCGGCGCCTCGGGCGGCTATACCTCCGCCAAGGCGGAGGTCGTCGAATGGCTGCGGCAGCGCTCGAGGCCCTATCTGTTTTCGAACACGCTGGCGCCCGTCATCGCCGCCGCCTCGCTCAAGGTGTTCGACCTCATCGAAAACGGCGATGCCCTGCGCAAGCGGCTTTCGGACAATGCCGATCTCTTCCGCACCGAAATGACCAAGCTCGGCTTCACGCTTGCCGGCGAAGGCCACCCGATCATTCCCGTCATGCTGGGCGATGCCAAACTCGCCCAGGATATGGCCGGTCTGATGCTGAAGAAAGGGATCTATGTGATCGGCTTCTCCTTCCCCGTCGTGCCGAAAGGCCAGGCTCGCATCCGCACGCAGATGTCGGCGGCGCATTCGCGGGCGGATGTGGAGCGGGCAATTGCGGCCTTTGCCGAGGCAGGGCGGGAATTGGGTGTGATTTGAGATTGACGGCGTGCCGTGCCGCCCCCTCATCCGCCCTACGGGCACCTTCTCCCCGCTGGGGAGAAGAGGGGATAGCAAAGTCGAGCACCAGAACAAGGGCGGGATATCGTTGATGTCGAACATGATGAAGGCGCTGGTCAAAGCAAAACCCGAGGTCGGGCTCTGGATGGAGAATGTGCCGGTACCCGAGGTCGGGCCGAACGATGTGCTGATCCGCGTGAAGAAATCGGCGATCTGCGGCACCGACGTCCATATCTGGAACTGGGACCAGTGGGCACAGAAGACCATTCCGGTGCCGATGGTGGTCGGCCATGAATTCTCCGGCGAGATCGCCGAGATCGGCTCGGCGGTCACCCGCTATCATGTCGGCGAGCGGGTTTCCGGCGAGGGTCATATCGTCTGCGGCAAGTGCCGCAACTGCCGGGCGGGCAGGGGGCATCTCTGCCGAAATACGCTTGGTGTCGGCGTCAACCGCCCGGGCTCCTTCGGCGAATTCGTCTGCATTCCCGAAAGCAATGTCGTGCCGATCCCGGACGATATTTCCGACGAGATCGCCGCGATCTTCGATCCGTTCGGCAATGCCGTGCACACCGCGCTCTCCTTCGATCTCGTCGGCGAGGACGTGCTCGTCACCGGCGCCGGGCCGATCGGCATCATGGGCGCGCTGGTCGCCAAGCGATCCGGCGCCCGCAAGGTTGTCATCACCGATATCAATCCGCACCGGCTGGAGCTGGCGCGCAAGCTCGGCATCGATCACGTCGTCGACGCATCGAAGGAAAACCTCGCCGACGTGATGAAGGCGATCGGCATGACGGAAGGATTTGACGTCGGGCTGGAAATGTCGGGGGCGGCACCTGCCTTCCGCGATATGATCGACAAGATGAACAATGGCGGCAAGATCGCCATTCTCGGCATCGCGCCGGCGGGCTTCGAAATCGACTGGAACAAGGTGATCTTCAAGATGCTCAATCTCAAGGGCATCTACGGCCGCGAGATGTTCGAGACCTGGTACAAGATGATCGCCTTCGTTCAGGGCGGCCTCGATCTCGCGCCCATCATCACCCACCGGATCGGCATCGACGACTTCCGCGACGGCTTCGAGGCTATGCGGTCGGGCAATTCCGGCAAGGTTGTGATGGATTGGATGTGAGGAGACGACATGCTCTATGAAGGAAGCTGCCATTGCGGCAACGTGGCTTTCGAGGTCGAAGGCGAATTCACCGAGGCGCTCGATTGCAATTGTTCGCTTTGCCGCAGGCGCGGCGGACTTCTCGCCTTCGTGCCGCGCGAGAAGCTGGTGCTGACAACGCCGGAGGACAATGTCTCGACCTATACTTTCAACCGGCATGTCATTCGGCATCACTTCTGCGCCAATTGCGGCATCGCGCCGTTCGGCGAGGCTGTGGGTCCGAACGGCGCAGCCATGGCTTCGATCAATCTGCGCTGCATTCCCGCGGTCGATATCGGCGCGCTGACGGTGAAGGCGTATGACGGCGCGGCGCGTTAGCCACTATCCCGCAGGCAATGGCGAATTCCTCGGCGCAACTGCGAAATGGTGGAAACGACTGGTGCGGCCGGCAAAATATTTGCTGCCCTTGTCTTTTGTTCGCCGCATCTTAAATAAGGGTTCGCAATCGCTGCCGCGGTTCAAAGCCTGTGGATAAGGCTTTTTCCGTATTTTTGTCGGCTTTTTTTCGGGAAAAGCTTGACGAGAACAAAAAATGTGGGAATCACCGTTCGACTTGTTGAATGGTGAACTGGGTCAAGGCGGATCGCGCAACCATGGCCGGAAATCCAAGAGCAAGAAAGCTTTGCTGTCCGGTGCCGGTAATCGTGGTTAATCAGGCTTTAAATGTCATCCCGTTAGGTGGGCAAAGGTGATTCGAGGGCGGCGCGTGCGGCGCGTCAGGCCCTGAGACAGCCCGTTCACCGTAGCGAGATTGGATAGCGTCAGGAAGGCGACGATATAAATGGCAACCAAGGTCAAAGAGAACGAAGACGCGGAAGTCGAACGCGACGGCGCAAGCGACGGCCCTCTTCTCGATCTTTCCGACGACGCGGTCAAGAAGATGATCAAAGCCGCTAAGAAGCGCGGCTATGTGACCATGGACGAGCTCAACGCGGTCCTGCCGTCAGAAGAAGTGACGTCCGAGCAGATCGAAGACACGATGTCGATGCTGTCCGATATGGGCATCAACGTCATCGAGGACGAGGAAGCCGAGGAAGCCGGTGCTTCCGGCGGCAGCGATGACGACGACGCCGGTGGCGACGAGGAGAGCGAAGGCGGCGAACTCGCGCCTTCGAGCGGCACGGCGCTTGCGACCGCCAAGAAAAAAGAACCGACCGACCGTACCGACGATCCGGTTCGTATGTACCTGCGCGAGATGGGCTCGGTGGAGCTTCTTTCCCGCGAGGGTGAAATCGCGATCGCCAAGCGTATCGAGGCCGGCCGCGAGACGATGATCGCGGGTCTCTGCGAGAGCCCGCTGACCTTTCAGGCGCTGATCATCTGGCGCGACGAACTCAACGAAGGCACGACGCTGCTGCGCGAGATCATCGATCTCGAAACGACCTATTCCGGTCCTGAAGCCAAGGCTGCGCCGCAGTTCCAGAGCCCGGAGAAGATCGAAGCCGATCGCAAGCTGGCAGAAGAGAAGGAAAAGACCCGTCGCGCCCGCTCCGGCGACGACGACATCACCGATGTCGGCGGCGAAGGCCTGCCTCCCGAGGAGGAGGAAGAGGACGAGGACGAATCCAACCTTTCGCTGGCGGCGATGGAAGCCGAGCTTCGCCCGCAGGTGATGGAGACGCTGGATACGATCGCCGAGACCTACAAGAAGCTGCGCAAGCTGCAGGACCAGCAGGTCGAGCAGCGGCTGTCGGCTTCCGGCACGCTGTCCACTGCCCAGGAGCGCCGCTACAAGGAACTCAAAGATGAGCTCATCAAGGCCGTCAAATCTCTGTCCTTGAACCAGAACCGCATCGACGCCCTCGTCGAGCAGCTCTACGACATCAACAAGCGCCTCGTTTCCAACGAGGGCCGCCTGCTGCGTCTGGCCGAATCTTACGGCGTCAAGCGTGACTCTTTCCTGGAGCAGTACCAGGGCGCCGAACTCGATCCGAACTGGATGAAGTCGATCGGCAATCTGGCCGCCCGCGGCTGGAAGGAATTCGCCAGGGGCGAAAACACGACGATCCGCGACATCCGCCAGGAAATTCAGAATCTGGCGACCGAAACCGGTATCTCGATCTCGGAATTCCGCCGCATCGTGCATATGGTGCAGAAGGGCGAACGCGAAGCGCGTATCGCCAAGAAGGAAATGGTCGAAGCAAACCTTCGCCTGGTCATCTCCATCGCCAAGAAGTACACGAACCGCGGCCTGCAGTTCCTCGACCTCATTCAGGAGGGCAATATCGGCCTGATGAAGGCGGTCGACAAGTTCGAATACCGCCGCGGTTACAAGTTCTCGACCTATGCGACGTGGTGGATCCGTCAGGCGATCACCCGTTCGATCGCCGACCAGGCCCGCACGATCCGCATTCCGGTGCACATGATCGAGACGATCAACAAGATCGTGCGCACATCGCGCCAGATGCTGCACGAGATCGGCCGCGAGCCGACGCCGGAAGAACTGGCCGAAAAGCTCGCCATGCCGCTCGAAAAGGTCCGCAAGGTCCTGAAGATCGCCAAGGAGCCGATCTCGCTCGAAACCCCAGTTGGTGACGAAGAGGATTCGCATCTCGGCGATTTCATCGAGGACAAGAACGCGCTGCTGCCGATCGACGCCGCCATCCAGGCGAACCTGCGTGAGACGACGACCCGTGTTCTCGCCTCGCTGACGCCGCGCGAGGAACGTGTTCTGCGCATGCGCTTCGGCATCGGTATGAACACCGACCACACGCTCGAAGAAGTCGGCCAGCAGTTCTCGGTCACCCGCGAACGTATCCGCCAGATCGAGGCGAAGGCGCTGCGCAAGCTGAAGCATCCGAGCCGCTCCAGGAAGCTCAGAAGCTTCCTCGACAGCTAAGGCTTCGGCCACACCGTTCTGATTTGGAAAAGCCGGGCTTCGCGCCCGGCTTTTACTTTTCCTGATTAATACCAATGATCCCTGCGCCTTTCTTGTCCCTCCACGGTGACAAGCCTATAATCCGGCCACGGGGGAAGGCATCGATCGCAACGCGCGACCGAGGGTCGACGTATACCTGCATGACCCAGCCTCCCTAGATCCGAATAATTTTAGGCTTGACCGGCCAAAATCTGAATTTGGATCTACGCCAGAAAAATAGAGCATGACGTTGTCCGGAAAGCTCTCACACTCTTCGGCATCATGCTCTGGGAGGTGCGACATGACCACTTACATTCTTTTGATCAATTGGACGGATCAGGGCATCCGCAATGTGCGCGACTCGGCAAAACGGCTCGATGCCGCGAAGAAATTGCTCACCAGCGTCGGAGGCTCCATCAACCAATTCTACCTGACGATGGGCGGGCATGACATGGTCGCCGTCTGCGAGGCGCCCGATGACGCCGTCATGGCGCATTTTACCCTGTCGCTGGCGATGGGCGGCAATGTCCGCACTGAGACGCTGAAGGCATTCCCGGAGGCCGCCTACCGGGATCTCATCGGCTCGCTCGGGTAGCCGGAGCCGGAGATCGTCGATCTTAGATGTTGCGGAGCACTCGCTGCGCTGGCAGTGTCGCGGCGTGCTTCAATTTCCGCGGCAGGCTCCGGCCCGACTTTTCGGCAAGCTCATGATGAAAGCGCTCCTCAGTTTCATGATCGTCACCGGTCGTTCGACAGCCGCTTCGTGACCGATGGAACTGGCGGCGGACACATGGGATGACGGGATCCGGCGAGGCGCTGCGGCGTCGTTCGCACTGCATGTCATCGCGATCCTGCTTCTGCTGCTACTGCTGCCGAAGGCGGAGCCGCCGCTGCCATTGCTGGATGACGGTCTCTCGGTGGAGATCGTCCCGCAGGCCGTGGAACAGCTGAAAATGCCAGAGCCCGCCAAGCCGCCTTCGCCGGAACAGGCAAAGCCTGAGGCGGCAAAACCCGAAGCCGAGCCGGCGGCGCCGGTGACAAATAATCCGCCAGCTGCGGTAATGCCTTCTGTGGCACCGATTACTTTGCCGGTGCAAAAGCCGGCGGAATTCGTCGAGGCAAGACAGCTGTTTTCCGACAAGCTCCTTGCCGATCCACGCAGCCGCCGCGCCCGCGAGGCACTGCGTGACCTTGCCGGCAGCGAGCGCAATCTGCAGCTCTGTGATCTCGAGGCGCTGGAGCAGGTCCGCCGGGCGCAGCCGGCTATGGCGCCGGATGTGCTCGCCCCCTATGCGATGGCGGCGGAGAAGGTCAGCGGCAACAGCGTCGAGGTCAGCGGCGGCGCCTTCCGCAGCAAACGCAAGTGGTACAACATCCAGTTCAAATGTGAGCTCGATGCCGGCTCCGGCAAGGTCGCGTCCTTCGCCTTCCTCGTCGGCGATGCCATTCCCCAAGATGAATGGCAGGAGCACAATCTGGTGGCCGACGATGGCGCGGCCGACCAATAACCCTCATCGCTGCTCGATCACGCGGTTTTTTTCTTTTGTGGCTTGATGCTGCCGGCTTTAGAGACCACATCGCTGCTGTGACAGAAGAAGACGTAGAACCGGCGGAAACGCAGCACGAAACGGGAAAGCAGCGGCCTGAAATCCGCTGGGGCGTCGTCGCGTCCGTTGCTGCGCATATTCCTATCGTTGCTCTTCTGATTTTCGGGTTGCCGAAGATCGAGCCGAAGCCTGTTGAAGACGAGAGCGTGAAGGTTGAGCTCGTTCCGCCGCCGGAGGAGAAGAAGCCAGAGCCCAAGGAAAAGCCACCGGAGCCGAAGCCACCGGAAGAGGCCAAGAAGGAGCCGCCTCCGCCACCACCACCTCCGCCTCCGCCTCCGCCGCCAAAAGCTGCGAAGGTGCCGGAAGCGCCCGTCGCTCCCCAGCCACAACGTGTCGCCCGCCCGGTCTTCGAATTTGCCGAGAAGGATTCAGCGCCGGAACACAGCGAGCGGGGTATACCGCAGCAGGCAGAAGCACCAAAACCGCCGGTCGTTGAGCCAAAACCCGAAGAAACGCCGCCTATCGAACCCCCGCAACTCCAAAAGCCTGAGGTTCCGGAGACTATGCCTGCCGCGAATCCGCTTCCTCAAGATATCGAACTTCCCGAGGTCGAGACTGCCGAGGTCAATCCGGAAAAGAACGGGCCGGCTGCCACAGGACAGGATGAGGCAAAGACGAATTTCGAGCCGGCAAAGCCGTCGACGAATTCGACGGCAACAACCTCCTCAAAGCCACCAGACGCCGAGGCTAAGGAATCGAACAAGCTCACGAAAGCGAAGACGCTATTTACCGACGACTTTGTCTCAGACCGCGCAGTCAAGATGGCGATGAACAACTTGCCCCGTTCAACGCGAGGCGGTCGGCTTTGCTGGAGCGAGCTCAGAGAACAGCTTCTTCATTCGTCTGCGGCATATGATCCCAATACTATTGAGGTGCCTCAATACGAGCTCCCGAATGGCAATTTCCTCGCGCTTAAGGGAAGCGCGTTCTATGACGGTCAGAAGTTGCACCAATTGACGTTCAGCTGCGAAGTGAATGACAACGCGACGAAGATTGTATCGTTTGAATTTGGTGTCGGGAATGTAATCCCTCAAAGTGAGTGGGCGCGCTATCACTATCCAATGGGCGACGCTGAGCATCGGTGAGCTTCACTACAAGCCACGCGCAAGGAACCGCACCTAGCCTCTTCTCATGGCCGTGATGATTCCGGTGAAGAAGAGGACAATGATATGTCGAACGAGATTGAGCATTTTTTTGAGCGTCAGGACGAAGCCGTGAGCGCGGTGTTCCTGGAGAACAAGGGTGACGAGCTGACCGATATTCTGGTGGCTGCTCTGGAAGAGGCTTTCGAAATCCTTCTCGAAGCCGCGCCCGCCGAAACCGTTCATTAAGGTCGCAGAGGCCCGTTCGGTCTGGCAATGTGTGCAGAGCGATTCCGCCGCATGCAGTGCCTCGCCTTGTCGGGATAATTCGCCAGCATCAATGGCCTAGATATCATGTCGATTTTCCAAGAGGATCAACCGCCGTCGGCGGGCGTGCTTGACGCCCGTCTGGCCGGTTACCGGTTCGAACGGGATGCGCTCGGCCGCTCCGCCGCAAGTGTCTTCCGGCTGGAAGCTCTCGGATTGCCGACGCTTTATCTGAAGGCCGAAGAGGTCGGTGATTTCGGCGAACTCGCTGACGAAGCAGCCAGGCTTCGCTGGGTCAAGGCTTCCGGTCTGTCCTGTCCTGGTGTCATTGCAGAGGATAGCGACGGTGTGCACAACCGGCTGCTGATCAGCGCGCTGCCCGGGAGTGACCTCGCCAGCGCACCGGTGCTGACGCCACTTGCGCGGGTTGAACTGCTGGCTGCGGCACTTCTTGACCTGCATCGCCTGCCGATCGCATCCTGCCCGTTCGATCATCGGCTGGAGAGGCGTATCGCGGCGGCAAAAGCGCGGATGCAGGCCGGCATCGTCGACGAGACCGATTTTGACGAGACGCGGCTTGGAAAGAGTGCTGAGGCCTTGTTTGCCGAACTTGAGCGCCAGAGGCCGGACGGCGAGGATCTCGTCGTTACCCATGGCGACGCCTGCCTGCCGAATTTCATCGCGTCGGAAGAGGGATTTTCGGGCTATATCGACTGCAGCCGGCTCGGCGTCGCCGACCGTTATCAGGATATCGCGCTCGCCTGCCGCAGCATTGCCCACAATTTCGGCGAGGCGCTGGTGCAGCCCTTCCTTGATCGCTACGGCATGCCGGCCACGGATCCGGCAAGGCTGGATTATTATCAACTGCTCGACGAGTTCTTCTAGGCAGCCCAGTCTGGCCGCCACGATTGCGTCATCTCACTGCGGCTGGCAGTATCCGGCGATCGGACCTGCGGACGGATGATGGCGAGAAATCAGTTCAGGATGTTGCGCTCGGCGTTATCAGGCGTCGAAGCGGTGGAAGCGGAAACGCATCACAGCTTCGCGCGCCACACCCATGAGCAATTCGGCATCGGCCTGATTTCCGCCGGTGCTCAGTCATCGCTCAGCGGCCGCGGCATGGTGGAGGCCGAGGCCGGCGACATCATCACGGTCAATCCGAACGAGGTGCATGACGGCGCGCCGATCGGCGAAGGGCGGTCATGGCGCATCCTCTATTTCGATCCCGCCATCGTCACTGGTCTGTCGCGAGAGATCAGCGAAAGCGGGGCAGGGCGATCGGAAATCCCGCATCCTGTCATCCGCAATGCGGCGATCGCCGGCCGCTTCGAAACGCTGTTTGGTGCGGTGACCGGCGGCAGGGCGGCGGATGGGTTGTTCTGCGAGGAACTGCTTCTGCAACTCGTCGCCGACGTCATGCGGGAGTGCTCTGGTACCGAAGAGCGACCACTGGTGCCGGCGTCGATCCGCGCGGCTCGAAACCTGATTGACGACGACCCGCTTGCCGCCGTCTCGCTCGCCGATCTCTCCAGGGAAAGCGGGCTCAGCCGTTTCCAGGTGCTGCGCGGTTTTGCCAAGGCGACCGGATTGACGCCGCACGCCTATCTCGTCCAGGCACGCATCCATATCGCACGGCGGCTGATCGCTCAGGGCATGCCGCTGGCGGAAGCGGCCTTTGCCAGCGGCTTTGCCGATCAGAGCCATATGACGCGCGTCTTCGTGCGCAAATACGGCCTGTCGCCGCGTCTCTATGCCGGCGCCTTTCTCTGATCTCGCTAAGCCTGCAATTTCATTCAAGACCTCGACAGGCTCCTGCTGTTTTCTCGGCGCATCCAACAGGAGACGCTGAATGTCGAGGCAGGTTCAAGGTTATCTCTATCTGGCGCTGGCGATGCTGACTGTGGGAAGTACGGTCGTCGCCAGCAAACTCATCGCTTCGGGTCTGCCGCCGTTCAGCGCCACCGCGTTGCGCTTCGCCATCGCCTTTCCTGTCCTTCTCCTCCTGATGTGGGCCACCGGCGCGCGGCTGCCGAGGTTTTCCCGGCATGACCGCCTCATCCTCATCATTCAGGCCGGGGCGGGCAGTGTTGGTTACACGACGCTGCTGATCTCCGGCCTCAGCCTGACCTCGGCGGCCGATGCCGGCGTCATCATCGGCACGCTGCCGGTGGTGTCGGCCGCAATCTCCATCCTGCTGCTTCGTGAACGGCCGCAGCGTGGCCTGCTTCTTGCCGTGGCGCTTGCGACGGCAGGCGTGCTGTCGATCGCTGTCACGCCGGATGCCGCCGGGGGCTCGCTCTTGGGCAATGCGCTGATCTTCCTGGCCGTCGTCTGCGAGGGGTTATTCATTCTGTTGAACAAAAGACTGAAGACGGAGATTGCGCCGCTTGCCCAGTCGACGCTGATGGCCGGCATCGGCTTCATCGTTGCCGCCATCTCGGCTATTTTCGAAGCGCCTTTCGCACATGGTATTTCCGCAAGCGCTGTCGCCGCCGTCGTCTATTATGCGCTCGTGCCGACCGTGGGCGGATTTCTGCTGTGGTATGCGGGGGCAGAAAGGGTGAGCGGTACGGAAGCCGCGCTCTTTACGGCGCTGGCTCCGGTTTCCGCCGTCATCCTTGCCTTCATCATCCTTGGAGAGCCGGTCGGGTTCAGCCAGATCGCCGGTATCGCCTGCGTGTTTGCGGCCGTGCTCGGGCTTGCCTTTGCCGGGAGCCGTACCGTGAAACTTGCCGGAGGGAGATAGACCATGCAGTTCAGCCATTCCGATGCCATATGGCAGGCCTTTCCGGAGCTTCGCGCCGGCACGCTTCATGCGGAAGGGATCGATGCGGATGCCGATGTCGAGGCGGCGATCGCAGGCTTCAGCGCGATTGCCGAGGCCCGGCTGGCCAAAGCCCAGGAAGGCGAATTCCCCGAAATCCAGGCCTGGCGGCGCGGCTTTTCCCGTATGGGGCTGAAGCCGACACAATATCGCTGCGCGTCCGAGGCGCTGCTGCGCCGCTTCCGCCAGGAACATGCGCTGCCGCGCCTGCATCCGCTCATCGATCTCTGCAATGCGGTTTCACTCGCCTTCGCCATTCCGGTCGCCGTCTTCGACACAGATAAGATCGCCGGCGATCTCGAAGTCCGGCGAGCCAGGGGTGACGAGACCTATCTGACCTTCGCTGGCGAAATCGAACATCCGGAGCCGGACGAGGTGATCTTCGCAGACGGTGCGGGAAACGCGCATGCGCGGCGCTGGACGAACCGGCAGAGCGGGCTTTCGGCCGTGCGGGAGACGACGCGCTCGGTGCTGATTGTTGCGGAGGCCCTGCATGTTTCCGCCGATGAGGATATGGGGAAGCTGGTCGCCACAGTTGCGGATGCGCTCGCGGGGCATTGGCCGGTGGCACCCAAAACGGCGGTGCTGAGCGTGGAATCGCCGCGTTTCGAATTCTAAACGAAGGTGGCATTCGAGGCCTTGGGCCGGCGGCATGGCCGCCCTATCTCCATGGGGCCGATATCTCCTGGAGACGAACCACCATGTCAGACAAGTCGATCAAGATTCCGGGGCCGGACCATCCGATCACGGTCGAGCACAATCCCTCCCGTGTCGTCGTCACGCTTGGCGGCAAGACCATCGCCGATACCCATGACGCACTGACGCTGCGCGAGGCCTCCTATCCGCCGGTGCAGTATATTCCGCGGAGGGATGTGGATATGTCGCTGCTTCAGCGCACCGACCACACCAGCCATTGCCCTTATAAGGGCGTTGCCTCCTATTACAGCATCATTGCGGGCGGCGACCGCTCGAAGAATGCCGTCTGGACCTACGAGGCGCCGAACGCCGCGGTCATCAACATAAAAGACCATCTCGCCTTCTATCCCGATCGCGTCGACGGCATCGAGGAAATGGCCTCTCCGGAAGCCGGCACCTTCTGACGACACGCATTGCAGCCGTTCCGGCGGAACATGTTTGCTTCCGGGCCGTTAGGGTCATCTAGCGGGGGATGTGTCGTGCCGAAATTCTACTTTCAGCTCTTCGATCGGGATGGTGCCGGGGCGACCGAGACGGGATATGATTTCGACTCTATCGAGGCTGCCAAAGCGGAGGCGCGGCGCGTTCTCGCGGAGATGGCCGCCGAAGGCCTGCCGACTGCACCGTTGAATATGATGTCGGTGGAGCTCTTCGATGAAAGCCGGCGACCGCTTGCGGAAATCCGGCTGATTCTCGAGGAAATTGCGAAATAGCCACGCGGGCGTCCCGGCCCTGAATACCTGTCGATCGCGCCAAGCAATCGAACGACTATGTCAAATTTAATTGCCGGCTATGAAGGCGGGTCTTAGCGTCGCGCAATCGACCGAGTCGGATTGATGCGTATGTGTGACTGGCGGCAGCCCCTAACGGCCGCCGCTATCGCAAGACGTCGAGCCATTCATTGTTGAAGACGAGACTGGCAACCGTGACCGGATCGCCCTTCTCGTTGCGGACGGTGATGGCGATGGTCATGCGATCACCCGCAGGCAATTCGTCACGGGCCACATCCAGCAGGATGCGGGTCACTTCTTTTGGAATGTCTTCACGAGATCTGAGCTCGGTGCCGTGCTCATCGCGCGTGGGACCTTCCCCGTTGTGTAGATCGAAATAGTAGCGAGCCATGTTTTTTCCTGCGCGTCACAGGGAGAAATCACAGATGAAGACAATTGTTCCCGAGGCTAGGCATTGATTCTTATAGAAAATATAGGTCGCATCGAAATGGGGCCGGCTTCCAGCGATATCGGTGGGCATGCCCGTGATTGAATCCCTGCTGCTCAACCTTGGAAGCCGTGATCTGCTGTCGGCCGAAGAGGAAAGCCATCTCAGAGCGATCATCGTCAAAGACAGGTATTTTGCTGCCGGGGAGGATCTCGTCTCCGAAGGAAGCAGGCCTGGCTACAGCACGCTGCTGCTCGATGGTTTTGCGGCGCGCTACAAGGTGATGGCCGATGGCAGCCGCCAGATCACCGCACTGCATGTTGCCGGCGATTTCGTCGATCTGCATGCTTTCCCGATCAAGAAGATGGATCACGGCATCGTGGCGCTGTCGTCCTGTCATGTCGCCTTCGCCGATCATGCCGATCTCAAGGCTATCACCGAACGCATGCCGCACCTGACCCGGCTGCTCTGGCTCGACACGCTGGTCGATGGCGCCATCCACCGCGAGTGGATCGTCGCCATGGGCCGGCGCTCCAAGCGTGCCCATATCGCTCACCTCGTCTGCGAACTCTTCGTGCGGCTGCAGGTGGTGAAGCGGACGCGCGGCGCAAGCTTCCAGTTTCCGTTGACGCAGATCGAGATGGCCGACGTGCTCGGCGTTTCTGTCGTCCACCTCAACAAGACGCTGCAGGCGCTGAGGCGCGAGGGCGTGTTCACCTGGGAGAACCGGACGATCACCATCGTCGACTGGGAACGCCTGCAGGAAATCGCCGAATTCGATCCCGGCTATCTCAGCATCTTCAGGGAGCCGCGGTAGGACAGGGCTGGAGGCATCACACAATCCGGTGACGGCGCTTCATTGCGATTGACAATTCGCCCATTCGGGCAGAACACCGCTCCGATCTTGAAAACTCTCCTAAAGGCCGGCGACCGCTGCCGGCCGGTGACATCGCAATGGACATATCCCAAAGCCCGGGGAGCGTTCTTCGCCACCCCGGCTATCTGAACTTCGCTGCCTCCCGCGTCTTTTCCTCGCTTTCCTTCCAGTCCATTGGCATCGCCATGGGGTGGATGATCTACGACCAGACGCATAGCGCCTTTGCGCTCGGCCTCGTCGGCTTGTGCCAGTTTCTGCCGATGGCGGTGCTGACCTTCGTCGTCGGCCATGTCGCCGACCGGTTCGATCGGCGGCGCATCGGACTTGTCTGCCAGTTGATCGAGGCGGTGACGGCGCTGGTGCTGGCGGTTGCCACCTGGCAGCAATGGCTGACGCCGGCCGGCATCCTTGCCGCCGTCACCGTGCTCGGCGCCGTCGTCGCCTTCGAGCGTCCGACCATGGCGGCGCTGCTGCCGAACATCGTGCCGGCCTCGATGCTGCAGAAGGCGGTCGCAACCTCGACCTCGTTGATGCAGACGGCGATGATCATCGGCCCCTCGCTCGGCGGCCTGCTTTATGGCCTCCACCCCGTTGCGCCTTTTGCTATATCCGCGCTGCTCTTTGCCGTCGCAAGCTTCAACGTCATCTCGATCCGGATGCAATGGAGCCCTGCCAAGCGTGAGCCGGTGACGCTCGCCTCGGTCTTTGCCGGCGTCTCCTTCATCCGCAGCCGGCCGGTGATGCTCGGGACGATCTCGCTCGATCTCTTCGCAGTGCTGCTCGGCGGCGCGACTGCGCTGCTGCCGATGTTTGCCAGCGATATCCTGCATGCCGGTCCCTGGGGCCTCGGTTTTCTCCGCGCGGCCCCGGCGGTCGGCGCGCTTGCCATGTCGATCATGCTCGCTCGCCGGCCACTGAGCAGCAATGTCGGCCGCAAGATGCTTGCCGCCGTCGCCGTGTTCGGCGTCGCCACCATCATCTTCTCGCTCTCCACCAATATCGCGCTTTCCGTGCTGGCACTGTTCGTCATCGGCGCGTCCGATACGGTGAGTGTCGTCGTGCGCAGCTCGCTGGTGCAGCTTTTGACGCCGGACGAGATGCGTGGCCGCGTCAGCGCCGTCAACTCGCTGTTCATCGGCACCTCCAACCAGCTCGGCGAATTCGAATCCGGCATGATGGCGGCAGCCCTCGGACCCGTCGCCACAGGCGTTGTAGGCGGGCTCGGCACGATCGTCGTCGTGCTCCTGTGGATGCGGCTCTTCCCCGATCTCAGCAAGGTCAAGACGCTGCAGGGCTAGCACATGCATGACGCGTTGAAAGCGGCGACCGCTCCCGTTAGGTTCGGCCCGAAACATCATTCGGTGGGGATCGGCGTGACGAAAAGTTTTCTATCTTGCGTGCTGGCCGCGTTTTTCGCCTTAGTGCCGGCCGTGGCACTGGCCGAGTGGCAGGCGGTCGAAGAGGTGCGGCCCTATTCGATATCAGGCACGTCTGGGGCCGGGCTCTATGCATCGATCGGCGAGCGTGGGCCGAAGGCGGGCGGCTTCGGCCGGGCAATCGCGCATACGACGTTCAAGCTGACCTGGACCCGGATATACGAACCGCAGGGCAATGCCTGCGTTATCGTGACCAACCGGCCGAAGCTCATCATCACCTATACGCTGCCGAAACCATCTGCTGAGCTGCCAGCCGCCGTGAAGAGCAGCTGGCAGGCCTTCATATCAGGCATGCAGGCGCATGAGCGGGTGCATGGCGAGACCATCAAGGAGATGGTCAAGGAGATCGAGGTGACGAGCATCGGCCTCACCGTTGCCGACGATCCCGATTGCAAGAAGATCAGGATCGAGCTGACCCGGCGCCTCGGCGAGATCTCCCAAAGACAGCGCCAGCGCGGCCGCGACTTCGACAAGATCGAAATGGGTGACGGCGGCAATATCCAGCAGCTCATCCTCAAGCTGGTGAATGGGCCCTGAGTGGGCCGAAGCGGATAACGGGCGACGTTCTCAAAGCGGTATAGCCAGAAAGCTCCGGTGCGGCTATCAGGCCGCAGCCAGATGCATGGCCATCCCCTTTCGGAGCGGGCGCTTCGTCCCTATCAAGTCTCGGTGGGTGCGTTCAGATCGCGGACAAGGGCTATCAGGTGCGGCAGCAGCTCTATTCGATACCGCGGCGAGGGCAGCGAAGCGGGCCAGGCGTTTTTCGGGCCGAAATAGACGGCATGTATGCCGGCGTTCTCTGCTCCAAGAATATCGGCCTCGGGATTGTCGCCGACGAAGAGACAGTTGTCGACGGGCAGGTCGAGACGGCCAGCAGCCAGCTCGAAAATTTCCCGTGCCGGTTTACGAAGGCCGATATCTCCTGAAATGACCACCAGGTCGAGCCCTTCGTTCAGTCCCGCCGCCGCGATTTTCGGTCGCTGCACATTGCCTTCGCCATTGCTGACGACGCCGACTAGAACGCCGGATTGCTTCAGCGCCGAAATGGTCTGTTTTGCTCCTAACATGGGAACAGCCATGCCGGGATACACTGTCTCGAAGTCGTGGAAGAGGGCCTCAGCAAGCTCGCTTGGAAGACTGAATGTCTCCGCCAGGCGCGGATAAAGATCGCGCTTTCTTACCAGGCCGGCCTTCTCCAGTTGCAGGAATTCAGCAATGTAGTGCTGTTCCTCGACACCGTGCTCGCCAAGACGAAATCGCTGATATTGGAGCGGCAGGAAGGTGAAGACGGTAGCGGTCTTGTCGATGAGGGTTTCGTCAAGATCAAAAAGGACCGCTCTAATCATGGTGTCCCGCCCGATGCTCGCTCAAAGGATTGTTCCGCAAAGCCGGTAAAGCGGAAAACCGGATCGGGGTCAAACCTCACGAGTCGAATGGACGATCGACAGCGGCGCAATCAGAGATGAAAAGGCGGTTGAGCGCTTCGTCCCTGGACCTGCCTGGCCGCCGTCCTATCTCCTCCGCCATAACAAGGCGCAGACGCGCAGAGGAGGAGCGAGATGTCCTATGTCGATGGTTTCATCGTGGCGGTTCCGAAGGGGAATATCGAGGCCTACAAGGAATTCTCGACCTTCGCCGGCTCGATCTGGAAGGAATATGGCGCGCTCGAATATGTCGAATGCATCGGCGACGATGTGCCCTATGGCGAGCTGACCTCCTTTCCCCGCGCCGTGCAGGCGAAGGAGGATGAGGTGGTGGTGTTTTCCTGGATCGTCTACGGCTCGCGCCAGGAGCGCGACGATATCAATGCCAAGGTGATGGCCGATGCCAGGCTCAAGGGCGACCAGTGGCAGATGCCGTTCGACGGCAAGCGGATGATCTACGGCGGCTTTGAGACGCTGCTCAAGCTCTGATCGCCCGAAGCAAGCATTGACTTGCCCGGGCAAGCTTGACTTTGCCCGGGCAAGCTTGACTCGTGCCAAGCAGCGCGCCAACTCGCGAGAGATGTCATCTCGAAGCAGGAGAGCGCCTTGCCCCAGACGATCCTCACCTTGTCCACACGCGGACAGGGCCTTTACGAGTTCACCCACCAGGCGGAGGCCTTCGTCAGAGCGTCGGGGCGGGAGGAGGGGCTTCTCACCGTTTTCGTGCGCCACACCTCCTGCTCGTTGCTGATCCAGGAAAATGCCGATCCTGACGTGCGCACCGATCTCCTCGCCTTCTTCCGCCGCCTCGTGCCGCCGGCCTCCGATCCTGACATGGGCTGGGTCGTGCACAGGGCCGAGGGGCCGGACGACATGCCGGCGCATATCAAGGCGGCGCTGACGCAGGTCTCGATCGGCATTCCCGTTGCCGATGGGCGGTTGATGCTCGGCACCTGGCAGGGCCTTTATCTTTTCGAACATCGCGACCGGCCGCACCGGCGCGAAATCGTGCTGCATCTCAGCAACTGAAACCGGTTAATCCTTGTGAATGCAAACTGAATGCCCGGTTCGAACACCATTCATTTTGCAACGTTTACTGTCGAGACAATCCCTGAAGGGAGAGCTTGGGAATACCAATCGACGGAGACACAACATGAAGCATTTCCTGACCAAGGCTTCGCTTGCCGCTCTGCTCGCCCTCTGCACTATTCCGGCCACTGTTTCCACGGCCGCCGCCGCAGGGCCGCAGACGAGCTTTGTCGTCGAGGCGCAATATCATCGTCCGATCCGCGGCTGCTCGCCGATGCACGCGGTGCGCAAGGCGCGTGATTTCGGCCTGCGGAGAGCCCACATCACCCGCATGTCGCCGCGCGTCGTCGTCGTTGCCGGGCGCGACCGCCGCGGCTGGGACAGGATCACCTTCGCGAATGTCCGCGGCTGCCCGCTGATCCGGCGCTGAGGACTGCAGCCGGAGGCGCCGAAGCGGCGCTTCCGGTCTGTTTTGCCTTGACGGTGACACTTTCAGCCGTCTCTTCTCTGACCTGTATGAGTGATTCCCAAATGACGCTTCGGCGTGATGCGGACCAATGGGGAGGGCGGCTCGACCGCACCGACTTTCAAACGAAAGGTTTTTCGATGATGCAGTTTCTGGCAAAGGCGGGTCTTGCCGTCATGCTGACAGCCGGTACGCTTGCCGGCACGGTGGTCCCGGCCGCCGCCCAGTTGAATATCATTATTGGCGAGCCGGACCGTGGTCCGCCGCAGGATTACCGCCGCCCGCCTCCGGGGCAGGGCTACGGCCGGCCGTCGCGCGGTTGCGATCCGCGGCTCGCCGAAAACCTCGCCCGGGATTACGGCTTTCGCCGCACGCGCGTCGTCGATATCACGCCGCGCCGTGTGATCGTCCAGGGCTGGACGCGTCGCGGTCCCGGTGAAATGAGCTTCGGCAATGTGCGCGGTTGCCCCGCCCTGCGCCGCTAATCGTTAGAAGAAAACGCCGCCCCGTCTCCCCGATGCGGCGGCTAAGAACCGCCTTTGCCAGTCTCCCCGATCGGCAAGGGCGGTTTTCTTTGTGAAAACCTTTTTACAGCGCCGCGCATCTGAAAAGACGCGCGGCGCTTTCATTTTACTGTTCGATCGCGAAGGTCACGGTGACGCTGACATTGTAATTGTTCTCGCCGCCCTGGACGGGAACGGCGGCGTCGGAGGCCTCCTTCATCATCGTGGCGCGATAGACCGGCTGCGGCATTGCGCGCGGCACATTCTCGTTGATCTCAAGAATGCGGCCGAGCTTGACGCCGGCGGCTTCGCTCAGCGTCTTCGCCCTCTTGACGGCATCGGCGACCGCGGCCTTGCGTGCCTCTTCGATCGCGGCGTCCGGCTTGTCGTTGGTGAACTGGATTTCGCCGCCCTGGTTGATGCCGAGGGTGACGGACTGGTCGATCACCGCGCCGAGCTCGGCGAGATCGCGCAGCCTGACGGTGACCGAATTGATGGTCTGGTAGCCGATCAGCTGCGGCGGCGGCTGCTGGCCGTCGACCGGCTGCGGATAATTGTACTGCGGCTGGATGGAAAAGCCGGAGGTCTGCAGGTCGCGCTCAGCGATGCCGCCGCTCTTCAGCGCGGCAAGCACGTCGTTCATCGCCTTGTTATTTTCGTCGAGCGCTTCGCGGGCGGTTTTCGCCTGTTTGACGACGGCGAGATTAACGATGGCCATATCGGGAGCGACGGAGGATTCGCCATCGCCGGTCACCGAAATCACCGGCTCGCGCGGCTTTGCATCCTGCGCGAAGACGGGCGCTGCAGCGGCGAGCGGCAGGGCCAGAAGGGCGGTCATCAGGACAGTTCTGGTATAGATCGGCGCCATGTTTTCATTCCTTGGTTGTCGTTTCCCGGAACAGCTTTCTGTCGGTTGATTGTGAAGCTATTACGGCGGAAAAGACAGGCGCATGCGTAGCGAGAAAAAAATCTAAGGGGCGCATGCGTTGGAGCTGAACCCGGAGGACGTCCGCCGACCCTTAAGAGCCGAAACGGCTGGACCGGAACCGACGGCTCGCTATCATATGGCGATCATCGACGACGAGGAAGCAATGTTCGAAACGCTCGATCCCGTCCCGTCAGAGATCGCCACCGCGATTTCCGATGGCCTGAACGCCTTCAACGAGAGCGCTGAGATCAGACGCGAGGCCTTCGCCATCGTCTGGCGGGAAAATGGAAGGCTTATCGCCGGAATAACGGCGTCCGTTTCCTTCTCTGTTCTTTTCATCGGCAATCTGTGGGTCGAAAAATCGCTGCGCCTGAGCGGCATCGGCAGGAAGCTGATGGCGGCGGCGGAAGAAGAAGGGCGCCGCCGCGCCGCCGTCACGGCCTGCGTCGACACGCTCTCGACCCAGGCCCCGGATTTTTACCCGAAGCTCGGATATGTCGAATTCGGCAGGGTCAGCGGGCATGCGGGATGCCGGCCCGTTGACCGGATCTGGTTCCGGAAGGAATTTTCCGCCGCAACTTGATCAGAAGCCGCTGGCGGCTTCCCATCAGATATCAACTGAAATGACATTGGAGGACGTAATTGCGGGGGCAGACGAGTCGGTTGACTCGCGAATTGTCCTACTAGGCGCCGAAATCGTCCATGAAGGATGGGTGGATGGCGGGCTTGCGCTCTTCGCGTGCGTTGCGAATGCGCTGGGGAACCGCACCGAGACCAGCGACGAAGCGGGTCAGGAGATTGCGGTTGAAAAGTTTATGTATGGCACTCATGGCAGTTCACTCATTCTTTTTTTTGTTAGCCGGCAGCATATATTTTGCCCAGGCTGCCATAACAATGGGCAATTTTGCATGACAGTTATGTGACGGTGCATGGCTTGGGCGAAACTGGCCTAAAGGGCGATCACATTGGCGTTAGAAGCGGCCGCCGAGAGCGGTCGGCCGCTATAAATCCTCGTCTGTATTCGCCGTGGCATGGTAGATTGCCCGCTTGGGGTAAAACCATCCCCTCCGAAGGAGAAGCTCAGATGAACCGATTTTTCGCATTTATCGCGACCGGAACGCTGATCAGCCTTGCCTCGATCATCTCGGCCTGCACATCAACAAGCCCCGATCAAACCTCGTCGATCGGCGGCGGTTATGGCGGTTATTATGAGCGTCAGCCGCTTAATCCGGCGTGTGGGGGTGGATTCAGGCCGAGCGATGGACGCTCTTGTAGCTATTAGGAATGTGCGCCGATCAGGCATGATGCCGCCGGACGAAGTCGCGTGATACTGGCCATCGCCGGAGGCGAACTATCGCGGCAATCAGACTTCTAATTCTCCAGCGCTAATAGCTGCACGGACGATCGTTGCCGAATCCATTGCGGCAGGCAGGCCGAAGGGCAAAGTCGGCGCTCTGAGCGGTATAGCCGACCGAACCGGTCTGCACTGAGTCGTTTGGGCTCGTGGTGCAGGCCGATGCCGACATGGCAATGACGAAGACGGCTGCTATGGCTGCCGATAATTTGCGAGTTTGAAGCATCTCCCCACCCCTCACTGTCCAAAGTGTCCTTATAATCCTGGCAAGTAGTGCCGATGAGGGACCTGATAACTGTCGTTGTCGATCAAGATTTTGTTATTTGCTGAAAACCCCTTCGCCAGCGCTCGCTGCCACGATCAAGGTTGCCACGGCCACGCCTACAGATGTTTGTTTGGACATCGACGATATGGGGAGCCGCAGCCTGTCGAAGAGGTCCCATTTACCCTGCTCGATTGCCGATCTGGAGTAGGTAGGAGGCTCATGGGTGCGGCCATGAATCCAGAGCGAAGGTCAAGCCCGGTCGGCGACGAATTCGCCGAGGTGGTAGCCTTTCGCAAAGGAGATAAGGCGGCCGAATAGGCACACTGCTCCAGGACATCCGCCATCTGCGCCAGCAGCTTGCATTGGAAGAAGGCGCCTTGAGGCGCGGATGCCATATCCTGCGCACACCGGGTCAGGTCGCATTGAAACGCTTGGGTTCCACGGCAAAAGAACAGCAAGCGGCAACGAACAGGGCTTTGGAAAACAAGGCAGAAGTCCTGTCGCAAGTCCTTCCAACCAGTAGAGAACTTAAGTTTATGGGGAGAACAACCTGCGACAGGGAAATTCGGCAGCTATTCAGCGGATGCCAAATTACGCCCGTCGAATTGACCTATTCTATTTCCAGCGGAGTTAGTACCAACGCGAAAGCGTTGATCGTTGGGGGTAATTATGCGTTGCGCGGGATATGGGGTTTTGGCCGTCGCGTTATCAGTATGGGGCGGTGAGGCAGCGGCCGATATGGACCTTAACGGACAGGAACTTGCTGGCGGCCTCGTGCAGATCATCGCTTATGCTGATCCCTGCGCTTACGATATCGACCAGAATGCTCAGTTCATTGGCACAAGTGTGCCGTTGATGGCGAAATCGAACGCGTCGCTGCGCACGATCACAAAGGCTACAGCTAAGTCGCTCGGGTTGCTTAGATGACAGAGGTTACCGCTGCACGGCTTGCCGAACTGGACGATGAGATAGTACGCCTGCAGGCAGCTCTATTAGAGCACGCAGAGCGTTTAGCGCGTGGTGAAGAAAGCGAGCAGCCTCAGCCGCCAACCTGGTCGATCGAAGAGCAAAGAGCTTGGTCTGAAGCACTTCAAGCCAAAGTAAGAAACACAATGATCGAGGCCTACGGAGGAGAGGCAACATACAATGCTGTTACCGCTCAAGGCGAAGCGGTGAGGCAGGCTCGCCGCGAGGCGGACCGCTCGATTGCCATTGTTCACGTGACCGTCGTCGAGGAGCAGTTGCGATCAGCAATTGAACGCTATTTCCCTGGAATGCATTCTGATCCACAGGCAATTGATCGTCTATTCGACCCGATGCGATATGGGCCGCTCAGCACTTTCACTGCACGAGTGGATATCGCTTTTGCATTGGGCATAGTCGGATCGGGCGCCTGCAAAGCCTTGAAGCTAATAGCTCAGATCCGGAACAAATTTGCCCACAAGCTTGAGATACATTCATTTGACCATCCCGACGTGACAAGGTTGATCGACAAACTTACATATATGGACTTCGCGATTACCGGCCGGACGCCGAAGGCCTAATGCACTTGTGGAATCGTTCACCGAACTCGGAGCTGAAGTCTGGAAGCGGATGGCGTGCATCCGACAATCCTTTCGACCATCGGGGAAAGTTTGAGAAGACCTGTGGGTTTCTGCAGGATTCCTTGCGAACGAGCGTGCCGGGAACGACGCATCCAGATCTGCACGAAAAATGAGTACGCCCGGCGAAGGGCGGTTTGTGCGGCTCAGGACAGGGCTTCAAACGCTCGCCATGCCCGTCTTTTGAAACCTCAAAATTCCGAAACCTAGTGTCAAAATTCCGGAATTTCGCGTCCGGCTACACAGGGCATTGCAGCGGAGTGGTGGGCCCGGAGGGACTCGAACCCCCAACCAAGCGGTTATGAGCCGCCGGCTCTAACCATTGAGCTACAGGCCCTGGCGCCGGGTATCCGGCGCTTGGGTGCCGGGGCAATGGTTCCCGCAGCACGGGTTCCGCTCTAACGCAAATCCGGAGGAGCCACAAGCGGGCAGCGCAAGCATCTGTGGACGATGCATATTTCGTGGGCAGCCACTGGAACCTTCTCGCGCGGGCCACACTTATCCAAGTCACATTCCGCATGAAGAGGGCGATCGCAGATGGTGGCTTCGAATAGTGCCGTGGTGCTCATCGTGGAGGACGAGCCGCTGATCCGGTTCAATATCCTCGATGTGCTGGAGGAGGTCGGTCATGTGGCGCTGGAGGCGGCGAATGCCGACGAGGCTCTGGTGGTGCTGAAGGGCAGGCAGGATGTCGATATCCTGTTCACCGACGTCAACATGGCGGGTTCGATGGACGGTCTCCAGCTTGCCAATCGGGTGAGGGCGATGCGGCCGAATATCGGCATCATCATCACCTCGGGTATGGTGCGGCTCGATCCGATGGCGCTGCCCGCCAATACCGCCTTCCTGCCGAAGCCCTACATGCACGACACGCTGATTTCGACCATCGATTCCCTGATGACGTGACGGCAATACCCTGATGACATGACAGGGGCGCGCAGCCGCAAAACGGGGACTGTTTTTGCGGCTGCGCGCGAGGCGCCGGGAGACATGCTCGTCTTCAGGCGGCGGAGGGGAACCGGCCCTCAGCTGAAGCTGCTCCTCAGCGCCTCGTTCTCGTGATGGGCCTTCTTCTCGTAGATCGTAAACAGCGCCATCGAGAGGAGATAGGAGAGGAAGGGATCCCCTATCTGCGTGGCGATGTCGCGGGATGCGAGAACATGGCGCTCCAGCGCGCCGATATCCTTCTGTATTGCAGTCTGCGTGGTGGTTTCAGCGAGGCGGTTCATGCTGCCATCTCCAGGAATTGGGTCACGACCGAGCGGGCCGGCACGTGCCTGACATAAAGGGGTAGGGTGAGGCCGAGGGCGGCGCGCATCTTGCGCAGCACGCGGTCCGATACTTCGAAGGCGCCGCAGCAGACGGGGTATTTGCCGTAACCGTCTGCACGGCCGAGTTCTTCCACTTCGGCGCCGGCGCGCTTGTAGACGCGCTTGAGGTAGGGCTCGTAATTGGAAATCATCGTATGGATGCCGTGATCGAGCGCGCATTCGCAAAGCGCAAGCAGCATCATGGAGAAGGCGCGACCGGCATCGACATTGGAGAAATCCTTGGCGATCGCCTCCTCGTCGATGCACATGCGCGTGCCTTCCCAGATGCCGGGGGCGATAAGATTGGCGGCATCGGGAAACGTCTCTCTGAAGACGTCGTAGAGAAGTGTCGGGCCTGTCGTCGGCATCAGGCGCATGCCGCCATAAAGGCGGGTGCGGCTGTCGTTGCACCAGACGAGATAGGCGGGAGCCAGCGAATCGTAGCTGTCGCGTTCGTAAGGGCCGATGACCGGGACATCCCAGCCGAGCGTATCGGCGAAGACCTTCTTGCGCAGGCGAAACATCTGGTCGAGTACGGCAGCGTATTTCTGATACTCATGTGCCTGAATGATAACGAACATTTTGCCCTCCAGCGTTTTCAAGTTCGTGGAAAGCAGAATGGTTCATGCGGGCCGGATCGGAAATTCCCTCAGATGGGCCCCCCCAGATGAGGGGGGGCAGAGCATGTCGCGCAAAACTGTGCAGCGGTTTTGCGATAACGACATGCGTAAAAACAAAGAGCTAAAGCGGGAAGAGCGAATCTGAAGATCGCGACGCGCTTTAGGGATTGATTATGCGCAATTGAACGGCCCGGGAGGCGGCCGCCGAAATGGTGGCGCATCCAAGCTTGAAGCGGGCGGTCTTCAGATAATCGCGCGTGGTGTGTTCCGATATCCCGAGAATCACCGAAATATCCTTGTAATCCTTGCCGAGCGCCGTCCAGTGCAGACACTCGATTTCGCGCGGCGACAGTGACGGCACCGGATCGTTCTCGCCATGCAGTTCGTAGACGGCCTTGCGGTGGATGAGATGGGCGATCTCGATCCATTCGTTGCGGCAGCGGCGGACGAGTTCGGTCCATTGCTCGACCGGTATCCGGGCATTCAGCGACAGGAGGGCGCGGCGCTGCGCCTTGTCGGCGACGGGAATGGAGTAGCCGTTGCCGCCGATGCCGTGCTTCTGGGCGTCGACCAGCATGGCATAGGCCTCCGGCGTCGGCTCGACCTCGCTCCAGTCGAAGGGCAGCTGGCGTTCGAAGCCCTGCTTGACGATAGGATCGACCTTCACATAGCTGTTCAGCAGGTAACGGGAGACCCAGGCATCCGGGTAGGTGGTGCGCACGAAGGGCGAATCGATCTTGCTCGCGATCGTCTGGGCGAGATGGTAGGTGACGAAATCGAGGCCATATTCAGCCTGGAGAATGCGGATGGCGGCATCCACATTGGCTGCAGCCTTGATCTGTTCGAAAGCGGACTCGAACTTTTCGCTATAGGTATTCTCAATCATTTCCACTGCCCCAATCCCCTCAATCCTACCGCGAGGGCCGTCATAAATACAAGGCATCCCCACATATGCGGGGAATGACAATCCGGGTTCCATCTGCTAGCGCCTGTCATGAGGAGACCTCATATGGACAGCAAGAGACCATTCGAGATTGCCGAATGCCAACAGGCGGCCAAGGGCCTGAAATCCAGCTGGCAGGACATGGCGGGCTCCGAAGCGCTGATCCGCGCGCTCGTTGCCGAACGCAACGGCGACAGGCCGCTGGCGCTGTTCTGGACCGAGGTTCACCGGGCGCTCTGCCAGGAAACCAACGCCTTCTGACAATCAGCCTTGCGGAGGAACGGCTCAGGCTTTTTCTCCTTGGCTCAACAACGCACCCCGGGCGAGACGGCCAGGAAATCCCGCCGCCCTTCTATATAATTATCGATGAACACGTCTTCATTCTTGTCGCGATTCGATTCTACGATGAAAGCGCTGGACGGCGACGTTTCCGAATTCATGGTTAAGAAATCCCGTTCATTTCATTGATCTGTGCCAAAATCGCTTGACGGCGTGTTTGCGGCAGGAGCAATGGTGTTTGTGGAAACGGTTACACTCCGATGGCCTATGGCAGCGCTGATGCAGAAACGTTTCGGATGGCATCCCCGATGTGTGAAATGGCCCGATGTGTGAAATGGTCCGATGTGTGAAATGGAATGACTGAAAAGCGCGTGCATCTGGTCTTCAAGACCCATCTCGATATCGGCTTTACCGACCATGCCGAGAAAGTCCGCCGGCAATATCACGAGCGCTTCATTCCGCAGGCGATCGAAACGGCCAAGCATTTTCATGCCGAAAATTCCGACGAGCCGAAATTCATCTGGACGACGGGCGCCTGGCTGATCTGGGATCATCTGAATTCGCGCTCTGCGGGAGAGGTCGCAGCGCTGGAACAGGCGATCGAGTGCGGGCTGATCCGCTGGCACGGGCTGCCGTTCACCACCCATACGGAGCTGATGTCGCCGGATCTCTTTCGGGCCGGGCTTTCCTATTCGCAGGACCTCGACCGGCGCTTCGGCAAGACGACGATCGCGGCGAAGATGACCGATGTGCCCGGCCATACGCTCGGCATGGTGCCGCTGCTATCAGAGGCGGGCATCCGCTTCCTGCATCTCGGCGTCAATACGGCCTCACCGCCGCCTGACGTGCCCGACATCTTCCGCTGGCGGGCGCCAGGCGGCGAGGAGGTGGTCGTCATGTACCAGCGCTCCTATGGCGAGACCTGTTTCCCAGACGGTTTCGAGGACGGGCTAAGCTTTGCCCATACCAACGACAATATGGGGCCGCAGAGCGTGCCGCAGACGGCCGAGGCCTATCGCGAATTACGCGCCCGTGAGCCGGATGCGATCATCCGCGCAGCGACGCTCGAGGATTACGGCGCCATTCTCTGGAGGGAGCGTGAGCGTTTCCCTGTTGTCGAGCTGGAACTCGGCGACAGCTGGATCCATGGCAGCGGCAGCGATCCGGTGAAGACGGCGCGGTTTCTCGCGCTGCAGCGGCTCTACGACCGCTTCGCGGCGGATGGGCTCGACGCGCGACGTCTCGCCTTCGGGCGCGGACTGGCGATGGTGGCCGAACATACCTGCGGCGTCGATATCAAATCCTATTTGCGCGACGATAAGGCGTGGTCGCGGGCCGATTTCGAGGCAGCACGCCGATCCGATTATCGCTTCGCCTATACCGAAGCCTCATGGGACGAGCAGCGGGCCTATCTCGACCAGGCGGTCTCGCAGCTCGACGAGACGGACCGGAAGTCAGCGCAGAGCGTACTTGCCGAACTTGCCACGCCTGCCGTCATCAAGGGCGGTGGGCGGGAGCTTCGCCTGCAGACCGGTGGCTGGTCGATCGCGCTCGACGGTGCGAGCGGCGATGTGGCCGAAATCACCTCACCCTCCGGCCGGACGATCTCCGGCTGCGACGGCTCGCTGATCGCCTATCGATATGAGAGCTACGATGCCGGCGACGTTATCAGCCACATGGAGACCTACCTGACCCATCGCCAGGAATGGGCGGTGCTCGACCATGACAAACCGGGGCTTGCCCGGTCGGGGGCCGCACTTTCGAAGGTGTTTCTGCCGGCGCTGGAAGCGACGCAAGAGGCGGGCATCCTTCTCTCGATGCAGGCCGAGGCCGTGCAGAATTATGGCGCGCCGCCGCATGTGATGCTGCATTTCACCGCCGAGGGCGATCGCCTCGACCTCAGCCTGACATTGCATGACAAGCCGGCCAACCGCATGCCGGAGGCAAGCTTTCTTTCCTTCACGCCTGATGGTGCCGGGGACTGGAATTTCCGCAAGATGGGCCTCTGGCACCGATCTGGGAATATTGTGACAAGCGGCGGGGGACAATTGCAGGCGGTGACATCAGCACGCGGTGATCTTGCCGATGGCCCGCTGACGATCGAAACCTTCGATGCGCCGCTGGTTGCGCCGCAAAGCTCGGATTTCATGACGTTTTGCAGGACGCTGCCGGATTTTACCGCCGGCATCCGCTTCAATCTGCACAACAATAAGTGGGGAACCAATTTCCCCATGTGGTGGCAGGGAGATTTTCAGGCGCGCTTCCGGCTCAGGCTCGATTGAGCCGCTCGATCCGCAAGCGGCCCGGCCGATGTGAGAAAAGATTCAGCCGACGTTTGCGGTTCGGTTGAACCAGCCGGCGCGTGGCGCTTCGGGCCGCTGCGGCTTGGGGCGAAACTTCACCAGCACCTCGCGGCCATCGGAGGAGGCCTGCGTGCGCTCCAGCGAGTCGCGTTCGGCAACTGCCTGGCGCCAGTGCTCGTCGTCGCGCCCATTTGGCCGGCCGCGTTCCTCCCAAATCGCGTAAGCTCTTTTGCTGATCCATTCGTGGCGTCTGTCGCTCATCTATCCATTCCATTCATCAAAATTGTTATTCGGCAATTCTGTCCTGCAGAACCGGCGGCCGGCGCTTGGCTGCCATCAGCAGGTCGAGTTCGATCGAGGAGGGCCCGAAACGGGTAAACAGGCTTTCTGCCTGCTCGCCGCGCAGGCCATATTTGGAGGCGAATTCGTCAAGGCTATAGGGGCGGCCGCGCAGGATCTTGCTTCGGCGCTCCGGTTCACGGATTTGCGTCATTGGTGATAACCCCAGTGTGTTTTGCGAATGTGAGAACAAAACAAATTACAAAGACAAAAGTTCCGTGAATTATCAGGGTTTTTTCGCCTCGCCGTGCCATTCCGGAGCGATCTCAGGCGGATGGCATAGATTTTTAAGGCTGGTGTGCGCGGAGAAAATTTCGTCTAAAACACGCAAGAATATCAGCGTGTTATGGAATTCGCTTCCGCGGCGGCGGATAAATGGGCTTTACCCCGGCGCGTTACTCTATAGAATCAATAGTGTTATTCGGTTCGCAGGGGCAGCAAAACGTTCCGTTCCCCGCGTTGGCGCGACCGATACCGGAGGACTTTGGCTTCAACCCATCAAGAGGAGACAGACATGATGAATGCACTGCCGCCACTTCATGACGGCCACGCGCCGTTCAACCTCCAGCAGCTGTTTCGTGAAGCGCTCTATGCCTTCGAGGAATGGGACAGCGAATTGACCGAACCGATCGTGACCCACGAAGGACGGGTCATCCCCATCAGCTTCGTTTTCGAAGCCATGCGCGAATGCACCGACATCGTGCCGATGAACATCGTCGGCGCCGTCACCGAACGGCTGACCAAGCCGTGGGAGGGCGAAGGCCCGCTCGACCAGATGACCTTCTCGACGGCGGCGCGCGTCATGCGCGTCCTGGTGCGCAAGCGACTTCTCGTCACTGGGGCTGCGGATCTCGTTGCCGTTTCGGCCCACGCGTCCGAAGACCAGGGCCGCGACTGATAGGGTGAGGATCGCGGCCATGGCTGCGATCCTTTTCCGCTTTTTGGCGGAACCTCGCTCATTCCCAGCCGTTTAATTCGGCAGGCACAGCCCGCTACTACAGCGCCCTTTTCGAGAGTCGCAAAGGGCGCTGTAGCACTTTGAATTGCTGCATAATCTATCCTTAAATCGATCCCGATCTAAGAGTTATGCAGTGGTGACGGGCGAGGAATGAGCACCATGCTAAAATCTATTGTTCATGAAATCATGGGTACACCCAGGCGTGAGCCTGAGCTTCCGCAATCGCTCGAGCAGTTTCGCGACAGGAAGCGGGTGCTGATCATCTTCGCCGATGCGCAAGATGACCGCGCGCTCATCCAGGACGAATGGCTGCGCAAGGCGCATATGCGCTTGATCGAGGAAGACGTCGAGGTGTTCAGCATTGCCGGCGGCGGCGCGTTTGCGCTGTTCGACGATGACTGGGAACTTGATGCCGACGATATTCGCGATCGGCTGCAGGGACCGCCATCCGGCGAGTTTGGGCTGATCCTGATCGGACGCGACGGAACCGTTAAGCTGCGCTCGAGCGAGCCGATGAGCGCCGAGGATATCTTCGCAGCTTTTGAGATGTTGCCGAAGAAGACGCCTTGGTAGTGTTTCGAGAGTCCGTTTGAAGCGGCGGGCGGTGGAGCATCCGCGCCCGCAACCTTTGCATGCTCAGAGTTCGAAGGCTTCCTTGAGGCCGAGGCTCTTGCGTTCGCGCAGGTCAAGATCGGCCTCGATATGGGCGATGTGATGCAGCATCAGCTGGCAGGCGCGGTCGAGTTCGTCGGCTTCGATCGCCGAGATAATGTCACCATGTTCGGAATGGCCGCAGCTCGATGCGGTCGACTGCCCGTAGAGCGCAATCACCAGCGACGAGCGGGCGACGAGTTCCTCCATGAAGCGCTGCATGATCGAATTTCCCGATATGACTGCCAGCGTCAGATGAAAATCGCCCGATGCCTTGATTTCAGCGCGGCGCGCGGTCTGACCACGCTCGCTCATCAGGCGGCCTTCTTCCAGCAGAAGCTGTCGCAGATGAGTAATATCGTCAGGCGTGATCCGTGCCGCTGCCTCGCGCAATATGCCTGGTTCGACCAAGCGGCGGGCGGAAAAGATCTGGCGAGCCTCTTCCGGCGAGGGATAGGCGACGAAGGCGCCGCGGTTTTTCTCGACGCTGACGAGGCCTTCATAGGAGAGCGCCTGCAGGGCGGCGCGGGCAAGCGTGCGGCTGACGTTGAAGAGATTGCCGACATCGCTTTCCGAAAGCTTGGTGCCGGGCGAGAGCCTGCGCTCGACGATCGCTTCGCGAATGGCATCGCGGATCTGTTGCGCGCCGGTATCTGTGGAGTCTTCGGCCTGCTGAGCCTTGGCGGCGGATTTCATGAAATTTACTTCCTGATGGTCGGCAAACCATATCCGGCTTCGCGCCAAAGTTAAACAGAATTTGTGCCCGAAACAGCGGCCAGATTGTATACGATGTTTTGCACAAATTGAGCACGATAGCCTAAATCATGTGCAGATAGCGACGCGCCTATAATTTGCTCTCTTAACTGCAGTTTTGATAAAATCGTTATTTCGCAATGGCTTGCTGCAGGCAACGGAGTCTGGCACGGCAGATGCATCGTCTTTTCCAAACAGGGGAAGGCATGATGTCGAAAGCGGCAGAGATCGATATAGTATCCGTTTCGAAGGTCTATGGCGCGACGACGGCGGTCCATGCGATCAGCCTGAAGATCCCCGCCGGCTCCTATTGCTGCTTCCTCGGCCCGTCGGGCTGCGGCAAGACTTCGACGCTGCGCATGATCGCCGGCCACGAGAGCATTTCGTCGGGCGATATCCGTCTCGGCAATGTCGTCGTTACCGATTTTCCGCCGGCCAGGCGCGGCACGGCGATGATGTTCCAGTCCTACGCGCTCTTCCCGCATCTCGATTTGATCGACAACGTCGCCTTCAGCCTGAAGATGAAAGGCGTCGATAAGCAGGAGCGGCAGGCCAAGGCACTCGAGATGCTCAAGCTGATGCAGATGGAGGCCTATGCCAACAGGCGTCCGGCCCAGCTTTCCGGCGGCCAGCAACAGCGCGTGGCGCTGGCGCGCGCGCTGATCACCGATCCGGAAGCGCTGCTGCTCGACGAGCCGCTATCGGCGCTCGATCCGTTCCTGAAGATCCGCATGCGCGCCGAACTCAAGAAACTGCAGAAGTCGCTCGGCATCACCTTCGTGCACGTCACCCACAGCCAGGAAGAGGCGATGGCGCTCGCCGACGTCATCGTCATCATGAATGACGGTCGGATCGAGCAGGCGGCAGCCCCGCGCGAAGTCTTCGAGCGGCCGGCGACGGCCTTCGTCGCGCGGTTCATGGGCGACCACAACGTGTTGTCCGGCCGGGTGACTTCGAGCGAGAACGGCGTGCTCGTCATGACCGTGCCTGAGGGGCAGAGTTTTTCCGTGCGCGGAACGGGCAGGGAAGTCGGCGAGCCCGTCGACATCGGCATCCGCACCGATCGCGTGCGCCTGGAGGTGGCGACCGAGTGGACACTCGGCTTCGACGGCATCGTCTCCAACATCGAATATCGCGGCTCTTCCGTGAAAATCACCGTTATCGGCGCCGGCAGCGACGACTTCACCGTCATTGCCGAGGACGGCGACTATTTCGCCCGGCCGGTCGCCGTCGGCGATGCCGTTTCGCTCAGTTGGGCGCTCGAGGATGCCGTGCTTCTCGGCCGCTCTTCCGCATGAGCCATCACCATCAAGAACACTGAACCTTCCATATCCAAGAAAAGGGGAACTGACATGACGACTGAAACGACATCGACCAAGGCGGAGAAGGGTCTTTCCCGCCGCACGCTGCTGAAGACGGGTGCTGCCGCCGTCGGCGCCATCGCCGGCTCCGGCGCCATCACCGGCTTTCCCACCATCTGGGCGCAGACGAACATCACGCTTCGCCAGTTCGGCACCGGCGTTTCGAACATCAATGCCATTGCCGAGAAGTGCAAAGCCGATCTCGGCATCACGCTGGAGATGACGGCGACCGATTCAGACGCCGCCGCCCAGCGCGCCGTCACTCAGCCTGACAGCTACGACATTGCCGACATCGAATATTGGATCGCCAAGAAGGTGTTCCCGACCGGCGTCATGCAGCCGATGGACGTCAAAAAGCTGAAATATTACGACAAGATCGTGCCGCTGTTCATCAACGGCAAGCTGAAGGCAGACAGCGTCATCGCCCAAGGCACGGCGCCGCACACGGTCGGTTTCGTCGAAGCGCAGGATTCCAAGAAGTTCGCCAAGGAGGCGACGCAGTGGATGACAATGGTTCCGACCATCTACAATGCCGACACGCTCGGCATCCGTCCTGATCTCACTGGCCGTCCGATCACCAGCTGGGCGGACATTCTCGATCCGGCCTTCAAGGGCAAGACCGCGATCCTCAATATCCCGTCGATCGGCATCATGGATGCGGCGATGATCATGGAAGCCTCCGGCAAGATCAAATATGCCGACAAGGGCAACATGACGAAGGAAGAAATCGACAAGACGATCGAATTCCTCATCAAGGCCAAGGGCGACGGTCAGTTCCGCGCCTTCTGGAAGAGCTTCGACGAGTCGGTGAACCTGATGGCGTCGGGCGAAGTCGTTATCCAGTCGATGTGGTCTCCGGCCGTCGCCGCCGTCCGCTCGAAGGGCATCGCCTGCACCTTCCAGCCGCTCAAGGAAGGCTACCGCGCCTGGGGCGGCGGTCTTGGCCTTGCCTCGCACCTCAAGGGCGCGCAGCTCGATGCCGCCTATGAATACATCAACTGGTACACGTCGGGCTGGGTCGGCGGCTACCTCAACCGCCAGGGCTATTATTCCGCCTGCATGGACACTGCCAAGCAATTCATGTCGGCCGACGAATGGGGCTACTGGATCGAGGGTAAGCCGGCTGCCGGCGACATCCTGTCTCCCGAGGGCAAGGTGATGGAAAAGGCCGGCGCCGTTCGCGACGGCGGCTCCTTCGAAGCCCGCATGGGTGCTGTCGCCTGCTGGAACTCCGTCATGGACGAGGACCGCTACATGGTCCGCCGCTGGAACGAGTTCATCGCAGCCTGATCTCCGCTGAGAGGGCGGCAGCTACTGTCTTTCGCTAACGCTTAAGACGTCGCTTCACTCCGCCCCCTCATCCGACCCTTCGGGCCACCTTCTCCCCGCTGAGGAGAAGAGGGAGTCCGTGGCCGCGTCGTTAGACAAAATCAAGGTTCGCGGTGGCCTAGGCGCTGCCGCGAATCTCTTCTCCCCAGCGGGGGTCCGAAGGACGGGGCGAGACCAGTGGCTCGACCCAGCAAGGGTGCCGGCAGGCGGATGAGGGGGCGGCACGCACCGTCGTTCCACTTGACGTAATCAGAACGGAGAACCGGATATGGCGACCATCGCAGCGGAAACGGAGGAGGATGGCCAGGGCGCGCGCGGCGGGCGCGGACTGAAGCTTTCCCCATCGGCGATATCCTATCTCCAGGCGACGCCGCTGTTCGTCATTCTCGGCTTGTTCTTCCTGCTGCCGATCGCCATGATCGCGGTCGTCAGCTTCTGGGACTACGATTTTGCCGGTCTCTATCCCGATTTCCTGACGATGAACTACACCGACACGCTCGGTTCGTGGGTGACGTGGAAGATCTATCTCAACACGCTGAAATTCACCGCGATCGTCTGGGCGCTGACGCTCGTCATCGGTTTCTGGGTCGCCTATTTCCTGGCCTTCCACATCCGCAAGACGTCGACGCAGATGATCCTCTTTCTTGTCTGCACCGTGCCGTTCATGACGTCGAACATCATCCGCATGATTTCGTGGATCCCGGTGCTTGGGCGCAACGGCCTCGTCAACTCGACGCTGATCAAGATGGGCATCATCCCGCAGCCGATCGAATGGCTGCTCTATTCCGATTTCGCCGTCGTGCTCGCCATGGTGCATCTCTACACGCTGTTCATGGTGACGCCGATCTTCAACACGCTGATGCGCATCGACCGGTCGCTGTTCGAGGCGGCGCGCGATGCCGGCGCCTCCGGCTGGCAGGTGCTTTGGAACGTCGTCATCCCGCTTGCCAAACCCGGCATGGCGATCGGTACGATCTTCGTCGTGACGCTTGTGATGGCTGACTTTTCGACGGTGCAGGTGATGTCCGGCGGACAGAGCGCCTCGGTGGCGCTGATGATGAAGAACCAGATGTCGCTGCTGCAATATCCGGCCGCTGCCGCCAACGCCGTGGTGCTGCTTGCGGTGGTGCTGTTGATGGTCGCGGCCATCCTGCGTGTCGTCGATATCCGCAAGGAGCTTTGAGATGAACCACGAAAAACGCGGCCTGGAATTCTACCTGCTGGCGCTCTTCTTCATCATCTTCGTTCTGTTTCTCTACGGCCCGCTTTCGGCGATCCTGATCCTCTCCTTCCAGGGGCCGGATGGCGGCCTGACTTTCCCGATGAACGGCGTTTCCACGCACTGGTTCTTCAATCTGTTCGAGAAGCAGGCGGTCGGCGATTTTGGCGCCTCGTTCCGGCGCTCCTTCACCCTCGGGCTGATGGTGATGGCGGTGACCGTTGTCGTCTCGCTGCTCGCCGGCCTTGCCTTCCGCCGCCGTTTCCGGGGTTCGACCGCGCTGTTCTACGCTACGGTCGCCAGCCTCGTCGTGCCGTCGATCATCATATCGCTCGGCATCGGCGTCGTCTTCCAGGAGGGAGGGCTGAAGCCCGCCTGGTATTCGTCGGCCTTCGGCGCGCATCTGACCTGGACACTGCCCTTCGGCGTGCTGATCATGTTTGCCGTCTTCAACCGCTTTTCGCCGGCCTATGAAGAGGCGGCGCGCGACCTTGGCGCGAGCTCCTGGCAGACGTTCCGCCATGTCGTGCTGCCGATGATCGCGCCGAGCCTCGTCGGCGTCGGCCTGTTCGGCTTCACGCTCTCTTACGACGAATTCGCCCGCACGCTGATGACATCAGGCACCTACAACACGCTGCCGCTCGAAATCTACGGCATGACGACCAACGTCACGACGCCGGTGCTCTACGCGCTCGGCACGGTGACGACGCTGTTTTCCTTCACCATCATTCTCATCGCGCTCGGCATCATGACGATGCTCAGCCGGCGGCAGGCAAAGATAAACTGACATGCGCATCCTCATCGTCAATCCGAACACCACGGCCTCCATGACCGAGAAGGCCGCCACCGCCGCGCGAGCGGTGGCGGCATCCGGCACGGAGATCATCGCGGCCACCTCGCGCATGGGGCCGGTTTCCATCGAGGGGCACTACGACGGGGCCTTAGCAATCCCCGGTCTGCTCGCGGAACTCAAGGAGCGGCAGGGTGTGGGCTACGACGCGGCTGTTATCGCCTGTTTCGACGATACCGGGCTCGAAGCGGCGCGAACCTTTGCCGATGTGCCGATCCTCGGGCTTTGCGAATCCGCCGTGGTGACGGCGGGCTTCCTGGCACAGCGCTTCACCGTGGTGACGACACTGGAGCGCTCGCGGGTGCTGATCGACAATCTGGTGCGCCGCTACGGCATGGGCGACCGCGGCAAGGTGCGCGCCTCCGACATCCCCGTGCTGGAGCTCGAAGATGCGGCCTCGGGCGCGATCGGCAAGCTCAGGGCCGAGATCGAGCTGGCGCTTTTAGAAGACGGCGCCGAGGCGATCGTGCTCGGCTGCGCCGGCATGACCGATCTGGCGCGCGAGCTGCAGGAGATCTACGGTGTGCCTGTCGTCGATGGCGTCGCGGCCGCCGTCAAGCAGGCCGAAGCGCTGGTGTCGCTCGGGCTTTCCACCAGCAAGCGCGGCTCCTACGCCTCGCCGCTGCCGAAACCCTTCACCGGGGCGATGAGCGGTTTCTCGCCGGTCCTGAAGGTCGGCTGAACCGATGTCCGTCTCTTTCGATTTCAAGCAGCTCACCGAGCGCGAACGCTACAAGCTGATGATCGGCACGATCATCCCGCGCCCGATCGCGCTGGTGACGACGATCGACGAGAATGGCCGGATCAACGCCGCGCCCTTCAGTTTCTTCAACTGCCTTTCGGCCGATCCGCCGATTCTTGCGATCGGGGTCGAGAACAATGCCGACATGTCGTTCAAGGACACTGGCCACAATATCCGCATGACCGAAGTGTTCACGGTCAATATCGTCTCCTTGGCGATCGCCGAGGCGATGCATGTCTGCGGCGCCAGATATCCGCGCGGCGTCGACGAGTTGAAGGAAGCCGGCCTGACGGCGATGCCGGGTGAGAAGGTGGCCTCGCCCTTCATCGCCGAGGCGCCGGCCGCCTTCGAATGCAAGCGGCACGTGACGCTGGAGCTCGGCCGCTCGCGGCAGATCGTCATGGGTGAGATCGTTTACGCACATTACCGCGACGGGGTGGTCGATCCTGAACGGCTGCACGTCGATCCGGCCGCAGTCGATGCCATTGCGAGGCTCGGCGGCGATACCTGCGCCACCATCCGCGACCGTTTCGAGATGCTGACGCCGAAGCTCTGACATCAGGGGTAGACCCAAGTTTTGCTTTACTTTTTCTCTTCTGATGAGAATGGTCTGCAGCAAATCATTGCAGGAGAGGGCGCCCATCATGACAATCGAGAACGATCTCAGCCGGATCGCGGAGCAGGAGAAAGCGCTGAGCTTCGACGCCTTCGACCTGACGACGGCATGGCAGCTCGGCAAGCTCTTGCAGGAACTCGCCACCGAGCGCGGCCTCGGCATCGCGATCGACGTGACCCTGCATTCGATGCCCGTTTTTTATGCGGCACTCCCGGGTGCGACACCCGACAACGCCAACTGGGTCCGCCGCAAGCGCAACATGGTGCTGCGTTATTTCCGCAGCAGCTATGCCTCCGGCCTGAAGCTGCAGAAGGACGGCAAGACGGTCGAGGATAACGGGCTTGATGGCGCCGACTATGCGCCGCATGGCGGCAGTTTCCCAATCAATCTCAAGGGTACCGGCTGCATCGGTGCCGTCACCGTCTCAGGACTGCCGCAGCGTGACGACCACAATCTCGCCGTCGAGGCGCTGGCGCTGATGCTTGCCAAGGATCTGGATACGCTGCGGCTCGCCCCGCCGCTTTGATGCGGTCGCTCTGATGTCGTCGCTTTCGCCGTAATTTTGACAGAAAAAAGCCATGAAAACTGCAAAATCGTGCCGCCTCTCCGGTGACGCGGCCTTGTCCTGCGGCTAAGCTGCGGCATCGCACTCCTCATCCTACCCGGGACGCCATGATCCGCTTGTTTCTTGCGCTTGCCGCCACCATCGGCTTCGGCCTTTTCCTTGCCTCCTGCAACACGCTGTCCAAGGAGGAATGCGTCGCTGCAGACTGGCGGGTGATCGGCGAGAGCGACGGCGCGGCGGGCCACGAGCCGCAACAGCGCTTCGCCGCACATGCGAAATCCTGCGAGCGGGTCAAGATCGTGCCCGATCAGACGATTTGGTTTCAGGGGTATCAGGCAGGTCTCGTGCGCTATTGCACGCCGCTTAGCGGGCTTGCGCGCGGCCAGGCAGGTAGCGGATACGCCAATGTCTGCCCACCCGAGACCGCGCCCGGTTTCCTGCGCGGCTTCGGTCTCGGCAGCAAGCAGCACGAGCTGCAGACGCGCCTCAGCTCGATGCAGAACGACTACAGTTTCAAGGAGACCAGCATCGACGAGCTCTCCGACAAGCTGAGGGATGCCAAGGACGGTGACCGGTCGGAACTGCGCCGGCGGATCGAGGATCTGGAGGACGACCTGCACGACATCCGCCGCGACCAGCGCGACGTGCAGGACGATCTCGACCGCATCAACGAGGATGTCGAATGGTTCCAGCGGAACCCGAGCGCCGAGCTGCCGGCGCCGGGCTACTGATCCCCGGCCTTAGAGTTGCCGCCGGCCTCGGCGATGCCTTTCGTCAGGCTGCCCGTGGCCGGGAAGAGCGGGATGAGGCAGGCCTGCAACGCATGATAGATATCGCCCTTGCCGGGGAACAGCGAGTGCGAGGGAACGAGATCTTCCGTCAGCTCCTCGTGCCAGCCGCCGTTCTTGTGGTCGATGAAAGCGCGTTCGATCACGTTCCAGATCTTGCGATAGCTCTCCTCATGGAAATCGCTCGGCAGGTGCTCGTTGAGGAAATGCGCGGCAGCCGCACCTTCGCAGGCTGGCCACCAGAGCTTGTTGCGCTTGGCGGGCTTGTCGTCCCAACCGAGCGTATAGAAGAAGCCGCCCTTGTCGTTGTCCCAGCCGAGCGCCATGGATTGCGCAAACAGCGCCTTGGCCGCATCCGGCATCCACTCGATCCGTTTGCCGCCGAGCGCCCAGAGCTGCAGGATGAGGCGGGTCCATTCCAGCCAGTGGCCGGGAGTCGTGCCGGCCGGGCGGAACATTTCGTTCGGGTGATAGTAATTCTTGTCGAGATTCCATTCGGCATCGAAATGCTCGGCGACGCGCCAGTCGACCGAACCGGCCGCGCGGCGGATGACGAGATCGGCGATGCTTTCGGCCTTGGTCAGATATTCCCTGTCGCCGGTGGCCTCGAAGGCCGCCATCAGCGCTTCGGTCAGGTGCATGTTGGAGTTCTGGCCGCGATAGGTGCCGCCATCGAGCGGCTGCCAGTCGGCCGTGAATTCCTCGGCAATCGCGCCGTGTTTGGCTTCCCAGAACTTGGTGTTGAGGATCTCGGTGATATCGGCGAGCATGCCGTCGGCAAGTGGATGACCGATCGTCTTTGCGGATGAGGCGGCGAGCAGCACGAAAGCATGGCCATAGCCCTGCTTGTTGGAATCAGCGGGACCATCATTGTTGAGCGACCAGAAATAGCCGCCATTTTTCCGGTCGCGATGATGGTTCCAGATATAGTCCATGCCGTGGTCGACGACGTCGGAGGCTCCGGGACGGCCGAGCAAAGCGCCGATCGAGAAGCAATGCACGGCGCGCGCGGCGATATGGATGCCGCGAACCTGGCCATCGGCGTCGAGAGGCCCGCCTTCGTCGTCGAGATCGTAGAAGCCGCCCTTGGGGTTGACCGAATTGTGCTGGAAAAAATCGAAGAGACCATTCGCTTGGGTCAGCAGCCAGCCGCGGTGATAGGCGCGGGTCGTCCAGTTTCCAAGCACGGCGTTGCCGGTTGCGGGTGCCATGATGCTCCTCCGATTTCGTGCACAAAGCGTTGTAAACGCCTATATAGGCGTCGTGCGAGTCTGTCATCCGGCGAGATTTGCAAAGCACGAAATCGATAGGCATATATTGACATAAAGATATCTTTATGTGATTTGGACTATCTGGTCTTATGACGTCAAGGAGCCTTCCCGTGTTTGACAATCTCTTTGGTCCGGAAACGGGCAAGCGTGACGGCAGTGAAGTGTTCGCAGCTTTGAGACAAGCCGCGAGCGAACGCATCCTTGTTCTCGACGGCGCCATGGGCACGCAGATCCAGGGGCTTGGCTATGATGAAGACCAGTTCCGCGGAACGCGTTTCATTGGCTGCGCCTGTCACCAGAAGGGCAATAACGACCTTCTGATCCTGACCCAGCCGGACGCGATCGAAGAGATCCATTACAGATACGCCAAGGCCGGCGCCGATATTCTCGAGACCAACACCTTCTCCTCGACCCGCATCGCGCAGGCCGATTACGAGATGGAAGGTGCGGTCTACGACCTGAACAAGGAAGGTGCCGAGATCGTGCGCCGGGCAGCACAGCGCGCCGAGCGTGAGGATGGCCGCCGCCGCTTCGTCGCCGGCGCCATCGGGCCGACCAACCGCACCGCCTCGATTTCGCCCGACGTCAACAATCCCGGTTTTCGCGCCGTGACCTTCGACGATCTGCGTTCCGCCTATGGCGAGCAGATCGACGGGCTGATCGACGGTGGCGCCGACATCATCCTCATCGAGACGATCTTCGACACGCTGAACGCCAAGGCTGCGATCTTCGCCTGCGAGGAGCGCTTCGAGGCCAAGGGCGTGCGCCTGCCTGTGATGATCTCGGGCACGATCACCGATCTTTCCGGCCGCACACTGTCCGGCCAGACGCCGTCGGCTTTCTGGAATTCCGTGCGCCATGCCAATCCCTTCACGATCGGGCTCAACTGCGCGCTCGGCGCCAATGCGATGCGCCCGCACCTGCAGGAGCTTTCGGGTGTTGCCGACACCTTCATCTGCGCCTATCCGAATGCCGGCCTGCCGAACGAGTTCGGCCAGTATGACGAAACGCCGGAGCTGATGGCGGCGCAGATCGATGGCTTCGCCCGCGAGGGTCTGGTCAACATCGTCGGCGGCTGCTGCGGCTCGACGCCCGAGCATATCAAGGCGATCGCCGAGACCGTCGCCAAATACAAGCCACGGCCGATTCCCGAGCATCGCCCCTTCATGTCGCTGTCGGGTCTCGAACCCTTTGAACTGACCAAGGATATTCCCTTCGTCAATGTCGGCGAGCGCACCAACGTCACCGGCTCGGCCCGCTTCCGCAAACTGATCACCAACGCCGATTTCACCGCAGCGCTCGATGTCGCCCGTGACCAGGTCGAGAACGGCGCCCAGGTGATCGACATCAACATGGACGAAGGCCTGATCGATTCCGAAAAGGCGATGGTCGAGTTCCTCAACCTGATCGCCGCGGAGCCTGACATCGCGCGTGTGCCTGTCATGATCGACTCGTCGAAGTTCTCGATCATCGAATCCGGCCTGAAGCGCGTCCAGGGCAAGCCGATCGTCAACTCGATCTCGCTGAAGGAAGGCGAAGAGAATTTCCTCGCCCAGGCGCGGCTGCTGCACAATTACGGCGCTGCCGTCGTCGTCATGGCCTTCGACGAGACGGGGCAGGCGGACAGCTACGAGCGCAAGGTGGATATCTGCACACGCGCCTATAAGCTGCTGACCGAAAAGATCGGCTACCCGCCCGAGGACATCATCTTCGATCCGAATATCTTCGCGGTCGCGACCGGCATCGAAGAGCACAATAATTACGGCGTCGACTTCATCGAGGCGACGCGGACGATCCGCGAGCGCATGCCGCTGGTGCATATTTCGGGCGGTGTCTCGAACCTCTCCTTCTCGTTCCGCGGCAACGAGCCGGTGCGCGAGGCGATGCACGCCGTGTTCCTCTACCACGCCATCCAGGCGGGCATGGACATGGGCATCGTCAATGCCGGCCAGCTTGCCGTCTATGACAATATCGATCCCGAGCTGCGCGAGGCCTGCGAGGACGTGGTGCTGAACCGTCGTCCTGATGGTACCGAGCGGCTGCTTGAAGTGGCGGAGAAGTTCCGTGGCGGCGCTGCACGCGAAGGCCGCGTCCAGGATCTTTCCTGGCGCGAATGGAGCGTCGAGAAACGTCTCGAGCACGCGCTGGTCAACGGCATCACCGAATATATCGAGGCCGATACCGAAGAGGCGCGCCTGCAGGCCGCCCGGCCGCTGCACGTCATCGAAGGACCGCTGATGGCCGGCATGAATGTCGTCGGCGATCTGTTCGGCTCGGGCAAGATGTTCCTGCCGCAGGTGGTCAAGTCGGCGCGTGTGATGAAGCAGGCGGTGGCCGTGCTGCTGCCCTACATGGAAGAGGAAAAGCGCCTCAACGGCGGCGATGAACGCCGGTCCGCCGGCAAGATCCTGATGGCGACGGTCAAGGGCGACGTGCACGATATCGGCAAGAACATCGTCGGCGTCGTGCTTGCCTGCAACAATTACGAGATCGTCGACCTCGGCGTCATGGTGCCGGCGACGAAGATTCTCGAGACGGCCATTGCCGAGAAGGTCGACGTCATCGGCCTCTCCGGCCTGATCACGCCGTCGCTCGACGAGATGGTGCATGTTGCAGCCGAGATGGAGCGCCAGGGTTTCGAGATCCCGCTGCTGATCGGCGGGGCGACGACCAGCCGCGTGCATACGGCCGTGAAGATCCATCCGGGCTACAATAAGGGGCAGACGGTTTATGTGACCGATGCCAGCCGCGCCGTCGGCGTCGTCTCGGCTCTGCTGTCGCCGGAGAGCCGCCAGGGCTATGTCGATGACGTAAGAGCCGAATATGCCAAGGTGGCGGCCGCCCATGCACGCAGCGAGGCCGAGAAGGTGCGCCTGCCGTTGCCCCGGGCGCGCGAGAATGCGCACAAGATCGACTGGTCCGCCCACCAGCCGGTGAAGCCGCAATTCTTCGGCACGCGAGTGTTCGAGGATTACGATCTGGCCGAGCTTGCCAAATACATCGACTGGACGCCGTTCTTCCAGACCTGGGAGTTGCGCGGCCGCTACCCGGCCATTCTCGAAGACGAGAAGCAGGGCGAGGCAGCGCGTGCGCTCTGGGCCGATGCGCAGGCGATGCTGAAGAAGATCATCGACGAGAAGTGGTTCCGCCCGCGCGCCGTCATCGGCTTCTGGCCGGCCGGCGCCGTTGGTGACGACATCCGCCTGTTCACGGACGAGAGCCGCAGCCAAGAACTCGCCACCTTCTACACGCTGCGCCAGCAGCTTTCCAAACGGGACGGGCGGCCGAACGTGGCGCTTTCCGATTTCGTGGCGCCGCTCTCAAGCGGTGTGCAGGATTATGTCGGCGGCTTCGTGGTGACGGCCGGTATCGAGGAAATCGCCATCGCCGAACGTTTCGCGCGGGCGAACGACGATTATTCCTCGATCCTTGTCAAGGCGCTGGCCGACCGCTTCGCCGAAGCTTTTGCCGAACGTATGCACGAGCAGGTGCGGCGCGAATACTGGGGCTATGCCAAGGACGAGACGCTCAGCAAGGAGGATCTCATTACCGAAGCCTATGCCGGCATCCGCCCAGCACCCGGTTATCCCGCCCAGCCCGATCACACGGAAAAGGCAACGCTCTTCAAGCTGCTCGATGCTGAAAAAGCCGCCGGCGTGAAGCTGACGGAGAGTTATGCGATGTGGCCGGGTTCCTCGGTCTCCGGCCTCTATATCGGCCATCCCGACTCCTATTATTTCGGCGTCGCCAAGGTGGAGCGCGATCAGGTGGAGGATTATGCGGCCCGCAAGGATATGGCGGTTTCCGAAGTCGAGCGTTGGCTCGGGCCGGTGCTGAACTACGTGCCGCGCAAGACCGAAACCGAGATCGAGGATGCGGCGTAAGCGGCCGCTTGGCGTCGTCCGCTGATAAAGTGATTCAAGAAACGAGGAAGCCGGAAAGTGATTCACTTTCCGGCTTCATGCTTTTGAAAATCAAGAAGATTTTTCTGTTGAACCGGTGATGTCGGCTTTGCGGTCAAGTCACCGCGATCGTCAGCTCCGCGACGAAATCATAGGCGTCGCCGCGATAGAGTGAGCGGGTGAATTCGACGGCGCGGCCGGAGCCGAGATAGGAAATGCGCTCGATCGACAGGCCGGCCGCACCGACGGAGACACCGAGAAGCTGGGCGTCGGCTTCCTTCATGTTGGTGGCCGAGATGCGCTGCACTGCGCGCACCGGGCGGACCTGGAGGCGTTCGAGTTCGGCATAGAGCGAATTGGTGACGGCCGACGGATCGGGCAGGAATTCGCCGGAGACGCTGGCATTCTCGATCGCCAGCGGCTGGTCGTCGGCGATGCGCAGGCGGGAAAGGCGCGAAACCTTGACGTCGGTGCCGAGGCCAAGGATCATCATCTCGTCGGGCGAGGGGGTGTGGATGCCCTTGTGCAGCCATTCGGAGCGGGAGGACATGCCGCGGCGCGCCATATCCTCAGTAAAGGAGGTGAGCTGCGACAGGCGTTGCTCGACCTTGGAGACCGGCTTGGCGACGAAGGTGCCCGAGCCGTGGCGGCGCACCAGCAGGCCATCGGCGACAAGTTCGTCGATCGCCTTTCGCACGGTGACGCGGCTGACGGCGGCGAATTCGGCGATGTCGCGTTCCGGCGGCAGCGCATCGCCGTGGCCGAGCGTGCCGGTGCGCACGGCCTCTTCGAGCATGCGGCGCAGCTTGACGTAGAGCGGGCCGGTGCCGGCGGCCTGCAAGCGCTCCAGGGATAGGATGGTAGCGAGGTCGTCGCTCATGCCGCACCTCTCTGCCTGTCGTTCAAGAGCTTCACCGCAAGTTCCACCGCGCCGTGCAAGGCATCGTTCTTCGGTCTGGCGAGCAGCGGCCTGTAGCGTTCGGAAAGCCAGGGTTCATAAGCTTCGGCAAGACCTCCGAGCAGGCAGATCGACGGGCATTCGGACCAGAGCAGCGCGTCGAGGCTTTCGCCGATCGCCGTTGCCGCATCCGTGACGATGCCGACCGCGATAGCATCGCCCTTGGCCGCATGTTCGAAGACGATCGGTGCGTAGCGGGCAAAGTCCTTCGGTCTTGCCGAGTGCGCGTATTCGACGATGTGCTCGGGATCGTTGCCATATTCGGTCATGACCGCTTCGGTGATCGGCGATGCCGGGCGCACTCTGTCGTGGGCGAGCAGCGATCTTTCCAGGAGGTCGCGGCCGAGGCGGGCGCCGCTTGCCTGGTCGCCAACAACGGAACCCCAGCCGCCGATGCCGTTCAGCCGGCCGTCCTTGCGGGCATTATAGACGGAGCCTGTTCCGAAGGCGCCAACGATGCCGTCGGCATCGCCGAGCGCGCCCTGCAGGGCGATTAGCGCATCGGTGACGACGCGGCCTTCGGCAAAGGGCAGGGCCTTTTCGATTCGCCTGCCGTAATCCCCGACATTGGCGCCGGCAACGCCGACGACGGCTGCGACAGAGGAAAGGGTCTCAGCATCGAGCCCGGCATCGCGTAGCGCCTGCCGGGCGGATTCGACGATATTGAGAAGAGAGTTTTCGAGATCCGACAGAATGTTGGCAGGGCCGGCCTTGCCGCGGCCGATGACTTTGCCGTTCCTGTCCGCGACTGCGGCCCGGCAGCTCGTTCCGCCGCCGTCTATGCCGATTGCAAGCTCCGTCATCGGGCCTCCGAATATGCCGTTCCCCATGTTTTTTAATACAATACCAAAAAAATACCATTTACCAAGTGGGAATGAGGAAGAAAATCAATCTTTTTATCTTATTGATTTTGCTTGATTAAATTTTTTAATGAATTTTATCAGACCGAAAAGTTAAATTAGTCTGGACAATTGGTATTTTTTTGGCATTAATTCGGCAAAAGGGAACAGCACTTCGAGGCCCGCGAAAATCGGCAGTTAAGCCAAGCCGGAACCGCTTCGAAGGTGATCGAGATGACGACCCGCCGGTCTATCAGCTGGTGGCGAATTCAGGCGTCCATCGGCTTTCCCCATCATTTCGCCGCCCGGTGCAGCCACCGGGAAGGCGCGCAGTCCGGCCGCAGGCGATCCGCCTTCGTGTCCGTCGAGCTTTCGGGACCGGCATTACTGGCGGTCCTCCAAGGGGCGTTGGGTGTTACCTCAAACACGCCAATTGCTTGTTTCAGATCGAAAACAGCGCCTAACGGCGCTTAAAACAGGAGAGGGAAATGAAAAACACTGCTCTGAAAAGCTTGCTGCTTGCCTCCAGTCTGCTGAGTTCAGCGGGCCTCGTCCATGCCGCCGACGTCACGCTGACGGTCGAAAGCTGGCGTAACGACGACCTGCAGATCTGGCAGGAAAAGATCATCCCGGCTTTCGAAGCCAAGAACCCGGGCATCAAGATCGTTTTCTCACCGACCGCGCCGACCGAATACAACGCCTCGCTGAATGCCAAGCTCGATGCAGGCTCCGCAGGCGATATCATCACCTGCCGTCCGTTCGATGCCTCGCTCGAACTCTTCAACAAGAAGCAGCTCACTGACATCACCAGCCTGCCTGGCATGGAGAACTTCTCGCCGGTCGCCAAGGCCGCCTGGAGCACCGACGACGGCAAGTCGACCTTCTGCGTGCCGATGGCTTCTGTCATCCACGGCTTCATCTACAACAAGGATGCCTTCGACAAGCTCGGCATCTCTGTGCCGAAGACCCAGGACGAGTTCTACGCAGCGCTCGACAAGATCAAGGCCGACGGCACCTACATTCCGCTCGCCATGGGCACGAAGGACCTCTGGGAAGCCGCTACCATGGGCTACCAGAATATCGGCCCGAACTACTGGAAGGGTGAGGATGGCCGCGCCGCCCTGATCGCCGGCAAGCAGAAGCTGACGGATGCCGACTGGGTCAAGCCCTATGAAGAGCTTGCCAAGTGGAAGCCCTATCTCGGCGACGGCTTCGAAGCCCAGACCTATTCGGACAGCCAGAACCTGTTCACGCTCGGTCGTGCCGCGATATATCCGGCCGGCTCGTGGGAAATCTCGCTGTTCAACAGCCAGGCGCAGTTCAAGATGGGCGCCTTCCCGCCGCCGGTTCCGAAGGCCGGCGACACGGGCTACATCTCCGACCATCCGGATATCGGTGTCGCTCTGAACACCAAGAGCACGCATGCCGAGGAAGCCAAGAAGTTCCTCAGCTGGGTCGCTTCGCCTGAGTTCGCCGATATCTACGCCAACGCGCTGCCGGGCTTCTTCAGCCTGAACTCTAACCCGGTCAAGATGTCCGATCCGCTCGCTCAGGAATTCGTCTCCTGGCGCGGCCCGTACAAGTCGACGGTGCGCTCGACCTATCAGATCCTGTCGCGCGGCACGCCGAACCTCGAAAACGAGACCTGGGTCGAATCGGCCAATGTGATCAACGGCACGGATACGCCGGCGGTTGCTGCCGAGAAGCTCCAGAAGGGCCTCGACAGCTGGTACAAGCCGGCCAAGTGATGTGATCAGGGGCGGCTTTTGCTGCCCCTCATCCGGCCTGCCGGCCACCTTCTCCCCGCTCGCGGGGAGAAGGAGACTCGCAGCGACCTCCCAGCCCGATATGGCATCTTAGCAGGGCGTGTTCCCTCTCTTCCCAGGTGGCAGAGAGTTAGGGTGAGGCGCAACGTTTTCCACCTGTGCTGCCGTTGCAGCCAGTCGACAAGAACAGGCAAAAGCCATGAGCGAAACCGACAACGCGGCCGATATCGTCCCGATCAAGCGCTCGGTGCGCTGGCATATTTTCGTCTTTATGCTGCCGGCCCTGATCATCTATTCCGCCGTCATGGTGCTGCCGCTCATCGAAACCCTCAGGCTCTCGCTCTACAATACGGTCGACGGGCAGCCGGCCTTCGTCGGACTGGCAAATTTCAAGGTGCTGTTTGGCGATGCGCGCTGGGCGCGCGATTTCTGGAATGCGCTCGTCAACAACCTGATCTTCTTTGCCATCCACATGTGCGTGCAGAACCCGATCGGCGTGGCGCTAGCCGCCCTGCTTTCGGTGCCGAAGCTGCGCGGCGTTGCCTTCTACCGCACGGCGATGTTCCTGCCGACGCTCTTGTCCTTCGTCATCGTCGGTTTCATCTGGAAGCTCATCCTTTCGCCGATCTGGGGCGTGGCGCCCTGGATGCTCGATCTCATCGGCTTGAAATTCCTGTTCGCGCCCTGGCTCGGCCAGTCCGGCCCGGCGCTGATCGCAGTGTCACTGATCTCCAACTGGCAATATATCGGCATTCCGATGATGCTGATCTATGCGGCCCTTCTGAGCATCCCCGAGGAGGTGATTGAGGCGGCCGAATGCGACGGCATCACCGGCTGGGCGCAATTCTGGAAGATCAAGCTGCCGCTCATCCTGCCGGCGATCGGCATCATCTCGATCCTGACCTTCGTCGGCAATTTCAACGCCTTCGACCTGATCTACACCGTGCAGGGGGCGCTTGCTGGGCCTAACATGTCGACCGACATTCTCGGGACGCTGCTCTACCGCACCTTCTTCGGTTTCCAGCTTCAGCTCGGCGACCGCTCGATGGGGGCGACGATCGCCACAGTGATGTTCCTCATCATCCTCGCCGGCGTCTCGCTTTATCTCTTCGTCATCCAGCGGCGCATGCGTCGCTATCAATTCTGAGGAGCGCGCATGTCCAAGGCACGCACATCTCCCATCCGCACCGGCCTCGTGCACCTGGCGCTGAGCGCCTATACGCTGGTCGCGCTGTTTCCGGTGTTTCTGACCATCATCAACTCGTTCAAGGATCGCGCCTCGATCTTCCGCGAGCCGCTGATGATCCCGACACCATCGACCTTCAGCCTCGTCGGCTATCAGACGGTGTTGGGGCAGGGCGATTTCGCCACCTATTTCCAGAACAGCTTCATCGTCACGATCGTCTCGATCCTGCTGGTGCTGCTCTTCGGCGCCATGGCCGCCTTTGCGCTTTCCGAATACCGTTTCCGCGGCAATATGCTGCTCGGGCTTTACATGGCGATCGGCATCATGATCCCGATCCGTCTCGGCACGGTGGCGATCCTGCAGGGCATGGTGGCGGCGGGCCTCGTCAATACGCTGACGGCGCTGATCCTCGTCTATACCGCGCAGGGCATACCGCTGGCGATCTTCATCCTGTCGGAGTTCATGCGCACGGTTTCGGATGATCTGAAGAATGCCGGGCGCATCGACGGGCTTTCCGAATATGCGATCTTCTTCCGCCTGGTGCTGCCGCTGGTACGCCCAGCCATGGCGACGGTCGCGGTCTTCACGATGATCCCGATCTGGAACGATCTGTGGTTCCCGCTGATCCTGGCGCCCTCCGAGGCCACCAAGACGGTGACGCTCGGCTCGCAGATCTTCATCGGCCAGTTCGTCACCAACTGGAACGCGGTGTTGGCGGCGCTGTCGCTGGCGATCCTGCCGATCCTCGTCCTCTACGTCATCTTCTCGCGGCAGCTGATCCGCGGCATCACGTCAGGAGCCGTCAAGTGACTGAAAAACCGATCCGCGTCCTCGTTGCCGGCCTCGGCAATATGGGCCGCAGCCATGCGCTCGCCTATCACAACAATCCCGGCTTTGAGATCGTCGGTCTCGTCAACCGCTCGACGCCGCAATTGGAGCCTGAGCTGCAGGGCTATACGATCCATCCCGACTTCATGGCGGCGCTGGCCGAGCTGAAGCCGGACCTCTGCTCGATCAACACCTATTCCGACAGCCATGCCGATTATGCGGTCGCTGCCTTCGAGGCCGGCTGCGATGTCTTCGTGGAAAAGCCGCTGGCAACCACCGTCGCCGATGCCGAGCGCGTCGTCGCGGCAGCTGGGAAGGCGGGGCGCAAGCTGGTGATCGGCTATATCCTTCGCCATCATCCTTCCTGGATGAAGCTGATCGAAGAGGCGCGCAAGCTCGGCCCGCCTTACGTCTTCCGCATGAACCTCAACCAGCAGTCCAGCGGCCCGACCTGGGCGACGCATAAGTCGCTGATGCGCACCACCTCGCCGATTGTCGATTGCGGTGTGCATTATGTCGACGTCATGTGCCAGATCACTGACGCGAGGGCCGTCGAGGTGCGCGGCATGGGGCTGCGCATGTCCGACGAGATCGCTGCCGACATGTATAATTACGGTCACCTGCAGGTGCTGTTCGAGGATGGTTCCGTCGGCTGGTACGAAGCCGGCTGGGGTCCGATGATTTCGGAAACCGCCTTCTTCGTGAAGGATGTGATGTCGCCGAAGGGCGCGGTGTCGATCGTCATGGATCCGAACGCCAAGTCCGACGATATAGACACGCACACCAAGACCTCGGTGATCCGGCTGCATACGGCAGAGACCGGGCCTGACGGCAAGTTCATCCGGCCCGACCAGGACATGACGATGGAAGGCGAACCTGGCCATCAGGCGCTCTGCGACCTGGAACAGGCCTTCATGCTGAGGGCGATCCGCGAGGATCTGGACCTCGACCGCCATATGGCGGATGCGGTGGCGTCGCTGCGCATCTGCCTTGCCGCCGACGAGAGCGTGCGTACCGGCCAGCCGGTCAGATTGTAAGGGAAAGACAGTGGGATCGCTTCAACTCAAATCCATCCGCAAGACCTATGGCACGCATGAAGTGCTGAAAGGCATCGACCTCGAGGTCAAGGACGGCGAATTCGTCATCTTCGTCGGGCCTTCGGGCTGCGGGAAATCGACGCTGCTGCGCAGCATTGCAGGCCTCGAAGACGTTACCTCGGGCGCCGTCGTCATCAACGGCCGCGATGAGACGCTGACGCCGCCGGCCAAGCGCGGCATCGCCATGGTGTTTCAGTCCTACGCGCTTTATCCGCATCTGACGGTCAAGGACAATATGGGGCTCGGGCTCAAGCAGGCAGGCACCGCCAAGGATGAGATCGAAAGGCGTGTCGGCAAGGCGTCCGGCATGCTCTCGCTGGAACCCTATCTCGCGCGCCGGCCGGCCGAACTCTCCGGCGGCCAGCGCCAGCGCGTCGCCATCGGCCGCGCCATCGTGCGCGAACCGGAACTCTTCCTGTTCGATGAGCCGCTGTCGAACCTCGATGCGGCGCTGCGCGTCCAGACCCGCCTCGAAATCGCCCGGCTGCACCGCAGCCTGAAGGCAACGATGATCTATGTCACCCACGACCAGGTCGAGGCGATGACGCTTGCCGACAAGATCGTTGTCCTGAATGCCGGGGCGATCGAGCAGATCGGTTCGCCGATGGAACTCTACAAACGACCGGCCAATGTTTTCGTTGCCGGCTTCATAGGCTCGCCGCAGATGAATTTCATCGCGGCCGAGAAGGTCGGCGATCATAGCGCCAAGACGATCGGCGTGCGTCCCGAACACGTGACGTTATCGCGCGAACAGGGGACTTGGGCTGCGAAGGTCGTGCATGTCGAGCATCTCGGCGCGGACACGATCATCTATCTGGAATCCGACCAGTGCGGCCTGTTGACGGCGCGCCTGTTTGGCGAGCATCAGTACGAGCCGGACGAGATCGTCTATGCGACGCCGGACCAGGCGCACGTGCATCGTTTCGATGTCGACGACCAGGCGATCCGCTAAGCGCATGACAGAACGAAAAAAGCCCCGCCAGCCAGCCTGGCGGGGCTTTTTCATTTCCCGTCGTGCATGGTTCGCTCAACCGAGCACGGGCCGCATGAAGCTGCGTTCATAGCTGACGATACTGCGGTTGCGTTTGTCGAGCTCGAAAGCGGCCTGACATTCCGGATCGCTGGCCATGCGCGTGCGATAGTCCTCGTAGGCGGCAAGGCTCGGGAAGGAAAACAAGGCAACGGCAATGTTGTTGGCGCCTTCGGACGGCAGGAAATAACCGTGATGGGTGCCACCCATCCTGTTGACGATCGGAATCCAGAGCCGGGCATATTCTTCGAATTCGGCTAGCTTGTAGGGATCGATCACATAACGCAGGTGGCAGGTAATCATTGAAATATCCCATCAGGTAAGATGCTGGGCGGAAGGCTGCTCGGCTGATTTGGTTTGCTCAACTTCTGACATCGAGCTGGGGGAGTTCAAGTGCTTTGTGGTGATGGCTGCATCACGATTGCTGACGGCTCGAACGAGCTGAAATGAAAAAAGGCGCCGTTTTGCGGCGCCTTTTGTCTCAGCGGTATTGGCGAAATCAGTCGCGGATGATGAGCAGGTCGGCTGCCATGAAGCGCAGGGTGACCGTTTCGCCGGCCTGCGGCGGGGTGGTGCCCGGGCTGTTGAACATGTCGAAGGAGATGACGTTGCCGCCGACATTCATGCGCGTGCGGATGACCGACCCCAGGAAGTGGGCCGAAACGACATGGCCGGTCAGCGCCGTGTCGCTCTTGACGCTGTCGGAGAGCGAGCCCGCTTCCGGGCGCAGCGCCAGCGAGATGGTTTCTCCGGCCTTGTGGGCAGCGACCGACTGCTTCAGCGTTATGCCCTGATCGCCGATCTGGATGCGGTTGGTATCGGGATCGACGACCTTGGCCTCGATGAGGTTCAGCGTGCCGACGAAGGAGGCGACGAAGCGCGTTGCCGGCGTATTGTAGATCTCGAAAGGCGAACCGATCTGGTCGGCCTTGCCGGCATTCATGACGACGATGCGGTCGGAGATCGAAAGGGCTTCTTCCTGATCATGGGTGACGAAGACCGTGGTGATGCCGAGCTGCTGCTGGATCTGGCGGATTTCCTCGCGCAGCGACACGCGGATCTTGGCGTCGAGTGCGGAGAGCGGCTCGTCGAGCAGCAACACTTGCGGCTTGACGGCGAGCGCACGGGCAAGGGCGACTCGCTGCTGCTGGCCGCCCGACAGTTGATAGGGGAAGCGGTCGGCCAGGTGATCGAGCTTGATCAGGCCGAGCATTTCCTTGACGCGGGCGTCGATCTCAGGTTTTGGGGCGCCGGCGACCTTGAGACCGAAGGCGACATTGTCGTGTACCGTCATGTTGGGGAAGAGCGCGTAGGCCTGGAACACCATGCCGATATTGCGCTGGTTCGGCTTCAGCGCGCTTTGGTCCTTGCCGTTGATGGTCAGCGTGCCGCCGGTTGGCGTTTCGAAGCCGGCGATCATGCGCAGAACGGTCGTCTTGCCGCAGCCCGACGGCCCGAGGAAGGAGACGAACTCACCCTTCTCGATGTTCATGTTGAAGTTCTTGACGACCTGAACCGGGCCGAAGGATTTTTGAATGTTGTTCAGCGTGAGAAAAGACATGAGCCAGATACCTTAAGCCTTTGCCGGGCGGGCTTTGCCGACGCGGGAAACGATGTTGAGCAGGCCCATGCTGAGCCAGGTGATCGAGAAGGCGATGACGGCAAGCGCCGAAGGCTCATAGGCCTTGTTGGCGCCAACGAGCTGCAGGTAGGGACCGAAGGCCGGACGGTTCAGAAGTGCGGCAAAGGTGAATTCGCCCATGACGATCGCGAGCGTGATGAAAGCGCCTGAGAGCACGCCGCTCATGACGTTGGGAAAAATGCATTTGAACATGATGGTCGTCCATCGGGCGCCGAGGCTTTCGGCCGCTTCTGTCAGCGTGCGGACGTCGATGGCGCGCATGGCGGTATCGACGGCGCGGTACATATAGGGCAGGGACAGGGTGATATAGGAGAAGACCAGCAGGATATTGGTGCCGGTCGTCGAACCCGTCAGCGGCAGGTAGGACGAAGAATTATACATCCTGAGGTATCCGAAGACGATGACGATCGCCGGAATGACAAGCGGCAGCAACGTGATGAATTCGACGACCGGACGCATCTGCGGCAGCCGCAGCCGCACCCAATAGGCCGTCGGCACGACGAGCAGCATGCCGAAGACGATGGTGAGCAACGCCATCAGCATCGAATAGCCGAAGGTCTCCCGGAACTGAATGTCGGAGAATACCGACTCATAAGCATCGAGGCTGTATTCGCCACGGCGCATGCGCAATGAAAACTCGATTGTGCCGATCAACGGGATGATAAAGTAGGACGCGCCGAGAATGATGGCGATCCAGGCTCCGAGACGTTGAGCTTTCATTTCTGCCACCGTTCGGCGCGCATGCGCAGCATGAGGTAAAGGACGTTGGAGACGCCGGTGATGACGATCATGCCGAGCGCGATGGCGTAACCGAGGTTGGCATTGTGCAGAACGTCGCCGCGGATCTGCGCATAGAGCAGGATCGGCACGATGTTCAGCGAGCTGCCGGTCAGCGCGAAAGCGGTGGCAATGGCGCCGAAAGCGTTGGCGAAGAGCAGCAGCGTCGTGCCGAGCAGGCTCGGCCAAAGGATCGGCAGCGCGACCATCGTCCAGTACTGGCGGTTGGTGGCGCCAAGAATCTGCGAGGCTTCGCGCCATTCCTTCTTCATGCCGTCGAGGGCCGGCGTCAGAATCAGCACCATCAGCGGGATCTGGAAATACATGTAGGTGATGGTGAGGCCGAAGAAGGACAGCAGGTTGAAGCCGGTGCCGTAGAGATTGAAGCCGAACCATTCGCGCAGGAAGATCGTCACAAGGCCGGTGCGGCCGAGCGTTGCGAGGAAGGCGAAGGCGAGCGGCACGCCGGCGAAATTCGAGGCGACGCCGGAGAAGGTCAGCAGCGTCGAGCGCACGGAGGCGGGCAGGCCGCCGAGCACGACGGCCCAGGCAAGGAAAAAGCCGATCAACGCGCCGCCGAGGGCGGAGGCGACCGAGATACGGATACTGATCCAGTAAGCGCTCATGATCGATGGCGTAAAAAGATCGCCGATATTCTTCAGCGTGAAATCGCCCTCGGGCGTCAGGAACGCGCCCACCACGAGATAAAGCGTGGGCATGATCAGGAACAGCAGGGAGAATATAATGAAGGGTGCGATGCCCAGCCAGTCGATCACGCGGTCTTTGTTGATCAAGGGGGCACTGCTCGCCATCGGCGTTGAAACGGTGCTCATGGAAAAGCTCATCCTGGGGCGTCGGAGTGAGAAAACCTCCCCGCCTTGCGGCGGGGAGGCAGGATCAAAGTTACTGAACGTTGGCGCCGACGACGGAATCCCAGTTCTTGGTAATGGTTTCCTTGCCGGCGGCCTGCTCTTCCAGCGTCGGGAAGACAGCCTTTTCATAGGCTGCTGCTGGCGGCAGCTTATCGAGCAGTTCCTTCGGGATCTTGTTGTTCTTGGCAAGATCGTTGAACCGGATCGGGTGGCAATAGCCCTTCAGCCAGCCGAGCTGACCTTCGTCGGAGTAGAGGTATTCCATCCAGAGCTTGGCAGCGTTCGGGTGCGGAGCGAAGGCGGAAATCGCCTGAACGTAGACGCCGGCAACGACGCCAGTCTTCGGAACGACGACCTCGAACGGAGGATTGCCCTTCAGGCCTTCGCCCCAGGAGAGGGCGTTGTAGTCCCAGGCGATGACGATCGGCGTGGAGCCCTGTGCGAAGGGAGCAGCCTTGCCGACGACCGGCACGAAATTGCCGCTCTTGTTCAGTTCGGCGAAGAACTTCAGGCCTTCCTCGCCTGCCTTGGCCGCGTCGCCGCCGGATGCGGAAAGACCAGCGGCATAGACGCCCTGGACAGCCTGGTTGGCGCTGCGCGGATCGCCTGCGAGGGCGACGCTGTTTGCATAGTCGCTCTTCTTCAGGTCGGCCCAGTCAGTCGGCGATTCCTTGACGAGATCCTTGTTCACCAGGAGCGCGAGAACGCCGTAATAGTCGCCGTACCAGTAGCCTTCAGCATCCTTGGCGGTATCCGGAATGGAATCCCAGGTGGAGACCTTATAAGGCTGGATCAGGCCGTCTTTCTTGGCGGACGGGCCGAAAGAGAGGCCGACGTCGATGACGTCAGGAGCCTGCGGGCCGGTGTTGCCCTTGTTGGCCTTGATGGCTTCGATTTCGTCGCCCGAACTTGCATCCGGGTTCAGTTCGTTGACCTCGATGCCGTACTTGGCCTTGAAGCCGGCAATGACGTCGCCGTAACCGCACCAGCTGTGCGGCAGAGCGATCGTCGTCAGGCTGCCTTCCTTTTTGGCGGCGGCGATAAGTTCAGCGCTCGGCTCGGCGGCGGCAATCGCGGTCGAAGCCATGATCATCGCAGTAGAAAGCGACAGAAGTCGAGAAATGTTAGAGATCACTGTTGTTCTCCTTCGGGTTTTCAGTGTCTGGCGATGCTGTTAATGAGATTACATGAAGCTTGTGTGACAGTTCGATGACGTTAATTCTGCTGTGAATAACGGGGGTTGCGACAAATGTTTTATTTGCGACAACGCCGTCTGTTTCCGCGAAAAATCCGCCATTGTTTTTCTTCTGTTTTAGTCTTGTCCTCCTAACCCGGTTTACGGAAAAGCCTGGTTTGCTCGAACAGGCCTTCCAGTGTCTTCATGCGCTCCTTCGTCTCGTCCCAGGTCGAGTTCTGAACGGCCTCGATCAGCGCTTCGACGATGAAAAGGGTAACGACGGAGGAATCCCAAGCCGATGGCGCCTCGATCCGGACGCGGAAGGCATGCCTGGCGAGCTTGGCGGCCGGCGAACCCCACTGGTCGGTGAAGACGATGATTTCGGCGCCGCGTTTGCGGGCGGCGGTCGCAAGGCTCACCATCTCCTGCTCATAGCGGCGGATGTCGAAGATGATCAGGATGTCGCCGGCATTCATGTTGAGGGCATATTGCGGCCAGCTGCTGGAATTCGACGATAGTAGCGTCGTTGCCGGCCGGATCACCTGCATATGGGTGAAGAAATATTCGGCAAGCGCGCCGGTGATGCGGCCTCCGACGAAATAAAGGCCGCGCTTGCGGTCGGAGAGCAACGCGGCGACGCTGTCGAACGTCGCGGTGTCGAGATCAGTCAGCGTCTGGCGCAGATTACCCATGATGGCATCGGCGAAACGGTTGAGAATATGGGTGCCCGGCGCGTTCTGCGCCCAGCGGTCGTGCTTGGCGATCGGATTCGAGATCGTCGCCTCGACTTCCTGATGCAGATGCGCCTGAAAGTCCGGATAACCCTTGAAGCCGAGCTTCTGCACCATGCGCACGACGGTCGGGGTCGAGACGCCGGCGTTTTCGGCGATCGTGGTGATGCTGCCGAGGCCGGAGACCGGATAGTTGTCGAGCAGGCTTTCGGCTAGCTGCTTCTCGGCACGAGTCAACACCCCCAAATGCGAGTGTATGACGTCCGAAACCGTCTTCGACGCAATTGTCACTTAATATGCTCCCCGGGATGGTCTGGCGCCACTTTCCCACTCAAAGTTAACAACGCTGTCATAATCCATGTCAACCACTGTCATGAAAAGAAATTTTCAGTGGATGCTTGACACCGACCGAAACCTGAAGAATTCTTTTCTTCATCAAGAATTTGTTAAGGGATAAGGAGTGGCGCCTTTGGTGCTGGCCCGGCCGAAAATCCTCAGTGAAGCGGACGGTGACTGCGTCGGGATCGAACGCATCCACGGCCGGAGCCCGGTGCTTCTGGTCTGCGAGCACGCTTCGAATGCGCTTCCAGCCCTTTTCGGCGATCTCGGCCTGCCCAGCGAAGCGCTCTCCACTCACATTGCCTGGGACCCGGGCGCGCTTGCGGTCGCCCGCATCCTATCGGAAGCGCTCGACGCGACGCTCGTTTACCAGCGGTTCTCCCGGCTTATCTACGACTGTAACCGGCCGCCCAGTTCACCCGGCGCCATGCCGGAGACCAGCGAAATCTACGACATTCCCGGCAATAGGGATTTGAGCCCCGAAGAACGGCTTGCGCGCACAGACGCGCTCTATGTGCCTTTCCACGACGCCATTCGCGGGCTGATCCGCGATCGCCGGGCGAGGGGGCAGGACAGCATCATTGTGACGATGCACAGCTTCACGCCGGTCTATCACGGCCGCGAACGCGCGGTCGAACTCGGTATATTGCACGATGAAGATAGCCGGCTCGCCGACCGCATGCTGAGGGCAGCGGCCGAGGCGCCGCTTTACAGAACGGAACGCAACGAGCCTTACGGGCCTGAGGACGGTGTGACGCACACGCTGATCCTGCACGGGCTTTCGAACGGCTTGCGCAATGTGATGATCGAGGTCCGCAACGACCTCATCGCAAACGATATCGGCCAAGGGGTCATGGCCGATTATTTGAAAGGGCTGCTCCAGCAAAGTCTGGACGCCTGAATAATAAGAAGACCCGAGGGAGCAGTTTAACTGCGAACGTCCGCATGGCGCAAATGCCGCGGACAATTGGCACTGAATCGGCCCGCAATTCCGCGGCCGATCGTGAACAGGGGGAAGTCATGTCGGATTATACCGAACTGGACAAGAAGCAGGATGTGCACATCCTGCATTCCATGGGTTATGCCCAGGAACTCGAACGGCGCATGAGCTCGTTTTCGAACTTTGCCGTCTCATTTTCCATCATCTGCATTCTCTCCGGCGGCATCAATTCGCTGGCGCAGGCGACCTCGGGTGCCGGCGGCGCCGCCATCGGCATCGGCTGGCCGGTCGGCTGCTTCATCTCGCTCGTCTTCGCCATCGGCATGGCGCAGATCAGCTCGGCCTATCCGACGGCCGGCGGCCTCTATCACTGGAGTTCGATCCTCGGAAACCGCTTTACCGGCTGGGTGACCGCCTGGTTCAACCTGCTCGGTCTCGTCACCGTGCTGGGCGCCATCAATGTCGGCACCTATTATTTCTTCATGGGGTCGTTCGGCACCAGCTATTTCGGGCTGACCGACACGACGACGGTGCGCATCATCTTCCTCGTGGTCATCACCGGCGCGCAGGCGCTCGTGAACCACATGGGCATCGGACTGACCGCGAAGCTGACCGATTTCTCGGGTTATCTCATCTTCGCGACCGCTATCGCGCTTTCGGCCGTCTGCCTCATCGCAGCGCCCTCCTACGAGATCGGCCGCCTTTTCACCTTCGCCAACTATTCCGGCGAAGTCGGCGGCAATGTCTGGCCTTCCACCTCCGGTGCCTGGGTCTTCCTGCTCGGCCTGCTGCTGCCGATCTACACCATCACCGGCTATGATGCCTCGGCGCATACGTCGGAAGAGACGGTCAAGGCTGCCGAATCGGTCCCGCGCGGCATGGTCGCCTCGGTGCTCTGGTCGGCGCTTTTCGGCTATATCATGCTGTGCGCCTTCGTGCTCATGCTGCCGAATATGGATGATGCGGCAAAGCAGGGCTGGAACGTGTTCTTCTGGGCGATGGACAGCCAGGTCAACCCGATCGTCAAGGACATTCTCTATCTTGCCATCCTCGTCAGCCAGTGGCTGTGCGGCCTTGCGACCGTTACTTCGGTCTCGCGCATGATCTTCGCCTTCTCGCGTGACGGCGGTCTGCCGGCGTCGAAGGTCCTGTCGAAAGTCAGCCCAAAGCACCGCACGCCGGTGGCTGCGATCTGGACCGGCTCGATCCTCTCGGTTCTGTTCGTCTGGGGCTCCTCGCTCGCTACGATTGGTGACACGCCGGTCTATACGATCGTCGTCTCGTGCACGGTCATCTTCCTGTTCTTCTCTTTCGCGATCCCGATCACGCTCGGCCTGTTCGCCTGGGGCACGTCGAAGTGGGACAAGATGGGACCGTGGAACCTCGGCGAAGGCGTCTTCAAGCTCTTTGCCGTGCTGACCGTCATCGCGATGATCCTGATCTTCATCCTCGGCATTCAGCCGCCGAACGAATGGGCGCTCTACATCACCGTCGGTTTCCTGGTGCTGACGGCGATCGTCTGGTTCGGATTCGAAAGCCGTCGCTTCAAAGGGCCGCCGATCGGTGCGGAAGTGGCAAAGCGTCAGGCCGAGATCGCGGCCGCCGAAGCAGCCGTCGGCGAAAGCGGCGAAAACTAAGCATCGAGGCTTCCCTCTCAAATGGCGGGGCCGCATCCTGCGGCCCCATCACCGGTACAACGAAAAGGCATCAGGCCGCAAAGTCCGGCCGAGCGCATGCGATTTCGTTGCCCCGATTTTCTCAATTCAATTCAGGCGGATCAATCATGAGCAGCTACACAATCGACGATCTCAGGAAGGATGTTGCCGAAGGGCGCATCGACACGGTTCTGGCCTGCCAGGTGGATATGCAGGGCCGACTGATGGGCAAGCGTTTCCAAGCGGAATATTTCGTCGAGAGCGCCTGGAAGGAAACGCACAGCTGCAACTACCTGATCGCCACCGACATGGAGATGGAGACCGTCTCCGGCTACAAGGCGACGAGTTGGGAGAAGGGCTACGGCGACTACACGATGAAGCCGGATCTTGCGACGTTGCGTCGTATTCCCTGGCTGGAAGGCACCGCGCTGGTGCTTTGCGATATGCTCGATCATCATACGCACGAGGAGGTCGCCCACTCGCCGCGCGCGATCCTGAAGAAGCAGGTGAAGCGGCTCGAAGATATGGGCATGAAGGCCTACATGGCCTCGGAGCTCGAATTCTTCCTGTTCGACCAGAGCTACGAGGCGGCGCAGGCTTCCGGCTACCGCAACCTCAAGCTCGTCAGCGCCTATAACGAGGACTACCACATCTTCCAGACCACCAAGGAGGAAGAGGTGATGCGGGCGATCCGCACCGGGCTGCAGGGCGCCGGCATCCCGGTCGAGAACTCCAAGGGTGAGGCGTCGGCCGGCCAGGAGGAAATCAACGTGCGCTACGCCGATGCGCTCGCCATGGCCGACCGGCACGCGATCATCAAGAACGGCTGCAAGGAGATTGCCTGGTCGAAGGGCAAGGCTATCACCTTCCTGGCCAAGTGGAATTACAATGCTGCTGGCAGTTCCTCGCATATCCACCAGTCGCTCTGGAGCCTGGAGGAAAAGCCGCTTTTCTTCGACCATACCGGCAAATACGGCATGTCGCCGCTGATGCATAATTACGTCGCCGGGCTTCTCGCTCATGCGAGCGAGATCACCTATTTCCTGGCGCCCTACATCAACTCCTACAAGCGCTTCATGGCCGGCACGTTTGCGCCGACCAAGGCGATCTGGAGCAAGGACAACCGCACCGCCGGCTATCGCCTGTGCGGCGAAGAGACCAAGGGTATCCGTATCGAGTGCCGCGTTGGCGGCTCCGATCTCAATCCCTATCTCGCCTTCGCCGCGCTGCTTGCCGCCGGCATTGACGGCATCGAGAACAAGCTCGAACTGGAAGCCCCCTTCGTTGGCGACGCCTATGGCGGCAAGGGCGTTCGCGAGATCCCGCGCACGCTGCGCGCGGCCACGGCGGCGATGACGGAATCGGCGATGCTACGCAAGGCCTTCGGCGACGACGTGATCGACCACTATACGCGCGCCGGCGAATGGGAGCAGGAAGAATACGACCGCCGCATCACCGATTGGGAAGTGGCGCGCGGTTTCGAAAGAGCTTAATAGGCATTTGCGATTTGCTTGCCCCTCACCTTAACCCTCTCCCCGTAAAAACGGGGAGAGGGGACGTGCCAAACGCAGCGTCGATGTTAGGGAAAGCCGGTGCGGCATATCCCCTTCGCCCCGTTTGCGGGGAGAGGTGCCGGCAGGCGGATGAGGTGCCACGGCCTCACTCAAATTTTGAAGAATACGAGGATAGGAACAGATCATGGCAATGATCCAATGCATTTCACCGGTTGACGGGTCGGTTTATGCCGAGCGCGCAGCCCTTTCTCTCGATGCCGCCAAGGATGTGGTGGCGCGCGCCCGCAAGGCGCAGAAAGCCTGGGCGAAACGGCCCCTCGAAGAGCGTGTGCAACTGGTGCTGAAGGGTGCTGCGCGGCTGAACGAGATGTCCGATGTCGTCGTGCCAGAGCTCGCCTGGCAGATGGGCCGGCCGATCAAGTATGGCGGCGAATACAAGGGTTTCAACGAGCGTTCCAACTATGTCGCCTCGATCGCGGCGGACGCGATGGCGCCTGTTGTCGTCGAGGAGAGCGATCGTTTCGAGCGGCGCATCGAGCGCGAGGCCCATGGCGTCGTCTTCGTCGTAGCACCATGGAACTATCCCTACATGACGGCGATCAACACGATCGCGCCGGCGCTGATGGCCGGCAATACCGTGGTGCTGAAGCATGCCTCGCAGACGCTGCTGGTCGGTGAGCGGTTGGTGCAGGCCTTCATCGAGGCCGGCGTTCCCGAGGATGTGTTCCAGAACGTCTTCCTCGATCATGAAACGACGTCAGCGCTGATTGCCGCCGGCAGCTTCAATTTCGTCAACTTCACCGGATCGGTCGAAGGCGGGCGGTCGATGGAGCGGGCGGCTGCCGGCACCTTCACCGGCCTCGGCCTCGAACTCGGCGGCAAGGATCCGGGTTATGTCATGGAGGACGCCGATCTCGAGGCGGCCGTCGACACGCTGATGGACGGCGCGACCTACAATTCCGGTCAGTGCTGCTGCGGCATCGAGCGCATCTACGTGCATGAATCGCTCTACGACGCCTTCGTCGAGAAATCGGTTGCCTGGGTATCGAACTACAAGCTCGGCAATCCGCTCGATCCGGAAACCTCGCTCGGGCCGATGGCGCATAAGCGCTTCGCCAAGGTGGTGCGCGAGCAGATCGCCGATGCTGTTTCCAAGGGCGCCAAGGCGCTTGTCGATCCCAAGCTTTTCCCCCAGGATGACGGCGGCGCCTATCTCGCACCGCAGGTCCTCGTCAATGTCGACCACTCCATGGCCTTCATGCGCGAAGAGACTTTCGGTCCGGCAGTCGGCATCATGAAAGTGAAGAGCGACGAGGAGGCACTCGCTTTGATGAACGACAGCCAGTACGGGCTGACGGCCTCGCTCTGGACCAGGGATGTCGAGCGGGCAGGGCGGCTCGGCCGCGAGATCGAAACCGGCACCGTATTCATGAACCGCGCAGACTATCTCGATCCGGCGCTTTGCTGGACCGGCGTCAAGGAGACCGGCCGCGGCGGCTCGCTGTCGATCATCGGCTTCCACAATCTGACGCGTCCGAAATCCTTCCATCTGAAGAAAGTCACAGCATGAGCAGCAACATCACCGCAAACTGGAGCTATCCAACATCGGTCAAGCTCGGCCGGGGCCGCATCGCGGAACTGGCCGACGCCTGCAAAAGCCTCGGCATCAAGAAGCCACTGCTCGTCACCGACCGTGGCCTTGCCTCGATGGCAATCACCAAGACAGCGCTCGATATTCTCGAAGATGCCGGTCTCGGCCGGGCGATCTTTGCCGATGTCGATCCGAACCCGAACGAGAAGAACCTCGAAGCCGGCGTCAGGGCTTTCAAGGACGGCGGTCATGACGGCGTCGTCGCCTTCGGCGGCGGCTCCGGCCTCGATCTCGGCAAGTGCGTCGCCTTCATGGCCGGCCAGACGCGGCCGGTCTGGGACTTCGAAGATATCGGCGACTGGTGGACGCGTGCGAGCCTCGAGGGCATCGCCCCGATCGTCGCGGTGCCGACGACGGCAGGCACCGGTTCGGAAGTCGGGCGCGCCAGCGTCATCACCAATTCCGAAACGCATGTGAAGAAGATCATCTTCCATCCGAAGTTCCTGCCTGGCGTCGTCATTTCCGATCCGGAACTGACGGTCGGTATGCCGAAGATCATCACGGCCGGCACAGGCATGGATGCCTTCGCCCATTGCCTGGAGGCTTATTCCTCGCCCTTCTATCACCCGATGTCGGCCGGCATCGCGCTCGAGGGCATGCGCCTCGTCAAGGAGTTCCTGCCACGCGCCTATAGGGAAGGCACGGATCTGGAAGCCCGCGCCAACATGATGGCCGCCGCCGCCATGGGCGCGGTCGCCTTCCAGAAGGGGCTCGGCGCCATCCACGCGCTGTCGCACCCGATCGGCGCCGTCTACAACACCCATCACGGCATGACCAATGCGGTGGTGATGCCGGCGGTGTTGCGCTTCAACCGCAAGGCGATCGAGGAGAAGATCGGACGCGCCGCCGCCTATCTCGGCATTTCGGGCGGTTTCGACGGGTTCTACGACTATGTGCTGAAGCTCCGCTCCGAACTCGGCGTGCCGGAGACGCTGTCGGCGATGGGAATCGCTGCCGACCGCATCGACGAATTATCGGCCATGGCGATCGAAGATCCGAGCGCCGGCGGCAACCCGGTTGCACTGACGCTTGAAAATACCAAGGCCCTATTCGAAGATTGCTTCTGACGACATAAGAGCGGACCAACAGACTGGCCTGGAAAACCGCGGTTTCCCAGGCCTTTTTCGTTTCGGGCAGCATCCCTATTTTTAGGGATGTGAAAAATACCGGCTGCAATTTCGCCGCGCGTCTTTCGAATTTGTTAACCATGATTAGAAAGAATGAATTAACCGCACGATGCTCCGACGGTGCGTAAAAGAGCGATTCCGGCTCGCACCATTCCTTCCGAGGACCGAACATGCCTGTCATCACATTCGCAAATACCAAGGGCGGCGCCGGCAAGACGACCGCTGTTCTGCTGCTCGCGACCGAGCTTGCCCGCAAAGGTTATCGCGTCACCATTCTCGACGCCGACCCGCAGCACTGGATTTCGCGCTGGCACGAAATATCAGGTCATGTGCCCAATCTTTCGGTGATCGATTTCGTCACAACTGCGTCGCTGCCGGTGCATATCAGCGAGAACAAGCACAATACCGACTATTTCATCGTCGACCTGCCGGGTGCGCGCAATCCGCTGCTTGCCACTGCCGTTGGCCTTTCCGACCACGTGCTGATCCCCATTCAGGGCTGTGCGATGGATGCGCGCGGCGGTGCGCAGGTGCTCGAACTGCTGCAGTATCTGGATGAGAAGGCCGGCATCAAGATCGGCCATTCGGTGGTGCTCACCCGCGTCAATTCGATGGTGACGACGCGGGCGCTGCAAGTCGTCAAGTCGCTGCTCAGCGAGCGGCATGTGCCGGTGCTCGATACGGCAATCATCGAACGCTCCGCCTTCCGCGACATCTTCGACTGTGGCGGCACGCTGCACACGATCGATCCGACGCGCGTCAGCAATCTCGACAAGGCGCGGGAAAACGCCACCTGTTTTGCCGAGGAAATGATGCGCAAGCTGCCGGTCAGGTTGACCGCATCGGTGCGGATGGCGACGGCGGCCTGACGGTTCGCTCGGCCGCTTGAATATATCTCCCCACCTGAAACGACAAGGCCGCCGGAGCGATCCGGCGGCCTTGTCGTTGTTATCATCAAAGTGATTTCAGTCGACGAACTCGACCGTCACGCCCGGCTTGACCATCTTGGCAAGCTCGGTGGCATCCCAATTGGTCAGGCGGATGCAGCCGTGGCTCTGGGTGCGGCCGATCTTCGAGGGCTCGGGCGTGCCGTGGATGCCGTAGGTCGGCTTGGAAAGCGCCATCCAGACGGTGCCGACGGGGCCGTTCGGGCCGGGCGGGATATTGAGGATCTTGTCGTTGGCGCCCTGCTGGAAATTGATCTTCGGATTATAAGTGTAACCGGGATTGAGGGCGACACGCTCGACATTTACCAAGCCCGACGGAGAGGGGGTGTCGGAGGAGCCGATCGATGCCGGATAGGCGGCGAGGAGATTGCCGGCGCCGTCATAGGCGAAGACCTGCTTGCGACCCTTGTCGGCGATGATGCGGGCAACTTCGCCGCTCTTCGGCTCGCCCGGATTGACGACCTTGATGACGGTGCCGGCAACGGTGAAATCGGCGCCGGGGTTCATCTCCTTGAGAAAAGCCTCGTCCATGTGGAAACGCTCGGCCAGCATCTCGGTGGTCGAGGTGTAAGCCAGCGACGGCAACAGCGCCTTGTGCGAATAATCTTCCGGGATCTCGGCGACGAAGGGGCCAGCGGCATCGGCCGGCGTGATCGTATAGCTGACGACGGGCAGGCCGCCGTTCATACGCAGCTCTTCCAGAATGGCATCGGTGTCGTTGGGATCGAGCTTCGACCCGGTCATCTGGTCATAGGCATAGATCCCCTTGGTGACGTTCGAGCCCATATGGCCGTCGATGACGCCCGGAGAGATGCCGGCGCGATCGAGGAAGACCTGCAGTGCGACGATCTCGGGCTTCGACTTGTTCTTCAGCGTGATGACAGGTTCATCAGGTGCGGCCTTCGGCTGATCGGCGGGCGGGATCTGCTGGTCGGGGTCGATCGAGGCATAATCGTCGCCGGGCTGCGGATTGCCGATGCTGTTATCCTCGGGATAGGGCTGGTCGCCGAGCGGCCGGCGTTCAATCGCGGCATCGCGCGGAATGCCGCCGGTGACGGCGCCGCGCTCGGAATAACGTGTATCGCCATCGGGATTGTTGTCGGAATAATAGGGGTCGTTGCCGTACTGGTCGTTATAGACTTCGCGTGCGCCGGGCCGCGGCGGATAGTAGCCGCGGGCGCGCATCTCGGTAGCGACGACGTTGCCATAGTCGTCGATCAACACGCGATTGCCGCTACGGTCGCGGGCGTAGATATAGCCAGCTGGAACATAGTCGAGGATTTCGCCGCTCGGCGTCACAAGCACGATATCGCTCTGGCGGCGATCGCGGAACTGCTGCGCGCCTGCCTCCGGCGCTGTAGCCGCAAGAGCAGCCAGGACGGCCGCGAGGCAAAATGCCGACTTCAAAAAGCGATTCACGTATCATACCTCGAACAGTGACTGGCAGACACACACCTGCGAATTTTGACGCTAGTGTGGAATTTATGAAAGCGTGCTGAACAAAATATGAAAATCACTAAGATTTCCTTTTGCTCATAAACGTTTGCGTCCTTGTGTCAGTTCCGCAAAATCCACGGTTGCTGCAAAAACGCAAGATACGGGCGACGCCGATTGACGAATGGCGGCCCGAAACCTAACGCTAGCGCATCCTTCTTTGCGAAAATCGATTCCGTTTTTCGGAAAGCATGATGCGTTGATTCAAAGTGTTAGAGCGTCCTTTGTGCGTCCGAAAGGACGCTCGGCGCTCTAAGGGGCCGACAATTCCCCAAGGAGACCGTGATGATCGAATTTGCCGCCGCAAGCGGGCCGCGCCTGATGCTGGACGAAACATCGGTGCTGGATATCGGCGGATGCATCGTCGAAAGCGTCGACATCGCTCCGAAACGCGCCATTCCCGATGATGGCGACCCGCGAATCGATCACTCGCTCGAGGGCTTCCTCTTTACCTGCGGGCCGGACCATATCCGCCACCGCCAGCCGATCCCCGGCCGGGACGACGGCAAGGTCTATCCGCTGCACGGATCGGCCTCCGGTCATGTGGCAAAGGTGTTGTGGACGAAGTTCGAGAACGGCAATGCCGAATGCCGCGCCGATATCGACATCACCACTGTCGAGGGACTGCCGCAGCGCATCGAGCGGCTGTGGCGGATCGATGGGGCGACCGGCGAGGTGCGGCTCGAGGATCGGGTCGTCAATACAAGCGATCGGACGGTGCCGACCTTCCTGATGTACCACATGAACACCGGCGGCAAATGGCTGGACGAGGGCACGCGGCTCGAAGGCCGCATGCTGGAAAATGGCGGTTTCCCCTGGACGTTCGGCGAGGAGCCGGGCGGCATCTTCTGCGTCGCAGCGCCGGCAACGGAGGAGGGGTTCGCGGAGGTCCGCCTCGGACCGATCGCCGCTATCGGCGGCAGGACGCTGCGAGTGCGTTTCCGCGCCGACACGCTGCCCCATCTGCAGGTCTGGCGGAACCAGAAGGCGCCAGCCCACATCATCGGCATCGAGCCGGTTTCACATCGGTGGATCTCGCGCGACGAGCTTGAGGCAGCCGGTGAGTTCAACATGCTGGCGCCCGGCGAGAGCCGCAGCTATGCGCTGACCTTTGCCTTCCTGTGAGCGAAGTGTTGTTGACGCTGGCAGACCTCCGTCGTAGACCTTCAGCCCACGATTTTTGAGGAGACAAGACGATGGATATTCGCCAGATCGACGATGAATATTCGGTTTCGGGCCAGATCACGCTCGAGGAGCTCGACGAGATCAAGGCGCTCGGGTTCAAATCGATCGTCTGCCACCGCCCCGACCATGAGAGCCCGGATCAGACATCGTTCTCCGTCATCGAGGCGCGCGCCAAGGAGCTCGGCCTCGAGATCGCCCATGTGCCTGTCGGACCGATGGGCGTGACCGAGGAAGCGGTGCAGGGCATGGTCGATGCGCTCGACGAATTCCCGCGGCCGATGCTCGGCTATTGCCGCTCCGGCGCCCGCTCGACGGCGATCTACCAGAAGACCCACCATATTCGTAGCTAGGCCCCGTTCCGGCTGCCGATTTTCCGGCGCTGCGCCGCAGCGCCATCACCTTCCATTCACTCAGGAGACTAGAATGAGCATTAAGCGTATCGACGTCGGCGCGCGCATGAGCGGCGCCGTCATTCACGGCAACACGGTCTATCTCGCAGGCCAGGTCGGCGAGGGCGAAAGCGTCACCGATCAGTGCAAGTCATCGCTTGCCGAAGTCGACCGTCTGCTGGCTGCATCAGGCAGCAGCAAGTCGAAGATCCTTCAGACGATCATCTACCTTTCCGACATCGCCGATTTCGCCGAGATGAACGCCGTCTGGGAAGGCTGGATCGATCCGGCCAATCCGCCGGCCCGTGCCACCAGCGAAGCCAAGCTCGCTGCGCCGAAATACAAGGTCGAGTTCATCATCACGGCGGCACTCGACTAAAACGCGCCATTCCGATTACCTGAAGCCGGTGAGCACTGCGCGTGCTCACCGGCTTTTTTGCGCTATTTCCGAGAGCGTGCGCGTCGGCGTGATCGCTTCGGGATCGAGCTTGATTTCGATGATTGCGGGCTTGCCGCTGGCGCGTGCCCGCTCGAAGGCGGGGGCGAAATCCGCCGTCGTCTCCACCGTCTCGCCATGGCCGCCATAGGCGCGAGCAAGGGCTGCGAAGTCGGGATTGGTCAGATCGGTGCTGCTGACGCGGCCGGGATACTCGCGCTCCTGATGCATGCGGATCGTGCCGTAGATGCCGTTGTTGACGACGACTGCGATGATCGGCAGACCGTAGCGGATGGCGGTGGCGAATTCCTGTCCGTGCATCAGGAAGCAGCCGTCCCCGGCAAAGCAGATGACCTCGCGCTCGGGAAAGAGCCGCTTGGCGGCGACGGCGGCCGGCAGGCCGTAACCCATCGAGCCGGAGGTGGGGGCGGCTTGGGTGTTGAAGCGGCGGAAACGATGGAAGCGGTGCACCCAGGTGGCGTAGTTGCCGGCGCCATTGGTAAAGATCGCGTCCTGCCCGGTATTGGCCTCCAGCCACTCCATGATCGGCCCCATATGGACGGCGCCCGGACCTGTCGAAGGCGGCTTCGACCAGGCGAGATAGGCCTGGTGCATGCGTTCCGTGCGCTCCGCCCAGTGCGGCTCGGCCGGCGCTTCCAGATCGGCGAGCGCTTCAACGAAATCGGCAGCAGCGGCGCAGATCGCAAGATCAGGACGGTAGATACGGCCGAGTTCGGATGCATCGGGATAGATATGCACCAGCGATTGCTGGGGGTATGGGATATCGATCAGCGTATAGGATGAGGAGGGCATTTCCGACATGCGGGCGCCCAGCAGGATCAGCAGGTCGCTCTCCTTGATCTCCTTTGCCAGCGCCGGATTGATCCCGATGCCGACATCGCCGGCATAACAGGGATGCAGATGATCGAACAGCATCTGCCGGCGGAACGAGCAGCCGACCGGCAATTTGAAACGTTCGGCGAAAATTGCAAAATCGGCGACGGCATCGGCATCCCAGCGCGTGCCGCCGAGGATCACCATCGGCCGCTCGGCCTTGAGCAGGCGCAGATAGAGATCGTCGATCTGGCTGCGACCGGGGTGGGCTTCGACGCCGACATAGCGCTTGGCGCGGGGCGCCTCGACTTCGTCGCGCAGCATGTCTTCCGGCAGGGTCAGCACCACAGGGCCGGGACGGCCGGAGGTTGCGATCGCAAAGGCGCGGGTGACGAACTCGGGAATGCGGGCGGCATCGTCGATCTCGCCCACCCATTTGGCGAATTCGGTGAAGGCGCGGCGGAACTCGACCTCCTGGAAGGCCTCGCGTTCTCTCGCTTCCCGCTGCACCTGGCCGATGAAGAGGATCATTGGGATCGAGTCCTGCTTGGCGATATGCAGGCCGGCGGAGGCGTTGGTGGCGCCGGGGCCACGGGTCACCATGCAAATGCCGGGTTCGCCGGTCAGCCTGCCCCAGCAATCCGCCATCATCGCCGCTCCGCCCTCCTGGCGGCAGACGAGGACGTCGATATCGCTGTCGCGCAACGCGTCGAGCACGGCGAGGAAGCTCTCGCCGGGCACACAGGAGAGACGCTTGACTCCGTTCGCCTTCAGCGCCTCGACGATCAGTTCCCCGCCCGTCTTCTTCATGACAATCCCTTCTTCATGACGATGCCTTCCTCTCGCGCTCGGCGAGTTCCGCCAGAATTTCTGCCTGGTGTTCGCCGAGACGCGGGCTCGGCCTTATATAACGCAGCGGCGTCTCCGACAGCACAACAGGCGTCCTGACACCGGGGATCACGGTACCGGCGGCATCCGCAAGGTCGATGCGCAGGCCGCGGGCCTGCACCTGCGGATGGGCGAACATTTCCTCGATCGTATTGATCGCGCCTGATGGAACCGCGTTCTCTTCACAGGCCTTCAACAGATCCGCCTTTTGCCATTTCAGCGTCTCGGTGGAGATGAGGCGGCGCACTTCGGCGCGATTGCCGACGCGTGCCTTGTTGGTGGCGAAACGCTCGTCGCTCGCGATGGCCTCCAGGCCGAGGATGGTGCAGAAGCGGCGGAACTGGCCGTCGTTTCCAACCGCGAGAATGAGATAACCATCCGCCGTCGGCACGACCTCATAGGGCGAGATATTGGGATGGGCATTGCCGAGGCGGGTCGGCGCCTCGCCGGAGACCAGGTAATTCATGTTCTGATTGGCGAGCACGGCCGATTGCACGTCGAGCAGGGCCATGTCGACCAACTGGCCTTCGCCTGACTTCAGGGCATGGATCAGGGCGGCTTCGATCGCCGAGACGGCATAGATGCCGGTGAAGATATCGGCGATGGCGACACCTGCCTTCATCGGCTGGCCACCCGGCTCCCCGGTAATCGACATGAAGCCGGACATGCCCTGGACGATGTAATCGTAGCCGGCGAGGCTGGCATAAGGGCCGTTCTGGCCGAAGCCGGTGATCGAGCAATAGACGAGCTTCGGGTTCACCTTGCGCAGGCTGTCATAATCGAGCCCGTATTTGACGAGGCCGCCGACTTTGAAATTCTCGATGACCACATCGGCGGTGGAGACGAGGCGGCGGACGAGATCCTGGCCTTCGGCGCTCTTCAGGTCGGCAGTGACGGAGCGCTTGCCGCGATTGGCGGCGTGGTAATAGGCGGCCGAGAGATTTTCGCCGTCGGCGCCCTCGACGAAGGGTGGCCCCCATTGGCGCGTATCGTCGCCGCCGTCGGGATTTTCGACCTTGATGACGTCGGCGCCGAGATCGGCGAGCATCTGTCCCGCCCAGGGGCCGGCGAGCACGCGAGCAAGCTCGATCACCCGGATGCCGGCAAGCGGCGGTTTTTTCGTCACGGTCTCCGTCATGTTCCTCCGGGCTCTCGTTCTTAGATCTGGGCTTAGATCTAGGGCGCCAGCGTCGCCTCTGATGTACCGGATACCGGTTTCGATGCAAAGCGGCGCTCACGCCAGACAATGTAGAAGCCCGACGCCATGATAATCATGATGCCGAGCCATTTGACCGCATCCGGGAAGTCGCCAAAGACCAGCCAGGCGAAGATCGTCGCCGAGACGATCTCGAAATATTGCAGCGGTGCGAGCGTCGAGGCTGGTGCTGCGCGATAGGCATAGACGCCGAGGATGCCCGATATCGCGGCCATGGCGCCGACGCCGGCGACATAGAACCAGGCGCGGCCATCCGGCATGACCGGATCGAAGAGATCGGAGCCGGTTCCCTGGCCCAGGAAAAGCAGGATGGCGCAGAAGAGCAGGCCCCAGATGCTCATCTGGAACTGCATCGCCCAAGGGTCCTCCTTGTGCGAGAGGACGCGGGTCATCAGCACGAAGATGGCGATGCAGAGCGCGCTGACGACAGGCAGAAGCGCGATGTAGCCGACTTCTTCGAAACTCGGCTGGATGATCAGCATTGCCCCGAAGAAGCCTACGCCGCAGGCGCTATAGCGCCGCCAGCCGATCGTCTCCTTCAAGAAGATACCGCCGAGGATCGTCAGAATGATCGGCTCGACGAAGAAGATCGCAATCGCGTCGGCGACCGCCATGTATTTCAGCGTGGTGACGAAGGAGATCATCGAGACCGTGATGATCGCGCCGCGGATGGCATGGAACAGGTTCTGGCGCCAGGAAAAATCGGCAAAGCTGCGCCGCCATATCACAATCGGCAACATGCAGAGCGCCTGTACGGCGAAGCGGCCGGCGGTGATCTCCGCGGAAGGGACTGTGACGATGGCAAGCTTGGCGAAAATATCGATGAGCGGCGAGAACATCACCGAGACAAACATCAGCACAAGCCCCATCGTCACGTCGGAGGCGGACGAAACGGGGCGGACGGAGGTGCTGTTCATGATGAAATCCCTGTACTCAGGATATTGGTCACTCAGGATATTGATCGCTCAGGATCTTGCGACGGCCCTGTCGCACCAGTCCGCAAAGGCCGCGATCGCCGCATCCGCGCCGATCTCATTCAGTGTTTCGTGCCGCATGTCCTGATATATCTCAGTGCTGATACGGGAGAAGCCTTGGCCTTTCAAATGATTTGACAGCCAGAGCACGGCTTTTCCACGCTCCGTCGCCGGGTCTTCTTCGCCGCCGACGAGATGGATCGGCATGTCCCGCGGCAGCCGGTCGAGGTGGATTTTCTGCGGCGCGCGGAAGGTCAGCTCGAAGAGATCGAACCAGAGAGAGACTGAGGCGTCAAAGCCGCAGAGCGGATCGGCGACATACTTGTCGACTTCATCAGGTCTGCGCGACAGCCAGTCGAACTCGGTGCGGCGGCCGGGAATGGATTTGCCCCAGGCGCCGAAGGTGAGCTTCGGCAACATGCCGCTCGGCACGTCGGAGCCCTTCAGCATGCGCTCGGCAAGCAGGATCGCCTGGGCGGCGCGGCCGGCAAGGCCGACGGCGAAATTCGAATTCCAGACGGCGACGGCGTCGAAGTCGGCCGGAGCCGTGACGGCAGCGTTGAGGGCGATGAGGCCGCCCATCGAATGTCCGAAAAGGATCACCGGCAGGCCGGGATGGCGGGAGGCCGCATGGCCGCGCATGGCGATAGCGTCGCCGATCACCCTTTCGACCCCACCCCGCCCGGCGAAGCGGCCGATCGGCGCATCGGGTGCCGTCGTCTCGCCGTGGCCTCGATGATCATGGGCATAGACATGATAACCACGTGCCGCCATCGCCTCGGCAAAGACGCGGTATCGTTTCGAATGTTCAGCCAAGCCATGCGATATCAACAGGATGCCGCGCGGAGGGGTGATGGCCTCGGCATGGTGATAGGCCAGCGACGCCCCTGGCACGGCGAGCCTATGCTTTTCAGAAAACATGTGGGTCCTCCCGGCGGCAACAGACCAGATCGCTGGGTAATTGCAATATGGGCGTTTGATTATCTGATAACAAATTGCTGCCTTGTTGCGATTCAGGGTTGCGGCCTTTTGAATTTGATGCTTATTTGTTCCTGTATTGTTCTTTTTTTGGGGGTTGAAATGAGCAGCATGCAGTTGCGTACCTTGTCGTTCGCTGTGTCGATGATTGTTGCCGGCGCCGCCGTGGCGCAGGAGGCCGGCGGGCGCACCCGCTTCATTCTGGCGGCAAGCTGGCAGCCGGCCTTTTGCCAGACGAACCAGAAGAAAGCCGAGTGTGCGAGCCAGACCGGCGAGCGCCCCGACGCGACGAACTTTTCGTTGCACGGGCTCTGGCCGATGCGGCAGGATTATTGCGGCGTGAGCGCCGATCAGAAGGCCGCCGACAAGGATGGCGACTGGAACAAGCTGCCGGAGGTCACGCTTGCGGCTGAGACGAAGACGGCGCTGGCAAAGGCGATGCCCGGCACGCAATCCGGCCTGGAACGGCATGAATGGGTGAAGCATGGCACCTGCACGAAGATGAGTGCCGACGACTATTTCGGCGTCGGCATGCATCTCGTAAGCGCTCTCAACGCGTCGGCGGTGCGCGATCTTTTCGCTGCCAATATCGGCAAGCCGGTCAAGGCAGACGCGATCAAGGCGGCTTTCGACAAGAGCTTCGGCCCGGGTGCCGGCGACCGTGTCAAGATGAGCTGCCGGCGGGCCGGCAATGTCAGGATGATCAGCGAGCTGACGATCGGGCTTTCGGAAGCCGCCGGGGCGGCATCGGCGAAAAGTGCCGGGCTTGCCGATCTGATCCAGGGTGCTGGAAAAACGTCGTTCGGCTGTGACGAGGGCGTCGTCGACGCTGTAGGCTTTTGACCGGAAATCCTGAGTAAACCGGGTTTGGCGTTGCCCGCAGGCGCTGTTTCGCCTACATAGCGGCACAATCGAAGTTTCCCGCCCGGAGCAGCGCAGCATGGCACGTCAGTTCATCTATCATATGTCCGGCCTCAACAAGGCCTATGGCAACAAGAAGATCCTGGAGAATATCCACCTTTCGTTCTACCCGGATGCCAAGATCGGTATCCTCGGTCCGAACGGCGCGGGTAAATCCACCGTGCTGCGCATCATCGCAGGCCAGGACAAGGAGTATACCGGCGAAGCCTGGCTCGCCGAAGGTGCAACGGTCGGCTACCTGGAGCAGGAGCCGCACCTCGATGCAAACAAGACGGTGTTCGAGAACGTCATGGAAGGCGTTGCCTCGAAGACGGCTGTCCTCGATCGCTACAACGAATTGATGATGAACTATTCCGATGAGACGGCGGAAGAGGGCGCCAAGCTTCAGGACGTCATCGACAGCCAGAACCTCTGGGATCTGGAAAGCCAGGTCGAGATGGCGATGGAAGCGCTACGCTGCCCGCCGCGCGACGCCGATGTCACCAGCCTTTCGGGTGGTGAGCGACGCCGTGTCGCGCTCTGCCGCCTGCTGCTTTCGCAGCCGGATCTGCTGCTGCTCGACGAACCGACCAACCACCTGGACGCCGAAACCATCGCCTGGCTCGAAAAACATCTGCGCGACTATCCGGGCGCCGTGATGATGATTACCCACGATCGCTACTTCCTGGACAACGTCACCGGCTGGATCCTCGAACTCGACCGCGGCCGTGGCATTCCCTACGAAGGCAACTATTCGGCCTACCTGCAGGCGAAAGCCAAGCGCATGCTGCAGGAAAGCCGCGAAGACGCATCGCGCCAGAAGGCGATCAGCCGCGAACAGGAATGGATCGCTTCCAGCCCGAAGGCCCGTCAGGCCAAGTCCAAGGCGCGTATCAAGTCCTACGAGCAGTTGGTGGATGCCGCCGAGAAGCAGCGTCCCGGCGACGCGCAGATCATCATCCCGGTCAGCGAGCGCCTCGGCCAGGTGGTCATCGAGATGGACGGCATCACCAAGGGCTTCGAGGGCCGCACGCTGATCAACGACCTGTCGATCAAGCTGCCGCCAGGCGGCATCGTCGGCATCATCGGCCCGAACGGCGCCGGTAAGACGACGCTATTCAGGATGATCACTGGCCAGGAAACGCCGGATGGCGGTTCGATCCGCATCGGCGAGACCGTGCATCTCGGTTATGTCGACCAGAGCCGTGACACCCTTGCGGCCGACAAGACGGTCTGGGAGGAAATCTCCGGCGGCGCCGAAATCATCAAGCTCGGCAAGTTCGACATGAACTCCCGTGCCTATTGCGGCGCCTTCAACTTCAAGGGCGGCGATCAGCAGCAGAAGGTCGGCAATCTCTCGGGTGGTCAGCGCAACCGTGTTCACCTTGCCAAGATGCTGAAGGCCGGCGGCAACGTTCTGCTGCTCGACGAACCGACCAACGACCTCGATACGGAAACGCTGGGTGCCTTGGAAAACGCGCTGGAGAACTTCGCCGGCTGCGCCATCATCATCAGCCATGATCGCATGTTCCTCGACCGTCTGGCGACGCATATCCTCGCTTTCGAAGGCGACGGCCATGTCGAATGGTTCGAAGGCAACTTCGAGGATTATGAACAGGACAAGGTTCGCCGTCTCGGCCCCGACGCCCTTAACCCGGGCAGCCAGGCTCACAAGCGCCTGACACGCTGATTTCACTCATTTTTGCTTGCGAAAGCCCCGGTTCGGCCGGGGCTTTTTCATGTCACGCCTTGTCGCAATCTGAGCAGCCAATTTCGCGGAGAGTGCGAATTGCCGCTTGCCACCGCTTTTCAAATCACATAAAGATATCTTTATATCTTGATTGGATCGAAGATGAGCGAACCCTTGAAGCTTGGACTGGATGCGCTGGTGGACGTCTTGAAGGCGGCCGGCGAGCCCACGCGCCTGCGTCTTCTGGCGCTGCTTGACGGCGGCGATCTGACGGTGACCGATCTTACCGAAATTCTCGGCCAATCCCAGCCCCGCATCTCCCGCCATCTGAAGCTGCTTGGTGAGGCCGAACTGATCGAACGCTACCAGGAGGGTGCCTGGGCCTATTTCCGCCTCAAGCAGGACGGTAAGGCCGCCATGCTGGTGCGAGCGCTGCTGAAGCATGTTTCCGAGAACGATCCAACAATCCTTCGCGACGGCGAGCGGCTTTCGCAGGTCAAGCGCCAGCGCGCCGAGCGGGCACAGGCCTATTTCAGCCGCAACGCGGCCGAATGGGACGAGCTTCGCCGCCTGCATGCGGCCGATGAGGAGGTCGACGCCGCCGTCATCCGGCTGCTCGGCAGCCAGCCGATCGATTCGCTGCTCGATCTCGGTACCGGCACCGGCCGCATCCTCGAACTCCTGTCCGGGCTCTACCGTCGGGCGACCGGCGTCGATGCCAGCCGCGACATGCTGAGTGTGGCGCGCGCCAATCTCGACAAGTCCCGCATCACCAAGGCCACCGTGCGCCACGCCGATATCCTGAACCTGCCGTTCGAGGCACAGGACTTCGATCTGGTGACGATCCATCAGGTGCTGCATTTCTTTGATCAGCCGGAGATTGCGATCGCGGAAGCGGCGCGCATGCTCCGGCCGGGCGGGCGGCTCGTGGTCATCGATCTTGCGCCGCACACGCTCGAATATCTCCGCGATGAGCATGCGCATGTCCGTCTCGGTTTTTCGCACCAGGCAATGTCCGACTGGTTGCGCAAGGCTGGGCTCGACGTCGAACAGGTCGTCGATCTTCATCCGGGTCAGCAAAGCGGGCAGGGGTTGACGGTCACCGTCTGGCTCGCGCGCGATCCGAGGCGCCTCATGGCTTCGCAACTAAGCGAAGGCGCCGAACCTACATTTGCCGGGAGGGTATGACATGGCTTTGAAAAACGATGCGCGCGGTCGCAACATCAGGGTCTCTTTCGAATTTTTCCCGCCGAAATCGGAGGAGATGGAAGGGCAGCTCTGGCATACCGTCAGCGAACTGCAGGATTGGGATCCGGATTTCGTCTCGGTGACCTATGGCGCCGGCGGCACCACCAAAGCGCCGACGCTGACCGCCGTTACGCGGTTCCTGTCGCAGACACCGCTTGCCACAGCCTCGCATCTCACCTGCGTCGGCGCGACGAAGGAGGAGACGCATCAGGTGGTCGACACGTTCCGCAAGGCCGGCGTGACGCATTTCGTGGCGCTGCGCGGCGATGCGCCCGGTGGTGCCGGCGCGCCCTACCAGCCACATCCCGGCGGTTATGCCAATGCGGCGGAGCTGGTGGCCGGCTTGAAGGAAATCGGCGATTTCGAGATTTCGGTTTCCGCCTATCCGGAAAAACACCCGGAAAGTCGCGACACGGCGGCCGATATCGACATGTTGAAGCGCAAGGCCGACAATGGCGCCGACCGGGCACTGACGCAGTTCTTCTTCGACAACGATAATTTCGAGCGTTACCTGGAACGGGTGCGCGGCGCCGGCATCTCGATCCCCGTTGTGCCCGGCATCATGCCGATCCAGAACCTGACGCAGCTGAAGCGCTTCGCCGGGGCCTGCGGCACGATCATCCCCGCCTTTCTCGACGAGCGCTTCGCAGGCTTCGACGACAAGCCCGAGGAGCGGGCGAAGGTCGCCGCCGAAGTCGCTGCAGAACAGATCGAAGATCTCGTCCGGCGCGGCATCCACGATTTCCATCTCTATACGATGAACCGTGCGCCGCTGGTTTCCGCCGTGCTCGACAATCTCGGCCTGTCCCGCCCCCGCGGGGCGGCAAAAAGTGCGGGCGCAGCCGCCTGATCTTTACGCGTCTGAAAGACGCGTGGCGCTGTAAAAGTGAAAAGCGCATGTCGGGCGGGACATGCGCTTTTTCGTTGGCGGATTGATCAGCTATTCAGGAGTTTAGGCACTATCAGTCATTACACTTTCGTCGGCCAGCTCAGATAAAGAGCATGGACAAGACGAAAGCAAACGCTGCACTGACCAACAGAACATTCAAGGATTGCGTGAGTCCCATGTCTGTCTCCTCGCGTTAACCGGCCGATAATATGTCTGAAATATGTCGGTTGGGAAGCAGATTTTATGCTGCAATGCAGAAGGGTTCGGTGAATAAGTCGAATAGCGTTTCAGCAAGTATTTGAAATTACCTCTTAATTTTCAACAAATTTTTGTTCACAGATTTTAACATGCCGTTAAATCGGGCGATCGCACATTTACCTATGCGCCTAAAACATGGCAGGCTCGCAACCGGTTGAAAACATGTGGAATTCGCAACCGGTTTCAGGTGGCCCTCGCGAGCATGCGATAGGCGCGGCCGTCGAGAATGACCAAGCCGAAACCGATCAGCGCCATGCCGGCAAACTCGCTCAGCGCGAGCCTTTCTCCGAGGAAGAGCACGCCGAGAAGGATGGCGCTCGGCGGCACCAGCAGGGTGACGAGCGAGGCATTGGTGGCGCCAGCCGCCGCCATGATCCGGAAATAGAGGATGTAGCCGAAGGCGGTCGACAGCAGCGCCAGTGCCAGGATGGCGAGGAGGGCATCGAGCGACGGTGCGGCAAGCGCCCAAGGACGATCGGCCAGCAGCGACAGCGGCAGCGCAATCAGCGAAGAGGCGGTCAACTGTCCGGCTGCGGTGACAGGGGCGGGAACATTCTTGAAGCGTTTTCCGTAAGTGGCGGCGAAACCATAGGAGATCGCGGCAAGCACGGGAAGAAGCAGCGCCCAGAGCGGGGCTTGGCCACCGGCCGATATGCCGGGGCCGATCAGCACGATCGTCCCGGCCAGCCCGACCAGGCAGCCGGCGATCTTTGCCGGCGACAGCTTCTCGTCTGAGGTGAAGTAGTTGGCGATCAACACGGTCCAGATCGGTGTCGTCGCATTCAGGATCGCCGCCAGACCGGCGCCGATGCGGGTCTGGCCGAAAAAGATCAGCGCATGCGGCAGGGCATTGTTGATGAGCCCGAGGATCAGGAATTCGCGCCAGCGGGCCTTGAGGATCGCATAGAAGTCGAAACGGCCGGCGATATAGATATGCAGCGCCAGCGCTGCGAGCAGCAGCCTGAAGAAGACTAGGGTCAGCGGCGGCACGTGCTGGACGGCGATGCGGGCAAAGAAAAAGGAGGCGCCCCAGATCAGGCCGAGCAGGACCAGCAGACCCCAGGTCCAGGCATTCATTCTGCTGTCCACGCCGGTTCCTCCACCGCAAGCCGTTTGCCGAAAAACGGTTTTCGGTTTCATGCTGTATCGCAGGCGGCGGATCGCGCCACCCGTTTCTTGCGAAGCGGGCGGCAAGATGTCAGCTAAAGCGCGTCGCGATCTTTCGGATTCGCTCGTCGCGCTTTAGCTCTTTGTTTTTACGCATGCCGTTGTCGCAAAACCGCTGCACACTTTTGCGCGGCATGCTCTAGGATCAGAGGGCGTTGAGAAGGGCAGGCGTCGCCCAGCCGTCGGCCGGCATGCCGAGGCGCTGCTGTTCCTTCTGGATCGCGACACGCGTGCCGGAGCCGAGGATGCCATCGATCTCACCGACATCATGGCCGAGCGACTGCAGCTTGGTCTGCAAGGCCTTCATCTGGTCGCTGGCAAGCCCCTGTTCCGGCACGCCCTTGAGATAGGGTTCGGCGCCCGAAAGGCGCGTCCCGAAATAGGCGGCCGAGGTCGTGTAGATGAACGACTTGTTCCATTCGAGATAGATCTTGAAATTGGGGTAGGCGATGAAGGCCGGTCCCATGCGGCCCTGCGGGAGGACGAGGTCGCCTTCGAGATCGCCGAAAGCTATATTGCCGTCGCGCGGCTTGACGCCGAGTGCGAACCATTCGGCGGCCTTCATCGTGCCGCCAAGACCGGATTTCTCGAAGGGCAGGTTGTCGGGCACGGTCACTTCCTGCAGCCAGGGCTGGCCGCGCTCGAAGCCGAGGTGCTGGATGAATTTCGCCGCCGTCAGGATGGCGTCCGGGCCGCTCTGCTTCAGGCGGATATGACCGTCACCGTCGCCATCCATGCCATAGGCGATGATGTCGCGCGGCAGCATCTGCACCTGGCCGATCTCGCCGGCCCAGGCGCCGGTATTGGTGGCGGGGTCGAGGTCGCCGTGCTGAACCATCTCGATCAGGGCGATCAGCTGCGGACGGAAGAGTTCCGGACGGCGGCAATCATGCGACAGCGTCACCAGGGCGTTGCGGGTGTTGAAATCGCCCTGGACGGCGCCGAAATCGGTTTCCATCGCCCAGAAGGCGGTGATGACGCCCGGGGGCACGCCGAATTCCTGCTCGGCGCGAGCAAAGACGTCGGCATATTGCTTCATCTTCTGGCGGCCGATGTCGAGGCGGGCCTGGCTGACGGTGCGCTGGGAGAATTCGAGGAAGGTCTGCTTGAAGACGCCTTGGGCGCGATCCCGGCTCAGGACTTTGGGGTCGATATCGGCGCCGGCAAAGGCCTCGTCGGCGGCTGCCGCACTGGCGCCGGCTGCGATTGCGTCTTTCTTCACGCCTTCGAGGAAGGCGGACAGATCGCCGCCACAGGGTGCGGCCGAGGCTGCGTCCGGCGCCTGCTGGGCGGCCGCGCCGCCGGCGAGGGCAAGCGCAAACAGGAGGGCGAGTGCAGAGCGGCTTGCGAGCGAGCGGTGCATGGATGCGGTCCTTATATCAAAAAGATTTCCCGTCGCTTTCACAGACGAATGTGACGGAAGCAAGAAACATCGCAGGACGTTACTAAGAATTTCTATCCTTGGAAACGGCTGCGACCCAATTGTTCCAGTTCTTTGCACTGCCGGCAAAGACATTGATATCGGTCGGACCGCTGATGCCGGGAATCACGCCGGTCGAGGTATATTGCCAGAAGGCCCAGCGGCGGTCGGAATAGGTCACCTCGGGGTGTTTTGCCACCGAACGAACCCAGAAATGATAATCCTGGAAGTAGCCGGCGAGATTTTCGCGGTGGAAATCGACCGAGGTATAGATGATCGGGCGCTTGCCGTAATAGGCTTCCAGCCGATCCATGAAACGCTGCATTTCGGCGCGCACCGTTGCGGCGTCGGGGCGGTAGCGGCAGGTCTTCGATTCAGCGTTCCATTCGACGTCGAGCACCGGCGGCAGGCGCATGGCCTCCTTCGGCACGTTGCGGATGAACCAGTCGGCCTGCTGATCGGCCGAAGAGCAGAAATAATAGAAATGATAGGGAGCGTGCGGGATGCCGGCGGCGCGGGCCTCTCGCCAGTATTCGTCGAAGCGCGGATCGACCCTGTCCTTGCCTTCGGTGGCCTTGATGAAGGCGAAGGCGACGCCGGAATTCTTCACCGTGCCCCAGTCGATATCGCCCTGCCATTTGGAAATATCGATGCCGTGCACCTGGTTGAGCTGCGGATGCTTGGCTCCGAAATCCTGGGGATCGGTATCCTTGAAGCGCGTCTTCGGCTTGATCGACGCCGTTTCGAGGTAGTCATAACCGGAGGAACTGCAACCGGCCAAAAGGACGGCCAAGGGCAAAACGCAAAACAAAAGCCGGCGCATGGGCGTCCCGTCGTAGCTCGAATGATCTCTTTGCCCCACAACCTGACCTTCGAAAAAGACGAGTCAGCAGAGGATAACCCTCTTTTCATCATATCAACGTAAAAAATCGGTTAGTTTCAAGCGAATTATGAGCGCTTGCTGATAATAGCTGCCCGCCAGGCATAACCGCCGCCGACGGTATCGAACAACAATGTCGCGTTGTTTTCATGGGCTTGCGCTTCCAGGACCGGGCGCAGATCGGGGCGCGGGGTGACGTGGAATTTCGCAAGCCAGGACTGCAGCATGCGCCGGAACCAGCCCGGCAAGCCTTCCTGTTGGCCGAAATCGACGATGTGCAGCTGGCCGCCGGGATTGAGGGCAGCGATCGATGCGTCGACGGCGCGCTCCCAGTCCGGGATCATCGACAGGGCGTAGGAAATCAGGATGCGGTCGAAACCGCTGACGCCGAATTCGCGCGGTGTGAAGGCCGTGGCGTCGGCGACGCGGAATTCCGGGATCGTCGCCTTGGTGGCGAAGGTCTTGCGCGCCGAAATCAGCATTTCCTGGGAAATGTCGAGGCCGAACAGCTTGGCGGTCGGGAAATGCCTATGGGCGAAAGCCATGTTGCGCCCGGTGCCGCAGCCGACTTCAAGCAGCGTGCCGCCTTCGGGCACGTCGAGGTTGCGGATCGTGCTGTCACGGCCGAGAAGATAATATTTGCGGGTCAGGTCGTAGATATGGCGCTGGTAGCGGTACATGCCATCCATGAGGCTGGCATGTTCATCGCTCTGTCCTGCCGTCTCAGTGCCGACCTTGCTCACGCTTTCTTCCCGTAAATGTGGAAGCCGCCGTAGATTGCCGAACGATCAAGCGCAGTCAGTTCACGCGACTTCTCTTCGAAGTAATCCCATTGGTCGCGGATCGCCGGAGCCAGACGGCCTTCGATGATGCTTTTTTCGGCGGCGGTGCGGAAGATCACGCGGGCGCCTTCGCGCGCCGTGCGGGTGATTTCCGTCCAGACGTCGTTCAGCTGCTCGTCCGTCATCCAGTCCTGTGCGTCGAGCAGGATGTAGCGGTCGCGTGAGGCGGCCGGCTCGCGGGCCAGAAGCTCGGTGAAGCTTGCGTGGTGGACATTGACGCGGTCGACATTGGCGCGGATCACCTGATAGTGCTCCGACTTCAGATAGGTCGGCAAAGGGCCTTCCGATTCGGTGCCATAGCGGCGGCCGAAGGCCTGCCAGGCGAAATAGTTGTCGCTCATCGGGAAATGACAGGCGAGCTTTTCCAGGCGGTGCTTCAGCACCGGCGCGATCGAATGATCGGCGGCAAGGCTTGCGAGTTCGTCATATTGCTGCGGCGGAATGCCGAGGCCGAAGAGCGAGCTCTTGCGGCCGGTGATCCAGCGCACGACCGGCTTTTCGAAGAGCGGCGCGATCTGTTCGTCGAAGAACTGGCGCTGCTCACGGATCGAGCGGGTCTTGGTCATCTCGCGCAGCTTGACGCCATGCAGGCGGGCAAGAAGGTGGGCGGCGCCGATGAAGCGGCCGAGCAGGCCTGTTTCGTAAATGTTGCGGTCGAAGACTGTGACGCGGCGACGGCCGAATTTACGGCCGTTCCAGTAGCTGCGGGTCGCCTCATCGAGACGGGCGGCGAGATGCTGGTCGTAGGCGCGGCTGTTCGACTTTTCGTTCGGCATTGCCAGGAAGCGGACGAGATCGGCATGGCCGGGAAGATGCTTGAAGGCGGCAAGCTTCAGGCGGTTCAGCGCGATGTGGTGCGGGTTGAGATCGACCACGTCGATCGAAGCCGGCGCTTTGGAGAGATAGGCGAGCATGTTGCAGCCGCCGGAGCCGATGGTGACGATGCGATGGTTTGGCTTCAGCTCCATCGCCTGCATGTCGAGATCCGGATCCTCCCAGATCTGCGGATAGACGAGGCCGGAGAAGAGAAGGCCGAAGAGACGCTCGGAAAAGCCATCCTTCGAAAAAGCCTTATGGCGGAGAAGGGCATCCTTGAGTTTCCGGTTCTTGCGGAAGCCGGCATCCGGTGCAAATTCTGACATGAGTCTGTCACCTTTTTAGCGTTCAGGGCGTGTAGCGCGCCACTGCTACAGTTTGATGACGTGGGCTGTGAGCGCCCTCTCGCGAGGCTGCGGCTTCAATGAAGCGTGATCTCAATCACATCTTCAGGAAGTGATTGGTATGGTGCGCCTTCTTCGCGTCGGCCCCTTTCCGGCGGGTGCGATTCCTGCTTTTCTCCCGTCATGGAGGAATGTCATGCGATTTGTCCTGCGTATTCTGAAGGCGCTTGCTCTCCTTGTCGTCCTCGTCGTCATCGGCGCCGCCGGCTGGCTCTTCGCCCAGCCGCCGGAATTGCTGCGGGTCGGCGACGGCTATGCCGCAAAGATCGTCTGCTCCAACGTCTTCATTGCCGGCCGCGAGGCCGAGGATGTGCTCCATGACGACGTCCAGGCGCCTGGAAATCCGCTGCTGCGGCTGGTGCGCGTCAGCGTCGACCGAGACAACGACCGTGTGACGGCGCGCTTCATGGGGCTGTTTGCGCCGAGTTATGCGCTCTATCGCGGTGCTTTCGGCTGCACGAGCGTGCCGGACGGCAATTTCGAGGCGGCGGCGAATGCAGCGCCTTTCGATCCGCCGGTCAAGATGCAGGCGAACGACGCCTTGTGGCCGGAGGGCGAGGGAACCGGCAATCCAGCGGACGGGAAGATCGCGGCGCTGCTGGCAGATCCCGGTGTTGCCGGCCCGGCCATGCGGGCGATCGTGGTGGTGCGCAATGGCCGCATCGTCACTGAGGCCTATGGACCCGGCTTCTCGGCGAAGACGCCGCTGATCGGCTGGTCGATGACGAAGACGGTAAATGCGACGATCCTCGGCCGGCAGATGCTCGGCGGCAAGATCTCCTTCGACGACGATAACCTGCTGGCGCAGTGGAAGAACGATGCGCGTGCCAAGATCAAGGTTTCCGATCTGCTCGGCATGGAGAGCGGTCTTGCCTTCAACGAGAACTATGGCGACGTCGCCGATGTGACGCGCATGCTCTATCTCGATCCCGACATGGTATCGCTGCCGGCCAATGCGCCGATGGAGGCGGCACCCGGCCAGCGCTTCCGCTATTCGAGCGGCACGGCCGTGCTGCTCTCGCGCATCTGGATGGACAGGGTCGGCAATGCTCAGGCGGCCTTTTCCTATCCGCACGATGCGTTGTTTGCGCCGCTCGGCATGACGAGCGCCGTGTTCGAACTCGATGCGCGCGGCACGTTCGCCGGAAGCTCCTATCTCTATGCGACGGCGCATGACTGGGCGCGCTTCGGGCAGTTCCTGCTGCAGGATGGCGTGTGGAACGGCCAGCGACTGTTGCCGGAGGGTTTCGTCGGCGCCATGCGCACCCCGACGGCGGCTTCGAACGGGCGGTATTCGCAGGGCCAGGCCTGGCTGGCGCCCGGCCGCGGCTCGAGCGCTGGGGCCGGGCTGCCTGAGGATACGTTCTGGCTGACGGGGCACGACGGGCAGAGCGTGGCGATCGTGCCTTCGGCCAATCTGGTGGTCGTCAGGCTTGGCCTGACGCCGAGCTGGCTCGACTACCAGCCGCAGGTGCTTCTCAAGGCGATCCTGGCGGCCCTGCCGACTTCGGGGGCGTCGCAGCGGCAGGCCGGATCGCAACGACAAGCCCAGCCGCAGCCATAGGCCGCCGTTTCAGTCGTCATCCCTACTTCAGCAATTGCCCGGTTTCAGTAGTTACCTTGGGCGATGTCGGTCATGCCCTTGCGCTTGGCGTCGTAATAATAACCGCGCGCGTAAAGGCGAACGGCGTCGTCTTCCTTACTGTCGGAGACGAGCCAGGCTCCGCGCAGATATTTCGCGGCATATTTGATGTTGGTCTCGGCATCGAAGAGGCCGCCCGGGGCGCCGCCGTAGCCCATGGACTTGGCGGTGTTGTACTTGATCTGCATCAGGCCGAAATAGCCGCGCTTGTTGTAGGCCTTCGCATTATAGCGGCTCTCGCGATGGACGACGCGATGGAGCAGGGTCTCGGGAATTTCGTAGATTTTCGAATATTTCTGAATGAGCTTGGTGACAAAGCTCTTCTCGACGGTCGGCGCATCGTCTTTGTCGTCGTCGCTGAACATCGGGGGTGCGGTCGGCGGATCGATCGGCCCGGATTCGTCGAAACCGTAGTCCATGCTGGCGCGCGGCGTGGTGTCGACTGCGGCAAGTGCTGCAAGCGCGCTGTTTTGCGGTGTCGCGGCAAAGGCAAGCTGCGTCGTCGGCTGTGCCGCCGTTCCCGGACGCGGCGTCGGCACGACGGACTGGATCGCCGTCATTTCGGGCGTCAGCGGGATCTGCGCATAGGCTGCCGGCTGCATGCCTGCCTGCATGGCAAGATCGCCAGGCTGAGAAGCTGTCGTCACGGCCGGCATCGCCGTTGCGGTCAAAGAGGGGGGTGCCTGGGGAATGGTGGCGCCTGCCACCGCCTGACCGGCTGTGCCTTCGGCTGTCGGGATCGCGGCGAGTGTTGCATCTTCGCCGGGTTTCGGCATCGGCACGACGGTCTGGGCGGCTGTCAGTTCGGCCTGGGACGTGTATTCGACGCTCGTACATCCCGTCATCACGCCGCAGAGTATCGTCGAGACGACAAGACTGCGTTTCAGGCCGGATAATCCGATCGCTACCATTCCGCCACTTTCGTGAAATCGCGCCGCCCCGGCAGCGTATAAAAGTTACCAAAAGCCTAAGCCCTGGTGACCCCATTAACCTATTCGTGGCATTCCGGCAACCACGGAATATTACTAGGCTGCAATACGGCGATACCCGGCCGTTACAGCCCCTGCAGCGATCAGCAGAGTGCCTCCGGTTCGGTTTACTGCGCGCTGGATGCTCGCCTTGCGAATCAGTCCGCGCGCGCTATGGGCGAGAAGGGCGTAGGTAGAGGCGTTGAGGATCGCCAGAACGAGGAAGGTCGCTTCCATGATCGCCATCTGCCCGACGAAGGGCAGGGCCGGATTGAGGAACTGCGGCACGAAGGCGACGAAGAAGATGATGCTCTTCGGATTGAGGGCGGTGACGACATAGGCGTGGAGGAAGATCTTGAGCGACTTCTCCTCCGGCAGGTTGTCGTTGTCGGCAACCGGTTCGCCGATGATGGGAGCCCGCCAGAGCTTGATTCCCAACCAGATCAGATAGGCGCCGCCGATCCACTTCAAGACGGTGAAGAGGGTCGCGGAGGCGGCCAGGACGGCGCCGAGACCGAAGAGAGAAGCCGTCATCGCCGTGAAGTCACCAAGCGCCACGCCGCCCACCGTCGCGAACGCCGTCCGGCGCCCATGACCGAGCGCATAGGAAACGACGAGCAGTATCGTCGGCCCCGGTATGGCCAGCATGATGGCGGATGCGGCCGCAAAAGCGAGCCAAGCTTCAAGTGACATGGTGTCTCCTCCTATTCCTCAGGAACAAGCAAAGACATCATATTAACCATCCGTCAATCACGCTTCTTTGTATTTCTGGCCTATATTGTCCATGACTTCGGCAAACCATGCCGTCGAAAGGTCAAAAGCCTTGCCGCCTTTGATGCGCGGGAATTCTATAGTGCGCAATTTACCGTTCTGGCCTTCATCATGGCCGGTGACGCCGGAGACTTTATTGAGCGCGCTTTCGACGGCGAGATCGACCATGCTCTGGATCAGCCTGAGGTCATCGCCGTTGGCGGGCGCCGAGCGCGCGAAATAACCTGATTTCTGCACGAGGGAACGCTCAGCGTCGAGCAGATTGGCGAACTGCTTCTGGAACCAGGCGCCGACATTGATCGTGTCGATCTTCACATGGCCGAAAGCATCGCGCTTGACGGTCTCGCCGGCGGCTTCGCGCTCGGCGACGATGGCATCGAGGCAGGCGCCTTCCGAGACGAAGACCGTGGCGTGGCCGTTGCGGTCCATGCTTTCCTTCAGGCGGGCGGCCTCGGCGTCGAGGTCGAAGGCCATCTCAGGCAGGTAGACGGCGTCGATACTCTTCAGGTGCGCGTCCATCATCAGGCCGTCGACATACTGGTTGCGGCTGGTGCGCTGCAGATAGGCGCGGGCGGTGGCGGCCGTCAGCCAGCCGCAATGGCGGCCCATGACTTCATGGATGACGAGGGTGCGGGGGGCGGCCGTCTGCTCGTTGCCGACATTGTCGAAGAAATGCGCGCCGACTTCGGCGGCCGTCCAGGCGCCGAGCGACTGGCGGATCGGCACGACGTCATTGTCGACAGTCTTCGGCAGGCCGACGACGGTCAGATCGTAGCCGTTGGCGGCGAGGTAGGCGGCGAGGTCGGCGGCCGTGGTGTTGGTGTCGTCGCCGCCGATCGTGTGGAGAATGGTGATGCCGTCATTGGCGAGGCGTTCGGCGGCGATCCGCAGCGGATTCTCGCCTTCCTTGACCAGGCCGCGCTTGACGCAGTCGGCGGCATTGGTGAGCTTGACGCGGCTGTTGCCGATCGGCGAGCCGCCATAGCGGTGCAGCAGCGGCGCCTTTTCGCGCATCGCGCGGGTGATCTCGATGCTGTCGCCGAGGAGCACACCCTGGTAGCCCGACTTGTAAGCGACGATTTCGAGCTCGGGCGCGACGTCGCTATAGCGTTCGATAAGGCCGCCGACGGCGGACGAAAGACAGGGCGCCAGGCCTCCGGCGGTCAGCATTGCGACTTTCTGTTTGGCCATGATCCCTCCTACGGTGTTTCGGTGCGGCAGCGTTAGCTAGCGCATGGATGCGGCAGGGAAAGGGCCCTGTAAAGTAAAGAATTTACGAAAAATGCGCGTTTCTGCCGTGTTGGATCGCAAAGGCGACGCGAAGTGCTGATATAATCGTTTCAACCCGGTCTACGTGTCGGGAACTGCCCGTGGAAATTTCCGCCGCGCGCTCCGGAATCCACGTGCCCGGGCGATGCCCGCGACTGCCGGCCATGCCCTCACGCGAGATGAAAGCGGGCGTGATGAATCGTTTGTTGCGGTGCGACAATTACCAAATCGTGAAAACTGTGTTCGGCCCTACGACGAATAGTCGCCTTGCAAAGGCTGCGATTCTTTGGTCAAGCTGTTTCTCTATAAGTTGACACGTGTGTGAGATTTTCGATGTCCTTCTGGGAAAAACTGTTGAATGCCATTGGCAATACCGCAGGCAATGCGCTGTCTGCGGTGGTCGAGGCTATCCGCACGGTTTTTGAAGGCGATCCCGAGACCCGGCGTAAGGTGGCTTTCTCGGTGGCGATCATCGCGCTGTCGGCCAAGATGGCCAAGGCCGACGGCATCGTCAGCGAGAAGGAGGTCGAAGCCTTTCGCGAAATCTTCGAGTTTCCGCAGGATCAGGCGAAAAATGTCGCCAGGCTTTACAATCTCGCGCGTCAGGACGTCGCCGGCTACGAAGCCTATGCCGAACGGCTCTCCACGCTCTGCGTTACCTGTGCGGCCAATTGCCCGGTGCTGGAAGACGTGCTCGACGGGCTCTTCCACATCGCCAAGGCCGACGGGCTGATCCACGAGAAGGAACTGAATTTCCTGGGCCATATCGGCGAGATCTTCCAGATGAGCGAGACCCGCTTCGAGCAGATCGCCGCCCGTCACGTCTCGACCGGCGGTGATCCCTACAAGGTGCTTGGCGTCTCGCCTTCGGATGATTTCCCGACCATCCGCCGCCGCTACCACGGCCTCGTCAGCGAACATCATCCCGACCGGCTGATCTCGCGCGGCGTGCCGAAGGAATTCCATGTGATCGCCAATGAGCGCATGGCGGCGCTGAACGCGGCCTATGAGGCGATCGAGAAGGAACGCCGCGCCGCATGACCTCTTTCGAGGCCGACTGCAGAAGCGCCCACGTGCAGCCTTCGCCGAACCACGGCGAACGGGCGGACGGGCGCCGTCCGGATATGATCCTCCTGCACTATACCGGCATGCCGACGGCAGATGGTGCGCTCGACTGGCTCTGTCGCGCCGAAAGCCAGGTTTCCAGCCATTATTTCGTGCATGAGAATGGCGAGGTCGTGCAGCTCGTGCCGGAAATGCGGCGTGCCTGGCATGCGGGAAAAAGCAGCTGGCACGGCGAGACCGATATCAATTCGCTGTCGATCGGCATCGAGATCGCCAATGCCGGCCATCCGGGCGGGCTTCCTGATTATCCGAAAGAGCAGATCGCCGCGGTGATCGAATTGTGTCGCGACTGTGTCAAACGTTGGTCGATCACGCCTGAACGGGTCCTCGGGCATTCCGATGTTGCTCCGATCCGCAAGGTCGATCCGGGCGAGAAATTCCCCTGGGCCGCGCTCTACCAAGCGGGCATTGGGCACTGGGTCGAGCCGGCAACGATCACCGGCGGGCGCTTCTTCCAGCGCGGCGATACCGGCCAACCTGTGGAAGCGCTGCAGTCGATGCTGTCGCTTTATGGTTACGGCACTGAAATCACAGGCGAATTCTCGGAAAAAATGGCCGGTGACGTCGAAGCTTTCCAGCGGCATTTTCGGCCCGAACGGATAGATGGCATCGCCGATTTCTCGACGATCGACACATTGCACCGGCTGCTGTCGGCTTTGCCGCGTTATTCCTGATTCCTCGACAATTACTGAAACGCCGAATTTCGCACTGCAGCGCGAAATTCGGCCTGCCACATCATTTCCCTATTATCTCCTCATTGCGATGGTCTAAGAACGTCGCCAACCGGGGCTCGGGGTTGTTTTCGAGTTAAACCACTGGCGTTATGTGAAACGATAAGAATTACCGCGAATCCTGATCTGCCATTGATCTGGTATTCATTATGACAGCGAGGCGCGCCGTCCGGTAATTCTTTGGGTCGGAGTGATCAAGACTACATGAGAAAACTGATTGTTGTTGCTGCAACATGCGTTGGCATGGTGCTGGCCGGAAATAGCTTTGCCTTTGCGAATGATTGGGGTGTGCGAGCTGATGCGCCGGTGAAGAAGGTCGAGCGTCCTTCAAAGAAGACAGAGCGCCCGTTGAAGAAAGCGGAGCGTTCGGTCAAGCCGGCGAAGCGTCCGCTCAAGACGGCGGAGCGCCCGCTGAAGACGGTCGAGCGCCAGAGCGGTTATCCCGTCGCCAATGTTTCCGGCAATTCCTATTCCGCACTGATCAGCAAATATGCGAGCCAATATGATGTACCGGTTGCGCTTGCGACCGCGGTCATCCGCATCGAAAGCAATTTCAATCCGAATGCGCGCGGCAGCCACGGTGAAATCGGCCTGATGCAGATTAAGCCTGCAACTGCCCGCATGATGGGCTATTCCGGCAGCGCCAAGGGCCTGTTCGATCCGGAAACCAACATCAAGTACGGCATGAAATATCTGGCTGCCGCCCATGATCTCGGTGGTGGCCAGACCTGCAACACCATCCTCAAATATAATGCCGGTCATGGCGCCACGCGCATGAACCCGGTGTCCAAGTCCTATTGCGGCAAGGTTCTGGCAATGCTCTGAGCCTGAAGCGCTTATCCCTGACAAGAGCTGGATGATTCAAGATGATTGCCATGGTATCGCTGGAATTTAGCGAGGTGGGATATGGCAGTCGATTTCAGGTTCATCATCATCGGACGCGGCATGATGGGTGCCGCCGCCGCACGGCATCTCTCCTCGATGGCCGACGGCATCGCACTCATCGGCCCGCGCGAGCCAGAGGAGCGCAAGGCCCATCACGGTGTCTTCGCCAGCCATTACGACGAAGCGCGCATCACCCGCACCTTCGATGGCAATCTTGCCTGGGGGACCTTCGCCGCCCGCGCGCTTGACCGCTACGGCGAGATCGAGGCAAAGAGCGGCATCTCCTTCTATTCGGAGGTCGGCTGCCTCTTTGCCGGTCCTGAGAAGGACGAGCAGGACTATATCGAAAGGGCGCTGACGGTCAGCCGGACGCTCGGCAGCGATATCGAGACCATCGCACCGTCGGAACTTAGCCAACGTTTTCCCTATCTTGCCGTCGCCGCCGATTTCACAGGATATTTCGAGCGCAAGCGCGCCGGCTACATCAACCCGCGGGCGCTAGTGCGCGCGCAGGCAAAGCTTGCCGAACAGGGCGGCGTATCGCTGATCGAGGCGACCGCAACATCGGTGCGCGATGCGGGTTCCCATGTCCAGGTGATGGCCGGCGGCAGAAGCTACAGCGCCGAGCGCGTGCTGGTCGCCGCTGGCGGTTTCAGTAATTTCCATGCCTTGCTGCCGCGTCCCGTCGATACCAGGGTCATGGCGCGAACGGTCGCCTTCTATGAGATCGGCGAACGCGAGATGGCGATCTTCGGCGATATGCCGTCGACGATCGTGCTCGGTGACCGGGAAGAGGATCACATCTATATCCTGCCGCCGGTGCGTTATCCCGACGGCAAGACTTATCTGAAACTCGGTGGCGACACCGAGGCGCTTTCCTTCGGCAGGCTGGAGGATGCGGGGGCGTGGTTCCGTTCCGACGGCAGTGCCGCCGAGCGCAATCATCTCTCGCGCGTCGCCCTGCAGCTGATGCCGGGGCTTGCCGGCTGCCCGGTCACCTCGGCGCCCTGCGTAGCGAATTTCACGCCGACCGGTTATCCCTATGCCGGATTTACGCAGTCGCCGCGCATCGCGGTGCTGACCGGCGGCAATTTCGTTGCGGCCAAATCTTCCGACGAACTCGGCCGCTTAGGAGCCGTGCTTCTGGCGGAAGGGCAGCTGGGCGAAGCGGATTTCGGCGGCGCACTGACGCCGGTTTTCGCTGCTGCATGATTCCTTAAATCGAATGCAGCAATTCAAAGTGTTACAGCGTCCTCTGCGCGTCTGAAAAGGCGCGCGGCGCTGTTGAGAGGAGACAGCATGGCAGTCGATTTCAAATATATCGTCGTCGGCCGCGGGTTGATGGGGGCAGCAGCGGCGCGGCATCTGGCGCGCCAAGCGGACGGTGTCGCGGTGATTGGCCCGGACGAGCCTGATGACCGCAAGGCGCATCAGGGCGTCTTCGCCAGCCATTACGACGAGGGGCGCATCACTCGCACCATCGATCCCGACCGCAATTGGGCACTGCTCGCCAACCGCTCGATCGACCGCTATGGCGAGATCGCCCGCGACAGCGGTATCGATTTCTATCGCGAGGTCGGCTGCGTCGTCGTCGCGCCGACCGGGGGCGATTATCTCGAGAAAACCCGACGGGCCGCCGTTTCGCTCGGCGTCGAGACCAGCCTGCTCGACGAGCAGGGGCTGAAAGCCGCCTTTCCCTTCTTCGCCTTTCCCGATGGGGGCGCGGGTGTCTTCGAGGCGAGGGGCGCCGGCCACATCAGTCCGCGCAAGCTTGTGAAAGCCCAATCGCTGCTGGCGGAAAAGGCAGGCGCCACGGTCATCCGCGATCATGTCGTTTCGATCCGCAGCGAAGGTGGGTCGGCTGTCGTCGAGACATCAGGTGGCCTGACCCATCGTGCTGAAAAGGTGCTGCTGGCAGCGGGCGGATTTTCCATTGCGGAGAATCTGTTGCCGCAGCCTGTTGCCATGACGGTTTATGCCCGGACCGTGACGCTTTTCGAGGTAAGCGAGGCCGACGCGGCGCGCCTGGCCGCGATGCCGTCGCTCATTCTCCGGGCGCCCGGCATCGATATCTACCTGCTTCCGCCGATCCGGTATCCCGACGGCAAATTCTACCTGAAGATCGGCGGCGATCCTGACGATCTGGCGCTCAGCGACGACACGGAAATGCGCGCCTGGTTCAAGACCGAGGGGCGCGATAAGGTGCGCGCGCATCTCAAGCGCATCGTTGAAGGTCTCGTGCCCGATATGGTGCCGCTTTCGATTTCGGCGGCCGCCTGCGTCGTGTCGCATACGGAAAGCGGCTACCCGATGATCGGCTATAGCTCATCGCCGGAGATCGCGGTGCTGACGGGCTGCGCCGGCACGTCGGCCAAGAGCTCGGACGAAATCGGTCGGCTTGGGGCCGAGCTGCTTTTGTCAGGCGGAATCGGCGAACAGGGCTACTCGACGGATTTCACACCGCAATTTCGCTAGAGCATTTCCGTTTTTCTCCGAATCACGGAGGTGCTCCCTGTTTTTGTTCTTGCGCAATTCCGGACGCAAAACCGCTGCGCAGTTTTGCTGGAATTGCTCTGAGCGATATCATTTATTTCGATAGCAATTGCGATCTCTCTCGTTTATGGGAGCCCTGCCAGTTGGCTGGGCAGCCGCGCTTTACCAATGCCGAAAGGCGGTAGGGTGAGGAAAGTCCGGGCTCCACGGAAACACGGTGCCGGATAACGTCCGGCGAGGGCGACCTCAGGGAAAGTGCCACAGAAAGCAAACCGCCTGTCATGACAGGTAAGGGTGAAAGGGTGGGGTAAGAGCCCACCGCATCTCCGGCAACGGAAATGGCACGGTAAACCCCACCGGGAGCAAGACCGAATAGGGATGACGCGGTAGGCCGAAAGGCTTTCCGGCTGGTTTCCAGGCCAGTCATCCGGGTGGGTTGCGTGAGGCAGCGTGCGAACGCTGTCCCAGAGGAATGGCTGCCACGTTCCGGTTCACGCCGGAGCCATACAGAACCCGGCTTACAGGCCAACTGGCGATTATCATCTTGCGGGCGCGGCAGCCGGATTTTCAGCGTAAGTCGCTGAAACCGGCTGTTTTTCAAGCAGATGTTTATGCATCCATTGGATGGATTTTTCCTGCAGGAATACCAATGCGTGTCATATGTAAGATGACGCCGCTAACCCTTTGTTAAACTTAACGGCTTATAAATTTTTGATCATGCGTCTATTGCAAAATAGGCGTATCCCATTGACGCCCATATGGTCCCATGCTATCCCAAATGCGCACTGCACCAGGGCAATCACCTGCCCATTCATCGCAAAGCAAAGGCGCCTTCCTCTCCGGAAGCGTCGGAGGGGTTTTTGCTCATCCGGCTTGCGAAGCTGTGCCTGATATCGGGAGTTTCGGGCGTCTTTTGGTCCGGATCCCTGCGGGAACGGATGTTTCGTGTCATGAACCGCTTCCTTTCGAACGCGACCAACAGGATCGACGCCAAGGGCAGGGTTTCCGTGCCTTCGGCTTTCCGTTCCGTGCTGGCGCAGCGCAACGTCCAGGAGCTCTACTGCTTCCAGGACTTTGTGTTTCCGGCGATCAGCATCGGCGGTCCGGATCTTCTCGAAAGATTCGAACGGCAGATTGCTGCGGAGGATCCGTTTTCGCCGGATGCGAACGAGATGTCGCTTCTTATTCATGGAGGCGGGGTCTTCATGAAGCTCGACGCCGAGGGGCGGCTGATGGTCACGGATTTCATTCGTGGCTTTACCGGCATCTCGGACGAAGTGACCTTCGTCGGTCGGGCGGATCATTTTCAGCTCTGGCAGCCGCAGGCTTTTGTGGCCGCACAGGCGCAGGCACGAGGGGAGCGCAAGCTGGCGGGCAAGCGTTCCTGAAAGAACGAGGGAACGGAATGGTGGCGAATCCTGGCGGAGGTTCAACTGATGCCGGTGGCGGACCGGTTCGTCACATTCCTGTTCTTCTGGGTGAAGTGCTTGCGGCATTGGCGCCCGCGCCCGGCAAACTCATCCTCGACGGTACATTCGGTGCTGGCGGTTACAGCTTGGCCATCCTTGCGGCTGGCGCCGAGGTGATTGCGCTCGACCGCGATCCGACGGCGATTGCGGCTGGCCAAGCGATGGTCGCCGCCCATGGCGGTCGTCTCAGGCTCGTTCATTCGCAATTCTCGCATCTTGCCGATCATGCGCCGCAAGGCGGGCTCGACGGCGTCGTGCTCGATATCGGCGTCTCCTCCATGCAGATCGACGAGGCCGAACGTGGCTTCTCCTTCCAGAAGAACGGGCCGCTCGACATGCGCATGTCGGCCGAAGGCGTTTCGGCCGCCGATGTCGTCAACCGCGCCAAGGTCGCGGATCTCATCCGCATCTTCCATTTTCTCGGCGAGGAAAGCCAGGCGCCGCGCATCGCCCATGCGATCGAGAAGCGCCGCGCCGAAAAGCCATTTGAAACGACACGCGATCTCGCCGGTCTCATCGAGCTCGTCACGCCGCGCAAGATGAAGGACAAGATCCATCCGGCAACGCGCGTCTTCCAGGCATTGCGCATCTTCGTCAACGACGAGCTCGGCGAACTGGCGCAGGCGCTGTTTGCGGCGGAATCGGTGCTGAAACCCGGCGGTCGGCTTGTCGTCGTCACCTTTCATTCGCTCGAAGACCGCATCGTCAAGAAATTCTTCTCCGACCGCGCCGGCAAGGCGTCGGGTTCGCGGCATCTGCCGGTCGCGCATGAGCGGGCGGCAACCTTTGCAGCGATCGGCAAGCCGATGGTTTCGGCAAGCGAGGCGGAGGCGGAGATCAATCCGCGCGCCCGCTCCGCCAAGCTGCGCGCCGGTCTGAGGACGGACGCCGCCGCCGAAGCCGCGGATATGTCGCTCTTCGGGTTTCCCAATCTTGCCAGTCTCGGAAAGCTTGGAGGTTGATATGCTGAAAACGTTCGATCTCGTGCTCATCGGCGTCATGACGGCCACCGCCGCCGTGACCTACACGATCAAGCACCGCGCCGAATTGAAGCTCGAGGAGGTTCATCGCCTCGAAGCAGAGATCAAGCTCGAGAAGGACACGATCGACCTTCTCAAGGCCGACTGGGCGCTGCAATCGCAGCCGAACCGGCTGGAGCGGCTGGTCAAGGCCTATAATGAAGAATTGAAGCTGCAGCCGACGGAATCGACGGCGCTCGTGCATGCCAAGGAATTGCCGATGCTGAAATCCGAGGTTCCCGTGCCTGACGTGACGGAGGCAAAGGTCAGCGCGAAGAGCGCGACCGTGGCCAGCGCCAAAGGCGCACCAGACACCAAGGGCGTGCAAGCCACCGCCAAGGCGCAGCCCATTCCGGTGCCCGCGCCACGCGGCGAGGCAGAGGATGCAGACCAGATCGAAACCGGATCGGTGGAGGAATAATGTCGTTTCTTTCCCGCATCATGGTTTTGAAGAGCCAGGCGCATTTCTCCGCCGGCGTCTATAACCGGTTCGGCGGTCCTTCCCCCGCCGGCCTGGCGATCGAGGGATCGCGCAAGAAGAAATCAGGGCAGGCAAAAAGCCGCGTCGGCCTGCTGATCCTTGGCTTCATGGGTGTCTACGCCGTCATCGGCGGCCGTCTCGTCGAATATGCGATGAAGGATCAGGAGGTCGTCTCCAGCATCCTGCCGCCCGACCGGCTGATGGCCTCGCGCCCCGACATTCTCGACCGCAACGGCGAGGTGCTGGCCACCGACATCCGCACCGTCTCGCTGTTTGCCGAACCGAACAAGATCGTCGATGCCGACGAGGCGGTCGAGAAGCTTGCAACGGTGCTGCCCGAACTCGACGTCAGGGACACTTATAAGAAGCTCTCGGTCAAGACCTCGCATTTCGCCTGGCTGCGCCGGCAACTGACGCCGAAGCAGCAGAGCCAGATCCTGGCGCTCGGTATTCCCGGCATCGGCTTCCGGCCGGAGAAGCGCCGCTTCTATCCTGGTGGGGCGACCGCCGCGCACATCCTCGGTTACGTCAACATCGACAACCGCGGTGTCGCCGGCATGGAGAAATTTATCGACGACCAGGGGCTTGCCGATCTCGCCTCCGTCGGCATGACCAGCGACCAGCCGCTCGAGCCGGTGCGGCTATCGATCGACCTGCGCGTGCAGAACATCGTCCGGGACGCGGTCGTCAACGCCGTCAACAACTTCCAGGCCAAGGGCGCCGGTGCTGCGGTCATCGACGTGCATACGGGGGAAGTGCTGGCCATGGCATCGGCGCCGGATTTCGATCCGAACGATCCGCAGGAAGGCGCCAAGGAGGGTTGGCTCAACCGGATGACCAACGGCACCTTCGAAATGGGCTCGACGTTCAAGACCTTTTCGCTGGCCATGGCGCTCGATAGCGGCAAGGTGAAGATGACCGACAGTTTCGATGCCAGCAAATCGATCTATATCGGCGGCTTCACCATCCACGATTTTCACGGGCAGCGCCGCTGGCTGACCGTTCCCGAGATTTTCCAGTATTCTTCGAATATCGGTACGGCGCGTGTCATCGACATCGTCGGCATCGACGCGCAGAAGGACTATCTCACCAAGTTCGGCCTGCTGACGAAGATGCAGACCGAACTGCCCGAAGTGAAGATGCCGAGCCAGCCGCGCGTTTGGAAGAAGATCAATTCGATCACGATTTCCTTCGGCCATGGTGTCTCGACGACGGCGCTGCAGACAGGGGTGGCGGCTGCCGCTCTCGTCAACGGCGGCAAACTGATCGAGCCGACATTCCTACCGCGCACACGCGAACAGGCCGATGAGATTGCCACGCAGGTCATCAAGAAGACAACCAGCGACGAGATCCGCTATCTCCTCGACTTCAACGGCTACAAGGGGTCCGGACGTGTTGCCCGCGTGCCGGGCTTTTCCGTCGGCAGCAAGACGGGCACGGCCGACAAGGTGGTGAACGGGCGTTATTCGGCAACCCTGAATTTCAATTCCTTTATCGCCGCATTCCCCATGAACGATCCCAGATATGCAGTGATCACTTTCTGCGACGAGCCGAAGACCGGCGAGAAAGCCTATGGCGGAACGATCTCCGCCGGTACCGCCGGCCCGATCGCCCGCGAGATCATCAGGCGTGCGGCCCCTATTCTCGGCATCGAGCCGAAATTCGGGGAGGGCGGATCGGCCTTGCTGGTGTCTTATTGAGTGTGAATGAATATCGACGCCGATTCGCGAGGGGTGAATCGGCTTCAAGAGAGAAAAGTGCATTCGATGAAATTGCGAGACTTGGCCGGAGATCAGTTTCCGGAACTTGAAGCACAGCTCGAAGGCCCGGCAGGCCTGCTTGATATTTCGGGCCTGTCTTCGGATAGCCGCAAGGTGGCGCCGGGCAATGTCTTCGTCGCGGTCGCCGGCACCAAGGCGGACGGCGCGGGCTTCATCGTGGATGCCGCCGGCCGCGGCGCTGCCGTCGCGATCGCCTCCCAAGCCGTCGATGCTTCGATCCCCGTGCTTGCGGTCAAGGAGCCGCGCCGTTTCCTTTCCATCGCCGCCGCGCGTTTCCACGGCAGGCAGCCCGACACTATGGTCGCCGTCACCGGCACCGCGGGCAAAACCTCCGTCGCTTCTTTCACCCGGCAGATCTGGGCGCATGCTGGCCACGCGGCCGCGATGATCGGCACGACGGGCGTCGTCTCGCCGACGCGCAACGAGTATGGCTCGCTGACGACGCCCGATCCGGTGTCGCTGCATGCGCTGCTGGCGGAACTTGCCGGAGAAGGCGTGACACATGCCGCGATGGAGGCCTCCAGCCACGGTCTCGACCAGTGCCGGCTTGATGGCGTCAGGCTTGCCGCCGCCGCCTTCACCAATCTCGGCCGCGACCACATGGATTATCATCCGACCGTCGATGCCTATATGGCCGCCAAGATGCGGCTTTTCGATACGCTGTTGCCGAAGGGATCGCCGGCGGTGATCTTTGCTGACGATCCGTGGTCGGCGCAGGCGATCAAGGCCGCGACAGATGCCGGTCACGACATCCGCACCGTCGGGCGTAAGGGCGATTACCTATCGTTGAAGCGCGTCGAGCATTTCCGCCACAAACAGATGGCCGAGATCCATATCGGCGGCGAGATCTTCGAGGTGGACATTCCGCTGGCCGGCGATTTTCAGGTGGCCAACGCGCTGGTTGCAGCAGGGCTTGCCATGTCGACCGGCGTTGAGGCGAAGGTTGCGATGGCCGCGCTCGAGAAGCTCGTCGGCGCGTCCGGCCGTCTCGAACTCGTCGGCCATACGAAAGACGGGGCGCTCGCCTATGTCGATTACGCCCACAAGCCGGATGCGCTGGAAAACGTGCTGGGCTCGGTCAGACCCTTCACCACCGGCCGCGTCATCGTCGTTTTCGGCTGCGGCGGCGACCGTGACCGTGGCAAACGGCCGATCATGGGCGAAATCGCCTGCCGTCTTGCCGACGTCGTTATCGTCACCGACGATAATCCGCGTTCGGAGGAGCCGGCCTCCATCCGGGCGGAGATCATGGCGGCCGCGCCTTGCGCCTCGGAAGTCGCCGATCGCGCCATGGCGATCCGCGAGGCGGTCGGCATGCTGAGATCCGGCGATACGCTGATCGTCGCCGGCAAGGGGCATGAGGAAGGGCAGACGATCGGCGGCGTCACCCTGCCGTTCTCCGATCATGCGGAGGTGCGCAAGGCCTTGGAGGAATTGAAATCTTGAGCTGGCTCTGGACGATGGAAGACATGATCGCAGCGATGGCGGGGCGCCCCTTCGGCACGCTGCCCGAGGGCATCACCGGCATTTCCATCGACAGCCGCTCGATTACTCCAGGCGAAGCTTTCTTCGCGATCAAGGGCGACCGCGTCGACGGTCACGACTACGCCTCGATGGCGATGGCGAACGGCGCTTCCCTTCTCGTCGTCAGCGAGGCGAGGCTTCCCGCCATGGGCCGCCTGACGGTGCCGATGATCGTCGTGGAAGACGTGCTCGCGGCACTTGGCCGGCTCGGCCTTGCCTCGCGCGAGCGCTCAAAGGCCCGGATCATCGCCGTGACGGGATCTGTGGGAAAGACGACCACCAAGGAGATGCTGCGGCATGTGCTGTCGCCCTCCGGCAAGGTGCACGCCTCCGTCGCCTCCTTCAACAATCATTGGGGCGTGCCGCTGACGCTGGCGCGCATGCCCGAGGATACGGATTATGGCGTCTTCGAAGTCGGGATGAACCACCCCGGCGAGATCCGGCCGCTGGTGGTGATGATCCGTCCCGATGTCGCCATCATCACCACGATCGCGCCGGCGCATCTCGGCAATTTCAAGAACATCAAGGAAATCGCCGCCGCCAAGGCCGAGATCTTCGAGGGGCTCGAACCCGGCGGCCATGTCGTGCTCAACCGCGACAACGACCAGTTCAATTTCCTCGACCGCACGGCGCAGTCGCTCGGCATCGAGCATATCCATTCTTTCGGCCAGCATGCCAAGGCCGAATTCCGGCTCGCAGAATTCAATGGTTCCGACGAGAATTCGACCCTGTGGCTGACGATCGGCGGCGAGACGCTGGAGGTCGCGCTCGGCGCACCGGGCCGCCATATCGCCGAGAATGCGCTCGCAGCGCTCGGCGTCGTTAGGATCGTCGGCGCCGATATGCAGAAGGCGATCGAAGCGCTTGCGACGCTGAGGCCGGAAAAGGGCAGGGGAAAGCGCCACCGGCTTGTGATCGGCGGCGGCAGCTTCACGCTGATCGACGAGAGCTACAATGCCAATCCGGCCTCGATGCGCGCGGCGATCGCGCTGCTGGCAGCCTCCGAACCGACCGGCCGCGGACGCCGTATCGCCGTGCTCGGCGACATGCTTGAGATGGGCGAGTATGCGCAGAAGGTCCATACCGACCTTGCCGTGCCGCTGCTTGCTGCCGGCATCGAGCATGTCTGGCTCGCAGGAGCGGAGATGGCTGCGCTGAAGGAATCGTTGCCGGAAAGCGTCCATGTCGAATATCGCGAGAACACTAGCGAATTGACGGATTATGTATTGAACTCGGTCGCGCCAGGCGACGTGTTGATGGTGAAATCGTCTCTGGGCATCGCTTTCGGCAAGATCGTCGCCGCGCTCCTTGACAAGTTCCCGCCATTTGCCGACACGCAACGCGAATTTTGATCGGGTAAACAAGGGGCCCTGAATGCTGATCTGGCTTGTCGAACTGTCGGAATATTTCAAATTTCTGAACCTGTTCAGATATATTACCTTCCGCACGGGGGCTGCTCTCTTCACCTCAGCACTGATCGTCTTCCTGTTCGGGCCGACGATCATCAATTCGCTGCGCATCCGGCAGGGCAAGGGCCAGCCGATCCGCGCCGACGGGCCGCAGACGCATTTCAAGAAGGCCGGCACGCCGACCATGGGCGGACTGATGATCCTCGCCGGCATCGTCGGCGCGTCGCTGCTCTGGGCCGATCTTTCCAACGTCTATGTGGTCGCCACGCTGCTGGTGACGCTGGGCTTCGGTGCGATCGGCTTCTACGACGATTATCTTAAGGTAACGAAGCAGAGCCACATGGGCTTTTCCGGCAAGGCGCGTCTCGGTATCGAATTCGTCATCGCCGGCATCGCCGTCTATTTCATGATGCGCACCGCCCTTGCCTCGGGGATTGCCGGCTCGACCTTCGGCTCCTCGATCGCCTTTCCCTTCTTCAAGGACTTCATGATCAATATCGGCATCATGTTCGTCGTCTTCGGCGGCTTCGTCATCGTCGGCGCCGGCAATGCCGTCAACCTGACCGACGGTCTCGACGGGCTTGCCATCGTGCCTGTGATGATCGCCGCCGCCTCCTTCGGCGTCATCGCCTATCTCGCCGGCAACGTGGTGTTTGCGAATTACCTGCAGATCAATTTCGTGCCCGGCACCGGCGAACTCGCCGTGGTGCTTGGCGCGGTCATCGGCGCCGGCCTCGGCTTTCTCTGGTTCAACGCGCCGCCGGCCGCCATCTTCATGGGCGACACGGGGTCGCTGGCACTCGGCGGCACGATCGGCACCGTCGCCGTCGCCACCAAGCACGAGATCGTCATGGCAATCATCGGCGGCCTCTTTGTCATCGAGACGCTGTCGGTCATCATCCAGGTCGGTTTCTTCAAGATGACCGGCCGGCGTGTCTTCCTGATGGCGCCGATCCATCATCACTTCGAGAAGAAGGGCTGGACCGAGAGCCAGGTGGTGATCCGCTTCTGGATCGTCGCCGTCGGCCTTGCGATGCTCGGCCTTTCGACGCTGAAGCTCCGGTGAGGCAGCGATGATCCCGGTCACGACGCTCAAGGACAGGAAGGTCGCGCTCTTCGGGCTCGGCGGCTCCGGCTTTGCCACCGCCCGGGCGCTGATATCAGGCGGTGCCGAGGTGACCGCCTGGGACGACAATCCCGACAGTGTCGCCAAGGCCGCTGCCGAAGGCATCAGGACGGAAGACCTGCACAACATCGACTGGAGCCAGCAGGCGCTGTTCGTGCTGTCGCCCGGCGTGCCGCTCACCCATCCGAAGCCGCACTGGACCGTCGATCTTGCGCGGGCGGCCGGCGTCGATATCGTCGGCGACGTCGAACTCTTCGTGCGCGAGCGCCGCGCCCATGCGCCGGATTGCCCTTTCATCGCCATAACCGGCACCAACGGCAAGTCGACCACGACGGCGCTGATCGCCCATATCCTGAAATCATCAGGCTACGACACGCAGCTCGGCGGCAATATCGGCACGGCCGTGCTGACGCTCGATCCGCCGAAGGCCGAGCGTTATTACGTCGTCGAATGCTCCTCCTACCAGATCGATCTGGCGCCGACGCTGGACCCGTCGGCCGGCATCCTGCTCAACCTGACGCCGGATCATCTCGACCGTCACGGCACGATGCAGCATTATTCCGATATCAAGGAAAGGCTGGTCGCCGGCAGCGATGTCGCGATCGTCGGCGTCGACGACAGCCATTCGGCGCTGATTGCCGATCGTGTCGAGCGGGCAGGCGTCAAGGTGGTCCGTATTTCGCGCCGCAACGTGCTGGCCGACGGCATCTATGCCGAGGGCACCAAACTCATCCAGGCCGCCGGCGGCGCCATGCTGCCCTTCGCCGATCTCGACGGCATCCAGACGCTGCGCGGCAGTCACAATGCGCAGAACGCCGCCGCAGCCGTTGCCGCCTGCCTCGCCGTCGGGATTTCCGCTGACGACATCCGCACCGGCCTTGCCTCGTTTCCCGGACTGAAGCACCGCATGCAGCCGGTCGGGCAGCGTGGCCGCGTCGTTTTCGTCAACGATTCCAAGGCGACCAATGCCGATGCCGCAGCGCCGGCTCTTTCGAGCTATGATCGCATCTATTGGATCGCCGGAGGCTTGCCGAAGGCTGGCGGGATCACGACGCTTGCTCCCTATTTTCCGCGCATCGCCAAGGCCTATCTGATCGGCGAGGCGGCGGCGGAATTCGCCGCGACGCTCGGCGAGGCCGTGCCTTACGAGATCTCGGACACGCTGGAGCGCGCCGTCGCGCATGCGGCCGCCGATGCCGAACGCGACGAGAGCGCTGCTTCGGCCGTGATGTTATCCCCGGCTTGCGCAAGCTTCGACCAGTATAAGAACTTCGAAGTCAGGGGCGAAGCCTTCGTCGGCCACGTGGCGGCGCTTGATGGGATTGCGATGCTGATCGGTCCGGCAACAGGAGAGAAATGACATGGTAAGCCGCGCGGAACGTGGGCCTCTGGCCGATTGGTTCTGGACCATCGACCGCTTCTTCCTGGCAATGTTCATCTTCCTGATGGGCATCGGCTTCATGCTGTCGTTTGCGGCATCTCCTGCGGTCGCCGAGCGCATCGGGCTCGAGCCCTTCCACTTCGTCAAGCGCCATGCGGCTTTCATGATCCCTTCGATCGGCGTCATGCTCGGGCTGTCGTTCCTGACGCCACGCCAGGTGCGGCGAACTGCGATCCTGATCCTGATCATCTCGGTCGCCATGATGGTGCTGGTGCTGTTCGTCGGGCAGGAGGTCAAGGGTGGCAGGCGCTGGATCTGGATCGCCGGGCTTTCCATCCAGCCGTCGGAATTCATGAAGCCTGCCTTCGTCGTGGTCTGCGCTTGGCTGTTTGCCGAACATGCGCGCCAGCCGGAGATCCCTGGCAATCTCTTTGCCATCATCCTGTTCGGCATCGTCGCGGCCCTTCTCGTCGCGCAGCCGGATCTCGGCCAGACCATCCTGACCACAGCCGTCTGGGGCGGAATGTTCTTCATGGCCGGCATGCCATGGATCTGGATCATGCTGCTCGGCATCGGCGGCGCCGGCGGCCTGCTCAGCGCCTATTACGTCTTCCCGCACGTCGCCGGCCGAATAGACAAGTTCATGACCGGCGAGGGCGACACGTTCCAGATCGACACCGCGCGCGAGGCGATCATCCGCGGCAGCTGGTTCGGCCAGGGACCGGGCGAAGGCATCGTCAAGCGCATCATCCCGGATGCGCATACCGACTTCATCTTCTCGGTCGCGGCCGAGGAGTTCGGCATCGTGTTCTGCATGGCGCTCGTAGCGCTGTTTACCGTGCTGGTGCTGCGCGGCCTCTCGCATGCCTATCGCGAACGGAACGACTTCAACCGCTTCGCTGTCGCCGGCCTGGTGCTGCAGATGGGCATCCAGTCGATCATCAATATCGGCGTCAATCTCGAACTGCTGCCGGCAAAGGGCATGACGCTGCCGCTGATTTCCTATGGCGGCTCGTCTATGGTGGCGATCTGCGTCACCGCCGGCTTCATTCTGGCGCTGACGCGCCATCGACCGGAAAAACGCGCACAGGACCGGAGCCTCTTCCGTGTCCCGCACGGCATGCCGGCGGAGTAGAAGACCATGAGCAAAGGCATCGTGCTGCTTGCCGCCGGGGGAACCGGCGGCCATGTGTTCCCGGCGGAGGCGCTGGCCTTCAAGCTGAAGGAGCGCGGCTATTCGGTGCATCTCGTCACGGACAGCCGGGCCGAGCGTTATGCCGGCAAGTTCCCGGCCGAGGAAATCCATGTCGTGCCGTCGGCGACGATCGGCTCAAAGAACCCGATCGCCGTCGCCCGCTCGCTATGGACGCTCTGGAGCGGCATGCGGGCGGCAAAGAAGCTGATCCAGCGGTTGCAGCCGGTCATCGTCGTCGGTTTCGGCGGTTATCCAACCGTGCCGCCGCTTCTTGCCGCCACCCGGCTCGGCGTGCCCGCGATGATCCACGAGCAGAATGCGGTGATGGGGCGCGCCAACAAGGCCTTGGCAACTCGCGTGCAGGCCATCGCCGGCGGTTTCCTGCCGGAGGGAGGCGCTGCCTTTTCAGACAAGACGGTGACGACTGGCAATCCCGTCCGCCCGGCAATCATCGCCGCAGCCGAGGTGCCTTACACGCCGTCGCATGCGGGCGAGGCCTTCAACCTCGTCGTCTTCGGCGGCAGCCAGGGCGCGCAATATTTCTCCAAGGCGCTGCCGACGGCGATCAGCCTGCTCGACGATGCGCTTCGCCTGCGCCTGCGCATCACCCAGCAGGTGCGTCCCGAGGATATGGAGATGGTCAGCGGCTGCGTCGCCAGGCTAGAGATGGGAGCCGATATCGCACCCTTCTTCACCGACATGGCCGAGAGGCTGGCAAGGGCGCATCTCGTGATCTGCCGTTCGGGCGCCTCGACGGTTTCGGAAATCTCCGTCATCGGCCGGCCTGCCGTGCTCGTGCCTTACCCGCACGCTCTCGATCACGACCAGGCGGCGAATGCGGCGGCACTTGCTGCGACCGGCGGGGCGAAGGTGATTGCCCAGTCGGAGCTTTCGCCGGAGAAGATCGCAGCGATCCTGACGGCTGTGATGAACGATCCAGAAAAGCTTTCGCACATGGCGGCGGCGGCGAAACTCGCCGGGAAACCCGATGCCGCGAACTTGCTTGCCGAGCTGGTTGAGGCTATTGCCGCCAGACGGACAATTGCGGAATTCAAGAGGACACGCGCATGAAACTGCCGAAGACGATCGGTCTCGTCCATTTCATCGGCATCGGCGGCATCGGCATGAGCGGTATTGCCGAGGTGCTGCACAATCTCGGCCACAAGGTGCAGGGATCGGACCAGGCCGACAGCGCCAATGTCCAGCGCCTGCGCGACAAGGGCATCGAGGTCTTCGTCGGCCACCGGGCCGAAAACCTGGGTGAGGCCGAGGTCGTCGTCGTCTCGACGGCAATCAAGAAGAGCAATCCGGAACTCATCGCCGCGCGCGAAAAGCTGCTGCCGGTGGTGCGCCGTGCCGAAATGCTCGCCGAGCTGATGCGCTTCCGCAATGCGATCGCCATCGGCGGCACGCATGGCAAGACGACGACCACCTCGCTGGTCGCCACACTGCTCGAAGCCGGCGGGCTGGACCCGACCGTCATCAATGGCGGCATCATCAATGCCTACGGCACCAATGCCCGCATGGGCGAGGGCGAGTGGATGGTGGTCGAGGCCGACGAATCGGACGGCACCTTCCTGAAGCTTCCGGCCGATGTTGCGGTCATCACTAATATCGACCCGGAACATCTCGACCATTACGGCAATTTCGACGCCGTGCGCGCCGCCTTCCGGCAGTTCGTCGAGAACGTGCCGTTCTACGGCTTCGGCGTCATGTGTCTCGACCATCCCGAGGTGCAGTCGCTGGTTGGCCGCATCGAGGACCGCAAGATCATCACCTATGGCGAGAACCCGCAGGCCGACGTGCGCTTCAAGAATGTGCGCGTCGACGGCACGCGCTCGATCTTCGACGTCGAAATCCGCCGCCGCCGCACCGGCCAGGTAATCGAGCTCAAGGGGCTGGTCATGCCAATGCCCGGCCGGCATAATATTTCCAACGCGACGGCGGCGATTGCCGTTGCCAACCGGCTCGGCATATCGAGCGCAGATATCGCCAAGGGGCTCGCCTCCTTCGGCGGCGTCAAGCGCCGCTTCACGCTGACCGGCGAGTGGAATGGGGTGCAGATCTTCGACGATTACGGCCACCATCCGGTCGAGATCAAGGCGGTGTTGCGCGCCGCCCGAGAGTCCTGCAAGGGCCGTGTCATCGCGATCCACCAGCCGCATCGCTTCAGCCGTCTTGCGAGCCTGTTCGAGGAATTCGCCGCCTGCTTCAACGATGCCGACAGCATCTTCCTGGCACCTGTCTATGCGGCGGGTGAGGATCCGATCGAGGGTATCGATTCCGTGTCGCTGGTCTCGCGCATAAAATCCGGCGGCCATCGCGACGCCCGCTTTCTAAGCTCGGCGGAGCTTCTGCCGCAGATGGTCGCGGAGGTTGCAAAGCCTGGCGATTTCGTGGTTCTGTTGGGGGCTGGGAGCATTACATCCTGGGCAGCGGCGCTGCCCAAGCAACTGGAAGGCCTATCGGGAAAGTCCGTATGAAACAGGTGAATGGGGAAAAGCTTCTCGCGTCTCTCGGAGACGGTGTAAAGGATATCCGCGGCCGTATCACGCCGGATGCCCCGATGGACCGCGTCACCTGGTTCAGGGCCGGTGGCCTGGCCGAGCTGATGTTCCAGCCGCATGACGTCGACGATCTCATCGCTTTCCTGAAGATATTGCCGGAAGAGGTGCCGCTGACGGTGGTCGGCGTCGGCTCGAACATCCTGGTGCGCGACGGCGGCATTCCCGGCGTCGTGCTGCGCTTGTCGGCCAAGGGGTTCGGCTTCGTCGAGCTTGCCGGTGAAAACCGCATTCTCGCCGGCGCCATCTGCCCGGACAAACATGTGGCGGCGATGGCGATGGACAACGGCATCGGCGGCTTCCATTTCTTCTACGGCATTCCCGGCGGCATCGGCGGCGCGGCGCGCATGAATGCCGGCGCCAATGGCGTCGAAACGCGCGAGCGGCTGATCGAAGTCCATGCCGTCGACCGCAAGGGCGACAAGCATGTGCTTTCCAATGCCGAGATGGGCTATTCCTACCGGCATTCGACCGCATCGACAGATCTGATCTTCACCTCGGTCCTGTTCGAGGGCTATCCGGAAGAGCGCGCCCAGATACGCGCCGAGATGGATGCCGTGCGCAATCACCGCGAGACGGTGCAGCCGGTTCGCGAAAAGACCGGCGGCTCGACCTTCAAGAATCCGGCTGGCCATTCGGCCTGGAAACTGGTCGACGAGGCAGGCTGCCGCGGTCTCGTCATCGGCGGGGCACAGATGTCGTCGCTGCACTGCAACTTCATGATCAACATGGGGCAGGCGACCGGTTACGATCTCGAATATCTCGGCGAACAGGTGCGTCGCGAGGTCTTCGAAAAAGACGGCATCAAGCTCGAATGGGAAATCAAACGCCTCGGCGTCTTCATGCCCGGCCGCGAAGTGCGTCCGTTCCACGGTGTGACGAGCGGATAACGGTTTACCTCACCGCAAGCTTCAGGCCGTCGCGCGGCGTGACGAGAGGCGACCAGCCGAGCACTTCGCGGGCATGGGATATATCGACCTGCAGGGAACCGCAAAGACGCTGGTAGACGGCGTCCTTTCCCGCGACTCTCGCGCCCATCTGCAACAGGGCGGGGGGGAAGGGGAGCAGCATCGGTTTGACACCCAGTCCTGCGGCAATCCCTTCGATAAGCCCGGGAGTCGAAAGATCTTCTGCATCGCCTGCGAGAAAGGTCTGGCCGGCAGCACCCGGATGCTTCATCCCAGTGATGATCAGATCAACAAGATTTGGAAGCGCGACCAGTGTCCGGCGGTTCTTCAGCGAGGCGAAGGGGAGCGGTATCTTCCTCCGGACAAGTCCGACGAGCAGGGCGAAGTTGCCCCGCGCACCGGGTCCATAGACGAGCGGCGGGCGAATGACGACAACTTCCATGCCTGTTCGGGCGGCGATTTCATGCAGCCCGATTTCAGTTTCCAGCTTCGAGATCCCATAGGGATCGATCGGCATTGGCGTATCGTCATGCCGGAAAGGCCGATCGTTCTCCTCACCATTGACCTTGATGCTGCTGATAAAGACGAACCTTTTTACGCCCGCGCGGGCGGCCTGCTCGGCGAGGTTCAACGTGGCGGCGGTGTTGATCCGACGAAATTCCGCAAGCGGATCGGCTGCGCGGTCGTGCATGATGTGAACACGAGCGGCGAGATGGACGATGACATCAATACCCTCGAGAGCAGCCGTCCAATCGGTTTCACTGGATATCTCGACGGGAAAATGCCGCACAGATGTCGGGAAGCTGGCGGCTGCAGATCGCGTCGTCACCGCAAGCTCGCATATCTGCTCTCCATGCAGTCTTTCGACGAGAGGCCCACCGACAAAGCCGGCTGCGCCGGTAATGAGGCATCGCATGATCTGTTCCCCGTTTTACCGTGAGTGTTCCGGTTAACCGGAAGTGCTGACGGCATCAATAAAAAAGCCGCGACGATAGAGCGCCGCGGCTTGTTATTCATTTGTTGATCGAGGTTCAGACTTCCTCGTGGCCCGACAACCGGATGCAGACCAGCGAGATCACTGCCGAGGCAGCGAGGTAGTAGCCGACATAGTCCAGACTATAATGGGTGGCGAGCCAGGTGGCGATATAAGGGGCGAGCGAAGCGCCGAAGATGCCGCCGAGGTTGAAGGTCATCGAGGCGCCGGTATAGCGCACCGTGGTCGGAAAGGGCGCGGCCAGGGCAGCGCCGATCGGACCATAGGTGAAGCCCATCAAGGCGAGGCCGATGATCGAGCACAGGAAAGCGCCTGTGAGACCGCTGGTCAACAGCGTCGCGTAGAAGAAGCCGAAGATGGCGATGGCAATTGTCGTCAGCGTCAGGATGATGCGGCGCGAATAGAGATCGGAGAGCCAGCCGGAGAGCGGGATCGTCAGGCCGAAGAAGACGACGCCGACAAGCTGGACGACCAGGAACTGCTCGCGGGAGTAACCGAGCCCACCCTTTTCCAGAGGTGTCGTACCCCAGGAGAGCGTGAAGACCGTCATCAGGTAGAACAGCACGAAGGTCGCGACGGCGATGAAGGTGCCGAGGATCAGGCTGCGCAGATGGTTGCGGAAGACAACCTCGATCGGCACCGCGACGCGTTCGTGCTTTTCGACGGCTTTGCGGAATTCCGGCGTCTCGGCGATCTTCAGACGGACATAGAGGCCGACTGCGACGAGGGCGAGGCTGGCGATGAAGGGAATGCGCCATCCGTAGTCGAGGAAATCCTCGTTGCTCATCGTTTCCGCCAGGATGAGGAAGAAGCCGGAGGAGAGGATGAAGCCGATCGGCGCGCCGAGCTGCGGGAACATGGCGTACCAGCTGCGCTTGCCGGGAGGAGCGTTTTCGGTGGCAAGCAGAACGGCGCCGCCCCATTCGCCGCCAAGGCCGAGGCCCTGACCGAAGCGGCAAAGCGCCAGCAACAAGGGTGCCGCGATGCCGATCGCATCATAGCCCGGCAGCATGCCGATCAGGACGGTCGAAAGCCCCATCGTCATCAGCGCGGCGACGAGCGTCGCCTTGCGGCCGATGCGATCGCCGAAATGGCCAAAAATCACGGCGCCGATGGGGCGGGCGAAGAAGGCGATCGAGAAGGTGACGAGCGACTGCAGCGTTGCGGCGTTCGAATCACTTGCCGGGAAAAAGAGATGCGGGAAGACGAGGACGGCTGCCGTCGCGTAGACGTAGAAGTCGAAGAATTCGATGGTGGTGCCGACAAGGCTGGCGATGAGAACGCGAGCCGGGGAATTGACTTGCGCACTGTTCGAGGCAGGAGTCGGCGATGCGGAGATCGCGTCTGTCATTTTCATTCCAATCAGTATTTTTGTGAAGCGCCTTGGGAGGCGGGCGGGTCTTAACGCAATTTCAGATCCGAGAAAACGTCAAAACATGCAGTCGGTACAGGGAACGCGGCTGCATGCATTACCGGCTCGCGTCCCTCGGCGTCATCTCAAATCCTTGGGTTTTCCTTCCTTGCGCGAGGCTTGCCGTGGCGTTGCCCGCGTGCTTGACCGGAATCGAATTGTAACAGATTCATTGCTAACCCTCTGGTTGAGGGCAGAGGAGATATCCATGCAAAAGAGTCTTGTTGCCGAATTTCTCGGCACGTTCTGGCTGGTCTTCGGCGGATGCGGCAGTGCCGTGCTGGCCGCGGCCTATCCCGAGCTTGGAATTGGTTTTGTCGGCGTGGCCTTTGCGTTCGGTCTGACGGTGCTCACCATGGCCTATGCCGTGGGCGGTATTTCGGGCGGTCATTTCAACCCCGCCGTCTCCCTCGGCCTTACGGTTGCCGGACGGTTTCCGGCGGCGCGTCTCGTTCCCTATATCGTCGCGCAGGTTGTCGGCGCCATCGCCGCGGCGGCGCTGCTCTATCTCATCGCCAGCGGCAAGGCGGGTTTCGAACTCGGCGTCTTTGCCGCCAACGGATATGACGAGCACTCTCCGGGTGGTTATTCACTGCTTTCGGCGCTGCTGATCGAAGTGCTGCTGACCATGTTCTTCCTGATCATCATCTTGGGGTCGACCAGCAGCCGGGTGCCTGCGGGCTTCGCGCCGCTGGCGATCGGCCTCGGGCTGACGCTGATCCATCTCGTTGCCATCCCCGTGACGAATACCTCGGTCAATCCAGCGCGTTCCACCGGCCAGGCGCTTTTCGTCGGCGGCTGGGCGCTGCAGCAGCTCTGGCTGTTCTGGATTGCGCCGCTTGCGGGTGGAGCGCTCGGCGGACTCGTATGGAAATTCCTCGACGACGCCGACTGACTGCAAGACAAAGAGCTATCCCATTGAGCCCGCGCGGTTTTTCCGTGCGGGTTTTTCTGTTTTCGCGGATCGGCGGCGTCTTCGATCTGGCAATCCCGAAGAAGAGAAGGTTAAAAAATCACGGGCGCGGCAATACGAAGTTAACGAAAGTAAACACTTCATTAACCATAATGATGCTCTAATGCACCCAGGTCGGACAAAGGCCCGAAACGGCGCAGACAGCTTCGCGCAAGCGTCGATTTCGAAAATGGAAGTTATTTTTTGGGGGTGTTGATGAGTCGCAAGCATGTCGCTGTCCTGATGGGCGGATTTTCCTCGGAAAGGCCTGTCAGCCTTTCCTCGGGAAAGGCTTGCGCAGAAGCCCTCGAGGCGGAGGGCTTCGACGTGACGCGCATCGACGTGGCGCGCGACGTTTCCGAGAAGCTCGCCGCGCTGAAGCCCGATGTCGTCTTCAATGCGCTTCACGGCCCGTTCGGCGAGGACGGCACCATTCAGGGCATCCTCGAATATCTCGAAATCCCCTATACGCATTCGGGCGTGCTTGCCTCGGCGCTGGCGATGGACAAGGATAAGGCGAAGCTCGTTGCCGCCGCCGCCGGTATTCCGGTCGCCGAATCGCAGGTGGTCAACCGTTTCGCCTTTCCCTCGACGCATCCGATGAAACCGCCCTATGTGGTGAAACCCGTCCGCGAGGGGTCGAGCTTCGGCGTCGTCATCGTCACGGAAGATCAGGCGCATCCGCCACAGATCGTCAGCTCGCCCGAGTGGCGTTACGGCGAGGAAGTGATCGTCGAGCGCTATGTCTATGGTCGCGAACTCACCTGCGGCGTCATGGGTGAAACTCCGCTCGGCGTCACGGAAGTGGTGCCGCAGGGACACAATTTTTATGATTACGACTCCAAGTATGCGGCAGGCGGTTCAAAACACGTCATCCCCGCGAAAATTTCACCGAATATTTACCAAAAAATACAAACATTGTCCCTAAGGGCGCATCAGGCAATCGGTTGTCGCGGCGTCAGTCGGTCCGACTTTCGTTACGACGATCGTTTCTCCGAAGACGGCGAAATCATCTGGCTGGAAGTCAATACCCAACCAGGTATGACCCCAACCTCGCTCGTGCCCGAAATGGCCGGTCATGCCGGTTATTCGTTTGGTCAGTTTCTCCGGTGGATGGTGGAGGACGCGTCTTGTTTGCGTTGACAGTCAAGAGGATTGGGCGCCCCAGCCATCATGCCGTGCTTCCGATTATGGAAGCCGAAGAGCGGTTCGTGCTGCCGCGTCCGCTGCGCCGGGTCACGCGCTTTCTGATCAGCCTCTGCAGCGGCCGCATCTACATTCCTGTTCATACCGGCACGGTCTCGGCGCTCGCTTTCTTGGGCGCGACGGGGCTTTACGGCATGTCGCTCGGCGGTCACACGGAAGCCGTGGCGCAGGCGACGACGACGGCCGCGGGTTTTGCGATCGAGGACGTCAAGGTCTCCGGGAATTCGGAAACCTCCGAAATCGAAATCCTGCAGCTGATCGGCCTTGACGGCACGACCTCGCTGGTCGCCCTCGACGTCGATGCCGCCCGCAGGAAGATTGCGCATCTTCCCTGGGTCGAAAATGTCGAGGTCCGCAAGATCTATCCGAAGACGATCGAGGTGAAGCTCAAGGAGCGCCAGGCCTATGCGATCTGGCAGCACGGGCAGGAGCTTTCCCTGATCGAGAAGAACGGCAGCGTCATTGCGCCGCTGCGGGACAACAAGTTTTCGGCGCTGCCGCTCGTCGTCGGCCGCGATGCCGAAACGGCGGCTGCTTCGCTCGACGAAGCCTTCTCGAAGTGGCCCGACGTGAAGGCCCGCGTAAAGGCCTATGTCTGGATATCCGGCCGTCGCTGGGACCTGCACATGGATAACGGCGTCGTCGTCAAGCTGCCGGAAGACGGTATCGACCAGGCACTGGCGACGCTTTCGAAGTTCGACAAGGAGCATCAGCTCCTCGAGCGGGACATTGCCGCAGTCGATCTCAGGCTGGCCGACAGAACCGCGATCCAGCTGACGCCGGAGGCGGCGGTCCGCAGGCAGACGGCAGTGACGGAGCGCACGAAAGAATTGAAGAAGGCGGGGCAGAATATATGAGCTTGTTCGGTTCATCCCATTTCGGATTGCCGCGCCTGAAGCCGCTTTCGTCGAAGCGGTCACATGTCGTTTCGGTGCTCGACATCGGTTCCACCAAGGTCGTCTGCATGATCGGCCGGCTGACGCCGCGCGAGGAAAGCCAGATCCTGCCGGGCCGCACGCACAATATCGAGATCATCGGCATCGGCCATCAGCGCTCGCGCGGCATCAAGACCGGCGTCATCGCCGATCTCGACGCATTGGAAGGCGTCATCCGCCTTGCCGTCGATGCGGCCGAGCGCATGGCGGGGCTGACGGTCGAGAGCCTGATCGTCAACCTGACGGCCGGCCGCCTCGGCAGTGACATCTACACCGCGACGATCGATCTCGGTGGCCAGGAAGTCGAACTCAACGATCTGAAGAAGGTGCTGTCGGCCGCTTGCCAGCAGTCGCTGCGCCAGGACCGCTCGGTGCTGCATTCGCTGGCGACCGGCTTCTCGCTCGACGGCGAGCGCGGCATCCGCGATCCGCTGGCGATGTACGGCGATGCGCTCGGCGTCGACATGCATGTGGTGACGGCGGAGCGCTCGGCGCTGAAGAACCTCGAGCTTAGCGTCAATCGTGCGCATCTGTCGGTCGAGGGCATCGTCGCGACGCCCTATGCATCGGGTCTTGCGGCTCTCGTCGACGATGAGGTCGAGCTCGGCTGCGCAGCGATCGACTTGGGCGGCGGCACGACGACGATTTCGGTCTTTGCCGAGGGCAAGCTCGTTCATACGGATGCCGTCGGCCTCGGCGGCCATCACGTTACTACCGACCTGGCGCGCGGCCTTTCGACCCGCATCGAGGATGCGGAGCGGCTGAAGGTCGTGCATGCCTCGGCGCTTTCGAATTCCTCAGACGAGCGCGAGCTGATCTCGATCCCGCCGATCGGCGAGGACGATCGCGACCAGCCGTCGCAGGTGCCGCGGGCACTGGTTTCGCGCATCGTCTCGGCCCGAATCGAAGAGACGATGGAACTGATCCGCGACCGCATCCAGCGCTCCGGCTTCAGCCCGATCGTCGGCAAGCGCGTCGTGCTGACCGGCGGAGCGAGCCAACTGACCGGCCTTGCCGACGTGGCGCGGCGCATCCTTGCCCGTAACGTCCGCATCGGTCGTCCGATGGGCGTCTCTGGGTTGCCGACGGCGGCCAAGGGCCCGGCCTTTTCGACGGCCGTCGGCCTGATGATCTATCCGCAGGTCGCGGACATGGAGACACATGCGTCACAGAGCGGCCTGCTCATGTCGCTTGGGGGAAATAACAGCCGCATAGCCCGCATGGGCCAGTGGCTGAAGGAAAGCTTCTGAAATTTGAGTAATTGGCCGGCGTGGCGATGCGGCCAGAGAGAGAAGGAACAGGTACCATGACCATCAAGCTGCAAAAGCCTGACATCACAGAGCTGAAGCCGCGCATCACCGTGTTCGGCGTTGGCGGCGGTGGCGGCAATGCCGTCAACAACATGATTACCGCCGGCCTCCAGGGCGTCGACTTCGTCGTCGCCAACACGGATGCGCAGGCGCTGACGATGACGAAGGCCGAGCGCATCATCCAGCTCGGCGTCAACGTCACCGAAGGCCTCGGTGCCGGCTCGCAGCCGGAAGTCGGCCGCGCGGCCGCCGAGGAGTGCATCGACGAGATCGTCGATCACCTGAACGGCACGCATATGTGCTTCGTCACCGCCGGCATGGGCGGCGGCACCGGCACAGGTGCTGCTCCGGTTGTCGCGCAGGCCGCCCGCAACAAGGGCATCCTGACGGTCGGCGTCGTCACCAAGCCGTTCCATTTCGAAGGTGGGCGCCGCATGCGCCTGGCCGAGATGGGCATCCAGGAACTGCAGAAGTCTGTCGATACGCTGATCGTCATTCCGAACCAGAACCTCTTCCGCATCGCCAACGATAAGACGACCTTCGCCGATGCTTTCGCCATGGCTGACCAGGTTCTCTATTCGGGCGTTGCCTGCATCACCGACCTGATGGTCAAGGAAGGCCTCATCAACCTCGACTTTGCCGACGTCCGCTCGGTGATGCGCGAGATGGGCCGCGCGATGATGGGCACTGGCGAAGCTTCCGGCTCCGGCCGCGCGCTCCAGGCCGCAGAGGCTGCGATCGCCAACCCGCTGCTCGACGAAACCTCGATGAAGGGCGCCCAGGGCCTGCTGATCTCCATCACCGGCGGTCGCGACCTCACCCTCTTCGAAGTCGACGAAGCCGCGACCCGCATCCGCGAGGAAGTCGATCCTGACGCCAACATCATCCTCGGCGCCACCTTCGACGAATCGCTCGAAGGCATCATCCGCGTCTCGGTCGTCGCAACCGGCATCGACCGGGCGATGAACGAAGCCGCCGAGCGCAACCTCCAGCCGGCCGCAAGGCCCGCTATCCGTCCCTCCGCGGCTGTTGCTCCGGCAGCGGCCGCAGTGCAGCCTGCCCCCGTGATGCAGGCACCGAAGGCCATGGATCCGATCGCGCAGACCATCCGCGAAGCCGAGATGGAACGCGAGCTCGAAATTCCGGCCCCGCGTGCTGCCGCACCGCTGCAGCAGCCCGTAGTACAGCAGGAAACCTTCCGTCCGCAGAGCAAGATCTTCGCGCCTGCGCCGGAAGCTCCGGCAATGCGTCCTCAGGTGCAGCAGCAGGCTCCGGCGCCCGTCATGAGCCAGCCGGTCATAAGTCAGCCGGTCCAGCAGCAGCCGGTCCGGCAGGAGCCGACCATCCGCCAGGCCGAACCGGTGCGCATGCCGAAGGTTGAGGATTTCCCGCCGGTCGTCCAGGCCGAACTCGACCACCGCACGCAGCCGGCTTCCGCGCACGCGGCGGAGGAGCGCGGCCCGATGGGCCTGCTCAAGCGAATCACCAATTCGCTTGGCCGCCGCGACGACGACGCCGTTGCCGCCGATATGACGGCAGCAGCGCCGTCCGCTTCGCAGCAGCGCCGTCCGCTGTCGCCCGAGGCAAGCCTCTACGCACCGCGCCGCGGCAACCTCGACGACCAGGGCCGCGCGGTTCCGCAGGCCCGGATGATGCAGGAAGACGACCAGCTGGAAATCCCGGCATTCCTGCGTCGCCAGTCGAACTGAGGAGCTGCTTCAGCACCGTTCATGCCCGGGATCAAGGTCCCGGGCATTGCTGTTTTTCAGCCTGCGATTCGCGAGCAATTTCAATCGCGTGACTTCGTAACAAAGCGAAAGAAACAGTGATTTGGATTGGAGCGCTGGCGCACGTAAGTATGGTGCAATGAAACTGCCCTAGGAGACCTTTCGACAGGCTCCGGTTGCAGAATGAACGATGACCGTGCCGATCGGACAGACCGCCGGTACGGAAGAATAAAAGGCAGAATTTATGGCGATTGGCTTGCTGGGTTTTCAAACGACGGTATCGCGTCCGGTGACGCTTTCGGGCACCGGGGTCCATTCTGGTGCGGAAGTCTCGATCACCCTGAATCCGGCCGAATCGGACACCGGCGTCGTTTTCCAGCGCCTGCATGACAATGGCGACATCACCGAACTCAAGGCCGTCTCCTCGCAGGTCGGCAATACCGACCTCTGCACCGTGCTCGGATTCTCGCCGGCCCATTCGGTTGCGACGATCGAGCATGTCATGGCCGCCGTCTATGCGCTCGGCCTCGACAATGTGGTGATCGAGGTGCAGGGCTCCGAAATGCCGATCATGGACGGCAGCTCGCTGCCCTTCGTCGAGGCAATCGAGCAGGTCGGTCTCGTCTCGCTCGGCGTCAAGCGCCGCTATATCCGTATTACCAAGCCGGTGCGAATCGAGCATGGCGGCTCCTGGAGCGAATTCCGTCCTTATGACGGTACACGCTTCGAAGTCGAAATCGATTTCGAGTGCCCGCTGATCGGCCGGCAGAAGTGGGCCGGCGACATGACACCCGCCGTCTTCAAGGCCGAGCTTTCGCGCGCCCGCACCTTCGGCTTCATGCGCGATGTCGAGCGTCTCTGGGCGTCAGGCCACGCGCTCGGGTCCTCACTCGAAAATTCCGTCGTCATCTCGGACGACAACACCGTCATCAACGTCGAAGGGCTGCGTTACGCCAAGGATGAATTCGTCCGCCACAAGACGCTCGACGCCGTCGGCGATCTGTCGCTTGCCGGCGTCCAGTTCATCGGTTGCTACCGTTCCTATCGCGGCGGTCACAAGATGAATGCCAATGCGCTGAAGGCGCTGCTCGCCGATTCCTCCGCCTACGAAGTGGTCGAGACGTCGACGCCGCGCCAGCGCGTCGCTGCCCGCGAACTGATCGCGGTCAGTGCTTCGGAATTCGCTCCCTGGTCGGCATGACCTCCAGCATATTCTCAAGACCAGGCCGCCTCTTTCCCGGAGGCGGTTTTTTTATGTCGGGCGTGTCTACGGCAATAGACCGATGCTTGGCCGCCACAGGTCGGGAAGAAGTTGAAAAGCCGATCATTCTGCGGCTGCTGCCACAAAAATGCGTTAATGCCTTATCATTGCGTTGCTCTTGATGCACATTTGTGGCTAGAAACGCCAGCGAGGCGTGGCTGCCGTGGAGAGAGCGGCAGCAGTGGGGTTCTTTCGAATGGGTTATGCAGGATCTGAAGGTATGATGAAGACAGCGCGCGCCTTGTTCGCATCGCTTCTGGTGCTCAGCGCAGGCGCCTTGATCTCCGGTTGCCAGTCGGATCCCGACATCGACATCACCAAGCTCGGTCTCGAAACCGATCCGCCTGACGTGCTCTACACCCAGGGCCTGGCCAATATGAAGGCCGGCAACATGGCGGAAGCGGCGCGCAAGTTTGACGCGATCGACCGCGAGAACCCTTTTTCCGAATGGGCGCGCAAAGCGCTCGTGATGAGCACCTTCGTCAAATATCGCCAGGGCCGTTTAGACGATGCGCTTGCTTCCGGCAACCGCTACATGTCGCAATATCCGAAATCCCAGGATGCCGCCTATGTGCAGTATCTCATTGGTCTCACCTATTCCAAGCAGATCGTCGACGTGACGCAGGACCAGCGCGCCTCGGCCAAGACGATCGAGGCGATGCAGGCCGTCATCGACAACTATCCGAACTCCGAATATGTCGACGACGCACAGGCCAAGATCCGCTTTTCGCGCGACCAGCTCGCCGGCAAGGAAATGCAGATCGGCCGCTACTACATGGAGCGGAAGGAATATCTCGCCGCGATCTCGCGCTTCCGTATCGTCGTCGAGAAATATCCGAATACGAACCAGATCGAAGAGGCCTTAGCGCGTCTCGTCGAAGCTTATTATTCCATGGGCATCGTCGACGAGGCGCAGACAGCCGCTGCCGTTCTCGGTCACAATTATCCCGACAGCCAGTGGTATGCTGATTCCTACAAGCTGCTGCAGAGCGGCGGTGCCGAGCCACGTGAAAACAAGGGCTCGTGGATCGCCGCAGCGGGCAAGAAACTTCTTCTCGGTTCCTGAGGCCAATGCTGATCCAGCTTTCGATCCGCGATATCGTCCTGATCGAGCGGCTGGATCTTGCCTTCGAGACCGGCCTCTCCGTGCTGACGGGCGAGACCGGGGCGGGCAAATCCATCCTGCTCGACAGCCTGTCGCTGGCGCTCGGTGGACGCGGCGACGGCGACCTGGTGCGTCATGGCGAGGACAAGGGCCAGGTGACGGCGGTGTTCGACGTCGGCATGGAACACGGCGCCCGCACACTCCTGCGTGAAAACGGCATCGACGACGAGGGCGATCTGATCTTCCGCCGCCAGCAATCAGCGGACGGACGCACCAAGGCCTATGTCAACGACCAGCCGGTCAGCGTGCAACTGATGCGCCAGGCCGGTCAGATGCTGGTCGAAATCCACGGTCAGCACGACGATCGCGCCCTTGTCGACACCAATGCCCACCGCACTCTGCTCGATGCCTTCGCCGGCCTCACCGACGAGGTTTCGGAGGTCTCCCGGCTCTATCGCCTGTGGCGCGACAGCGAGCGGACGCTGAAGAAGCACCGCGAGAAGGTGGAAAGTGCGGCGCGCGAAGCCGACTATCTGCGCTCTTCCGTCGAGGAACTCGAGAAGCTCTCGCCGCAGGATGGCGAGGAGGAAGAACTCGCCGATCGCCGGCAGAAGATGATGAAAGCCGAGCGAATCGCCGGCGATATCGCCGAGGCGTCCGAATTCCTGAACGGCAATGCCTCGCCGGTGCCCCATATCGCCTCGCTGGTGCGCCGGCTCGAGCGCAAGAGCCATGAGGCGCCGGGACTGCTCGAAGACACTGTGACGCTGCTCGATGCCGCGCTCGACCAGCTTTCCAACGCGCAGATGGAAGTCGAGGCGGCGCTGCGCAAGACCGAATACGATCCGAGAGAGCTGGAGCGGGTGGAGGAGCGGCTTTTCGCGCTCAGGGCCGCCTCGCGCAAATATTCCGTGCCCGTCACTGAGCTGCCGGCGTTAGCTGTGCGCATGATCGCCGATCTTGCCGATCTCGACGCGGGCGAGGAGCGGCTTGCGCGGCTCGACGCCGAGGTCGGCCTAGCGCGGGAAAATTACGATGCGGCGGCGCGCTCGCTGTCTGACAAGCGCCATCGTGCCGGCACCGCACTGGCTGGGGCCGTCATGGCCGAGCTGCCGGCGCTTAAACTCGAACGCGCCCGTTTTATGGTCGAGATTACCACGGATGCAGGGGAGGCGCTCGCCGAAGGCATCGACGTCGTCGAGTTCCATGTTCAGACCAATCCCGGCACGCGGCCGGGCTCGATCATGAAGGTCGCCTCGGGCGGCGAGCTGTCGCGTTTCCTGCTGGCGCTGAAAGTGGCGCTTGCCGATCGCGGATCGGCTCCGACGCTCGTCTTCGATGAAATCGATACCGGCGTCGGCGGCGCGGTGGCCGATGCGATCGGCCAGCGGCTGAAGCGGCTGTCGGAGCGGGTGCAGGTGTTGTCGGTCACGCATGCGCCGCAGGTCGCGGCGCGGGCTGCGACGCATCTGTTGATTTCCAAGGGACCGTCGGCCGACGGTTCGGAAAAGATCGCCACGCGCGTCGCCACGATGGCGCAAAAGGATCGCACCGAGGAGATCGCCCGTATGCTGGCCGGGGCTTCGGTCACCGAAGAGGCGAGGGCGGCGGCGAAGCGGCTGCTCGCCGGCAACGGCTGATTTTTCTTCCGATGCTCTTTCCGCTCGGGCCGGCGGGATGACAATCATCCCGCGGCGCGATATGCGCTGAAGCTTCCCGATCGGCGGCGAGCTCATGCCATGCGGCTTTTCCATTTCAGCGACGATTCCGGTATTGCTGCGTTCGAGCCACGTTCGGTTCGCGTCCCGTCTGCCCGCGCGCCCGGCCGGGAATGGCTGAACGGTCCGCTCGTCTGGGCAATCGATGCCGATCATGATTTCATGTATCTCTTTCCGCGCGATTGTCCCCGCATCCTGCTCTGGGCGACAGCCGATACGCTGGAGGCCGAACGGCGGCGCTGGCTCGGCGACTGGCGGGCCGTTGCCTACGTAGAGCGCCATTGGCTGGAGAGGCTCGAAGCGGATACCATCCACCGCTACGAGCTGCCGGCCGAGGGCTTCGAGGATCTGGATGATGCTGGCATGTGGGTGGCCCGCAGACGCGTTGTTCCCATCGAGCGCACCGCCATCTCGCGGCTCGACCAGGAGTTTGCGCCGCGCAAGGTGGAGCTTCGGGTGGTGGACACGCTGACGCCGCTGAAAGGGCTCTGGGGCACCAGCCTGCATGTCAGTGGCATCAGGTTGCGTAATGCGAACGATTGGGAATAGGCCGGGGAGGGCGGTGACAAGGGTTCCAAGGCATGAAAGTCGGCGCGAAAGCTCACCTCAATCTCCCTCATCCCTGTGCTCGTCACAGGGATCCAGCGCGACCAAGTCCTTGGGCGCGGGAGATTCTTCTTCCTTGAAAGAGAGTCATTCACGGCGCAGAGGCGCCGTGGCTGGATTCCTGTGACAGGCACAGGAATGGAGGAGGAGAGGTGAGCAGGCCGATCCTCCCGACGGCGGATACGCGGCCTCTCTTTTCATCCGGAAATTTTGCTCTAAAAAACAATGCAGATTCTCTGGAGTGATGTTCCATGCCCACCGAAGGTTCCACCGTCGACACGTTGACGATCGAAGAGGCTGCCGTCGAGCTTGAACGGCTGGCAAAGGAGATTGCGCATCACGATGCGCTCTATCACGGCAAGGACCGGCCGGAGATTTCGGATGCTGATTACGACGCGCTGAAGCGCCGCAACGATGCGCTGGAAGTGCGGTTTCCCGAGTTGATCCGCGAAGACAGCCCATCGCGGCATGTCGGTGCAGCGCCCTCCGTCACGTTCTCGCCTGTCGTCCATGCGCGGCCGATGCTGTCGCTCGACAATACTTTCTCGCAGGAGGACGTGCAGGATTTCGTCGCCGGCGTCTATCGCTTCCTCGGCCGGCTGCCGGACCAGTCGATCGCCTTTACCGCCGAACCGAAGATCGACGGGCTCTCGATGTCGATCCGTTACGAAAACGGCAGGCTGGTGACGGCAGCGACACGCGGCGACGGCACGACGGGTGAGAATGTCACCGCCAATATCCGCACCATCGCCGAGATCCCCAACGAGCTGCCGAAGGGTGTTCCCGCCGTCGTGGAGATCCGCGGTGAAGTCTATATGGCCAAGAGCGACTTCCTGGCGCTGAACCGGCAGATGGAGGCGGAGGGCAAGCAGACCTATGTCAATCCGCGTAATACGGCTGCCGGATCGCTGCGCCAGCTCGACGCCAAGGTGACGGCGAGCCGCAAGCTGAAATTCTTCGCCTACGCCTGGGGCGAGATGTCGGAAATGCCCGCCGACACGCAATTTGGGATGGTGCAGACCTTCAAGGATTGGGGTTTCCCCGTGAACCCTCTGATGAAGCGGCTGAACTCGGTCGCCGACATCCTGTCGCATTATGACGAGATCGGTCTCGAGCGCCCGGATCTCGACTACGACATCGACGGCGTCGTCTACAAGGTCGACAGTCTCGAGCTGCAGGCCCGTCTCGGCTTCCGCTCGCGTTCGCCGCGCTGGGCGACGGCGCACAAGTTTCCTGCCGAACAGGCATTCACGATCGTCGAGAATATCGACATCCAAGTCGGCCGCACCGGCGCCCTCACACCTGTCGCGCGATTGACGCCGATCACCGTCGGTGGCGTGGTCGTCACCAATGCGACGCTGCACAACGCGGACTACATCCAGGGCATCGGCAATAGCGGCGAACGCATCCGCGACGACGAGCACGATATCCGCATTGGTGATACCGTCATCGTGCAGCGCGCAGGCGACGTCATTCCGCAGGTACTCGACGTCGTCATGGAGAAGCGCTTGGCCGAGGCCAGACCCTATGAATTTCCGAAGACCTGCCCGGTCTGCGGTTCGCATGCCGTGCGCGAAAGACATGAGAAGACCGGCAAGCTCGATTCGGTCACCCGCTGCACCGGCGGTTTCATCTGCAGGGCGCAGGCGACCGAGCATCTGAAGCACTTCGTTTCGCGCAACGCTTTCGATATTGAAGGGCTCGGTTCGAAGCAGATCGACTTCTTCTTCGAAAACGAGGACGCGTCGCTGCAGATCCGCACTGCGCCCGATATCTTCACGCTGGAGAAGCGTCAGCAGCAATCGCTGACCAAGCTGGAGAATATCGACGGCTTCGGCAAGGTCAGCGTCGGCAAGCTCTATGCGGCGATCACCGAACGGCGCAGCATTGCGCTCCACCGCTTCATCTACGCGCTCGGCATCCGTCATGTCGGTGAGACCACAGCGAAGCTCTTGGCGCGCTCCTACGGCACCTATGCGGCCTTTGAAACCGCAATGCGCGAGGCCGAGGCGCTTTCCGGCGACGCCTGGAACGATCTCAACGCCATCGAGGGTATCGGCGAGGTCGTGGCGCGCGCCATCGTCGAATTCTACAAGGAGCCGCGCAATGTCGAGGTGATCACCCGGCTTATCGAGGAAGTGACGCCCGAGGAGGCCGAACAACCGAAGACGGCAGGCAGCCCGGTCGCCGGCAAGACCGTGGTTTTCACCGGCTCGCTGGAAAAGTTCACCCGCGACGAGGCGAAGGCGAGGGCTGAAAGTCTCGGCGCCAAGGTGGCGGGATCGGTCTCCAAGAAGACCGACATCGTCGTCGCCGGCCCCGGCGCCGGCTCCAAGCTCGACAAGGCGCGTGAGCTCGGCGTGCAGACGATGGACGAGGACGAGTGGCTGGCGCTGATCAGCGGGTGAGGGGCTGACGGCAAACCGCCAGCCCCGTTGCTCATAGCCTGAGCCGCGCCATCGTATAGGCGTCGACATATTGACCGGCGCGATATCCGAAGGCCTTCAGCAGCCCTTCCTGCTCGAAGCCGAATTTCCGGTAGAGGCCGATGGCAACATCGTTATCGGTGTAGACGGTCAGTTCCAGACGTTTGATATCGAGCCAGTCGTCAGCAGCATCGACCATTGCTCCGAGCAGGATCCGTCCGAAGCCGCGGCCGGTGAAGTCGTCATGCACACCCATGCCGATGCTGGCGACGTGCTGCCGGCGGCCGGAAAGACGGTTGAGGCCGCTATTGCCGACGATTTTGCCGTCCTGGGTGACGACGAGGTTGAGCGCGCCGGGCGACGGATTTTCCATGTGTTTGCGAACCTCTTCGATCCTCTGATATGGCGGCCGTAAGGTGCCGGCCCGGTAGCTCGGCAGATTTATGAGATCGGTGATCTCCTCCGCATCGGACAGGCGGACGGCGCGCACGAGGACGCCATCCGGCAAGCGCGCTCGGCCGCGAGGTTCATTCTCTTCGTTTTCAGACATTCATGCTCTCCATCGTGGTCGGGAGGAGAGCCGGTTTCCGAAAACCCTGCTCGCCTCGGCAGGGTTTCGGGATGATGATCGGATCGCTGCTAACGCGCCATCGCTCCCGCGTACCCTTCAAGGGTCGTGGTGTGATGGATAAGCGCTGCCATGGTTAGGGAACCGATCATGGCAATAAGTTTCGATATGCGGGTTAAAAAGTCAACCGGGCGGCGTGTCGAATTTGCGCGGCCAGAAGCGGGGCGGTATTCCTGTGCCGGAAGAAACGATTCGGGTTGCTGATTTGAAGACCATCGCGATTGACTTCGAAACGGCGAACGAACAGCGCGGTAGCGCCTGTTCCGTCGGCCTTGCCTGGATCGAGGAAGGCAGGGTGACGCGCGTCGAGGAGCGGCTGATCCGGCCGCGGGACATGCGCTTTTCAGGGATGAACATCGCAATCCACGGCATCCGGCCGGAGCATGTCGAGGACGCGCCCGAGTTCCCCGAGGTAATGGATGAGTTCGAGGAGGATTTTCGCGGCGCGACGATGATCGCGCACAATGCGGCCTTCGATTTCAGCGTCTGGCGGGCGAGCCTCGATCTCTACCGGCAATCCTATCCTGAGCTTACCTATCTCTGCAGCCTGAAGATGGCGCAGCGGATCTGGCCGCATTTCCTCTCGCACCGGCTGAACCTGATCGCCGAGCATCTCGGCCTGCGTTTCGTGCACCACAACGCCGCCGAAGATGCCGCCGTCTGCGCAGCAGCGGCCATCGAGATGGCAAGGGCGGTCAAGGCCCATGCCGTCCACGCCATACCGTCGTTGATCGGCATGAAGCCAGGTCGGCTGACGGCGCAGGCCTATGAGCCCTGCACCTGCCGAAAAGGCTGATCCCTTTCCGCAAACGCCCTTTTCTTGCAAAGCATGAGTGCATGCTTATCTAGAATGCGGATATTCAGGGAGCCGCCATGTCCAGACTGCGCAATTTTCTCCTCGCCGCCTTCTCTTTCGCTGCCCTTTCCACAGGTGCTGCCTCGGCCGAAGTCGTCGGCAAGGTCGGGGTCGACTGGATCGGCAACGACATCATCGTCGATGCGGTCTCCGACCCTGAGGTCAAGGGCGTTACCTGCCACGTCACCTATTTCGACCGCAGCCTGATCGACCGGTTCAAGAACGGCAACTGGTTCGAGGATCCGTCCAACAATTCCATTGCCTGCCGGCAGACGGGGCCGATCGAGATCGGTAATATCGACCTGTCCAAGGATGGCAGCGAGGTGTTCCGCCAGGGCATGTCGCTGATCTGGAAGACACTGGTCGTCAACCGCATCTACGACAAGACGAACGACACGCTTATCTATCTCGCCCATTCGCGCGAACTGACGGACGGTTCGGCGAAGATGTCGATCTCGACCATCCCGCTCTACGGGCAGAACGTTGTGTGGAAGAACGGGAAGCCGCAATAAGGCTTCTGCGGTGAGATTTTGGAAAGAGCGCCACTTCCCGATTTCGCTCATTCCAAAATCAAAAAGGCCCGGACGAGCCGGGCCTTCGAATTCCAGATATGAGTATTCCTCAGGCGGCCTGCGTTAGCTCGTCGGCAATGACCGTGTCGAGGTTCAAGAAGCAGACCATGGTCTTTTCGAGCGCGACGATGCCGCGGCAGAAGGCGCGCTGGGCTTCCGGGATGATTTCCGGCGGCGGCTGCAGGTCCTCGCTCTTGATGGTCATCATGTCGGAAACCTGCTCGACCAGCAGGCCGACCAGCTTGCCGGCGATGTCGGTGACGATGATCGCCGAGCGCTCGGAGGGCTCGGTCATCTTCATGCCGAGGCGGCAGGCCATGTCGATAACGGGGATCACGGCGCCGCGCAGGTTGATGAGACCCAAGACGTAGGGCGGGGTGTGCGGCATCGGCGTCACTGGCGCCCAGCCGCGGATTTCGCGGATGGCCATGATGTCGATGCAGAATTCCTGATCGCCCAGGTGGAACGAAACGATTTCGAGATAAGCGCCCGACTGCTTGATGGCGTTATTGTTGTTCATGGTCAGAATTCTTCCCAGTTGTCCCCAGCGGGAGAGGCGATGCGGAACCGCCGTTAAATATAGATGTGACGGCTTAAGTCTTTCCTAACGATACGTATTTTCGGATTGCCCGTCGCTCTAGAGGTAAGCTATTCAAACACATGCATTTTTGATCGGTGCAGATTCCTGAGGGCGGATTTCGTTGCCGTGGCAGTTTCTACCGGTGAGACAATTCAACACGGGTTCGAAAACATATTCTTGAATTGCGCGCCTCCGGTCGAGGCTATAATCACGCCAGCAGTGGCGGGCGGCACATCCGCCTGGATCGAGGATCATGCCAATGAAGACATTCCGCATCGCCGTCTGGGTCGGTGTCCTGATACTTGCCGGGTTTCTTGGCGCGTACACGCTCTACCTGACGAAGTCGAAGAATGTGGTGGCGGAAGCGCCTTTCGGCGTGCCCTTCACCCTGGTCTCCCAGAACGGACAGCCGATCACCGAGGAGGCGCTGCGCGGCAAGCCGACGGCGCTGTTCTTCGGCTTCACCCATTGCCCGGAAGTCTGCCCGACGACGCTTTTCGAGCTGAACGGCTGGATGGAGAAGGTCGATCCGAAGGGCGATAAGTTGCAGGCCTATTTCGTCACCGTCGATCCGGAACGCGATACGCCCGAGATCATGAACGAATACGTCTCCAATGTTTCCAAGCGCATCACCGGCATTTCGGGCGCGCCCGATAAGATCGCCGAGGTCGTCAAGGGGTTCCGCGTCTACGCCAAGAAAGTGCCGGTCGACGAGAAGGATCCGAACGGCGACTATACGATGGACCACACCGCCTCGGTCTTCCTGCTCGATTCGGCCGGGCGGTTTTCCGGAACGATCGCCTATGGCGAAAACCCGGACACGGCGGTAAAGAAGCTGGAGAATCTCGTCAGCAAGGGGTGATGGTTTCAGCGTGATGGGACGTTGGCTTCGACCGGCGGCGGGCAACGGAAACGGGAAAGACCGCCTATCGTGAGTGAAATCCGCCTTTACGTGACGACGACCGAAACCAAGGCCGAAGAGATCCTCGACCTTCTGAGCGCGGTCTTCGGTGAAGAAGACTTTGCCATCGGCACCACCGAGATCGATGAGAAGAAGGATATCTGGGAAGCCTCGATCTACATGATGGCCGAGGACGAGGCTGAGGTGCAATCCCGGGTCGAGGACGCATTGAAGGTCTCTTTCCCCGATGCCCGGCTGGAGCGGGAAGTCATCCCCGAGATCGACTGGGTGGTGAAATCGCTGGAGGGGCTGAAGCCGGTCCGGGCAGGGCGTTTCCTGGTGCATGGTTCGCATGACCGCGACAAGATCCGCCCCGGCGACATCGCGATCGAGATCGATGCCGGCCAGGCCTTTGGCACCGGCCATCACGGCACGACGGCGGGTTGCCTCGAGGTGATCGATAGCGTGGTGCGCTCGCGCCCGGTCCGCAACGCGCTCGATCTCGGCACCGGCAGCGGCGTGCTGGCGATTGCGGTGCGCAAGCTCAGGAACATACCGGTGCTGGCGACCGACATCGATCCGATTGCGACGAAGGTGGCGGCGGAGAATGTGCGCCGCAACGGCATCGCCTCGGGCATCGTCACTAGGACCGCGCCGGGCTTTCATTCGACGGCCTTTTCCGAGCATGGTCCCTTCGATCTCATCATCGCCAACATTCTCGCCCGGCCGCTGATCCGCATGGCGCCGAAGCTTGCGACGCATCTTGCGCCTGGCGGATCGGTCATTCTCTCCGGCATCCTTGCCGGGCAGCGCTGGAAGGTGATTGCCGCCTATAGTGACGCGAGACTTCGCCATGTCAGGACGATCTGGCGGAATGGCTGGGTGACGATTCACTTCGACCGGCCTTGAGTTTTTGGCGGGGCGAAGGCTTGTCCTGCACTGCACGCCTTATTTGAGGCGAGACGTCTCCTCCTCACCTCATTCCTGTGCCTGTCACAGGAATCCAGCCATCGCGCGTCTGCGTGGTGAATGACTCCGTGACCTTGAGAGTTCCCGCGCCCAAGGACTTGGGCGCACTGGATCCCTGTGACGAGCACCGGGATGAGGGTGGGGAGAGGTCTGCACACCTATCGAAACGAAGCCGCTTCTTGCGCTGCCTTAAGGGCAAGAAAGCCTTTCCTGACACAAGAAAAAAGGCGGTGCCGATGGCACCGCCTTGGACCGGTCTATCCGGTCAATGCCCGCGAGCTCAAGGGGAGGAGCGCTCAAGCGGGCTCTACTGCATTCCAATAGGCCGGTCCGGGAGGGAGGAGACGGACTGGCTTTCAGGCTTAGAACGCGTAGCTGAGGGCGCCCTTGTGGCGCGTGGCCCGCTGGCCGGCGCCGAGCAGCTTGAGGCTGTCCTCGTTCTGCGGGCGGCGGGCGCCGATTACGTGACGCACGGTCTGGCGTTCGCCAGCCTGCACCGGGCTGCTATATGCGAAGCGCGAGAGAGAGGCGGTCATTTCAAGAATTCCTTTGTTTACAGGTTCATCGCGAACCGTTCGATGCAGCCTATATAGCTATTCTGAAATGCGGAGGCAGAGGGTTTTGCTCATGGGAGCCATGCGGCCAATGCATAAAGCGTGCCAAATTAACTTTTGGCGTCACAGTTCTGTCAAAATGTTGAGCGGCCCCAGGGGTTTCGACTCGTTTTGTCGCTTTTTCTCCCCATCGATTGAAATTTCGCTAACATGGCCGGCATCCCATTAACCGGATTCGTCTCAATCATTCGGGTTTCCAGCATGTTCCAGTCTTTCGAGGTTACCTCCACGCCGCAATTCGGCAGGGATCGTGTATCGGCGCTGCGCGCTAGTTTCGATTCGCTCGGCATCGACGCCTTTCTCGTGCCGCGCGCCGACGAGTTCAACGGCGAATATGTTCCTGCAGGTTCCGAGCGCCTCGCATGGCTGACGGGCTTTACCGGTTCCGCGGGCATTGCGCTCATTCTACGCACACAGGCGATCGTCTTCGTTGACGGGCGCTATGTGACGCAGCTTGCCGAACAGGTCGACGGTTCGGTCTTTTCGGGCGGCGATCTTGTCAACGAGCCGCCGCATGTCTGGCTTGCCGCAAACGGCAGCAACGGCCTGCGGCTCGGCATCGACCCCTGGCTGCATGCGGGTGCCGAGGTGCGCCGGCTGGAAAGAGCGCTTTCGCAGATCGGCGGCACGCTGATCTTCCTGCCGCACAATCCGCTCGACAGGCTTTGGAGCGACCGGCCGGCCGAGCCGCTCGGCGCGGTCAGCATCCAGAACGTCGCGCAGGCCGGCGTGCTGGCGAGAGAGAAGATCGCGACGATCGCCGCCGATCTTTCGAAGAAGAATCTTGCGGCGGTGTTGATCGCCGATCCCTCTTCAGTCGCCTGGACCTTCAATATCCGTGGCGCCGATGTGCCGCACACGCCGCATCCGCTGGCGCGCGCCGTCATCCATGCCGACGGCCGGGCCGAAGTCTTTCTCGACAAGCGCAAGACCGGCATCGAGCCGGAGGCCTATCTCGGGCAGATCTGCACGCAGCTGCCGCCCTCGGCGTTGGAGGAGAGGCTTGCCGCCGTTTCGAGAGATGGCGGCCGCGTGCTGATCGACCCTGACATCGCCGCCTATGCGTTGGCAGAGATCATCCGCAAGGCGGGCGGCGAAGTGGTGGAGGGCGCCGATCCCGCCAAATTGCCGCGCGCAGTGAAGAACGACGTCGAGATCAACGGCTCGGCCGCCGCGCACCTGCAGGACGGGGCGGCGATGGTAGAATTCCTCTATTGGCTGTCGCAGACGAAGCCCGGCACGGTGAGCGAGATCGCTGCTGCCGAGTATCTCGAAGCGGCGCGCGCCCGCGTCGGCCAGAGCATGCAGAACCCGCTGAAGGACATTTCCTTCGACACGATTTCGGGCGCCGGCGAACATGCGGCGATCATGCATTACCGCGTGACGACCGAGACCAACCGGATGATCGAGGCCGGCGAACTCTTCCTGATCGATTCTGGCGCGCAATATATCAATGGCACGACCGACATCACCCGCACCGTCGGCATCGGCACTGTTTCGGAAGAGCATCGGCGCTTCTTCACGCTGGTGCTGAAGGGGATGATAGATATCAGCACGGCGCGTTTCCCGAAGGGCACGCGCGGCTGCGACCTTGATCCGCTGGCGCGCATCGCGCTGTGGCGGGCCGGCGCCGATTTCGCCCATGGCACAGGCCACGGCGTTGGCTCCTATCTCTCGGTGCATGAGGGGCCGCAGCGCATCTCCAGGCTTTCGACGCAGGAACTGCTGCCTGGCATGATCCTTTCGAACGAGCCTGGCTATTACCGGCCCGGCAGGTTCGGCATCCGCATCGAGAACCTGATCTATGTGCGGGGTGCCGAGGAGATCGAGGGCGGCGATGCGCCGATGCTTGGATTCGAGACGCTGACTTTCTGCCCGATTGACCGCAGCCTCGTTATTCCCGAGCTTCTGACCCATGACGAGCTGCAGTGGTTCAACGACTATCATCGCCGCACATGTGAGGCGCTGATGCCGCTCATCCACGATCACGATGTCAGGGCGTGGCTCGAAAACGCGACGCTGCCGCTGGAATATTGAGAAACGGCATTACAGCGTCGGCGACGCTGTAATGCCTTGAATTTCTGTGCCGGCTTTCGGGCCGGTGCTCAGGCGCCGATCGAGTGGCGCCAGGTCATCACGACGATCCAGGCGGCGACCAGCATCCATGTATGGCTGAAGCGCAGGCCGATGAAGAGAGCGACGATCAGCGCCAGCTTCGATTCCCAGCCACCGATGAAGAAGGCGGGGGCGACCAGCGTCGTCAGCACGGCCGCCGGCACGGCGTTCAGCGCCGCTTCCATGCGCGGGGGAATGCTTTTCATTCGGGTGATGAGGATATAGCCGCCGATGCGGGTGGCGAAGGTGGCGGCTGCTGCGGCGAGGATGACGAGCGCCATGTGAAGATCGAATTCCATGGCTCAGACCTCGTGCACTTCGGATTGAAGGGCGTCGGCTTCGAGATCAGCCTCTTGCGGCGGCAAAGGCAGCACGGCGGCGAGCAGGATGCCGACGGCAGCACCGAGGCTGACATGCCAGGGCGAGCCGACATAGCGGTAGGCGAGTACGGACGCCACCGCGCTGACGAGCGCCACGGGCAGGAAATTGTCTCGCTTGCGGAAGCCAAGGACGATGCCGAGGAAATAGGCCGGCAGCAGAATGTCGAGGCCGATGGCCTTGGGATCGCCAATGAAGCCGCCGAGCATGCCGCCGGCGATGCTGATCAGCACCCAGGGAATGTAGATGATGATGGCGAAGCCGAAGTACCAGGCGAAGGTGAGTTGCCGGCCGGACTCGCCGCGCTTTACCGCTTCGGCGAATTGCGGATCGACGAGTAGGAAAAAGGTGAAGAATTTCTGCACCGGCGTGAAATGTCCGATGTAGCGTGCCAGCGCCGCCGAATAGAGCACGTGGCGGAAATTGACGGCGAGGATCGACAGCACGATCAGCCAGGCGTGGACATTGTGACCGAAGAGTTCGATGCCGACCATCTGGCTGGCGCCGGCATAGACGGTGGCGCTCATGAAGGCGGTTTCGGAGAGCGACAAGCCGTTTTCGACCGCAAGCGCTCCGAAGAGAGCGCCAAAGGGCGCGGATGCCAGCGCAACGGCGGAGCCACCCCGCAAACCTTCAACAAAGTCGGCGCGATTCATGCGATCTTTCCTTTTGGAATTCAGGTTTTCCCTTATGGTCTATGGCTTGCAACAGCAATTGAATTTCCTTGATTGACCAATCGATTTTGCTGAACCATCAAAGTCCCGATCGCATTCGGTAAAGAGGCAATGATGAAGAAGATCGAATTTTCGAAGGAGGCGAAGGCGACGATCGTTGCCAGCATTCGCCGCTATTTCGAGGCCGAGCTCGACCAGGCGATCGGCGTGCTGCCGGCGGAATTCCTGCTCGATTTCTTCGCGGACGAGATCGGAGCCCATTATTACAATCAGGGCCTTCGCGATGCGCATGCGGCGCTTCTGAGGAAGATGGAGGACCTGGCCGAGGACATCTATCTGCTGGAGCGAGACGACAAGAACAAGGATACTGTTCCTTAAATCAGAATCGATTTGAGGATAAAAATTGTGCAGTAATTCAAAGTTCTATAGCGTCCCTTGCGCGTCTGAGCGCGGCGCTGTAGTCCATAAACCGGACGCGGCGGCGTCGCGGCCCGCAATCGCAGAACGCAGAGGCATTTAGCCCTCGCGCTTCATCCGCTCCCGGCGGGTGATCTCGGCTTGCGAAGGCGCGGGCATTCCGAAGCTGCCGGTTTCGACCTCGCCGGCGCGCTCGTAGACGCTCATGATGACGCCGGTCGTCGATACCGAGTTGGCCGTGAGCTTCAGCGCTTCCGGCCTGGCGCCCTTGCCGAACAAGCGCTTCCCGGGGCCAAGGATGAGCGGGAAGGTCAGGAGCCGGAGTTCATCGATCAGGTCGTGCGCCAGCAGGGTTTGCAGCAGGCCACTGCTGCCCTGCGTCAGGAGGTCGGGACCGTCTTCTCGCTTCAAGCGGGCGATTTCGGCGGCGGCATCGCCGCGTAGCGCAAAGGAATTTTCCCAGGTGAGCGGCTCGTTCGAGGTGGTTGCGACATATTTGGTCGCGGCATTGAAGGCTTTTCCGATGGGATCGTCTTTGCCGACGAAGGGCCAGTGCGCAGCGAAGATCTCGTAGGTCTTGCGGCCGAGCAGCAGCGCGAAGGGGTCGGTAAAAATCCCGTCCATGAAACCGCCCATCGACTCGTCCCAGTAATTGACGGTCCAGCCGCCAAGGGTGAAGCCGCCGGTCGGATCCTCCTGCGGCGCGCCCGGCGCCTGCATGACGCCATCCAAGCTCACGAAGGCTGCGGTAACAAGCTTTCTCATCTCTCAACTCCCATGATTGGTGTGTTCAGAGCCAAGGACGGATGGACGTGTGCCGATCCGACATTCGCCACATTGTCTTTTATCGCTGATCTCAATCAGTCGGCCAGGACCCTGGCGCTGTCGATGATCGCGATGCCATGCGTCCGCATCTCCTCGATGGCGGCGGTGACGCCTTCGGGCGTGATGCCGCGGCTTGCATCCTCGACGAAGCGCACGCGAACGTCAGGCATCATCTCCAGCGCGTCGAGCGCGGAGAACTTGACGCAATAGTCGGTCGCCAGCCCGCAGACGTCGAGGTCGGTGACGCCCTGGTCCTCGAGGAAATCGGAAAGGCCGGTCGAGGCGTCGCGGTCATTGTCGCGGAAGGCCGAATAGCTGTCGATATCAGGATTCTCGCCCTTCTGCTGGATCAGGTCGATCTCTTCGGATTTGAGCTCGGGATGCAGTTCGGCATCGAGCGTACCCTGAATGCAGTGGTCGGGCCACATCATCTGCGGCTTGCCCGACAGTTCCCCCATCTCGAAGGGGGCGGCACCGGGATGGGCGGAGGCGAAGCTGCCGTGGCATGGCGGATGCCAGTCCTGCGAGGCGACGATCAGATCGTATTTGCCGCTGTCGATCAGTCTGTTTGCGACGGGAACCACCTTGTCGCCATCAGGCACCGGCAGATTGCCGCCCGGACAGAAGCCGTTCTGAATATCGACGAGCAGCAGCGCTTTCATCAAGGCCAATCCCTTCGCTTTATTGCAGTGTAAGACGCCAAGCACACTGAATGGATCAACTAGTGGATTTCCAGGCGCGGACGCGCAAGTGTTAATTCTGGCACTAGCGGTAGTAAGTCGTCGAAACAGAATGCTCTAATGCAATCATTGCGATAGCTGGCGGCGGTTCTCGTGTTGAAATGGAACGGAGAGGGAAGGCGCGTGCATGATTTCCGGATCGCAGACACGGCCCACGACGGTGGCAATTGCCGGCAAAATCGATCTGCCTGCATAGGATGCTTTTGTGCGGCATCGATGGATCGAGGCTCCCCCGGCAGAGCCCGGATCTCGGCCAGCTAGACCGCCGCCACGTCTTCGGCTGCGGAATCACCTGCTGCGGCGGAAGCGCCGTAGGTATTGCGGTAGGCATGGAGGGCCGTCTGCATATCGCTCAGCACCTTGGTGAGGAGCGGATCGCTATCGCCTGAAGTCTGGATGCTGTTCGGATCGGCGGCGAGGAATTCGGACTCGGTCAACTTGCCGTCGCCATCCGTATCCATTGCGGCGAAGACGCCCTTGGAAGCGTCGTCGCTCTGATCGCTGTTGTCGCCCTGATCGTCGCTGCCGTCGGTCTTCTGCATCGACAGCATCAGCGACAGGATGTCGGCGGTGATCTTCTTGACGATGTCCGTGCTGTCGTCGTCGCTGTCGGTCGACGCCGTGGCCGATGTCGAGGACTGCGAGGCGGCCGCCAACTCGTCCGCCGATATGACGCCGTCGCCGTTCTTGTCGAGGCTGGACAGCGGAGACTGGTACTGGGTCACTGTGCTGCCGAGAGATGAAACACTGGTCACTGGAACCTCCTTTGAAAAGTTCGTCGTGAAGCCTGCCTTTCATGGGCGGGCAGCCTTTGGGCTAAGCTGATTTGCGCAAGGCGTCAAAGCGACGTTTTGACAGGGCAGAAGTGCGATTGAGCGTGCACAGGAGCCATGAGCGGAGTGCCCAGGTTTGCGCGGCTGCGACATTTCGTCTGCTTTCTGCGAGAGGCGACGTCAGGCCGACCTTGCTCCGGGGCATGATTTCTGCCTTTCTTACCGTCAGCAGCAAGCCGGAAGCGAAGCCATGTCAGAGCCGGATCCCGACGAAAAGATCGATGCCACGTTTCGCAACGGGTCGCTGACGGCGGCCGGTATCATCCTCGGTTTCTCGCTCAATTTCATCAGCGTCTGGGTCTCCAACCCCAATGACTGGAGCCGCATCGATATTCTGCCGATGCTGTTCCTGACCGTGGGCATCGCCGTCCAGGTGAAAGTCTTTGCCGATTTGCTGGCGCGGGACTCCCTGTTTGCCACCAAATATGACCGATCTCGCCGGCTCTTTCTGATCGGATTGGGAATCGTCGCCGCGGGCATGGGCATCGCGCTCGTCAACGATATTCTCGGGCTCGGAAGAATGCGGATGCTCGGGTGAGCGTTTTCGTCGTGCCGACGCGAGGTCAGACGCGCTCGACGAACCCGTCCAGCACGCGCTTCTGTCCGGCCCGGTCGAACTCGATCGTCAGCTTGTTGCCTTCGATGCCGGTGATGTTGCCGTTGCCGAATTTCAGGTGGAACACGCGGTCGCCGAGGGTGAACTTCGACGGTTCGGAGGAGGTGGATTTCGCCACCAGTTCGCCATCGATCGTGCGCCCCTTCGGGCCGCTTTCGCCGTAGCCGATGCGTTCGACGGCGTGGCCGGAGCGGGTGCCCCAATTGTCGCGTGTGGCGTCGGTCTTGTTTGCCTGGGCGCGTTTCCAGCCGGGAGTGGAATAGGAGTTGGCGAAGGGTTCGGCCTTGTCGAAGCGGGACTGACCGTAGCCGCCGCGGCCGTACCCGCCGTAGCTCTGCTCCATTTCGGCGACCTCGACATGGGTTTCCGGCAGTTCGTCGAGGAAACGCGAGGGCAGGGTCGACTGCCAGAGGCCATGGATGCGGCGGTTGGAGACGAACCAGATGTGGCAGCGGTGCTTGGCGCGGGTGATGCCGACATAGGCGAGGCGGCGTTCCTCCTCCAGTCCGGCGCGGCCGCTCTCATCCAGCGAGCGCTGGTGCGGGAAGAGGCCTTCCTCCCAGCCGGGCAGGAAGACGGTGTCGAATTCCAGGCCCTTGGCCGAGTGCAGCGTCATGATCGAGACGGCATCGAGGTTCTCGTTGGTCTCGGCATCCATGACCAGGGAGACGTGTTCGAGGAAGCCGCGCATCGACTCGAAGCTTTCCATCGAGCGGATCAGTTCCTTGAGGTTTTCGAGGCGGCCGGGGGCTTCAGCGCTCTTGTCGTTCTTCCACATGTCGGTATAGCCGGACTCTTCGAGGATCTGCTCGGCAAGTTCGGTATGCGGCGTGTTTTCAAGCAGTTCCTGCCATCGGCGGAAAGATTGAATCACGTCGAAGAGCGCCTTTCGCGCCTTCGGCTTCAGCTCGTCGGTCTCGATGATGTCGGCGGCTGCCGCAAGCATCGGGATATCGCGGGCACGCGCATAGTCGTGCAGCGCGCGCACCGTCGTGTCGCCGAGGCCGCGCTTCGGGGTGTTGACGATGCGTTCGAAGGCGAGGTCGTCAGCCGGCTGCGCAACGAGGCGGAAATAGGCCATGGCATCGCGGATCTCGAGGCGCTCGTAGAAGCGCGGGCCGCCGATGACGCGGTAGTTGAGGCCAAGGGTGACGAAGCGGTCTTCGAATTCGCGCATCTGAAAGGAGGCGCGCACGAGGATCGCCATGTCGTTCAAGAGATGCTTGCCGCGCTGGAGCTGCTCGATCTCCTCTCCGATGGCGCGGGCTTCCTCCTCCGAATCCCAGGAGGCGTGGACCTGCACCTTGACGTCGTCGGGATCGGAGCGGTCGGTGAACAGCGTCTTGCCGAGGCGGCCCTCATTATGGGCGATCAGATGGGCGGCGGCCCCGAGGATATGTTCGGTCGAGCGGTAGTTGCGCTCGAGCTTGATGACCTTGGCGCCGGGGAAATCCTTTTCGAAGCGCAGGATATTGTCGACCTCGGCGCCGCGCCAGCCATAGATCGACTGATCGTCGTCGCCGACGCAGCAGACGTTCTGCAGCTCGCCCTTGGGGCGCTGGGCGAGAAGCCTGAGCCACATGTACTGGGCGGTGTTGGTATCCTGGTACTCGTCAACGAGGATATAGCGGAAGCGGCCGTGATATTCCTTCAAGAGATCCGGGTTCTTGCGGAAGATCGCGATCGGATGCATCAGCAGGTCGCCGAAATCACAGGCGTTCAGCGTCGAGAGGCGGGCTTGATAGGCGACATAGAGATCGCGGCCGCGGCCGTTGGCAAAGGCGCGGGCGTCGCCCTCAGGGATATCGGCGGGGCCGAGACCCTTGTTCTTCCAGGTGTCGATCATGCCGGTGAACTGCTTGGCCGGCCAGCGCTTGTCGTCGAGGCCTTCGGCCTGGATGATCTGCTTGATCAGGCGGACGACGTCGTCGGTATCGAGAATGGTGAAATCGGAGCGCAGGCCGACGAGCTCGCCGTGGCGGCGCAGAAGTTTGACGCCGATCGAATGGAAGGTGCCGAGCCAGGGCATGCCTTCGACGGCGCCGCCGACGAGCAACGCGATGCGCTCCTTCATCTCGCGGGCAGCCTTGTTGGTGAAGGTGACGGCGAGGATCTGCGAGGGGAAGGCGCGGCCGGTATTGAGGAGATGGGCAATGCGGGTCGTCAGCACGCGCGTCTTGCCGGTGCCGGCGCCGGCGAGCACGAGGACGGGGCCTTCCAGTGTTTCGACGGCTTCGGTCTGCTCGGGGTTCAGCCCGGCGAGGTAATCCGGTCGCTTGCCGCCGTCGCGAGCCGCCATGGCGCGGGCGGCGATGCCGCCACTGGCGGCGGGCGCCCTTTCGGCGGTTGCGGCAGGCGGCTGCGGCTTGCGCGCCATCTCGCCCGGCTCTTCGTCGAAGAAGGGCATATCGTCGAAACTATTGCTCATGGCGCGTAATGTAGTGATTCGGGAAGGAAAGACCAGAAAAGATGTTCTGCTTTCATTCCCGAGCCGGCGCTATTCCAAGCGGTATGTTACGGGCGGCAATGCCACCGCCGAGCCCGGCTGTGGTCGCCATGCGGGCGGGCGGGGCTAAAAATTTCCAATCGGAGCATGTCGGAACCGGCGCTGGTGGGGCGTCCTTGGATCATCGGACAGCAGTCCGGATCAACACCCGTCAACAAGGAGGCCGTTTCATGCCGAAGGTCGTTTCAAATCTCTGGTTCGCCGAGGAAGCGCGCGAAGCCGTCGAATTCTACGTGTCTGTTATCCCGGACTCCAGGATCGGCCGCACCACCATATTGCCGGCGGAAACGCCGAGCGGGCCCCCCGGCAGCGTCGAGCTGATCGAGTTCACGCTCGCCGACCAGGCCTTTCTGGCCATGAAGGCCGGCCCGCTCGATAGTTTCAACCATTCCTTTTCGATCGCGATTCTCGTGGAAAGCCAGGCCGAGATCGATCGGATATGGGAGGCCTTTCTCGGCAATGGCGGCACGCCGGAGGCCTGCGGCTGGCTAAAGGACCGCTGGGGCCTTTCCTGGCAGATCGTGCCGCGCGTGCTGTCCGAGATGATCGCCGACAGCGACCGCGAGCGGGCCAGGCGCGTAACCGAAGTGATGCTCGGCATGGTCAAGATCGATGTGGCCGCACTGGAGAAGGCATTCAACGGCTGAGTCGCGCGGGGTAGCCGCATAATCACGATGCGGGGCGCATGGCTGGGATGCGCCGTTTTCCAGCATGTCTGGAGCGGATCGGCACACGCTGTCCCGCATCGACTTTGGGCAGTTTCACAGCCAAATCGTCGATTTCTCCAGAGCTCGAATCACGGGCGACATTGCACACCCTTTTCATCTTTCTGTCACGTCGCGAAATGTGCTGATATCGCAATAGCCCTTTTCTCAACTACAATAAGAAACAGTTTCGTAGAGTAAAAAAATAACCGGTGCACGCACGTTTTTGTGCATTGCCAGAAACAGCCGGTGAGCGTGGAATATACCTGCGAAACTATTGATTCTTAGGAATGTCGTGGCCATCTCCTTTGGTATGACGACCTAGAGCCTGTGGCATTAACCTTGATGGAGGGCCCATGCTGAGCGAATCCGTATTCGATGCGTTCACCCGCAGCTATGATGCGCGTCGCGAGACCGATATGTCGATCTCGGAGTATCTCGATCTTTGCAAAAAGGAACCGCTTGCCTATGCCAATGCGACCGAGCGGCTGCTCGCCGCGATAGGCGAGCCGCAGATGGTCGATACTGCCAGGGACACGCGCCTCGGCCGGATCTTCATGAACCGGACCATCCGGATCTATCCGGCCTTTGTCGGCTTCCACGGCATGGAAGAGACAATCGAACGCATCGTTTCCTTCTTCCGGCATGCAGCGCAGGGACTCGAGGAGCGCAAGCAGATCCTCTATCTGCTCGGCCCGGTCGGCGGCGGCAAGTCATCTCTGGCAGAGCGGTTGAAGCTGCTGATGGAGCTTCATCCGATCTACGTGCTGAAGGCCGGTGACGAGATCAGCCCCGTTTTCGAAAGTCCGCTCAACCTATTCGACCCGGACACGATGGGATCGCTCCTGCAGGAGCAATACGGCATTCCCCTGCGGCGCCTGAGCGGACTGATGAGCCCGTGGTGCCTGAAGCGGCTCGACGATTTCGGGGGCGATATTTCCCGCTTCCGCGTCGTCAGAGTACAGCCTTCGCGGTTGCGCCAGATCGCCATCGCCAAGACCGAGCCTGGAGACGAGAACAATCAGGATATCTCGTCGCTGGTCGGCAAGGTCGATATCCGCAAGCTGGAGACCTATTCCCAGAACGATCCCGATGCCTACAGCTATTCGGGCGGCCTCAATCGCGCCAATCAGGGCGTGCTCGAATTCGTCGAGATGTTCAAGGCGCCGATCAAGATGCTGCATCCGCTGCTGACGGCGACGCAGGAAGGGAACTATATCGGCTCCGAGAATATCGGCGCCATCCCCTTCTCCGGCATCGTCCTTGCGCATTCGAACGAGGCGGAATGGCAGACCTTCAAGGCCAACAAGAACAACGAAGCGTTCATCGACCGTATTTGCGTGATCAAGGTGCCCTATTGCCTGCGCGTGACGGAAGAGCAGAAGATCTACGAGAAGCTGATCGAGGGATCGGAACTCACCGATGCGCCATGCGCCCCGGCAACGCTCGAAATGCTGGCCCGCTTCTCCGTGCTTTCACGTCTGCGCAAGCATGAGAATTCGACGTACTTCTCGAAGATGCGCACCTATGACGGCGAAAGCCTGAAGGAGACGGATCCGCGCGCCCGTAGTGTCCAGGAATATCGGGATGCCGCCGGCATCGACGAGGGCATGGACGGCATATCGACCCGCTTCGCCTTCAAGGTGCTCGCCTCCACTTTCAATCACGACACCACGGATATCGGTGCCGATCCGGTTCATCTGATGTATGTACTGGAGCAGTCGATCCGCCGCGAGCAGTTTTCCGACGATGTCGAGAAGCGATATCTGGAATTCATCAAGGCCGATCTTGCGCCGCGTTACGCAGAGTTCATTGGAAATGAAATCCAGAAGGCCTATCTTGAATCCTATGCGGATTACGGACAGAATCTGTTCGACCGCTACGTGGATTATGCCGATGCCTGGATCGAAGACGTGGACTTCAAGGATCCCGATACCGGCCAGCTTCTCGATCGCGAGCTCCTCAACCAGGAACTGACGAAAATCGAAAAGCCGGCAGGAATCGCCAATCCGAAGGATTTCCGCAACGAAATCGTCAAGTTCTGCTTGAGATCGCGGGCAGCCAACGGCGGAAAGAATCCGTCATGGACGAGCTACGAGAAAATCCGGGAAGTCATCGAAAAGCGAATGTTCTCGCAGGTCGAAGATCTTTTGCCGGTCATTTCCTTCGGGTCGAAGAAGGATTCCGAAACGGAAAAGAAGCACAGCGAATTCGTCTCGCGCATGGCCGCGCGGGGTTACACGGAGAGGCAGGTTCGGCGCCTCGTCGAATGGTACATGCGCGTCAAACAGGCAAGTTAATGTGGAGCCAATATGCACATTGTCGACCGTCGGCTAAATCCGCGCGGTAAAAGTCTGGAAAATCGGCAACGGTTTCTTCGGCGCATGAAAGGCGCCGTGCAGCAGGCGGTAAAACGTTCTCTGCAAAACCGGAACATTCGCGATGTGCTCGACGGCGGGGAAATCAGCCTGCCGATCGATGGAATGGCCGAGCCGAACTTGAGAAGGGGCGACGGCGGCATCCGCGACCATATCCTGCCGGGAAACAGGGCCTTCGTCGAAGGCGACATTCTTCCGCGCCCGCCAGGGAGCCGGGGCGGAAAACCCAAGGATGCGGGTGAGGGCGACGGCGAGGACGGCTTCCGCTTCGTGCTGACGCGCGAGGAATTCCTCGATGTGTTCCTGGACGATCTGGAACTGCCCGACCTTGCCAAGCGGCGCCTGGCCGAAACCGAGGAGGAAACTCCGTTCCGTGCCGGTTATTCCGTGTCGGGATCGCCGTCCAACATCGCCGTCGGTCGCACGACCAGGCTCGCGATGATGCGCCGTGTCGCGCTTCACCGTCCGCGCCGCGAGGAAATCGAAGCCCTGCAGCGGCAGATCGAGGAATGCGAGGACGACGAGAGCCGGCTGGCGCTTGAGGCAAAACTCAAATCCCTGACGGAAAAAAGCCGGCGCATTCCCTATATCGATCCGCTCGACGTGCGGTATCGCCGCTTCGAAAACGAGCCGAAGCCTGTGGCGAAAGCCGTGATGTTCTGCTTGATGGACGTCTCCGGCTCCATGTCGGAACACATGAAGGACCTGGCGAAGCGGTTCTACCTGCTGCTCTACCTTTTCCTGTCGAAGCGCTACAAGAAAGTGGAGATCGTCTTCATCCGCCATACCGACAAGGCCGAGGAAGTCGACGAGGAAACCTTCTTCTATGGCCCGGCAACGGGCGGCACGCTGGTTTCCAGTGCGCTGGCGGCAATGCGGGCGATCATCGTGGCGCGTTTCGATCCGGCGGAATGGAATATCTATGGCGCCCAGGCATCGGACGGCGACAACGCCCATTCGGACGGAAACCTGAGCGGACAGCTGCTGCGCGAGATTTTGCCACTGTGCCAGTATTTCGCCTATATCGAGGTCGGCGAAGAAGGCGGTGACTCCTCGGTATCCCGCTCGCCGCTTTGGATGCTTTATGACGGGATCCGTTCCGAGCTGCAGCCGCTTTCGATGCGCAAGGTCTGCCGGCGAAACGAAATATTCCCTGTTTTCCACGATCTCTTCCAGAAACGTGACGCACAGTCGAAGGTGACGCCATGACCATGACGATGAGGCCACGAGAGCGGCTGTTGTTCGAGGGGGCCGACTGGGATTTCGCAACGCTCCAGCGCATCCACGACGCCTGCGAGGAGATCGCGCTCGGCGAACTCGGCCTCGACGTCTACCCGAATCAGATCGAAGTCATCACCTCGGAGCAGATGCTCGATGCCTATTCCTCGACCGGCATGCCGCTCTTCTATCGCCATTGGTCCTTCGGCAAACACTTTGCTCATCACGAAACCTTCTACCGCCGCGGGATGCGCGACCTCGCCTATGAGATCGTCATCAACAGCTCGCCCTGCATCTCCTACCTGATGGAGGAGAACACGGCGACGATGCAGACGCTCGTCACCGCACATGCGGCCTTCGGCCACAACCATTTCTTCAAGAACAACTATCTCTTCAAGCTCTGGACCGATGCCGAGGGCATCCTCGATTACCTCGATTTCGCCAAGGGTTATATCACCCGCTGTGAGGAACGTTACGGCGAGACGGCCGTCGAGCGTACGCTCGACGCAGCCCATGCGCTGATGTCGCACGGGGTGCATCGATACGCGGGCAAGACCACGATCGATCTTCGCCAGGAGGAAAAGCGGCAGCAGGAGCGCCGCGCCCACGAGGAGCAGATGTTCAACGATCTGTGGCGCACGGTTCCCGTCGGCAAGGCCCGAAAGGCGGGTGACATCGGCCTGGAAAAGCGCCGCGCCGCCCTCGGTCTTCCGCAGGACAACATCCTTTATTTTCTTGAAAAGTCGGCGCCGCGGCTGCAGCCGTGGCAGCGCGAGATCCTTCGCATTGTCCGCCATGTCGCGCAATATTTTCATCCCCAGCGGCAGACCAAGGTGATGAACGAGGGAACCGCCACCTTCGTCCACTACCAGATCATGAACCGGCTTCACGAGCGGGGGCAGATCAGTGATGGAAACTTCCTCGAATTCCTGAAGTCGCACGCCAACGTCGTGTTCCAGCCGAGCTATGACGACCGGCGGTTCTCGGGCTTCAATCCCTATGCGCTTGGCTTTGCGATGATGCAGGACATCGAGAGGATCGTCACGACGCCGACGGAAGAGGACCGTGCATGGTTTCCCGATATCGCCGGACGAGGCGATGCGATGGCGGTCCTGCGCGACATCTGGGCCAATTACCGGGACGAGAGCTTCATTAGCCAGTTTCTGAGCCCGAACCTGATCCGGCAGTTGCGACTATTCCATCTCTACGACGATCCGGAACAGACCGAGGGGGTACTGGTTTCGGCGATCCATAATGAGCGTGGATACCTGCGCATCCGCCGCCAGCTCTCCCGCGAATATGATATCGGCTGGACCGATCCGGCAATCGATATCGTCGATGTCGACCTCGCTGGCGACCGCCGCCTGTTGCTGCAGCACATCGTCATGAATGGCTGCTATCTTCAGGAAAATGACACGAAACTCGTCCTGCAGCATCTCGCCGATCTCTGGGGCTATGACGTGTTGCTTCAGGAAATCGACAGTTCCAGCACGGTGGCGAGAGAACACGCGGCGAGCCCGCGCAAGATCGTTCAGTGATCACAGATTATGCTGACGGCGATAATGAACAATTATCGGTGGCAACAAACACAAAGCCTTAGTAGTTTACCGCCGTTGCAATCGCCCACTTGATCTCGACCAGTTTCACCCTTTGCAGCGATCTTCCGGGGCGGATAGCGCGGAGACGAGAGACCATGAGTGAAACGCGGCGCAAGCTGACGACGATCTTCTGTGCTGACGTGCAGGATTATACGCGGCTGATGGGGGCTGATGAGGAAGGGACGCTCGCTGCGCTCAAACGCTGCCGGGAAGCGATGGGGCGCCTGATCGAAAGCCATGGTGGCCGCGTCATCAATACCTGGGGCGATGGGCTGATCGCCGATTTCCCGAGCGTGGTCGAGGCGGTGCGCGCGGCCGTCGACACCCAGAACGAACTCGCGGGTTTCAACGCCCGCCGCCCGGCCGACGGGCGCATGCTCTTCCGCATCGGCATCAATCTCGGCGACGTGATCGTCGAAGGCGACGACATCTATGGCGACGGCGTCAATATTGCGGCGCGGCTGCAGACGTCGGCTGCGGCAGGCGGCATCGTGATATCGAACACCGTCTATGACCAGGTCCGCAACAAGGTGGCGGTTGGTTTCGAGTTTCTCGGACCGCTGATGGTGAAAAATGTCGATGAAGGCGTGCCGAGCTACGCGGTGAAGATCGGCGATGCCAAAGACGAGACGCCTTCTGCGGAACGATCCGGCCCCGCGCGGCCGCAGCCGGCGTCGGTTATGGCGGCCGCTAAGGCCGAGACAACCCCAGCACCGGGCGGACGCAGGCTGTATGGCGTGCTCGGCGTCATCGCCGCCGTCCTGATCGGTATCAATCTCCTGTCGTGGCAGGGCGTCTTCTGGGCGCGTTTTCCGGTGCTCGCGCTGGCCGTCGTCGCGGCGCTCGCCTGGAACCGTGATCAGACCCGATTCAATCGCAAGATCACCTTGCTGGCGATCCTGGCGCTTGGCCTTGCCGGCATCAACCTTTTCACCTGGACGGGGCAGTTCTGGGCGGTGTGGCCGATACTGGGGATTGCGGCTACCATGGGCGTGCGGTGGTCGATGCGTCGATAGACATCCAACCCGCATCCTCGGGGATTTTGTACGGTATTTTGCTCGACAATCGGCAGGATTAAAGACACGGGCCAGTGTTCATTCAAGCAAAAGTGAGCGGCCGGGTTATTTCCATTCTTTGCTGATATTACAAATCGGTAATGCCGGCTGCTTATGCTTGCCGGTAAGCTGTAAACGCGCGATATTGTCGCATCAGACGGGAATCTCGATCCCGCAGCGCCTCTTTCGACCGACCCTGGTCCAACCTCGAGTCCCTCCGGAGACGTGAATGGCCTTTTGGAAGCAGTTTGTACTTTCGCTCATCGTCATTATTGCCGGCTTTGCCGCGTGGGTTTTCTTCGTGCCCGGCGCCGGCGATACGATGCGCGATGCAGGCATTCCAGACAGCATCGTTTCCAAGATCGCGCCGAAGGCCGGGGAGACGGCCGATGCCGACGCTCCCGCCCGGGCGCAAGGGCAGCAGCGTGGCGAGGGACAAGGGCAGGGACAGAACCGCCGCAATGGCGGCGGGCGCAACAACACCATTCTCGTCGCGACGCAGGCCGTCGTCCAAGGGATCGTCAACGACCGGCTGAACGCCATCGGCACGGGTGACGCGATCCGTTCGGTTGCGGTCACGCCGCAGGCATCCGGCACGATCCGCGAAATTCTCATCAAGTCGGGCGATAGGGTGACGGCCGGCCAGGTGCTGGCCAAGCTCGACAGCGAGGAGCAGGTGATCGCCCGCGGCCAGGCTGATGTGGCGGTCAAGGCCGCCGTCGAGAAGTCGAATCTCTATCACAACATCAAGTCCAGCGTGTCGCGCATGGACGTGTTCGATTCGGAGATCGCCGAGCAGGGCGCGCGGCTGCAGCTGCAGGCCGCCGAGCTCAATCTCGCCCGGCGCAACATCACCGCGCCGATCGACGGCATCGTCGGCATCGTGCCGGTCAATATCGGCGACAACGTCACGACGAGCATCCCGATCGTCACTCTTGACGACCGTTCGGAAATCCTTGTCGACTACTGGGTGCCGGAGCGCTTCGCCAATACGGTGTCGGTCGGCCAGCCGGTCGAGGCGATGTCTGTGGCAAGGCCGGGGCAGGTGTTTTCGGGCTTGGTCGAAGCCGTCGACAACCGCATCGACGCGGCAAGCCGCACGCTGCGCCTACGCGCCCGGATCGACAACAGTTCGGACGAGCTGCGTGCCGGCATGTCCTTCAGTGTCAGCATGAAATTTCCTGGCGACAAATATCCGGCTGTCGACCCGGTCTCCGTGCAGTGGGATTCGCAGGGCTCCTTCGTCTGGCAGGTCAACGACGACAAGTCGCATAAGGTGCGGGTCAGCATCGTGCAGCGCAACCCGGATTTCGTGCTCGTCAAAGCCGATCTCGAGGATGGCGACGTGATCGTCACACAGGGACTGCAACGCGTGCGTGAGGGTGGGGCGGTGCGCGTGAGCGCCGATGTCGCCGCGACTGCGGAGGTCGCCACCCAATGAACGTGACCGAAATTCATCAGGACCGGGCGTCGGGCAAGCAGAGCTTCACTGCACTTTTCGTTCGTCGACCGATCCTGGCGCTGGTGTTCAACACGCTGATGGTCGTTGCCGGCCTTGCCGCCTATGTCGGCGTCGAGGTGCGCGAACTGCCCGATGTCGACCGTCCCGTCGTCACCGTGCGCACCACCTTCGACGGCGCATCGCCGCAGACGATCGACCAGGAACTGACCAAGGTGATCGAGGGGGCGGTCGCGCGCGTCAGCGGCCTGAAATCGATTTCGTCGACCTCGTCCTTCGGTCAGAGCCGGGTGACGCTGGAATTCTCGGATGCGATCGATCTCTCGGTCGCCGCCAACGACGTGCGCGACGCGATCGGCCGCATTACCCAGAACCTGCCCGACGAAGCGGATGCGCCGCAGATCGTCAAGGCGGATTCGGATTCCTCGGCGATCATGCGCCTTGCCGTCACCTCCACCAATCTCAACATGGACGATCTGACCCAGCTCGTCGAAAACGAGGTGATCGATCGCCTCGCCTCCGTCGACGGGGTTGCCGACGTCGAGGAATATGGCGACCAGGAGAAGGTCTTCCGCGTCGATGTCGACCAGGGGGCTCTTGCCAGCCGCGGGCTGACCATCGGCGACCTGACGAAGGCACTCGACAATGCCGCACTCGACGTGCCGGCCGGCTCGCTGAAGAGCAATACGCAGGATATCGTGGTGCGCGCCACCGCCAACCTGCAGACCCCGGCGGATTTTTCCAACGTCATCCTGCAGGACCGCGTCCGGCTCGGTGACGTCGCGACGGTGATGCTTGGACCACGCGACGGCGAAACGGCGCTGCGCTCCAACGGCAAGCCGGGCATCGGCCTCGGCATCATCCGCCAGGCGCAATCGAATACGCTGAACATCTCGACCGGCATCAAGGCCGCCGTCGACCAGCTGTCGAAGACGCTGCCCGAGGGCACGACGATCGCCATCACCAGCGACGACGCCGTCTTCATCCAGGGTGCGATCCACGAGGTGGTGCTGGCGCTGGTGCTCGCCGCCGTCATCGTCACCGCCGTCATCTACCTCTTCCTGCGCGACTGGCGGGCGACACTGATCCCGGCGGTCAGCATGCCGGTGGCGCTGATCGGCACGCTGGCGGCGATCTACATGGTCGGCTTCTCGATCAACATCCTGACGCTGCTCGCAATCGTACTGGCGACCGGCCTCGTCGTCGACGATGCGATCGTGGTGCTCGAAAATATCGTACGCCGGCGCTCCGAAGGCATGGGGCCGCGCGCTGCCGCCGTGCTCGGAACGCGCGAGGTGTTCTTCGCCGTCGTCGCCACGACGGCGACGCTGGCGGCGGTGTTCATTCCGCTCTCATTCTTGCCGGGACAGGTCGGTGGCCTCTTCCGCGAATTCGGCTTCGTGCTCGCCTTCTCGGTCGGGCTGTCGTCGATCGTGGCGCTGACGCTGTGTCCGATGCTCGCCTCGCGCATGCTGACCAAGCCGATGCTCGAAGATCACGGCATGCTCGGCCGCTTCGGCGGAGCGCTCGCCGATCTCTACAAATGGGCGCTGCACGGCTGTCTCAACGCGCCCTTCGTCGTCATCCTGTTCTCGGTGATCTTTGCCGGTGCGGCACTCATCGCTTTCTCGACGGTGAAGAGCGAGCTGACGCCCGAAGAGGACCGGTCGCTGGTGATGATGCGGCTGACGACGCCGCAGGGATCGAGCCTCGAATATACCCGCGACAAGATGCAACTCGTCGAAGAATATCTGCAGCCGTTGGTCGACAGCGGCGACATCCGCAATATCTTTTCGATCTCCGGGCAGGGCGGTTCGCTGAACAGCGGCTTCATGGTGCTGACGCTCGCTCCCTGGGGAGAGCGTGACAGGACGCAGACGGAGATCGTCGGCGATATCAACCAGGCAGCCTCCAGGGTGCCGGCCCTGCGCGGCAATGCTATTTCCTCGAACAGCCTTCGCATCCGCGGCGCCGGCAGTGGTCTGCAGATGGCGCTGATCGGCAATGATCACGAGGCGCTGACGGCGGCAGCCGCCAAGCTGGTTCAGTCGCTCGAGGCCACCGGCCAGTATGATACGCCGCGCCTGACCAACGAGCCCAGCCAGGCGCAGGTATCGGTCGCGATCGATCGCGAGCGCGCCTCGGATCTCGGCATCGACATAACCGGGCTTTCGACGGCAATCCAATCGCTGCTCGAAGGGCGATCGGTGGTCGACGTCTTCGTCGACGGCGAATCCTATCCTGTGCTTCTGACCTCGACGACGCGGCCGATCGACGATCCGACCGACCTTGAGAACGTGTTCCTGAAGACCGGCGACGGCAAGATCGTACCGATGTCGGTCATCGCCACGATGAAGGAAGGTTCGGTCGCGCCGCAGCTCAACCGCGAGCAGCAGCTCGCCTCCGTGGCGATCACCGCCGGCCTCAGGAACGGCATGTCGCTCGGCGATGCCGTCAGCCAAGTGACTGCGCTCGCCGAGCCGCTGCTGCCGCCAGGCTCCCGCCTGTTGCCGCTCGCCGAGGCGGCGACGCTCGAAGAGAATTCGAGCGGCATGGCGCTGACCTTCGGCTTCGCCATCGTCATCATCTTCCTGGTGCTGGCCGCGCAGTTCGAAAGCGTGCTGTCCTCGCTGATCATCATGTCGACGGTGCCGCTTGGTCTTGCCTGCGCCGTCTTCGCACTTGTTATCACCGGCTCCAGCCTCAACATCTACAGTCAGATCGGCCTGGTGCTGCTCGTCGGCGTCATGGCGAAGAACGGTATCCTGATCGTCGAATTCGCCAATCAGCTGCGCGACCGGGGCGAGGATGTGCGGTCCTCTATCGAGAAGGCCTGCGCGCTGCGCCTTCGCCCCGTGATGATGACGATGATCGCCACCATCCTCGGCGGCGTGCCGCTGGTCTTTGCTCATGGCGCCGGTGCCGAAGCACGCGTTGCGCTCGGCTGGGTGATTGTCGGCGGCCTCGGTTTCGCGACGCTGGTGACGCTGTTCATCACGCCGGTCGCCTATCTGCTGCTTGCCCGCTTCGCCAAGCCGCACGCCCACGAGGAAGCGCGCCTGCACGAAGAAATGTCGGTCGCCACACGGCCGCGCGCCGCACCCGACGACGAGCAGCTGCAGGCCGCCGAATAAGGTTTTATCCGATTGCGAAACGCCGCCGGCCAACCTCGTCCGGCTGCGTTTTTTATGGTGTATGAAACCTTGCAAAATTAGCTAAATTACTTCTGAAGTTTAGTCGTTTGTTAAGCATAAACGGCAATGATTGTGACCAGTAACCGACTGGTCTTCTTCGTTTCTTGAAGGCTGCGATGCGCTGGAGTTTCAGCGACCCCGGACATGAACGTCCGTGCGGCACGGTTCATTTTTAGTTCAGTTTGCGTCTGTTGTGTTTTGGAGTTTAGTCCCGTGAGTATTTATCAGCGCGTCTCCGTGGATGCGGCGCTTTATGTGCTGCGCGATATCAATCGGAATATGACGGTCACGCAAAACCACATCACGACGGGTATGCGTGTCGCAAAAGCCAGCGACAATGCCGTCTACTGGTCGATCGCCACCACCGCGCGGACCGACAATAAAGCGGTTTCGGCCATCCAGGATGCGCTCGGCATGGCCGCAGCGACGATGGGAACGGCCTATACCGGCGTTCAGAGCGTCATCGACGTCGTCTCCGAAATCAAGGCAAAGCTGGTTGCCGCAACCGAAGACGGCATCGACAAGAACAAGATCAACGAAGAGATCAAACAGCTGCAGGAGCAACTGCGCAGCGTTTCGGAATCGGCGACCTTCAACAGCGACAACTGGGTGGTCCTCACCAACGATGCGACGCCGACGCAGCCGCGCCAGATCCCGGCCTCGTTCATCCGCAACGCCGACGGCACGATCTCGATCGGCATGCTGAGCTACCATATCGACAACACGCCCGTCGGGGCGACGACCTCCAAGGACGCGCGCTACCTGATCGACAACCGGGCCACCGGTTCCGGCGAATACGGGGTGCTGACATCGGCCTATTTCGCCACCGAACTTGGTGCTGCGCAAAATTACGTGCTGATGACGAGCAAGAACGGCACCACCACCGGGCAGGTGGTGATCTCGGTGACATCAAGCACGACGCAGGGCCAGATCGGCCAGATGATCAGCGTCGTCGATGCCGCGCTGACGCAACTGACGACGGTCGGTTCGGCCTTCGGCGCGCTGGAAAAGCGCATCAACCTGCAGAACGACTTCGCCACGAAACTGCACGACAACATCACCGCCGGCATCGGCCGGCTTGTCGATGCCGACATGGAGGAGGAGTCGAGCAGGCTGCGGGCGTTGCAGACGCAGCAGCAGCTCGGCCTGCAGTCGCTGAACATCGCCAACGCCACTTACGACACCATGCGGCAGCTCTTCCAGAACGTCTAAGAGGGCGACCCCACTTTCCCTCATTCCTGTGCTCGTCACAGGAATCCAGTGCGCCGAAGCCCTTGGGCGCGATAGACTTTTTCAATCGCAACATTGAGCCATTCACCGCGCGGACGCGCGGTGGCTGGATTCCTGTGACGAGCACAGGAATGAGGGAGGAGAAGTGGGCGCTCCAACACGCGTTACGGAGACGTCAGTCGATGACGGCAATCGTAATGAACGGCACCATCGGCCTGAAAACCGCAATGGCAGGCACGGCTTTATACCTATGGAGGCGCAGGAGCAGTCATCGGCTAAAACTGGTGATATCAGCGCATTCCCGCAACATGGCTGTGTTTCGACGTCCGAATTTGCCCTATCAGGAGAGCATCTTCATTTTCTTGCCGCAATCCTTGCCATTTGCTCGCATCAGTCGAACGGAGACCGTCCTGTCCATGATCAAAAAATTCATACTTCTCGCTATTGCCGCAAGCTATCTCAGCGCCTGCACGACGACCGATCCCTATACCGGTGAACAGAAGGTTTCCAATACGGCCGGCGGCGCGGCGCTCGGCGCGCTGGGCGGTGCTCTCGTCGGCGTGGCTGTCGGAGGCGGTGGCCACGGCAAGCGTAATGCGGCGTTGATCGGCGCAGGCGTCGGGGCTCTCGCCGGCGGTGCGATCGGCAACTACATGGACCAGCAGGAATCCGAGCTTCGCGCCCAGCTCGAAGGCACCGGCATTTCGGTGACCCGCAACGGCGACAACATCATCCTCAACATGCCGTCGAACATCACCTTCGATGTCGATCAGGACGCGGTGAAGCCGGGCTTCTATCCGACGCTGAATTCGGTGGCGATCGTACTGCGCAAGTTCAACCGCACGCTGATCGACGTCAACGGCCATACGGATTCGACCGGCAGCCTGCAGCATAATCAGGACCTGTCGCAGCGCCGTGCACTTTCGGTTGCCGATTATCTCGGCGGCCAGGGCATCGACCAGCGCCGCGTCTCCGCCGTCGGCTTCGGTCCGTCGCAACCCGTTGCCTCCAATGCGAGTGAGGCCGGCCGAGCGCAGAACCGCCGCGTCGAGATCCAGATCGCGCCGATTACGCAGGGCTGATTCTGGCTCATACCGTTTGCGGAAAGGCCGGGTCACGCCCGGCCTTTTTCGTCAGTGCTGCATCGTTGCGCCCTTGGTGATCTTGTCGACGATCTTCTTTTCGGCGCGCAGGGCGATGCCGACCACCTTGGCGTCTTCGGGCGCAAATTCTGCGAAGACGGCGCGGTTGGCCGCGTCGTGGCCGGTCGCAAACATCTCCTCGATGAACAGCGAGCTGGTGATATCGCGCTCCAGCGCGCGGCGGTGAACGGCTGATATGGTCGCCTCGTCGGCGGAGAGCACGATGATCGGCTGGATCGATAGGGGATTATAGAGATTGCCGGCGCGGTCCCTGTAGGCTTCGCCGATGATCTCGGGATGCCGGCCGGCGATGCCTGTCATCAGGAAGGCGGTGACGTTCAGCTTCTGCCAGCCGGCAAGATTGTTTCGCAGGACGACGGCAATTTTGGTATCAAACATCGGACGGTCTTTCACCTATCTACGGGTTATGGAGTATCGGACGCGTTGAACCAGGACTTACATCCGCAGGTCTTCGAAGGTCTTGAACGTTTGTGCGCGGGACCATCCGGCAACGCCATCCTGGCTGCGCCAGCCTTTCCCGGCATCGAGCGCATCGAGGCGCAGTTCTCAGGCAATGCTTTCGAGCCGCATCGGCACGACACCTATGCACTCGGCGTGACTCTGAAGGGGGTTCAGACCTTCCGCTATCGTGGCGAGCGGCGCTTCAGCCTGCCGGGGCAGGTGATCGTGCTACATCCCGACGAAGAGCATGACGGCGGGGCGGGGACGGAGGATGGGCTGCAATACCGCATGCTCTATCTGGAGCCATCGCTGCTTCTCGAATGCCTGAAGGCGGATGGCGTCGGCCTGCCTTTTGTCGATGAACCCGTGATCGGCGATCCTGCGCTAGCAGGCGTGCTGCTGGCAGCACTTGGCGAACTCGACCGCGAACTGGACGCGCTTTTCGTCGACGATTTCGTATCTCAGGTGACGGGCGGGCTGTCACGGCATGCGCGTATGCCTCGCCGGCCGCTGGGCCTGGTCGCCTGGCGGCAAGCGCGGGCGGCACGGGATTATCTCGAGGCGCATGCGACCCGGGCAGTGAATTCCGGCGAGCTTGAGGCGGTGACGGGTCTCGATCGTTTCGCGCTGGCGCGGCATTTCCGGGCGGCCTTCGCCACCAGCCCGCATCGCTACCTTCTGATGCGGCGGCTGCAGCGGGCCCGGGCGATGATCGGCGCGGGCGAGGGGATTTCCGATGTGGCGGCGGCGACCGGCTTTGCCGACCAGAGCCATCTCAACCGCCATTTCAAGAAGGCCTACGGCATGACGCCCGGCCAATGGGTAGCGCTCGCGCACAACCCCAAGCAGGGCACTAGAGCAATTCCAGGAAAAGTGTGAAGCGGTTTTCCGTCCGGAATTGCGTAAAAACAAAAACTTAGAGCGGTTCTGCGTTTCCATGAAAAGCTGAACCGCTCTAGACGGGATTTTCCGCAAGGCCGGAACGGCGGGCGATGAAACGCGCGAGCATCGGGCCGATCATCAGGATCACCAGGAAACGGCCGGTCTGCATTGCCATGACGAAGGGCACGTCGACATCGCTGGAGGCGGCGATGATGGCGACGGAATCGGCGCCGCCGGGGCTGGTGGCGAGATAGGCGGTCAGCGGATCTATGCCTGCGAAGACGTGAAGCGCCACCGCCATGCAGCCGCAGAGCGCCATCAGCAGCACGATGCAGGCCGATACCCTCGGCAGGGCGCGCGCCACGTGCTTGAGGATCGAGCGGGTGAAACGCAGGCCGATGCTCCAGCCGACCAGTGCATAGGCGATGGCGAGCAGCCACATCGGTAACTCAATTTTCAGAAGGCCCATGCCCTGCAGCAAGGCGCCGAGAAAGAGCGGCACGATGATCGTGCCGCCTTGGAGGCGCAGGCGCCGGACGCCATAGGCACAAAAGGCGGTAAAAGCCATCGTCGATGCAAAGGCTGGCCAGTCGATCTCGGGAAAGAGGACGAGCGGCGGCGGTTCGGCGCCGTCGGCTGCCACCCACAGGCGCGAGATCACAGACGCGCCGACGGCAACGAAGACGACGCGCAGATACTGCATGAAGGCGACGAGACGGGCATCGGCGCCATAGGCTTCCGACATGATGACCATGGCGGAGGCGCCGCCCGGCGAGGAACCCCAGACCGCGGTCGTCCCAGGCAGCACCTGCCAGCGCGTCAAAAGCCAGCCGAGGCCGGTGGCGATGGCGATGACCGAGAAGATGAACAGCAGGAAGAGCGGTGCGTCCTTCGCCATCGTGCCGAGAATGTCAGGGGTGATGGTGCGCGCCATCATCAGGCCGACGAGGACCTGGCCGAACTGCAGCGGCCAGAAGGGCACGCGAAGCTTTCCCTTGCCGACGGTCAACGCCAGTGCGATTGCCGCGACCATCGGCCCGATCAGCAGCGAGGCCGGCAAAGCGAAGAGTTCGAGGAAGACGACGAGGGCGGTCGAAAGTGCCAATAGCAGCGCCCATTTCGGCAGGCCGGCATCCCGCAGCAGGCGGCTTGCGTCGCTGAGTGACATGATCCCCGTGTCTTTCCTGGCCGGCGCCAAGCCCTGAGGCTGAAGATGGGAGGGGCTCCGGCATGACGAAGAAAGGCCGGCTGCAGGAGCCGGCTGGCGCGGGTTCGGTATAGGCGGGTGGAAGGCGAGCGGTCAATTGCCAAATTTGGCTTCTCGGCGTCTTAACATGCGAATTTGATTCATGCAGCCGCTTTAAGTCATTGTTTTTGTGTATGTCGCCCTCCTACGTCGCTGCACGGTTTTGGGCGCGGTACGGTCAGAAACGCACATGGCTGGCGAGAAAATCGAGCAGTGCGCGTACGCGTGCCGGCAGCGGACCGCCCTGGCCCATATAGACGGCGTAGAACTCCTCGATATCGCCGGGATTGGCCTCTTCGAGCACCGGCACTAGGCGGCCGGCATCGATATCGGCGCGCACGGTGAAGGCGGCGAGCCGGGCAAGGCCGGCGCCTGATAAGGCGAGGTGGCGCATGGCTTCACCGTCTCCCACCTGCAGGCCCGGGGTGATCGGGATCGTTACCGTTTCGCCACCTTCGCGCAGCGGCCAGCCCTCGACGGCGCGGGCGTAGGAAAAGCCGATGCGGCAACGGCGGCGGAGATCGGCGATCGTGCGTGGTTTGCCATGACGCGAGAGATAATCCGGCGATGCGACGATGATCTTGCCGGTGGCGCCAAGCTTGCGGGCGATCAGGCTGGAATTCTTCAGGGGGCCGGCGCGGATTGCGACATCGGCGCGCTCCTCCATCAGGTCGACTATCCTGTCGGTATGGGAAATATCCAGCGTCACGGCCGGATGAAGCGCCATGAAGGCAGGCACGAGCGGCGCCAGCACATGGTTGCCGAAAGAGCCGCTGGTGTTGATGCGGATGCGGCCTGAGGCCTGTTCACCTGTCGAGGCCTGACGTTCAGCCTCGGCGATATCGGCAAGAATGGTGATGCAGCGCTCGTAGAAGGCACAGCCTTCCGGCGTCAACTGCAGCCTGCGGGTCGAACGGTTGACGAGGCGGGCGCCGAGGCGTGTTTCCAGCCGGGCGACGAGCTTGCTGACAGCCGACGGCGTCATGCGCCGGGCCGTGGCGGCCGCGGAAAAGCCGCCGCGCTCGACGACGCTGACGAAGACCTCCATTTCACCGGAGCGATTGATGTCCTGACGACTCATGATGAATTCAATTCACAGATGATTGTCTCATAGGCAATCTATATCATCGAATGTTCGAGGTCTATCTCATAGGAAATACAGGAGACAGATCCATGGACTATAGAAATCTCGGCGCCTCCGGCCTCAGAGTGCCGGTCTTGAGCTTCGGCGCGGGCACATTCGGCGGCAGCGGGCCGCTGTTCGGCGCCTGGGGCAATACCGATGCCGAGGAAGCGCGGCGGCTCGTCGACATCTGCCTGGAAGCCGGCGTCAATCTCTTCGACACGGCCGACGTCTATTCGGCCGGCGCGTCCGAGGAGGTGCTCGGCCAGGCGATCCGTGGCCGGCGCGACGCTGTGCTGATCTCGACGAAGACGGCGCTGCCGATGGGTGAGGGGCCGCAGGACTGGGGAACATCGCGGGCGCGGTTGATCCGCGCGACCGAGGATGCGCTGCGCCGGCTCGGGACCGACTATATCGACCTGCTGCAGCTTCATGCTTTCGATGCCTCGACGCCGGTCGAGGAGGTGCTGTCGACGCTCGATGGGCTCGTTGCAGCGGGCAAGATCCGCTATGTCGGCGTTTCCAATTTTGCCGGCTGGGAACTGATGAAGTCGCTCGCCGCCGCCGAGCGCCACGGCTATCCGCGTTATGTCGCCCATCAGGTCTATTATTCGCTGGCAGGGCGCGATTACGAATGGGAGCTGATGCCGCTCGGCGCCGACCAGGGTGTGGGAGCCCTCGTCTGGAGCCCGCTTGCCTGGGGACGGTTGACCGGCAAGATCCGCCGCGGCCAGCCGTTGCCTGAGGCAAGCCGGCTGCACGAGACGGCGCAATACGGGCCGCCCGTCGACGACGAGAAGCTGTTCGACATCGTCGAGGTATTACACGCCATCGCAGGCGAGACCGGCCGGACGGTGCCGCAGATCGCCATCAACTGGCTGCTTAACCGGCCGACGGTATCGAGCGTCATCATCGGCGCCCGCAACGAGGAGCAGCTCAGGCAGAACCTCGGCGCGGTCGGCTGGAGCTTGTCGAAGGAGCAGATCGAAAGGCTCGACGCCGTCAGCGCGGTGACGGCGCCCTATCCCTATTTCCCCTATCGGCGACAGGAGGGTTTTGCCCGGCTCAATCCGCCGATCGTCTGAGGCGCCGGGGACGGCGGATTTGTCTATAGCAGCCGGCCTATAACAAAGTGGGAATGAAATCTTCTGCCAATCTTAACTGGACAGTCGCTTTGACTTGCCGCATACCCAGCCTGCTGCATAATTCCTTAAATCGGAATCGATTTAAGGATGAAATTATGCAGCAATTCTAGAGTCCTACAGCGTCCTTTGCGCGGCTGAAAAGACGCGCGGCGCTGTAGCCTGCGGAACACGATATGGTTTCTGCGGAATGGCAGGGAGATCAAAGGGATGGCGCTGAAGGACGCGAAGGCGGGCACACGCAACGAGGCTGGAATTGCCGCGGTGCTCGGCATTCTCAAGCAGAGCTTCGGCGAGCGTTTCCAGACCGGCCAGTCCTTCCGCGAACAGCATGCGCATGCGACCACCTATATCCCGCCGCAACTGCCCGACGGGGTGCTTTTTGCTGAGAGCGCCGAGGATGTGAAGGCGGCGGTCAGAGCCTGTGCGACCCACAAGGTGCCGGTGATCGGTTTCGGCGTCGGCACCTCGCTGGAGGGGCAGGTCAATGCCGCCAATGGCGGTATTTCGATCGATTTCAGCCGCATGAACCGGGTGCTCGAGGTCAATCCCGAAGATCTCGACTGCACCGTCGAACCGGGTGTCACACGCGAGGCGCTGAACATCTACCTGCGCGATACCGGCCTGTTCTTCCCGATCGATCCCGGCGCCAACGCCTCGATCGGCGGCATGGCCTCGACGCGGGCCTCCGGCACCAATGCCGTGCGCTACGGAACGATGAAGGACAATGTGCTTGCCGTCACCGCCGTCACGGCCAATGGCGAGGAGATCCGCACGGCCCGGCGCGCCCGTAAATCCTCGGCGGGCTACGATCTGACGCGGCTCTTCGTCGGCGCCGAGGGCACGCTTGGCATCCTGACCTCGGTGACGCTGCGCCTGCAGGCGATCCCGCAGAAGATTGCCGGAGGGGCCTGTGCCTTTCCGAGCATCAATGCCGCCTGCGATGCCGTCATCATGACGATCCAGATGGGCATTCCGGTGGCGCGTATCGAGCTGCTCGACACAGTACAGATGCGGGCCTGCAACGCCTATTCCAAGCTTTCCTATGCCGAAAGCCCGACGCTGTTCCTCGAATTCCACGGCACCGACGAGACCGTGCCGCTGCAATCGGCAGCCTTTGCCGAGATCGCCGCCGAATGCGGCGGCGGCGAATTCCTATGGACCGCCAATGCCGAGGAGCGGACGAAGCTCTGGAAGGCGCGCCACGACGCCTATTGGGCTGCAAGGGCGCTGGCGCCCGGGCTTGCCGCACTTTCGACCGATGTTTGTGTTCCGATATCGAGGCTTGCCGATTGTGTTTCCGAAACGCAGGCGGATATCGAGGAGCATGGGCTGCTGGGGCCGATCGTCGGCCATGCCGGCGACGGGAACTTCCATGTGCTGCTGTTGTTTGATGACAAGAGCACCGAAGGCGTCGCCGTGGCCGAGGCTTTCGTGCAACGGCTCAACCGGCGGGCGCTCGCAATGGACGGAACATGCACCGGTGAACACGGGGTCGGACAGGGCAAGATGGCGTTTCTGGAACAGGAGCTCGGCGGCGCGGTGGATCTGATGCGACAGGTGAAACAGGCGCTCGATCCGGACGATATCTTCAATCCCGGCAAGATTTTCCACCATGGCTGAAAGCGGAACATTCTCATGAAGTTGGGTCTTGCCCCCGGCATGAATAACGCTAGAACAAGATGATGTTAGGCCGGCTCGCCCTGAAATCTGAATCCTGTTCTCAATTAAAGAGTTAGAGCATGATGTCGTCCGAAAACCGTTCACACTTTTCGGCATCATGCTCTAGTGTCGGCAACAGAATCCCGAATGGAGACGCTTTGCATTGGTAGGCCGGTTCCTCGTCTTTCTGGGGGGAGTGATCGTCGTAGTGCTGTTTGTGGCGCTGCTTGCGCCGCTGTTCATCGACTGGACGGATTTCCGCAAGAATTTCGAGGATCAGGCAAGCCGCATCATCGGCAAGAAGGTCACCGTCTACGGCACGGTGGATGCGCGCCTGCTGCCGTTTCCGTCTGTGACGTTGCATGACGTGCGCGTCGGCCAGGAAGCGGACGGCACGCCGATCGTCAAGGTCGAGCAGTTCTCCATGGATGCGGAGCTTGCACCTTTCCTGTCGGGCGAAGCGCTGATCTTCGACATGCGCGTCGTCAATCCGAAGGTGCGCTTGAGATTGCTCAAGGACGGCACGCTCGACTGGATGCGCGGCAGCCGCGCGGAAATACCGGCAAGGACCGTCGTTCTCGAAAACGTGCATGTCAGCGGCGGCGAGGTCGAATTCATCGACGATCAGTCGGGCCGCTCGCGTCGCATCACCGGCCTCAACGCGGAAATGTCGGCAAAGTCGCTGGCTGGTCCCTGGCGCATCGAGGGCGACGCTGCGCTCGACGGCGAGCACGGCGGCTTCTCGATCTCGAGCAGTCAGCCGGACGAGAAGGGCGTGCTGCGCATGCGCACGAGGCTTTTGCCGGACAAGCACCCTGTCAGCGTCGATCTCGATGGCGAGCTGAAGCTCGTCGACAGCAAGCCGAACTATCAGGGCCAGCTTTCGGCAGCGGTCGAGATCCGCAACAGCGCCAAGCCCGCTAACAAGAAAGAGCAGCCGCCGCGCGTCAAGGGCCGCTTCGAGCTCACCAATGAACGCATTCGGATTCCCGAATACAGGATGGAGATCGGCCCGACGGACGACCCCTATGTCATAACCGGCGAGGCGACGCTCGATACCGGCAATGCGCCGGAATTCCTGTTGACCGCCGACGGCCAGCAGATCGATGTCAACCGCATCGGCAATCAGGGCTCGGCCGGCAAGACGACACGGGATCCCGCTGTTTCGGCGCGCCAGAGGCTGAATTCGCTGATCGATATCGTCGCGCAGGTGCCGATCCCGCAGGTGCCGGGCAAGGCGAGCGTCAAGCTGCCGGCGATCGTTGCCGGCGATACGACGCTACGCGACGTACAGCTGGAGCTCGAACCGGCCGGCACCGGCTGGCTGATCGACAGCGTCACCGGCACGCTGCCGGGGCGCACGCAGGTGGAGGGCAAGGGCAAGCTCCTGCTTCAGGGCGAGCCTTCGTTCAACGGCCAGATCCTGGTGGCCTCCAGCCAGCCGACGGGGCTTGCCTCCTGGCTAGCCGGCTCGGTCGATCCGGCCATCCGGCAATTACGGCAGGCGGGCTTTTCCGCCAATGTCAGCCTGACGCATGAATTGCAGCGTTTCGAAAATCTCGAGGTCGCCATCGGACCGGCGACGCTGAAGGGCCGGCTGGAGCGCCAGGCGATCTCCGGCCAGACGCCGACGCTATCAGTGGCGCTGAACGGCGATACGCTCGATCTTGACGCGCTGCAGGCGCTGAGCGGGCTGATGACCGGCCAGGATGCCGGCGACAACGTGCTCGACCACAAGATCGCCGCCCAGCTCAAGGCCGACAAGTTCACCGCCTTCGGCGTCAGTGCCGAGAATGTCGAGACCACGTTTACGATCGCCGATGGGGCGCTCGCCGTCGATCGGCTGTCGATCAAGAATATCGCCGGCGCCGAGCTGACGGCGACGGGCAGGGCGGAAGGCTCGCTGCTCGATTACAAGGGTGCGGGCGAGATCACCTTCAAATCGGCCGATCCCGGCGGCTTCTTCACCATGCTGCGCGAGCACCTGCCGCATCACCCGGTGCTCGACCGGCTGGTGCGCAATGCCGGCTGGTATGGCAATACGGCGCTTCGCGGCGCGCTGACGCTCGGCGGCGACGAGGGCAATGCGCTGACGGTGACGCTTGCCGGTGTGGCGAACGGCAGCCGCGTCAATCTCGATTACCGCATGTCCGACCTCCTGGCGCTGACCGGCAACGGCACGACGAGCCTCGAGGCGACGCTCGAAAACGCCGTGCCATCAGTCCTGTTCGGCCAGGCCGGGCTCGACCCGCTGCCGGTCGATGTCGGCGCAAATGGCCGGCTGACGCTGAAGGTGAAGGCATCGGGCAACGATCCCGCCGACGCGGCGCTGACCTTTGCGACCGACCGGACCTCGTTCATGGCCAACGGCAAGGTCGATGTCCGGCCGGAGACCTTCATGAACGGCCAGATCGCGCTTTCGCTCGACAGCGCCGATATCGACCCCTATCTCATCATGAACGGCATCGCCCTGCCGCAGACCGGAACCGGGCTGCCGTTCGGCCTGCAGGTCAATGCCGCCGTCGACAGCGACAAGATCGTCTTTTCCGATCTCAAGGGACATGCGGCCGACAACGAATTTTCCGGTGCGCTGACCTTCGACCGTAAGGCTGCGAAGACGACCGCGAGCGGCGGGCTGACACTCTCCAAGGCCGATGCCGGCTGGCTCGGCGAGGCGGTGTTCGGCCAGATCGTCGATCCCGCCAACGGTCAGCTGACGACGGCGGCGCTGGGGCTGCCCGTCTTCAAGGATCTCGACGTCAACGTGAAGCTGGCGGCCAAGGAGTTCTGGCCCGGCTTGCCGGAAACGGCGGTGTCGGACTTCACCAGCAATGTTGCCTACAAGGGCGACGAGTTGCAGCTCAACGACATGGCCGGCAACTGGGACGGTGGAAAGCTCTCCGGCAACCTGCTATTCACCAATGCCAGCGGCACCGGTTTCCTGCAGACGAAGCTTGCGCTTGCCGATTCCGATCTTTCCGGCGTCGTCTGGCTGCGCGACGGCGCGCCGATCGCCAACGGCAAGTTCGGATTGTCGCTGTCGATGGAGGCCTCAGGCAAGACCATCGGCGAGATCGCCAGCTCGCTCAATGGTTCGGGCGAACTGAGGCTCGGCGATACCAGCATACGCGGGTTGAACCTTGCCATCCTTCCGCCGCTGCTTGCCGCGACCGATACGATGCAGGAGCAGATCAATGCCGGCAAGGTGCATCCGATCATCGAGACGCTGCTCAGCAACGGCGAGGCGAAGCTGCCGCCGCTCGGCATCCCCTTCAACATCGCCGACGGGACGCTGAGGGTGCAGAATGTCACCGTCGCCAACGATCTCGCCCGCATCACCGCCGATGCGCAAATCGCGCTACCGGAAGAGCGGATCAGCGCGACGCTGGGTGTCGGGTTCAATCCCGGCACAGAAACGCTTTCCGGCGCCGAGCCGGCGCTCCGGCTGAATTTTTCCGGCATGCTGCCGTCGCCCGGCAAGACGATGGATGTGACCGATATCACCAGCTATCTGTCGCTGCGCGCCTTCGAGCGCGAGCGCCGGCGTGTCGAGCGGCTGCAGGCAGTCGTGCTCGAAAAACAGCGGCTGCGCCGCGAGGTAACGCTCTACCGGTTCAACGACGCCGAGCGCATCAAGGCGGCAGAGATCGAGCAGCAACGGCAGGCGGAGGAAGAGCGGCTGCGCGCGCTGGCGCAGAAAGCAGCCGCTGAGAAGGCTGCTGCCGAGGCGGAGGCCGCACGCGCGGCGGAAGCCAAAGCGAAGGCGGATGCGGATGCGCAGGCGAGAGCCGCTGCCGAGGCGGAAGCAGCACGGCGCAGCGGGCAAGCGCAGCCCGGTCCGCTCGATTTCGATCAGTTGCCGGGCGTTCAGGCGCAGTGAAAGCGCATAGAATTTGATTCATGCAAGACGCTTCAGGTCTTTGTTTTCATTGATGTCGTCCCAAATCGCTACGCAATTTTGAGCAGCATGCATCAAGGCTGGTGGCCAGCGCCGGCCTTCAGCCAGGAAAGCACATGCAAGCGCAGCGCCGAGGACAGGTTGCTGTCCGGTGGGCGGTGGTCGTCGATTTCGGAGATCAGGGCGGCGAGCGGCATCGCACGGGCTGCGGCAATCGTCTTCAGCTCGGTCCAGAACTCATCCTCCAGCGAGAAACTGGTGCGATGGCCGTGCAATGTCGCCGAATGCTTGCGAATCATGGGGCCTTCACATCCCGGACGGAGCACAGCGCGTCAGAGACGCGTTCCGGACTCTCTATCAAATTAAGCGTGGGTTGGCAGATTGATTCAAGGAAAGAGCGCAAGTGGCTGATCGCAGAATCCATTCCAGCTTTTCACGCTTTGCGTGAAAGCGTCACGCGCCGTCGTCATCCGTCTCGATCCGGCCGTCGCGATGGGCTTTGTCGGCCTTGTCGTTCAGGCTGCGGGTCAGTTGCTTTTCGGTCTTGGTGCGGCCGAAGGAGATGCGGTTCTGCTCGGCCTGCTTCTCCTTTTCGGAGCGGGCCTGCTTCTTGCGGAACTGGCGCAGATTGATGATTTCGGCGCTCATGCGGTTGCCTGGACCCTCACAAAAAAGGGAGGCTTGGCCTCCCTTCAAATCACTGCTTCTTGCGGAAGGAGTCGAGCGAGACGACGGAGCCCGGTTTCTTCTCCTCGCCGTCGGCGGGTTTTGCGCCTGCGGCGTCATCGGGTTTTCCGGCCGCATCCACCGGATAGGCGGTGATTTCTCCAGACGGCAATTCCTCGCCATCGGCGAGCGGTACGTCGAATTCGAGCTCGAAGTTGACGGAGGGATCGTAGAAGCCGCGGATCGCATTGAATGGAATGACCAGCTTTTCCGGAACGTCTGAGAAGGAAAGACCGATCTCGAAATGCGTCTCGGTGATCTTCATGTCCCAGAACTGGTGCTGGATGACGATGGTCATCTGCTCGGGGTATTTCGACTTCAGGTGCTGGGAGATGCGCACGCCGGTGGCGCCCGTGAGGAAGGTGATGAAGAAGTGATGATCACCGGGCAGACGGCCCGTCGCTCCGACTTCCGCCAATACCTTGCGGATGACGCCGCGAAGTGCATCCTGTGCCAGAATGTCGTAGCGGATATGATCCTGCCCCATGCTTTTCCTGTCTTTCGTCGGTTCGGAGTCTTTTCACAAGGTTGTATGCCACGTCCGGGCGCCTTGGGAAAGACCGGAGCCGAGTCACGTTTTTAAGCAACATACATGATTTCGGCGGCAGGGAGAAGGTGAAGGCTTCTGTTGCCAGGTGCCTTCGGACCCCGCCTAGAGGTGCGAACCACTAGGACTTTATTTGAAGTGTCACACCGCGATTAAGCAGCGAGACGAGCTTCCGCATAGTTGTCGTTTGCAACTACAATTTTAGCCCGATAACGGCGGTACAATGCCGAGCAAAAAGACGATCTTTACACCCTTGTCGATCCTGTTTCGCCCCCATCAAAAGCCGGCCTTTGAGGCCGCCGGTTTTTGGTGGAGGCGCCGGGTACCGCCCCCGGGTCCAATAGGTTTATTACACCGCTCATTTATCGCCATAGCCGACCCGAAAGCCGGCAAGGCTGATATAGTGGTTTCCTCAGCCCAAGGAAAGGGCAAACGTCATAAAAGCGTTATGCGACCCATCAGAAACATTGGGAAAATACCCGCCGGTGATTGGTTTCCCGGTTCCGAGGGCTTAAATTGGCCGAAACGGAATCAGCGCGACATGAAGCAATATCTCGATCTCTTGAATCATGTGATGGAAAAGGGCTCCGACCGGGGCGACCGCACCGGCACCGGCACGCGCTCGGTCTTCGGTTACCAGATGCGCTTCGACCTCGAACAAGGCTTCCCCGTCCTTACCACGAAGAAGCTGCATCTGCGCTCCATCATCCATGAGCTTCTCTGGTTCCTGAAGGGCGAGACGAATATCCGCTATCTCAAGGAGAACGGCGTTTCGATCTGGGACGAATGGGCCGATGCAAACGGCGATCTCGGGCCGGTCTACGGCGCCCAGTGGCGCTCCTGGCCAGAGCCCGACGGCGGCCATATCGACCAGATCGCCAATCTCGTCAAAGGCATCGTCAACAATCCGAATTCGCGCCGCCACATCGTTTCGGCCTGGAATCCGGCCGAAGTGGACGAAATGGCGCTGCCGCCCTGCCATTGCCTGTTCCAGTTCTATGTGGCTGACGGCAAGCTTTCCTGCCAGCTCTACCAGCGCTCGGCCGATATCTTCCTCGGCGTGCCATTCAACATCGCTTCCTATGCGCTGCTGACGATGATGGTGGCTCAGGTGACCGGGCTGAAGCCCGGCGATTTCGTCCACACGCTCGGCGACGCCCATCTCTATCACAACCATTTCGACCAGGCGAAGCTGCAGCTGGCTCGCCGGCCGAAGCCGCTGCCGTTCATGCGCATCAAGCCTGGTGTGAAGGACATTTTCGGCTTCACCTTCGACGATTTCGAGCTGATCGGCTACGAGGCCGATGCCAGCATCAAGGCGCCGATCGCCGTCTGATCCGGGATATTCCATGGCCGACATCCGCAGGACCATTATCGCCGCCGTTGCCCGCAACGGCATTATCGGCCGCGACGGCGACATGCCGTGGCGGCTTTCGAGCGATCTCAAGCGCTTCAAGGCGATGACATTGGGAAAGCCTGTCGTGATGGGCCGCAAGACTTACGATTCGATCGGCAAGCCGCTGCCGGGACGGCCGAACGTCGTCATTTCGCGGCAAGCGGCGATAGACCATCCTGATGTCTCCATGGCCCATTCGCTGTCCGAGGCGATGGTGGCGGCCGACAGGTTGGCGCTCGAAACCGGCGTCGACGAGATCTGCATTATCGGCGGCGGGCAGGTCTATGCCCAGGCGATCGGTCTTGCCGACCGGATGTGCATCACGCATGTCGAGGCCGATCTCGACGGAGACGCGTCGTTTCCCGCGATCGATCCCGCCATCTGGCAGGCGGGGGAGGCGATCGCGGTTCCGGCCGGCGAAAAGGACAGTTATCCCACGCGTTTCATCGTCTACGAACGCCGTTACGCCTGAAAATGAACTATTTTCCAATTAAATTGACCAAGTTTCTCACGCTGCGTTGAAAGCCGATGCGGTGATACCTATAACGGTCACCAACGCGTCCACCGGTCAGCCCCCACGGTTTCGGATGCGTGGAGACTTAACGAACAACGAGGTTTTGATGCCCTGGAGCAATCAGAATGGCGGCGGCGGCCCTTGGGGCGGCGGCGGCGGTAATAATCAGGGACCATGGGGACAGGGGCCGAACCGGCCGCGCGGTGGCGGCGGCAAGGGGGGACCGCCTGATCTGGAAGATATCATCCGGCGCGGCCAGGACCAACTGCGCAACATCATCCCCGGCGGCTTCAACGGCGGCGTGGCAGTGATCGTCGTGGCGATTGTCGCCGTCTTCTGGCTGATCCAGTGCATTTATGTCGTGCAGCCGGACGAGCGCGGCGTCGAACTGCGGTTCGGCAAGCCGAAGGACGAGATTTCCATGCCGGGCCTGCATTTCCACATGTGGCCGATGGAGACCGTGGAGACGGTCAAGGTGACCGTGCAGCAATTGAACATCGGGGCGACTTCGGCCTCGTCTTCAAACGGCTTGATGCTGTCCAGCGACAAGAGCGTCATCAATGTGCAGTTCGCTGTCTTCTATACCGTCAGCGATCCCAAGGCCTATCTATTCAACGTCGAAAATCCGGCAGAGACGCTGCAGCAGGTTTCCGACAGTGCCATGCGTGAAATCGTCGGCCGACGCCCGGCGCAGGACGCCTTCCGCAGCAATCGTCAGCCGATCGAAGTGGACGTGCTCAATATCCTGCAGGACACGATGAACCGCTATGGCGCGGGCGTGACCGTGACCGGCGTGACGATCCAGAACGTGGCGCCGCCGCGGGAAGTCGCCGATGCTTTCGAAGAAGTGCAGCGTGCCGGCCGTGACCGCGACAGCACGATCGAAGAGGCCAATCGCTACACGAACCAGAAGCTCGGCCAAGCGCGAGGCGATGCGGCCAGAATCCGTGAAGATGCAGCCGCCTACAAGGACCGTGTCGTGAAGGAGGCGGAAGGTGAAGCGCAGCGATTCACCGCGATCAACGACGAATATTCCAAGGCGCCCGACGTGACCCGCAAGCGGTTGTATCTCGAAACGATGGAGCAGGTGCTGAAGAATTCCCGGAAGGTCATTATCGACGAGAAGCAGGGCGTCCTGCCCTATCTGCCGCTCAATGAGCTCGGCAAGCCGGCGCAGCAGGGAGGTTGAGTCATGACATCGAACAGACTTCCCATCATTCTCATCATCCTCGCCATCGTGCTGGTCGGGCTTTATTCGTCCATCTTCGTGGTGAATGCACGCGAGCAGGCCATCGTCGTCCGTTTCGGCCAGATCCAGTCGGTCAAGACCGAGCCTGGTATTTATTTCAAGCTGCCCTTCGGCTTCATGGATGCCGACCGCGTTCAGCTGGTCGAAAAACAGGCGCTGAGGCTCGATCTCGACAATATTCGCGTTCAGGTTCAGGATGGCCAGACCTTCGACGTCGATGCCTTCGTGATCTATAACATCGCGGATGTTCGCCGCTTCCGAGAAACGGTATCGGGCGATCGCGAAGCCGCGGAAGCGCGGTTGAGAGCGCAGCTCGATTCATCGCTTCGCCGCGTCTACGGTCTGCGTGACTACAATGCCGCGCTCTCGGAAGAGCGTGTCGCGATGATGCTGGAGATTCGCGACGACCTGCGCACGGATGCCGAAAATCTCGGCCTGCATATAGACGACGTTCGTATCCGGCGCACCGACCTTTCGCCGGAGGTTGCGCCGAACACCTATAATGCCATGCGGTCGGAACGCCTCGCCGAGGCCGAGCGTATCCGGGCCGAGGGCAATGAGGAAGGCCAGCGGCGGCGAGCCATCGCCGACCGTCAGGTCGTCGAGTTCACCGCAGGCGCCCAGCGCGATGCGGAAATCCTTCGAGGCCAGGGCGATGCGGAACGCAACCGCGTCTTCGCCGAAGTCTTCAGCAAGGATCCAGCCTTCTTCGAGTTCTATCGCTCGATGGCGGCCTATTCCTCCGCTCTCTCGTCGCAGGACACGACGCTGGTGCTGTCGCCGAATTCGGAATTCTTCCGCTATTTCGACAATGCCGCCGGCACCCTGCAGCCGACAAATCCGGCCGCCCCAGTTCCGGCAGTTCCCGGCGCAGCTGCTCCCGCAGCACCCGCCCAGCCGGCGAACTGACGGTAGGAGAAACGAGCCCGATAATTCTGGAAGGGCCGGCCCGAGCGCCGGCCCTTTTTTCGTGGAATGATTGTGACGATCCGGCTTTTGCGAGGGCACGTCACATTGCACGGGGATTTCGCGAAAAGGTGATTTCACCCTCCATCATTCCGCCTTATGCTGATGCTCAATGTGCGCATTGCACCCCTTATGAGGAAGCTTGATGGCCCCCACGATTCGCTCGCCCTTCAGACGAACGCTCGCGCTTATGGCCAGCGCCGCAATCTTGGCGCAAGCCGGCGTGAGCGGGATTGCCTATGCGCAAACCACGCCTGAGACGACCGCACCCGGGGTTATTGCACCCGCTCCAGCTACTCCGGAAACGGCTGCTCCCGCTCCTACTCCTCCCGCAGCCGTCGCACCGCAGCAGACCGCTCCGATCCAGGCCGCCGTGCCCAACACTGGCCCGGCTTCCGTCGCCGATCTCGCCGAGGGGCTGCTCGACGCCGTGGTCAATATCTCGACCTCGCAGAAGGTGAAGGACGATGAGGGCGCGGGGCCGGCGCCGCGCGCGCCCGACGGCTCGCCTTTCCAGGAATTCTTCAATGACTTCTTTAACAAGCAGCAAGGTAACAAGGGCGGCAACCACAATGTCAGCTCGCTTGGCTCCGGCTTCGTCATCGATCCGGCCGGCTATATCGTCACCAACAATCACGTGATCGAGGGCGCCGACGATATCGAGATCAATTTTGCCAATGGTTCGAAGCTCAAGGCGAAGCTGATCGGCACCGATACGAAGACCGATCTTTCGGTGCTGAAGGTCGAGCCGAAGACGCCGCTGAAATCCGTGAAATTCGGCGACTCCAGCACGATGCGCATCGGCGACTGGGTGATGGCGATCGGCAATCCGTTCGGCTTCGGTGGTTCAGTGACGGTGGGCATCATTTCCGGGCGGGGCCGCAACATCAATGCCGGTCCCTACGACAACTTCATCCAGACGGATGCGGCGATCAACAAGGGTAATTCCGGTGGCCCGCTCTTCAATATGAAGGGTGAAGTGATCGGCATCAACACGGCGATCATTTCGCCGAGCGGCGGCTCGATCGGTATCGGCTTCTCGGTGCCGTCGGAGCTTGCTTCCGGCGTCGTCGACCAGCTGCGCGAATATGGCGAGACGCGGCGCGGCTGGCTCGGCGTGCGCATCCAGCCGGTGACCGACGATATCGCCGACAGCCTCGGGCTCGACACTGCAAAGGGCGCGCTGGTCGCCGGCGTCATCAAAGGCGGCCCCGTCGACGACGGCTCGATCAAGGCGGGTGACGTCATTTTGAAATTCGACGGCAAGACCGTCAGCGAAATGCGCGACCTGCCGCGCGTCGTGGCGGAAAGCACGGTCGGCAAGGAAGTCGACGTCGTGGTGCTGCGCGACGGCAAGGAGCAGACCGTCAAGGTGAAGCTCGGCCGGCTCGAGGACAGCGATCAGGCGGCTGCATCCAACGATGCACCCGATGGCTCGCAGGACGACGGCGTGATCACTCCGGATCCCGGCGAGAATAATGATATGGACCAGCCGGATTCAGGCGATCAGGCCAAGCCTGCACCTGATACACCCGACCAGCATAAGGGCCAGGTGTCGCCGGATGCGGCCACGCCGAAGAACGTGCTCGGACTGTCGCTCTCGCTGTTGAGCGCCGAGACTCGCAAGGCCTTCGGCATCGCCGAGAGCGTCGATGGCGTCGTCGTGACGGAAGTGACGCCCGGCTCCGCTTCCGCCGAAAAGGGGCTGAAGCCCGGCGACGTGATTGTCGAGGTGGCGCAGGAGTTCATGAAGTCGCCTGATGCGGTCGCCGCCAAGGTGCAGGCGCTGAAACAGGAAGGCCGCCGCAACGCCCAGCTGATGATCGCGTCGGCGAATGGCGATCTGCGGTTTGTGGCGGTTCCGATGGAATAAGAAAAGCTATGGCGGTGATGGATGCCGCCGTGGTCTCCGATTCTCCCTCACACCTGTGGCATCGCAAAGCCCTGAGGGCACTGATAACGAGGAGAGGGTGTGCCGTGTGATACACCCCCCTCTGCCCTGCCGGGCATCTCCCCCACAGGTGGGGAGATCGGCAGGAAGCGATGCCTCGCCCTAAATTGACGGTTCACGCTACGGCCAGTTGTCTGGGGAAGCCATCGCGCCCAGCCGATCTCCCTCCTTGTGGGGGAGATGCCCGGCAGGGCAGAGGGGGGTACCCCAGGCGATGCCAGTGCAACGGGAAGGAGAGGGGGTGCCTTGCGCGATATCGCCTTCAAACCGTCACGAAATCCGTCTTCCGATAGCCCTGGATATAGAGCAGGGCGGTCAGGTCGCCGTGGTTGATGCGCATCTGCGCTTCGGCGGCAACAGCGGGCTTGGCGTGGAGGGCGACGCCGGAGCCGGCAAGGTGCAGCATGCCGAGATCGTTGGCGCCGTCGCCGACGGCGATCGCTTCTTCCGGCGAAATGCCGAGGCTTGCCGAAATTTCGTTCAGCGCATCGACTTTCGCCTGCTTGCCGAGGATCGGTTCGGCGACGAAGCCGGAGAGAATGCCGCCGTCTTCGAGCAGGGTGTTGGCGCGGTTCTCGTCGAAGCCGAGGGTGGCGGCGATGCGGCTGGTGAAGACGGTGAAGCCGCCGGAGACAAGCGCGGTGTAATGGCCTTTCGACTTCATGGTGGCGATCAGTTCCAGGCCGCCCGGGGTGAGCGTGATGCGCTTGGCGATCACCTCGTCGACGACCGATATCGGCAGCCCCTTCAGCAGGGCAACACGCTCACGCAGGGCAGGCTCGAAAGCGATCTCGCCGTTCATGGCGCGAGCAGTGATGGTCGCGACCTTCTCCTTCAGGCCGACTTCGGCGGCGAGTTCATCGATGCATTCCTGGCCGATCATCGTCGAATCCATGTCGGCGATCAGCAGCTTCTTGCGGCGGGTCTCCTGCTCCTGGATGACGAGGTCGATCGGCGCGCCTGATATGACGGCAAGGATACTGGCCTCGGCCGCTTGTGCATCGGTGCCATCGCGCAGCGCGATGTCGCAGGCAACGCCATCGGCCAGCCAGTAGAGACCGGAAGCCTTCACGGCCTCGGCCGCCTGCTCGGCGATCTCGGGTGTCAGCACGGGATTTGACGGATTGGCAACAAGCGTGGCAACGAGGGCCATGATGGAAAACCTTCTGAGCACAGTGAACGCGATCCTGATAACCGGGCCGACCGCCAGCGGCAAGTCCGCGCTCGCTGTCGAATTGGCCAAGCGTCATGACGGCGCGGTCGTCAACGCCGACAGCATGCAGGTCTACGACACGCTGCGGGTGCTGACCGCGCGCCCGTCGGTAGAGGAGATGCAGGGTGTGCCGCATTATCTCTACGGCCATGTGCCGGCGGGTGTAGCTTATTCCACAGGCGCCTGGCTGCGCGATGTCGCGACACTACTACCGGCGCTCAGGGCCGCGGGACGGCTGCCGGTCTTCGTCGGCGGCACGGGGCTTTATTTCAAGGCGCTGACCGGCGGTCTCTCCGATATGCCCGAGATACCCGAGGCGCTGCGGGAGACCCTCAGGACGCGGCTGCCGCAGGAGGGGCCGGACGGGCTCTATGCCGAGCTCGTCGAGGCCGATCCCGCCGTGGCGGCAGGTCTCAGCCGCCAGGACGGGCAGCGGATCGTCCGGGCGCTGGAGGTGATGAAGGCGACGGGACGGTCGATCGCCGAATTCCAGGGCCAGTCGGGACCGGTGATCATCGACGCCGATGAGGCCCGCAAGATCGTCGTGCTGCCGGATAGGGCGGTGCTGCATCAGCGCATCAACGGGCGTTTCGAAAAGATGCTGGAGCAAGGCGCGGAAGATGAGGTAAGGGCGCTGCTTGCGCTCGACCTGCAGGCCGAGGCGCCTGTGATGAAGGCAATCGGCGTGTCGCAGATTACGGCGATGATCAGGGGCGAGATGACGCGCGACGAGGTGCTGGAGAAGGGGGCTGCGGCGACGCGGCAATATGCCAAGCGGCAAATGACATGGTTTCGCAACCAGATGGACGATAGCTGGGAACGGCTGACGGTTTAGGCTTCAGGTCGTTGCAGGCCTCCTGCTTGAGACATCTGCAAGCTCAGCAGTTTGACGAGTTCGCCCACCGCCGCCTGCAGTTGGTCCGGCAGAAATCCGCCGAAGCCCAGCATCAGGCCGGGGCGCGCCGGCCGCGCGGCATACATTGGGGAGATCGCCCGCACGGCGAGGCCGGACGAGAGTGCGCGGGCTGCGAGTTGCACGTCGTCGACCTCCTCGGGCAGCCATAGAAGAATATGCATACCCTGGTCGCTCTGCTGGACGCGGCACCCCTCAGGCAAGGCCCGGGCGAGGGCCGAAAGCAGAACAGCGCGGCGCTCGGCATAGAGGCCGCGGATGCGTCGAATATGCGCTTCGAAATAGCCTTCCCTCATATAGGCCGCCAGAACGTGCTGTTCGGCGATCGGCGAATGCCGGTCGAGAATGGCGCGGGCGCCGGCAAAGGCTTCCGCGAGCGGAGGAGGGGCGATGACGTAGCCGAGGCGCAGGGAAGGAAAGAGCACCTTGCTGAACGTGCCGAGATAGACGACGCGTGACGGACGCAACCCTTGCATCGACGGAAACGGGTGTCCGGCATAACGCAGCTCACTGTCGTAGTCGTCCTCGACGATCCAGGCGCGATTTTGGTCGGCCCAGGCGATCAAGCCATTGCGTCGGGCCATGCTGAGCGGCATCCCGATCGGATATTGGTGCGAAGGGGTGACAAATGCGGCGCGCGCCTGTGGACAGAGCTCGAGGCCGCGTTCCACGTTCATTCCCTGTGCATCAACCGGCAGGCGGTGTGTCCGTACGCCGAGATCGTCGAGCACTGCCGTCAGGCCGGGATAGGCCGGGTCCTCGGCCCATACCGTATCGTCATGCGAGAGAAGAACACGGCCCGCCATATAGAGGCCTTGCTGAGTGCCCGATGTAACGATGACCTGTTCCGGCTCGCAATGAACGGCCCGCGCGCGCCGGACGTGGTCGGCAATGGCAAGCCTGAGTTCGAGCAAGCCCATAGGGTCGTGATAACCCGAAGGTGCGGCCTGTCGCGACGCGCGCACGCGGTTGCCGAGACGGCGCCAGCTGTCGTCGGGCGCAATGCCGCAAGCCGGGACGGCGATGGCGAAGGGAACGGGTGGGTGCGGAGTGAGCGCACGGGCAATGGCGATCAGCCGGGCAGCCGGGGAGGGCAGATCGACAGCATCCGCGGTAGTCGCCGCTGCCGGCGCAGGCGGGGGCGCCGGCGTCGCGTCCATCAGATGAGCGGCAACACGGGTTCCGGCTCCGACCCGCGCTTCGAGATAGCCTTCGGCAGTCAACTGATCGAACACTTCGACGACGGTGCCGCGCGCGATCTTCAGCGAATCCGCAAGGCTCCGCGTCGAAGGAAGGCGTTCGCCTGGCCTCAGCTCACCGCGGGCGATTGCATTCCGCAGGGCCTGCGCAAGCTGGCGGCCGACGTTAGTCGTTCGATCTATCGCGTTGAGCGACGGGATTTCGATGGTGCTGCGCCGTTTGGACATCGCAAAATGGTCCATAGAGATTCTTCAAAAATGGCGCTTCACGATGAACCAATTTTCGAGGAAAAGGAAGCAGATTGGCGGCTCTCCGATGGCGAATTCTTCGCCTTCGGGGTCGTGCAGTGCGCGGGCGCAAACTTCTGGAAAAACGCAAATGCAGGATCTTCTCGTCGTCTACATTGCCTACGCAATCGCTGCAGGCAGTCCCGGACCGAGCAATATGGCCATCATGAATGTGGCGATGCGGCAAGGGCGTCGACCGGCGCTCGCCCTTGCCGCCGGGGTTATCACGATGTCGACATGCTGGGGGCTAGTTGCGGTCACCGGCATCTCGACACTCCTCGTCCGCTATGCCCATGCCCTGCTGTTCCTTAAGATCGCAGGCGGATTGTACCTTCTCTGGCTCGCCTGGAGGGCGGCCCGCTCCGCAGCCGCCCCGGATAGGCCGGCAAGCGAGGTCGTGCGGCCTGCCGCGCAACTCGGCGCGCTCTATCGTCGCGGCGTTCTGATGCATCTCGGCAATCCGAAGGCGGTTCTGGCCTGGGTGGCGATCATGTCGCTCGGCCTCAAGCCGGGCGCTTCGCCGGAGATGGCCGTCACGGCATTCGGCGGCTGCGTGCTCTTGGGGATCTCGATATTTGCCGGCTATGCCGTGCTCTTCTCCACGGCACCGATGGTGCGCGGCTACGCCCGTGCGCGGCGGTGGATCGAGGGCAGCCTCGCCGTCTTCTTCGCGGGCGCCGGATCGCGCCTGCTGTTCTCACATTGACCGGATTTTCAGGATCGCATCATGCCTGTCGCTTCTCCGTTTCATGGTCTTTCGGCCTTTCCGCCCACGCCCGCCGATAGGGATGGCCGGGTCGACACTGAAGCCCTCGGCCGCCTGCTGGAACGCCTGTGTGATGCAGGCGTGGCTTCGATAGGCCTTCTCGGCAGCACCGGGATCTACGCCTTTCTCACACGCGAGGAGCGACGGCGAGCCGTCGAGGCTGCGGTCGAGTGCGTTCGCGGTCGTATTCCCCTGGTCGTCGGCGTCGGTGCTCTGAGGACAGACCATGCCCGGAGCCTGGCAAGGGATGCCGAGGCCGCCGGTGCAGACGCTCTTCTGCTTGCGCCGGTGTCCTACACGCCGCTGACCCAGGACGAAGCCTACGAGCATTTCCTGGCGGTCACCGAGGCGGCGAAGCTGCCGCTTTGTATCTACAACAATCCCGGTACGACCCACTTCACCTTCAGCCGGGATCTTCTGCAGCGCCTATCCGATATCGAGACGATCAGGGCCGTGAAGATGCCTCTGCCTGCTGACGGCGATTTCGCAGGCGAGCTGGCGGCATTGCGAGAGAAGACCAGGCTTGCGATCGGCTACAGCGGCGACTGGGGCGCGGCCGAAGCGCTGCTTTCAGGTGCTGACGCCTGGTACAGCGTCATCGGCGGCTTGCTTCCGCGCGTCGCCCTTGCCCTGACCAAGGCCGCAATTGCAGGCGAGGACGGCGAAGTGCGTCGGCTCGATGGTCTTCTCGAGCCGCTCTGGCAAACGTTCAAGGCGTTTGGAAGCCTTCGCGTGGTCTACACGCTGGTCGACCTTCTCTCACTCGCCAGGGCAGAGCTCCCACGCCCTCTCTTGCCGCTCGGGCCGATGGACCGGCAGCGGGTGCTCGACGCCGTCGAGCCTCTGATCGCCCTGGAGAGCGAGCTGAAGGATCAATCCTTGTTGTAGAGGCTGCTCAGCGGTTTTTTCAGGATGCTTTCGCGCAGCGACGTGCCGGGTTCCCGGCGGGAGACGGCGGGCTGGTCCGCCGGCGGTGTCGGCCGGGGAAAGACCGGCTCGTCGCGACGCATCTCACGGCGGAGCGCGTCCAGTCTGGGATCGATCGCGGGTGACGTGGCGGGGTCCAGCCGCGGTGTTTGCGGCAGCAGTTCGCGGCGGTAGGATTCGAGCGGCGCGGCGGAAGAGACGGGCGGCGTGTATTGCTTCGCGTCGAGATCCTCGTCGGCTGGATCGGCCTCGTCGAAGTCTGCCACGGACGCGGCATAGCTCTGCTGGAAATTCGAAATGTCGGGTCCGACGGTCACCGCCCGCATGCGGGTGACGATCTTGCGCAGATCGACCGTATCCGGATCTTCCTCGCTCTGCTTGCTGTTGGCGCTGCTCGCTTTAGGCAGCAGGTTCTCCTCGACGCGGGAAAAGCGCATGCGCATCGGCACGCTGATCGCCTCGCCGAAGGCGATCGCCTCGCCATTGCCGATCGAGGAGATGAAGCTCGTCGTCGAGATCGACGAGTTCGGGATGGCCGAGCGGATGATTTCCTGGTCGCGGTCGTTGGCGAGGCGCATGGCAAAGAGCGTCGAACACTGCGACAGGATCGTCTGGTCGAGCTCGCCCGGCCGCTGGGTGATGATGCCGAGCGAGACGCCGTATTTGCGGCCCTCCTTGGCAATGCGGGCGATCGCCTGGCGCGTCGGCACGAAGCCGAGGGTGGGATCGGAGGGAATATAGCGGTGAGCTTCCTCGCAGACGACAAGCATGTGGATGGCGCCGTCGCTCCACAGCGCCACCTCGAAGGCCATGCGGCAGAGCACGGAGGCGACCGAATTGACGACCTCGGAAGGAATGCCGGCAAGCTGGAAGGTGCAGATGGGCCGGTTCTCGCCGGGAATGCGGAAGATCTGCGCGATGGTGTCGGTGATCGTGTCGCTGATCGTGTTGTTGGAGAACATGAAGTGATAGCGCGGATCGTTGATCGCAGCGATGAGGCGCATCTTCAGCGACCGCAGGAAGGGCTTTTCCGAGCGGCCTTCCAGGCGGCCGATGCGCTCGTCGATCAGCGCCAGCAGATCGGCCATGCGGTAGGGAACCGGCGTATCGGCGGTAATCGAGCTTTTTTCCGTCGTCCGGCGCACCAGCGAATTATCGCTGCCGCGGAAGGCGCGCTTGGCTTCCGGCAGGATATCGCGCAACATATCGAGCTCTTCGGGCACCGGCGGGCGGCCGCGAAAGACGACTTCGGCGAACTCCTCCAGTCGCATCAGCCAGAAGGGCAGATCAAGCGTATCGGTATCGATGGTGACGGCGTGCTGAGGAAATGCGGCGGCGAATTCGTTATGCGGATCGAGGATCAAGACACGCAGCTTCGGGTCCGCCGCGATCGCTTTGTGCAGGAGCAGCGACACGGCCGTCGACTTGCCGACGCCGGTGGAACCGACGACGGCGAAATGCTTGGACAGCATCGAGGGGATATGGATCGCCGCATCGATGCTTTCGTCTTGCGTCAGCTTGCCGATGACGGCGGTCGTACCCTCGCCGGCATCGTAGATGCGCATCAGGTCTGCGGATCGGATGCGGTGCGCGATGGCGCCGAGATAGGGATAACGCGAGATGCCGGTCGAGAATTCCTCTCGCCCGTCCTCGTCGACACGGACCTCGCCGAGCAGCTCGGTCTCGATCTTGAAAATATTGTCTTCGCCTTCGCCCCAGGCATGGCTGCCGGTGTTCATCTGATAGACGAGCGCGACGACGCGGTTGCGGCCGACGCTGATCGAAATCAGCCGTCCCACGGACCAGAGTTCGGTAAGATCCGTGCCGCCCTGTTCGGCGACGGCGGCGATCGTCGCCCGGGAGCCGCTGCATGCAACCACGCGGCCGAGAAAGCGATTTCCCGGCGCATGGCCATCGCGGCGATCATGCTCGCCTGCCTTGCCAGACGTGCGCAAGTCGTTGTTGAGCAAAGGGCTACTCCATGCGGTAGCGTAGAAGAATAAAGTCGATCCTTTAACAAATCCTTCATCCTATCGATTTTCGGGGATGCAGGCGTGGGGCAGTTTTTTATTGCGGCATGCGTTGACGCTGCGAAATTTTCTGTCTATCACTTCCGACCATGAAAATCGCAACGGCTCTTATCGTGGTGGGAAAGCGCATGGGCAGGATGGTGTAACCATCCGGCAATAGCCACCCATGCGCTAGATGACAGGCTCCTCAGGGGCCTTTTTTTATGCCCGAAATCAGGGCTTCCGGCCACAAACGCAATCCCAGCATCAAACGGAACAGACAGATGAGCACGGACAATCAGGCGGCAGGCAATCGGATGACGGGAGCGGAGATCGTTCTCAAGGCGCTGAAGGACAACGGCGTCGAACATATCTTCGGCTATCCCGGCGGTGCGGTCCTGCCGATCTATGACGAGATCTTCCAGCAGGAGGACGTCAAGCACATCCTCGTCCGCCACGAGCAGGGGGCAGGCCATGCGGCCGAAGGTTACGCCCGCTCCACCGGCAAGGTCGGCGTCATGCTGGTGACCTCGGGTCCGGGCGCTACCAATGCCGTTACGCCGCTGCAGGATGCGCTGATGGATTCGATCCCGCTCGTCTGCCTGACCGGCCAGGTTCCGACCCCACTCATCGGCTCCGACGCCTTCCAGGAATGCGACACGGTCGGCATCACCCGGCCCTGCACCAAGCACAACTGGCTGGTCAAGGATGTCAACCAGCTTGCCGCCGTCATTCACGAGGCCTTCCGCATCGCCCAGTCCGGCCGTCCGGGCCCCGTCGTCGTCGATATTCCGAAAGACGTGCAGTTTGCGACCGGCACCTACACACCGCCCGCCGATTACGCGATCCAGAAGAGCTACCAGCCGAAGATCCAGGGCGACCTCAACCAGATCCATGCCGCGATCGAACTGATGGCGAATGCGCGCCGTCCGATCATCTATTCCGGCGGCGGCGTCATCAATTCCGGCCCCGAGGCTTCCAAGCTGCTGCGCGAGCTGGTCGAGCTCACCAATTTCCCGATCACCTCGACGCTGATGGGCCTCGGCGCCTATCCCGCTTCAGGCAAGAACTGGCTGAAGATGCTCGGCATGCACGGCTCCTACGAGGCCAACATGGCGATGCACGACTGCGATGTCATGGTCTGCATCGGCGCCCGCTTCGACGACCGCATCACCGGCCGTCTCAATGCCTTTTCGCCGAATTCGAAGAAGATCCATATCGATATCGATCCGTCCTCGATCAATAAGAACGTTCGGGTCGATATCGGCATCCGCGGCGATGTCGGCCATGTCCTCGAAGACATGGTCCGCCTGTGGCGGGCGCTGCCGAAGAAGCCGGAAAAGGGCCGCCTGGACGACTGGTGGACCGATATCGCCCGCTGGCGGGCACGCAACTCCTTCGCCTATACGAAGAGCAATGACGTCATCATGCCGCAATATGCGTTGGAGCGGCTCTTCGCCCACACCAAGGACCGCGATACCTACATCACCACCGAGGTCGGCCAGCACCAGATGTGGGCGGCGCAGTTCTTCGGTTTCGAGCAGCCGAACCGCTGGATGACCTCGGGCGGCCTCGGCACGATGGGCTACGGCCTGCCGGCCGCGCTCGGCGTGCAGATCGCCCATCCCGACAGCCTCGTCATCGACATTGCCGGCGACGCGTCGATCCAGATGTGCATCCAGGAAATGTCGGCGGCGATCCAGCACGATGCGCCGATCAAGATCTTCATCATGAACAACCAGTATATGGGCATGGTGCGCCAGTGGCAGCAGCTGCTGCACGGCAACCGCCTGTCGAATTCCTATACGGAGGCGATGCCCGATTTCGTCAAGCTGGCGGAAGCTTATGGCGCCGTCGGCCTGCGCTGCGAAAAGCCTGATCAGCTCGATGACACCATTCTCGAGATGATCGAGGTCAGAAAGCCGGTCATCTTCGATTGCCGCGTCGCCAATCTCGCCAATTGCTTCCCGATGATCCCCTCGGGCAAGGCCCACAACGAAATGCTGCTGCCGGACGAGGCCACCGACGAAGCGGTCGCCAATGCGATCGACGCCAAGGGCCGCGCGCTCGTCTAATAAGGGAAGGGACCAAGGACATGAACGCTCACCTACAGCCCACGGGCTCCGCTTACTTCATTTCGCCGGAAACGGCGGCCGTCGAAAGCCACACGCTTTCGGTTCTCGTCGACAACGAACCAGGGGTTCTTGCCCGGGTCATTGGCCTATTTTCCGGCCGCGGATACAATATCGAGAGCCTGACGGTCTCCGAGACCGAGCATCAGGCGCATCTTTCCCGCATCACCGTCGTCACACGCGGCACGCCGCAGGTGTTGGAGCAGATCAAGGCGCAGCTGGAACGCATCGTGCCGGTGCATCGCGTCGTCGACCTGACGGTGCGCGCCCGCGAACTCGGCCAGGACCGGCCGATCGAGCGCGAAGTGGCACTGATCAAGGTGATTGGCGAGGGCGAGATGCGCGCCGAGACCCTGCGCCTTGCCGATGCCTTCCATGCCAAGGTGGTGGATGCGACCGTCGGTCACTTCATTCTGGAGATCACCGGCAAATCGTCGAAGATCGATCAGTTCGTGGCGATCATGAAGCCGCTTGGTCTCATCGAGGTATGCCGTACCGGCATCGCGGCGATGAACCGCGGCGTGCAGGGCATGTAAGATTACAGCCCGGGCATGTAAAGATCACAGCCCGGACATCTAAGCCCGATGCTGCAATAATTGGGAAAGCCGCTGGAGATCAGAGCATCTCCAGCGGCTTTTTCTTTGTGGGTGGCGGAAAGGCGGCGTCGAGGGCATCCCAGTCGTCGTCGGTGATATCAAGCGAGACGCAGTCGCGGTTTTCTGCCGCGCGTTCGGCATTCGAGGTCTTCGGGATGACGATGACGCCATCGCGTTCCAGTAGGAAGGCGAGCGCCAGCTGGGCGGGCGTTGCCTGATAGGCCTTGGCGATGCGGATCAGTTCGGGATGGTGCAGGATGCTTCCCTGTTCGATCGGCGAATAGGCCATAACGGGAATGCCGCGGTTCTGGCACCAGGGTAGCAGATCGAATTCGATGCCGCGGCGGGAGAGATTGTAGAGCACCTGGTTGGCGGCGACATTGGCGCCGTCGGGCACGCCGAGCAGCTCCTCCATGTCGTCGGTATCGAAGTTGGAGACGCCCCAGGCGCCGATCTTGCCGGATGCCTTCAGCATTTCGAAGGCGGCGACGGTCTCTGTGAGCGGATGGTCTCCGCGCCAGTGCAGCAGATAGAGATCGATGCGATCGGTACCCAGCCGTTCGAGACTGCGCTCGCAGGCCTCGATCGTGCCTTTCAGGCTGGCATTCCAGGGATAGACCTTGCTGACGATGAAGACCTCGTCGCGCCGGCCCCTGATCGCCTGGCCGACGATCTCTTCGGCGCCACCGTCGCCGTACATTTCGGCGGTGTCGATCAGCGTCATGCCGAGATCGATGCCGGCCTTGAGGCTTTCGATCTCGGCCCTGGCATGGCCGGCATCCTCGCCCATGGCCCAGGTGCCCTGGCCGAGCGCCGGCACCTCAGTGCCGTTCGGGAATGTGATCGATGGAATCGGGTCGTCCTGCATGGTTTCTGTCCCTTCGACAGGAGATTGGGCCGGGTCGCCATCTTTCAAGTAATCCTGTCACCATGACAATGAAGTAATGGCACCGGCGGTTTAGGACAGCTATGCTGACCTAAATAACAGGCCGCGGAAAAACCGGCTTCGGGAGGTCGCATGCCGCTGGATACATTTCTCGCCCTCGTTCTCTTCGCCTTCACGACCTCGATCACGCCGGGGCCGAACAATATGATGCTCTTCGCATCGGGCGTGAATTTCGGCTTCCGCAGGACGATCCCGCATATGTTCGGCATCGGTGTCCATTTCTTCTCGCTGCTCATCGGCGTCGGCCTTGGGCTCGGGGCGCTGCTGCACACGGTGCCTATGGTCTACACAGCGCTGAAATTTGCGGGCGGCGCCTATCTCCTCTGGATCGCCTGGAAGATCGCCTCGTCGCGCTCGCTTAGCGAAGGCAGGAGCGGCGTCGAGCCGATGTCCTTCTTGGCGGCGGCGGCCTTCCAGTGGGTCAACCCGAAAGCCTGGGTGATGGCGATCACCGCGATGGCGACCTACACCAATCCGCAACTCTACCTGGTGAGCGTGCTGATCGTCGGTCTCGCTTTTGCTGCAGTCAATGTGCCCAGCGTCTCGACATGGGCCGGCTTCGGCTCGGCGCTGAGGGAATGGCTTTCCGATCCGGTGCGGCTGAAATGGTTCAATATCAGCATGGCGGTGCTGTTGGTGCTAAGCCTCTGGCCGATGCTAAAATAGAGTGATTGCCGGCTTCATGAGCATCAGCCAGAGAATGCCGATGACAGCGAAGAAGGCCGGAAAACCGCAGGCGAACCAGATGCGGTAGAGGCTGAAATAGCCCGGCGGCAGAGCTTTTCCCGCCGCTGCTGCGGCGCGGGCGATATCGCGCAGCCGGATCTGGATCCAGACGACCGGCAGCCAGAACAGGCCGATCACGACATAAAGCAGCAGCGACAGCGCAATCCATCCCTCCGACAGTTCCCAACCGATAGACCGGGCCAGCAGATAGCCGGTCACCGGCTGGAGAATGGCTGCGGTGGCGGTGAAGAGGGTGTCGGCGATGACAACCGTGCTGGCGACATGGGCGATCAGACGGGGATCGCGTGTCCGGTGCGCCATCACCATGAAGAAGGCGATGCCGGCGCCGGTGCCAAAGAGCACGGTCGCACCGATGACATGGGCAAGCAGCAGCCATTCCTCAAGCATCAGCGTTCATCCAGCGTGGCAAGTGCGGTGAGCGTCAGCAGGATCGATGGCAGCACCTTGACGAGGGGACCGAGCGGATCGAGCCAGAGTGCGGGTTCGAGCAGGCTGGCGCCGGCAAGATAGGCGAACGACACGGCCAGCATGCCGAGAAGGGCGCGTTTCGCCAGCGGGCGAAGGAGGACGGCGGCGCCGAGAACGATATCGATAAGGCAGGTTGCAAGCGTCAACGCCGTTGCTGCGGCCTCAGGCATGAACGGCAGGAAGTGAGCGGACGTCTTCTCCGGTGTCAGCAGCGGGATCAGACCGGAGAGCAGCCAGAAAACGGATAGGCCTGATATGACGAGCGGCTTCAGAAGATAGAGCCTGGCAAACCAGAGATCCTGTACGCCGGAGGGATTGGCCGAGAGCGTCGCTGCCGCGGGTGTCGTGGGAAGGCTGCTCCCTGTTTTCGAGCTCCGCACGCCTTCGGACATGACAGTCATCGCCGTCGAGCGCAGCGGCGAACGCCAACCGAGCAGTCCTGATAGATCGGCCAGCCACGTCACCGGGCTGGCAAGCCAGCGGGGGAGAGCGAACACGCGAGCGGGCGGCAGGCCGAGCCACTGGCGGTGAAGGCGGACGAGATCGGCGAGCGGCAGAACTTCGTCGGCGGCAAGATCGATATCGCCGGAGATGCCGCCGGAGACTGCCCGCGACACGGCTTCCGCCACATCGTCCACCGAAAGCGTTTCGACCGGACTTTCGGCATGGACCAGCGGCAGCACCAGGGGAAAGGCGGCAAGCGACCGCAGCAGCGCTGAGCCGCCATGGGCATTGCGGCCGAGAACGAGGGCAGGGCGCAGAATGAGATAAGCCAGACCGCTTGCAGCCAGCGCCTCGTCGGCCCGCCGCTTGGTGGCGAGGAAGGGAAGATCGCTAGCCGCTCCCGCTGTCCTTGCCGATATCTGCACGATCAGCGGGCGTGACGAGCGTTTGGCTGCGGAATAGAGCGCCAACATCGCCTCAGCCTGGGTGGCCGACAAATCGTCCGACAGGCCGTCCTGCAGGGCGCCGGCGCAATTGACGACGACATGCTGATCCTTGAGGATATCATCCCAATCCGCTGGTTTCGTCATGCGTGAGATATCTGCGCGCCGCCAGTCGATCGCCGGCTGTTTCAAACGGGCGCGTACGGGATTGCGGCCGAGCCCGGTCACGACGTGGCCTTCGGCAACGAGCCGGGCCGCGACGACGGAGCCTATGAAGCCGGTTGCGCCGAGAATCAGGATGTTCATGACAGGAGATTAGCGGAAAAGCGCATGAGACATAGAAGGGCTTGGCGGGCCTTCGGCATATGATAGAAATAGCGGGCAGTTTCGGGAGGGCTTCGCCTTGCGCGACCATGACGACGAGCACGACCACAGTCATGCCTGTGGGCACGATCACGACAATCACTATTCGGACATGCAGGCGCGCGTGAAGGCGCTGGAAACACTGCTGACGGAGAAGGGGCTGATCGATCCGGCGGCGATCGATGCGATCGTCGAGACTTACGAGACGAAGGTGGGGCCGAGAAATGGTGCGCATGTCGTCGCCAGGGCCTGGAGCGATCCGGACTTCACCGACTGGCTGAAGCGCGATGCTACGGCGGCGATATCAAGCCTCGGTTACACCGGCCGGCAGGGCGAGCATATGCGCGCCGTCTTCAACACGGCAGAGACCCATAATCTCGTCGTCTGCACGCTCTGCTCCTGTTATCCCTGGTCGGTGCTCGGCCTGCCGCCGGTCTGGTACAAGGCGCCGGCCTATCGCTCGCGCGCCGTCATCGATCCGCGCGGCGTGCTGGCCGAGTTCGGGCTGACGCTGCCGGAGGATAAGAAGATCCGCGTCTGGGATTCGACGGCGGAACTGCGTTATCTCGTCATTCCCGAGCGGCCCGAAGGGACAGAGGGAATGGACGAACAGACGCTCGCCGGCCTCGTCAGCCGCGATGCGATGATTGGCACGGCCGTTGCCCGCAAGCCGGAGAGCGCCACATGAACGGACCGCACGATCTCGGCGGGCAGATGGGCTTCGGTCCTGTCGCGCCGGAAAAGGACGAGCCCTATTTCCATGCCGAATGGGAAAAGCGGGCGCTCGGCATCACGCTTTCCTGCGGCGCTTTCGGCGCATGGAACATCGATGAAAGCCGGCATGCGCGCGAGAATATTCCGCCGGCCGATTACCTCGCCGCGAGTTATTACGAGATCTGGATCCGCGGCATCGACAAGCTGCTCGAACGGCACGGCTTTGCGACGCGCGCGGAATTGCTGTCCGGCCATGCGCAGCAGGCGGGAGCGGTTCCAAAACGGGTGCTGAAAGCGGAGATGGTGCCCGGCGTTCTGGCGAAAGGCGGCCCTTGCGATCGTCCTGCTAAGACCGCGCCGCTCTTTGCGGTCGGGGAGACGGTGAAGACGAAGAATTTCAATCCGGTCACACATACGCGCCTGCCGCGTTATGCCCGCGCCAGGACCGGAATGGTCGAGGCAGTGCAGGGTGCCTTCGTCTTTCCCGACGACAATGCGCATGGCAGGGGCGAAAATCCGCAATGGCTCTATACCATCGTCTTTGACGGCGAGGAGATATGGGGCGAGGGCGCCGATCCCACGCTGACCGTGTCGATCGATGCCTGGGAGAGCTATCTTGAGCCGGCATGAGATATCGCCGCTGACGCAATCGTCCGGGCTGCCGAGGTCGCCGGAGGGCGAGCCGGTTTTTCCCGAGCCATGGGCGGCTGAGGCTTTTGCCATGACCGTGCACCTGCACACACAAGGCCTGTTCAGCTGGAGCGAATGGGCTGAAACGCTTTCCGCACAATTGCACAAGCCTGGCCGGGCCGAAGATGGCAGCGACTATTTTGACTGCTGGGTGGCGGCACTCTCCGACCTCATCGTCGACAACGGCATCGCCGACGCGGAAACGATCCTGGCACTGCAGCAGAGCTGGCAGCGGGCGGCGGAGGCGACGCCGCATGGACGGCCGATCGAGCTCGGCAACGATCCCTCACGCTGATCCTTAGATCGGTTCAGCTGTTCACGGAAGCGCAGAACCGCTCTAACTTTTTGTTTTTTGACGTAATTCCGGACGGAAAACCGCTTTGCACTTTTCCTGGAATTGCTCTAGGACGGGAACTGCTTGTAGCACTCCTCGGCTACCTCCCGCAGCGTCTCGCGGGAGATTTCTCCGGTCACGGCATAACCGAGTTCGCCGTCGATCCAGTAGAAAGTTTCGAGATTGCCCGATGAGGCGAAACGGAAGCTCGTCGTGCGGTTCTCCGCGTTGCGGCCGACCATGACGGTCAGGCGCTCGCCGGCCTGGTTTTCATACATGAACATGGCGCCCGGTCTGCCGTCGACCGGCAGCAGCCGGCCGCCGACCAGCTTGAAGCCGAGCGGCTGCAGGTTCGGGATCTTGAGGTTCTGGATTGCCAGGCGCTTGCCGAGCCAGGTGGCGAGGTGGACCTCCTCGTTTGCAAAGACCTCGACGGGATGGCGAACCTCGGCGGCATAGACCGTAAACGCGGTCTGGGCCTGTTTCGGCAAGGTTTCGGAGCCGGCAAGCTGCAACTCCGGCTTTTCCAGAAGTGCGGGGCCATAATGACCGCTGACGGCGCCGAGCGTGAAGATGAGGAGGGCCGATGCGGCGATCGCCCAGCGTTTCGGTCCCGATGAGACGGCGCGCGGGGGGACGACGAGCACAGGATCGGTGTCCTTCGCCTTCTCATAACCGGCAAACAACGATCGGATGTCTGAATTCTGCGCCTGCCATTCGGCGACCATCGCCGCCTCGTCGGGATTGTCGGCCAGGAAGGTCTCGATGCGGGCGCGTGCCGTTTGCGGCAACTGGCCGTCGGCATAGGCGTGAAGGTCGGCTTCGGTGACGCTCGGATTGGTCTCGTTCATTTCGGTCTCCGAAGCGTAATGATGTTGTCGGCCTTCAATCGCTCGGCGACGCGCCGGCGGGCGCGCGACAGGCGCGACATGACGGTGCCGATCGGGATATCGAGCGCGACGGCGACCTCGCCATAGGTGTATCCCTCGATGACCACGAGCATCAGCACGGCGCGGTGTTCCTCCGACAGGCTGTTCAGCGCATCGTCCAGCCGGGCGCGTTCCAGCGGATCGGCCGGCGGTTCGGACGCGGCCAGATCCTCTGCGGCACCGAGCTCGACAAGGCCGTCGCGCGTTTTGCCGCGCCGGCTGTTGCGGTAGAGATTGGTCATGATGGTCAGGACCCAGCCCCGCAGGTTGAGGCCGCGCCATTGGCCGCGGCGCGTGAGAACCTTTTCGACACAATCCTGGAGCAGGTCCTCGCCATCGGCATCCGAGCGCGTCAGGCTGCGCGAATAGCGCCTGAGCGAGGGCAGGAGGGCCAGGATCTGGCCCTCGAAGGTTTCGGGTGCGGGTGTTTTCACGCCGGCAACTCGCTTGTGATCGGGGTCTTCGCGATCAAGGCTTGGCGAGATCCCAGTTGCCGCCGACGCCATCGCCGGTGATGTCGCCGGCCTTCGTGTCCTTGACCCAGAAATAGAGCGGCATGCCGTCCTTGGCCCATTGCTTCGTGCCATCTTTGCGATCGATGATCGAATATGCACCATCGGCCTTGGCGTCGCCAGCAGCCATCAGCGGCGGCCAGTTCTTGGCGCAATCGTCGTAGCAGTTGGAAACGCCCTTGGCGTCCTTCTTGAAGGTGTAGAGGGTCATGTCGTTTTCGCCGGCGAGCACCTTGCCCTTGGCGGATTCGACTTCCTTGACGGGAGGGGCGGCGAAAGCAGCGGTCGCGGCAAGGGCGGCGGCCGCCAGGACGGACAGGAATTTCACGGATGTCATGATGTCTCTCCTCAGATTGGGCACGCAATCTTGCGATGCCTGAGATGAGACACGAGGCGCGGTGGTTTTATTCCAGGCGCAGCAAAAGTTTTCATGGCGGGCGAGGTGGGTCGAAGCCCGTTTCGCCCGCGGCACGTCGCCGGACGCCTTGCCGGCTATTGCCCAGAGGCGGTCGCCGCCGCCATGTCGACCCAGACCGCTTCGAATATATGGCCATCGGGATCCTCGAAGGCACGGTTGTAGAGCCAGCCCATGTCCGTCGGCGCGCGCGGATCGGCTTTGCCGCCGGCGACTGCGGCTGCCTCGACGATAGCGTCCACGTCTTCACGGCTGTCCATCGTCAGCGCGATCAGCATCTCGCTCGCCTTCTGCGCTTCGGCAACGGGTTTCGGCGTGAAACTCGCGAAGAAATCGCGTGTCAGCAAGTGGAAGATAATGGCCTCGGACCAGACCATGTTCGACGCCTGGTGATCGCTGAACTGTTCGTTCTTGCTGCAGCCGATCGCGTCATAGAAACGGGTCGCAGCGGCAAGATCTTTCACCGGCAGGTTCACGAAGATCATCTTAGGCATTGCGGTTCTCTCCTCTTCCTTTGTCTTGTGGAGGTTGTCTTCTGAGGCGGCTTTGCCTCACACAAACTCCTGCACGATCTCGTCGCTGGCATGAACGCAGACGATTTCGAGCCGTCCGGTGCCGACATTTTCGAAACGGTGGGGAGTGTTGGCGGCCACGACGACGATATCGCCGGGAAAGGCGCGGGTCTTGGCGTCGCCTACGGTGAATTCGGCTTCACCTTTCCTGACTGCCCACGTTTCGGAATAGGGGTGGATATGCAGGTCAGGCCCTTGGCCGGGCTCATTGTCGACCAGGAAAAGCGATATCTCGCCGCCATGGTCGCGGCCTTCGAAGCGGACCGTGCGGCTCTGATCGGGTCGCGGTTCCTGGTGACGAAGAATACTGAACATCACGTGCCTCCTGCTGGTGCCATTTGCGATCACAAACTATCTTCGCGAGAAGATATATCCTCAAAACTGTCTTCCTGTCAAGATATCTTCCTCGATGCGGATGGAAGGTGTATGTCTCGGCTGTGGTGGCATATGAGGCAGAAAATGACGAATGGAACTAAAGGTGACGGCTCCTACGAGGATCATGTCGACCGGCTGCGCCGGCAATGGGCGCTGGAACTGCCCGACCTCGACACCGAGCCGATGGCGATCCTAGGCCGGGCCTTTCGGCTGTCGAACCTAGTCCGCCCGAGCATTGAGGCGACCTTTGCCGATTTTGGTCTCGACCGCGGAGAATTCGACGTGATCGCAACGCTTCGCCGTTCCGGACCGCCTTACCGACTGACCCCGACGGACATGTATTCGGCGCTGATGATCTCCTCGGGAGGCCTGACCCACAGGCTCGACCGGCTGGAGAAGGCGGGCCTGATCCGCCGGGAGAAATCGCCGCGTGACGGGCGCAGCGTATTGGTGGCATTGAGCGAGGCGGGTGCGGCACTCGCCGAAAAGGCCTTCCGCACCGACATGGCGAGCGAATCTTCGTTTCTGCAGGCTCTTGACGGAAAGGAGCGCGAGGCGCTCGCGGCGCTGCTGCGCAAGCTGATCGCCGGAATTGAAAATGAGCTGACGCAGGGAGAGGACGAGAACGGGGGCTGAGGGAGATCGGGGCCTGCATCGCCGTTCAGGCAGCAACACGCTGCTTTTGCAGCTCATTTACATCGTGCCGGTTTTCGGATATGATATGTCCTTAATTCCATCGGCAGAACCAACCATCACACGAGTTGCTGAATGATCCTGAAAAGCCAGGTCGAGTGGGCGCTTCACTGCTGCGCCATTCTCGCGGGCCTGCCAGAGGGCAGGTATCTTTCCACCAAGGCGCTCGCCGAGCTTCATGGTCTGCCGAAGGAATATCTCTCCAAAGCACTGCAGAGCCTTTCGCAGGCATCGCTGGTCGAGACCACGCTCGGTCCGAGTGGCGGCTACAGGCTTGCCAAGACCCCCTCGGATATCAACTTTCTCGAGATCGTCGAGGCGGTCGAGGGGAAGGCCCGCAGCTTCACCTGTACGAACATCCGGGCAAACAATCCCTGCCGGCCGGAAGGATATTGCGACAGCAAGCCATGCGCGGTGGCGCGCATCATGTGGGAGGCCGACGAGGCCTGGCGTGATACGCTGAGGCGCGTCCGGCTTTCCGATCTGGTCGGCACCTTGTCCGAGGAAGTGCCGGCCGACATTTGGCGGAGCACGTTCGAATGGGTGCTCAAGCGCGCCGGCTGAGCGGGAGCGCCGATCTCTACGCCTTGAAGATGGTCCTGATGGTCTTCAGGATGGCATGCGCGCTGCGGGCATGTTCCTGGGGCAAGGAGGCGCCGTTGCGGAAACGCTCGGCGCGGCTGGCGAGTTGGTCGGCGATTTCTTCCGCCAGCGCCGGGCGTTCGCTTAGCAGCGGCGCGAAGGCCTCCTGGTCGATCTCATAGGCGGTCACGGGGGTCAGAGCCTCCAGGGTGCAGACTTCCTGCATGCCGGCGAGCAGTCCGGTCTCTCCAAAAAAATCGCCCGGCGCGAGCCGTCCGCGTTCCTCGCCTGCATTCCGCGCCGCGATGATGCCGGCGCGCACCATCATCAGTGAGGGGAGCATTTCGTCCTCCCGCACGATCACATCGCCCTTGCGGAACTCCCGGGCAGTCGTGGTTTCGGCGAGCCTGCGCTTCTCATCTGATGTCAGCGTTGTAAAGACCGGAATGGCCTCGATCAGGGCAAGCGGCGTTACGCTCGGCGGCTTTGCGCTCTCTTCTGTCGGCAGATCGGCGGTCAGCACCGTCGCCGACGGCGGAATGGCCAGCAGCAGGCCGGCGGATTTGCAGTGGCGATAGACGAGATCGAGCACCTCGTTCCGTGCCGGCACCCGCTGGCTCGGGCTCGTCACCCGAAATTGCAGCTCGACCTCAAGCGCCGTAGCATCCAGCCCCTTGAGTGCTACGACCGGCGGCGGCTCGCGCACGATCGAATTGCAGCTCGCAAGCGCCGTTGCCATGACTTGGCGGACCGATGCCGGCATCCGCGTCGGGGCGATGCGGATGGTGAGGACCAGAAGATGGGTCTCGTCCGGCCGGCTGACATTCGTCAGGCCAAGCTTTGCCAGAAAACTGTTCGGCAGAACGACGACATTGTTGGCACTGGTCAGGATGTGCGTCGCGCGCCAATTGCTTTCGACGACGCGGCCCTCCGTGCCGTCGCTGAGAAGGATCCAGTCACCGATGACATATGGCCGGCCGAGGGTCAGGGCGATGCCGGAGAAGACGTCGGCGAGCGTATTCTGCAGCGCCAGACCGAGAATGATCGCGACCACGCCCGAGGTTGCGACGAGGGTTCCGATCGGCACGCCGAAGACGAAGGCCAGAACCGATAGGGCCATACCGATATAGACGACGCCGATAACCAAATCCTGGAGCAGGCGAGCCTCTCGCGGACTGCCCTCCAGCACCAGATAGAGCCTGATGAAACCGATGACGGCCCATGCCAGATGGATCCACCAGAGTGTTTTTGCGACGATGACGAGCAGGGCCCGCGGATCCTCGGACTCATATCCTTGAAACCGGTGGGGTTCGATGCCGCTGCCGACGAGGATCAGCGTCATCACTGCAAAGAAGAGGATCTGCACCACCAGCCGCGTCGTCGGCCGATGACGGGAGAGCAGATGCCAGACGACGATACCGGCGAATCCGACTGTTATCAGGGATATCAGAGGTTTGCCGAAGAGGGCGTCGTCAATCATCTCTCTGTCTCCGGGGTGCGGGCCGCACATGATTCAGCATCTCGGTCGCCGGCGCAAGCATCAGGCCTGCGCAGGCGGTATCGCATCGGCCCGAAAATCGGAACCGATTTTCGGGCCGATGCGAGGGTTGAAAGTGTTACAGAGTCCTTTGCGCGTCTGAAAAGACGCGCGGCGCTGTAATGCGGATCGTCACTTGTTGAGCGGATAGGTCAGTTCTTTCTGGTTGGTGTCGACGACGAAGACGGCGAGCAGGCGGGCGGGCTTGGTTTCGCTGCCGTTGGCGCTGACACCGTGACGATCGCCCGGCATTTCGGAGAAACTTTCTCCCGCCTGATAGACCTTGACCGGGCCGTCATTGACCTGGCTGCGGATCGCTCCTTCGAGCACGGTGGCGTAGATGAAGGCCGTGTCGGGATGGGTGTGGCCTTCGGAGAAGCCGCCCGGGCCGTATTCGACCAGCACGCCCTTGATGCTCTTGCCCGGCACGTTCGGAAGCTCGTGCTCATAGACGAGTGTCACCTTCGCAGACTCGCTGCTGTCATGGGCGCTGACGCCGGTGGCAGCCGGAAAGGCGAGGGCGGCGGCGAGGAAAAATGTTCTGATCATCGGAATCTCCATGGTTGCTGGGTCGGGGGAAGACGCGCCCGAGCGGTCGCGTCTTGAGGGCACGTCAATCATGTCGGCTGGGCGGACTTTGCGAACCACTGCTCGAAGGTGATCGAACCAAGCCGCGGGTTGTTGTCGGAAATGAGCGACTGGTCGTTCAGTCTTGCGCCGAAATATCTCGCCTCGACATCAGCCTCGGTGGTGCGCGGGTCTTTCATGGCCTTCAGATAGCGGGCGACGAGCTCGCTGAGGCGCGCCCGTTCCGGACCAGCGATCTCGAGCGTCGCGTTGGCCGGAGCAGAGAGGGCCACGTCCGCCATGGCGTCCGCCACGTCGTCGGAAGCAATCGGCTGCACATAGGCCGGCGACAGGTGGACCGTCTGGCCGACCGTTCCCGATTGGGCGATGCCGCCGAGGAATTCCATGAACTGCGTCGAATGCACGATGGTGTAGGGAATTCCCGATGCCTTGATCAGCTTTTCCTGAGCGAGTTTGCCGCGGAAATAGCCGCTTTCCTGCAGGCGCTCGGTGCCGACGACGGAGAGGGCGATATGGTGCTTGACGCCGGCGAGTTTTTCAGCAGTGAGAAGATTGCGGCCCGAGGTCTCGAAAAATTCGAGCACGGCCTTATCCTCGAAGGACGGCGAGTTGGCGAGGTCGAGCACGACTTCGGCGCCCGAGAGCGCCTCCGCCAGTCCTTCTCCCGTGATCGTGTTGACGCCGGAGTTCGGCGAGGCGGCGATCACGTCATGGCCGCGTTTGCGCAGGCGTTCGACAGTCTTCGAACCGATAAGGCCGGTTCCGCCGATGACAACGATTTTCATAGTGGATCTCCGTTCGCTGCCGTAGTGCGGCAGCGTCAAAGGTGAATCTTCTCAATGAATTGCGCGGTTTAGTTCAGGCCGGCCTTGTCGAGGCCATAGGCCTTGTCGGCCGTGCCGGGCACGGTCTTGAAGCCGACATTGACACGGTTCCAGGCATTGATCGCCATGACGACGAAGGTCAGGTCCGAGATTTCCTTTTCGGAAAGCTGGCCGCGCACCCGTTCGTAAATCTCGTCGGGAATGCCGCCTTCGGGAAGCTTGGTCAGTGCTTCGGTCCAGGCAAGGGCTGCACGCTCGCGGGGGATGAACAGGTTCGATTCCCGCCAGATGGCGACGTGGTAGATCCGCAGTTCCGTCTCGCCGTGGATCTTGGCTTGCTTCACATGCATATCGAGGCAAAAGCCGCATCCATTGATCTGCGAGGCACGGATCTCGACGAGGGCCTGCAGCTTCTCGTCGATCACACTGCTCTTCAGCGCCATGCTGAATTCCATGAATTTCTTGAAAAGCTCGGGGGACTGCTGGGCGTAGTTCAGTCGCTGGGTCATGTGTCTCTCCTTCAATTAAGGATATTAAGTATCCTTATGGATAGAAAATATCCTTAATTGCTGGACTGTAAAGCCATTCTCGCTTAGTCTGGCTGCATAAAGCCTATGCGCAAAAGTATGAGGGGCGGGGATGGATATCGTTTCGGCATTGCGGACCTTTCAACGCGTCGTGGAGACGGGTTCGTTCTCGGCGGCGGCCCACGATCTCGACGTGACGCAGCCGGCGGTCTCGCGACAGGTCGCAGCCCTCGAAGGCCATTTCAATACTCGCCTCCTGCATCGCACGACGAGCGGTCTGTCGCTGACGGCAGAGGGGGAGCGGATGCTGCCGATGGCGCTGCGGATTCTCGAAGCGGTTGAGGAGCTTGGCGATGCGGCCGGATCGGACGGAGCCATGGCCTCGGGAAAGGTCAGGCTCAGCGTTCCAGCACCACTCGGCCTCTATCTCAGCGAGCGACTCGGCGATCTTCTTGCCGCTCATCCGAAGCTCTCGGTCGATCTCATCTTCAGGGAGCAGGGCTCGGATATGATCGAGGAGCGCCTGGATCTCGAAGTGCGCTTGGGCCAGGTCGCCGACAGCAGCCTCGTCTGCCGGCGGATCGGCTGGACGACCGCCTTCCTCGTGGCATCTCCCGCCTATCTCGCGCGCAGGGCGGCTCCCCGCGCACCGAAGGAGATCAAGGACCATGAATGCCTGTGCTACAACAGGGCAGGCGAGGCCAATAGCTGGTCCTTCTCGAACGGTTCGGAAGACATATCGGTCCGGATCTCACCGCGGCTGACCGCCTGCAATGCCGTCGCCATTCACCGGGCAGCCCTTGCTGGAGCGGGTCTTGCCGTGCTTTCGCACATCATCGCGATGCCCGATATTGCCGCCGGCCGGCTGGTCCCCGTGATGAAGGATTTCCAGCCGAGCCGGCTGCCGGTGACCGTCGTCTATCCCTCGCGGCGCAACATGCCGCTGCGCGTCAAGACGGTTCTGGATTTTCTCACCGAGGCTATGGGGCAGGACCCGTCGATGTGCGCGAGCGGCGCGGACCGGCAGTGGAACTGATGATCGTCCGGCCGGGCGATTTGCCGTTTTCCGCCTTGCCTAAAGCCCGCGAATCCTGCCAAGTCCTGCGATCATGCAATTTGCGCCGCAACAAGATGAAGCCCTGAAGGCTGTTTCGAAATGGCTGAAGGAAGGGCGCTCGCCGCTCTTTCGCCTGTTCGGCTATGCCGGAACGGGAAAGACGACGCTTGCCAAGCATTTTGCCGAAAATGTCGATGGCGACGTGTTGTTTGCCGCCTTCACCGGCAAGGCGGCGCAGGTGCTGCGCTCGCGGGGCGCCTCCAACGCCCGGACGATCCATTCGTTGATCTACCGGCCGCGCGGCGAGGAGGCGGTGGAAGACGAGGAAACAGGCAAGACCTCGATCGCGCCGATGTTTTCGATCAACCGGCAAAGCCCGGTCGCGAAGGCGGCGCTGATCATCGTCGACGAATGCTCGATGGTGGACGAGGCGCTTGGCAAGGATCTAATGAGCTTCGGCACGCCGATCCTGGTGCTCGGCGATCCCGGCCAGCTGCCGCCGGTGACCGGCGGCGGCTACTTCACCAATCAGGATCCGGACTACCTGCTCACCGATATCCACCGGCAGGCGCGCGACAATCCGATCATCAAGCTTGCCATGCAGGTGCGCGAAGGCAACGAGGTGATGTACGGCGATTACGGCACGGCCAAGGTGATCTCGAAGAACGAGGTGACGCAGCAGCTGGTGCTCGATGCCGACCAGGTGCTCGTCGGTACCAACCGCACGCGGCGGCGTTACAATCAGCGCCTTCGCGAGCTGAAAGGCTTCAATGCCGATTATCCGCAGACCGGCGACAAGCTCGTCTGCCTGCGGAATGATCCGGCTAAGGGCTTGCTCAACGGTTCGCTCTGGCAGGTGATGACCTCGTCGAAGGAAACGACGAAACCCGGCATCAATCTGCTCGTCCGCCCTGAGGATGACGACATGGACCGGGGAGCGGCCAAGATCAAACTGCTGAAGCAGGCCTTCGAGGATGTCGAGGGCGAGATTCCCTGGAACACCCGCAAACGCTACGACGAGTTCGACTTCGGCTATGCGCTGACCGTTCACAAGGCGCAGGGTTCGCAATGGAACGATGTCGTGCTCTTCGACGAGAGCTGGGCGTTTCGCGATACCCGGGAACGCTGGCTCTATACAGCAATCACGCGCGCGGCGGAGACGCTGACGATCGTCCGCTGATCCCAGTCGCACCCGCGATTAGGTCGCATTCCCGATCTGGAATGGTGAGGAAGAAACGGTGGCGGCCGTGTCTAAGGCGGATGGTACTTAAGCCTGCACGATACCGAGCAGAACTGCTTTGGCGATGGCCTGGAAGCGGTTGTTGGCGCGGAATTTCAGGATGATTCCGGCCTCCAGGTCACGGGTTTCGTCATGTTTCAGGTCGAGCGCCCGGGCGATGCGCTGGGTGGAATAACCCTCGGCCATCAGTTCCAGGCAACGCCGCTCCTGCGGGGTCAGGCTTGCACTGTCCTGATTGTCGTTTAACGGCGGCTCCTCGATGCCGCCGTCGTAGTCCAGGAGGTCGCCGACCTGCTGGAGCTGGCGGTGCAGCGTCGACATCTCCGCCGTCAGTTCGCGCTTGCGCACCTGCAGGGCCTCGCGGAACATTGCCTCGGCCGTTTCCTGCGAATCAGCGTTGCGGAGTTCGCCCATCAGTTCCTGGATGACGGCGATCGGCATGCCGGCTTCGCGGCAGACCGTGATCACGGCCATGCGCATCACATCGTCCTGGCCGTAGACCCGCATCAGGCCGATGCGGTTGGCTGAAATCAACCCTTTCTCTTCATAGAAATGCAGTGTCCTGTGTGTGACGCCGAATGCGTTTGCCATGTCGGCAATGGGCACCGGACCATCAGGTAGATCCGGCGGTAGCGCGGCCGAAGGCAGGAACCGGTATTTCGACCGGGCCTCCGAAGCGATACCGGCGGTGGCAAACAGGCGTTTGGAACCGTCTGGCATGAACCCTCCTGGGGCATGTTGTTGCACCTCATGCGGTTTTGCCAGTTGCTTCCCATGCGCGGCGAGTGGGGTTTCCTCTAGGCGTTCTTCTCATTGGGAAAGAAGCAGTACGCGGCGTACTCTACGCGATACGATGTCCACGTTATGCGTGAACGATCTTTTTTATAAGTGCTAAAAATAATCTCTTTTAAATGGGATAGCAACGTGACGGCATCATTTGCCGAGGTTTTCGGGTGTGCTGCAGCAAAACATGCGCTGCATTGCGGTATCGGCCAGTCGTCTTCAACAGCGACGAGAATTACTATTTGCGCTACGCAGGTGCGGTCGAATGCCTAGCGAACAGTGACGCCCATCAACGATCGGCATCGCACCCATCTGCGAATCTCGTTGGCCATCGCACGGTCCTTGGCTTAAAAGCAGGGCCTCCCGTTTCCGTGACCGATGGATATCAGCCATGCCCGCCAAGCTCTCCGTGAATCTCAACGCCATCGCCATGCTGCGCAACCGGCGCGATCTGCCCTGGCCGAGCGTCGAAGCGCTTGGGCGGATCGCACTTGCGTCCGGCGCCAGCGGTCTGACGGTGCATCCGCGCCCCGACCAGCGGCACATCCGCTTTTCCGACCTGCCCGTCATCCGCAACCTGATCGACGACGAATTCCCCAAGGCCGAGTTCAACATCGAGGGTTATCCGACCGAGGAATTCTTCGAGCTCTGCGCCGGGGCAGCACCCGAGCAAGTGACGCTGGTGCCTGACGATCCCGCGCAGGCGACCTCCGATCACGGCTGGGATTTCCGCAAGCACCAGGCGTTCCTGACCGATGCCGTCGCGCGGCTGAAGACGATGGGATGCCGGGTGTCGCTGTTTGCCGACGGCGACGGGGATGCAGAAGCGGTCGAGATCGCCAAGGCGGTCGGCGCTGACCGGATCGAACTCTATACCGGCCCCTATGGCGGTTGCTTCGACGCGCCGGAGCGGGCAGGCCCGATCCTTGAAGCGCTTGGACGGACGGCGGATGCGGCCCTAGCAATCGGCCTTGCCGTCAATGCCGGCCACGATCTGACGGTCGAAAATCTCCCAGCACTGGTGAAGCGCATTCCCCAGCTTGCCGAGGTGTCGATCGGCCATGGGCTGACCGCCGATGCGCTGGAATACGGCATGGCGGAAACGGTGCGGCGCTTCTGCCGGGCCTGCGGGCAGGCGGTTTGATCATTGAAGAAAGCCCGCCCGTGATGTGCGGGGCGAGCTTTCCTGGTGGCCTTATTCTGTCTCAGACTACCTCAGGCGGTCAGGGCAGCCCTGTGTTCGACGAAGAAATCCTTCAGCGGCTGCGGCTGTTTGCCGGTCAGCTTGGTGAAGTCTTCGGTGACGATGTCGAACTTGCCGGCGCGGGTGTTGACGTCGGCAGAAACCAGCATGTCGGCGACGAAACCGGGAAGGCCGGCGCCGCGCATGCCCTGGCCGAGCTGTTCGTCGGTGACGTCGATCACTTCGAGCGGCTTGCCGGCGACATCGGAAACGATGGCGGCAATCTGCCGGCTGTCCAGCGACTGGGTGCCGGTCAGCGTATAGGTGGCGCTCTCGGATGTGCCGGAGGCAAGGGCTGCGGCGATCGCCAGGGCGCAGTCGTCACGCGAGATGGTCGAGATCTTGCCGTCGCCCGTGGCGCTGTACCATTTGCCGCCCTGCAGGTTGTGCGGCATGCCGTGCAGATAGTTGTCGTGATACCAGGCGTCGCGGATGATCGTATGGGCGACACCGCTTGCCTTGATGGCGTTTTCGCTGCCGAGATGATCGGGCGCGAAGGTGACGAGCGAATTGTCCGGCGCCGGCATCGAGGTGTAGGCAATGTGCTTGACGCCTGATTTGACTGCCGCCGCGACGGCGCCCTTGTGCTGGGCGAGGCGCTTGCCGGGAGTGTCGAGCGCATCGGTGCTGATGATCAACAGCCGGTCGACGCCGGCGAAAGCCTTCTCCAGACCTGCCGCGTCATCGAAATCGGCCTTGCGGGTGACGACGCCCTTCTTTTCGAGTTCGGAGAGCTTTTCCGGGCTGCGCGTCGCCGCGACGATGTTGCCGGGGGCGACCTTGTAGGTCTCGATGAGGTGATGGATGACGCGCTGGCCGAGCTGCCCGGCAGCGCCGGTGACCAGGATGATTTCGCTCATACGTCGTTTCCTTCTGTGTTGTATTGGCTGTGTTGTGCCGGTGGTCTCGAAAAGAGAGTAACACTAGAATAGGAATTGACCTGGCGGTGTAAAGGAGGCAGTTTTTCAGCTCTACGTTACCAAAAGGGAACCAGCGGATGAGCGGTGCGGTCGTCAGTCTGAAGAACAGGATGCCGGGGGCGCGGCGCGAGATCGATCTCGCCGGTCTCGATTTCGGCAATTGCCCGGTCAGAGACATGATGCAGCAGATCGGCGGCAAATGGTCGACGCTGCTACTCGAGGTGCTGGCGGATCGGCCTTATCGCTTTGGCGAGCTGCGGCGGATGATCCCCGATATTTCGCAGCGCATGCTGACTCAGACGCTGCGCGACCTGCAGAGGGATGGTTATATCGACCGCGAGGTCTTCCCGACCAAGCCGCCGAGCGTCGAATATTCGATGACCGAACTTGGACGTTCGCTCTACCAGCCGCTGTCGCAGCTTTTGAACTGGGCGGAAGCGAACCATGATGCCGTTCGCGCCGCCCGTTTGCATTTCGATTCCGCCGACAAATAGGCCGCCTTCTTACTTGCCGCGTCCTTCCGTCAGGAACAGCAGGAAGGCCAGCGCCGGGAAACAGAAGCCGATCCAGGCCGTCATCGTCCAGCCGCCGGTCGCATAGGCCCAGCCGCCGAGTGCCGAGCCCAGCGCGCCGCCGGCAAAGAAGGTTGCCATGAACAGGCCGTTGAGCCGGCTGCGGTGTTCCGGGTTCAGCGCATAGATGGCGCGCTGGCCGCAGACGAGATTGGTCGTCACGCCGAAATCGAGAAGGATCGCCGCTGCCGTCAAAAGCAGCAGGGCGGCAAGCGAGCCGTCTGCGGCGAAATGGCTGATCAGGAAGGCGGCCATGCCGAGCAGCATGGCAAGCGTCGAGGCGATCTTCGTCATACCGCGATCGGCAAGCCGGCCGGCAATCGGCGAGGCGATGGCGCCGGCAGCACCTGCGAGGGCGAAGAGGGCGATGCCGTTCTGTGTCAGGCCGAAGGCGGGACTTGCGAGCAGTAGCGGCGTCGTCGTCCAGAACAGGCTGAAGGCACCGAACATGCCGGCCTGATAGAGCGCCCGGCGCTGCAGCACCCGCGAGGTCAGTGCCAGGTGGCTCATGGAAGCGAGCAGTTCGCCGTAGCGTAGCCTGGTCGTCGGCCGGCGGACCGGCAGGTTGGCGCGGAGCACGACGGCGAGCACGAGCATGAGCGCTGCGGTGACGTAATAGACCACGTGCCAGGAGGAGGCCTCGGCGACGAAGCTTGCGAAGGGGCGGGCGAGCATGATGCCGCAGAGCAGGCCGCTCATGACGTTGCCGACGACCTGGCCGCGCGTTGCATCCGGCGCCATGTTGGCGGCAAAGGGAACTAGGACCTGAACTGCGACCGATGAAAGGCCGATAGAGAGCGAGGCGACGAGGAAGGTTGTGGGCGTCGAAGACAGCGCCGCGCCGATGAGCGCAACGGCGGAGACGGCGATCAGCATCAGCACCAGACGGCGGTTTTCGGTGAGATCGCCGAGCGGCACAATCAGCAGCAGGCCGAGGCCGTAGCCGATCTGCGTCAGCGTGACGATCAGGCCGGTAGCGGCAGGCGTGAAGCCGAGATCGGCACTGATGGGACCGGCCAGCGGCTGGCCGTAATAGAGATTGGCGGCCACCAGCCCACAGGCGGCGGCGAAAAGGAAGGTTAGCCAAGGGGATAGCGCCCTGGGAATGGCCTCATCCGGCGTGGTGGCTGAAATGCTCATCAGAAACTCCGGTATTCAAAGATTGAAAGAATTGAATGCAAAAATGCTGGCTGCGGCCACCCGATCCTTGACCGAATGCCGGTATTTTTCTCGTCCACGGTGTGGACTGTTCAGGTCACGAGCTTCATCGCGGCCTCGGCCGCAGACAGTATCTCTTCCCTGCTGCGTCCTGTTTTGCCGATGACGCGCAGGCCCTTGGTAAAGCAGAGGAAGGCGAGGGCGGCGGCATCCGGGTCTGCCGTCTTCGGAATGGTGCCGTCTGTCTGGCCGATGCGGATGAGATCGGCCATCAGCTTTTCGTCCGCGGCGAAGGCGGTCACGACGTGGGCAGCGGCTTCTTCGTCAAGCAGCGCGAAGTCGTTGGCGCCGCCAACGACGAGACAGCCTTTGCGGCCGGCTTCGCCATAGGAGAGCTCGGTATAATACATCACCATCTGGAAGACCTTCTCGCGACCGGTCTCTGCAGACGCGATCATCGCTTCCAGGCGCCGTCTGCCGAGTTTTCGATAATGGGCGAAAGCAGCGAGGAAGATGCCGCGCTTGTCCTTGAATGCCTTGTAGATGCTCCCCGAAGCAAGGCCCATTGCTTCGGTCAATTCGCTGATAGCTGCGGCGTGGTAACCGCGTTCGGAAAAGACGCGCAGCGCGGCATCGAGCGCTGCGTCCATATCGAACTCGCGCGGACGGCCACGGCTGCGGGTCTTTGCTTCTGGTGTGAGATTGACAACGGTCATGGCGCCTAATTAGGGAATGAACGTTTCCAAATCAAGTGAAATTTCTGCGGCGCAGCAAATTCAGAGATCGAGCACCCAGTTCTGGCCGTTCGCTTCGGGGCCGAACATGCGATGTCTCTCCTCGGAGACAAGTCGGAATCCCGCCTTGACGTAGATGGCGCGGGCGGTCTCCAGCATATCGTTGGTCCAGAGCGAAAGCTCGCGGTAGCCCTTCTGTTTTGAGAAGCGGATGCATTTATCGACCAGCAGCTTGCCGAGACCGAGGCCGCGGGCTGACTTGCCGACAAAGAGCAGGCGGAGCTTGGCGACGCCGTCGCCGCCATTGGTGACGAGGACCGAACCGACATTGACGCCGCCGCGTTCGGCGATCCAGCAATATTCCTTGGCCGGATCGAAATTGACGAGGAATTTTCCGGCGACGTCGGCCACCAGCGCCTCGAAGCGCAGGTCCCAGCCATATTCCTCGGCATAGAAACGGCCCTGGCTCTGGACGATCCAGCCGATATCGCCGGCGCGGTGGGCGCGGATAATGGCCGGTGTGGACTTTGCTGCCGGGTCGAGCAGCGTGCGGATCGTGTGCATCGCCGAGACTGCTGCCTCCGGTTCGCCGCTGGCGAGATTGTCGAACCGGGCGGCGATCTGCGCATTGGCGCGCCGGCCGAGTTCTTCGAACTGCTCCCGTCCCCGGTCGGTGACAATGATGACCTGGCTGCGCAGGTCGGCCGGATCGGGGGTGGTTTCGATCAGCCCCTCGGCGCGGAAACGCTTGAGGATGCGGCTGAGATAGGCCGGGTCGAGCTGCAGGTCGCGGACAAGTGCGGCGGCGCTGACGCCGTCATGCGAGCCGATCTCGAAGAGGATCCGGGCATCGGTCAGCGTGAACGGCGTGTCGAGATAGGCCTTGTTCAAGAGGCCGAGGAAGTTCGTATAGAAGCGGTTGAAATCGCGGACGGTTTCGATGAGAGCGATATCGGACATGACAAGATCTCCAGATGGAGATCTTTGTCAGACTGCTGACAAACCTCGCTCTTTACTCGGCGTCATCCTCGGCCTTGTGCCGAGGATCTGCTGCATCGGTTGCAGATGCTCGGGACAAGCCCGAGCATGACGACAGAGGTGTTGGCCGACTTTGTCAGCAGTCCAGCAAAGATCTCTGAACGAAGACTTTGTTGTGCATTTAGTTGACTGAGTCAATTAAATTGATGATCCCAAGAGTGGGGCGATATCAGGCCGCTTCCTCTTCCGCGGTCTCGTCTGCACCGAGCGCGAAATCGACCGCCGCCCGCGCATGGATCGCTGTGGTGTCGAAGCCCGGCAGCGGCAAATGGTCAGGGTCGAGGATCAGGCAGATCTCGGTGCAGCCGAGGATGATGCTGTCGGCGCCATTATCGATGGCGCGTGCAATCACCGTCATGAGCTTGTCGCGAGAACTGTCGAGCACCTTGCCGGCGCAGAGTTCGTTGAAGATGATGTCGTGCACGGTCGTGCGGTCGCTGGCATCAGGCACCATGATATCAACATCAAGGCTCTTCATGCGATCGCTGTAGAAGCCGTGCTCCATCGTGTAGCGGGTAGCAAGCAGCAGCGGGCGCTTGCGGCCGGCCGCATGCAGCGATTTCGCCGTCTCGTCGATGATGTGGATCAGCGGCACGGAGATCTTCTCCGCGACCTTGTCGGCGATCAGATGCATGGTGTTGGTGCAGATCAGGATGCAGCCGGCGCCGGCGATCTGCAGGCGCAGAGCGACGTCGGCGAGGCGACGGGCGGCCATATCCCAGTCGCCGGCCTTCTGAAGCGCGACGATCTCCTCGAAATTGACAGAATGCAGGATGAGTTCGGCCGAGGCGAGGCCACCCTTGCGGTCACGCACCATCTCATTGACGACACGGTAATAGACCGCCGAACTTTCGAAACTCATGCCGCCGATAAGGCCGATCGTTTCCATTTCTTCATGCTCTCCATGCTTCTCAACTGTCGGGAATGATGCCGCAATTCCGGCGCGACGTGTTTGCGTTGTTTGTCATCCTTGCGAAATACGTGATATGATTTTGCGTGGTTTTACGAGATCATGCAAAAATTCGGCGAGAGGTCCAGTCTAGGCAATGCTTGACGATCGCGACAGGCGCATTCTCGACATGCTGCAGAAGGATGCAGGCATATCCGTGACCGATCTTGCCGAGCGCGTGGCGCTTTCGGTGTCGGCCTGCTCGCGGCGCATCCAGCGGCTTGAGGAGAGCGGCCATATCGCCCGGCGGATCATCGTGCTCGACCGGGAAAAAATGGGCGTGCCGACGACGGTTTTCGCGCTCATCAAGACGGCGCACCATTCCGACGATTGGACGGAGACCTTCCGCCAGATCATCAGCGACATTCCAGAGATCGTCGAAGCGCACCGGCTGACCGGCAACCACGATTATATCCTGAAGATCGTGCTGCCGCGCGTCGAGCATTACGATGTGATCTACAAGCAGATCGTCCGCAAGATCGAACTCTTCGACGTCTCGGCCTCGATCTCGATGGAACTTCTGAAAGGCGGCACGGCAATTCCCGTTGGGTATGCCGATTGAGCCAGCTCCACCGACCGGGATGCAGGGGAGCTATGCCGAAACGGCAGTTGCAACCATCGCGGCGAAGGCCACATTGGCTTTGAGCGAAATGGCGCAAAGGGGTAGGTCATGAGCGATCATCATGTCGTCGTTGTCGGCGGCGGTTTCGGCGGGCTGCAGCTCGTCAACGGGTTGAAGGGTGCCGGCGTCAAGATCACGCTGGTCGACCGGCGCAATCATCATCTCTTCCAGCCGCTGCTCTATCAGGTGGCGACCACCATTCTTTCCACCTCGGAGATCGCCTGGCCGATCCGCCGCCTCTATGCCGACCGGCCTGACGTGACGGTGCTGCTCGGCGAGGTCACGGGCGTCGACAGTGGCGCGAAGACTGTTTCCTTACGCAACGGCATGACTCTTGGTTACGATACGCTGGTGCTGGCGACGGGGGCGACGCATGCCTATTTCGGCCATGACGAATGGGAGCCGGTGGCGCCCGGCCTGAAGACGCTGGAGGATGCGACGACGATCCGCCGGCGCGTGCTGCTTGCCTTCGAGAAGGCGGAGATGGAGAGCGATCCTGCGGTGCGCGATGCGCTTTTGACCTTCACCATCGTCGGCGCGGGGCCGACCGGTGTCGAGCTGGCCGGCATCATTGCCGAGCTTGCGCATTTCACGCTGCCCAAGGAGTTCCGCAACATCGATACGCGCAAGACCCGCGTCGTGCTGGTCGAGGCTGGGCCGCGGGTGCTGCCGACCTTCGCCGAGGAGCTTTCGGCCTATGCCCAGAAGGCGCTGGAGAAACTCGGGGTCGAAATCCGTCTCGGCAAGCCGGTGACCGAATGCAACGCCGACGGCGTGAAGATCGGCGAGACCTTCGTTGCCAGCCGGACGATCGTCTGGGCAGCCGGGGTCACCGCCTCGCCGGCGGCGCAATGGCTCGGCGTTGCCGCCGACCGGGCAGGGCGCGTCGCGGTCGAGAAGGATCTGAGCGCGCCGGGTCTGCCCGACGTCTTCGTCGTCGGCGATACCGCGTCCGTCATGCGCGAGGACGGCAAGCCGGTGCCGGGCATAGCGCCTGCCGCCAAGCAGCAGGGCGGTTACGTCGCCAAGGTCATTCGCGCCCGCATATCCGGCAAACCCGCGCCGACGCCTTTCCGTTACTGGCATCAGGGCAGCCTGGCGACGATCGGCAAGAGTGCCGCGATCATCGATTTCGGCCCGATCAAGCTGAAGGGCTGGATCGCCTGGTGGATCTGGGGTCTTGCCCATATCTACTTCCTGATCGGCACCCGCTCGCGCTTTTCCGTCGCCTGGAGCTGGCTGTGGATCTATCTGAGCGGCCAGCACAGCGCCCGGCTGATCACGCAGAGGGAAACGATGCGGGAGGAGGAGTAACTCTCCTCCCGCCCTCCAGAGGCTGAGCCTCGAAGCAGCGATATGGCCAAGCTTGACATATCTTGGGATCCGCCCTTAGGGTTTGGTCGCGTCTTCCGAAAACCACCGGAGGTTACGCATCCAGCCGTAGCTATCAGCGGATAGAGGTTCCAATGCGCCGATTCACTTCTCACGAAAATCACATTCGAAATTCTGAGAAGTTGGTGGTTCATGCGCACTTTGAATCTGGGCATCCTTGCCCATGTGGATGCAGGTAAGACTAGCCTTACCGAAAGACTGCTTTTTGACGCCGGCGTCATCGACAAGCTCGGCAGCGTCGATACCGGCAATACACAGACGGACACTCTCGAGCTCGAACGGCAACGCGGCATCACGATCAGAGCCGCGGTGGTGTCGTTCACGATCGGCGACAGGATCGTCAATCTCATCGACACGCCCGGTCACCCGGATTTCATCGCCGAGGTCGAGCGGGTGCTCGGATTGCTGGATGCTGCGGTCGTCGTCGTTTCGGCGGTCGAAGGCGTGCAGGCCCAGACGCGGGTGCTGGTGCGGGCGCTGCGGCGGCTTGGCGTTCCCTTTATCTTCTTCGTCAACAAGGTCGATCGTCTCGGCGCGCAATATGAGGACGTGCTGAACGCTCTTGCCAGCCAATTGCCCGTTCGCCCCATCGCCATGTCTTCCGTCATCGATGCCGGCAGCAGGCTTGCCAGGGTGGCGGCGTTGGCTCCCGGATGCGAACCGCTTTTCACGCCGCTCTGCGAAGCTCTCGCGGAGAATGACGAGGCGCTGCTGGACGACTACGTCTTGGCGCCCGATCGCCTGACGGCGGACAGGCTTGGACGCTGCCTGAGCGATCAGGTCGCGCGCGGTCTGGTGCATCCTGTCTTCGCAGGTGCGGCAACGACCGGCGTCGGCGTGCCGGCCCTGACATCGGCCATTGCGACGATATTGCCCGGCCGGCGCCTCGATCCGGAAGGGCCGATTGCCGGAAAAATCTTCAAGATCGAACGCGGCTGGGGCGGAGAAAAGCTGGCCTATATATACCTGACGTCAGGCACGGTCCGGCTGCGGCAACATCTGGATTTGCCCAAAGGCCCGGAAAGAGTGACCGCGATCGAGGTTTTCGAGGCCGGCCGGGTTCATGGCGCCGCAAGCTTTTGCGCCGGGCAGATCGCGCGCGTAAGCGGCCTTGCCGGCGGCCGCATCGGGGATGCGGTGGGCGGCGACCTGCTCGCCGGTGGGCGGCCGCAGTTTGCCCCGCCCAGCCTTGAAACCCGCGTCCTCGCCCGGTGGCCCTCCGACAAGGCGGCCCTCTGGCTGGCGCTGAACCAGATGGCGGAGCAGGACCCGTTGATCAATCTGCGCCGGAACGATGATGCCGACGACATCTTCGTATCGCTCTATGGCGAGGTGCAGAAGGAGGTCGTCCAATCGACCCTGCTGACGGATTTCGGTCTCGAGGCTGGGTTCGAGGAAAGCACGGTCATCTTGGTGGAAAGGCTTGCGGGAACCGGGGAAGGCTTGCAGATCCTCTTCAAGGAGCCCAATCCGTTTCTCGCCACCGTCGGTCTACGCGTCGAACCGCGTCCAGAAGGGGCAGGCAACAGCTTTGCGCTTGATGTGGACGTCGGCCAGATGCCCGCCAGCTTTTACAGGGCGGTCGAAGAAACCGTGTTCGAAACGCTGAAGCAGGGCGTTTTCGGCTGGCAGGTCATCGATTGCCACGTGGCGATGACGGCAGCCCGGCACAGCTCGCCTGCAAGCACCGCCGCCGATTTCCGGCAGCTGACGCCTTGGGTGCTGGCAGACGCGCTGTCGGCCGCGAAAACCGTCCTATGCGAACCGATCGACCGCTTTCATCTCGAAGCGCCCGCGGAGAGCTTGAGCGGCTTGCTGACCCTGCTTGCGAAATCTGCCGCGACGATGACGGATTCCGTGATTGCCGACGGCATGGCCCGGCTGGAAGGCACCATGGCATCCGCGATGATCCAGAGCGTCCAGCAGCAATTGCCGGGCCTGACGAGCGGGGCGGGGACCATGGAAACCTCTTTCGACCATTATGGCCCGATGGCCGGCCCGCCGCGCTCGCGCGAGCGTTCAGGCCCCGATCCGTTCAAACCAGTCGAATATCTGCTGCGGCTGCAGTCCACGAGAGCCTCAGCATGAGGACGGATGGACGGCCGTTATCAGAAAGGCGGCCCCCAAAGGAGCCGCCTCTCGTTTTCTCAAGCTGCCAGCGAGGCGATGTCGATGACGAAGCGGTAGCGGACGTCGCTTTTCAGGACGCGTTCATAGGCTTCGTTGACCTGCTGGATGTTGATCTTCTCGATCTCGGAGACGATGTTGTGCTCGCCGCAGAAGTCGAGCATTTCCTGGGTTTCCTTGATCGAGCCGATCATCGAGCCGGAAATGCTCTTGCGGCCGGGGATGATCGAGAACGCATGCACGGGGATCGGGTTTTCCGGGGCGCCGACCACCACGAAGGAACCATCCACCTTCAGAAGGCCGAGATAGGCATTCCAGTCGATCTCGGCGCTGACGGTGCAGATGATCAGGTCGAAAGTGCCGGCGAGCTTCGTGAAGGTTTCGGGGTCGTTGGTGGCGTAATATTCCTTGGCGCCGAGCTTCAACCCATCTTCCTTCTTGGAAAGGCTCTGGGAGAGAACGGTGATATCGGCACCCATGGCGGCGCCGAGCTTGACGCCCATATGGCCGAGACCGCCCATGCCGACGATCGCGACCTTCTTGCCGGGGCCGGCATTCCAGTGGCGCAGCGGCGAATAGAGCGTGATGCCGGCGCAGAGTAGCGGCGCGGAGGCATCGAGCGGCAGATTGTCCGGAATGGACATGACATAGCCTTCCCTAACGACGATCGAGTCGGAATAGCCGCCCTGGGTCCGTGTCTTGCGGTCGGCTTCGAAGTCGTTGTAGGTACCGGCGAGCCCCGGCATATACTGTTCGCGATCGAGGTCGCGCTCGGCGCAGCCGATGCAGGAATCGACGAAGCAGCCGACGCCGACGCGATCGCCGACCTTGAATTTGGTCACATCGGAACCGACAGCCGAGACGATGCCGGCGATCTCATGGCCCGGCACGATCGGATAGACGGCGTTCTTCCATTCGTTGCGGACAGTGTGGATGTCCGAATGGCAGATGCCGGCAAATTTGATGTCGATAACGACGTCATCGGGGTTCGGGTTGCGGCGTTCGAAGGTGAAAGGGGTCAGCGGCTTGGAAGCGTCGGTCGCGGCGTAGCCTCTTGCAATGGGCATGGGAACCATCCTTTTCGATTGTGGTGGGGGTTGAAAGAGATGGTGGACTATTGCCCGGAACTGCGTCAGAGGGTTAGAGCGATCCTCTCAGCTTTTTGCACGATCCTGCAAAAGTGAGGCGCCGGCCTGTTTGCGAAATGGCCAGGGCACTCTAGATAAGAGCGGTATCGCCGGCGTCAGACAGTTGACAGAAAGAGTTGCCGCATGACTTTGCCCTTCAGCCCCTATCAGGAAATTGTCGATATCGCGATGCGCTTCGCGGCTGGTGACGGCGAGTTTGCGACTGATATCGGCAATCTTCACATCAGCCGTCGGTCCAAGCCCAGCGATCCGCTGCACAGCAGCTACCGGCCCTGTTTTGCCTTTGTACTGCAGGGAGCCAAGAGCCTGCGCCTCGGCACGGAACTTATCAGCTATGGAACTGGTGACTATCTGCTGACCTCGCTCGACCTGCCGGTCGCCTGGCGCGTCACGGAGGCGAGCCCTGAGGTTCCGCATCTCTGCCTGGGACTGGCAATCGACTCGGAAAAGCTGCTGGAGTTGCTCAGCCGCATCGATATTCCGAGCCCGGCCGCCCATACTGACGGGCAGCGCGGGATGGCGGTGAACGTCGCTCCGCCGGAACTCCTGGATGCTGCCATTCGCCTGCTGCGCTTGCTCGATCGTCCAGGCGACATTCCTGCCATGGCGCCGCTGATCGAGCAGGAAATCCTCTACCGGGTGCTGACCGGGCCGGATGGTGCGCGTCTGATCAACATCGCAACTGCAGACAGCCACAGCAACAGGGTCGCGCGCGCCGTCGCATGGCTGAAGGAGAATTTCGCGCGGCCACTGCGCATCGAGGACCTCGCCGACCGCGTCAGCATGAGCGTGTCGTCCTTCCATCATCACTTCAAGTCGGTCACGGCGATGACGCCGGTGCAGTATCAGAAGCAGCTTCGCCTGCACGAGGCGCGCCGTCTGATGCTCGTGGAGCGGCTCGATGCGGGCACGGCCGGTCACCGAGTCGGCTATCAAAGCCCGTCGCAATTCAGCCGCGAATACAGCCGCCTTTACGGCGCCTCGCCGGCCCGCGATATTGACGGCGCCCGCGAGGTCATGGCGGCGGAATAGTCGGCCTTGCGACCGGCAGCCAATCGTTAAAGGATGTTTGACGTTTCGTCGCTAGTCTGGCGCCAAACATCAAGCAGGCACCGACGTTAGCATGGCGCAAGTCCCATTTCTTTCCATCGTCGCGCCTTGTCACAACGAGGAAGAAGGGCTGCGCGAGTTCTGCCGCCGCGCTGCCGCGGCTGCTCAGAGCGTTGCCGGCGATGCCTTCGAGCTCATTCTCGTCGATGACGGCTCGTCCGACCGCACCTGGGAGATCATTTCGGATCTGGCGGCAGATGTGCCGCAGGTGCTCGGTGTTCGTCTTCTGCGCAATCACGGCCACCAGCTGGCAGCGACGGCGGGTCTTTCCGCCTCGCGGGGCGAGCGCGTGCTTTTGATCGATGCCGATCTTCAGGATCCGCCCGAGCTGCTTTTGATGATGATGCCGATCATGGAGCGCGGCGCCGACGTCGTTTACGGCCAGCGCACGCGCCGCCAGGGCGAAAGCTGGTTCAAGCTGGCCTCCGCTTCGCTTTTCTATCGCGCCCTGTCCAAGCTCGCTTCCGTGACCATTCCGCGCGATACCGGTGATTTCCGGCTGATGCGGCGCCGCGTCGTCGATATCCTGCTGGCGATGCCCGAGCGCGATCGCTTCATCCGCGGCATGGTCAGCTGGATCGGCGGCAGGCAGGTGGCTCTCCCCTACGAGCGTGACGCCCGTTTTGCCGGCACGACGAAATATCCTCTGCGAAAGATGATCAATTTCGCTCTCGATGCGATCACCAGCTTTTCGACGACGCCGCTGCGCATCAGCACTTGGCTTGGCATGATGAGCGCCGGCGTCGCGATCGCGTTGCTCGTCTACACCTTCATTCGCTGGCTGCAGGGCGAGACGGTGACCGGCTGGTCGTCGATCATGGCCGCGGTCAGCGTCTTCAGCGCTATCCAGCTGATCTGCATCGGCATCATCGGCGAGTATCTCGGCCGTCTGGTACAGGAGAGCAAGAAGCGGCCGATGTTCATGGTCGAGACGATCGTGCGCGGCAGTGAACACGCAGAATTGTCGATCGCTTTCTCGGAGATGAGCGCCAGCGATAAGCGCGCCGCGCTGGATGCGGCCTTTGCATCCGAAGAGCCGCCGCGCTCGCAAAAGAACAGCCGGATCGGATAATGGACCGGATTGCCGCGCCTGCTGTGGCCGCAGCCGGGCCTGAGGAATCGATCGCCAGGCAGGATTCCACCGTTACGATCGTCGCATTCGTCGGGCTTGCCGCGGCTTTGGTTCTCCTGTTTCCCTTTCCGCCGGTTCTCGATTACGCCAATCATTACGCCCGTATCTGGCTCCTTTCGGGCGGGATCGGCGAGCAGCCGTTTCCTGAGATCTATGCGGTCGATTGGAACCGCACCTTCACCAATGTCGGGATCGACGTTCTGGCCACCTGGCTGGGGCCGCTTGTCGGTGCCGACAGGCTTGCGCGGGCTTTGCTTTTCCTGGCGATCGTGCTGCCGCCGCTCGGCGCGATCGGTCTGCACCGCGCGCTTTTCGGCGGCCGGCACCACTGGCAGACCGCCATGCTGTCGCTTAGCTGGTGCGCCACCATGATCGGCGGCTTCATCAACTTCCAGATCGGCCTCGGCATGGCGTTGTTCTTCGCCTGCGTCGATCTGCTGCTGCAGCGCAGAAATCCCGCCCTGGTTTTTGCCTGGCGGCTGGCCGCCGCGCTGCTGCTGACGGTGATGCATCTCTTCGCGCTTGGCTTCTATATGGCGATCGTCTGCGGCCTCGAATTTTCCTGGCGCATCGATATCGTGCGATCGAAGGCGGGTCTGATGAGGCTCGCCGGCCGGTTGGCGCTGGCGCTCGGCGCCTGCGTCCTGCCGCCGCTCGCGCTCTATCTCCATACGGCGGCTTTGCCCAACGCCGGCGGCAACGGCCTCGGCCTCGCCTGGAACGACGGTATCATCCTGATCGTCCTTAATCTGCTCTCCGCCATCACGACTTATGTCCCGGTGGTGGATGTCGTGCTGGTTCTGCCGCTGATCCTCATCTGCACGCGTGCCGTCGGCGCGGGCGACATCCGCATCCATGCGGGGCTTGCCGTCGCCGCCTGCGGCCTGCTGCTGCTCTCCTGTGTTTCGCCTCGCCACATGCTCGGCACCGGATGGATCAGTTGGCGCTTTCCGATCATGACAGCGCTCGTCGCCATGGCGATGGTGTGCCCCTTCGCCAATCTCACGCGCCGGCAAGCGCTATTGCTGGCGCTCATCATCAATCTCGCAGTCTTCGGCCGCACCGGCTGGATCGGCTGGAACTGGTGGCTGGCACAGAAGGATGTTGCCGCCGTCGAGACTGTGCTTAAAAAGGTGCCGGCCGGTGCAGCCGTGCTGCCTCTGGGACATGAACCCGAGACAGTGAGCGATCTTGCCCACTCCAACCGGCATTTTGCCTGGGGGTTGGATACTTTCCGGCACCTGCCGACGCTTGCCGTGCCCTTCTCGCATGCTTTCGTGCCGACGCTCTTCACTGCAAAAGGCAAGCAGCCGTTATCCGTTCTGCCGCCACGGTCTGAGATCGCGGTTCCCGAGGGCAATCTGCTGTCGATCGGCGTGCTTTCATGCCCGGCAATGATGCAGGAATATAGAAACTTTACGCCTTACATATCGGATTGGCGCAGGCGTTTCGATTTCGTCCTCGTCGCCAATGCCGATATCCCCGACCGCTATGTCGGCACCTTGATGCCGGCGGGCCTGACGCTGGTCGAAGATGCGGGTTTCGCAAAACTTTACGCGATCGATAAGGCGATGCCGGCAGAGCCTCTCTCGATCCCCGCCGGTTGCGCCAGGGCGTAGGTCGGGGCTCTTCGTGGATCGATTGCCTCTGGACGATTGGGTCATGATTGCGGCCGCCATCCGGTTTTCGGGTGAGGCGCTAGTCAGCCGGGGAATTTCAGCGCCTTGTCGGCACGGCATTTGGCGAGCTTTAGCTGACGGAAGGAGAGGATGCGGGTGATGCGATCCTTGCCATCAGTCTCCACATTCATGCAGGCGCAGGCATAGCCGTAATTGCCGTTGGTTCTGACATAGTCATGTTCGGAGATGTCGGAGATCAGCTCCATGCCTTCCACCTCGCCGGCATCGTCGCCCTGGGTCATGATCGTCCAGGTGTTCTCCGCGTCCTCCAGCCACCAGTTGGCGGGCGTCGGATTCTCGATCCAGCCGCAGCGCGTTTCGGCGGCCCTCGCATTGGCTGCGACGACAAGAGCTGCGATCATGACCGCGGCGGCTATCCGGTATCTCATTGCCTTTTCCCCTCGACAGATTTCAATTGTTGATCGCGATGATCGCCCAATGGCTGGCCTCGCACGTGGCGTCCTCGCAGATCGCGCCCATCCAGATGGCGCCGCCGGCCAGCATGACGCCGTCGCTGTTGACGAAAATATCCTCATATTGCTGGCGCCCGACGGTGCGGCGCGTTTCCGGCGTCACGAGATCATCGAAATTGTCGATGAAATCCTCAGCGCTCTCGACGTCGTAGCTCTCACCATTGGCCTTGACCGTCAGCGGGTATTCGGCGAGGCCAGCGATGGTCTCGGCTTCGCCCGAGCGCATCGCCTTGACAAGCTGGCGCAGCGGCCGGTCGAAGCCCGCGGCATCGCCGTGCAGCTCTTCGATGCGGTTATAGACGTCGCTGTCGGACTGCGCGAGAGCGCTTGAGCCGCCAAGGAGGATTGCTCCGAGCAGGAGAAGAGCTGCAGAAAGACGTGACATCGAAGCCTCCGGGCAAATGGCGTAGCGCGACATTATGCGATCGCCGAGGATTCGCGCCTATCCAATTCTGGTCTTTCATCGCGGTTTCACGTATTAAAAAAATCTATCCAGGCTTCTTGACGACCTGATCGGTTTATCGCATAAACCTCACGAACCGTACCGTACGGTACGTATATGGGAGCTATGATCGTGTCCGTCGATACCGCAGAGCCGAGCGAATTTTCGCCGCGCCAGAACGCCGTTCTGGAGCAGGCGCTGCAGCTGCTCGTCGATGGCGGCGAGAAGGCGCTGACGACCTCGGGTGTGGCGCGAGCCGCCAATTGCTCGAAGGAGAGCCTCTACAAGTGGTTCGGCGATCGCGACGGGCTGCTGTCGGCGATGATAGCCTATCAGGCGAGCAAGGTGCGTACCTTCGAGCGCAACGGCGAGCGGCTGACGGCGGCAAGCCTTCACGACCATGTGGTCATTTTTGCGCGTGACCTGCTGGAGGTGCTCGCTGGCGACGTCTCGCTGGCGCTGAACCGGCTGGCGATCGGCCAGTCGAACCGCGACGGCTCGAAACTCGGCAGGCTGCTGCTCGAGCGCGGCCGTCGCCAGATCGACCGGCGCGCCATGGCGCTGATCGATGCCGGCAAAAGGGCAGGGCTCCTGCGTTTTGCCGATGCCGACGAGGCTTATCACACGCTTTACGGCCTTGTTGTCTCCGACCTGCATGTGCGCATGCTGCTCGGCGAACCAGGCCTCAAGGATACCGCACGCCAGGCGGAGAGGGCAGTCACCGCCTTCCTCAGGCTCTATGGCACGGACAAGGTTCTGGCGGAGATGCCGGTTCTCGGCTGATTCCGCTTTAATGACAGTCAACAAGACAAGCAAAGGGAAGGAACTTCAAATGCGCGTCTATTACGATCGTGATGCCGATCTCAACCTCATCAAGGCCAAGAAGGTCGCCGTCATCGGCTATGGTTCGCAGGGCCGTGCCCATGCGCTGAACCTCAAGGACAGCGGCGCCCAGAACGTCGTCATCGCACTCAAGGCCGGTTCGCCGACCGTCAAGAAGGCCGAAGCCGATGGCTTCAAGGTCATGACGGTTGCCGAAGCTGCCGCCTGGGCGGACCTGATGATGATGGCGACCCCGGACGAACTGCAGGCCGACATCTACAAGGCCGACATCGCTGGCAACATCCGCGATGGCGCAGCCATCGCCTTCGCTCACGGCCTCAACGTTCACTTCGGTCTCATCGAGCCGAAGGCTTCAGTTGACGTCGTCATGATCGCACCGAAGGGCCCGGGCCACACGGTTCGCGGCGAATACCAGAAGGGCGGCGGCGTTCCCTGCCTCGTTGCCGTTCACCAGAACGCTTCCGGCAATGCGCTTGAACTCGCTCTCTCCTACGCCTGCGGCGTCGGCGGCGGCCGTTCGGGCATCATCGAAACCAACTTCCGCGAAGAGTGCGAAACCGACCTCTTCGGCGAACAGGTCGTTCTCTGCGGCGGTCTCGTCGAGCTCATCCGCGCCGGTTTCGAAACGCTCACCGAAGCCGGTTACGCGCCTGAGATGGCCTATTTCGAGTGCCTGCACGAAGTGAAGCTGATCGTCGACCTGATTTATGAAGGTGGCATCGCCAACATGAACTACTCGATCTCCAACACGGCCGAGTGGGGCGAATATGTCTCCGGTCCGCGCATCATCACTGCCGAGACCAAGGCCGAGATGAAGCGCGTTCTCAAGGACATCCAGACCGGCAAGTTCACGTCCGATTGGATGCAGGAATACCGCGCCGGCGGCTCGCGCTTCAAGGGCATCCGCCGCCTGAACGACAGCCACCCGATCGAAGAAGTCGGCGCCAAGCTGCGCGGCATGATGCCCTGGATCGGCAAGAACAAGCTGGTCGACAAGTCGGTCAACTAAGCACTTTTTGTGCTGTTATAGTTTAAGGCCGGGGCGAAAGCTCCGGCCTTTACCGTTCTGCGCCGACGGTCAGCCAGCGGGTCGGCTTGCCGTCATAGCCGCCGCCGTCGCTTTCGCCGATGGCGATGTTCCGCCAGCCGCCTTTCGTCAAAAGCTCCGAAAGCCATTCGGTGGAGGGATAGTTGTAATAGCGCCCGAAGCCGTCATGGCCTTCCGCGTCCCCGGCCTTGAAGCTCGCGTGAATGATGCCGCCGGTCCTCAGCGCGCGACGGATGCGGGTGAAAACATCAGGCAATTCCGGCCGTGGGACGTGGAGAAGGCTCGCATGCGCCCAGACGCCGTCGAAGGCGCTTTCGGCATCGAGTTCTTGGAACAGCATGATCTTGACGGGCCTGCCGATCAGCGCTTCGGCCTGTCTTGCAAGTTCGGCGGAGCCGTCGGTCGGCGTCACATCGAAGCTCTGCGACAGCATGTAGGCGCTGTCCTGCCCGCCGCCGCAGCCGAGTTCGAGGATTGCCGCACCCGGCGCAAGCCCGGCGAGGAAGGCATCGAGCTGCTGCTTCGGCAGGCTGCGCGCCCGGTTGGCATATGTCTCGGCATTTTCCTCATAGAAGGCGGAGGTGCAGTCAAGAGGCATGCTGCTCGGCCGATCGTGGGCGTCGGTTGGATTGGAGATGTCGTTCAGGAAGCCGGTCGGCGTCGATGATGTCAATGACGACAATCCCTTCCGATGTCACCCGGTAGAAGGCGACGTGACGCATGTGGAGGAGGCGGCGAAGGCCAGCGCCGAGTTCGTCGCACTCTTCTCCCATGGAGGGAGCATGCGAAAGAAGCACGAAAATCCTGTCCCAGTCGAGAAGATAGGCGTCTGCCTGCGCCTCGCCGAAATTGAGGCTAGCATATTCGTCGATGCCCGATAGCACAGAGTAGGCGGTTTGGGTCAGCCTATAGGTGGTTGTCACGCAGCTTTGCCTTCGTTTCCAACAGGATGTCGGGAATGCGTCGCTCGCTCGGGCCGCTTTCCTCAGCCTGTCTCAGAATGTTGCGCAGTTCCTCGTCGTCAAGCTTATGATGGAGCTGATCCTTCAGAATAAGCTCCGCCAGGAATGCGTCGGCACTGCTGTATCTGCCGCTTGCGACACGGTTTTCGACGTATTCCGCCAGATTATCCGGAAGCGAGATCGTCATTTTCGCCATTGGATTCGGTGCCGCCCGCCCATGTCGGTTTTCAGCCATTTCAGATGCCAGATTACCATTTCCCAGTTTGTGATAGAAGCGTTGTGCCGCGCCGTCGAGGGCTTGGGTCACATGCAGATCAGTCTTTTTTATCGATATAGATGACGCGTTCGAGATCCTTGAAATGGGCGTCGCAGGTCAGGATGTCGGCATCATGGCGCTCCGCGGTCGCGTAAATGATCGCATCTGCGGTGGCGAGTTTGTGGGTTGCCGATATTTCGGCGGCACGGCGGGCAAGCGTCGTGTCGAGCGAAACAACCATGCATGTCGCGGTATAGGCGATGAAGCTGTCGACGGCTTCCTCGTCCTTTTCGCGTGCCAGCCATTTGGAAAGCTCAAGCTGCACGATCGTCGGAACGATGCATTGATCGCGTTCCGGGATTTCAGCCTGCAGCCGCGTTCCAGCAGCACTTTTCGTCAGCCATTCTATCCATGCGGAGCTGTCGATCACGCGCATCAGAAGCGGTCGTTCCGGTCACGGTAGTTTTTGTTGTCTGCGCCTTCGGCGATGCCGCGAAGATCGGCAAGCGTCGGGACCGGCATCAGCAATACGCCTTTGCCTTTGGGTATGAACACGAATTCCTGTCCCGCCGACCAGTGCTGTTGTTCGCGCACTTCCTTGGGAATGGAGATCTGGAATTTTGTAGAGAGGGTTGCGGTTGCCATTCTTACCTTTCCTATATCGATTAGTAGATAGTAAGAATTCACTTGGCATCGGTCAATGGCGAACCGTTTTTGGCGTTGGTGCTATTCCGGTCGCAAAATGGGACGTTGACGATGGTTTTTCCGGCTGACTCGGCAACAAAAAACCGGGCGACGCCCGGTTTCGAAAGAGATCCGCGGATTGCTTAATGGCTGTCGGCTCGAAGAACATCGTATCGTGCAGATCGAAACGAACTCCAGGGCGGAATAGATCGCCAGCCCGGCGGCTTTGCGGGCGAGGCGGAGAGCGGCGCCCACCATGTCGGTGTTGACGCCGCCGTTGGGCTGACGCATCCGGAGTTCAGGCCGGGATAAGGCGCGTCCAGCCGCGCTCATCGTTCGTTACGCCTTTCTGCAGACTGACGAGCTGCTGGCGCAGTTCGCTGGTCAACTTGCCGGTCTGTCCGTCTCCGATCAGAAACTCGCCGCCGGCATGCCGAACTAGGCCGATGCCCGCCAGGACCGCGGCAGTGCCGCAAGCGAAGGCTTCGACGAGCTTGCCGCTGGTTGCGTCCTGCTGCCATTCCGCGAAGGAGTAGGGACGCTGCTCGACGCGCAAGCCCTTTTCTCCAGCGAGCACGATCACCGAGGCCCGGGTGATACCCGGCAGGATCGTACCGCCAAGAGGCGGGGTCACCACCGATCCGTCATTCATGACGAAGAAGACGTTCATGCCGCCGAGTTCTTCGACCCAGCGATGCTCTGCCGCATCCAGGAAGACGACCTGATCGCAATCCTTCTTCGCCGCCTCGGCTTGCGCCACGAGGCTTGCTGCGTAGTTTCCGCCGCATTTTGCAGCACCGGTGCCGCCGGCGGCAGCACGGGTGTATTCGGTCTCTACCCATAGGGAAACCGCCTTCGCTCCGCCTTTGAAATAAGCGCCGACCGGGGAGGCGATGATGCAGAAGACATATTCCTGAGCTGGACGAACGCCCAGGAACGCCTCGTTGGCGAACATGAAGGGGCGAAGGTAGAGGCTGGCGTCGCCGGATGGAATCCAGGCCTTGTCAACGCGGACCAGTTCTTCGACCGCCTTCAGGAAGAGTTCTTCGGGCACAGGAGGCATAGCCATGCGAGTCGCCGACTGCGCGAAGCGGCGGGCGTTCTCTTCGGGCCGAAAGAGCAGAATCCGGCCATCGTCTGCCTTGTAGGCTTTCATGCCTTCGAAAATTTCCTGAGCATAGTGTAACACGGCGCTTGCAGGATCGAGCTCCAGAGGACGCCTCGGCGTAACCTTCGCATCGTGCCAGCCCTTGTCGGCAGTCCATCGTGCCAGGACCATATGATCCGTGAAGACCTTACCGAAGCCGGGCGTCTCCAGTGCCTGGATGCGGTCGGCGTCGGAGACGGGAGACTTGTGCAATTCGATTTTGATTTCAGGAGAGGTCGTCGTCGCGGTCATTGCTGGCACCTTGATAGTACATTGAATAGTGGCGGCGACACTACTGCCGCCGGGCTGGTCTTGGAAAGGCCTGAATCAGGCGGTTTCGGCATCGATCAGGGGAATAATCGCTTTCTTGTCACAGGGACAAGAAAATAGGTCAGTATTGTTGACATAAATTCTCCGGCATGGTCTGCTAGGGGAATAGAAAAATACGAGGAAACCCCATGCTGAACTGGGACACCATGTTTGCGTCGCGCTCGTCGCGCATGCGCGCATCCGAGATCCGCGAGCTCTTGAAGCTTCTCGATCGGCCCGACATCATCTCCTTCGCCGGCGGCATTCCGGATCCGGCGCTGTTTCCCGATCAGGAGTTCAAGCAGGCCTATGCCGATATCTTCGACGGCGCCGCCGTCAACTCGGCGCTGCAATATTCGGTCAGCGAGGGCTACAAGCCGCTGCGCGAATGGCTGGTCGGGCAGATGGCGGCTCTCGGCATCCCCTGCGAACTCGATAACGTTTTCATCGTGTCCGGTTCGCAGCAGGGTCTCGATTATCTCGGCAAGCTCTTCCTGTCGCCTGATGACACCGCGCTCGTGACGTGGCCGACCTATCTCGGCGCGCTGCAGGCCTTCAATGCCTATGAACCGGCCTACGATCAGCTGACGCCGAACGGCAACCGGACGCCCGAGTCCTACCGCGCGGCCGCTTCCGCTGCCGGCGGCAAGGTGAAGTTCGCCTATCTCTCCACCGACTTCTCCAATCCGACCGGCGAAACCGTCGATCTTGACGGCCGCAAGAAGGTCCTAGCGCTGGCGGAAGATCTCGACATCGCCGTCATCGAGGATGCGGCCTACCAGTCGCTGCGCTACGACGGCGATCCGATCCCGCCGATCCTGGCGCTCGAAATCGCCGAGAAGGGTCATATCAACGATACGCGCACGATCTATTGCGGCAGCTTCTCGAAGACGCTGGCGCCCGGCCTTCGGGTCGGCTTCATCGTCGCCAATGCGCCCGTCATCCGCAAGCTGGTGCTGATGAAGCAGGCGGCCGACCTGCATTCTTCGACGATCAACCAGATGGCGATATCAGATGTCGCCGAGCGCGGCTTCGACGCGCAGGTCGCCAAGATCAAGGCCGCCTACAGCCGACGCCGCGACTGCATGCTGGCCGCTCTTGAGAAATACATGCCTGAAGGCACCAGCTGGACGAAGCCGGAAGGCGGCATGTTCATCTGGATCACGCTGCCTGAGGGCATGGACGGCGCCAAGCTGCTGGCGAAATCGCTCGAAACCGCCAAGGTCGCCTTCGTGCCCGGCAAGGCGTTCTTCGCCGATGGTTCCGGCGCCAACACCTTCCGCGTCAGCTTCTCCTGCGCCAACGAGCAGATGATCGAGGACGGCATCGGCCGCTTGAGCGCGCTGATCTCGGCCGAAATCGGCAGCTGATTCCAGCCGCCCGGCTGACGGAGCAAGGGCAGGGCGCCGATCAGAAGATCGTCGTCCAGCCCACGTTCGCCGTCTCGCTCTTGCCGTAGCCGACCCGATCAGCAACGGCGCCGTCGGCATTGCGCAGAATGATGTCGCCGCCCCGGTTGGCAAGCTGCGGGCCGCCGGCTGCCGCATCGAGCGCTATGGTGCGCAGCTCGCCTGCGCTCAGCGATCCCGACAGTGTCTGGGTCCTGCTGTTTTCGTCCTCCAGCTTCCAGCCTTCGAGCGATGCCTCCATGTCGGAGCGGTTGATGATCGTCACCGTTTCGGCCTCGGTGCCGCCTTCGCCGTTGACCGGGTTGATCAGCGCGGCGACGATGCGTAGCGACGAGGCGACGATCGGCTGCGGCCGGCGTGTGCCTTCGCCGCGGCCCTGGCCTCCACGGCTGTCGGAAACCGGATGGCCGGTCGCCGCATCGGTGTTCCAGTTCTGCGACTGAAAGCAGAGGAAGATCGCCGCCCATTCGTCGGTATCATTGAAATGGACGAGCAGCGCTCCGTCCTGGTTCGGCCCGTTGGTGGCCTTGAAGCTGCCGCCGTCGCCCTGGTTCATGTGGATGTCGTGGATGCCGTTGCCCGGCTCGAAACGGAAATACTGGTCCGGCTTGTTGTTTTCAGGCCCCCAGGCCTCGCCGACGGCATAGAAATGCACGTCGGAATCGGCAATGCCTTCCTGGACGATCGGCTCGATGAAATCGCGCAGGTCGTTCTTCGGGCCGGATAGCTGGAAGGGCGCGACATTCATGTCCTCGCGCTCGATCAGTCCGCTGCGGACATAGTCGATCGCAAGCTCCGGACGGTCCTTGCGGATATCGGTCAGGCCCATCGGCAGGGCTTCGAGCGCCTCCGTCAGCGCCGGGTGCTTGAAATCGACGATATTGGCGTAGAGCAGGTCGTGCGGCGATTCCTTGGAGCGGACGTTGAGCGCGATGCGGTAGCTGACACCGTTCGCCTCGATGCGGATTTCGATATGGGGATCGTTGTCGTCGTCGAGGGCGAGTGCGCTCGCCGTACCCTTCAGGACCTTGTAATTCTTCAGCACGGAGAACCTCGCGGGGGTGGCGGGATCTGACGGTAACACGGCGAAAGTGCATCTTTTGTGACGGCTAAAGTATGGCGCGATCTTTCAGATTTGCCTGCCACACTTTAGGTCTTTGATTTGAGCATGTCGTGGTCGCAAAACCGCTGCACACTTTTGCGCGACATGCTTTGTCTTCCGCCGTGCAATGCTGCTCCGCTATCGCCTATTGCTGCAGATGCGGACCGAAAAGCTCGAGATCGGCTTCACCAAGCCTGTCGCTAACCGTGTTCAACTGGTGCCAATAGGGGTAGATCACCGGTGGCAGGCTGACCGCGTCGAGGCGCTTGCGCTCCTCATCCGTGAGTTTCAGCTCGGCGGCGGCGATGTTGTCGCGGAACTGGGCTTCGGTGCGGCCGCCGATGATGACCGAGGTCACCGCCTTGCGGCCGATCAGCCAGGCGAGCGCCACCTGTGCGGCCGAGACGCCGCGTTCCTCACCGATCGCGACCAGCGTCTCGACGATATTCCAGAGGCGGTTCTCATCGCGAATCGGCGGTTCGGTCCAGCCGGCGAACTGGCGCGTACCTTCGGGCGCTGCCTGGTTGCGGCGATGCTTGCCGGAGAGCAGACCGCCGGCGAGCGGGCTCCAGACCAGCACGCCGAGGCCCTGGTCGATCGAGATCGGCAGCAGTTCATATTCGGCGTCGCGGGCTTCCAGCGTATAGTGGATCTGCTGGCTGACGAAGCGCTGATACCTGTGCTCGTTGGCGATGCCGAGCGCCTTCATGATGTGCCAGCCGGAATAGTTCGAGCAGCCGACATAACGCACCTTGCCCTGCCTGATCAGGGTGTCGAGGGCTTCCATCGTCTCTTCCAGCGGCGTCTGGCCGTCCCATTCATGCACCTGGTAAAGGTCGATCACATCGGTCTTCAGGCGCTTGAGGCTCGCCTCGCATTCGCGGATCAGGTGGTAGCGCGACAGACCCTGGTCGTTCGGTCCGTCGCCCATGCTGAAGCGGGCCTTGGTGGCGAGCAACACGCCTTGCGGCCGCTTGCCGGAGAGCACATTGCCGATGATGTTTTCGCATTCACCGTCGGAATAGGCGTTGGCGGTGTCGATCAGATTGATGCCGGCATCGATGCACATATCGATCATCTTTTTCGCCTCGGAGACGCCGAGGTCGCCGACGGTCTTCGCCCAGCCGACACCGCCGAAGGTCATCGTGCCCATGGTCAAAGTCGAAATCTTCAGGCCGGAACGGCCTAGCAAACGATATTCCATTGAAATTCCTCCCTTTAAACAAGACTGACGTACCTCAACGCTCGGAGATGGCAATGGCTGCGCGTTCACGGCTGCGTGAGGCTTAGGCGAGATTCTGAGCGTCGGCATCTTCCGGCCATGCGGCGGCTATGGCCGATCACGAGCCGAGCGGCAGATCGTACAATATGTCATCGGCTTGTCGACGGAAATTGTCTTGGCGCAGCGTCGACGTGGTGGAGGCCACGTCAGCTCTCCTGCTTGTCCTTCTTGTGAATATTGTCGCGAAGCGAAGCGATTGTGTCCCGAATCTTGCTGACAGCCTCGGCGTCGAGACCGACAGCCTTGCCGATGCAGTCGAACACATGGGAGGCACGGCTCTTGAGCGCCTGTCCCTTCTCCGTCAGGCGCAAGAGCACCTGGCGCTCATCGGCGGGATTTCGGTTGCGGGTGACGAGATCGACATTTTCCAGCCGCTTCAGCAGCGGAGTGAGGGTGCTGGAGTCGAGAAAAAGCGTCTCGCCGAGATCCTTCACCGTGCGGTCGTCGCGCGCCCACAAGGCGGTCATGACAAGAAATTGCGGATAGGTGAGTTCCAGCTCGTCGAGCAGGGGACGGTAAAGCTGGTTAAAGGCGTGGCTTGCCGAATAGATCGAAAAGCAAAGCATTTCATCGATCTTGGGCACGTCAGCGAGATCATTTGATCTGGTGTCTTTCATCACGCTCTCCTTTGATCTCAATATAATTTGTGCGCGATCTGTTTGCAAGCTATTGACTCGGCAGACGAGGGAGCCTAATTAGATCGTGTACAAAGAAATCGCTGACAAATTATATACCAAACACGGAAACCGCAGAGGTTTGCTGCGTCAATAGATTCGCAAGCAGGTGAATTCCCTTGTGGCTCCCCATTCGGCTTCTTTGAAACTCAACCGACGAAAGGAAATGACCAATGTTCAAGTTTGCTGCTGCCGTCGCCCTGGCGGGCGCTCTTCTTTCCGGTGCTGCCGTTGCTCAGCCGGCCAAGCCGACCGTTGTCCTCGTCCATGGCGCCTTTGCCGATTCATCCAGCTGGAACGGCGTCGTCGAAATCCTGCGCAAGGATGGCTTTTCTGTCGTGGCAGCCGCCAATCCGCTGCGCAGCGTTTCTAACGACGCTGCCTATGTCTCCGACGTGGTTGGCAGCATCGCCGGCCCTGTGGTCCTTGTCGGTCACTCCTATGGCGGCCAGGTCATTTCGACCGCGGCCAACGGCCACGACAACGTCAGGTCGCTGGTCTATGTCGCGGCCTTCGCGCCGGATGCCGGAGAATCGGTCGCAGATCTCGCCGGCAAGTTTCCGGGCGGTACGCTGAGCGGAGCGCTTGCGGCCCCGGTAAAGCTCAGCGCCGGCGGTGTCGATCTCTATATCGACCAGGCCAAGTTCCATGATCAGTTCGCCAGCGACGTGCCGGCCGAACAGGCGGCCCTGATGGCGGCTGCCCAGCGTCCGGTCACCGAGGCTGCCCTGACCGAAAAATCCGGCGAGCCCGCCTGGAAGAAGCTGCCGTCGTGGTTTGTCTACGGCACCGGCGACAAGAACATCCCGGCCGCAGCCCTTGGCTTCATGGCCGAGCGGGCAGGCTCCAAGCGGACCGTGGTGGTCGATGGCGCCTCCCACGTCGTGATGGTGTCGCATCCCGAGAAGGTGGCTGAACTGATCGAAGAAGCTGCAAAGTAGTATTCGATCCGAGGGGCCACGGCGTGTGAGCGCCGTGGCCGGCTGCCGCGGAGGTTTTGTCCGCGGGCCATGACCGGCTCTGCCTGCGCGACGTATCGGCGGGAGCGGGACCCGCTGATCAGGCATTTGCTTCAGTTGATCCTCAGTGAACTGACCGAAGCGAGGGTGGTGAGGTCACGACCAGTCGGTGGCAAAGTAGTCGTGCAGGGCTTGGACCAGCCGCCGCGCCCTGTCACATCTCTGTCAACGACCCCTAATAAGGGAGGGCTATCGAAATCGAGGATCCTTCCCATGAAAACGATCGTTTCTGCCGCAGCCCTTGTCGCCGCGAGCCTCTTTGCCATTCCGGCCTCGGCCGCAAACCTGGTTCTCTATACCAGCCAGCCGAACGAGGACGCACAGGCGACGGTCGATGGTTTCATGGCCGCCAATCCCGATATCAAGGTCGACTGGGTACGCGACGGCACGCCGAAGATCATGGCGAAGCTTCAGGCCGAGATCCAGGCCGGCAACCCGGTCGCCGACATTCTCCTCATCGCCGACGTGGTGACGCTGGAGCGCCTCAAGGAAGACGGCAAGCTGCTCGCCTACAAGTCGCCGGAGGCTGCTCAGTACGACGCCGCCCTTTATGACGCCGACGGCTATTACTACTCGACCAAGCTGATCACCACCGGCATCATGTACAATACCTCGGCAGCGATGAAGCCTGCGAGCTGGAAGGACCTGACCAAGCCGGAAGCCAAAGGCCTCGTCACCATGCCGAGCCCGCTTGCCTCGGGTGCGGCCCTCATCCACGCCCAGACGCTTGCCGCCGTTCCTGGACTCGGTTGGGACTTTTACAAGTCGCTCGCGGAAAATGGCGCGATCGCTGCCGGCGGCAACGGCGCCGTGCTGAAGTCGGTCGCCTCGGGCGAAAAGGCCTATGGCATGGTCGTCGATTACCTGCCGATCCGCGAGAAGGCCAAGGGCGCTCCCGTCGAATTTGTTTTCCCGAGCGAAGGCGTTTCGGCCGTCACCGAGCCGGTCGGCATCCTCGCCAGCACGAAGAACGCCGATGCCGCCAAGAAGTTCGTCGATTACCTGCTCTCCGAAAAGGGCCAGGAAGGCTTCCTGAAGCTCGGCTACATCCCGGCCCGCAACGGCATGAAGCTGCCGGAAGGCTTTCCGGCGCGCGACACCATCAAGGTCCTGCCGATCAAGGCGGCCGAAGCATTGAAGAATACCGACCGGGATCTCAAGACCTTCTCGGGCATCTACGGCTCGAACTGATCCTTTCATGCACGGATACATCAAAACCGGAAACAGCCAGCCCGCTTGGCTGTTTCCTTTTGTCGTCATCATCGTCCTGATCCTCAGCGTGCTGCCGCTCGCCCGCCTCGCCATGGTCGGAATGGCGGCCTTCGCCGATGGCGGCGTGATGACGGTTTTGAGCGAGACGTCGCTCTGGTCGGCGACCTATTACACGATCGTCACCGCCCTTCTCGGCACGATCATCTCTCTCGTCATCGGTTGCCTCTTTGCCTTCCTGCTGACGCTGACCGATATCCGCGCCAAGGGGCTGCTCAGCTTCTTCTTCGTGCTGCCGATGATGATCCCGCCGCAGGTGACGGCGCTTGCCTGGGTGCAGATGTCCGGCCCCTCCAGCCCGTTGCTGAAGGCGTTGCATCTCGCCCCGCCGCTCGGTTCGCCGCAGCCGCTCTATTCGGTGGGCGGCATTGCGCTGCTCTATGGCGTGCAGCATGCTCCGCTGGTCTACCTGGCGCTTCGGGCCGGGCTGATGACGCTGCCCCGCGACGGCGTCGAAGCCGCACGGCTTTCCGGCGCCTCCAGCCTGCGGGTGTTCCGCGACATCATCCTGCCTTTGTCGCTGCCCGGCATCACTGCAGGAGCGGCGATCTCCTTCGTCTCCTGCACCGGCAATTTCGGCATTCCCGCCATTCTCGGCATTCCGGCCTCGATCTTCACGCTGCCGACGTTGATCTTCACCAAGTTCTCCGCTTTCACCAGCCGCACCTTCGGTGATGTCGCCGTGCTCTCGGCGATCATCGCCATCATCTCGGTCGTCGGGCTGGTGATCCAGGACCGGGCGTTGCGCGGCCGCGACTACCGCGTCATCGGGTTATCCGGGGCGAGTGCGGCCTTCGAACTCGGCGCCTGGCGGCTAGTCTTCACACCGCTCGTCTGGGCGATCCTGTTCTTCATGCTGGCAGCACCCTTCTTCGCGCTGGTCGCCGGCGCGCTGGTGCCGGCCTATGGCGTGCCGCTCACCTTCAAGACCATGTCGCTGCATGCCTTTGAGGAGATCCTGTTCAGGCAGGCTGTGACGCGCACCGCCTTCATTAATTCGCTGTCGCTTGCCGGCGCGACCGCGCTTGGTCTCCTCGTGGTGACAGTGCTTGCGGCTTACACGCTGACGCGGCGCAAGGACGCGTTGTCACGCATCGTCTCCAGCCTGATCGAGATACCCTATTCGCTGCCCGGCATCGTCATGGCGGTCTGCTTCATCCTGGTGTTCGCAGCACCGATTCCGATCCTGCACGTCTCGCTCTACGGCACGATCTGGATCATCCTGATCGCCTATTTCTCCTCGTTCTTCGCCGTCAGCCTGAAACCCGTGGTCAGCGCCTTCCACCAGCTCGATCCGGCGCTGGAAGAGGCCGCACGGCTTTCCGGCGCCGGCTTCTTCCGCCGGCTTACCGATATCATCCTGCCGCTGATTGCGCCGGCCGCCGGCGCCTCCGTTATTCTTGTCTTTCTGATTGCCTGCAACGAGCTGACGATCTCGGCGCTGCTCTGGTCTGCCGGCACCCAGACACTCGGCGTTGCCATCTACAATCTCGATGATAGCGGCAGCTCGGACCTTGCTTCGGCGCTCTCGGTGCTCGTCGTCCTCATGGTCGTCGTGCTGATGCTGCTGCTCGAGCTTCTGGCGAAACGACTGCCGAAAGGAGTGATCCCATGGCGAGGCTGATCCTCAACCAGCTCGGCAAGGATTTCGGTACAGGCCGGGCCGCCGTCAGTGGCTTTTCGCTCGATGTGCGCGAGGGCGGCTTCCTGGCGTTGCTCGGGCCTTCCGGTTGCGGCAAGACGACAGTGCTGCGGATGATCGCCGGTTTCGAGACGCCGAGCGACGGCTCGATCTATCTCGGCGAGAGATTGCTTGCCGATGCCGCGCAGTCGCTGCCGCCGGAAAAGCGCAACATGGCGATGGTCTTTCAGTCCTACGCGCTGTGGCCGCATATGAGTGTTGCCGACAATGTCGGCTATCCTCTCAAAGTGCGCGGCATTTCAGGCGACGCCTACCGGGCGAAGGTGCGCGACGCGCTCGGCACCGTCCGGCTCGCCGACTACGCCGAACGGCGGCCTGCCGACCTCTCCGGCGGCCAGCGCCAGCGCGTGGCGCTTGCCCGCTGCCTGGTGACATCGCCTGACGTGGTGCTGCTCGACGAGCCGCTTGCCAATCTCGACCGGCACCTGAAACAGGAAATGGAGGAGACTTTTCGCGAGTTCCACCAGCGCTCGGGCGCGACGATGATCTATGTCACCCACGACCAGAGCGAGGCGATGGCGCTCGCGACCGACGTCGCTGTCATGTCGGAAGGGCGGCTGCTGCAGGTGGCGCCGCCGGCGGAGATCTACGCGCGGCCGGAAGGGCGCATCGTCGGCGGGCTGATCGGGCGGGGCACGATCGTGACGCTGCCGCGTACCGCTGGTGACAACAGGGCCTTCGACTGGCAGGCGCTGGAGCCGATGTTTGCCGGTGCCGCCGTTAGTACTGCCGACGGCGACCGGATGGATGTCCTCGTTCGGCCGGAGGATGTCATCGTATCTTGCGAAAATATTGCCGCCGGCGCGAGGATCGCGGCGACGGTCGAGTCCGTTCTCTTCGAGGGCGAGCGTTATGCGCTGAAGCTGATCCTCGCCGACAGTCAGGTGCTGCGGGCCTATTCCCGCTTTCCCGTCCGGACGGGTGACAGCCTCAGGCTATCGGTGCGCGCGGCTTGGCGGCTTTGAGACACCGCGCCTCGTCAGTGTCATTCGCTCTCCGAACACTGCCAGCGGATGACGCGGCAGTTGCCGGTTTGCTTTCTGCAGCTGCGGATCGCCTGGCGCTGGGCCTCGCGGCCATCATTACCCCAGCCGGAGCCCCAGCCGCTGCGATGGCCGACGGCCACCGCGCCGCAGCCGTTCCGGAACCAGATGGCGATGCGACAATCGTTGGCGCTGCTATCGCAAATGCGCCGGGCGACGGTTTCGGCGTCGCCGCGATTGTCATAAGCATAGGACCAGCCGATGGCGTGGGTCGAAGGCGAGTAGGCAATGGCGCCGTAAGTGTCAGCAAGGGCCGCGCCGGCGAGAGACGTCAGAACCGCAAACGATGCAAGAACCCGCTTCATGAAATGCCCCCGCGCCGGAACGACGATTGTCCTCTACGGAGAACTATCCGAGGCTTGCGGCGGAATGTCTGCGGCCCAAGTCACAGGCAATCGCCTCTGGGGCTCCAGGAGGAGTGATTATCCGCATATTTCTTTGCCCTGCCATCTTTTCCCGCGGCTATTGCCGGATAAGGTACTGCCCGCAACCGGATCCTTCCCATGTCGCTTCGCCTCGCCACCTTCAATGTCGAAAATCTTCTCACCCGTTTCGATTTCACCGGCTTCCGAAACCAGCTGCGCCAGGACCGCGTCATCAAGCTTTTCCAAGTGTCGAGCGAGGGTGTCTACCAGCAGCTCGAGCAGGCGCGGGTGATCGCTGCGACCGACGACACGCGGCAGATGTCGGCCCTTGCGATCGCCGACGCTGACGCCGATATCCTCTGCCTGCAGGAAATCGACAACATGGCTGCCCTTCAGGCCTTCGAATACGGCTATCTCTTCCGGATGGTCGGAAACGGCTACCGCCAGAAATACCTGGTCGAGGGCAATGACAGCCGCGGCATTGATGTTGCCGTGCTGATGCGCGAGGAAACGCGCGACGGCCAGAAGATCGAGCTGAGGGACATTCGTAGCCATGCGATGACGACCTATCGCGATCTCGATCTCTTCAATGAGGAGTTGGTGCTCACCAACCGCATCGACGACAAGATCTTCAAGCGCGACTGCCTGGAGCTTGACCTTCTGATCGGCGGCCGGCCATTTTCGCTCTACGTCGTGCATTTCAAGTCGATGGGCAATCCGCGCGACGGGCTGGACGGGCGGCAGTCGACCATGCCGATCCGCCGCGCCGAGGCGCGCGCCGTGCGCCGCATCATCGAGGATCGCTTCGGTGCGGAGCAAGCCGGCACGAAGAGCTTCGCCATCTGCGGAGACATGAACGATTATCAGGAGCGTGTCGATGTCATCGGCCGCCGGGGCACCGGTTATCGCTTCGAACATCAGAACGAGACCGAAAGCGCGCTCGACGTTTTCAGTAGCGACGGCTTTGCCGAAAATGTCGTGCGCCGCCGCGAACCCCTCGACCGCTGGACGCTCTATCACGCGCGCGGGCCGCAGGAGCAGTGGCTTTGCCAGCTCGACTATCTCTGGCTTTCGCCAGCACTTGCCGCCCATAATGCCGGCCGCCTGCCCGAAATCATCCGCAGCGGCCAGCCCTACCGCACCATCTTCCCGCCGGGGCAGGAGGTGGAGCGTTATCCGCGCACCGGCTGGGACAGGCCGAAGGCGTCCGATCACTGCCCCGTCGTCATGACACTGGATCTCCCATGAGAGCGAACATGAAAACCAATTTGAACATGAATTTTCCGAACAGCGATTTTTCCGATGACTTCGCCGGCTGGCCGCCTGAGGCCACCGTCTTCCCGATCGCCGGCGTCGATCTGCGCGTCCTGCCCGGCACCCATCCCTTCGTCCTTGCCGAGGAAGCGGCGATCCGCGAGAACTGGGCCAAGGAAACGGCCGCCAACCCGGCGCTCTTCGATGGGCGCCTGGTGTTCCAGCAGCAGATATCGCTCGGCGAAGACGGGATTTCGGGCGAGGGTTACGTCACTCCCTTTTCCGCTTTCATGTGGTGGCGCCGCCAGCCGCAGCGCCAGGGCGGCTTGCACATCTTCGCCTATCCGGTGCTCGAAAGCGCTGATGGGGCGTTGGTGGCGATCCGCATGGGCGCCCATACCGCCAATCCCGGCCAGGTCTATTTCGCTGCCGGTTCGCTGGAGGCGGAGGATATCGTCGACGGGCGCTGCGACATCGAGGCGAACATGCGCCGCGAGGTCCATGAGGAGACCGGATTGGATCTGGCCGACGCGGTGGCGGGGCAGGGGCTCTACGCCAGTTATTCCAGGCGCACGGTAACGCTCATTCGGCTCTTCCGCTTCGACATGACGGCGGACGAGATGGTGAAGCGGATCGAGGCCCATATGCTGGTCGCCGAGGACAAGGAGATCGCCGGCGCAGTGGCGATCCGCTCGGCCGATGCCTCGGCCTATCCCTATAATGTCGCCATGCTGCCGGTGATTGAGTGGTATTTCGGCAAAGGTGGTGTGTGAGGGATAGAGGTCAAGATACCATGGGGTGAGGTCTCTCGAACGCACCGTGTCCGGATTCCTGAGCGCCGGCGTGCCGTGGGACACCCCCTCTGCCCTACCGGGCATCTCCCCCACAGGTGGGGAGATCGGCTGGGCGCAGAGGTTTCCCCAAACAACTAAAGTATTGTGATTGTCGCTGCCTTCAGAGAGGGAGCAATGGTCAAGCCTCTTGCCAATCTCCACCCTTGTGGGGGAGATGCCCGGCAGGGCAGAGGGGGGTGCCACACGGCGTGCCCTCTCTATTCCTGTGACAGCCGCGCGTTCGCACACGCTCCAACGCCGCTCTCCCGAAAAACAAAATCGATTTTCATTAACGATCACGCATAAATCCGAGACTACCGGCGTCTCCTGCCGGGGATGGGTTGGTCTTAGCGGACTTAGCGCCTTGCACTCGCTCGCGTGGTCGGGCAGGTTGGCGGCGCGATGACGATTCAAGGAGGCCGATGTGGCGCGAAGCTACAGCGTCTATGACGTGTTCACCGATCGAAAGCTTGCGGGCAATCCGCTGGCGGTGATCTTCGACGGAGACGATCTCAGCGACGAGGCGATGCAGGCGATCACCCGGGAGATCAATCTCTCCGAGACGGTCTTCGTGCAGCCTTCGACCAATCCCGCCTATGCGGCACGGCTCAGGATATTCACGCCGGGGCGCGAACTGCCCTTTGCCGGCCACCCGACGGTCGGCACGGCGGTGGCGCTGGCCGAACGGGCGCATGGTGCTGCGACGCGCGATCTTGTCTCGGTGCTCGAGGAAAATGTCGGGCCGGTGCGCTGCGCGGTGCGGCTGAGAGAGGGTGAGGCGAGCTTTGCCGAATTCGACCTGCCGCGCAAATCGCAGCCGGCCATCATGCCGCTCGACAAGCTCGGCATCGCCGATGCGCTATCGCTGAAGGTGACCGAGATCGGCTTCGAAAATCATGTCCCGTCGGTCTGGAGCGCCGGCGTTCCCTTCCTGCTCATTCCGGTGCATGATGTCGGAGCCACGCAGCGGGTGGAATTCGATCCGCAACTCTGGGAAAAGATCGTGCCCTTCGTCGATGGCGCGCTTGCCTCGGCCTATGTCTATTGCCGCGGCGGCGTCAACCACGTGGCGAAGTTCCATGCGCGCATGTTCGCAAGCGGCATGGGTATCGTCGAAGATCCGGCCACCGGCTCGGCGGCGGCCGCACTCTCCGGCGCGATCCACCATTTCGACCGGCTGACAGACGGGCATCACCCGATCATGATAGAGCAGGGCGTCGAGATGGGCCGCCCATCCTTTATCCACCTGCATATCGATGTCGACGGCGGGGCGATCTCCAACGCGCGGATCGGCGGCCAGGCAGTGCGGCTGGCCAGCGGCACGCTCGACCTTTGATTTCACCAGACCGCCGCGCGTCCGACAGGACGCGCTATCACTTTGAATCGGCGCATAATCCTTCGCGAAAATCGATTCCGATTTTCGGGGTTATGTGCTGCATTTCAGCCATGCCGAAAAATCTTCGCGATTAACCAAAGAAATTTCGCCTATGCGCTGGACAAGCCTGCCGATCCTGTTTATACGCCCCGTCACACCGCGCAGCCAAGCGCGAACGGGTGATTAGCTCAGTTGGTAGAGCAGCTGACTCTTAATCAGCGGGTCGTAGGTTCGAGCCCTACATCACCCACCAAATTTCTTGAAAAGATTGATATATTCGAACTCAGGCCGGATTTTCCGGCCTGCCGGAAACTGTTCTCGAAGCGAGAGGCATGGTTGGCGCCGTGCGCAGGACTGGCCGCGTCGGTCGTGCGCCCTATCTCTCTTTCGCGTATCGGGAGGGGTCTATGAGAAGCGTTATTTTTGCCGTCGCATTGTCTCTGCCATTGCCTGCCTTTGCCGCAGGCGTCATGAACGTCAAAGCGAGCGAGCATAGCTGCAGCGAGCTTACGCAGATCATCCGCCAGAACAAAAAGGTCTTTGTCCGCGTCGGTTTCGGCGGCCGCAGTTTTCGTTATCCACCCGCCCAATGCAGCATGGGCGATAAGCGCAGCACCACCAGTTTGCGCGATGCAGGTGGAAAACAGTGCATCCTTGATTATTCCTGCGTCTTCGACCCTGCGTCGCCCTATAATTTTCCCTAGCGCATCGCGCTTTTCGAAAATTGTTCTTTGTGTGTCCCTCAATCGCTGCCGCTCAGTTTCATGCCGGCGAGCCAGAGAGCTGCGACGATGAAAAACGACAGGGCCGCCATCATCGCTATGGGCGGTGCGTATTCCTGGAAGGAATGCGAGGCGTTTAGTCTAAGGACGTAAATAGTCGCAACCGCAATCTTTGTGACGATCAACAGGGCCAAGGTCGCGTTTTTGGCGTAACGCCTGGTTTTCGGCCAATCGAAGCTTCCGGCGGGCGACACATCGACCTTCCGTGCTGGAACGGCCTTTGTCCGCTCCGTCTCTGGCAATGCAAGGTGTCTGCGTCCAAACGTCGGTTTCATGGCCGGCAGCGTAGACCGAACATCTTAATGGATCGGGATGTAGCAATGCCCTCGCAGAAGCAGTAGCGAGGGATTGCCCGTCCACCTGGGCCTTGCTGCCTTCAAAGAGCTCGTGCCTTGGCTGATTTCTCAAGGGTGCCGGGAGGTAAAAAGGCAAGGCCATGCTCGGTATATAATTCCGGCGGTTCTCGCACTGGCGGCATGCGGTGCGATGCCCTACCTTCGCTCTCTCACATTCAGGAGTTTCCATGAAAAGCGTTGTTCTGGCCGTCGCACTGTTGTTTCCGTCCGTCGCTCTTGCCGTCGAGGCGGTGGAGGTCAATGCCAGGGATCACAGTTGCGAAGAGCTTGCGCAGATCATCCGCAAGGACAAGGCGGTTTTCGTGCGCATGGGCTTTGGCGGCCGCAGCTTCCGTTATCCGCCGGCCAGGTGCAATCTCGGCGACAAGTACGACACCGCAAGAGTAAGGGATGCCAATGGCAAGCTCTGCCTCCTCGACTACGAGTGCGTGTACGATCCGCAGTCCTTCTATAACAGGATTCCCAAATAATATCCCGATCCAGGCGTTGCCAGTAGCCTGTTCGGCATGGATGACGAGGTCAAGAAAAAAGGCCGGGCGAAACTCGCACCGACCTTCCTCGATCCGTCTCGATGACGGCTGCCAGTACATCCGTGGTCAGCCGTCAGAGACAGATTTAGTATCCCTTAAATAGGGTTTACTTAAAAAGCTTCAAGAGCTCGCAGCAGAGAGGAAGCCGGCACTGGGCCGGCTTCGTCTGGCCAAACAGCGGTTACTGCTGGGCAGGGGCAGCCGGCGGAGTGGCCGGTGCTGGTGCCGGTGCAGGCGTTGCGCTGTTGTCAGTCGGAGCGATCGGCTTGGCCGGCGCCGGCTCTGATTGGGTTGTGGAAGCTGTCGTGTCCGGAGATGTGCCGGGGGTGCTCCACTGCGAATAGGCGAATGCAGCGACAGCGATCACGGCCAATGCAGCGACCCAGACAACCCAGGTATTACTGCTGCGCGCGCTCGGCGTGGTGCGCAGATCCAGATTTGGGTTCAGCGGGCGATTCGGGTCGTTGGCATTATTGGGGTCGTACGTCATGGTACTTTCTCCTCTTTCGGTGACAGAAGAATGCAGAAGTGGGCATTTTGTTCCGTTCTGGGCCGAAGCGCTTGTGCTGATTGGCTTTTCCTACTCATCATTCTCGTTTACTGGCGCTCCGTGCATTCGCGGCTTTGCCGCTCACGCCTCATCTGCTTGCGGGCAACCGGCAGAGACCCGGTGGTAGAGCTGTCGGCTGATTGGGTGCATTCGCGGATGGCAGGCCGCCGGTGGACGGCAAGCCGCCATGGCGCAATGCGCTTGACACCACGGGGTCTGTTTGCGAATGATTTCTGCATGGGGTCGCGATCACCCCACGAGGCGTCATGCTGAAGAATCGCGTCCAGTAAAACCGATCAACGGAGGGACGCGTCATGCCGTCATTTCTCGAAATTTCCCCTGACAAGCTCAATCGCCTTATCGGAACCCCCGGTGCGCCTTGCATTATCGACGTTCGCACCGAGGAGGACTTCGCGCTCGATCCCCGTCTGGTGCCGGGCTCGATCCGGCGCGCCCATGCCGAGGTCGCGTCCTGGGCGGGCAGCGTCGATGCCGATTCCGTCGTCGTGGTCTGCCAGAAAGGCAGCAAGCTCAGCCATGGCGTCGCCGCCTATCTCCGCCATGCCGGTATCGACGCCGAGAGCCTCGAAGGCGGCTTCGAATCCTGGATTGCGGGAGGACTGGCGGTGCCCGACGAAAAGCTGCCGCAACGCGACGCCGAGGGGCGCACGGTCTGGGTGACGCGGGCGCGGCCGAAGATCGACCGCATCGCCTGTCCCTGGCTGATCCGGCGCTTCGTCGATCCGAGCGCCGTATTCCTGTTCGTGCCCGCGCCTGAGGTTTTAGCCGTCAGCGAGCGCTTCGGGGCGGTGCCCTTCGATATCGATGACGTGTTCTGGAGCCATCGCGGCGAACTATGCACCTTTGATGTCATGGTCGAGGAGTTCGGGCTGGCATCGGAGCCGCTCCTGCGCCTGGCGCGGATCGTCAGGGCGGCGGATACCGCAAGGCTCGATCTCGCGCCCGAGGCGGCGGGCCTGCTGGCCGCCTCGCTCGGCCTCTCCAGGATGTATTCCGACGATCTGGAACAGCTCGAGGCCGGGATGCTTCTCTACGACGCCTTCTTCCGCTGGTGCCGCGATGCGACCGAGGAAACCCACAACTGGCCGGCGCCGAAGAAGAGAGCATGAGATGGTCGAGATGACGGATAATGCGCCCAGTGGCAAAATGGCGGAGGAAGACGCCGGAGAGGGGCATCATCACGGCGTCTCGTTTGGCGATGCCTTCAGGGTGTGGCTGCGCGTCGCCGCCCTGAGTTTCGGCGGCCCTGCCGGCCAGATCGCCGTCATGCATCGGATCATTGTCGACGAGAAGCGATGGATCGGTGAGCACCGTTTTCTGCATGCGCTGAATTATTGCATGCTGCTTCCCGGACCCGAGGCGCAGCAGCTCGCCATCTATATCGGCTGGCTGATGCATCGGACAGTGGGCGGTCTCGTCGCCGGCCTGCTGTTCGTACTGCCTGGGTTCCTGTCGGTCCTCGGTCTCAGCTATATCTACGCGGCTTACGGCAATGTCGGCATCGTCGCCGGCCTGTTCTTCGGGCTGAAGGCGGCGGTGCTTGCCGTCGTCGTGCAGGCCGTCATCCGCATCGGCGGCCGTGCGCTCAAGAATCGCGTCATGGTCGGTATCGCGGCCGCGGCCTTCATCGCCATCTTCTTTCTCCATGTGCCGTTCCCGCTGATCGTGCTCGCGGCCGGCATTGCCGGCTTCCTCGGCGGCAGGTTCGGGCTTGCCGCCTTTCAGACGGGCGGCGGCCATAAGGCCGGAAGCGGCCCGGTGCTGTCGGATGCCGAGTCGGCGCTCGGCGAAGGCATACCGGCGCATGCGCGCCCGAATCTCGCCTGGTCGCTGCGCATCTCGGCCGTGCTGCTTGCCCTCTGGCTCGCGCCGCTCGCGGCGCTCTACGCAACCTTCGGTGCTGACAACGTCTTTACCGAAATCGGCCTTTTCTTCAGCAAAATGGCGGTCGTCACCTTCGGCGGGGCCTATGCCGTGCTTGCCTATGTAGCACAGGAGGCCGTGCAGCATTTCGGCTGGCTGAAACCCGGCGAGATGCTGGATGGTCTCGGCATGGCCGAGACGACGCCGGGGCCGTTGATCATGGTCGTCCAGTTCGTCGGCTTCATGGGCGCCTACCGGGATCCGGGAGCGCTGAACCCGATGCTTGCTGCAACGCTTGCGGCGATACTGACGAGCTGGGTCACCTTCGTGCCCTGTTTCCTCTGGATTTTCCTCGGCGCGCCGTTCATCGAAAAACTGCGCGGCAACATAGCGCTCGCGGGCGCGATGTCGGCCATAACAGCGGCGGTGGTCGGGGTTATCCTCAACCTCGCTATCTGGTTTGCCCTGCACACGCTGTTTGCAGAGGTTGCGACCGTTCACCTCGGCGGCTTGCTGCTCGACATTCCCGTGCTGCAATCGGCCGTGCCGGCGGCAATGGCGCTGTCTGCTGCCGCGGCGATAGCGATCTTCCGCTTCAAGGCTTCCGTCATCGCGACGCTGCTAGCCTGCGCAGCCGCGGGAATGCTCTGGACCCTGGCGGTCGGCTAGGCCTCGGCCCCATCGGTGGAAATGCGCGTCGCGAGCATCTTGTCGATACGCATGCCGTCCATGTCGAGCACTTCGAAGCGCCAGTTGTCGAAGACGAAGGTTTCGCCAGCTTCGGGGATGTGCTGGAGTTGATGCAGCGCGAAGCCCGCCAGCGTATGGAAATCGGCATCCGGACGATCGCGCAGGCCCAGCCGTTCGAAGGCGTCGAAGGCCGGCATCATCGCATCGATCAGGAGCGAACCGTCTTCCCTGACGACGATATCGGGCTCTTCGTTGGATCCCGGCAGGTCGCCGGCGATGGCTTCGAGCAGGTCGGTCTGGGTGACGATGCCTTCGAGGCTACCATATTCGTCGATGACGATGGCGAGGCGAACGGGTGAAGCCTTGAAACTGTCGAGCACGCGGACGACCGAGGTGCCCTCATGCAGCACCAACGGCTGCTTGATCACCTCCATCGGCCGGACCTTGCCGCCGTCGAGAACCTGGTCGAGAAGGTCCTTCTTCAACACCATGCCGATCGGCTCATCGATCGAGCCCCGGGCGACCAGCAATTGTTCGTGGCTGCATTCGCGGATGGTCTTCAGGATTTCGGCCTCGCTGTCGTCGGCGTCGAACCATTCGATGTCGAGACGCGGGGTCATGATGTCGGAGATCGGCCTGTCGCCGATATTGAACACCCGCTCGACGAGCTGCTGCTGCACCTGGTTGAGAAGGCCGGCCTCCTGGCTCTCGGCGACCAGCAGCTTGAGCTCCTGCGGCGAATGGAACGACGATTCGCCGGTTCCGGTGCGAAGACCGACGCCCCGCAGCACCATGTTGCCCATGCCGTTCAGGACAAAGATCGCCGGCTTGAACAGCACCAGGAACAGACCGAGTGGACGCACCACGGCAAGCGAAGTGGCCTCGCTGCGCTGAAGCGCCAAGCTCTTCGGCGCGAGCTCGCCGAGCACGATATGCAGGGCCGTGATGATGACGAAGGCGATGACGACGGCAACAGTATGCGCGCCCGCCGTCGCCCATTGCCCGGGCAACCAGGACAGCAGCGGCTCGATCAGGTGCGCAAGCGCCGGTTCTCCAACCCAGCCGAGCGCGAGCGACGAGATGGTGATGCCGAGCTGGGTGGCTGCAAGGTTGGAGTCGAGATTGTCGACGGCGCGCTGAAGTGCCGAGGCGTTCATGCGGCCTGCCGCAGCGAGTTCGGCGACGCGGCTACGCCTGACCGACACCAGGGCGAATTCGGCGGCAACGAAGAAGCCATTGGCGGCGACGAGAAGAAACACGGCTAGTATCCCAACATAGTCGGAGAGCCCGCCGGCGGAATCGGACATGTTTTCCCTGCCTTCGAATTGATGGGAATCCGAAACTACACGCTCGCACACCGGTGGCAAGGCGTTCCGGCTAGTCCTGGGGCGAGAGATGCCGAAGCCGGCTGTCGTAATCGACATACTGCGTCGGTTTGGGATGCTGGCCGCAAAATGCGTGGCAAACCGCATGACCGGGATCATGCGTGCGGTTCACCGATGCGAAGCGTAAAACGCTTGGTGAACCGCATGACCGACGTCGCCCCATTCATCTCTTGGGCGCTTCGAAGAGTTCGATCGGGTTTCCGGCCGGATCATCGAGCAGGATCTGCTTGCCGCCGATGCCCTGCACGATCTCGTTGCGGAAGCGCGCACCAGCTTGGCGCAGTGCGGTGACTTTCGCCTCCAGGTCTCCGACCTCGATCTGGATACGATTCCATCCGCCAGGCTCCGGCTTTCGCCCGTCGGGCATTGCTTGAGATGCTCCGCCCGGTCCCGTCATGCCGCTGACGAACAGACGAAAACCGTCCCTGGTCAGGATGGCGAAACTCGGTGCGGGACGAAGCGCGACGGAGAAGCCGAGATGTCTTGTGTAGAATTCCACCGCGGCGTCGACGTCGTCGACGATGTAGCGCATGCTGATACCGGGCATGTTTTCCTCCATTGTGGTCTTCGTTGTCTTGATCTGATCGTCCCCTCGCGGGACATGCAGAATTCTCCTGTTCCTAAAATGCGTCGCTTCGAATTTAATTATGCGCCCGTTTCAAGTTTATGCATCTCGTTATGCCAAATCGCGAGCACCTCTGGGCGATAGATATGATATCGAATCGAGGGCATGCCGCCCGCCGGCCGCCATCAGCAGCAATCCTCCACGGCGGCGTCTTCCAGGCGATGGGCACAGGAAGGGCGCGCCGTCCTAGCCTCATCCTCGGATGCCCGCAACTATCTTTTCTTCAATCCCGCCCCGATGTGCTGCCAAGGGCTTCCAAGGACGAACTGGCCGGCCGCGCCGATGCCCCATCTGTGGCGATAGAATATTCGCCATCGTGTATAAGTTTAATCTAAAATATAAACTTAGACCCGTAGCTATCGGATTTCATTACAAAAGTTTAATTTTTATTTCAGTTTCGGTTCATCTTTTCGGCCCTAGTTTGGTCACGTGCCCAACATGAGGACCCCACATGAAAAAGATTTTTGCAGCTCTTCTTTCCGCCTCCTTCCTTCTGTCCCCGATGGTTGTTTCCCAGGCCAGCGCCGACGATCATCGCCGTCCGCCGATCGTCGTGCAGAAGAAGGTGGTCGTCAAAAAGACGGTCGTCCGGTCGCATTGGAAGAGGGGATACCGCGTCAATGCCAGCGAGCGTCGCCGGTTCTCTGATGTCAACGACTACCGCCGCTACCGGCTGGCGCCTCCGCCCCGCGGTTTTCGCTGGGTGCGGGCCGACAACGATTACCTGCTGATCGGCGTCACCAGCGGCATCATCTCCAGCATTATTGCCGGTCGCTGATCGGTCGTTAGATCAGGAAAGGGCGGCTTCGGCCGCCTTTTTGATTCTGGGAGGGCGTGTAGCAGTTTCGCGCCCATCCTCCTCTTCTTCAGCTGACGGCGGCTATGACCCGCTTCAGGGTTGCCTGCGGGACGAAATGACCCGTTCAGCAATGATGCCGAGAAAACCTCTTGGTCTTCCGACTTCAGCGTCGGTACCTTCCTCGTGCGTAAGCGGATGAAGCCCTTCGATCGGCGGCAGCGGTTCGCATTCGGTACAGACGCAGAGAGCGCGTTTGATTGCCTGCGCCTTCATGCCGCCTGCCTGTTCCAGCTGGCGAAAGGATCGGGCAGGTCGCGCCAGCGTTCGGGCGCGAAGGCGTCTGTCCTGATAAGACAGGAGTCGAGTTCCTTCCTGATCCAGGCTTCGTCCATGGGATCGGCGCCGATGAAGACGATTTCCTGGCGGCGGTCGCCCCAGACGGGGTGGAGATAGGGGCCGATGGCGCGCATGAAGGCCGGTTCCTCAGGCCATTGTTCGCGGGGTACGGCCGCCCACCAGAGGCCCATCTTGCCGGTGCGCACGATCGCGCCCGCCTGGCTGATCTCGCCGACATGGTGCGGGCGCGTCGCCAGCCAGAAGAAGCCCTTGGCGCGCACCACGCCTGGCCATGCCCGATCGAGGAAGGCCTGCAGCTTTGCCGGATGGAAGGGCCGCTTCTCGCGATAGACGAAGGAGCGAATGCCATATTCCTCGGTCTCCGGCACGTGGTCGCGGAAACCGTGCAGTTCCTTGTACCAAAGCGGATGGGTCTCGGCCTTGTCGATATCGAAGCGGCCGGTGCCGAGCACGTCTTTCAGGGCGACCTTGCCGAAATCCGCCTCGATCAGCTTTGCATCCGGGTTGAGGCCGGTGATGATCTTGCGCGCGGCGTCGCGCTCTTCATTGGTTGCCGTGCCGATCTTGTTCAGCACCACGACGTCGGCGAATTCGATCTGCTCGACCAGCAGGTCGACAATGGTTCTGTTGTCGCCGTCGCCGGCCGTTTCTCCGCGGTCGGCGAGGAAATCGGCCGAGGCATAATCGGCAAGCAGATTGGCGGCGTCGACGACGGTCACCATGGTGTCGAGCCTTGCGACGTCGGAAAGGCTTTGGCCATTCTCGTCACGAAATTCGAAGGTGGTGGCGACGGGCAGGGGCTCGGCGATGCCTGTCGATTCGATCAAGAGGTAATCGAAGCGGCCCTGATCGGCGAGCTGACGCACCTCCTTCAGCAGATCGTCGCGCAGCGTGCAGCAGATGCAGCCATTGGTCATCTCGACGAGCTGTTCCTCGGTGCGGGAGAGATTGGCGCCGCCGTCGCGCACCAGGGCGGCATCGATATTCACCTCACTCATATCGTTGACGATAACCGCGACGCGTAAGCCTTCGCGATTGGTCAGCACGTGGTTGAGCAGTGTCGTCTTGCCGGCGCCGAGGAAGCCTGAAAGCACCGTGACGGGAAGTCTATTGTCCATGGGAACCTCATCAGATTCGTATTTAATGTTATATCATTACATTTGACGCACCGAAAAAAGGCGGAACGGGGTTGTCCGCCTTTTTCCGCCTCAGCTCTCCTGGAGCGTCGCGTGTCCGGCAGGACGCGCGGAGCGGCGCACGAGATTCATGCGCTGGAGAGGCAGTCCTTCATGCTGTTGGCGATGCCGCGCATGAGGTTGAAGTAGAGATCGGGACCGGCCTTCAGTGTTGCCGCTTCGGGATCGAGCACGCCTGACTTGGCGCGCGTGCCTTCGATGACGACATTGACGAGGCGCGGCTCGAACTGCGGTTCGGCAAAGACGCAGGTGGCTCCGAGTTCGCCGACCTTGCGGTGGATTTCCGAAACCCGCTCCGCACCGGGAATGGTTTCCGGGCTGACGGTGATCGAGCCGGCGACGCGGATGCCGTAGCGGTGCTCGAAATACTGGTAGGCGTCGTGGAAGACGATGAAGGGCTTGTCCTTGACGGGAGCAACCATGCCCTTGATCTCGGTATCGAGCGCATCCAGCTTGTCGTCCAGCGTCTTGGCGTTGCCCTGATAGGTCAGAGCATTGGCGGGATCGGCGGCGACCAACGTCGTAGTGATCATGGCCGCCATGGCCTTGGCGTTCATCGGGTCGAGCCAGAGATGGGTGTCGAATGTACCGTGGTCGTGGTCATGGTCACTGGCGTGCCCGGGATCAGCATCATGTGCGGCGTCAGCCTCATCATGCTGACCGGAAGCACTTTCGTGCTCCGGGGCGTCATCATGCGGCTCGAAAGCGCCGCCTTCACGGAAAGGCAGCTTGACGAGGCCGGGCGCGTCGTCGAGGGCCGCGATGCTGGCATCCCGGCCCAGCGCCTGCAGCGGTTTTTCGAGGAAAGCCTCGAGACCGGGGCCGACCCAGAAGATCACCTTGGCGTCCTGCAGGGCGCGGGCATTCGATGGCTTCAGATTGTAGGTATGCGGGGAGGCGGCGCCATCGACGATCAATTCGGGTTCGCCGACTCCCTGCATGATCGCCGAAACCAGCGAATGGATCGGTTTGATCGAGGTGACGACGACAGGCGCATCGGCTGCCCGCATGGTGCCGGAAAAGAGCAGAGTGGGGATCGCCAGGACCGGGATTGCAAGGGCCGGCATTCTGAGGGCCAAGATTTTGAGGGCAGACCCCAAGGCGCGTTTCATCAATATGCTCCGCTTGAATTGCAATTGTTATGTTATTACATCAATTGCGTTATGCTATAACGTGTGCAATAGCAGGACGCAACAGCACTTTCGGAAAATTTGATGCTCTCTCCCGCAAAGACCCCCGCCGGTATCAGGGCCGAACCGCTGGTTTCGCTTGAAGATGTCGGCATTCTGCGCAGCGGTCGCTGGCTGGTGCGCGGTGTCGATTTTTCCGTCTCGCGCGGCGAGATCGTTACGCTGATCGGGCCGAACGGCTCGGGCAAATCGACCAGCGCCAAGGCGGCGATCGGTGTGTTGAAGCCCGACGAGGGCAGGGTGGAGCGCAAAGCCGGCCTCAAGGTCGGCTATGTCCCGCAGAAGCTGTCGATCGACTGGACGCTGCCGCTTTCGGTGCGCCGGCTGATGACGCTGACAGGACCGCTGCCGGAGCGCGATATGCTCTCGGCGCTCGAATCCGCCGGCATTGCCCATATGCTCGATGCCGAGGTCCAGCACCTCTCCGGCGGCGAATTCCAGCGGGCGCTGATGGCCCGGGCGATTGCCCGCAAGCCCGATCTGCTGGTCCTCGACGAGCCGGTGCAAGGGGTCGATTTTTCCGGCGAGATCGCCCTCTACGACCTCATCAAGTCGATCCGCAATGCGACGGGCTGCGGCATCCTGCTGATCTCGCACGACCTGCATGTCGTCATGGCCGAAACCGATACGGTCATCTGCCTCAACGGCCATGTCTGCTGCCGCGGCACGCCTGAATCTGTCAGCCGCAGCCCGGAATATGTGCGCCTGTTCGGCAGCCGGGCGGCGCAGACGCTGGCCGTCTACAGCCATCATCACGATCACACACATCTGCCTGATGGGCGCGTGCAGCATGCCGACGGCACGGTAACCGATCATTGCCACCCCGACGACGGCCATCACGCGCATGACGGCAGCCATGCGCACGCGCATGAGCATGGGCATGCCGGTCATGAACATGATCACGATCATCCTGACCATGCCCATCCTGATCATGACCATCCGCACGCGCATGAAGCGGGAGAGCGCCATGCTTGACGATTTCTTCGTGCGCGCCATCCTTGCCGGAGTCGGCCTGGCGCTGACGACGGGGCCGCTCGGCTGCTTCATCATCTGGCGGCGCATGGCCTATTTCGGCGATACGATCGCCCATTCGGCGCTGCTCGGCGTCGCACTGTCGCTGCTTTTCGAACTCAACCTGACGCTGGCTGTCTTCGCCGTCGCCGCGCTTGTGTCGGTGCTGCTGCTCTTCCTGCAGAAGCGCCAAGCGCTGTCGGCCGATGCGCTGCTGGGCATCCTCTCGCATGCGACACTGGCGATCGGCCTCGTCATGGTCGCCTTCATGAGCTGGGTGCGGATCGATCTCATCGCCTTCCTGTTCGGCGATATCCTCGCCGTTTCCACCACAGACATCGGATTGATCTGGGGCGGCGGGCTGTTCGTGCTCGTGGCAATGGCCTGGCTCTGGCGGCCACTCTTGGCTGCGACCGTCAATGCCGAACTCGCCGAGGCCGAGGGGCTGAAGCCGGAGCGGGCGCGGCTGTTCTTCATGCTGCTGATGGCCGTCGTCATCGCCATTGCCATGAAGATCGTCGGCATCATGCTGATTACTTCGCTGCTGATCATTCCGGCGGCTGCGGCGCGGCGTTTCTCGCCGACGCCGGAGATCATGGCGGTGCTCGCCTCGCTGATCGGGGCGGCGGCCGTCGTCGGCGGTCTGTTCGGCTCGCTCACCTACGACACGCCCTCCGGCCCCTCGATCGTGGTCGCAGCGCTGATCCTCTTCATTCTCAGCCTGCTTCCCGTCAGGCGCCACCGCGCGGTCATGCAAGGACAAGGCTCATGACGACACCGCAATTGACCAAGAACCAGTCGCTGGTCTTCGACGTGCTCGAAAAGGCCGAAGGGCCGCTCAGCGCCTATACCATCCTCGACAAGCTGCGCGACCACGGTTTTCGCGCGCCGCTGCAGGTCTACCGGGCGCTGGAGAAGCTGCTCGAATATGGCGTGGTGCACCGGCTCGAAAGCATCAACTCCTTCGTCGCCTGCGCCCATCCGGGCGACGACTGCCACAGCCACGGCATCGTCGCCTTCGCGATCTGCGAAAGCTGCGGCCAGGTGACGGAGTTCCACGACCACGAGGTCGACCACCGGCTGATGGAATGGGTGCGCGGGCAGAAGTTCAAGCCTGAAAAGACGACGATCGAGATCCGCGGATTGTGCGAGGCCTGCGCGGCGTAAGCTTCCTCGCCTTCGCTAGACGATCGCCTCGCGCTCACCGAAAGGAGTGTCGTCATCAAAGTCGTGGGTGCCGATTTGGTTGTTCCGCCTTTTCTTCGGCTTCTTCCAGTTCTTACGATATTGCATTCCGCTATCTTTGCCTGAGAATCCAAGCCAGGGGCTATCGCGTGACGAAAACAGAACTCGCGGACATATACCGCGGCTACATCGCCTGCCTGAACAGGCAGGACTGGGCCAATCTCGGGCAGTTTGTCGGCGACGATGCAGTTCATAACGGCCGGCGGCTCGGGCTGCCGGGTTACGTCGCCATGCTCGAGCGGGACTTCGATGAGATTCCCGATCTCTATTTCAAGGTGCTGATGCTGCTTTGCGATCCGCCATACATCGCCTGCAGGCTCGGCTTCGATTGCAGGCCGAAGGCAAAATTCCTCGGCCTCGATGTGAACGGCAGGCGCCTTTCCTTCACCGAGAACGTCATCTACGAATTTCGCAGCGGCAAGATCGTCGAGGTCTGGTCGGTCATCGATAAGGCGGCGATCGAAGCCCAGCTTGCGGGCTCGAATTGACCGCGCGGACGGTTTCCGGTCTGCGTTTCGATCAGATGATGGCGACGCGCTCGCCGAAGGGCGTATCGTCGTCGAAATTCCGGGTGCCGATCCGATCGCTTTCGCCTGACAAGACCGGCTGTTCCGCCTGTTCGCCGGCCTCTTCCCCGTCGTCCGATGCCGCATGCCCGTGCCGCTTTTGCGGATGCTCCTCGTCGTTGACGATCAGATCCGCGTGCGGGATGAGGCCGCTTGCGGCTTCCTTCTCCACGGCCTTCTTCGCTGCCAGCTGATCGGCGGTGATCTGCGACTGGCGGGCGGCGACCCAGGCATTGTCTGGTTCGGAGCCGATCGAGGTGCTGGTGCCGACCTTGGTGGGTTCGGACGCGGCGGTGGCGGAGATGGGGTTGATCGCGTCGACCATGAAATTCTCCTGCGGTGACCAACTGGCGAAACAGCCGGCCGTTTCGTGGGATGAAAAACGGCGCGGTGTTCGGACCAATTAGGGGGACATATCGAGCCCGCGCCGAAAAACACAAGGGGACACTGACGTGACTGCCACCTCGGACAATGACGAAATCGGTAGCAGGTTGCGGGAAATTCGACGAAGAATTGTGTGCACAAGGGGGTGCTCGGCGCGTGGTTAATGTAAGAATCGGAAACACTTTGTGACTAAGTGTCTCCAAAAGCAGCGTTTTTTGACTTGCTGCGCGCGAAGACATGACGGATATTGTTTAAACGTTGAGGAAGCCGTCATGATTAGAATGATTGAAAACCCTGCCGAACTGGCTGGCGAAGATATCACCGGCAAATATATTCTCCGGAGGCTGAACTATCACTGGTTCGCCTACGGCAAGGCGGCTATCGTGACTGCCTGCAAGGGAACGATCCTGCAGCTTGAGCGGGAAGAGACGGTCTATTCCGAGCGTTGGGGACGTCGCGCCTATACGGGCACCGGCAGACGTTATCCCGGCGGTATCTGTCCCATTTCTGCGGTCGCCTGCGTTTGCGATACGCCCGACGACGTCAATGCCGTCATTCAGCTGGATGTCGAAGCGCAGGACGAATTCTATCAGCTGATCGCCAAGGCGGAAGCCAGGGTTCAGGCTCTTGCCTCCTCTTCACGAAACAGCCAGTTTCTCGAAGCCGCCGAGTAAGGCGATTTTTCAATGAAATCCGCCATGTGCAGCGTCCTTCTGCGCGTCTAAAAGGACGCGCGGCGCTGTAATGGAACGGAGAGCGATCATGGCGCAGCGGGACATTCGGCCCGGTCACTCATTCGCCGCGGCGCCATCGCTCGGATCGCTCGCCATCACCATTGCCGTCATGTTTGTAGCGCTGTTCTGGCCGGCGGGTACGCTCGACTGGCCGCGCGGGTGGATTTTTCTCGGCCTGTTCCTTGTGCTGACTGCTGTCGCAATCATCTGGATCTGGCGGACGAATCCGGAGCTGTTTGCGGCGCGCAGCCGATACCAGAAAGGTACCAAATCCTGGGACGCCGTGGTGGCGACGCTGACGATCATTCTCTTTGCCGCCATTCTTCCGGTCGGCGCATTCGACGACGGACGTTTCCACTGGGCACCGCAGCCCGATTGGGTCGTGTTTATCGGCTATCTCCTGATGACATCAGGTTATCTCGGCTTGACCTGGGCGCAATCGGTCAACCGGCATTTCGAGCCGACGGTGCGCATTCAGACCGACCGCGACCACAAGGTGATCGACACCGGACCCTACGCCGTAATCCGCCATCCCGGATACGCAACCGCCATCGTGCTCAGCGCCGGCATGGCGCTGTCGCTTGGATCGCTCTACGCGCTGATCCCCGCCGGCCTGCTCGTCGTCGTCCTCTTCGGCCGCACGCTCGGCGAGGAAGCCGAACTGCGCAAGGGCCTCGAAGGCTATGCGGAGTATATGGCGCGTGTGCGCTGGCGCTTGATTCCGGGAGTCTGGTGAGCGGAGAGGGTGCTTCGCCACCCGCCCCCGCGTTACCCAATCACCCGATCTGCCTTAGATCGCGGGCGAAGCGTTGCCAGTTGGCGACGTAGTTTTCGGCCGAGCGACGGATGGCTTCGATTGCCGCCTCGTCGAGCACGCGCACTGCGCGGGCAGGTGCTCCGACGATCAGGGAGTTGTCGGGGAATTCCTTGCCTTCGGTCACCAGCGCATTGGCGCCGACGAGGCAGTTGTTACCGATCTTCGCACCGTTGAGGATGGTCGCGCCCATGCCGATCAGCGTGTTGTTGCCGATGGTGCAGCCGTGAAGGATGGCATGGTGGCCGATGGTGCAGCCTTTGCCGATCGTCAGCGGGAAGCCCATGTCCGTATGGGCCATCACGCCTTCCTGGATGTTGGTGCCTTCGCCGACGTCGATCGGCTCGTTGTCGCCGCGCAGCACGGCGCCGAACCAGATGCCGACATTCTCGCCAAGCTCGATCTGGCCGATGATGTTGGCATCCGGGGCGATCCAATAGAGGCCGGCGGCGGGCAGTTTCGGCGTCGATCCGCCAAGCGCGTAGACGGGCATGGCTTCCTCCTCAGACGACCTCGACCGATAGGGTGGCGACGCCGTCGATGCCGCAATTGATGCGATCGCCCCTGGCCACCGCGCCGACGCCGGCGGGCGTGCCGGTCATGATGATATCGCCGGCTGCAAGAGTGAAGAGCTTCGACAGTTCGGCGATGATCTCCGGCACTTTCCAGATCATCTGGTTGAGATCGCCGTCCTGCACACGCTTGCCGTTCTGTTCCAGCCAGATCTTGCCTCCAGCGGGGTGGCCGAGGCGGCTTGCCGGAACGATCGGCGAGATAGGGGCGGAATGTTCGAAGGCCTTGCCGACCTCCCAGGGACGGCCAAGCTTCTTTGCCTCGCCCTGGAGGTCGCGGCGGGTGAAATCGATGCCGACGGCGTAACCGTAGACGCAGTCGAGCGCGTCCGCTGCCTCAATGTTTGCGCCGCCTGATTTCAGCGCCAGCACGCATTCGACCTCGTAATGCACGTCTGATGACAGCGACGGATAGGGAAAGGCCTTGCCCGCCGGCAGCAGGTTGTCGGCATTCTTCTGGAAGAAGAAGGGCGGCTCGCGACTGGGATCATGGCCCATCTCGATCGCATGGTCGGCATAGTTGCGCCCGACGCAATAGACGCGGCGCACCGGAAAACGCTCGGCGCTGCCGTCCACCGGCAGCAGTACCGGTGCTGGACGCGGAATGACGGTGGCGGGATGGGGCATTGGTGGGTTCTTCCTGTTTCGAGTCTTGCTTTGCGGGTCATCTTAGACGGAAATCGGCGCGTCGGGGAAGCTTCCTTGGCCGGCGCATTGACGCTATCACTATCCAGCGGTAGCGTTACCGCCATGAGCAGGACTTTTGCAGCTTCGACGACGTCTACGACCACCGCATCGCGGTGGGTGGTAGACGCGTGAACTGAATTCCGTTCATTGCTGCTAAGACCAACCCGCCGGAAACGAGCGGGTTTTTTGTTCCCGCTCGTTTCCCGTATTCGAGGACGAGATCGTGGACGATATCCAGAAATATCTTCTTGCGGAGCGGGCGCTGGCCGTCGCCCGCCACTGCATCGCCAGCCGCTATGCCGGGGCCGCTTTCGCCTATGTCGCCGGCTCCATCATGCGCGGCGAAGGCACCGTCTTTTCGGATATCGATCTGGTCGTCGTATTCCCGTCGCTCGACAGAGCCTGGCGGGAGTCGTTCACCGCGGATGGTTTCCCGGTCGAGGCCTTCGTCCACGATCCACAGACGCTGGCGCACTACCTTCATCAGGACGCAGACAGCGGCTATCCCATCATGGTCAACATGGTGGCGGCAAGCAGCATTTTGGGACCGGATATCGACAGCGCAGGTGTCATCCAGGCAAAGGCGGCAAGTATGCTGGCGGCAGGACCGAAACCTCTTGCCGGGGCAGACTACGACATGCTGCGCTACCAGGTCACCGATTTGGCCGATGATCTGCGCGGTACCCGCCCGCCCGAAGAGATCGCCGCCATCGCCGCGCTGCTCTACCAGAAGCTGGCCGACCTGATTCTGCTCGGACGCGGTGCATGGACCGGCCGCGGAAAATGGGCGCCGCGCCTCATGAAGAAGCTCGATGCGCAACTGGCAGCCGAGTTCGACGCGGCGTTCAGTCTGGCGGCAGCGGGTGACGGTGCACGATTTCTGGTTTTGGCCGATCGGGAGCTTGCCCTACATGGCGGCCGCTATTTCGAGGGGTACAGGCAGAACGCACCGCTGGAAGCGCGCCGTCTGGAATAGTATCGATTTACGTTGCCTGCATTCTGCTCGGTCATTCCTCGCCGGACTCGACCAGCGCCTCGCGGACGATCGCGTAATAGCCGGCAAGCTCGGGGATATCGGCGGCCAGCCTGTCGAAGGCGGGGTTGGATGGCGCAAGCGTGCCGGCGTATTTCGCCTCGAGGAAGGCCCCATGGGCGGCAAGGGCTTCGGCGTCGGCATCATGCACGACGGTATAGACAGGCGAGGGCACGGTGCGGCCCTTGACGATGATGCGGTCGAGCTCGACGACGATATAGGTGCCGGCGACCAGCCTTGCTGTCTCCTCGCCGAGCAGCAGTGCCACGCCATAATTCTTCGAGGCGCCTTCGAGGCGCGAGGCGAGGTTGACGCTGTCGCCGAGGCAGGAATAGTCGAAGCGGCGGGTCGAGCCCATATTGCCGACGATGCATTCGCCGGTGTTGATGCCGACGCCCATCTTCAACACATGCGGCCTGTCGCCGCGCATCGCCGCCTCTCGCTCCAGCTCGCGGTTGAGGCTCGATATCGCCGCCTGCATGGCAAGCGAGGCTTCGACGGCGTGCAGGGCATGATCGGGATCGTCGAGCGGCGCGTTCCAGAAGGCCATGATGCAATCGCCCATATATTTGTCGATCGTCCCGCCATGGTCCATCACCACGTCGGAAAGCGGCGTCAGCAAGCGGTTGATCAGGCCGGTCAGCTGCTCTGGGTCGTCCTTCAGCGTCTCGGCGATGGTGGTGAAGCCGCGTACGTCTGAGAAAAGCACCGAGAGGGTGCGCCGCTCGCCGCCGAGCTTCAGCTGCGAGGGATCGCTCGACAGGCGCTTGACGAGATCGGGCGAGATATATTGGGCAAAGGCGCGGGTGATTTGGCGCTTGTTGCGGCGCTCCTCGGCAAAATCGAAGGCGGCCTGGCCGAAGACGACAGAGATATAGGCGACCGTCGGGCCAAGCGGCGAGACGAAGATATGGGCTAGCCGCATACCGGCGGCACCGACGGCGGCGAAGGCAAGGAGGGCCGCCGCGCTGGTCACGATCGTCAGCCATCCCGTCGAGCGCCAGACGGTGGTGGCTGCCAGCAGCACCGATATCAGGATGCAGGCAGCGACCGTCGGCAGCCGGGCTTCCGCGATCGACAGGCCGCTGCGGATATTGTCGTAGATCGTCGCCTGGATCTCGACGCCGGAGACGAGCTTGCCGGTATGAACGGTGTAGGGCGTCGCAAAGGCATCGACGCCACCCTTGTCGATCGCCGGCGCATTCTGCAGGCTGAGGCCGACCAGCACGACACGGTCCTTGAAATAATCCGGCGGCAGCAGGTTCTTCGGGTCGAGCGCCTGGTAGTAGGAGACGGTGGGATAGCTGCGGGCCGGGCCGAAGGACTGGATGAGCCGGCCGGCGGGCAAAGTCTCGGGGGCCACGCCGGCGACCTTGGCCAGCATGGCGGCAAAGCCGTCCTCATAGCCCGGAATGCGCCGGAAGGTGCCGTCGCCGCTGAGTTCGACGGAGGCGATGCCAGTCACGGCACCTGCCTCGGTCAGCTGCGGCAGCGGTGTCGCACGGATCAGTTGCGAGGCCTGCGGCGTCTCGATCAACGTCTCGTCGCCGGCAAGGATGACATCCGGGCCGACAGCGCCGGTGATCGCGTTGTCGTTCTCTGGGGTCGAGGGTTCGGCCAGGATGATGTCGAGGCCAATGACGCGGGCGCCGGCGGCGCGCAGCTGGGTGACGAGCTGGGCATGCAGGCTGCGCGGCCAGGGCCATTGCGCGTTGATATCGGCAAGCGAGGGTTCGTCGATCGCGACGATGACGGGGCCGCCGGGTGGCGGACGGGGATCGTCGACGGTCGAGAGATAGTCGAAGCTTCGGAGCTCCAGAAGTGACCAGGCGGGCAGGCGCGACAGCAGCGAGATGGTGATCAGCGTCGTCAGAGACAGCACCAGCAGCCTGAGATGGCGGCTCCTGATCTGCCTGGCCTGCCGAGGTTTCTCCCGCACCCGCATCAGAAGCGGACTTTGAGCGTGCCCTTGAAGGCGCGGCCCCAGCCGGGCACACCAGGGGTGATCTCGAAGTCCTCGTCGAGCAGGTTATAGGCGGCCGCCTCCAGCTCGATGCGCTTGTCGAACGGCTCCCAGACCAGATGGGCGTCAAGGCTCCAGTAGTCGTCGAGCTTGGTGCCAAACCGATCGCCGTCGCGCTCGCCGATATAGTTGGCGGCGACCGTCGCCTTTACCTTGGCTTCGTTGACCCAGGTCAGCGCAATCTGCCCGGAATTCTGCGGTATGAAGGGAAGAGGGCCTCCATAGATCGGCTCAAGCGGATCCCTGTTTTCCGAATCCATATAGGCATAGGTAGCCGAAAGGCCGAAACCATGGCCGAGCGCGACGTTTGCTGTGACGGCAGCGCGATCGATGCTGCCGCGCGAGATCGGCAGGCTCGTATCCGACGGAAGCGAGATCATCGGAAAATCGATCGAGAAATCATGCAGTTCCTGGTGCTGATACTCGACCGAGGTGAAGAATCGATCGGTCCATTCGGCATCCCACTGCAGGGCGACCGTATCCGTGTAGCCCCGCGGATTGGCGGAAAACTGGTTGGCTTGCAGCCCGAGGATGCCGATGGGAGCAAGGGTCGGAATCCCAATATCAAAGCTTTGACGCATGAAGGCAGCACGCAGCCAGTGGTTTTGAACCGGCGCCCAGGCGAGGCCGAAGCGCGGCTCCAGCCGGCTGATATCGATGCCGTCGCCCTCCAGGCGCGTGGCGAACAAGGCGTATTCGCCCTTGAGGTCCGGCGTGATCTCATGCAGCACATCGATATAGCCGCGGCCGATATCGATGGTGTTCTCGGTACGATCGGTAGGAGCTGTCAAGCCTAGGAGCGTCGCATCGACCGTGCTGCTGGCATCCAACCAGCCGCCTTCGATGCCGTAGCGAAAGGTCAAAGGTCCGGCACCTATGGAATGGCTCAAAGCGCCGATATAGGTTTGAGATTCGGTCTCCTGAGTGACGTTGGTAAAGGGAATGATGAAGGGAACCCCTCTGCCGATAAACACTGGGTCCAGGTCGACATCAAGCACGCTGCTCGTATTCGATTTGCTTCCTGAATAAAGCAGTGCTCCATTCAACACGTTTTCATAGGCAAACGTGTGGCTCCAGCCGATGCCGGCATATGTGCTTTCTCGTACAGTCTCCTCTGTTGTGTAGAGAGGCAGCGGGATAGGCACACGGAACAGGAGTTCCATGAACCCGGTGTTTGACGATAACGCGTTTAGAGTTCCGTCATTCCTCCCGTGGTTGACGAAGGCTACCACGCGATCATCTGGCGTGACCGTTGCCGTCAGATAACCGTTGGCACTCAGCAGCTTGTTATCCGTCTGGACACCGCCGAAATCCCGATAGTCGCGGTCGAGCGCCAGCTCTTCCCAAGTCAGGTTGCCATAGAAGCTGATCGGAATGGTCTCGTTCGAATAGCCTTGGATATCGGCTTCGCCGATGCGCCTCGTATGGCCGTCGACGCTGTTGATGCCGCCGCCGAGCGAGCCTTCGATGAAGGGCACATCGAACAGCGTTACCGAGCGCGAGCGGCCGGAAAGCATGTGCGGCGAAAGCAACAGGCCCTGGATGAAGGATGAGTAGCTCGACGCGTTGCCGCGGTTTTGGATGATATTGTCGTCGCTGAAGCTGGTCGCGTTGACGAAAGGAAAGATGCTGCCCTTGATCGACTGATCGATATAACCGGTGCCGTTGAAAGGATCGAAGACGGCATCGCCGTAATAGCGGCCCCAGGCATCCAATCCTTGCAGGCGGAAGGCGTCGTTCAGAGTCGAACCGGCGCTCGCATTGGCGCCGAGGCCGCTGTAATCGCCGCCGCGGGCGCGCGAGCGGCGCAGGAATTCCTGCGCGTTGCGGATCGCGCCATCAGAATCGTAATCGTCGATATCGATAGCGGTGCGGAAGGACGAGATGACCGGATCGTCATCGTCGAGGCGGTTGGCATTTTCGAGCGCCTGTTCGGACGGAAGCCGGTCGCCTTTTTCGTAATGGGCGGCTGCGAGCATGAACTGCGACTGCGAATGCGCGGGATTGGCGGTGCTGGCGGCAAGCAGATCTTGCAGCGCCTTGTCGCGCTCGCCGGACTGCAGGTAGTAGCGTCCGCGGGCAAGCAGAGCATGATCGAAGGACGGATCAAGCGCGATCGCGGTGTCGATTTCGCGCTTGGCTTCCTTCATGCGCGCCTGATCGAGATAGAGGATCGCAAGGTTGGCGTGCAGCAGCGGGTCCTGCGGATCGAGCTCGATCGCCTTCTTGAAGGCCTTTTCCGCTTCGCCATTGGCATCCCGCGAACTTTGCAGCAGGCCGAGCGAATTCAGCGTGCCTGATGCGCCGGGGGCAAGCGCGATGGCGCGGTTCAGGTCCGCGAGTGCGCCGTTGATATCGCTTTCATAGCTTGCCTTGTAGCCTGCACGGGCGGAGAGCGCCATCGGATGATCGGGGTCGAGCGACAGCGAGCGTTCTATCGCTTCCTTCATCTGCTCACGGTCGTCGGTGAGCTCCGCCAACTGGGCGCGGACCGCCGGCAGGGTCGGATCATCGGGATAGCGCTGTTCCGCTTTCTTGATGATCTCGAGCGCTGCGCGCGGGTTTTTTAGGAAGCCTGTCGTATAGGCCTCCATGATCGCGCCATAGGGGCCGGTGGTGTTGGCCGGCGGCTGTTCGGCATGGGCGGGGTCGGCCAGCGAACGGGCGAAATAGCCGCCATATTGGGCCATGTTGCGGCGTGTCGGGTCGAGATGCGGCAGGGCCTTCTGGAAGAGCTTGGCGGCATCGCCATAACGCTTTTCGGAGCCGGCGATGGTGGCGTCGATCAAATTGACGCGCGCCTGCTGGGCTGCCGTCAGTTTGCGGCCGCGGATATTCTGCAGCGTTGCGGTTGCAGCCTGGCGTCCATCGAAGGCGCTCTGCACTTCGGCGAGTTCCAGCCAGTCTTCGGTGGTGCGGCGCTCCGGCGGCAGGGCCAGCAGGCGACGGCGTTCGGTCGCCATGCGGTCGGCCCGTAGCGGCGAAGTCGGCATCAGGTCGAAGCCGTCGCGCAGGTCCAGATAGAAGAGCATCTGTTCGCGGTCGTCAGGATTGACGCTGATGATCTTGCTCGGCGCCTGGCCGATGGTCGCCACCGCCCCTTCGCCCTCGTTCACCTCGACGCTGCCCTGCGGGTTGCTGAGCGCCACGCGGCCTTCGAGCACAATCATCGAAGTCTTGTTGCCCTCGACCGTCATGGTCCAGTCGGTGCCGCGGATGGCGGCTGCGGCCGCAGGTGTTTCCACCGTCAGGCCCTGGCCGCCGCGCTCGGCGCGCGCCCAGATCGTTCCCGATTGCAGCTCCAGCGTCGTGTCGCCGCTTGCGGCCATCTTCTTGACCTGCAGCGAGGAATTACGGCCGAGGCGAACCTGGGTGTGATCGGAAAAGACGATGGCGAGCTGGCCGTTGGCGTTGGTGCGCAGCACGTCGCCGGTCAGCAGATCCTGATTGATGTCGACGACACGCCAGTTCGACACGTCGATGAAGCGGACTTCTTCGCCGGTCTTGCGGGCGATGACGGAACCGGCGACGGGGGTTGCGCGCTGCACGGGGTCGGCCGCCGCCGGCAGCCCGAAACCGGGCACGGCAAACGCCAGCGCCATCCCGACGCGACAGATGTTACTGAAATAACCCCGCATGTCCTCGACCCCATACCCCGCTCTCCCTTTGTCCGTGTAGAGTGAAAAAGTCAAGCATGTTGCACACGTGTTCTTGCTTTCGTCGTCAAGTGTAATATCAGGGAAACACTTGATGGCGGAGTATTCACGTGAGCGAATTTGAAAGTGCACCTGAGGTTATGCTGAGCAAGCCGTCGAGCGGCGACGTCAGCACTGAGTATTTCGATCATATCAAGAAAATCAATGACATATTTTATGATCAGATCAAGATATCCGACCAAAAGGCTGCCTATATTTTTACTTTCATGCTCGCCTTTCTGGTGAGCTCCAGCGAAGTGAGGGCCGTGTTCAGCCTGACGCGTTACACCGGCGGCACGCCGGGCAGCATGCTGTTCTCAGGCCTGCTTGCGACAGCCTCGGTCTTCTCGATCCTGTCGGCGATTCTTGTTGTGCTGCCGCGGCGTCTCGGCACCTCGACCTCGCTATTCTGGGGCGCCTGGCCCGATCATCGCGATATGTTCTTCGAGGCAGCCCTTCGCCGTGACGAGCGCTACCTCTTCGACCAGTATCTCGAAAACGCCAACATTCTATCGGCTATCGCCCGCAACAAATACCGCTGCGTCACCTTCGCGTTTCGTGGGCTGATGGTAAGCGTGATCGCCTATGTGCTGCTGTTGATTGCCGTGTGAGGGAGTAAGCGGCGAAGCCAGCAAATGCGCTGAGCGCAGGCGCGGCCAAGAATGCGGGGCGCGCCGAGGGCGCGCCCGCCCGTTCAATCTTCTATTTCGAGAACGAGCTCGAGCTCGATCGGCACGCCTAACGGCAGGCTGGACACGCCGAGGACGATTCGGCCGGAGAGCTTGTCTTCGCCGAAGACTGCAAGCAGCATTTCGGATGCCCCGTCGGCGACCTTTGGGTGGTCGCGAAAATCGCCTTCGGTGGCGATGTAGACGCCGAGCTTGACGACCTTCGCCACCCTGTCCAGCGAACCGAGATATTCTCTGGCTCCCGCAAGGGCGCTAAGGGTCGCTGTCTCGGCGGCCTTCCTGCCGTCTTCGACCGTCAGCGCGCCGCCGACGCGGCCGATATAGCGGGGCTTGCGGTCGACGACCGGCAGCATACCGCTGAAGAAGACCAGCTTGCCGGTTCTGACCGCCTCGACATACGCGCCCAAGGGCGTCGGCGGTGGGGGAAGGGCGATGCCGAGGTCCTGCAGCCGCCGTTCCGCGCCGGCTGCCTCAGCTTTTGCATGGTCTACCATTTGCCCAGATGTGCGCCGCCGTCGACGTGAAGCACCTCCCCGGTTATGCGCGGAGCTTCGGTGAGGAAGACGACGGCATCGGCGATCTCCTCGACGTTGGAAATGCCTGCCATCGGCGACAGCGTGCTCAGGAAGTCCTTTGGATTGTCCTTGTGCAACGGCGTGTCCACCACACCGGGAGCGACGATATTGAAGCGAATTTTCTCGTTCGCATATTCCATCGCCAGGTTCTTGGAGATGGCGTTGATGCCGCCCTTTGTCATCATTGAGACTGAGGCGGAGAAACCGGCGATCGGATGATCGGTCAATGGGGTGGTGATGCTGACGACGCTACCGCCCGTTTTCTGCACGAGCATCTGCCTGACGACCTGTTGGGTCAGGTGGATGAAACCTTCGAGATTGGTCGAGGACAATTTCTGGAAGTCGGCCATCGTAAACTCGACGAACGGCTTGGCTAGAAAAATGCCGGCATTGTTGACGAGCGCGTCGATCGAGCCGAAGCGATCGATTGCGGTCCTTGCCACCCGCGCTGCGGTTTCAGCATCGCCGATGTCGCCATCGACGAGCGCCAGCCTGTCCGAGGCCTCAAAAGCATCTGAGGTACTGACCTGGCGCGAGGTGGCGACGACATTGTAGCCGCGCTCGACGAAGGCATTGACGAGGCCGGCTCCGATACCCTGGGAGGCGCCCGTGACGATGACTGTTTTTCTCGTAGTCATGCTGATCTCCATAATCTGGTTCGGGCAACGCGGGCCTTGCGGCTGCAAAGGCGGGGTCGCTCGAGATGGGGCTGCTGCGAATGCGCCTCCATCCGGTTGTGGTTGTTTTCGCAAGGTGAATATGGCGAAAACTCCATTACGCGATTAGATGGAAATATCTGGATTCTCTTTTGCATCCATGCAAAAATCAGTGCATGGCCGATCTGAACGACATCGCCGTTTTCGTAAAGGTGGCGCAGTATGGCAGCTTCAGCCGCGCTGCCCATTCCCTCGGCATGCCGGTATCGACCGTCAGCCGGAAGGTGACGTCGCTGGAGGAGCAGCTCGGCGTGACGCTTATGCAGCGGACGACCCGCAAGCTGAGCCTGACCGCGCAGGGCCGGGCCTATTACGACAGGTGCAGCGAACCGCTCGCCCATCTCCTCGACGCCGAGCAGGCGCTCACCGAGACACAGAGAAAACCGGAAGGTCTGCTGAAGATCTCCGTGCCTGTCATCTTCGGGCAGGAGGTGTTCTACGAATTCATCTCATCCTTCCTGAAGACCTATCCCGATATCCAGATCGATCTCTTCGTCACCAACCTGTTTCTCGATCTGATCGCTGAGAATGTCGATCTCGCCATCCGCTTCGGCGAACTTAAGGATTCCTCCATCGTGGCGCAGCGGCTCGGAAAGAGCGTGCGTTATCTGGTTGCCGCGCCGGACTATCTGAAGGGCAGGGCGCTTCCCTCAAAGCCGGAAGAGCTGAAGGACCATCAGTGCGTGCTCTTGAACGGCCGCAACGGCGAGGCGGAATGGCATCTCGTGAGCCATCGCAAATCGGTTCGCCTGCATGTGTCGGGGTCGGTATCGAGCCGGGATTTCGACGCGGTGAGCGCCTTCACCTATCGCGGACACGGCATTGGCCTGCTGCCTTCGACATATTGCGACGAGCAGATCAGAAGAGGCGAACTCGTCCGTCTGCTGCCGGACTGGTCGTCCGAGGAAATTTTCGTGCACGCCGTCTATCCCACGCGCCGCTTCCTGCCCTCCCGATTGCAGGTCTTTCTCGAGGCGCTGAAAGCATGGAAGACCCCCTTGTGGCTTCCCTTGCATTGAAGGCTTCCGATTCCATCACCGAAAATTGAAGCCGTGCGCCTGGGCGAGCGTCCTCCCTCGGCCAAGCTGTGTTAGAGTTCGCTGGCTTGGATGGCGCAGGGATTGGATTGCCAATGCTGACGACACTTGCGGTGCTTATGGGTCTTTCCGGCCTCGTCCCCATCGCGCAGGCGGGGGGAAGCGAGGTCGATGTGACCCTCGTGCTTGCCGTCGATACCTCGCGGTCGATGGACTTCGAGGAGATCGGCATCCAGCGCGAGGGTTATGTCGAAGCGCTCAAGCACAGGGAATTCATCGACGCGGTCAAGGGCGGGCTGACCGGCCGCATCGCCATCAGCTATTTCGAATGGGCAGGCTATGTCGTCCAGGATTCCGTCATCGACTGGCAGGTGATCGAGACGGAAGAGGATGCGATTGCTTTTGCAGATAAACTCGAAGCCCGGCCGATTGCCACGCAGCGGCGCACATCGATCTCCACCGCGATCGCCCAAGGCGCCAGCATGATCGTTTCCAGTCCCTTTCAATCCAGGCGGCAGGTGATCGATGTCTCCGGCGATGGGCCGAACAATTCCGGCAATCCCGTCACTCCCGCCCGCGACAAGGCGGTGGAAGCCGGCATGATCATCAATGGCCTCGCCATCATGCTGCGGCCATCCGATGCGCCCAACGGGCTCGACAAATATTATGCGGATTGCGTGATCGGCGGTCCCGGCGCCTTTGTGCTGCCGGTCCGCAAAATAGAGGATTTCGCCGTTGCCGTGCGCCGCAAGCTGGTGCTGGAGATCAGCGGCATTTCCCCGGCGGCGACGGTGCAGAAAACAGCCGGCGCCGAGACGGGCACCGACTGCCTGATCGGGGAGAAGCAATGGCGGGATATCTTCGATCGCTGATGCCAGAACAGGATGATTTTAGGCCGGGTCGGCCTAAAATCTCAATCCTGCTCTGAATTACATAGTTAGAGCATGATGTCGTCCGAAAACCGCGCACACTTTTCGGCATCATGCTCTACCGGGTCAGCGCGCCGAAATTATATCAGTCAGTATCTGGTAAGCGGCGGAGACGCGGTCCTCGTTGGGATAGTTTTTGTTGGCCAGAATGACGATACCAACTCGCTCTTTCGGGATGAACGCGACATATGCGCCGAAACCATTCGTGGAACCGGTTTTATTGATCCACACATCGTCACCCGGTTTCATTGCGGGCATCAGTTGCTTGACGGGAATGGTCTTGAGCATCGCGCTGGAATTGTTGTCCATCAACGTCGTCAATGTCGCGGGATAGGAATACTGTTCCCAAATAAGGTCTTGGGTCATCGCGCCGACATCGAAATATCCCTTGTGCGTGTTCGTGATCGCCTGCTGCAGCTTCTCGTCCAGCTCGACCAAACCCATGTTCGCGTCGATGAACCGGATCATGTCGCTTGCGGTGGATTTCACTCCGTAGGCCTCGGACGAAAGAATGGCAGGTGTCATCCGAGCCGGCTCACCGCTTCGCTTGTAGCCTTGGGCATAGTCGACCATCCGCGATTTCGGCACATCAATAAACGTGCTTTTCAATCCAAGGGAGGGAAACAATTGGTCTTCCATAAGAGCTGCGAAGTCTTTGCCCATGCTTTTTGCCGTTATATATCCGAGCGCGCCGATGCTTGGATTGGCGTATGTTCGGCGCGTTCCGGCGGCAAATGATGGTTTCCAGGTTGCGAGATATTCCATCAGCTGCTTTTCGGTTTTGACTTCGTCGGGAAATTGCAGCGGAAATCCACCAGCCGTATGGGTGCCCAAATCCATCAGCACGACATCGCCGAACGGCTTTCCTTTCATCGACGGAAGATATTTGCTTGCCTTGTCCGACAGCGAAAGTCGGCCGGTCACGTCCGCGTAGGAGGTGAGGGTGACTGTAAAGGTTTTGCTGATCGATCCCAGTTCGAACATGGTCGCCGGGGTGACGGGCCTGTCAGTGTCCTTCGACTCGACGCCGTAGTTGAAGATGTGGTTCTGTCCGTCAGCGGTGATGGCAACGGCAATGCCCGGAATGCCGTATTTATCCATGATTGGTTTTATCGCGGCGTCCGAGATGGCTTTTAGTTTCAGCTCGTCAGCCGCAAAGCCACTTGTGGAAATGCATGTCGAGACCAATGCGGCCGATAGAATTCCTATCCAATCACGCGTCATTTCTTCATCCTCTAAAAGCAGCTTCATCAGCGCAAAGGCGCATGAGGACGGCATTTAATGGCACTGTTTTGCGGCAGCAAACGATGATATCTCGGAGGAGATCCAAGAAAATCTAGGGCTAAGATGGTTCGGCAATTCCTCCCTTTAAATGGCTTGAGGGCCTTCGAAGCATCGGCAAGACATCTCAGCTTCACCCGGGCCGCGATCGAGCTTTGCGTTACCCAGGCCGCTGTAAGCCAGCAAGTCAAAAGCCTGGAGAAACGATTGGGGGCTGCCCTTTTTCAGCGTCTCCCAAGAGGTTTGAAAATTACTGCAGAAGGCGAAGCTCTTTTGCCGACCTTGACCAATTCCTTCGATCAGATGGCGATCACGCTGAACCGGATTGAAGCCGGGCAGGTTCGGGAATTGCTGTTCCTGGGTGTGGTCGGGACGTTTGCCGTCGGTTGGTTGTTGCCAAGGCTTTCGGATTTTCAACAGCAGCATCCGTTCATCGATGTGCGCGTTTCGACAAACAATAATCGCGTCGATATGGCGGCCGAGGGACTAGACTTTGCCATTCGCTTCGGCAGCGGTTCCTGGCACGGCACAGAGGCGCTACGTCTGTTCGACGCTCCGCTCTCTCCTCTGTGCACGCCCAAATTGGCGGAGCGTTTAAGGTCGCCTGCAGACCTGGTCGAGGCGACGCTTTTGCGGAGCTATAGGGCGGACGAATGGAGCACGTGGTTTGCGGCAGCGAACGTCCCGCCGGCGTCACAAATAAACGCCGGTATCGTCTTCGACTCTTCCCTCGCGATGATGGAGGCCGCCCTGCAAGGACTGGGTATTGCTTTGGCGCCGCCGTCGATGTTTTCCAGACATCTATCCTCGGGGTCTATAAGACAACCTTTTCCCACGACCATATCGCTGGGAAGCTATTGGCTGACCCGACTGCAATCAAGGCCGCCAACAGCAGCCATGCTCGCATTTTCCAATTGGATGATGTCGCAGATGTCTTCCGCATCGCAATGACAGCTTCCGGCGAGCCGGAGGCTGAGATCAACCCGACGCTCAAGGACTTGGCCGTCAGGGTTCCTGCCCTTCAGCCCGTTGGTCAAGGGAACTCCTCCGTCATGCTCCACCACCGCCGCTTTGCTTACGCCACACAGATGCCCGGCACGGCGACCTTCTGGAAGAGATGCGGGGAGGCGACCGCCGAGGACGGATAGTCCGAGAGCTTCGCCCGAAACTCCGGATGCGAGAAAGCCGCCCGGAAGTCGGCGGTCGATTCCCAGACGGCATAATTGAGATAAGCAGGACTTTCGCCGATGGCGCGATGCATCTGGGTCGAGATGAAGCCAGGCTGCCGTTTCATGAAGGCCGCATCGGCCTGCCAGGCATCAAGGAAGGCCTGCTCGTCGGCCTTGTCGAGCGTGAAGAGGTTGATGAGGACGATCGCGGAGGCATCGATCGCGATTTGGCGATCGATCGGGAAGGCAGGGTCCATCGGGCGCATGAGTGACATGGTCGACTCCATCTGAATTGGTTACATGATGTCAATCTGGTAATACGGATACATATTCAATTTGACACTATGATGTCAATATAGCTATATGGTGACAAATGCACGAACCCCAACGGACCCCGGCCGGAACAGCTTTGACCGACCTCATTCTGGATCTCTTCCGGCTCAACAACCGGATGATCAACGCGGGCGACAAGCTCGTCGACGGGCTCGGCCTGACCAGCGCCCGCTGGCATGTCCTCGGCACCGTCGCCACGGCAGGCCGGCCGCAGCCGGTCGCGTGGCTGGCGCGCGACATGGGCGCCAACCGCCAGAACGTTCAGCGTATCGTCAACGATCTGGAGAAGGAGGGGCTTCTCGCGTTCCAACCCAACCCGCACCACCGACGGGCACAACTCGTCGTGCTGACGGACAAGGGAAACCAGGCATATGAAACCGCCATGCGCCTGCAGGCCCCGTGGGTCGACATGCTCTCGGAAGGGCTTCAGGTCGAGGATCTCAAAACCACGCATGCCGTCATGAAGGCGCTCCGCAGCAAACTGGAAGGACATGGAGATGTTGAAGAGCAGGCCTGATCGCTATGGCGCAATAGCGGTCTCGATCCACTGGCTGAGTGCGGTTCTGATCCTGGCGCTGCTCGGCTCCGGCTTCCGGGCTGCCAACGCCATGGACGCCGCGACCAAGGCCGGGCTGTTGCGTTTCCACATTCCGATGGCGATCGTCATCCTGCTTCTAACGGCTCTTCGCATTGTCTGGTGGTGGCGTTTCGATCGCAAGCCTGCGCCGGTGCCGGCATCGCCTCGCTGGCAGGAGCGCCTTGCGGGCTTTGTTCACGTCGCCTTCTACATTTTCATTCTCGGCATGGTCGCCAGCGGCATCGGGATGATGATCCTCAGTGGCGCTGCTCCCGCCATCTTCGAGGCAGCCGGCGCCACGCTGCCTGATTTCACCGCCTATCCGCCGCGTGGCCCGCATGGGTTCGGCGCCTTCCTGCTTGTCGGCCTGCTGGTCTTCCATGCCGGTGCCGCGCTCTATCACCAGTTTGTCCGCGGCGATCACCTGCTGCGGCGGATGTGGTATGGCGGCTGAGATCCCGCCGCGTTCGATGTCAAATGTTTGGCTTCTCGAAGATCTGTCAGGCGGCCGCGTTCGGGCCTGACTCAGGAGACGCAGATCGCCACGCCGGCAACGAGCTGGCCAGTGCCACGCCCAATTCGACGATCGACGATCAGCGGGACCGGCTCGACGGTATGGTGACCGCTGTGCACCAAGAAGGCGCGATGAAGCGCCGCGCCGTTGCCGCCGAGACGCTTCTCAAATGTCACCGTCTGCGTGATGCCGCCGCCCTTGCCTATAAGGGCAGCTGCTTGCCGGCCTGTTCGCTGACCATGTATTCGGCGTACCAGTCCGGCCAGTTCTCGTCGTGTTTGCCGCCGTTTCGCTTCTCGTGTTCACCGTGCGCGGTCGCCGCACGGCGCATGGCTGACGCGAGATCGGTTGAGTTGGTGAATGTCGTCCCGTCGGCGTCGATGCGTCCTGGCAGGCGCGTGGTGACTTCCTGGAACAGCCAGCCGTTGCCATCGGGATCCTTGAAGGAGGCGAAAGAACGGTAGCTGCGGTGATCGGGATCGCGGCCGGCAATGCGGAGCCGCCCGAACAGATAGGGTTCGTCCTTGCCGGCATAGACGCCGGCCGCGTCATGGAACACTTCGCTGACCTCGACGCCGCGGGCGATGAGATCGCGGCGGGCGGCCTCGATGTCGGAGACGATAAGATAGAGCCCCTGGGCGGAACCGGGGGCGGCGGCCGTGACGTTCTTGCCGAAGATGATCGCGCAGCCGGAGCCCGGCGGCGTAAACTGGATCACCCGAAAATCGGCATCATTGGCGAAGTCGGCGTCGAGCCGCCAACCCAGGCCGTCGTAAAAGCGCTTGGCGCGGTCGACATCGGAAACGGGGATGACCACGACCTCGAGCTTGGTGTCGACGGGATGTGTTTTCGGGGTCTGCATGGGGGTTTCGCTGCGCAGTGCATTGCTCATCTTAAGCTCCTTGGGGTTTTGGATGCCTTGAGAATTGCTGACGCGTGACGACCGAAGTTGACCACGGCGCGGTGAGGCCGTCGAATCAATTATTCTGTCTGATTTGACCGGTATTGGCGGATTCCGCGGCGACGCTAGGCGCGCCGCTCCCGATCCGCGGGGGTTGGCAAGGTCATGTCGATCTGAGTGGTCGACAGCGGGATTGGCCCGCCGTCTTCATCGGCTGTTGTTGTTCTGCTCGTCGAGCCGCTTTCACGCAGCGAGAGCGGCGCGGGTTTTGCCGATCGTCAGAGCCGCCTTTGCTGCCTCGCGGCCTTTCTCGACGAAATGTGCGCGGTAGATCTGCTTATGGTGCTCGGTTTCCTGATACTGATGCGGCGTCAGCGAAACCGACAGCACCGGCACACCGGTATCCATGCCGGCGCGCATCAGCCCATCGACGACGGCCTGGGCGACGAATTCGTGGCGGTAGATTCCGCCGTCGACGACGAAGGCGGCGGCAACGACCGCGGCATAGCGTCCGGTTGCCGCAAGATCGCGTGACAGCAGCGGCATCTCGAATGCGCCGGGAACATCGAACACGTCGACCTGCTCGGGCGGAATAAGCTGATGGAAGCCATCAAGGGCGCGGTCGACGATGTCGGCGTGCCAGCTGGCTTTGACGAAGGCATAGCGGGTGGGTGTCATGGTAATCTCCTTTGGCGAACAGACACATCACCCAAGGCGATCACGAACGTCCCCGACAGCCGCAAGGGCGGCAGGAACGCACGTTCTCTTTCATCCGGACTATGACCGTCGGCTCAGGCATCTCACCTGATCTGCTGACCCTTCCGAAGAAGGCGCTCGCGGGCTCGCAATCTAAATTGCATACCGCCGGTAGGGACTTGCACCCCGCCCTGAGAACGGCGCGGACAATAGGGGGAAGGTGACCGGCTGGCAATAGGTCGAAATGCTTCGAGGCCAATGCAGGATCAGGCCTCCAGACGCGGCGGTTTCGCTTGTTCGTCGATCGCGACGGGCAAGCCCTCTTGCGGAGGATGGGCTCGCGCCTACATGCTCCCATTGAGGACATTCACGTCAGAATAGCACGGCAGGACGGGATGCGCCGTCTCTATCCGCGGCGGGCAGGGCCGTGGCAACCATGGGAGAGAGAGATGCAAGACCCCATCGTCGTCCGCCGCGAGACGCATATCGCGGCGCCGCCGGCCGCGGTGTTCGCGTTGATGACCGACCCGGAAAAGATCCTGCGCTGGATGGGAACGGAGGCGCAGGTCGAGCCGCAGCCCGGCGGGCTCTATCTCGTCAATGTTACCGGCGCCCGCTTTGCGCGTGGCTCGTTTCGTGAGGTGGTGCCGGTTCATCGCCTTGCCTACAGCTTCGGCTGGGACGGCAGCGAGGTGGTGCCGCCGGGGTCGAGCCTGGTCGAGATCGATCTGATCGAGCAGGGAGGCGGAACGCTGCTGCGGCTCACCCATAGCGGCCTGCCGAGCGCCGAGCAATGCGCCGGCCATGCGGAGGGTTGGGCACATTATCTCGGGCGGCTGACCGAGGTCGCCGCCGGGGGTGATCCGGGTCCCGATCCTTTTTACGGCAGGACATGAACAATTTTTGGCGGCGGCGGAGCGGCTCTGAAGCCCTTGCCGTTGCGACAACAGTGGTCAGCGAGCGCTCAGACCGGCCGTGCGGAAGCGCTTCTTTTTCTCCCGCAAACATGAACGCGCAGTTCATCTCCAGTTCAATTTGGCGGTCATAAGCTGTGGACGGCTGGATTGAAATGGAGTTCTCGATGAAGGCACTTTCTATCGCGGCTGCCTTGCTCGCTGGCAGCCTCTCGTTCGGCACGGCGCAGGCGATGCCGATTGGGACAATCAATGTTCAGAGCAATATCACAACGGTCGACTACGCGTGCGGTCGCGGCTGGCATCTGACGCGCTGGGGCGAATGCCGGCGAAACTGGCGCCGCCCGCCGCCGGTCGCTTTCTACGGTGGCCCGCCCCGCTGGGGCTGGGAGCGGCGTCACCGGGATTGGGATGGTCCGCGCTGGCGCCATGAGCGGCGTTGGGATCGCGACCGCCGTTGGCGGGATGATGATTAAGGGTCTCGCTTAGATGTAGATGGACAAGGGCCGGAGCGATTTTCGCCCGGCCTTTTCTGATGAAACAGGTTCGCCGACGCTGACCGGCAGCGTCCTCCCGATTTGTCCAATACGGTCAGATCCTGCTGACGAGCCAGTACTTGTCGTCGATCAGCTCCTCGAGTTCGACGGGATCCTTGACGCCGAATTCGAACCATTCGACGAGTTCCTTCGCCTTGCGGCTGCTCTCCTCTGCCGTCAGCTCGACCTGATATCTTTCGCACCATCGCCGAAGGATCGACGTCAGCAGCGTCATGTCATTCCCATCCAACGGATCTTTCGGCCAGAATATCGTGCCCATCGTACCCCTCAATCACACGATGACGAACGACCCTATAATGGAATCAAAGTCGCGCAAGTTTAAAGTGTTTATTTTTTGTTTTCCACCGCGCCGAATGGTTTTCGACAGGCGATGCGGACGGCCTTTGCGGGCGACAGGCTAAGTCGCTGGAAACGTCCCCACGATCACCTGGGGATGTCCTTGCGGACGTCCACGTGGGCGTGCGATGTTAAGCGATGGATCTGCCGTCTCCCCTTGCCTGGCTGGTTGACGAGGCCGGAGCCTCGCCCAGGCCCGAGCGGTTTCTGGCCGAACTCGGGCGCCGGCTGCTGGCCGACGGCCTGCCGCTTTCCGGCGGCACACTGACGCTTTCGGTGCCGCATCCGATCATTGCGCGGCGCACCTGGCTGTGGCGGGCCGAGACCGGTGCTGTCATCGAGGCGCTGGCCTTTGCCGCGACTCCGCAGAGCGAGGCCGGGCACGACTGGCTGACCGCGCTCGGGCCGGTATGGGAGGAGCGAATAGGGCCTTCGCAGGATAGTCCCATGCTCGGCTGGGCGGGTATCGACAAACGGGCAGGGGCCGGCGCATTCGCTCCGGCGGAAGCAGACCGGCTGCGCGAGGTCGCGCGTTTTGCCGCCGCACCGCTCGCAGCGCTCGCGGCGCGGGAGGCGCGGGCAGCCCTGCTCGAAGCCTATCTCGGCCGCCGTAGTGCCGCCCGGGTGCAGGCCGGCGAGCTTGCCCGCGGCACCGGCGAGACCATACGCGCTGCTCTTCTCTGCGCAGATCTGCGCGATTTCACCGCGCTTTCGGAGGTGACGGAGCCGCACGCGATGATCGCGACGCTCAACGCATGGTTCGACCGCGTCGCAGGCGCGGTGCACGCCTTCAGCGGCGAGGTGCTGAAATTCATGGGCGACGGCGTGCTGGCGATCTTTCCGGTCACGGGCGCTTCCGACGACGCGGGAAGGATAAGCCACGGAGACCGAGAAGCCTGCGAGGCAGCCCTCAGGGCGGTTGCTGCCAGCCGTGCCGGCATGGTCCATCTCGACCAGATACGCCAGTCGCAGGGGCTGGCGCCGCTGCCCTTCGGCGCGGCGCTGCATTTCGGCGAGATCCTGTGGGGCAATATCGGCGCAGCCGACCGGCTGGACTTTACCGCCATCGGCCCCGCCGTCAATCTCGTCAGCCGGCTGGAAGGGCTCTGCAAACCGCTCGGCCGAAGCGTGCTGATCTCGGGCGCGGTTGCAGCGAATACGGCGACGGCCCTGATGCCGCTCGGAGAGCACAGGTTGCGAGGCATTGCCCAGCCTTGCGCGGTCTTCACCTTGCCGGAGAATTGAGCCGCAAGGCTGGGTGCCGTGAGCGGCCTTCGTTTATGCAAAGAAATCTTTGCAAAGATATGTTTGCAATAGTAGGCTGCCGGCATGAAAAATCCGCGCCCGCAGCCTGCCCACTCAGTCACCGCACCCCGCACCCTCAGCCGGGTCGTGCCCGATCCGACCGCGCTGAAAGCGCTGACGCATCCTGTCCGGCTGAGCATGCTCGGCATGCTCAGGATCGATGGGCCTGCCACGGCGACGCAGCTGGCAGTGCGGCTGGGCTTAAACAGCGGCGCGACCAGCTATCACCTGCGCCAGCTTGCCCAATACGGTTTCATCGAGGAAGCGCCGCATGCTTCACGGCGCGACCGCTGGTGGCGCGCCAGCCACCAGCTCACCTCGGTGCCGGCAAGCGAGGCCGAGGGTGAAGCGCTCGATCTCGACATCGCCTTCAACCAGGCTGCACTCTCGCTGCAGGTCGGCCAGATGCAGCAGGCGCTGGAGGAATATGCTGAGCTGCCGGCTGAATGGCGCAAGGCGACGGCTGCCGACGACATCATAATCCCGATGACGGCGGCACAGGCCGAGGCCCTGACGAAACGGCTGAGCGACATCATCCTGGAGGCGATGCGGGCGGCCCCGCCGCTCGGGGAGGCGGCGTCGCAGGAATCCGGCATGGTTCCCTTCTATGTCATGTTGCACGCCTTTCCCTATCCGGGCCGCGTTCCGCATCGCGAAGGGGAGGATAAGCCGTGAGACGGGGCGGGCCGTTCCTGGCGCTCGCGGCTGCCGAGACATTCTCGCTCTCCGGCACGCGGCTTTCGACCATCGCTATTCCCTGGCTGGTGCTGAGCACGACTGGCAGCCCGGTGCTGACAGGCCTGACGGCAATGATGGAGATGCTGCCCTATGTCATCGCCAAGGCGCTCGGCGGACCGCTGATCGACCGCGCCGGCGCCAAGAGCATCGCCATCATCTGCGACACGGCTTCGGTGCTCGTGGTCGCTCTGGTGCCGCTTCTCGATCTCTTCGGCATGCTTGGCATGCCGGTGCTGCTGCCGCTCGTCTTTGCCATGGGCGTGCTGCGCGGCCCCTCCGATGCGGCCAAGCAGGCGATGGTTCCCGATATCGCCACACTCGCCAATGTACCGCTCGAACGAGTGACCGGCGTTGCGAGCGCCATCGAGCGGCTGGCCTCGACGGCGGGCGCGGCCGGCGCCGGCGCTTTGATCGGGCTGATCGGCCCGGGCCAGGCGCTGCTCGTCAATGCCGCCACCTTCGCCGCCGCTGCGCTGATCGTTGCCGCGGGCATACCCGGGACGCGACGCGCGCCTGCGCCCGAAACTCGACCGGTCGAACGGGCGTCCTATCTCGAGGATCTACGCGAAGGCTGGCGCTTTCTGCGCGGCGATGCCGTGCTCGTCAGCATCGTCGCTATGGTGGCGGTCACCAATCTCTTCGACCAGGCCTATCATGCCGTGCTGCTGCCGGTCTGGACACGGGATGCCGGCCATGGCCCGGAGCTGCTCGGTGCAATGTTCGCCGCCTTCGCCGGCGCCTCGATCGCAGGCGCGGCGATTGCCGCGGCGATCGGCGAGCGCATGCCGCGACTGATGGTCTATACGGTGGCCTTCCTCCTGACCGGCTTTCCGCGCTTTCTCGTTCCGGCGCTGGACGCGCCCATCGGCCTCGTCTTTGCGACGCTCGCCATCGCAGGATTCGCGTCGGGCTTCCTCAACCCGATCCTGTCGGCGGTCATCTTCGAGCGCATCCCCAAGCCGCTGACTGGCCGCGTCACCGCATTGAACACAGCCCTCTGCTTCGCCCTCATCCCCTTCGGCGGCCTCGCCGGCGGCGCGCTGATCAGCGGGCTCGGCCTTGCTGCGGCGCTGTTCCTGATGGGGATTGCCTATCTCGCGGCAACGCTTGCGCCGCTTGCGCTGAAGAGCTTTCGCGGGTTTGACAGGGCCTCGCCTGAAGCGTCCAGCTCTAGCCGTGGCCAAGCTCCTCAACCATCAGGTCGATGAAGCGGCGGACACGTGGTTCCAGCAGGCGCTTGTCGGGATAGAGCGTGACGATCTTTGCGTCATCGGTTTCGAGGTCGGCCAGGATCTGCCGAAGGCGGCCGGCAGCGAGATCGTCGGTGACGAGAAAATCGGGTAGCAGCGCGATGCCCAGCCCCGCCAGGGCGGCGTCGCGGATCGCCTCGCCGCTGTCGAGCCTCAGGCGGCTGCGGCCTTGCGCCTTGATCCAGGAACCGCCTTTCCCGCGAAAGCGCCAGCCCTGCCTTTGATTGCGGCCGGCGAAGATCAAGCAGTCATGGACCGCGAGATCGTCGATATCGCGCGGCTCGCCGCGCTCGGCAAGGTAGGACGGTGAGGCGCAGAGGCGCGCCTTGTAGGTGGCGATCACGCGCGAGACCAGGCGGGTGTCCGACACCGTCGCCGTCGCGCCGATCCGGATCGCCAGATCGAAGCCTTCCTCGACAATGTCGGCCAGGCGATCAGTGAAGCTCACTTCGACCTGGATGTCGGGCCAGGCCCGAAGATATTTTTCAAGCAAAGGCAGCACGACGAGCCGCCCGAAAGCATCGGGAACGGCAAGCCGGAGAACGCCTCGCGGCGTGCTGTTCTGCCCCGCCACGCTCGCTTCCGCCTCGTCGACCGATACAAGGATCTGCAGCCCGCGCTCGTAAAACATCCGGCCTTCGTCGGTCAGGCTCAACGTCCTCGTCGTGCGGTTGAGCAGGCGCGCGCCGAGCCGGTCTTCAAGGCGGATGACAGCCTTGCCTGCCGCAGAACGCGAGAGGCCCATGGCCTGGCCGCCGGCGATAAAGCTTCCGGCATCGACGACGGCCATGAAGATCAGAATATCGTTCAGGTTCGTACGCGGCATCAGGCAACTCGAGCGGTTCGGCTACATCAATAAGTCGGGCAGTCATGGGATCGTTCAAGGCCCGGACCATCAACGCCCATCGCGGCAGTAAGGTCCCCACGCTTCGCTTCTATGTAGACGTCCCTTCGCCAATCAACCTGCTATAGCAGCCATCGCACCGGATCGCAGGTTGAAGATGGGCCCTGGAAAGCCGGACTACAGCATATCGCCGAGACTCCAATGGTTGTTCCATCGGACGTCGATTTCGTCGTCGACATTCTGATATCTGATGTCGGTGGAGAGGCGCAGCCGTCGGCTACGGTCCTGGTTGGTGGTCGAGGCGTGGATCATGTAGGGCGAGTGAAGCACCACGTCGCCGGCCTCGTAATCAGCGGCGAGCCAGCGGGTGTCGAAGCGCGCCGCCATATCGGGCAGGTCCTTCGAGATCCAGCCGCCTTCGGCCATGTGGTGGTTATAGGCGCTGATCCGCTCTTCCGCAGAAAGATCGCCGCTTGTGGCCTTGAACTCGGCTTCCATCTTGACGCCCAGGGCGTGCGAACCTTCGAGGTAGACCAGGCCACCCATCTCGGCGGGGATATCGCCGATCGGAATCCAGGCCGTTACCAGGCGGCTGGTGCCGCCACGGAGATAGACGAGATCGTAGTGGGCGGGTGTGGCCGTCGGCGATCCCGGCTGGACGAAACGCATGATCTTGCGCTTGTGGAGATAGGAGATACCCTGCAGGAAATCGTCCATGAAGCGGGCGAGTGGCGGTTGCGCGCAGAAGCCTTCATAGGCGGCGGAGCGGACGAGCGACATCAGGCGCCTGTCCGCCAGGCTTTTGTCGAAGCCACCGGCAGACGCCAAGCCCAGCGAAAAATCGCTTCCAGGCTCGACCAGCCCGGTTTCGGCGAGGCGTTCGAAGACCCAGCGGCGGAAATCGATCACATCGGCCCGCGGCAGAAGGCCTTTCAGCCAGACATAGCCATCGTCCTGGTAGCGGCGGCGGATGGCGTCGATGCCGATGCCGGGATCGGTCGGCGCGAGCCAACCGATCCGCTCCACGGGCAAGCTTCTGCCATTTGCGGCAAGAGGAAATTCCATCTTGCGAGCTTGCATGACCTCCGCAGCAATTGACATTTCACTCCTCCGTCGTTTGAGTTGACTCGTCATCAATTACCTGATCCGGCATGCCAACCGACATAGAGAAAATTTATAGCTGGACTTTTCGCTCACCATGAGAGGCGCCGAGGCCATCTATGGAACGCCGCTCGGTGCGGCCGGCGGACTGGCAGTCACCGGCAGCGGCAGGCAGCATGCCCGCCGTGCGGTGACGGACCGGAAACTACCGAGTTTCGCCGTCGTCCTGGTGGAGCGGGGACAGGGTTGGCTGGATACCGCCGCCACCGGCCGCATGAGCCTGACCGGACCTGCACTGTTCTGGCTGTTTCCCAACCGCGTGCATTCCTATGGCCCCGACGAAGGCGGCTGGGACGAGCGCTGGGCGCTTTTCGAAGGGTCGTTCACGCGGGATTTCGTGAGGCTGAGGATCATCGCGGAGCGACATCCCGTTGTGGCCCTGCATCATCTCGACGAGGTGGTGCGGCTCTTCGGCAAGCTTCATGCCGATCTGCTTGACGACACCAACCTCGGGCAGGCGTCGGCGGCATTGATGCTGCATCGCATCGTTATATCAGCCGCCAGACAGGCAAGCGGCGCGGCTGATCGACGCCAGGAAAGGCTAGATATGGCCAACATCGTGGAAACGCTACGGCGGCGGGCGATGCAACCGTTGGACCTCGCAGCCTTTGCCGCCGAGCACGGCATGTCTCCGGCCACGCTGCGCAGGCGGTTCACGCTCGAAACCGGACTGCCTCCCAAGGCATTTCAGCTTCGGGTGCGCATGGACCATGCCAAACAACTACTGGCAACCACCGACGAAAAGATCGAAACGGTGGCCGCCATGATCGGCCTGGATGACCCGTTTTATTTTTCGCGGGTCTTTCACGAACGTGAGGGCTGCAGCCCTCGCGAATTCCGTGCGAGATATCCGCGGGTTTGAGAGCCGACAACCGTGGCCGGGGTGCAGCGCCAGCCGAGCGCCGGGGCGATGTGGGTCAGGCTCGCTTCGATGAGTTTTCTCGTCGATGAAGCCGATCTTGTCACCCTCGTCGTTGCCGTGCCGAAATGGGCGCGGTCGCGGTCGTCGACCAGCGCGAAGATGGCGGCTGCCCCAGACGCTTGGCTGGCGTATCCCGTGTTCACGAAGTCATGTATGATAATGGGGCGTTAGAGACGATCTTTCATCGCGTAGGGAAAATTTCGCCGCACCACCAATTGCAGGTCCGATACCGGGTGGTTTCGTTGTCCAATGCATGAACGTCCGGCTTCGCTCATTCGCGAAGCTCCGGGCGGGGAGGGGAAAATGACGTCCAGCGCATCGAACGCCGATCTTGCGCCGTCGAGACCGTCCATCGTCCATGCTGCGGTTCAATTGGGACTTGTCGCCCTTCTGGTCTATGTCTGTGCCAGGGTCATGTTGCCCTTCATGGGCATTCTGCTTTGGTCGGTGATCCTGGCGGTCATGCTTCATCCCTTGCATCTGCGCCTGTCCGGCCGGATCGGCAATCGCTGGTCGGCATTTCTCATCGGGATGGTCGGCGTTGCCGTCGTGCTGGTGCCGATGTTCGTCGTCGTCACATCGCTTGGATCTTCCATTTATTCGCTTGTTTCCGGCTTGCAGAACCACAGCCTGACAATTCCGCCGCCTCCCACGTGGCTTGCCGACCTGCCGGTGGTCGGGGCGAAGCTCTCGGAGGGCTGGTCGCTCACTGCCGCCAACCTGCCCTCGGCGCTCCGTCAATACGGTCAGATGCTGAGCAAACCTGCCGCCTGGCTCGCATCTTTCGCCGGAGGCCTCGCCGCCGGTGGCCTATCCTTCGTTCTTTCCATCGCGATCGCCGCCGTGCTTGTCGCCTATGCCAAGGGTGCTGCGGCCTTTGCCCTCAGTCTGCTGGAGCTCGTCACCAACAGTAAGGCGCGGGGTGCCCGGCTCATCCATCTGACTGCCACAACGATCCGGGGAGTGGCGGTCGGCGTGGTCGGCGTGGCAGTGATCCAGTCGATGCTCGTTGGCATTGGCTTCTTTGCGATTGGTGTTCCGGCGGCCGCCGCTCTAACGCTCGTCACGTTTCTCTTGGCAGTCGTGCAGATACCGCCGCTGCTGCTGACGCTGCCCGTCATGGCCTATGTCTTTGCCACGGAGGCAACAACACCGGCAATCATCTTCGCCATATGGTCCTTGATCGCCGGGCTGAGCGACAATTTGCTCAAACCCTTGATGCTCGGCCGTGGATCGGACGTGCCAATGCCGGTCATTTTGATCGGTGTCATCGGAGGGATGATAGCCGACGGCCTTCTCGGTATATTTGTTGGCCCCGTGCTGCTGGCCGTCGGCTTCGTGTTGCTGATGGAATGGCTGCATCAGCGCCCGGCCGAGGACGGACCCCGAATCGAAGGTCCGGCCCCATGATTACAGTTATTAGCCTCGGCTTGCTTGCGATGTCGATATGCCTCGCACTGCAGGCACTGGCTTCAGTGCTGGCCGCGCGTTATTTTGCTCACGCGCGCACGCAACCGATGGGCCGAAAGCCCTGGCGAAGGATCTTCCTGCAATTCTCGGTTCTGATGATCGTGCTCATGCTGGGCAATATCTTCCAGGTCGTTTTCTGGGCGCTTTTATATCGTGCGCTCGGCGCCTTCGAGGACTTCGAGACGGCCATGTATTTTTCCGGCGTCACCTTCACGTCGCTTGGTTATGGCGATGTGGTGCTTGACGGCCGTATCCGGCTGCTTGGGCCGCTGCAGGCAGCCAATGGGCTCATGATGTTCGGGATCACAACGGCCCTGTTTTTCTCGGCTATCCAGCACGCCACGGGGAAATTGGCCGCGGCACACCGAACGGCGCATGAGCCCTAATGCATGTCGCCTAAAAGTGTGCAGCGGTTTTGGGACAACGACATGCATATAAACGAAGATCTAAAGCGCGTCGCGACGCGCTTTAGAGTGCTGGAGCTTTGCCGACGAAGACGGCTTGCCCGGGACATTAGCGCCAACCCATCGCAGGCGCGACGTGGGTCAGGATCGCTTCGATGACATGGGCGTTGTATTCGACGCCGAGCTGGTTGGGGACGGTGAGCAGCAGCGTGTCGGCCTCGGCGATCGCCTCGTCTTCGGCGAGCTGTTTGATCAGGGCATCGGGTTCGGCGGCATAGCTGCGACCGAAGATTGCGCGGGTCTTCTCATCGATGAAGCCGATCTTGTCCTCACCGTCGTTGCCGTAGCCGAAATAGGCGCGGTCGCGGTCGTCGACGAGGGCAAAAATGCTGCGGCTGACCGAGATGCGCGGCTGGCGCGTGTGGCTGGCTTCTTTCCAGGCCGCGCGGTATGCCCGGATCTGGTCGGCCTGCTGGACGTGGAAGGGCTCGCCCGTCTCATCGTCCTTTAACGTTGAACTCTGCAGGTTCATGCCGAGCTTGGCCGCCCAGACGGCGGTGGCATTCGAGCTCGCGCCCCACCATATCCGCTCGCGCAGGCCCTCGGAATGCGGCTCGAGGCGCAAGAGGCCGGGCGGATTGGGAAACATCGGCCGTGGGTTCGGCTTGGCAAATCCTTCGCCGCGCAGCACCTCCAGGAAGACTTCGGCATGGTGGCGAGCCATGTCGGCCTCGCTCTGGCCTTCGGGCGGGGCGTAGCCGAAATGGCGCCAGCCATCGATCACCTGTTCGGGCGAACCGCGGCTGATGCCGAGCTGCAGGCGGCCGCCGGCGATGAGGTCGGCCGCACCGGCATCCTCGGCCATATAAAGCGGGTTCTCGTAGCGCATGTCGATGACGGCGGTGCCGATCTCGATCCGGTTGGTTCGGGCACCGACGGCGGATAGCAGCGGGAAGGGTGCGGCCAGCTGTCGGGCGAAATGATGCACGCGAAAATACGCCCCGTCAGCCCCGAGCTCCTCGGCCGCCACCGCAAGCTCGATCGACTGCAGCAGCGCATCGCCGGCGGAGCGCGTCTGCGATTGGGGCGAGGGCGTCCAGTGCCCGAACGAGAGGAAACCGATCTTCTTCATACCGATGCCGCACCTTGATCCGTTGTGTCTGGGGTCGATGGGTCATCGCACAATTTCGGCCCGAAAGACAATCGGAACCGGATGAGTTCGGCGTATCACTTCTGCGGCATTGGCCTGCCATCCGCCGCTATAACCGACAGAGAGATTGTTACGGCCGCGCTAACCCCCTGACATAAACGCGTGTTACAGCCTCCGCCGGCTGCGGCGTGAGCATGGAGTTTTGATGGACCAGCGCAGGGGCTCCTCATTCGAAGAAATCGACGTCGTCGCAAATTACCGGTATCGTCCGCCTTATCCCGATGCCGTCTTTCGAAAGCTTCTGGCGATAGCTCCGCGGTCGGAGCATCTGCTGGATATCGGTTGCGGACCGGGAAAAATCTCCCGCCCGCTGTCAGGTTCGTTTGCGAGTGTCACAGCGGTCGATCCCTCCGCGCATATGATTGTGCTGGGCAGATCGCTGCCGGGTGGCGGCGCTGAGAATATCCGCTGGATAGAAAGTTTCGCCGAGAATTTCCCGACCGATGGCCAGCGCTTCGATCTGACGGTCGCAGCAGCCAGTATTCACTGGATGGATCATGCCAGGCTGTTTCCGCATCTTCTGGCGAGTGCCGCGCCAGGTCACGTCATGGCGGTGGTTTCCGGCGACGACCCGTTCGAGCCTGCGTGGCTATCGGATTGGCATTCATTCCTGGGGAAGTGGGTTCCTGAGGTGACCGGCCAGCCTTTCGATCACAGCAGATGGTCCGAGGGCATGCGAAGCTACCAGAGCTATCTTGACCTGCATGGCAGCGAGGACTTCATATCGGAGCATCCCTTCGAGCAGAGCGTCGAGGATTTCGTCTCCTGCCAGCATTCGCGCGACACCTTCGCACCTTCGAAACTTGGCGATCGTATCGCGACCTTCGACACGGAACTCTCTGAATTGCTACGCGCCTATTCGAATGATGATCGGTTGAGCTTTGTCGTATGCACCAGGATTGTCTGGGGCGAAATCAAGCTGATCTGAGAAGACACGAGAAGAGGGGAACCAAAGGGAACAAGCGGCGATCTCAGCCATCTCAAGATCACGCGCCGCCAACATTCTCCATCTGCTGCCGCACGCCGTTGAAGACCTGCGCCGGCACGCGCAGTCCGGCATCGTCCTGATAGAGGGCCTGCAGCTCGCCGAAGCGTTGGTCTGCGTCGATCGTCAGCGCGGCGAGGCGATCGAAGCGCGCCAAGCCATCCGGAGATATTTCTTCCTCGGGCTGCGGCATAGCTCCCCAATTGTCCCATGGAAGCATCTCCATGTTGTTGAGCGCGGCGAAGTCGCGCACGAGGTTCATGGCAATGAACCAGAAACCGGACTCGTCGAAGATGCCGAATTTGCCGGGGTCGGCGGCGCCGGCGCGACAGCGCTGCCAGGTTTCGCCGGCGCTGAGGAATTTGCCCGGCGGCTGGTCGAGGGGATTGAAATCGAGTTTCAAGGCGGCGCGCTGGAGATCGTCGATCTGGAAATCCGCGGACACCCAGCGCTCTCCGTCCCAATATTCGGCGAGCCAGTGATCGATGCCCTTGCCGGCCTCGAAATACATGCCGAAGCCGCAGCGGGCACGTGCCGGGACGCCCTGGGCCTTGAGTGCCGCGCAGGCGAGAACGGTGAAATGGCGGCACACGCCGATGCTGCGCTTCTCCGGTGGGCGCGGAATGTCGAGCGGGGCGGGATCGATCGCCATGATCGTATCGAGTATCTCTCGCGCCGGCCGCGTGTGTGACTGCGCCCTTCGCGCCGGGGTGAGCGGCTGATTGTAGCGCGGAGCCCAGGCTTCATGCAGCAGCGTGCCGTGCACGGCCGCAGCAACGGTTTCGACGCCCTTGAGCGCTGCAAGGGCGGGGGCATGCGGCCCGGCCGATGTCATCGGGCCGGGGCGCGTGTAGAAATCGACAGGGCTCTGATATCCGCTCATGCCGGGCAGTATGATAAAACCAGACCAACGGAGCAAGGTCCCGCGGGCCATGCGTGAGGCCCGCGAGCGAAGCACGGGAGGTCCTTATCGCGCAGCTTCAAGCAAAGGCAGAGGGAATTGCCGTAAGCGGCTGAGTGGGAGTCGGTTTCGGGCTCGAGGACGCGGCGGCTTCAATAATAGGCCGATTTAAACGGGGTCACAGCGGCACCCATGGCCGAGGCGTCGCTTGCGATTTCGGAGATCACAAGCTTCGGGCGTGGGCGCGGCACGCCGTAGCGGGGGCGGTCGTAGATCTCGGTCCGGTCTATCAGCATCTGCGCCAGGGCGTAAGGGACCTGGCCGCCGAAGATGATCGACTGTGGGTCGTAGATCGCCCAGATCGCATTGATGAGGCGGTTATAGGCCGGCGTCACCTCATCAACCCACTCTGTCACTCCCGGCCATTTCCGATCGAAATGCTTGCGCATATAGCTGATCGAGGGAACGTCGACGCCGTTGCGGTTGAGTTTTTCGATCAGGTACTGCAAGGCCGGCCGGCGCTTGTTTTCCTCGGCGTCGTAGATGCCCGAGAATTCGCCGGCATTGCCGATGCCGTTATGCAGGAGTTCGCCGTTGGTGATCAGGCCGCCGCCGAAGCCGTAATTGAAGCTGAGATAGGCGAAGTGCTTCATGTAACGGCCGACACCGAACATGGATTCGGCGATGGCTCCCGTCTTGGCGCCGTTGTGCACCCAGACCGGCTTGTTGAAAAATTCCGACAACAGCGGGCCGAGCTCGATCAGCGACCATTCATGCAGTGGGAGGGGCGCATTGAAGCGGGTGCCGCTGACGTGAAAGCCGGCAATGGCAAAGCCGATGCCGAAGAAGGCCTCTTCGGAAAGATTGTTTGCCCTCTGGTGCTCGATCAGCTGCTCGCGAACGAGATCCAGCGCCTGGGCCATGGTGCGTTCGCGCAGGGCGATGCTGCTTTCGGCCAGCACATTGCCCGATATATCCATCAGGCAGATGCCTATCACATCGGTGTTGACAGAGATGCCGCAGGAATAGGCGTAGCGGCCGTCGAGCCTAAGCGTCGGGCTCGGCTGGCCGCGGCCGGCGCCGGGCTTCGGCGAGCCGAAGGAAACGATGCCGCGCTCCTCCAGCTGGTCGATGATGCGGTAGACGGACTGCTGGGTGAGATCGGTGTGGGCGGTGACTTCCGACCGGGAAAGGCCGGGATTGCGCCAGATCAGCTTCAGCAGGTCGCGCTCGTTCGAGGAGACGACGCCGCCGCCTTCGCGCAGGAAGCGCGGCGCGATCAGCGGCTCCGGAAAATAGGCCATATCAAACACCTCCTTCGTCAAAAATTACCATCGAGGTGTAGTAATTATTGTTGTCTTCCTGGCCACTTAGCTCATTTATCCTATAGCAGCAGCCTCGTTCCACGACAAGTGTCATGTGTGCGTCACCAAATTGTTACACACTGTGTGTAGTAAATCGCCGTCACGGTGCTGGGCATGAACCCGGCTATCAAAACAGGCGAGGGCAAGATGAAGATTTCCATTCTCGCGGCTGCGGCCGCGCTGATGGCGGGCGCGTGTTCCGCGCAGGCCGCCAATATCGAATTCTGGTACGGCAATACGGGCGTCGTCGAAAAGGCGATCCAGGACCAGTGCGCCGCTTTCAATGCCGAGCAATCTGCGCATCACATCACCTGCGTCGGCCAGGGCAGCTACGAAGTGTCGATGCAGAAGGCGATCGCCGCTTTCCGGGCAAAGAACCATCCCGTCCTCATTCAGTTCTTCGATGCCGGCACGCTCGACCTGATGCTGTCGGATGCCGTCGTCCCGGTTCAGGACGTACTGCCCGAGGTCAAGTGGGACAATTACATCGCCGGGGCGCGCGCCTATTACGAAACATCCGGCGGCAAGCTTTTCGCGCAGCCTTACAATTCCTCGACGCTGCTGTTCTACACCAACAAGACCGAGTTTGAGAAAGCCGGCGTCACCAAGACGCCGACGACCTGGGAAGAGATCATCGAGGCCGCCCGCAAGCTGAAGGCTTCAGGCCATGAATGCCCCTTCACCACCGACGGCGATACCTGGCGCGTGCTGGAACAGTTCTCGGCCCGTCACGGTCTGCCGATCGCCTCCGAGCATAATGGCTATGACGGCCTCGACGCCGAATATGTCTTCAACACCACCTTTGCCGCCAAGCATCTCCAGAACCTGGTCGACTGGCGCAAGGAAGGTCTCGTCAAGCTCGGGACCGATACCAAGGCCGGCAATTTCACCGCCGCCTTTAACACCGGCGAATGCGCGATGATGGAGAATTCGTCGGGCTCCTACACCGCGTCCGCCAAGGCTTTCGACGGCAAATACCAGATCACTGTCGGCATGGCGCCGATGTATCAGGGCCATGAGCGCCACAACACGCTCGTCGGCGGCGCCTCGATCTACATCATGAAGGGCCACGACAAGGCCGAGGTCGAAGGCGCCAAGGCCTTCCTCGATTTCCTGCGCCGTCCCGAACAGCAGATGTTCCTAACCGCCGCCACCGGCTACGTGCCCGTCACCAACGACGTGATGGATGCGATCGCCAAGAGCGGCGAAGCGAACTCGCCGAAATATGCAACGGCCGCCGTCGGCATCGAATCGATGAACCAGCCGCGCACGCCCGATACCCGCGGCATCCGCCTCGGCTTCTACGTGCAGTTCCGCCAGGTGTTCATGGAAGAAACCCAGAAGGCATTCGCCGGCCAGCAGACCATGCAGGTGGCGCTCGACAATGCCAAGAAGCGCGGCGACGAGCTGCTGCGCCGCTTCGAGCAGACCTACAAGGGCGTGAAGCTGCCCTGATCGCGAGCTGATCCAAACCCCACGCACGGGCGCTCGAAGCGCCCGTGCGTCAGGCACGGGGCGTTCTCGGCTCGCCCCGTGCCGCTCTTCTAATCCAGGATGCTGCCATGACGTCGGAATCTTCGCTCTTCAACCACCGCTGGCTGCCGCTTCTCCTGGTAGCGCCGCTGATGCTGCTGATCGCGCTGTTCTTCTATGTGCCTGTTTTTCAGGCCTTTTACTGGTCGTTCTTCCTGGAGCGCCCATTCGGCGGCGGTTCGATGTTCGTCGGCTGGGATAATTTCGCCCGTGTGCTGTCCGATCCCGAATTCTGGGAGGCCGGCTGGCGTACCGTCATCTTCATGGTGACCGCCTCATCGCTGGCGGTGCTGATTCCGCTGGTCCTTGCGGTCGCGGCCGATCGGAAGATCCGCCTGGCGCTGCCGGCGCGCAACGTGCTGATCTGGCCGAAGGGGGTCGCGGGCGCTTCGATCGGCGTCGTCTTCGCCTTCATCTTCAATCCCTTCGTCGGCATCCTGGCGCCGCTCAACAGCGCTTTTCCCGGCATATGGGCGCCCGGCATCGACGGCACGGATGCCTTCATCACGCTGATTGCAGCCCATGTCTGGGGCGGCATCCCGTTCAATTTCGTCATCTTGCTCGCCGGCTTGCAATCGATCCCGAAGACCATGCACCAGGCAGCGGCGATGGACGGGACCGGGCCGTGGCGGCGCGTCTTCGACGTGCAGCTGCCTCTTATCATGCCGCAGCTCTTCCTGACGCTGGTGCTCGAGTTCACCGAGAGCGTCACCTCGGCCTTCGCGCTGATCGATACGATCACCAAGGGCGGTCCAGGCGGCTCGACGACTTTGCTCGTCTACAAGATCTATACCGACGGCTTCACAGGCTACGACCTTTCCGGCGCCTCGACCCAGACGGCGATCCTGATGGTCTTCGTCGTCCTCCTCACCGCCGCCCAGTTCCTCTTCCTCGGCCGGCGCATCAATTACGAGCGGTGACCCATGATCGAAAACGCACGTTCCCTCAACATCGCAGCCAGCTTCATCCTCGTCGTCGGCATCGTCTATATTCTCGGGCCGCTCTACCTGACGCTTGCGACCGCCTCGCAGTCCTATGAATTCATGCTGCGCAACGGGCTTGCCTGGTATCCCGGCACCGCGCTTTTTTCCAATATGGCGCGGGTTTTTGCCGAGACGCATATCCCGATCCAGATGGTCAACAGCATGCTGACCGCCTTCAGCGTTGCGATCTTCACCTGCATCCTGTCGTTCCTGTCGGCCTATGCGATCGTCTATTTCCGCATTCGCTGGGCGGGCGTTGTCTTCGCGCTCATTCTCGCGACCATCATGCTGCCGCTCGATATCCGCGTCATCACCACCTATCAGGTGGCCTCGAACGTGTTTTCGCCGCTGAATGCTCTGCTTGACGTTACCGGCCTCAATGATTTGATCGCAAATATCTTCGGTGCGCCGGTGAAGCTCGAATGGAGCGTGCTGAACACGCATCTCGGCCTCGTCGCGCCGCTTGTGGCGCATGGCACCGGCACCTTCCTGTTCCGCCAGTTCTTCCTCACCCTGCCGAAAGACCTTTTCAAGGCGGCGCGCATGGATGGTGCAGGGCCGATCCGCTTCCTGTTCGACATCCTGCTGCCGCTGTCGCGAACGAGCTTCGCCGCGCTTTTCGTGCTCACCTTCCTCAGCGGCTGGACGCAATATCTCTGGCCGCTCGTTGCCGCTTCGACACCTGATATGCAGACGGCCGTCGTCGGTCTTGCGCGGCTCGTTCCCGATGCCGACGGCGAAGTCCCCGATTTCCCGATGATCATGGCCGCTACCGTTATCGTTTCCATCATTCCGCTCGCGATGATCGCGCTCCTGCAGCGCTATCTCGTCCAGGGCCTCGTTCTCACGGAGAAATAGCCATGAACGCCATCGACATGGCCATCCGCGCCGCCGCGGCCAACATCACGCTCTCAGGCGTCAGCAAGGCCTATGACGCCGAGACCATCGTCATCCCGTCGATGGATGTCGAGCTCAGGGCCGGCGAATTCACCGTCGTGCTCGGGCCTTCGGGCTGCGGCAAGTCCACGCTTTTGCAGATGATCGCCGGCCTCGAACGGGTGAGCGGCGGCACGATCGTCATCGGCGGCCGGCAGGTGCAGGATCTGGAACCGAAACATCGCGGCTGCGCCATGGTGTTCCAGAACTATGCGCTCTATCCGCATATGAGCGTCTTCGACAACATTGCCTACAGCCTCAGGGTCGCCGGTATGCAGAAGGCCGAGCGCATCGAGCGGGTCGGGGCGGTGGCGAAGATGCTCGGCCTTTCCGATTATCTCGGCCGCAAGCCCGGGCATCTCTCCGGCGGCCAGCGCCAGCGCGTCGCGATCGGCCGGGCCATCGTGCGCGAACCCGGCGTGCTTCTGTTCGACGAGCCGCTTTCCAACCTCGATGCGCAACTGCGCCACGACATGCGCGTCGAACTGGCCGAACTGCACCGGCGCATCGGCGCCACCACCGTCTTCGTCACCCACGATCAGGTGGAGGCGATGACGCTGGCCGACCGCATCCTCATCCTCAATAAGGGACGGATCGAACAGTTCGACACGCCGAAGACGATCTATCACCATCCGGCCTCGGTGTTTGTTGCGAAGTTCATCGGCGCGCCGCCGATGAACATCCTGCCGGTCACCGGCGACGGCACGGCGCTCAGGCTCGCCGACGGGCAGGTGGTGGCGCAAGCGCGGCTTACCGGCGCCTATCAGCTCGGCATTCGGCCCGAGGATATCCTCATCGGCGGCACGGCCAAGGGACAGGTGGTCAACTCGGCTATGCGGTTTCGCGAGGATCTCGGCTCACACTGTATCCTGGCAGCCGAGCTCGGCGGCTCGGTTGTCAGGATCGCGACACCCTTCGGCGTCGAAATACCGGATCATAGCCAACTCTCTCTCAATCTCCCTGCCACCCGCCTGCATCTCTTCGATGCGGAAAGCGGCAGGGCCATACCCGGCGCCCTCGGCGCGCACTCAAAGGAAGTCCCATGAAATACATCGACCATATTGCCGACCCGTCGCGTTCCTGCGCCATCGTCGCCCATCGCGGCGCGTGGCATCAGGCTCCCGAAAACAGCCTTGCCGCGATCGAGAATGCGATTGCCGGCGGCTATGACATCGTCGAGGTGGACATTCGGCAGAGCGCCGACGGCGTGCTGTTCATCCTGCATGACGACACGCTCGAGCGCATGGCCGGCATCGATCGCGTCGCCGAGGAGATGACGATCGCCGAGATCACCAACCTCAAGCTGCGCATGGCCGATGGCGGGCCGGACCAGCCGTTCACGAGTGAGACCATTCCGACGCTGGAACAGGTGCTCGAAACCGTGCGTGGCCGCATCTTCGTCGATCTCGATCTCAAGGACCTCGAGATGATGGGCATCGTCGCCGCCAAGGTCAAAGAGATGGGCATGGCCGATCAGGTCGATCTCAAGGCTCGCGCCGACACGCCGGAGGCGCTGGCTTGGCTCGCCAGGCAGCCCGGCATCGACGGCATTCCGTTCATGGGCCAGGCGTTCTTCAGGGTCGGGAGCGCCGAAGAGACCGCCAAGGCAGTCATCGCGGCGCGCCCCTTCATGTGCGAAGCCAAGTTCGATGAGCTTGAGACGCTGGCCGGCCAGCACGAGCGTCTGCGCAACGCCGGAATCTCGCTCTGGGTCAACACGCTCGATCCGGTCTCCTGCTGCGGCTTGACCGACAGCGCGGCCCTTGAAGATCCCAATGCGATCTGGGGGCGGATGATGGCGGCCGGCATCAGCGTCATCCAGACCGACCAGCCGGCGGCGCTCAAGGCCTATATCGAGGCGCGCCGCGCATGAGGGAAGTGTCGGACGACATATTCTCCGCCGTGATGGAGGATATGCGCCGGGCGGCGGAGGCGGAAATCCTGCCCCGCTTCCTCGGCGTCACCGCCGAGGGCATCCGCACCAAGACCGCGCCCGACGATCTGGTGACCGATGCCGATCTCGGCGCCGAGCGGCGGCTCACCGAAGCGCTGTCCGCGCACTTTCCCGAGGCATTGCTGGTCGGCGAGGAAGCGGTCTCCGCCAATCCCGCCATTCTGACGCGGCTTGGCGACGCCGATCTCGCTGTCATCATCGATCCTGTCGATGGCACCTGGAATTTCGCCCATGGCGTGCCGCTGTTCGGCATGATCGTGGCGATCGTCTCGGGCGGCGAGACGGTGGCCGGGCTGATCCACTATCCCGTGACCGGCGATTTCCTTGCCGCCCGGCCGGGGCAGGGCGCATGGCACATCGCCCGCGATGGCACGCAGACCCGCCTCAGCGTCGCCCCGCCGGCGCCAATCGGTGACATGCACGGCTTTGTGCCGCTGCATATGTTCCCCGCCGAGGAGCAGCCGGCCTACGCTCGGAGCATGCTGCACTTTGCCCGCACGACCACATGGCGCTGCTCGGCTTATGAATACCGGGCGGTGGCAACAGGCGCTATGAGCTTTTCGCTCAACGCCGAGCTCAAACCCTGGGACCACGCCGCCGGCGTGCTGATCCATCACGAAGCTGGCGGCTACGGGGCATTGCTCAGCGGCGAAGCCTATCGTCCTGCGATGGCCAGGGGCCGGCTGCTGCTGGCGCCGGATTCGGCAAGCTGGGAGGCGATCCGCCGGAGCTTTGTCGAGGGGAGATAGCGGTTGCGTTTCGGCAGGACGCTCTGGCTTGCTGCCGGCGCGCTTCGGTGCGCTGGCATGTAGTCCGGCGGGAGCGCCACCCTCAATCTCCGTCATTCCTGTTCTCACAGGAAATCGTATCCAAGTCCCCCAACAAGAGCTAAAAATGAGACATGCGCTACACGTTTGCCATAGGCGATATCCATGGCTGCATCGATCCGCTGAACAGGATGATCGATCGGATCGAGGCTTATGCGTCTGAAGGGACCGTCGTCTTCGTTGGCGACTATATTGATCGCGGGCCTGACAGCAAAAGTGTCCTCGACCGGATCATCGCCGGTCCATCGGACCCGTGGAGATGGATCTGCCTGAAAGGCAATCATGAGGACATGATGGTCGCTGCCTATGCCGACAGCGACAGCAGAGACGTGTGGATCAGCAACGGCGGACTTGAAACGGAAATGTCCTATGACGGCAGGGTTCTGCCTCAGCATTTGCAATGGGCTGCCGATCGTCCCCTGATGCATGTTGATCGATATCGTATCTTTGTCCATGCCGGCGTTGTTCCGGAATTTCCGCTGGAACGGCAGACCAAGCGCGATCTTCTCTGGCTACGGTTCCCTCCCGGTGAGTCCAGTGACTATTGGGGCAAGCACTTGGTCCACGGCCATACACCGTCGCTATCCAACCCGGTGACGACAGGAAACCGCACCAACATCGACAGCGGCTGCGTCTTCGGCGGCAGTCTTTCCTGTGCGATCTTCGACGACGATGTTGCCGGCGGGCCGATCGACTTTATCGAGGTGAGGGCATGAACTTGGTCGCTTTGGTAAGGGGATAAAAGGCCGGACGCGGTTGAGCGGAAGTGCGGCTTGCTCCCTCTTCTCCCGGCTGGGGAGAAGAGGTACCGGTCGGGGAGCGTTATCGGGGGCTTATGCGTCGCCAGCCGGCGGCGAGCCGCAGCCAGGGCGCCAGGTGGAAGCCGCTCATCAGCAGGTACATGGGCACCATTCCGCCGATCGGGAAGGCATCCGGCGTCGTCATGCAGATCATGTCGGCGCTGCCGGTCGCGGCTGTCAGCAGCGCCATGACCCCGAATGTCGGGGCGCCGGCGAGTGATAGCCAGTCGGCGGTGTGGGCGGCGATCCGGCCGCCCGGGCTAGCGATGCCACTGCGCGGCTTAGCAGCTGATCCGTCTGCGGCGGCAGCCAGCGAGAGCCATTCGGCGGCGTTGAGAGCGGCGTTTCCGTCGCCTCGCTCTGGAGTGTGGGCGGAGAGCAGCATCGGCGTCACTCCTTGCCGTACCGGTCGTGGTGGCGCCACCAGATGCCGGTTTCGTTGCGGCTCTTCGGTGCGCGGTCGAGCCATTGGTACATGCCCCAGAGCCCGTCCAGCCCGCGCGCATAGCTGGAATAGCTATGGTAGACGGCGCCGTCGATAAGCTCGAAGGCGCTGACACCCGGGCGGTCGCGAGTATAGGTGGGAACGTCGGTGCCGGTCATAGCGGCGATCTGGGTGATCGGGGCCTCGCTGTCGCGCGGCTGCCACTCCTGGACAGTCCTGCCTGGGAGCGGTTCGGGGGCCGGCGGTTCGCGGCGGTAATTATAGTCTACATCGCCCTGGTGCTGCTGCTCGGCAGAGAACCAGACGCTGAAATTGCTGTTGAAGTCGCTGCCGAAGGAGGAGGCCCAGGGAAAGCTCCAGTCCATCCGCCGCTTGAACGCTTCGAGCTTTGCGAGCGGCGCGCGCGAGACCGCCCAAAAGGCGACATCGTGGTTTTCGAGATGGACGAAGACGCCGTTGAAACCGTCGGCGATCGAGGAGCAGGACGGGCATCCTGCGCTATAATCCGGTCCGAACATGAAGTGATAGACGAGAAGCTGCGAGCGGTCGCCGAAGAGATCCTTCAACGAGGCGTTGCCGTCGTCGGTGTCGAAGCGATATTGCTTGTCGATCCTGACACGCGGCAATTGCCGGCGCTTCATCGCCAGCGCGTCGCTCTGCCGGGTCAGTTCCTTCTCCTCCTCGAGCAGATCGAGCCTTGCTGCCAGCCACTGCTGGCGTGTTGCGTTCAGCTGTGCCGTCATGGGTCTTCTCCTTTGCCTGTCTCTCGTCGTAGCATCCGGCGCAGGCTTGCTTGCCGGTCGACGACAAATCTAAGGCCGGGTGGGGAAATGGTGGGAGTGACAAGTGTGACGGGATTTGAATGGACTCGCTGATCACGGCGGCGGCGCGAGCGCTGGCAACAGGCGATGCGCTCGGCGCGCTGAAGCGGGTGGCGCTGCGCGACGATGCGCCGGCGCTGGCGCTGCGCGGCATTGCGATGGCGCAGCTCGGCGATCTCGTCCGTGCCAAGGCGCTGTTGAAGAGTGCGGCGCGTGCTTTCGGTCCGAGGGAGGCGATGGCGCGGGCCCGCTGCGTGGTCGCCGAGGCCGAGATCGCGCTGGTGTCGCGCGATCTCACCTGGCCGCCCAAAGCGCTGGAGGCGGCGCGCAAGGTGCTCGAAGCGCATGGCGACAGGGTCAATGCCGCCCATGCCAGGAATGTCGAGCTTCGCCGGTTGGTGCTGGTCGGCCGGCTCGACGAGGCCGAGCGGGCGCTCGAAACACTCGACCCGACGCCGCTGCCGCCGGCGGCAAGGGCTGCCCATGAGCTGGTGGTTGCGGGTATAGCGATCCGGCGCCTGCAGACGAAAGGGGCGCGTGCGGCGCTTGACCGGGCGAGGCAGGCGGCGCGCGAGGCCGGTATGCCGGTATTGACGGCGGAGGTGGAAAATGCTGCCGGCGTGCTCAGCGCGCCCGTGGCGCGGCTGATCTCGCGCTGGCGGGAAAGCCCGCTGCTGCTCGAGGAGGTGGAAGAGCTGCTAGGTTCTGGCACGCTCGTCGTCGATGCCTGCCGCCATGTCGTGCGCGACGATCAGCTTTCGGTGTCGCTGGCAACGCGGCCGGTGCTCTTCACGCTCGCCCGGACGCTTGCCGAAGCTTGGCCGGCGGATGTGGCACGCGGCACACTCATCGCGCGTGCCTTCCGCGGCAAACATGCCGATGAATCGCACCGTGCCCGGCTGCGCGTCGAGATCGGCCGGCTGCGCGCCGAGCTGCTGGCGCTCGCCGAGGTCTCGGCGACGAAACGCGGCTTTGCGCTCTCGCCGCGCCGTGCCGGAGAGACCGCCGTGCTGGCGCCGCTGGTCGAAGGCCAGCATGGGGCGGTGCTCGCCTTTCTCGCCGATGGCGAGGCGTGGTCAAGTTCGGCGCTGGCGATTGCGCTCGGCGCCAGCCCGCGCACCGTGCAGCGGGCGCTGGATTCACTTGCGGAGGAGAGCAAGGTGCAATCTTTCGGGCGCGGGCGGGCGCGGCGCTGGATGAGCCCGCCGCTGCCCGGTTTCCCGACGATCTTGTTACTCCCGGGACCTTTGCCAAGCGACTAGTATGGCCTGACTGATGAAGATGGCCCTGGTCAACGGGCAAACAGGATGGAAGAGATGAAAAAGTCGGCTGCGACGATTATCCGTGAATATGGACCCTTTCCAGGCGCCGAGCGCGTCAACGGCGTCACCTTCGATGGTGAGCATGTCTGGTTCGCCTCGGGCGACAGGCTGAACGCGCTCGATCCCGCAAGTGGCGAGGTGGTGCGCTCGATTGAGGTTGCGTCCCATGCCGGTACGGCTTTCGATGGCGAGTTCCTCTATCAGATCGCCGAGGACGTTATTCACAAGATCGACCCGAAGACCGGACGAATCGTTTCCACCATCCCGGCGCCCGGCAATGGCGGCGATTCCGGCCTTGCCTGGGCCGAAGGCTCGCTCTGGGTCGGCCAGCACCGCGGCCGCAGGATCCATCAGATCGACCCGGAAACCGGCAAGATCCTCCGCACCATCGAATCCAACCGCGTCGTGACAGGTGTCACCTGGGTCGACGGCCAGCTCTGGCACGGCACCTGGGAGGGCGATGACAGCGACGTCAGACGCATCGACCCCGAAACCGGCGAGGTGCTGGAGCGGCTGGAGATGCCCGAGGGCACCGGGGTCTCCGGCCTCGAATCCGATGGCGCTGACTGCTTCTTTTGCGGTGGCGGCGCCAGCGGCAAGGTCCGCGCGATCAGCCGGCCGGGGCTGGTGCCTGGTCCCGCAAAGCGGGAGTGATCGATCCAGTGGATCGATCACAGGGCCGAACGCCCTGAGCTATGCGAAGGGCCGGGAGAGGCAAGGATGGAAGGCGAGTTATCGATGCGGCGTGGGCGGGGGAGGGCCAGCCGCATCAAGGAAAGCAAAGTGCTGCGATGTTTCGGCTGCCTTCAGTCGGGTGACCGATCTGCGGCTTTTCTTCGTGGCCAGCTTTAGCGCCCAGGCCGTCATGATTTCTTAACACTCGTCAATTTTAATCGCGGTTTAGTTGCCGATTCGATAAAACCTATTTTAAATCAATCTTTAAGAGCATTTTGTGGGGCGGCATCATGCGGGCAAGCTCTGTGTTTCGCAGGACCAGGAAACAGAAGCTTCTTTCACGGATCTGCTTCGCGGCACTGAGCCTCGGCTGTTCGCTCGCAACGCCCATTTCAAGAAGCGCGGGAAAGCATCGGGAGTTCAAAGGACGGCACCTTGTCCTCCTGACAGTATGTGGGGTGGTGCTTATGGCCCTATCCGCCGGGGCGGCCTCGGCCCAAAATTGGACCGGAACAACAAGCAGTGACTGGACTGACGGGAGCAATTGGACGGGCGGCGTTGCTCCCGGTGCCGGTGCAACCGTTAACATCAGTACAATTGGCGTACCGTCCCAGGGGCCTACCGTCCTCGGTGTCACTGGGCCGATCAGCGTCTCGGTGGGGGCAATACAAGTCGGCCAAGGCGGACCAGCGCACGGCGTCCTGACGATACAGAATGGTAGCACCCTGACAAGCACGGGCTCGTCGCGGCTCGCGAGTGCGGCTGGAACCACAGGCACCGTCACCGTCACCGGCCCGGGATCGCAGTGGAACATACCCGCGGGGACTTTTCATGTGGGTTTTTTGGGTACTGGCACACTCAACATTGAGAACGGCGGACAGGTCACAGCGGGAGCCAATACGGTACTCGGCGGCATCGCCGCATCTTCGGGCACGCTCAACATCACCGGCGGCGGCACATTGCAGACCCTATCCTTGCGGGGCGGGCCTGGCGTGAGCCAAGCCAATTTCGACAATGGCATTTTGCGCGCGACGGCCGCTAACTCAGCCTTCATAAGCTTATTTTCCGGCACCGAGCTCAATCTGCTGTCCGGCGGGCTGACGATTGATACCGCCGGCTTTGCTGTGGGAACCGACGCGGCGTCGGGGTTTACCGGCGTGGGCGGCCTGACCGTTACCGGTGGCGGCGTCTTCAGCCTATTGGCGAACAGCATCTATACCGGCGAGACGCAGATCGACTTCGGCAGCAGCCTCGCCCTTTCCGGCGCCGGCGCCATCGCCAATTCCAGCCGGGTTGTCGCGGATGGCGCTCTTGACGTTTCGGGGGCAGCGGCCCCGACCATCCAGAGCCTGGCCGGCAGCGGCCTCGTGCAGATCGGGGCGCAAACCCTGACGATCGCCAATGCCAACGACACGTTCGCGGGCGTCATCGCCGGCACGGGCGGGCTGACGGTCACCGGCGGCAGACAAACGCTTTTGGGCGTCAACACCTATACGGGCGCCACGACGGTGAGCGGCGGCCGGCTCGCCGTCAACGGCTCGATCACCAGCCCGGTCACGACAACGGGGGCCGGTATTCTCGGCGGCACCGGCACGATCTTCGGCGATGTGACCAATGCCGGCGTGTTGGCGCCGGGCAATTCGATTGGTACGCTGACGATATCGGGCAACTATATTGGCAGCGGCGGCACTCTGGAGATCGAGAGCGTGCTCGGCAACGATACATCCGCGACCGACCGCCTCGTCGTCACCGGCAACACATCAGGCACCACCGATGTCAAGGTGACCAACCTCGGAGGCGGTGGCGCGCAAACCGTCGAAGGCATCAAAATCGTCGATGTCGCCGGTACGTCGGCCGGCACCTTCTCGCTCCTCGGCGACTATGTGTTCGAAGGCGACCAGGCCGTGGTCGGCGGGGCTTATGCCTATCGACTTTACCAAGGGGGTGTCAGCACGCCTGCCGATGGCGACTGGTATCTGCGTTCAGCCGTTCTCGATGCCGCAGGCACCTCGACCGGGCCATTATATGCGCCTGCCGTGCCGCTCTATGAGGCCTATGCCGGCGTGCTGCAGAGCCTCAATGAGTTCGGGACGCTGCGCCAGCGCACCGGTGGGCGCGAGGCGGACGATGGTCAATCCGCTGCCGACGCCGGGAACGATGAGGTCAACGATCAGGGCAAGGCGATCTGGACCCGCATCGACGGGACGCATTCGCATTTCGAGCCCGAAACCTCGACGTCCGGCACCGAATATGACGTCAACAGCTGGACGCTGCAGGTGGGCGTCGACGGAATGTTGCGCGGAAGCGGGGCGGGCGTGCTGATCGGCGGGCTCAGCTTTCATGTGGATACGGCCTCCGCAGACGTCTCTTCGCGCTTCGGCACGGGCGACATCGACACCACAGGCTACGGCTTCGACGGCACCTTGACCTGGTACGGCAACAGCGGCTTCTACATCGATACGCAGGCTGGCGTGACCTGGTACAGCAGCGATCTCAAATCCTCGACGCTTCACACCACGCTTGCCGACGACAACAACGGCTTCGGCTATGGGCTCAGCGTCGAAGCCGGCCAGAAGATTGCGCTGACGAGCCAGTGGTCGCTGACGCCGCAGGCGCAGCTTGCCTATTCCTCCGTGCGTTTCGACAGCTTCACCGATGCCTATGGCGCCGACGCGTCGCTTGACGATGGCGACAGCCTGACCGGCCGCCTCGGCATCTCGGCCGATTACGACAGCGACTGGAAGAGTGCCTCCGGAAAGATCAGCCGCTCGAAGCTCTACGGCATCGCCAATCTCTACTACGACTTTCTCGACGGTTCGGATGTCGATGTCTCGGGGACGAAGCTTATCAGTGAGAACCAGGCGCTCTGGGGCGGCCTTGGCATGGGCGGCTCACTCAGCTGGGCGGACGACCGTTACGCGGCCTATGGCGAGGCCTTCGCCCGCACCAGCCTCAAGGACTTTGGCGACAGCAACAGCTTCGGCGCCAAGGTCAGGTTCAGCGTGAAGTGGTAGCGGCATGGCTGCCGGAGGGCGCCAGGCCGGAAGTCGACATCAAGGGTCAGGTTGTCAGAATTTCCATCGAGCGAGCAATTGATTTCATCATGTAACGATCTACTTTCGCGGCAGTGTTGACGCTTCGGTGTCGGTCGAGGGCTGCACGCAAAGCCGGTGCGGCTGTAGGGGGGAGAGACTTTGAAATATCTGCGCACGACGCTCGGGCCTAAGAGCAAATCCGAACTTGGGATGATCCTCCCGCACGAGCACGTCTTCGTCGACCTCAGGACGCCGGACCAGCCCGGTTATGCCGAAGCAGAGATAGAAGACGTCGTTCGGCTGATGGCCCCCGAGATCGAGCGGATCAAGAAGCTCGGGGTGACGGCATTGGTCGAATGCTCGACGGGCGGCGTCGGACGCCGTGCGGATATCGATCTTGCGGTGTCCATTGCGACGGATTTTCCGATCGTCGTGCCCACCGGCAATTACCGTGAGCCCTGGATTCCCGAATGGGTCCGCCATGCTTCCGAGAAAGAGCTGGAGGCGTGGATGCTTCGCGAGCTGACGGAGCAGATCGACGAGACCGGGTTCCAGGCGGGCTGGATCAAGCTCAGTGCCGGCGATGACGGCATGACGGCGCTCGAGACGAAAATCCTGCGGGCAGCCGCGCGGGCCGCGGCGCAGACCGACGCCGTCATTGGCAGTCATACGATCAGGGGACGGGTCGTGATGGACCAGCTGGATGTCATCGAGGCGGAGGGCTACAGGGCCGACAGGTTTATCTCGATCCATACGCAGGAGGAAAAGGACTTCGCCTATAACGTCGCCGTCGCCGAGCGAGGCGCCTGGATCGAGTATGATCATGTCGGCCGGGCCGGGGACAACGAGGTGGCTGAGCTGGTGATCAAGGCGCTGGAGGCGGGCTGCGGCAATCGCCTGTTGTTGAGCCATGACCGCGGCTGGTTCGATCCGGCGCTGCCGATGGGCGGGACGCCCAAACCGTATACGCATCTTTCCACGGTCTTGCTGCCCGAATTGAAACGGCGGGGCATAGATGATGGCACCCTGGTGCGCCTGACCCACGACAATCCGTTCGAGGCTTTCGCCCGATAGGGGAGTGGTCGGGCGAAAGAGGCCTAAACTATATCGAAATGCGCTCTGGCAGTTTCGTCGATACAGGAAATCACAGTGGTTGTGCCTCACGAAAGATGAATAGGATGGGAGGGGCGCTAAGTGAGATTTAGGTTGTTTTATGAAGGTGAGTTGCATTCCTCGGGTAATAATTCGAAGCGCCCAGCCCACAAACACGACATTCGCCGTGAGTTTCACAAGCAATTCCGAGAGCTCTGGCGAGTCGACGGAAATCTAGATGAATGGATGGACTACGCGAACCATAAAACCGTTCCTGAGTTTCAGTGGATCGCCGATCGTAATGGCAAATGGGGTTACCGTTGGGTTCCACTTGTAAGTGATGAGACATTTACCCACTGCTCTATAGACGTTCTAATGTTGCGACCGGGCAAAGCTGGTGGCCTCATTGTCGATACGGACATAGATAACAGGCTCAAGACGCTGTTTGACGCTCTCCAAATCCCAACGAGTCAATCGCAATTGCCTAAGACACCAGCATCGGACGAAGATCCCTTTTTTGTTCTGCTTGAGAAAGATAGCTTGATCTCATCAGTGAGTGTGACGACAGATCGACTTCTGGCGAGAGAAAGATTCATTCGGAAGGACGTTCCGGACAGCTTGACGCTGTCCTTGGATCAATCAGCGAACCGCGATCATGTGGTTCTCATCATCTCAGTAGCGATACACGCCACAAAGACCACATTAGATAATCTTCACTTGATCGGATGAGCGTAAAACCGACAGCAATGAAAGCTATCGATGTGGCCGGCAGCGATCGGTTTGATCCTGATGCCTGACATATCCGACGGTGCTGCGGCGTCCATACTCTTCTCCTGATCGCGACTGCCATAGGAGACCTGCCGCAGGCCCGCACGGGAGCGCATAATTCACGGTCCGTCAACCTTTGCGTGTCAATTTCTCGGCATCGGGCGCCATCAAAAGGTTGCAGGTATTGAAGGTCGGGCTCACATCCCACATCACATTCGTCCTGGTGACGCTCACCTGCGCGGCGGCTGCGTTGCTGTGCGGATTTGCGTGGCTCGCAGCGGTGAAGGTCGATGATCTCTCGCTGCGCCGGCAGGCCGACTTCGTCGGTCAAGGATTGGAAGAGCAGATCGCGGCACTTCCCCGGGAGCAGGAAAGCGTCACCAAATGGGACGATGCCTTCCTTTATGCCAAGCAACGGAACCATGAATGGCTGCTCGACAATGTCGGCCGGTGGACGAGCCGGTATTTCGGGCACGACAGGACCTATATCTTCGACGATACCAATCGCCTGATGTTTGCGTTCCGCGACGGCGCGGATGCCATGCCGCCGCGGCTCGGTGACGACGACGGCCGAGACGTGACCGCTCTCGCCGGTGAGATGCGCACCGTTCTCGTCGAGCGGGCTGCAAAGCCCAGCGCCGAAGCGCTCGGTCAACTGGCCGCGGTTCGGACGATCCTGATCGGCAACAGACCGGCGATAGCAAGCGCGCGTCCCATTCTGCCGAGCTCGGGCAGGATGCAGATCGAGCCGGGCCAGGAGTTCATCGCCATCTCGGTCAAGTTCCTCGATGGAAAGGCTGCCGAAAGCATCGCCCATTATGCGCGGCTCGAAGGCCTGCATTTCGCGCCTTCGAAAAGTGAGGACGAACGGGCGCAAGTGCCTGTGTCGTCCCATGACGGCGGCACGATCGGCTACCTCGTGTGGCCGCCTATCCTGCCCGGATTCATGCTGCTTCGGCAGATCGCGCCGGCGGGGCTTGGTTGCCTGGCGCTGCTGATCGCCGTCGTGTGCTGGCTCGGGCGAGGTCTGCATCGCACCTCGCTGACCCTGCTGGACAGCCAGGCGCAGCTCACCCATCACCGCAACCATCTGGAAGAGATGGTGGCTGATCGAACGGCCGAGATCGAAAGGCAGAGAGAGGAACTGGACCGCCTGCTGGTGCACGAACGCCAGGTGAATGCGCTCCAGCGCCAGTTCGTCGCCATGGCTTCGCACGAGTTTCGCACGCCGCTCGCCATCATCGATGCTGCCGCCCAGCGGCTCTGCCGCTCGACGACCAACGTCAGCGGTGATTACGTTCACGAAAAAGCCGGCGTGATCCGAAGCGCCGTCGTGCGCATGGTCGACCTGATGGAGAGCATCCTCGCCAGCGGGCGGCTCGAAACCGGACAGATCACACTGAAGCGCAGCGAAGGCGATCTGAAAACCCTGCTCGTCAGCTGCTGCGACAGGCAGCGGCATCTCAGCCGCACGCATGTGTTCCATCTCGATCTTGAGCCAATACCGGATGTATTGACGTTCGACCGCAGCGCGATGGAACAGGTCTTCACCAACCTGATTTCGAACGCCGTTAAGTATTCGCCCAACGCGCCTGACATTCATGTTCGCGCCCGGGTCGACGAGAAGACGGTGGAGATCGCCATCTCCGACAGCGGCATCGGTATGGATGCGGAGGATCTACCGAAGCTGTTCCAACCCTATTATCGCGCCCGCAGCGCCACGGGCATTGCCGGAACCGGCATCGGCCTCAATGTCGTCAAGCAGGTCATCGAATTGCATGGCGGCACCGTCGAAGTGACGAGCGAGCTCGGCAAAGGCACAACATTCACCATTCTTCTGCCAATAGAATTTCTATTGTCGGATCAACATGTCGCAGCTTAAGGAAGAGCTCATGGTTACAGTCCTGTGCATAGAAGACGAAGTCGAGATCCGGAACCTCCTCGTCGAAGAATTGAGCGAAGCCGGCTACAAGACGCTCGAGGCCTCGAACGGCGCCGAGGGACTGGAAATAATCCTGTCAAAATGGCCCGATATCGTCATCAGCGACATTTCGATGCCTGTCATGGACGGGCACCAGCTTCTGGCCGAAATTCAGATCAATCACCCGGAGCTTTCCAACATTCCCTTCATCCTGCTGACCGCGCTGACCGATCGGGAAAATACGCTTGCCGGCCTGCGCGGCGGAGCGGCGGACTATCTGACGAAACCGCTCGACTTCGATCTGCTGCTCGCCAAGCTCGAAGGCTGCGTGACGCGCCTTGCCAACGACAAGGCGGTTCACCGGTCGTTCTGATGGTTGCTGGGCAAAGGCGAGGGAAGAAAGCACATGTCTTCCGTTTCCGCAAAAGACGCTTTCCGGAAGGGCGAGGCGCTGCCGCATATCTTTTCTCCCCGCCGGGGAGAAGGTGCCGGCAGGCGGTTGAAGGGGTGAGCGACGACAGGAGCGAATGCACGTGAGCGTAAGCGAAGAGCAATAGTATACTGGAGGGAGTGCCGTACTGCCCCCTCATCCGACCCTTCGGGCCACCTTCTCCCCGCTGGGGAGAAGAGGGTGCAGCTGCTTGCTGTTGCTTCGTTTACTGACGCTTCGGTGGAGTTTGATGTCACCCATCCGCTACCGCCCACCTTCCATTATCCTCGTCCCGCCAGCGCATCCCCCAGCACCTCGAACACCCGCGCATCCAGCGTCTGAGACACATTGAAGCGCATGAAATTCGTTGCCGATTGCGACAGGCTGAATGCGTTTCCGGGAGCCAGAACGATCCTCTTTTCGAGTGCGGCGCGCGCCACATCAGCTGCGTCGATGCCATCGGGCAGTTGGCACCAGAGGAACATTCCGGCCTGAGGCTCCAGCCAGGGCGTTATGCCGAGATTCTTCAGTCTGGCCGAGACCTCGCTCATAGCCCGGGAGAGCCGGTGTCTCAGCGCCTCGATGTGTTTGCGATAGTTGCCGTCGCTCAAGACATTCAACACCAGTTCCGCCGTCAGCCGGCCGCCGCCGAAGGAGGTGGCGATCTTCAGGTCTGTCAGGCCGTCGATCCATTCCGATTTCGCCACGACGAAGCCGCAGCGGGCCGAGGCCGACAGGGTCTTCGAGAAGCTGCCGATGTGGATGACCCGCTCGAGCCCGTCGAAGGCGGCAAGGCGGGGCGCCGGCGTATATTCGAAATCGGCGAAGATATCGTCCTCGATGATGGTCAAGTCGAACTGGTCGGCGAGTTTCAGAACCCGGTGAGCCGTAACGGGAGACAAGGTTGCGCCGGTCGGATTGTGGATGGCGGAGTTGGTGATGTAGAGCCGCGGTCGCTCATCGGCGAGGACTTGCGCAAACACTTCGATATCGGGACCGGATGGCGTGTAGGGCACGCCGACGATCTTTGCCCGATGGGCGCGCAACAGCGCGTGGAAATTGAAATAACAGGGATCGTCGACCAGCACCGTGTCGCCGGGTTCCAGCAAGAAACGGCAGAGCAGATCGATTGCCTGCGTGCCGGAATCGGCCAGCATAATTTGGTCCGGGGAGGCTTGGATCCCCCGTTCGCCCATGCGCCGCGAAATCAGCTGGCGCAGCTGCGGCAAGCCGAGCGGCGAGCCGTAATCGGCGAGTGCCGGCCCGTCGGCGCGGGCAAGCGTTCTGAGCCCGCGGCGCATGCCATCCCCCGGCAGCCAGGAAGGCGGGAGCCAGCCGCATCCCGGCTTCAGGTCCGCTTCGCCGGCCTCCAGCGATTGCCGCGATATCCAGAACGGGTCGACCGCACGGTCGAGCTTCGGCCCAGCCTCGGCAAGCGCAAAGGGGGCTGCCTGATTGGCGACGTAGAATCCCGAACCCGGTCTTGCCAGGATCGCGCCTTCGGCGACCAACCGCTCATAGGCGTCGACGACGGTCGAAGTCGACAGTTTCAACGTCGCAGCCAGCCCTCGAACGGATGGTAGCTTTGCCCCCGGTGTCAGGCTGCGCCCGGCGATGCGCTGCCTGATCGTCGCGGCGACCATCTCCACGCGTGTGCGTCCTTCGTTCATCCGTATTGCTTCCTGCACCATTACAGTTTCCAGAAATTGTATCAGACTGTGACTGTCATAACCATCCGTGTTGGCCGATAAGAGCTAGAGAATGAAGGAGTGCAGCGCATCATGGAGCGCGAGATGGATCGCATGGCATCGGGATGGATCAATGGTTTTATCGGGGTGGTGATCTTCAGCGGATCGCTGCCGGCCACCCGCGTGGCGGTGATGCAGTTCGATCCGGTCTTTCTCACCGTGGCGCGCGCGGTGATCGCCGGCTTTCTTGCGCTCGGCCTGCTGATCGCTTTCAGAGAGAAGCGACCGAGCCGAGACGATATCCTCTCCTTGGCCGTGGTGGCGTTGGGCGTCGTTGTCGGCTTCCCCCTGCTGACGGCGCTGGCGCTGCAGCACGTTACCTCCGCCCATTCGATCGTCTTCATCGGCCTGCTGCCGCTCGCAACGGCGATCTTCGGCGTGGTCCGTGGCGGAGAACGGCCGAAGCCGGCATTCTGGCTCTTTTCCGTTCTCGGCAGCGTGCTGGTGGCGGGGTTCGCATTGACGCAAGGGCTGACGGCCTCGCCGGTCGGCGATCTGCTGATGCTGGCGGCTGTTGTCGTCTGCGGCCTCGGCTATGCCGAAGGCGGCAGGCTTTCACGCACTCTCGGCGGGTGGCAGGTGATTTCCTGGGCGCTCGTGCTGTCGCTGCCGCTGACGGTCGCAGTCGCGCTTTTGCATAGGCCGGCAACCTTCGCCGGCATCGAAGTGCCGGCGCTGCTCGGCCTTGCCTATGTCTCGCTATTTTCCATGCTGATCGGCTTCATCTTCTGGTATCGCGGCCTGTCGCAGGGCGGCATCGCCGCCGTCGGCCAATTGCAACTGCTCCAGCCGTTCTTCGGTCTGGCGCTTGCTGCCACCCTGCTGCACGAGCCCGTGACCTGGGCCATGCTCGCCGTCACGGTCGCCGTCATCCTCTGCGTCGCCGGCGCCCGCAGGTTTGCGCGGTAGGGGAGGATCGTGACGCTTTCTCTGTCCTCAGATTCGGTCGAAAACCTCGGGCTGCAATTTTCCGATCTTCATCAGATGTTGCAGCGTGTATGAAATCGACAGAGCGTCGTCGAGCCCATCATGCGCCTGCAATGGAGGATGGTCGACGCCGTAGTAGTCGGCCAGTTTGTTGCTCGGTGTCTTTGCCAAATCCTCGATCGGCATCCCCGCAGCGACGAGCAGCTTGACGGCGTTGTCGAAGCGGCGGGCCGGGATGGAAGGCTGAATGCCGGCGACATAGCAGCTGATGGCCAACATGTTCAGCTCGTCCTTGCCCCAGGACCAAAACCGGGCGCCGCCCGAGAAGCTGTCGAGGCCGGAAAGGGCATCCTCCAATGTCACGCCATGGGTGTCGATATCCTCCTCGGTGATGCCGGTCAGATTGGTGAAATAAGGATCGAGCGGATACCTCTTGCCGAAGCGATCGATGGGCCGGACGTAGGATTTGTACGTATCGAGGATCGGAAACTCGTCTTCGAGGCCAAGCTTGACGGCTCCGATCTGCGCAATGACAGGATCGGGATCGTGGGCCGCGCACCAAAATCTGCGTTGCGAGCCTTCCAGGCAAAGAAATTCACAGTCGAATATGATCGCGGTCTTCATCGTCGACACTACCCTCACGAATTTGGCCGATAAATTTAAGGAGGAATCCAACACATGGAGCACTCCAAATAAAGGCTATAAGCCACGCAATCGCCGTCGCTCCCACACATTCCTGTTCATCAATCCGACAGCTTGGCTCGACGGCGAAGGTGTGTAGGCAGATCGCCCCAACCAATATTGCCAAGCTCGCGGTTGCGATGGATATCCAAAGTCTGATCCCTCGCTTCATGATCAAGGCGGTAATAAAGACTCCTGCGAAAGGCAACACGATGAGCCAAATCACGAATTTCTCCATCGTCGATGGTGCTCCTGAGCGTGGAGTTTATCTAACCAGTCTGACTATGCAAAATGACGGGACTTTGGCCGAGGCGGCCAGTGCGGCGCTGTCGTAGGCGGCACGCTACGACATGAGCTGCCCGGTTCCGGCGGCGAATTGACATCGGCCCGCGCAAGCCGCAAGGACGTCGCAGAGGCCACTACCGGCGCCGGGCGGCGTCGAGACGGCGGAAGAGGTGGAGCGAAAGTGTCGGGCGGGGGGTCATCGCGAACGACCACATCGACCGCTGCTCGGACCAAACATCCGGACGCTACATCTTCGATGACGTGGCAAGGGCTAAAGCCTGCAACGATCCCTAATGATACAGCACCCGCTCGGATCGATTCTCGAGCCGGCGCTCGGATCAACTGCCGGAGACCAGCCTAAGGCCGATCACGCCGGCCAGGATCAGAGCGATGCAGAAGAGCCGCATCGGCGCGACGGAGTCGCCCAGCACGGCCATTCCGAGGATCGCGGTGCCGGCCGCGCCGATGCCGGTCCAGACTGCGTAGCCGGTGCCGACAGGCAGGGTGCGCAGCGAAATCGACAGAAGGAAGACGCTCGACAGGCCGGTGGCAACGGTCAGCAAAGCGGGGATCAACCGGGTAAAGCCCATGGATGATTTCATGAAGAAGGCGAAGCCGATTTCGAGAATGCCGGCGATGCTGAGGAGCGCCCAAGCCATAGGTGTGCATCCCTTGATGGGCCGGGCGTTGCGGCCCGGCGAGCTTTATTCTCAGGGAGCGGGCGCCCGTATTCATGAGCGCCCGCAGCGGACTTGCTTCAAGCCTTGGCGCCGGCCGCCGGCGTCGAGCGGAAGGCGATGCCGAAGCGGTTGAAGGCGTTCATCAGGCCGATTGCATAGGTGAGATCGGCGAGTTCCTTGTCGTCGAATTCGGCGGCGGCAGCGGCGTAGTCGGCATCGGGAATACCGGTTTCGGCGACGCGCGTGACCGTTTCCGCCCAGGCAAGGGCTACGCGTTCGCGGGGGCTGAACAGGTTGCCGGCATCGCGCCAGACCGCCACCAGCACCAGCTTGTCGACCGTTAGGCCTGATTTCAGCAGATCGCGAGAATGCATGTCGATGCAGAAGGCGCAACCGTTGATCTCAGACACCCTGAGATAGACGAGGTCGACCAGCTCCTTTGGCAGGCCGCTTTTCTGGACGGTGACGTAGACGCCGCCAAAAGCCTTGTATCCCTCGGGAGAAGCCTTTGCGTAGTCGATGCGATTGCTCATGACGATTGTTCCTTTCTGATTGAAGGACTTAATCGTCGTGCATCTTGGCCTATATCAGAAGGTCCATGAACGGCATTCTGTATTAGACCATGATATCGCTCAAAGCAGTTTCGACATCCGCCTTGCGAGCGTTTCGGCCGTGCGCTGAGAGTCGATATTGGTGAAGTTGAGAAGCAGGGCCGGGGCGGCGTCGCCCTCGATCATCCAGTCCGTCAGTGCTTCCGCATAGAGGCCTTCCTTGCGCATGCGTGCCACGAACTCCCGGTCCGACTGCCGGCCTAACAGCCGCAGGATCAAGTGCATGCCGCCGGGCTGGGAATCGATCTGCATATGGCCGGCGAGCACGCTTTCCAGGCCTGCTGCCGTCATCTCGCGGCGCTCGGCATAGAGCCTGCGCATACGTTGGATATGCCTGGCGAAATGACCCTCGGTGATGAAGGCGGTGACGATTGCCTGCGTCAGCTCAGGACTGCCGGCGGCCAGCGCCTCGGTCATCTCCTCGAACCGCGCCACCTCAGCTTCCGGCACGACGAGATAGGCAAGCCGGAGGCTCGGAAACAGCACTTTGCTGAAGGTGCCGGCATAGAGCACCCGTCCATCGCGATCGAGGCTCTTCAAGGCCGGAAGGGGACGGCTGACATAGCGGTATTCGCCGTCGTAATCATCCTCGATGATCCATGCCTCGTTTCCCGCAGCCCAGTCCAGCAGCGCCTGGCGCCGGGGCAGGGAGAGCGAGACGCAAAGCGGGCTCTGGTGCGCCGGCGTCACCACCGCCGCGCGGGCGCGAGGCGCCTGCCTGATGCCGTCGGAGACGACCAAACCGTCGCGATCGACCGGCACGGGAATGCTCTCGATCTGCATTTGCCGGAACAGCTCCCGGGTCGGCGGATATCCCGGGTTTTCCAGCCAGACTCGATCGCCAGCCTTCAGCAAGGCTTGCACGATCAGCGCGATGGTGTGGCGATAACCTGAGGTGACAAACACCTGAGACGGCGAACAACTGATGCCGCGCGAGACCTGCAGATAGGCGGCGATCTCAGCACGCAGGGCCGGCAGGCCGGAGACGGCGGGGTGAACCATGTCTGACGGCTGCATGGCGCGCGCGCAGCGCGCGCCGAGCCGGGCCCAGATCTTGCGGGGAAAGGCATCGAGTGCCGGTAGGCCCATCTGGAAGGGCAGGATCGAGTCGGGACGAAAACTCGTCGACGCGATGCCGCTATCGGCCGGTGGGATCGGGCTCGGAGCCGGCATTTGCGGTTTGAGATCCGGCGTGACGATGGTGCCGGCCTGGCCGCGGGCCTGGATATAACCCTCGGCGGCAAGCAGGGAATAGGCGGCTTCGATGGTGCCTCGGGCGAGGCCCAATTCCTTGGTCAGCGCCCGTGCCGAAGGTATCCGGTCGCCGGGCTTCAACAGACCGCTGGCAATGGCGCCGCGGAAGCGATCGTAGATCTGCCGGTAAAACGGCGTGGCCGCTGCTGGATCGAGCGGCGGGATATTGCCGGGCCTTGCGCCGGTCATCAACTGGTCAACCTCTCACATGGATAGGCGGATGATGATGTCATATTGGCCCGCTCGGCACAATCATGGCTCAGTTGTAAACTCTCTTCATGGACCTTGGGGATGGACCATAATGTTCGTAGAACCATTGTCACTTCCACGCTTCAAATCGGCATCGCGCTCTTTCAAAGCGGTGAAGGGATTTGGACAGAACCTCGGAGTGGGTCAATGAACACAATCCTGCATGTGAGCTGCAGCCCGCGCGGGCAGGCGGCCGAGAGCTACAGGCTCTCCCAAGCGATTATCGGCTTTCTCCTGCAGACGGAGCCGGGGGCAATCGTCGTCGAGAGGGTGATCGGCAATGGCACGATCGCCCATGTCGACGCGGCCTATGCGATCTCCCAGGCATCGGCGGCGGATGTCTCACGCGAGGGCTCGATGGCCCTGTCCGAAGAGCTGATCCGCGAGCTGGAGGCTGCGGACTTCGTCGTCATCGGAACGCCGATGCACAATCTGACCGTCCCCTCGGCGCTGAAGGCCTGGATCGATCATGTCGTGCGGGCGCGGCGGACCTTCACGATCGGCGCGGCCGGAAAAGTAGGCACGCTACGCGACCGCCCCGTCTTCATCGCCGTCGCCTCGGGCGGGCGGTTTTCCGGGGAGCGCGCCCGCCAGCCGGATTTCCTGACGCCTTATCTGAAAGCCATCCTCGCCACGATCGGGCTGCATGACCTGACCTTCTTCTCCGTGCAGGGGACAGGTGCCGGCCCCGATGCCACAGCGGAAACCAGGATCGGTACACGTCGGGCGCTGGAGGAGCATTTCTCTTCGCTTTACGCTCACTCGTAGCTTGGAATCGACTAGGTATATGCAAATGCCTGTGAGGAGATAGAAGGTTCAGATGACGATACGTTCAATCAAGTCCGTCGCGGTGTTCTGCGGCTCCAATTTCGGCGCTTCGGAGGCCTTTGCCGACGGCGCCCGCGCCCTCGGCCGGGCGCTAGGGGAGGCGGGGATAACCATCGTCTATGGCGGAACGGTCAAGGGCTTGATGGGCGTCGTTGCCGACGCCGCCCTTGCGGCCGGCGGCAGTGTCCATGGCGTGATTACACAAAGCTTGCATCAGCGCGGGCAATCGCATGCCGGTCTGACCAGGCATGAGATCGTCGAGACGCTGCGCAGCCGCAAGGAACGCATGGTCGAGCTTTCCGATGCCTTCATTGCGCTGCCGGGCGGCATCGGCACGATCGAGGAACTGATGGAGGTCTGGACCATGAACCAGCTCTCAGAGATCGACAAACCCGTTGGCCTCCTGAACTCCGCCGGTTTCTTCGACGCCTTCCTCGGCTTCATCGACCATATGGTCGAGACGAAGTTCCTGCCGGCGGCGCACCGGCACTCGATTTCAGTCGATACGGATGCGAGGGTCCTGATCGACAAGCTGCGCAGCTATGCACGCGTCGAGGTGCCGAAATGGCTGTAGCTTCCATCCGACGATACCGTAGGGCTGGTTATTGGTGTTGTCGGGGTACGCCGCAGCGGGTCGCGATGCCGATGACGGGCACTTTAATTCCAACGTCAAAATCAGTTTGAGACGCGGAATTTTGCCGCAGCAAAAACATAAAGACTTCTATGACTCCAACAGCACCGACCGGGGATGTTATGGGGGAACACAATTTACCATGCGCGATTTCATTCGCTTTTTTCTGATTAAACCATTCATGTCGCTCTTTGTGTTTGCCGGCCTCGTTCTGTCGCCACTTGTAGTCGCCGCCGCGAATGAAGATGGGCCAGATGTTTGGGAGGAGCCGATGAGGCTGCTTCATCAAGGCGACTGTGCGCAAGCTTGGAGGGAGTTGTGGAAAGAGGCGCGCAAGGGAAATACGGTAGCACTTGCAGGTCTTTGGGGTTCTATCGGCTTTCGATCGCTCGTTCCGCCATCATATTTCCCGGTTAGTAAAGTGTCCGAATACACGATCAATCATTATATTGCGTTGGCGATGTATCTTCGAAAAAACAAGACGATCGCCGAGGATATGTTGCGTAAACACGGAATGATTCCGGATGACCTTACGGTCGAATATCTAGAGCCAGATGTTCGGGACAAAATCCAATCCGTAAACAAGTGCCTCAAGCGCAAGCGTAGTCTCGATGTCTGCTACACCATGGCCGTCAAGCTCAAACTTATACCCTCCTTCGAACAGTATGTAACCTTCATGGACAACGCTCCCAGGCCGGCCTTTTGTTTGCCTGGCGGCAGGCCTGGCCCGACGTCGGCGGAGGACTTGGGCCTGAGTCCTCGCGCGTCGGGATCGAAATCTGTTCCGCTCAGGCAGGTCGACAAGGGTGACGGCACCTGAACCTTCGGCTAGGTGGCAATTAAGCCGGAATTCACGCAAGTGGCTCGGTATCTGGTCGGAACTCCACCAATGCGCCGAGCGCGATCAATTCGTACTGAAGCCGGCGGAGCTGAACGAAAGGGGCGCTGCCGATGGGGATTTCGGGTTCTGCCGCCAAGGCCAGTGCTTCGCGCAGGGATAGGCCGAGCGCGCGCCTGAGGACCTGGGCGATCTTGAGTTTTTGCGGGCCGACAGCCGTGATGAACAAGGTGCCGTGCTCAAGGTCCTTCGGGTCAAATTCCGTTTCTGTCTGCGCCAGTTCGCGTTCCAGAGTTTCGCGGTCGGCGCGGGCTTCGTGGACCTCGCGCCACAGCGCATTCGACGTGTCGGTTTCGGCCTCGATGAATGTCATGACCTTTGCATCGTCATCTGCCAGCGCATGAAGGGCTGACAATATCTGGCTGAAACGTCTGATGTTCGGAGCCGCGATTATCGCGTCCCAGCGTCCGGCACCATGCGGTGCGTATTAGACGGGAAAGCCGAATGCGCTTTCGCTGATGTCGATGAAAAACGGATCGTCGAAGCCGTTCATTGCGATCACATACCATCCCGGTTGCCATGCACCTGACGTCGTCGACACAAGGCTTTCGCCGGTGAGCCCATGAAAGCGGAAACCGACCTGCCAAGCCTCCATTTCGGCGGGTTTGGGATACCGGGAAGGCAGGGCCATATCGCCGACGACAATCTCGGATGAAATGAAATCCTTGACCTCCTCCGGGAGAATTTCTGGCAAGAGGCGGTCTTCAATCGATGGCATCGGGTTTAGCCTGAAGGATTCTTGGATAAAGGATTTGATTTTTCGATACATCTTTTTTTGCCGGAGCTTTGGACTGAATATTATCCATGATGCCCCGGCAAGTTCTCTTTGACAGGCATCGGCGATCCTACGGCAGGCTACACGCTCCTACGGCATTCGAGAGGTGGCAGGGCAATGGAGAGATTGCGGCGTCTGTCTTGTCCCTATTCGCGGGGCGGCTGCTCCCGATCCGGTTCTACGAAGTGCTCACTTCGCAGGCACGACGAGCGGCGCCCCTTTGCGGACGATGTAAGTTGCCAGTTCCGAAGCCTTGCCGCTGCCAACGTTCTTCGCCGAGTGTACGACGCCTGATGGAATGAACAAGGATTGGCCGGCTCTGAGGGTAACAGGCTGTCTGCCTTCGAGCTGGTATTCCAGCGTTCCTTCGATGACGAAGGCGATCTCCTCGCCGGGATGCGAGTGATTGGGGGCGAGAACGCCCGGAGCGAAATCGACGCGCACCTGGACGGTCTCGTGGCCGGGCACGTCGATATCGTTCTTGATGAGATCGGTGCGCTGCAGCGGCTGTTCTGCATGTGCTGTTGCTGCGCCGCCGAGAACAAGGGCGAGTGCGATAGTCTGGATCATTTTCATGTGGTCATCCTTCCTGGATTTAAACCAATATCGACCATTGGGTCGTGTCCGGATTTCACCTGAGGATTGAACCAGCGATGTGTCTGAAAACCCCCATTTTTGTAATGCAGTGTATCACTACGCGGCCGACGACGAGTCCACGGGTCTGACGCCGGCGAGATTGGCGATGTCCGTGATGCCGCCGGAGGATTCGAAGTCGAATATTTTCTGGGTGACCAGAGCGGCGGCACCCCGGGCCCAGGAATTGTCCTCCCAGTCGGGCAAGAGGGGCGGGGCGGTTCGGAAGGTCCGGGCGGAAAGCGCTTCGCGCAGCGGCGTCAGGAAAGGATCGCCGAGGGAGACGGCTTCGCCGCCGGCGACGATGACTTCGGGGTCGGTGATGTTGACGAGATTGGCAAGGGCGGTGCCGATGCCGCGGCCGGAATCGGCAACGAGAGCGAGGGCGGCGGCATCGCCTGATGCGAGCGCAGCCGTCAGTTCCGGCAGTCCGAGTTCCTCGCGGCCGGTCGCTTCCCGCCAGCGCCGGAGCATCGAGATTTCGGAGTGATAGGCCATCAGACAGCCGCGCTTGCCGCATTCGCAGAGCCGGCCATTCTCCTCATAGAGCGTGTGGCCGAATTTGCCGGCAGCACCATTGGCGCCGCGGTAGAGCTTGCCGTCGATGACGAGCGCGCAACTGATGCCGACGCCGACGGCGAGAACCGCCATGTTGCGATGCTGGCGGCCGAGCCCGAAGAGCTGCTGGGCGATGGCATAGGCGTTAGTGTCATCCTCCAGCCAGACCGGCACATGGACGCGGCTCGCGACCAGTGAGGCGAGGGGGACATTGTCCCATTTGAATCGGTAGCTGCGCACGCAGGCCGTCTGTTCGTGGTTGATAACGCCGGGCATGGAAATGCCGATGCCGGCGAGCTTCGCGTTCGGCCGTCCGGCGAGCTTCACCAGTTGGGGAACGGTGCCCGCCAGCAGGTCGGCGACCTTATCCGGGTCATGGCCGTCGAGGCTTACCCGCATGGCGGCGACGGGGTTGGTGGCAAGGTCGGTTGCCACGCACTCCACCGAATCGACCATCAGCTTGAAGCCGATGGCGAGCGCGTGCTCGTAGTTGATATCCACCGGGATCGGGCGGCGGCCGGTGAGGCCGGGTACGGTCTTCCCTTCGATGACGATGCCTTCCTCCAGAAGGTCGGCGACGACGAAGGTGACGGCGGCAGGACTTAAACCAATCACCGTCGCGATGTCGGCGCGGCTCCTCGGCCCCTCGCGCCGGAGGAGGTTGAGGATGAGGCGTCGGTTCATGGCTCTCGCCGTGGTCTGGTCGCCTTTTAACTTCACGATGCATTCCTTAATTTTGTAAATTAATTATTGCGAGCTGCAAAGATCTATGCATAAGTTCGGCCGCGGATCAACTCAGCCAGGCGGATTATCGCTGGAATCGCCGAGCGGATCGCAGCGTTGAATGCCTGGTCGGTCGTTTCATGGAGGAGGCGACGGTCGGGAGATGTTGATCGATCAACTGGGAGGAATTCAATGACATTTTTGAAGCAATTTCCGTCGACCACCCGCAGGCGCTTCCTGAAGGGCGCGGGGCTGGTTTCCGCCGCAGCGGTCACCGGCAGCTTTCCGATCCCGGCGATCGCGCAGGCCCAGGAGGTCACGATGATCTCCGCCGAAAACAATGGCGCCGCACTCGATGCGCTGAAGGCGATCGCCGCGGGCTTCAGCAAGGAAGCCGGCGTCAACGTCGTCATCAACAATATGGACCACGAGGCCCACAAGACGGCCATTCGCAACTATCTCGTCGCCGGCGCGCCCGACGTCTGCTCCTGGTTTTCGGGCAACCGCATGCGCGCCTTCGTCAAGCGCGGCCTGTTCGACGATATCTCCGACCTTTTCGAGAAAGAGAAATATAAGGACGTGCTCGGCGCGACGGCAGGGGCCGTCACCGAAGACGGCAAGCAGTACGGCCTCCCCACAGGCGGCACGCTCTGGGGCATGTTCTATCGCAAGGATGTGTTCGAGCAGCATGGCCTGACCGTGCCGAAGACGGCTGAAGAGTTCATGGCCTACGGCGACAAGTGCAAGGCCGCGGGCATCACGCCGGTCGCGATCGGCACCAAGGAATTATGGCCGGCGGCCGGCTGGTTCGACCAGATGAACCTTCGCATCAACGGCCTCGACAAGCATATGGCGCTGATGAACGGCGAGATGAGCTATCTCGATCCCGCGCTGACGGCGGTTTTCGATCAGTGGGAGGCGATGATTTCGAAGGGGTTCTTCACGGAGAACCATACGTCCTTCGGCTGGCAGGAGGCCGCGGCGCTCCTGGCGCAAAAGAAGGCCGGCATGATGAACCTCGGCGCTTTCCTGCGCTCGGCTTTCACCGCCGAAGATCTGCCGCAGCTCTCCTATGCGACCTTCCCGGTGCTCGACGCCAAGGTCGGCCACTTCGAGGAGTTCTCGGTCAATTCGATCCACATTCCCGCCAAGGCCAAGAACAAGCAGGGCGCACGCGACTTCCTCGCTTATTTCTACAAGCCGGAGAATCTGGCGGCCTATCTGGAGCCGGGCGGCAACGTGCCGCCACGCAGCGATCTGCCGCCGAGCAAGGATCCGCTGGTGAATACCGCCGTCGAGACGATGAAGACGGTGCAGGGCACGTCGCAATATTACGACCGCGACAGCGACCCCGACATGGCGCAGGCGGGTCTTGTCGGCTTCCAGGAGTTCATGGCCAAGCCCGACCGGCGGAAGGCCATCCTGACGCGCCTCGAAGGCACACGCAAGCGCATCTACAAAATCTAGTTCTCCTCCCGGAGACGCAGGGAGTAGGGGCGTGCCTCCACTCCTAGGAGCGGGCGTCAGCCCGCTCCTGAGACCGCTTACAAAGTCGGCCAACTCGTCTTTCGTCATGCTCGGGCTTTTCCCGAGCATCTGCCGACGGTGCAGCAGATCCTCGGCACAAGGCCGAGGATGACGCCGAGTAAAGAATGAGGTTTGCCAACAAGCTGCGGGCGGAGCTGTGCTCCACTCTTGTAAATAATTTGAGGCTCTGGACATGTTGATGTTATGGCGCCGCCAGCGTTGGTGGCTCACCCCGACTTTGCTCATCGCGCCCGCGATCGTGCTGTTCTTCACTGTCATCCTGCTGTCGGCGGTCAGGAGCCTCTGGATCAGCCTGCACGACTGGGATGGCTTCGGCCCAATGGTGTGGATCGGCTTCGGCAATTACGTCGAGCTTTACAACGATCCGCAATTCTACGTGTCGCTGAAGAACAACCTGATCTGGCTGGTGATGTTCATGGCGGCACCACCTCTCGGGCTCGCCATCGCGCTGCTGGTCAACCAGAAAATCCGCGGCATGCGCTTCCTGAAGTCGCTGTTCTTCATTCCGCTGGTGCTCGCCTCGGTGACGGTCGGCGTCGTCTTCACCTGGGTCTATACGCCGGAGTTCGGGTTGCTCGCGCTGATCTTCAGGGCGTTCGGGGCGACGGCGCCGGCGGTTCTCTCCGACGAGCATTTCGTCACTTTCGCCATCGTGATTGCAGCACTCTGGCCGCAGATCACCTTCTGCATGGTGCTCTATCTCGCTGGTCTCAACAATTTGAGCGAAGAGCTGATCGGGGCAGGGCGCGTCGACGGGGCAAGGGGGTGGAACATGTTGTGGCACATCGTGCTGCCGCAGCTGACCCAGGTTACCTTCATCGCCATTGCCGTCACCGTCGTCGGGGCGCTTCGCTCCTTCGACATGGTGTCGGTGATGACGAACGGCGGCCCGTTCGGTTCGTCCTCGGTTCTCGCCTACCAGATGTTCGAGCAGTCGATCTTCTCCTACCGCTTCGGTTACGGCGCGGCGATCGCCTCGGTGCTGTTCGTGATCATGGCCGTCTTCATCGTCTGGTATCTCAGCCGCATCATCCATACCGAAGAAAGGGGAGGCTGATGTATCCTCGTCCCATTCCCGATGCCGCCGTCTGGCAGCGCCGCCTCTACGTGCTCGCCGTCGTCATCGTCCTCCTGCTCTGGCTCTGCCCGCTGTTTGCGATCATCCTCACCTCGTTCCGCTCGACCGAGGATGTGATGGGCGGCAATCTGTGGGGATGGCCGACCGGCATCGGCGTCATCGACAATTATACGGCGGTTTTCACGCAGACACCCATGGCCCGCTACTTCCTCAACAGCCTGACAATCACCATTCCCTCGGTGATCGGCGTGCTGGTGCTCTCCACGCTCGCCGGCTATGTGCTGTCCCGCTACCGCTTTCCCGGCAACATGCTAATCTTCGCGCTGTTCGTCGGCGGCAACTTCCTGCCGCACCAGATCATGATGATCCCGGTGCGCGACCTGATGGTCCGGCTCGACCTGATCGATACCACGGCGGCGCTGATTATCTTCCATGTGGCCTTCCAGACCGGCTTTGCGACGCTGTTCATGCGCAATTTCATCGCAGCATTGCCCGATGAACTGTTCCAGGCGGCGCGCGCCGAGGGGGCGTCTCCCTTCCAGACGCTATGGCATGTGGCGATCCCGCTGGTGCGGCCGGCGCTTGCCGCACTCGCCATCCTGATCTTCACCTTCATCTGGAACGATTATTTCTGGGCCGTGGTGCTGACTGTCAGCGACTCCGTCAAACCTGTGACCGCCGGCCTTGCCAATCTTCGCGGCGAGTGGGTCTCGGCCTGGAACCTGATTTCCGCCGGCACCATCGTCGTCGCCGTGCCGCCCGTCATCATGTTCTTCCTGATGCAGCGTCACTTCATCGCCGGCCTGACGATGGGAGCGGTGAAGGGATGAGCCAGCGCCTCGATATCAAGTTTTCAACAGCAGAGAGCCAGGACGCATGACCAGTCTCGAACTCCGACAGATCAACAAGAATTACGGCGCCTATCATGCGCTGCGCGGCATCGATCTTTCCGTAGCGCAAGGCGAGTTCATCGTCATGGTCGGCCCCTCCGGCTGCGGCAAGTCCACGCTTTTGAAGACGATCGCCGGCCTGGAGGAGATCTCCTCCGGCCAGATCCTGATCAACGGCCGCGACGTCAGCAAACAGGAGCCGGGGGATCGCGGCATCGCCATGGTCTTCCAGTCCTACGCGCTCTATCCGCATATGACGGTGGCGGAGAACATGGGCTTCGGTTTGCGCATGGCCAAGCGCCCGAAGGCCGAGATCGAGACGGCGGTGGCGCGCGCAGCCAAGATCCTGAGGATCACCGACCAGCTGGGGAAACGGCCGAAGCAGCTCTCCGGCGGGCAGCGGCAGCGCGTGGCGATCGGCCGGGCCATCACCCGTTCGCCCGACGTTTTCCTCTTCGACGAACCGCTGTCGAACCTCGATGCGGCACTTCGAACCCAGATGCGTGTCGAACTCAGCAGCCTGCACGCCGAGCTCGGCGCCACCATGGTCTATGTCACCCACGACCAGGTGGAGGCCATGACCATGGCAAGCCGCATCGTCGTCTTGAACCAGGGGGTGATCGAGCAGGTCGGCTCGCCGCTCGAACTCTACCGCAACCCTGACAACCTCTTCGTCGCGGGCTTTCTCGGCGCCCCGCGGATGAACTTCCTCGGCGTTACCGTCGACGACGTGTCCGGCCGCAATGTCACGGTCTCCGCACCTGGCCTCGTGCCGGTGACGGTGGAACTGGCTGAGGCGACGGTGCTGCAGAGGGGCGCCAGCCTGACGCTCGGTGTCCGGCCGGAGAACATATCGATGGTCGCCGATGGCGGCGAGGGCGGGGCGATCCACGGCCAGATCAGGCTCGTCGAGCATCTCGGCCGCGAAACCATCCTCTATGTCGAGGCCGGCAATCTCAAGACCATCGCCTCGGAGAGCGGCACCGGCAATATCACGGTGCAGCTCAGTTACGTGGCGCCCTTTGCCGCCGAGCAGAACGTGGCGCTGAAGCTCGACGCCCGGGAACTCTATCTCTTTTCATCCGATGGCGGACGCACGATCAGTGCCCGCAAAACCATCCTCGACAGATAATCACAGGAAACTCCACCGTGTCCGACAAGACCCTCTCCGTATGGAACCCCGTCAAGACCGACCGCTTCCTCGTCGGCGCCCCACACTATCCCGAGCACGTCGATGAAAGCTACTGGGAGCGCGACGCCGAGCGCATGGCGAAGGCTGGCTTCAACGTGGTCAGAATGGCCGAATTCGCCTGGCATATTCTCGAGCCGAAGCTCGGCACCTTCGATTTCGATCTGTTCGACCGCGCCATCGCCATGCTCGGGCGCTACGGCATCGACACGATCATGTGCACGCCGACTGCAACGCCGCCACGCTGGCTGACCGTGGCCCACCCGGAGATCTTAAGGGTCGACGGCAAGGGCCGGCCGATGAGCCATGGCTCGCGCCAGCACTGCGACACGGCAAGTCCGGTCTTTCGCGAACACAGCCGGCGTATCACCAAAGCGATGGCCGAGCACTATCGCGACAATCCTTTTGTCGTCGGCTGGCAGACCGACAACGAGTTGAACACGAGCATGCCGGAGAGCTTTTCGAAGGCAACGCTCACCGAATTCCAGGCCTTTCTTGCCGGCAGATACGGCGAGATCGGCAAGCTCAACACGGCATGGGGCGGCGATTTCTGGGCGACTGCCTATGACAGCTTCGACCAGGTGGTGCTGCCGATCGAGTTCGGCCCGACCTTCCCGAGCCCCGGCCATCTGCAGGATTATCATCGTTTCCTCGCCTTCTCGACGGCACGCTTCCAGCACGACCAGGTGGAGATCCTGCGCGCCGTCAAATCCTCCTGGTTCGTCTTCCACAATCTCGGCGGTCTCCGGGATATCGACTTTCGCGGCCAGTTCACCACCGATCTCGATTTCGTCGGCTACGACATCTATCCGATGCTCTATGACGAGTTCCAGCGGCTCGGAAATCACGCCAAGGTTCAGGCGCTGCACCTCGATATCTGCCGCGGCTTCTCCGGCAACTACATCGTGCCTGAGCAACAGTCGGGTTTCGGCAGCCAGCCGGGCTTCTGCACGCTGACACCGGAACCGGGCGAACTGCGCCGCATGGCGCTTTCCTCAGTCGCCCACGGCGCCGACGGCCTGATGTTCTTCCGCTGGCGCCCCGCGCATTTCGGCGCCGAGATCTATTGGATGGGCATCATCGACCACGACGATGTCGCCCGCCATCGCTATGACGAGGCGAAGCGCTTCGCAACCGAGATGACCGCGCTAGCGCCCAAGATCCTCGGCACCTATGTGCGCATGGATGTCGGCATCGCCGGCTCCGATTTCGACAATCAGGAAGCGCACAAGACCTATCCGATCGGCCTGCCGAGCCCGCAGGACGATGCGATCCTGCTGCACCAATATTGCTACGACCGCGGGATTGCCTGCGGTTTCATTCATCCCGAGGACGATCTTTCCAAGCTGAAGCTGCTCTATGTGCCCCATTGGGTGATGTGGAAGGACGAATGGACCGAGAGGCTGAAATCCTTCGCCGAGCAGGGCGGCACCGTCGTCATCGGCGCGCGCACCGGCACGCGCAACGAAGACAATCACGTCATCCGCGAGACCGCGCCCGGCACCGCGCTGTCGCAGCTCACAGGCGTGCGTGTCGAGGATTTCGGCCGTCTCGCCGCTCCCGGCGCCAACGGGCTCTTCGATGTGATGGAGCGTTCGGGCGGGCTTGTCATTCCGCCGAACAAGCCGGCGGAATCGCGCCGCCGCGAACGCCGCTTCAAGATCGGCAACCGCGAACTGGTCGGCGGCTATTTCTATGAAAACCTGGCGATCGCAAGCGATGTCGAGGTGGTTGCGGCCTGGTCCAACCGCTATGCCGAGGGCCAGCCGATGGCGACGTCGCGCAAGCTCGGCAAGGGGCAGGTGGTCTATGTCGGTACCTATCTCACCCCGGAACTGACGGCAGCGCTTGCCGAGCGGCTGTTTGCACCCGTCGGCATCGAGCCGCTGATCGGCGACCTTCCCGAGGGCGTCGAGGTGACCATGCGGATGAATGACGACCGCCGGCTGCTGTTCATTCAGAACTACACCGACCAGCCGGCCGCCATCGGCGGCGTTCCCGCTGGCCGTGATCTCCTCGATGCCGAAAAGCCGGTTGCCGGTAGGCTCGATCTCGAAGGCTACGGCTGCGCGATCATCGAGCTCGCGGGGTGAGTTGCGCTCGCCAGGCCAAACGTGGCGAGCGCTGCTGCTGCATTCTCCGTCGTCCTCGGCCTTGAGCCGAGGATCCATATCACGGGACCTGAATGGGTGCCATTGTAGATGCTCCGGTCGGTCCCCAGCATTATCCAGTAGAGTAACGCGTGCGTACACCCCGCAGTCGGCCCATTGCGGTCACCCGCCGTCCTTCGCGACAGTGTTCCCGCGTTCAGACCGCGGATGAAGGAGTCTTCCGTATTTTCTACGTTGGTCCAAGTTGGGGAGAGTCCTCACGAAGCGAGTCAGGCGTAGGTCATGACCGTTCAATTAAGCCGGCATCCGGGACAGCTCCCAATCGTAGGAGCGCAAGAAGCTCACCAGCTCTCGCATGGCGGCGCTGGAGTGTTTTTTGCTCGGGTAATAAAGATACCAGCTTGGCAAGAGGGGGCTCCAGTCCTTCAGAACCTCCGTCAACCGGCCGTTCGTCAAGTCGGGTGTGGCGTAGTCCTCGAAGATATGGGCCAATCCGCATCCGGCGACAGCGGCCTGCAGTTCGTTGTGTGCTGAACTCACCGTCAATCGTCCCTCCGGCAAGACTTCGAGGGCGTCTCCGCCCTTTTCAAATTTCCAGGATACCAGCGTGCCGCCGGGAAATCGTCGTCGAATGCAGTTGTGGCCGGCGAGATCATTGGGGGTCAAAGGCAGGCCATGCTTTGCAATATAGTCCGGCGACGCCACGATCGCGTATCGAAGCGATGGTCCCAGCGGTACTGCGATCATATCTTGTGCCAGTTGCTTTCCGAACCGAACGCCGGCGTCAAAGCCTTGCTCGACGATGTCGATGACGGCTGCGTCGCTGATGAGCTCGACCTTGATGTCCGGGTATGTGTCCATAAAGGTGAACATTGCCGGACAGAGCAGGTGATCGATTGCGGGGCCCGGCGCATTGATACGAAGGGTGCCGGACGGGTTTTCCTTTAACTGGTTAAGGTCGTCGACTGCGAGACGGATGTCCGTCAAAGCTGGACCGAGGCGCTGCAGCAGACGCTGTCCCGCCTCCGTCGGCGAAACGCTTCTTGTTGTCCTGTTGAGCAGGCGGATGCCGAGCGCCTCTTCCAAAGCGTTGATTGTCTGGCTGAGTGCCGATGATGAAACGCCTCGCTCCAGGGCGGCGGCCCTGAATCCGCCGCACCTGACGATCGCCGCAAAAACATCCAGGCTATCCAAACGAAACTGATCCATTGCGAAGCCTGCCTTATCAAGCTGCGTAGATTTGCTCGTCTTATCAGCGCAGTGATTTGAGGTCATCTAAATATCTCAGCCGCACATGCGGATTGTCGACTGAAAGGAAAAGCAATGGATCGACTCACATTGAACCGGCGAACGGTCATGGTTTCCGCGGTTGCTGGAACGGCCGCTCTGCTGCTCGGAGGTTCAGCCGGATCAGGCAATGCGCAAGTGCAGAGCCCGGACGCCCGTAATGTTGGATATTATCGATTTCGGGTCGGGCAGATCAAAGCGACAGTTTTGAGCGATGGCGTGATCGGCGGCCCACCGACGGTCTATGCCAACGATGCTCCGGAGGCCGAACTGCAGGAGGTCCTTCGTCGCGCTTTCCTTCCTACCGATCACATGACCCTTCAACTCAACACGCTGCTGCTTGAGGTCGGCGACAGGCGGATATTGCTTGAGGCGGGAGCCGGGGCCACGATGGGACCGAATGCGGGGCGTGTGTTCGACAATCTCGCCGCCATCGGTCTCGATGCAGGCGATATCGACACGATCGTGGTGTCCCACACGCATCCTGATCACGTCGGCAATCTCAGCACTTCCGAAGGCAAAAAAGCGTTTCCCAATGCCACCGTCTACGCACCCCGGGCAGACTGGGATTTTTTTGTGCGCAACAATCCCGATCTCTCCTACATGCCTGTACCAAAGGACTTTCGTGACCGGTTTGCCGCGGCGATCAAACGGAGTGTCGAGCCGATCGCAAAGGACATCGAGCTCTACGAGGCAGGTGCGGAAATCGTGCCGGGCCTCACCACGATTGCTGCGCCCGGACATACGCCTGGCATGGCAACATTCCTGGTCCACTCAGGAAACGACCAACTGCTCCTCACTGCGGACCTTGCCTATCACCCGGTCGTCAACATCGACCATCCATGGGGACCCGGACCTGACAGAGACAAGGATACCGCGCTCGCGTCTCGTCGCCGCATATTCGATATGGCCGCGACCGATAGGCTCCTTGTTCTTGGGTTTCATTACCCTTTCCCGGGGCTCGGACGAATGCTCAAGACGGACATGGGTTACGCCTGGGTTCCGGCGGGCTGGCAGTTCTAATCAGATATCGACCGTGGAGGTTTTTTCATGACCCGAACGACAATCGGTCGGCGGCGCTTTCTGGGTGCGATGGGGCTGACTGCCGCGAGCGCAGCGATCGCAGCAGAAGTACAGGCACAAGACACGACAGGTCACGCGCCGCGCCCATCGACGCCCGCAACCGAGCCCATCCTGACGCGCACGGTGCCGAAAACGGGAGAGCGGCTCACAGCCCTCGGACTTGGCACATTCCTGACATTCGACCGGCGGCCGGGTGAACCGCGGGACGACCTGCGGGAGGTGTTCAGGCGGTATGTCGCCGGTGGTGGCCGCGTCATTGATACCTCGCCTTTGTATGGGTCGGCCGAGGTCAGCGTTGGCCAGTTCATGGCGGAGGCACCGGAAGCGCCCGAAATCTTCCTGACTAACAAAATCTGGGCGACGGGAGAATATCTGGGCGACGAGAGCCATGCGGAGGAAAGCTTTCGGCAGTCGAGGCTGCGGGCCTGGCGTGACACGATCAACCTGATGCAATGTCACAGTATCACAAATGCGCAGGTCGTTGTTCCGCTCCTTCGTTCATGGAAAAAGGAAGGGAAAATTCAGCACGTCGGTATCACGCATCACGAGGCTTCGGCCCAGGAGGCTCTCACGAAATTCATCGAAAGTGGTGAGGTCGACTTTGTGCAGACCAACTATTCCATTTTCGACAGGAATGCCGAAAGGCGTCTCCTGCCATCGGCCGCAGACAACGGTGTCGCCGTCCTGATCAATCTGCCGCTTGAAAAGGCCAGATTGCTCAAAGTCGTCGAAGGTCAGCCGTTACCGGAGTTCGCAAACGAGTTCGGCGCGAAAACCTGGGCGCAATTCTTTCTGAAGTGGGTCATGGCCCATCCCGCCGTAACCTGTGTCCTGTGTGGTACTTCCAACCCGAACCACATGAGTGACAATCTTCAGGCAATGCGCGGCCCACTTCCCGACGACGCGATGCGCCGACGTATGTTTACCCACATGGAAGCTATCCCAGGCTTCTCCTCGATAGGCACGATGCCATGGTATCCCGGCAAGGAGCGACGGTACTCGGGTCTGATCCGAGATGCGCAGGCGAAAGCCAGGAACCGGCTTGAACAATGATATCCGGGTGCGGCCGTCGAGAGGTTTCGTTCGATAGGGCTGCTTTGTGCCCTCATGTCGGCCGTCAAAGCTACATCATCCGACTTCTAAAAGCGGGCATCGCCTATAACCCGACTGGGCGCCCGCCGGCAAAGTTCTCGCCGGTCCGTTCCATCTTCGTTTCGCGGCTGTGCCGCGCGCTCTGCGCCGCCCGTATGCCACAAACTATCTGATCGAACTAAAGCTCAACGCGGCCGCCGCAGCATCGGGACGAGCGTCGGCGACGAACCGGCCTGGATTGCGCCGAGCGGCTCGAAGCCGTAGCGCCGGTAGAACGGAATGTTGCGCGGGTTCGAGGATTCCAAATAGGCTGGCGCGTGATCGCGATCGCACCGTGCGAGTGCGTACGCCATCAAGGCGTCGCCGTGACCTTGGCCTTGATGCGCTGGGTCGACGCCGATCAGGGGCAGGTACCAATGTGGTTCGCTCGGGTGGTACGCGGCCATCTGCTCGAATATGGCCGTGGTTTCGGGGGCAAGAGAGCGCGCAACCGTGCTCTCGAGCACCGCACCAAGCCCTTCCTCGTCGGAATGCACCCCGGGCGATAACCACAGCGCCGTCCCGGCGTAGCCGTCGGTGCAAAAGGCGCTTCCGTTAGAGAATGCGCTGCTCCCAAACGCCCGGATCATTCGGGGCATGGTCGCAAGGTACTGGTGTGCGTGCGGCCAGGTCCATCGCGCCATAGGATCCGCAGCAAATGCCAGCATGACCGTTTCGACCGCCAGATCTTCCTCGGCCGCGGCCATAACTCTCGCTGTCGGCGATTTCACACTGCCCTCCTGACGTAGGTGGTCCGACGAGGCGCCCGCCCTCGTTCTCAGCTGCGCATCGTAACCCGGATGGCTTGGGAGCGATACCGGTTGCTGCTGGCTCAGCGGTTGGGCCGCTTTTGGCGTAGTCTTGGTCTGGCGCCCCATGAGCACGTCTCTCGGACAATCTGATGCGAACCATCCGGCCCAAAACCAGAGAGCATGCATCGGTGGACCCCGCACAGAAGCTATGGCCCATTGCCGCTGGCGGCAAACAATCAGCTAGTCAGGCCAGCCTGCCGCAGGCCGTCCACAATGCGTTCGAAATCGGCAGGGTTCTTGTAGGGCAGTACTTTGCGCCTGTGCTCCAGGGAATAATCGGGATTGATTCGGAACACTTCCGCCCACTCACCGCGCGCCTCCTCGAAGCGCCCCAAGTGACCATAGCTCGCCGCCAGCAGCACTCGCGAGACGTCTGTGTTTGGATTACGGACGAGCCGCCGCTTCAGGATGACGACGGCCTCCTCGTACCTGCCTAGCTGAAACATCGCCTGCGCGTAGAAGTGCAGGAACAGGTCCGGGTAATAGGGGTTCAGGGCCATTGCCCGTTCGAAATAGGCGAGCGCCTCGGCCGACCTTCCGGCATAGTGTAGTGCGTTGCCGAGATTCTCGTACCCCTCGACAAAATTGGGAGCAAGCGCGATCACGCGTTCGGCCTCGGCGATGGCCGCGTCGTGCTGTCGCGAGTGCAGTTTGACGACGCCGAGCGCCCAATGTGCGTAGGGATATTGATCGTCGAGCGCCACCGCCCGCGTGGCAGCCTCAATCGCCTGATCAAGCGATTTCGACGGCGATTGGCTCCACTGATTTATGTAGGCCAGCCCATGTGTGACGGCGAGGAACGCGTAGGCCGGAACGAATTTCGGGTCAAGCTCGATGGCGCGTTGCAACAGTTCCCGGCCCTGCGTGTTTTGCTCTCTCGTCAACCTCCACATGTGTTCACGGCCCCGAAGGAAGCAGTCATACGCTTCCAGGCTCTCGGTCTGCTCCGCAGCCAGCCGCTGCTGGTCGCCCTCTCTCAGGTTGAGCGCGAGTGCGCCGACAATCTGCTGCGTTACGTCGTCCTGCACGGCAAAGATGTCGGTCAGGTCGCGATCGAAACGCTCCGCCCACAGATGGCCGCCTGATGTCGCGTCGATCAGCTGTGCGGTGATCCGCACCCTGCTGCCCGATTTGCGGACACTGCCCTCCAGCACGTAGCGCACGCCAAGGCCGCGGCCCACCTCTTGGACGTTCACGTTCCGGCCCTTGAAGGTGAACGACGAGTTGCGGGCGATGACGAACAGCTGCGACAGCTTCGACAGAGCAGTGATGATGTCTTCGGAGATGCCATCGGCGAAGTATTCTTGCTCGACATCACCGCTCATGTTGGCGAAGGGCAGCACGGCAATCGAGAGCGCCGGCGGCGATGCGGCTGGCACGCGACTAGCGGCGGCGTAGGCGGTCACTGTTGACTTTGCCAGTGCGGCGACGCCGACCTGGAGCGAATAGATCCGAATCGGCTCGGCGATGTTCTTGAGCTGTGTGCTGCCGAGATCGGTGACGGAGAGATCGAGCCTCGCCTTGACTTGGCGATAGGCATCCTCCGACAGGCAAATGGCGCCCGGCGCTGCGACGCCCTCCAGGCGCGACGCGATATTGACGCCGTCGCCCATCAGGTCACCGTCGCTTTCCTCGACCACATCTCCCAAATGGATGCCGATTCGGAACTCAATACGGCGGTCTTGGGGCACGCCGGCATTGCGTTCGACCATGGCATTCTGCACCTCGACGGCGCAGCGGACGGCGTCCACCACGCTGCGGAATTCGACCAATGCCCCATCGCCTGTGCGCTTGATCACGCGCCCGTTGTGCACAGCTATAGTTGGATCGATCAGGTCGCTACGCAGTGCCCGCAACCTCGCCAGAATACGATCTTCGTCCGCGCTCGCGAGCCTGCTGTATCCGACCACGTCGGCGGCCAGAATTGCGGCCAGCTTGCGATTCTCGCCCATTGAGCCGTCTCCTCTTCTCCACTATAGCAGGAAGACAGTGGGCAAGACGGAACTTTCGCTTCTTTTCTGAGCGATCTTGGGCGATGTCTTAGTGGGCGAGCCGCTGCTGCGCAACATATCTCCCCGGATGGCAATTTCATCGCCGGCCATCGCACGTCTGGACACTGGAAGACCTCGCCCGCAAGGCGGGGATGTCCCGCACGAGCTTCGCCCAGTACTTCCCAAGGCGCGTCGGCGAAACGCCGATCTCCTACGTTGCCCGCCGGAGAATGATGTCGGCAGGAACGAAACTGATACAGGGCGAGGAAACAATGGCCGAAATTTCGGTATCGCTGGGATATTCGTCTGAGCACGCCTCTAGCACGGCGTTCAAGCGGATCATGGAACAGTCACCCCGCCGATATGGCCGAAGTCAAAAACAGAATGTGAACAATGATCAGTGACGTCTCCCTTCTGGCGCATAGTTCCCATCCCCAGCAAGGCTGCTGCTCCTCCACACCAAGTCCAACCAGGACCGCCTCCAGTCGACAAGCGTGTCGATGGTTTCAAAGAACAGCGACTTGGCGGGAGCCTCCTAACCGACCCTCGCTCGCTGGCGCAGCGGTCTGTGTTCGAAAATATGCAAAAAAAGAGCATTCCCGTACTCAAACAAAACGGAAATGCTCTCTTAATTTAGTGCGGAGCTATACTTGTCAGCTCCACACTGCTCGCACCTGAATTCGCGGCTATTCGTCTGATGTCGCCGGCGCGGCGTTCTCCAGCGAGGTGCGAATTTGATCAATCTTCCCGTTTGCGTCGCCAACCCCGAGAATGGTTTTGGCCTGGTTCAGAACCGCCGGACTGACTTCACCGGTTTTTGTTGCGGAAGCCAATGCGTCCTCCAGCGCCTCGTCCCCCAACAGAGGGTCATCGGCCGCGGGCTCGATTCCATTGTCGAGTTCATACTGGGCATAGGCCATGGCGTAGGCCGAGATCGCCGTCATGCGTGGGTCCGACGTATGCATCAACGCCTTGTAGTTTCGCTTCAAGGAGTTCAGGCCCGCAAGTTGCGCCGACAGGTTCTTTTCTTTCGTGCTGACTTTGGTCTCGTCTGCCTTGACGGACTTGGATTTGCTTGCCGCCTCGCTGGACTTGCCTTTCACGCCTTGCGATTTGGAGCTGCCATGGGTTGAACCGCTACCTTGGCTGCTGCTGCCATGGTTGCCGCTGTTTCCACCACCGCCGCCATGACCACCGCCGCCGCTATTGCCCCCACTGTTACCGCCGCCGTTTCCCCCGCTCTTTGCCAGTGCGGCCATGTCGATCCCGGCAATCGTTACCGGGCTTGCTGCAAGAGCCAGCGAGAGCAAGGCCAAGGACGCTAAGGTTGCTGTCCGCATCGTTTCCTCCGAACCAGATCATCAAGCGCCGGGCAGATGCACGGCTTGAGCAGGTAGGAGAGGTTAGACGTCGATCGCCCCTTGCACATCGGACCGAGGTCCGATGCCGATCCCGTCTATAGTCCTACACGGCTTCGTATACTTAACGATTCCTGGTCGGAACGGTCGACGGGACGGGAAGGCAAGAGACCGCGGAGCCGAGGCGTAACTTCGATATTTCAGATGTTTAATTTGTCCCCGGGACCGGGCAGTCCAGGTCCCCGTCGTTGCACCTCAGGTAAACCTTGAGCGCCTCCGTGCGGCTTTGAGTCAGGCCGTCGTGGCACGAACTGTTGACGAACGGATAGGCGGTGCCACCCTGGACCGTCGAGCTTTGAAAATTGCACTCGGCATCACGGAATGCAATCCATGCCTTCTGGGTCGCTACGAGAAGCTTGGTCGTGTCGGCATCATCCTCCAGCCGACCTTCGATCTCTTTGTAGACCTTGTTCATCTCAGCATCCGACTTCTTCAGGGATTCAGCAGCGCAGATGTTCATGTCTGACTGATTTGTCTTATCGCCGCAGTTATCATCTGCAAATGCGAACGTTGACGTCGTCAGGACCAAAGTGGCGGACAGCAACAAAATTCTCATGATGGACCTCTTTCCGATTGAATGAATATCCAAACACCGCATGCCTCGTTGCTGGTTTTAACCCCACTTCTGCTCCCTTCCATCAAGTCGACGTCATCTCACCAATCATTTTCCTTGGGTTGGTGACGGTTTCATTACCTTGGTACGCCGTGCTGAGCGAGCACGATACATTCCAGTCTTGCAGTCCATTTTCGATCAGCAGGTATGTCGGCCATACCTTGGGCATAACTGGAAGCAGCTCGCCGATCCGGGAGCCGCTGGCCTGTTATCGAAAAGATATGGACTTGATAGAGGACGCCTCGCTGGGTTTTGCGAGAGCGTCAAACCGAATTCAATAGAGAATCACGCCAAGCGCAAATCGATAAGCGGGTGTAACTTCTTGAGATTCGGCAGCGATTTCGCTTGCCAAGGATATTGGCTGGTGCCTTTGACGACGAGCAGGAGGTCGTCCATCTTTCTGGCTTCAATCGTCAGCTTGGCCAGGAGATTTATGCCAGAGGAATTGAGGAACTCGAGACCCGTCAGGTTGAACGTGACCTGTTTGTGCCCCTCATGAAGCAGGCCTGAGATCAATGAGTAAATGGGCGCGTAGGCATCCGGTCCCGCCAGCCGGAATACGCCATCGAAATAGACCTCGTTTTTCTCAGCCCATACGCGGAAGTTTTCGTCGCTGATTTCCATTCTTCGCTCACAGATTGGAGGAGGGCGGCATTGCCACGGCTGCAGTTGTCGTCAGGATGACACGCTGGTCATTATTGTCTTCGAATGCCCATGCCATTTTTGCGTCGTAATCGCTCAGAAGGGTCAGCAACCCCAAGCCCGAACCGCTTTCTGCCGTTATGGCATTGGTTTCGATTTGCTCAAGAAGAAGTTCTCCGGGGTCCCTCGATTGAAGGCGATGCAGCAGTTGCTGAAAGCGAGAGGATGTCACGCCATCGATCGTGTTCTTCACCCTTATTAAAAAAGTACCGTCCAATATGCCGGCTTCAATGAGGATCTCCCCAGGCTGTCGAAACTTGACGGCATTTTCGATCAACTCATTGCTGAGATATCCGATGTCATGATGCGCCTGCACATAGTCCTTCCTTGAACGTGAATACCGCAGAGCCATGACTTCTGCTATAAAGTCCGACGTCATTCCTGAGTGCTTCCATCCGAGCTGAAGCGGTCCGTCGCTTAACGTGAGGCGAGTGCTTGAATCTAGGCTTATGCCCGTCAGAGATTCGATACCATATACCGTTGGCGTCATGTCTCACCTATGTCGCACTGCGAGAAGCGTGATGTCGTCGTAAATCTTCTGCGATCCTATGAAGAGCATTAATGTCGCTATAATTCCGGCAACGACTTTCTCAGCGCTCTGGTCCTTCAAGCGCAGTGCTTCGCGGCATAGACGTTCGATGCCAAAGAGTTCTCCAGCGTCGTTTTCGGCTTCTGTTACGCCGTCCGTATGCAGGAGTATGAGGTCGCCCGTCTCGAAGCTTATTTCCCGGGTTTTAATGAAAGCAGAAATATCGGCTTCCAGCCCGATCGGTATACCCAGATCCATGGTGTCTATGCGCTCGACCTCGCCGTTCGCCCGCACGACCACAACTTCCTCGTGTTGTCCCGACAGGATCATCTCTTTGCCGTCGTAGTCAAGAAACGCCAGTGTGAGATGCTTGTCGATTTTGGTCCTCACGATATTTTTGAACAGGGCGCTGTTCAGGTCTGTGAGAAATTTGACTGCATCGGTGTTTCCGGCTTCCTGCAGGGCGCGGGCGACGGACTGAACCATCAACATCAGCACGCCGCTTTCGAGCCCGTGTCCGGTGACGTCGCCGATGCCAATCTTCAATCGGCTTCCGTTCTTCAATACGTCGTAGTAGTCGCCGCCGACTTCTTCTGCAGGTCTCATATAGGCTGCGATCTCAAGGGCCTGAAACTCCTCAAGCTCCTGGTGCAGCGGAAGAACCATGAGCTGGATTCTCTCGGCGACGGCGAGTTCCGTCCCGAGACGTCTGTTTTCTCGCTGGAGCTGTGCGTTTAGCGTCGAAATCTCTTCCTTTGCATCTTCGATTTGAGCTGTTCGCTCTTCGACAAGCTGCTCGAGATTTTCCGTGTGATAGCTGATCTGTTCGGCCATCCGGTTGAATGCTTCACCAGCCTCGCCGACCTCATCTTTGCTTGTTATGGCCACCCTGACCGAATAATCCTTCGCCTGAATCCGTTTGGCGGCATCTGCAAGTGCACTGATTCCGCTCGTTATTCGTTTCGAAGCCGCAATTACTGCTATAGCTACAACAAGCAGTGACATTAGGATCGCCAGGATTTGGTAGATCACGATCCGGTTGGTAGCTTCCGAAATTTTGGCTTGAGCCGCATAGAGGGAGGCCTGGATTTCTCGTTCAGGCACAACCACTCCAAGAGACATCGCCTCTTGCCGAACCGGGCCGCTGGACCAGAGATTGGTCGCGGGGAGTTTCTTGACGATAACGATATAGGGGACCTGGCTGCCGTCCCGCTGCAACGACAAATGTTGGATGCCCAGTTCGCGGTCAAGGGCCAGGCTCGCTATCGCCGGCTGGGAGCTTCCCTTCAGGGAGCGCTCCAGTCCGGTCACTCCGCTTCCGCTCGCATCGCTCGCAGAACGCAGACCGAGCGTTTTTTCGCCTGTGCTGTTGATCGCCACAACGTTTCCGTCGGACATTGCGAGAAATCCAAAGCCGGACTGGGCCACTTTCACATTTTCTACAGTCTGCGCGAGCTGGTCGAGCGTAATGTCCGCGCCAGCCGTCCCGGCGACATCCTTCCTGTCGGCTGTCCATAGTGGTTGAAAGAAAGAAACGATCAGTTTCCCGGTAATGGCGTCCGTATAGGGCGCTGTCTGGGTTATATCGTCCGCGACCGGCCTCGTTTTCATATCCTTGGCCCAGCCCTGCCAGGACTCATAAAGTCCGGGAAAAAAGAAGTCCCAGAAATTGGCCTCGTTATGACCAGGATAAAGGCGGTCGAAGGTCTGAGCCTGGTCGGTATAGGGCGCTGTTCTGAAGATTGGTCGTTCTTTCGATCCGATGTAATACATCTGCAGCTTTGAAGCCCCGTGCTGCAGCAAGCTAGGTGCGACAAGGTCTAGAACCGCGCTGGTCTGGATATCGGTCTGAACGTCGGGTCTTGGGTTGTGGTCTTCTCCGAGCAAGTAACTCCAGACGCTGACGACGGAGACTGAGCCCGGAGCGTTCTGAGACCAGTTCGCCTTTTGATCGTAGGACAGGCTGACGCTGCCGGGAGATGTGCGGGCGATCGCCGCGCCGACAACGGAATTACGCTCGGGATCGTCGATCTGCGCCTGGAGCACACCCGCCAAGGTGCTGACGTCGTTGTGAACCTGCCGCAGGAGCAAACTCACCTGTGCTGCGGTGGAATCGGCATATGTGCGGATGTATTCCTGGCTTGCCGCTTCCAGACCCTGTCCGACTTCCAGGGTGGCATCGCGCGACAGCCTCTGAACATTCCAAAGCGCCAGTCCACCGCTGACCAGCAGATCAAAGAGGACAGCTCCACCGACGACCAAAATGAACTTTGCCCGAAATGAGCCTAGCCTTGCCGGTCTCTTCGATTTCCCGTCCATCACAGCGGCTTTCGGCCGGAGGCTGCCCAGATCGGCCAGCCTGCATAACCCTTGGGGTGAAGAGCAGCAAAGATATGATCTTTGAATCCTTGCCGGAACCTGCGAATGAAATCTGACGAGTCGCCCCGTCGAACGGCCATCTCACCCGCGTAGACATTTTCCCATGCTTCGATGATGTCTGCGAAGTCCTGGGGATCCCCATCAAGATTCGTGACCATAAATGAATCGACCTTGATGTTATCGAACCCCGCGTCGGCGAGGAGGTGGCGGCTTTTCGGCCCCATCTCGACATCCATGTCGAAGTGCCTGAACAGTTTGGCGACTTCTTCGTAAGTCCATCTTATGGATTCAGCATGTGGCTCGCCCAGACAATGCGAGTTTTTTTCGTTGGTGATGTAGACACGGCCGCCAGGCTTGCAGATGCGGTAAAGCTCCCTGAGCAGCATCTCGGGACGGTTGAAAATCTGCAGCGAATGTCGGCAGGTCACAAAGTCAAATTGATTGTCTCGCAGCAGCATTTGGGAAGCGTCGCCATAGGTGTACTCGATTCCCTGCAGATCGAAGTCGGCCGCGACCCTGCGGGCATATTCGAGGCTACGCACGGAATGATCCAGCGCGACAAGGCGTGCCGGTCTAAATTCCCGTTGAACCAAGGCGGCGAAATCACCAATTCCGCAACAGATATCTGCGATGACAAGACCGCTGCGCAGGCCGTGGCGAGGCAACAGTTCGCGTTCGTGCCTCCATGTCATTTTCGTCTGGGTGCGCAGAATGGGAATGAAAGTCTCATCCTCGACAAAGCTCTGGCCCGGATAAAATGCCGAATCGTAGACTTCAACCGACAGGCTTGGTTGTGATGCCGCCAGCGTTTGGAATAACGAGGTCGACCATGCCACCACGCTCGACGTAATGATGACGATCTTCCGTTCCGGTCTGATCCGGCAACTTGCCGCGAGTATATCGGCCAGGGCCGCGAAGGCAGTCATGTTGATGTGCGTCAGACGTTTGACATTGACGTAAACGACCCCACTGTATTTTTCCAAACTTTGCTGCACCAGCTTGAGGGCATCGGCAATTTCAGTGGCGCTTTCAGGCCGCATCTTGCCAGACAGCAACAGCTCCTGATTTGTCGGATCAAAATGAACAGTGAAGGGTAGGGGAAGCAGGCTCATCGGAAGTCCTCGACCGAGGGGAAATCCGCAATGATTTGAATCTCTTGTTCGCCGTCTTGCTCAATTCGGATCGTGGCGCGGAATATTGCTGCCAAATCTCTGAGCAAAACCGTCCCATCGGACTTCGTGACCACGAATCCAGAGCCGGCGCCCGGGACAGGCTGGTGTTCGCTTGCTCTCGCATCCATGTGCTTTCGGCCAAATGCTTCCTCGCAAGGAAACGCAATTCTCAGCCGATTGAATGTCGCATTCCGGTAGAGACTGAACCTTATCCTTCCCAGCTCGCTCGTCGAACGGAAAGCAAGTTCGATGAACTCGTTCGTCGCGACGGAAAGAAAATTGGAATATCGAGCGGGATCGCTGTGACCTTGGCCGAGAATGTCTGAGAGATATTCGGTAATCCCGTCGCAAAACTGCCATCGGGATTTGAACATCGCAACGTCCAGTTCCAGCGATACCATCGGCGCAAATGCATGGTCATCGAAGCTAGCTGCTTCCTGTTCCAATACACCCTCCCTTCTTTTGCCTGGGGCGTCAGGTTGATGCATGCCATAGCTAAAGGCACGGCGAAAATCGGTTGTTCACTGTGGTAGCGCTGGGCTTGCGGATGTGTCCGCCCGGGTGATGAATTCGCCAATCGCCTGGACCGGAAGCGGCCTGCTAATCAAATAGCCTTGAAGTCTGTCGCAGCCCACACTGCGCAACCATTCCGCCTGACCTGGCGTTTCAACCCCTTCGGCCGTCACCTGCATGTCGAGGTCATGTGCGAGGTTAACGATGCAGCGGACGATTGCCTGGCTTTTCAGATCGCTTTCGAGGTCGGTGATAAAGTATTTGTCGATTTTGATCGTGTCGAACGGGAATGTCTTCAGATAGCTGAGCGAAGAATATTCGGTCCCGAAATCATCAAGCGAGATTCGTATCCCTAGCACGTTGAGCGTATTCAAGGTGTCGATATTGTTGACGGTGCGCTCAAGCAGCACGCTTTCGGTTATCTCAAGCTCCAGACGGTCTGGCGGCAACCCGATCAAGTCCAGCGTTTGGGATACGCGATCGGTGAGGCCGTTTGTCAAGAATTCAGCCGCGGACAAATTGACCGCGACGATGTAGTTCTGCGGCCACTTCATTGCCTCGCGACATGCCTGCTCCAAAACCCATGCCCCTATTTCCGGCATTATTCCATCGGCCTCGGCCATCGGAATAAATGCCGTTGGTGGGATTTTTCCAAGTAGAGGGTGGTGCCATCTCAGCAATGCTTCGAAGCCGACAATGCTGCCGCCCTCGGCGATGGGTTGGTACTCAATAGAGAATTGTTGCTGGACCAGGGCCATGCGAAGGCTGCGGCGCAGCAGTTCGCGTTGTTCCAGCAACTCAAGCATTGAGGGATCAAACGGTCTTGCACGACCGCGCCCGTCCTTCTTCGCGGCGTAGAGTGCGACGTCGGACGCCTTCATCAGCTGCTCCGGACTTGTACCGTCCGGTGGAGCAGCAGATATGCCGATACTGGCACCGACAAATAGCGCGATGCCATCTATCGTGAAGGGTTTTTTGAATGCATCAACCAAAGCTTCTGCTAACTGGTGTCCTTTGGCGGGATGTCCTGGGCCTCTTGATATTACGGTGAATTCGTCACCCGCCAGTCGATAGGCTCTGTCGTCCCTGGCAAGGCACCCTTGAATGCGGCTTGCAGCGAGCTGAAGAAGCTTGTCGCCTGCCGGATGCCCAAGCGTGTCGTTGACGGGTTTGAAATCGTCAAGATCGAGTTGCATCAGGGACAGAGTCTCGTTCGAGCCTGCGGTCTCTCGTAACAACACAGCGAGGTCCTCGCTGAACTGGCGTCGGTTCGGCAGTCCAGTGAGCGGATCGTGGGTGGCCAGATGCAAAAGAGTTGCGCGCTCATCGTCGATAGATTCCTCGGACCGAACCACGGCAAACAGATCTCCGATCCGATAGATCGTCAGTCCGTGCGACGCGGGCGCGCCAAGATCCCCCGATATTTGCAAAGGTTGGGCACTGTCGCCCAATGAACGGAGGGCGAGTGTAATCGCCGATTTGTCCAATTCAGGAAAATGCTCCCAAAACGACGCTGCTGGTTTGACAGAAGCAGGCAGCTCATTGCCGAGCAAATTCTCGACGGGATTGAAATCGCGATCAAAGAACAAAAGCCGGTCGATTGAGCTCGAAGTTTTTGCCTCTGTTTGTCCGAGCGCCGAGGGGGCAGCATGAATTTTCCGCATGTCCGAGGCCCTCCCTAGTCTCATGTCATAACCAGATATTGTAGCAAATCAGCCCCCGCACAACTTGTGCACGCCAAGATTTACATTAGGCATTTCTGATTAACAATCCCCAACCTCTGCCCAACTCGCTCACGGATGGGCTTATGCCACGTCTTTATTACCGCGACCCATTTGCATCCATCGCCTCGGCGGCGACCCTTCGATGAACTGAGGGCAGGGGATCTCACGCGCCCGATCCGCACTCGGTCATGAACCAGTCGATGAAGCGGCCGACCGGCTTTTTCGCCCAGCTGTTCGATATGACGTAATAGCCCTGGTTCTCTGCCGTGGCGATCTCGGAAAGCACCAGCAGATCGCCGCGTTCGATCTCGCGGCGGAACACCTCGACAGGGCAGAGCGCCACGCCATGGCCGGCGATTACGGCCGTCGCCAGCATGTTGAAATCCTGAAATATCGGCCCTCGAAGCGGCTCCTGCGCTTTCTGGCCGGCCTTGCGGAACCATTCCTTCCAGCCATCGACGGATTCGTCGTGCAGCAGATCGGCGCCGGCGATCGAGACGTCGTCGATCGTCCAGTTGCGTTTGGCAAGGTAATGGCGACTGGTGACGGGCTGGTTGCGGCGGGAGAAGAGCAGGCGGCTTTCCCTGCCGCCGCTCAGATCCTCGCCCATGGTGATCAGTACGTCGAGGCTCTCGTCGTCGAAGCGTTCTTCGGCGCGGGCATAGACGATCCTGATGTCGAGATCGGGGGCGCTTTCCTGGAAGGAGGGCAGGGCGGGGACGAGCCAGCGCGATGCGATTGAGGGAATGCAGCCGACGGTGATGGCGCGCATGTCGTGATCGCGCCGCATATTGCCGGTCGCATGCGCGATCGCCGCCAGCGATCCGGAGACGGCCCGGTAATATTCACCGCCGGCTGCGGTCAGCGTAATGCCGCGGCCCGATTTCTGCAGCAGCTTGCGGCCGAGCCAGGTTTCCAGATGCTTGATCTGATGGCTGACCGCCGCATGAGTGACGTGCAGCTCGTCGCCCGCTTTCGAAAGGCTCATCAGGCGGGCCGTGGCTTCGAAAGCGCGCAAAGCGTTTAACGGCGGCAATTGCATTTGTAAAATTTCCTCACAGATGACGCAGAAATCATCATTTGAAAATGCCAGTGATTTCAATAGCTAATTGTTGCGGGCGATGAAAATTAATCATCACCGCATCTTCAATAATTTATCAGGGGAATCGGCGATGTTCGTCAGAAATCTGAAAGAGGTGGAGCTCACCGAGCGTTTCGTCGATTGGGGCAACGGCACGAGCCACCGGCTGCTGACCAAAGACGATGGCATGGGCTTTACGGTGTGCCACACCGTCGTTCGCGCCAATAGCGAGGCCTTGCTCCAATACCGCAATCACCTGGAGGCCTGCTACTGCATCAAGGGCGAGGGCGAAGTGGAGGATATGGACGGCAATGTCTTTCCGATCCGCACCGGCGATATCTACGTGCTCGACAAGCACGACCGCCATTATCTGCGCGGCGGGAAGGATCAGGATCTCGTTCTCGTCAGCATCTTCAACCCGCCGCTGACGGGCACCGAACGGCACGACCTGGACAACAAGAGCGGGTCGCAATACTGAACCAGAGCATGATGCCGAAAGTGTAAGCGGTTTTGCTCTAACTATATGATGTAGAACAGGATTCAGATTTTAGGCCGATCCGGCCTAAAATCATCCTGTTCTAGCCGATCTCTTTGTCGACTGCCGAGATGGACAGCAGAGCCCGGCAAATGGCGGGCACTGCTGCCGGCGCGAACGACAGGACATCCGCTCCCTATTCGTGGTGACTTGAAGCTACGTGCAGCCTATTGCTGCGGTTGCTGTTGTTGCTGGCCCGGCGGCGGCGTGCCGATCTTTTCCAGTACCTTCTTGGCCAGAGCCGGGTCGCTCTGCGCGGCCGTCAGGATCGACGAATATTCTTCGACGGAGATGTCGGGAGAAGCTTGGACGGTATCGACCATCTGCTTCTTGGCCTCCTCCTGCAGCTGTTGCTTGGCAGCCTCGTCCTTCGTCGCGCCGATCTTGGCCGAATATTCCTGTCTCACCTTGTCGACCTGCAGATAGGCAACGGCGAAGGCTTCGATTTTCTGATCGCTGACGGCTGCCGTCGCACCGCTGCCGCCGGGCTGTCCCTGCATCGGCGGCTGCGCCTGTGCCGGGGGCTGCGCTTGTGCCGGCTGCTGTTGCGCCTGGGCCATGTCGACAGCGGATGCCGGGCTGAAAGCAAGCAGACTGAAGACTGCCGCGCTCAATGTTGCGACAGATGTGTAACGAGTGATCATGTTCATTCCTCTTCAAGTGCATGATTTTATGGGCAGCAAGACCGCCTCGGTCGATCGCTCAGCCACTCAAAGGCCGGGCGAGGTCGCGACGATGGAACCTTTAAGAGGGCACGGTGCGGCGGTAACGGGGCGATTTACTGACGATTGAGCGGCGGCTTTGTGACCGCCGGCCTGTTGGCACGTGCGGAAAATTCAAGTCATTGCCGCTGTGATACCCGGACTTTCGGTGGCGTTTATCGCTTATCTGGATGCAGAAATGCCGCCAGGAACGTGGCGACGGCCGCCTCGGCGTGGCGGTAAATCTCCTGCTTCGTCGGAATGGCCGCATCGCCCAGCATCATGACCCGGTTGACGGGCTCGGCCATCACCAGCCAGTTGAACTGTGATGCAGCTACCGTTGCATCGGAGAACTGCAGCAGCTTCTTGCCGGCCAATTGTTCGAAAGCGCTGCCTATGACCTCGATCGCCCGTGCAGGGCCGCGCGCGTAAAGCAGCTTGGCGAGTTCCGGGAAGCGTTGCGCCTCCGCAATCACGAGCCGGCGCAATTGCATCAGCCCCGGCGTCAGGACGATGGTGAGTTGGCGGACGGCGTAGTCGAGGAGATAGGCTTCCAGCTGAGCGCGGTTCTCCACCTGGGGGAGGCCGGTGTGAACGGCGGTATCTGCTTCTCCCATCATCTGGGTGAGCACGGCGACGAACAGCGCCTCCTTGCTGGAGAAGTGCTTGTAGACCGTCTGCTTGGACACGCCGGACCGGCTGGCGATCTCGTCCATGCTGGCTCCGGCATAACCGGTGCTGAGAAAGACTTCCGCCGCGGCACCGACGATCGCCGCCTGTTTGCGCTCCGAACGAGTGCCGGCCCGCCGCTCGGCCAGGTCGGCTTCCATACCCGGTATCAACATTCTCGATCTCCGCTCCAACCCTACTTGACACGATCAAACTGAACCGTCTAGTTCTTATAACGGAACTAAACGGTCTAGTTTGATTTTGCGACTATCCAGCGATCTCAACAGCGAGCGATGTCATGAACAACAAGACAACCCGTCTGACTTGTGCCTGCGGAACCTTTCACCTCGATGTGCGCGGCGCCCCGATCATCAGCGCGGAATGTCACTGCAAGAGCTGCAGTGACGCGGCCGGAAGGCTGGAGTCGCTTCCCTTGCCGGAGGCGATCCGGACGATCCATGGCGGTACGCGCTACGTGCTTTATCGCAAGGATCGGATCAGCCTTTTGGCCGGAACCGAAAACCTGCGGGAGTTCCGCCTCGGCCCCAATGCTTCAACGCGACGTGTCCTGGCATCCTGCTGCAACACGCCCATTTTCCTGGAGTTCAAGGGTGGCCACTGGCTTAGCCTCTACGGCAATCTCTGGAAGCAGGCCGAGCTTCCGCCCCTTCAATTGCGCACGATGACCCAGAATGCGCCCGATCGCGCGAGTGTGCCCGATGACGTGCCTTCCGGCGCGCTGGCGACGGCCGGCTTCTATGGCAGACTTCTCACCGCGTGGATTGCGATGGGCTTCAAAGTGCCCGACATCACTGTCAAAGGAGCTATCGATGCCTGATGACGAAAAAATCCTCATTGAAAGCATAACCTCGCCGCACCATACGGAGCGGGTCAACAAGGCCAAATACATGGCAATGCGCCACGCTCTGCTGGCCGCACTGCCTGAGCAGGAACCCGGACTGACCGTAGCACAGGCAAACATCGCCATCCTGCCGCATCTCTCCGAGGTCGAATTCCCGGGCGGCGCTAGAGCATGATGCCGAAAAGTGTGAGCGGTTTTCGGACGACATCATGCTCCAACTATCTAATTTAGAACAGGATTCAGATTTTAGGCCGATCCGGCCTAAAATCATCCTGTTCTAAGGCCGGATGGTGGTTGAAGGCCGTTCAACTGGATCTGGAAGCCAAGCGCATCATCCAGCGCGGGCCGGGAAAGCCGGTCAGGCTTTTCAAATGCCCTTGAGGCGTCTGCCGGCTCAGCCCAGCGAACGGATGTCGCGGGCGACCGCCGTTTGTCTGGTTAGGCTTCGGCTAAAGCAATTCTAGCAAACACCGCGCGGGAGAGCTTGTTTCGCAGCGCAGCCGCTCTATGCCCCCTCCCGTTTCAGCATGAGATTGCAGGCAGTATTTCACCGTAAATCCGGGTGCCGACGGCGTTGTCCGCCGGCTGGCTTGAAGGAGCTGAGCAATGAAAATTCTCATGGTTCTTACATCGCATGATCAACTGGGAAACACCGGCAAGAAGACGGGATTCTGGCTCGAGGAGCTTGCTGCTCCTTATTTCGTTTTCCGCGACGCTGGGGTGGAGATTACACTCGCTTCGCCGAAGGGCGGCCAACCTCCGCTCGATCCGAAGAGCAACGAGCCAGCATTCCAGACGGAAGACACGCGACGGTTCGAGCGAGACCAGGCGGCAACGGCTGCGCTCGCCAACACCCTGATGCTGTCCGAAATCAAGCAGGCGGACTATGACGGCGTGTTCTTCCCTGGTGGGCACGGCCCGCTGTGGGACCTGACGAACAATCGCAATGCGCTGTCGCTCATCGAGGACATGCTTTCGGCGAGAAAACCTGTGGCGCTCGTTTGCCACGCCCCCGGTATCCTCACGAATGTAAAAGCGCCGGATGGAAAGCCCATCGCCAAGGGCCGGGCCGTCACGGGGTTCACCGATTCCGAGGAAGAGGCCATGCACCTGGTCGAGGTTGTTCCCTACCTGCTCGAGGACGTGCTGAAAGAGCAGGGCGCCCAGTTTTCGAAGACGGCGGATTGGGGCGTGCATGTCGTCCAGGATGGCCTGCTGATCACCGGCCAAAACCCTGCCTCATCCAGGCAGGGCGCCCGGACGCTCCTCGATGCCTTGAAAAAGCAGGCCGCGGCTTAAGCGTTTCGACCGGTGGGCACGATTGCCGCCGCCGGGAGGCCGAGATCTTCTCATTCGGCTATTGCCGATCCCGGCCGCAGGCGCGCTACGACGACGTCTGCGGCACGACGGCGAGGCAGAGCCAATCGCAAATGTTCGAACACGGGATGGGAGGCATCTGACATGACCAGGAAATATACGGGGCAATGCGCCTGCGGCGCGGTGAGATTTGCCTTCGACACCGACCCGAACTTTGTCGCCAATTGCCATTGCCTAGACTGCAAGAGGGCAACGGGCGGCGAGGCCGCCACGTTCTTCGCCGTGCCGCAGGAAGATTTCACCGTGATCAGCGGCAGCCCGAAGGCGTTTCATTACATCGCCGATTCAGGCAAGGGGCTCGACCGCAACTTTTGCCCCGATTGCGGCGCCAGATTGTTCAGCAGCAACCTCGAGAGCTTCCCCGGCCTCGTCTTCGTGACGCTCGGCAGCCTGGACCGGCCCGAGCTGATCAAGCCGGGGGTCGAAATGTTCACCAGGCGGCGGCTCGCCTGGGCAAGGCCGCTCGATCTTCCGCAGTTCGATGGGATGCCCGGTTGAGCCGCGACCCCTAAAGCGCGTCGCAATCTTTCAGATTCGCTCCTTGCGCTTTAGGTCTTTGTTTTCACGCATCTCGTTATCGCAAAACCGCAGCACACTTTTGCGCGACATGCTCAGGAGCAATTTTTCTTGAAGAAAAATTCGATCCGGTGTCGGATCGGTCAAGCCACGCCCGTCCTAGGTTCGTCCATTGCATAAATCCAGAAAGGATCACGACCATGCCGAGTACCATACGCCTGCACCGCGTTCTGGCGACCAGCCCGGAGAAAGTCTATCGCGCATTCCTGGAGGCAGACGCGCTTGCCAAGTGGCTTCCGCCGAACGGCTTCCTCTGCACCGTGCATCATTCGGAGCCGGTTGTCGGCGGCACGTTCAGAATGTCCTTCCGCAATTTCACGACGGGCAATAGCCACGCCTTCGGCGGCGAATATCTCGAGCTCGTACCCGGCGAGCGTCTGCGTTACACCGACAGGTTTGACGACCCCAACCTGCCGGGCGAAATGGAAGTCACCGTGACGCTGAAGAAGGTTTCGGTCGGTACAGAGGTGGATATCGTACAGGCAGGCGTGCCTGACGTCATTCCGCCCGAGGCTTGTTATCTCGGCTGGCAGGAGTCGCTGCGAAACCTCGCCAGGGTCGTCGAACCCGACATCCAGGAATAGCGTGAGGACCGCGCCGGCCGGGCGATAATCGCCCGGCATTGGCGCCCGGCATCGGCGACATCAATCAATCCCCATGCCGCGTTTGGCCAGGGCGTGGCGGGCGGCCGCAGCGCCCCAATCGTCGGAAAGGTCCTGCCCTTCGATTTCTATTTCGGCGATCGGCGTTGCCCGGATCAGCGGCACGGAGCCGAAAGGCAGGCCGTCGATGCGCCCGGCGTCGCGGCTCAGCATGATGCGGGTCATCGGGTGGTAATCCTCGGTCAGCCGGCAGAACAGGATGGCGCCGTGCATCTCGACATCGCGGGCGACACGATAACCGTCTGCCACGAGGTCTCCGATGTTGATCAACAGGTTCGCCCAGTTTTCGATCCCGGCCGCATCCAGTGTCGCGGCGTCGAATTCCATGAAGAGCTCGCATTCGACGCCGTTCTCCGGCTCGGATATGCCGGCCCAAGGGGTCGACAGCCCGTCGGTGGCAAGTGTCAGCCTTTCCGGCGCATGGATGGCGAGGATACGGCGATGCGGGCCGAACCATTTCGTCTGGGCATGAATGTTGGCCGTTTCGCGCTCAGCAGCAAAGTCCTCCTGCACCTTGCCGCGGTTCTGCCAGAAGACGCGCCGGACAGCGGCGGTGGTTTCGTAGATCGGGTCGTCGGGCCCTCGCGGCACGATCGTCCGGTCATAGCTAGTTTCGAGCGTGATCTCTCCCCGCATGAAGGGGAACTTCGGCTTCTTCCAGCGAATCAGCACCTTATTGAAGTGGGGCATCCCTGATGCACCGAGCTTTTCAACGACATCGGAGATGATATCGAGCGGATGCCTGGATGCCTCCGGGACATAGTTTCCCTCGACATCGCGGTAGCCGCCCGTCCGGGAGGAGTGCCCTGCCTGCATCGTTGTGGCGGTCCATTCGCCGCTGACGGCGCCGGCCGGCGCCTTGCCGAGAGCCGGGGCAAGTTCCCGGATCGCCTCGTCAATCGAATAGGATGCCACGTCGCCCCTCCGCCTTCACCCAGAGATCGTATCCCCTGCGGCCGATCGGCCGCGAACAGAAGCTAGCGCGGAGGTGTCGCCGATCAATAGTGGATGGATCGATCGGCGCGGGCAGGGTGGTGCTGACTTTGCTGGCATTGCTCTATGCGCCGCAGAGCTTTCGGAATGCGCTGATGGCGGCGGCGGCTCGCGCGCGGATATTCTCGTCCGACGGTTCGGGCAGCGCTAATTGCGCTCAAGCTCGTCATCTTCATGGTCATCACCCAGCCGGCGAACGCGGCGACGGAGAGCTGGTCCGTGCAGCCGAAGAATTGGTAAAGCCTTCGCACCCAATGGGAATATTCGCACGCGGTCAATGCCGTGATCACCTTGCTTGCCTTCTGCTGCGCCACGCTTGCCTCGCTACGGTAAGCCGCTTTGCGCGAAAATATTGCCGCGGGAACAGTTGCTGATCTTTTCGGTTTTCCTTGTTCCAACCAAGGAGGAACGAAGATGGGCATGACGACACCGAAAGACGGCGCCCCCGGCACCACCGACCAGTCTCCCCGCTGGGAAGGGCCGAAGGAAAATAAACCTCGCGGCTACATGAAGGCCAAGGATGATCCGGATCGCGACCGCGACGCGCATGGTGAAAACAATCGCGATCCCGACATCAAGAATATCGGTGACGCGCTGAAGCAGAAGGGCGAATGAGATGGCCGATCCCAAAAAAGACGCAGCCGGCCAGTTCGCCAAATCCCAGGCTGACCGAAAAAGCAGCGGCGTCGCCAGCGCCAAACCGACCGTCATCACTGGCTCTGAGGATGCCACGGTGAACAAGAACCCGCCCGGCAAGAAAAAGCCTGGGAAGGATTGGGACATCAATTACGATCCAGCCGATAGGAACGAGAGCCGATCGCACTAGCTCGGGCCGTCGCTGGTTCTCCTATGAGCCAACCCCGAGGCATTTCCGTTTTCTCCAGTCACGGAAATGCTCCATTTTTAGATGTGGACACAGTTCTTACCCACCGAAATAGGCCGGATGGTCGATATCGGCGAGCAGGCCGGGCTGCTGCGGCTGCCAGCCGAGCAGCGCGCGGCTATGCTCGCTCGATGTGGGCACATCGAAGCCGGCGAACATGGCGAACCAGCCGAAATGCTCGGCCGCTTCTTCCCGTGAGAGCGACACGGCTGGCACATCGAGCCGTCGGCCGATGACCTCGGCGATCTGCCTAAAGGCAACTCCCTCTTCCGCGACTGCCAGGAACGGGCCGCCGACGGCGCCGCGCTCGATCGCCAGGCGATAGACGCGGGCGGCATCGAGCCGGTGCACGGCCGGCCAGCGGTTTTGCCCTTCGCCGATATAGGCCGAGACGCCCTTGCGACGGGCCAAATCGATCAGGATCGGCACGAAGCCGTGGTCCCCATGGCCATGCACCGAGGGCGGCAGCCGGACGGTGGAGGCGCGCACGCCGCGGGCGACAAGCGATACTGCGGTGATTTCGGAGGCACGGGGATAGGTTTCGGTCGAAGGCATCGGCGGATCCTTCTCGGTGCCGACGCGGCCGGGGGCAAAGCCGAGGCCGGCTGTGACCAACAGCGGACGATCGGAGCCTTGGAGGGCCTCGCCGAGGGCCTCGATGGCGCGCCGGTCGGCGGCGCAGTTCTCGGCGAATTTCGAGAAATCATGGTTGAAGGCCGTGTGGATCACGGCATCCGCCTCAGCCGCACCGCTCTTCAGACTTTCGAGATCATCGAGCGTGCCGTGATGGACTTCGGCACCGGCGGCTGCCAGTTGATCCGCTCCCTTGTCCGAGCGGGTGAGGCCGAGCACCTGATGGCCGGCGGCGATCAATTCATTGACGACGGCCGAGCCGACCCAGCCGGTGGCTCCAGTGACGAATACGCGCATGCGTTATCTCCGTTTTTGCTGGAGACACATATCCGTCGTGACTGTATCATGGTAAAGTAGTGACATTATCATGGTATAAAGGCTAACAGGATGGGTGAATTCGTCACCTCGGACAACCGGCTCGGCGCCTATCTGAAGGATCGCCGTGTGAGGCTCGATCCTGCCGCCCTCGGTTTTGCAGGGGAGAGGCGACGCACCCCAGGCCTGCGGCGCGAGGAGGTGGCGAGCCGCGCCAATATCAGCCCGACCTGGTACACCTGGCTGGAGCAGGGCCGCGGCGGCGCGCCGTCTGCTGACGTGCTCGATCGGATCTCTCGCGCGCTGATGCTGACTGATGTCGAGCGCGAGCATCTCTTCCTCATTGGCCTCGGCCGGCCGCCCGAGGTGCACTACCACAGGCAAGAAGGGGTGACGCCGAGGTTGCAGGGCGTGCTCGATGCGCTGGACCCGAGCCCGGCGCTGATCCGCACTGCGATATGGGACGTCGTCGGTTGGAACCGGGCGGCAACCGTGCTTCTGACCGATTACGGTGCGCTGCCGCCTGAGGAGCGCAACGTGCTGCGCTTCATCTTCCTCGATCCGCGCGTGCGCGCTGCCCAATACGACTGGGAAAGTGTCGCCCGCTTCGTCGTCGCCGCTTTCCGCGTGGATGCAGCCCGTGCCGGGGCTGCGGCTGAGGTCGAGCCGCTGGTAGACGAACTCTGTCGCAAGAGCCCCGAATTCCTGGCGATGTGGCGCGACAACGACGTGCGCACCCACGGCGAGGGCGCCAAGCACATCAAACACCCGGTGCTCGGGCTGCTCTCCTTCGAATATTCGGCCTTCCAGGTGGATGGGCGGCCGGACCTCAGCATGGTGGTGTACAATCCGGCGACGGCGGAGGATGCGGCGAAGATCAAGGGGTTGGTCGGGTGAGGTGCGTCACCATCATTCGTACGCGCTTTGAATAAGCAGAATGGAGTCTGTCATGCCAAGAGCGGCCGTTGAAGACAATGAGCGCATGAGCCTGATCGATAGACGGCTTGGCATGAACATCACGATCGCAAACATCACGATCGCAAATCCTTCGATCTCGCGACAATGGTGGCCGCATCAAAAGCGGTCAGCGGTCATTCTTAGTGTCAGCGGCGCGCCGATTGCGCCCCCTATTTGACGACTTTCACTTCGGCCACGCCCTCTACGATGCTGCCGCGCTCTTCGGGAGTCCTGAGAATGAACTTGTCACTGCCGACGTAGCCTGGGTGCGATGTGTAATAGACAGCAACGCCATTCGCTTTGACTTTGTCGCATTTCATCTTCTTGCCGCCGGAATCGACGACAATCGGCTGGTGGATAATCTCGGTGCGCCCATGTTTGGGCTGCTCCACGATATCTACACGAGGATAGTCAATAAACTTGCAGTCGCCATTGAGGTGAGCGTTCTGCAGCACCGACGTCCTTTCGCCGCTGCGCGCCGTCATCCGGTGAGAATCGTGTCTGACATTTGACGTCGTCGTGCAGTTCGAAAGAGAAATCATTGCGACTGCCAATATCGAATATGTAAAAATATTCTTCACTATAAACCCTCAACTTTTGCTTGAACAAACATTGAATTTTTCGGGAAGTCAAGCAGAGTACAGGCTCTGGATTGAGCCTTGTTCCGCTTCCAGCAATCATTGAGGTGCAGTCTGTGAAAAGACGTATCGCGACGTCTCTCTTGGTGCTTGCAGCCTGCGCCGGCAATGCAAGTGAACTTCCCTTTGCCGCCACCCGGAATGTTCCGGACTACACCGCCTCGATGATCGTTCGGAACATGTCCGGTGAGCCGAAGGAAATGTTGCGTTCGGTCGTTCATCACAAGGGATGGACGCGGGTTGAATCGGTCAATGGCAACCACACTGCCATCTCCTATGGAAATTACTTCGACAACACCGTGTTGCGGACGACCAGGACCGGCAACGAAGACTTTGCCTGGATGAGCATTGAAAAGACCGATCGGAGTCTGGACCTGAGCGTGAAACAGGCGAAGGAAACCGGGGAGACCGACAACCAGGCTGGTGAAGCCTGCAAATGGTGGCAACTCATCCGCACAGAAGAAGAGATGGCGCCGCTCTGGTTCAGTTGTCTGTCGGCTGACGGCATTGAAGTTTCGCAAAAGGTTCTGTTCCGCGTGGGAAAGCCGATGAGCGACACGCAATTGGTCCGGCTTGATCGAACAGCCGTCGCGGAATCCGAGATATCGCCGCCGAAGAGGCTGTTCGACCCATGGTTCTGGCTGAAGCCGCTGCGGGATTATCCGGAGCCCGAAGCTCTCGTCGACTTTGAAGCCAGAATGGTCGGGGGTTGGTCGGAGGTCAGGATATTGAGGCACTATCCCTGGCGATCCGAAGAGCGTCGCGAAAAGGGCGGAACTCTGAAACTTACGATTTGGAACGAACTCGAAAACCAGGGAATCTCGATCATATCCTCCAAGGACATGCATGATCTTCACGCTGGCCGTGCGCCGCTTGATCCCAAGCGCCCATACAATACTTTCCAGCTTAAGACAGGCCAGGTTGATTTAAAGCGGACTGGTGGCGCGCTTGGAGAAACTTGCGCCTGGTTCAACATGACACCCGACCTTGCCGACGCGGGCAGACAAGAATGCCTGACGCCGGATGGCGTGCCTCTCGAAATCAACATCCTCTCGGGATGGGGGCATGGGGAAAACTACACCGCCGTCGAGATCAAGCGCCGCCCGGTCGAGCTCAAGGAGATGATCCCGCCGTCGGAATTGACCGATCCGTCATCGTGGGGATTCACCGTCGGCGATTGACGGGAGCAGGCGTCGCCGGCGTCTGCCTCGTCCTTCGGGGCTCCAGCTTTCGGCTTCCGCAAGGATGAGGCTCTCTTGAGTGACAAAGCTGTGAAATTCTAAAATACCACTCCTGCTAGAAAATTAATTGACCTGCCCTGTTTCAGCTGCTTTCCTCCCGATAGACCAAGGCGAATGGATCTTGAAGGAGATATCCATGACAGAGCTTGCAAAACCTGTGACGGTCAATGATGTCAGCAGCGCTTCCGAGAATGAGGTGATCTCAGGCAATCTGCTGGATAATGATCTGGCCGGGGGCTCCGGAAACCTGTTTCTCAGCTTCTTCGACGGCGAGCGGGTGCTGGCCAAGAAGGATGGCGCGATCACCGATATCGAGGGTGAACACGGCACGTTTCACGTCAAGGCCGACGGCTCCTACAGCTATACGCTGAACGAGGCCTCCAAAGCCGGCTTCATCAAGGGGATGACGCTGACGGAGACGATCAGCTACAAGATCTCCGACGGCGCCGGCAATACGGATGTCGGTCACTTCAAGCTCGATATTCATGGCGTCACGAGCCCCCCGGTCGCGGTCGATGACGGCTTCTCCTTCCACGAGGGAAGCGAGATGGCCCGCAACGTGCTTGCCAATGATCACGCGGGAGAGGTGGATACGCTCTTCCTGCGCTCGGTCAACGGCACGAACATTTCTGCCGGGCAGGGGCAGACGACCGATGTGTCCGGGCAATTCGGCATCTTCCATTTCGCGGCGAACGGAAGCTTCACCTATGATCTCGATCCGGCCGTGAAGGCCGGTCTCAATGATGGCGAGCATGTCACGGAGAAGCTCCAGTACAAGGTCTCCGACGGCGCCGGTCACGCGGATTCCGGCGTGAGCACGCTGACCGTCGACGGCATGACGGACGGGAAGTCTGTGAATACCGATCATGTCGAGGCCCAGGCCGATGTCCTGCGCCCCTTCGATGACCATTACGAACTCCAGGGGGTGGCGATCGATCCGCTGACGGGCAAATTTTACGTCAGTTCCGGCCATGGTTTCCCGGATGATTCCACGGCGAGCATTTACGACAACGCCGCCGCATTCGAGGCCGGCCACGCCAGCGGCGCCATCTCTCTCGGCGACTATGACAAGGGCGAATATGACATCGGCGGAACCTATTTTTCGGTCCGCGGAGGCGAGATCATCGGAAGAACCAACGAGGCGAGAGGCGAGGAAGACCCTTTCCCGGATCAGACCTATCTCGCAAAGTGGGATGCCGCCGACGGATCACTCGATCAGAAGGGTGCTTCCATTCCCGGCCTTATCGGCCAGAACGGGGCGGGTACGTTCGACTGGGGTGGATTCACGGCCGTCAATACGATGCAGGATTCGACCGGCATCTACGTCGTCGGCCGCATCAATGATTCCACCTGGCAGGTCTCCAAAATCGATCCCGAAACGCTGAGCCCGATCGAATCCAAGACCTTCGCGGCCGGCGGGCTCGGCTACGGTTTTGCCGTCGACGGCACGTTCTTCTTCGGCGATTCCTCCAGCAGCGAGCATATCGGCACGGCCTTCGACTTCGAAACCGGGGTCAAGACAACGGTCGACGTCTACATCGCCATACCGGGAGACGACTTGATCACCAACGTGGTCTATGACTCAGCGGCGGATAATCTCTACATCACCAACACCGGGATCGACGAAATCTCCGTGGTGCACAATATCTCGGACATACTCTTCGCCTGACGGTCTTTGCTGGCCGAATGCCAACGCCGCCCCGCCCGTTTTCCACAGGGCGTGGCGGCGTTTATCCACTCAGTGCCGTGGTGAACAGAGCAGCATAACAGTGGCCACTTACTGCAGCGTGCGCGTCTGGATCTGTTCGGCGGCGTGAGGCGCGGATGCAGGCAGAGGGCTGCCTTCCAGACCGGTCGCCACCACCGAAACGCGGAACTTGCCGTCGAGGCTGCGGTCGAAGATCGCCCCGACGTATGCAGTCTTACCGTTCCGGACAAGGCCGCTCTTCAGCCAGTACGAGGCGTCTCCGGCTGTCCCGGCAGCAAGAGCCGCGGGCCGTGTGGAACATGGATGGCGGCCGACGCCTTCAGCCGGCCGCGTGGACCGGTTTCGGCCGATGATTTGGAACCATGATCCCGCCGTACTGTTTAACTGGAAGGCGCGGAAGCGCCGATAACGGGGATGCCGATTGCCAGCCAACCCGGTAATGACGATCGGCCTTTCGGTTCGCCTATGGAGGAACACGACATGCAAACGACCCGATCGAAACAACTGGCGGACGAATACCTGCGGCTTGGCGGTAAACGGCTGGCCAAGATCGATGACAATATTGTCAAGATCCGCCACTGGGATGATGACACGCCGGAGGCCGAGGCCTTCTGGCAGAAGCACATTGAGCCGTTGGATGACAAGCGCCGCGTAGAGGTCGAAACGCACCTTCCCACGATCAACGACAGGTGATCGCGAATCAACGACCGGTGATCGCGGCGATTCCCCGGGGCGCAGGACATTGAAGCACGACAGCGCCGCGCGTCTGAAAAGACGTGGCAGGCTGTCGTGCTCGGATATGTCGCGCCGCTGCGCTTACTGCAGCGTGCGCGTCTGAACCTGCTCGGCGGCGTGAGGCGCGGATGCGGGCAGCGGGCTGCCTTCCAGGCCGGTTGCCACCACTGAGACACGGAACTTTCCGTCGAGGCTGCGGTCAAAGATCGCGCCGACGACGATATCGGCGTCTTCCTGCACTTCGTCACGAATGCGGCTCGCCGCCTCGTCCACTTCGAACAGCGTCATATCCGAACCACCGGAAATCGAGATCAGCACGCCCCTGGCGCCCCGCATCGAGATGTCGTCCAGAAGCGGGTTGGCAATTGCTGCTTCCGCCGCCTTCATCGCGCGGCTCTCACCGGAGGCTTCGCCAGTGCCCATCATGGCGCGGCCCATGCCTGACATGACCGACTTCACGTCGGCAAAATCGAGGTTGATCAGGCCTTCCTTGACGATCAGGTCGGTAATGCAGCCGACGCCGGCATAGAGCACGCGGTCGGCCGTCATGAAGGCGTCAGCGAAGGTGGTTTTTGCATCGGCGATGCGGAAGAGGTTCTGATTGGGAATGACGATGACCGTATCGGCCGCCTGGCGAAGCGCCTCGATGCCGATTTCCGCCATCCGCATGCGGCGGTTGCCTTCGAAGGTAAAGGGCTTGGTGACGACGCCGACCGTCAGGATGCCGGCGGCACGCGCAGCGCGGGCGATGACAGGTGCAGCACCCGTGCCCGTTCCACCGCCCATGCCGGCGGTGACGAAACACATGTGCGAGCCGGCCAGGTGATCCATGATCTCATCGAGCGACTCTTCGGCAGCCGCATGGCCGACCTCAGGCAGCGAACCGGCGCCGAGACCCTCCGTCACATTCGCGCCAAGCTGGATGCGGCGCGTCGCCTTGGAGGTGGCCAGCACCTGAGCATCCGTGTTTGCGGCGACGAATTCGACGCCCGCCAGCTTTTCCGCGATCATATTGTTGATCGCATTGCCGCCACCGCCACCGACGCCAATGACTGTAATATGCGGCCGTAGTCCAGAAATGCCGCTCTTGGCGTCCGTCATCGCGCTCTCCTTTGATGCTTCGTTCATGCCCACCCTCGTTTGCGGACGGCGAATCGTGCGTCAGGATACGCGAGCAACAAGGCAGAGGCGAGGCGAAAGACGTCTCGGCGAGAGGGTGATGATCGGGGAGGAGTCTGGTTGCGGCTTTAAGGGAAGGGCATCAGAGAAGGTCGAGCGTTGCGGAGAAGACAAGTATCGGCCGCCAGCCCGCGGAATTCGCCGTTCGAAGGACTGGCATGGAGATGGGCGATATCCATCTTCGCCGCCCGACCAAAGGAATCCTACCCCACCACTCGCACCGCCACCGGCAAACACAGCACACTTCGCAACCCCGCCGCCCCATTTGCCTCAAGCACCAACGACCCGCCGTAAAGCCCCGCAAGCTCGCTGACGATGCTGAGGCCAAAGCCGTTGCCGGGGACGTGTTCGTCTTCGCGGACGCCGGGCAGGAGGACGGCGGCGAGGCGGTCCGGAGCGATGCCCGGCCCGTCGTCCTCGATGATGATGCGGGCGGTCGGGCCGTCGCGGCGGGCGCGGAGGGTGACGTGGGAGGCGGCCCATTTGAAGGCGTTGTCGATCAGGTTTCCGAGCATTTCCTCGACATCGCTTTCGTCGCAGGCGACGCGCAGGCCCTTTGATATATCGGTGTCGAAGGCGATCTTGCGCTCGGCATGGATCTGGCTGATCGCGCGGTGGACATCGGCGACTGAGGCCGCGAGGTCGGTGCTGGCGACATTGTCCGAGGAGGCCATCACGCGGCGGGCGGCGGCGAGGTGGTGTTTGATCCTGTTGTCGATGCGGGCGGCGAGGCTCCGCAGTGCGCCTTGCGGATCGTTTTGCTCGTCGAGCGCCAGGAGCAGGCTCGCCACCGGGGTCTTGAGGCCGTGGGCGAGGTTGGCGAACTGCATGCGCGTTGCCGCGAGCCTTTCTTCGTTGGCCGCCAGCAGCGTGTTGGTTTTCAGCGCGAGCGGCGCAAGCTCGACGGTTGGCTCATCGGGCAGGCGGGCGCGTTCTCCCCGGTTGATGGCATCGATGTTGGCTGCCATGGATTTCAGCGGCCTGAGACCAAAGCGGATCTGCCAGAGCGTGCCGGCCATCAGCACGAGGCCGAGCAGCAGCATGCAGGGCACCAGCCAGAAAAGGGCGCGCAGTGCCGGGCCGACGAGGGCGATCATCGGCGCCGTCGCGGTGATCGTCAGCGTCATGCCGTCGATGCTGCGCACGGCCTGGCGCAGATAGAGCAGTCCTCTTCCGCGATCACCGCCCCTGCCTGATGTCGGCAAACCCATCAACACATGGCGCAGATCCTGCCGGGGCGGCGGCGCGTCTATCGTGCCGTTCATCAGGGAGCGGGAGGTCAGGCGCTGTTGCCCGTCGTCGATCTGCCAGTACCAGCCGGATGAGGGGCGATCGAAGGGCGGCGCATCGAGCGGCGCGGACAAGGTGATCTTGCCTTGTGCGTCGCGCGTCACCGCGCCGGCAAGGGCGCCGATCTGTGTGTCGAGGCGCTGGTCAACCTGCTCGCGCACCACCGTTTTGAGCGCCAGCCAGAGCACGATGGCGGCCACAACGAGCGCCAGGGTCACGAAGATGCCGGAGAACATCAGCAGCCGGCCGGCGATCGATTTCGGTTTGAGGGAGGGCGCCTTCATGATGCCGACGTCAGCATATAGCCGCGGCCGCGCACCGTCTCGATATGGTCGGCCCCGAGCTTCTTGCGCAGGCGGGCAATGATGACCTCGATGGAATTGGAGTCGACTTCGGCATCGCCGTCATAGACGCGCTCGGTCAGTTCGCGCCGGTCGACGATCATCTCTTTGCGCAGCATCAGGCAGGAGAGCACCCGCCATTCCAGCGCCGTCAGCTTCAGCGGCAGGCCGTCGAGCTCGAAGGTGCCGAGCTGGGCGTCGAAGACCAGCGCGCCGCAGACGAGCCGCGAGGCGGCGTGACCGGACGCCCGGCGCACCAGGGCGCGCAGGCGCAGCACCAATTCCTCCACCTTGAACGGTTTGGCGAGGAAATCGTCGGCGCCGGCCTTGAAGCTCGCGACCTTATCCGGCCAGCCGTCGCGCGCCGTCAGCACCAGAACCGGCAGATTGCGGTCGCCCTCGCGCCAGCCCTTCAGCACGCTGACGCCATCGATCTTCGGCAGGCCGAGATCGAGGATTGCGACATCGAAGAGTTCTGTCAGACCCGCATGGAGAGCGTCCTCGCCGTTGCGAGCGATATCGACGACGAAATTTTCCGATCGCAGCACAGCGGCGATCCGGCCGCTCAGATCTTCGTCATCTTCGACGAGCAGTACGCGCATGGGGCAGGGCTTTCATCGCAGGGCGTCTCAGAGGACGGGCCAAAACTATCGGGCCGAGCTTAACTCAATCTGAACGGAGAGGTTCAGGCAGGCGAGGGGGTGTGGCGGCTAGATTGCGGCCATTACTGAAGCAAGGAGCAGATATATGCCGAACGAAGACCAGGACAACGCGCATTCCGAGGGCGCAGCCACGCCCGTGCCGCCCGTGCCGCACCGGCGCCGGCTGGCGGTCCCCGTTATCGCCGCGGCCGTGGCGCTTGTCATCGGTGCGGCCGGGGGCGCGGGCGCCGTGAAGATGATGCGCCCCACGCCCGAAATGGCGCCGCTGACGCCCGTGGCGATTTCGGCCATGCCGGTTTCGAGCCTCGTCACCATCAAGGGCAAGGTCGCCGAGATCTACGGCAACAAGTTTGTGTTGCAGGATGAGAGCGGCAAGGCGCTTGTTGAAACCGGCCGGGCCGGCGAGGATGGCGCTCTCGTCACCCAAGATGAAGCCGTCACCGTCCAGGGCCGCTTCGACGATGGCTTCGTGCATGCGAGCTACCTCGTTCGTCAGGATGGACGAACCGAAGCGCTGCGTCCGCCGAAAGGTCCTCCGCACAGACGATTTGCAGATTTCGATCACAGGCCGTGACGGGCGTGAACCAAAGCCGCGCTGCGGTGTTAACAGACACGCCTCATAACTCCGAAAGGAACGCTTCCATGCAACGACTTCTGCTATCAGGCCTTGCCCTTGCCGCACTGGCCGGCACCGCCTTCGCCCAGCAGCCGCCGGCTCCGCCATCCGCCGGGACGCCGCCCGCAGCGGCTGAACCCGGCTCGCCCCCTCCGCCGCCGTCTCCGTCCGCTCCTGGTGACGATGAGCAGATGACGGACCGGCCGGATGCGAGGCCGGGAGATCGCCCGGATTATCGCTGGCATGGTCGGAGAGGCGACATGGGCTTCCGTGGTTTCCGCGGTCATCGCCCGCCACCGCCACCGCCGTCCAAGGCAGCGCATTTCCGGATCGAGGATGGGAACACCCGGATCGATCTCAAATGCGCCGAGGACGAACCGATGAAGGCCTGCGCCGATCTGCTGCTCCAGGTGATGGACCGCCTGCAGGGCCAGGACTGATCATCCGCGCTTGAGGCGGGTGCCACACGATTGCAGCCGCCCGCGTCTCGCGGGCGGTTTTGCGGGTTTCTCGGAGGCCGTGACACCGCCGTCGAGACGCCATCTTCTCGACCTGAAGGAAATGCTCCCGCCGCCCGAATTGATCGATCCCTTGTCATGGGGATATAGCGTCGGCGACTGGGGGCGTCGGCTCAGCGCGTGACGCGGGCTGCCGATGTTCCCGAGTAGCGGTCGCCGTGGATCTCGATGCCTGAGAAGACCGCGTCGATCTCGGCCAGTTCCTCCGATGTGAAGGTGATGTCGGCGGCGGCGATATTCTCTTCCAGCCGGTGCAGCTTGGTGGTGCCGGGAATGGGGACGATCCAGGGTTTGCGGGCCATCAGCCAGGCGATGGCGACCTGGGCCGCGGTGGCGTTTCTGCGAGCGGCGATCGCCTCGATCGCATCGACCACCGGCTGGTTTGCCTTGCGGTTTTCGGCCGAGAGGCGCGGATTGGTCTTGCGGTGGTCGTTGCCGCCTTCGAAACTGGTGTTCTCGTCCATCGTGCCGGTGAGGAAGCCGCGGCCGAGCGGGCTATAGGGCACGAAGCCGATGCCGAGTTCTTCGACGATGGGCAGGATTTCCCGTTCCGGGTTGCGCCACCACAGCGAATATTCGCTTTGCAACACGGTGACCGGCTGGACGGCATGGGCGCGGCGGATGGCTTCGGCGCCCGCTTCTGACAGGCCGAAATGCAGCACTTTGCCAGCGCCGATCAGATCCTTCACCGTGCCTGCCACCTCTTCGATCGGTACGGCAGGGTCGACCCGGTGCTGGTAGAAGATATCGATGCGATCGGTGCGAAGCCGCTGGAGGGCTTCTTCGACGACCACGCGGATGCGTTCGGTCCGGCTATCCAGGCCGACTTCCGGCCGGCCATCCTTGAAGCCGAATTTCGTCGCGATCACCACCTCATCACGGATCGGCGCCAGCGCCTCGCCGACGAGATCCTCGTTGGTGAACGGCCCGTAGGCCTCTGCCGTGTCGAAGAAGGTCACGCCCCGCTCATGCGCCGCCCGCAAGAGCGCAATGGCATCGCCGCGCTCCATCGCCGGCCCGCGATGGTAATTCAGCCCCATGCAGCCGAAGCCGATCGCCGATACGTCAGGGCCTCTTTGGCCGAGCTTGCGCTTGATCATTTCAAGTCCTCCTTCCCAGGTTTGATCCCAAGATAGGGCAAAGTCCGGAGGCGATTAGCCGGGGATATCGGCATGAACTTATGAGGTCCGCTCATGAATTTCCCGGCTCGCTCGGAGAGGACGAACCGGGATCGGGTAAGAGAATCCCGGCAGTGTCTGCCGCTTGCGCCAAAAGCCGAGGGGCTGGCGTTATGACGCCAGGCGAAACGTGCCGCTGCTCATAGCCTCGATCACCGTGCGCAGCGTATCTTCCCTGTCGTGCCCCTCCGTCGAGACGACATGTTGTTCGAACGGGCCAAGTGACGAGAATTGCTGATAGAGCGCCGCAATAGGGCCGGGATCGGTCAGCGTGTCGCCGCCGCGCTCCCGGCAGCGCCGGATGGCGACATCGAGCGGCGGACGCAGAATCACGTAGTGGAGGGGTGCCGCGATTTTCCGGAACGGTTCCAGGAACCACGGCCCGACGATGCCGTCCACGACGACGAAGTAGCCGCCGCCGGCATAGCCTGTCGCCGCCTTGGTCAAGACATCGACGACGACGACATTCTGTTCATGCGCTTCCGGCAGATAGGGCGGGATCACGCCGTTCTTGATGAAGTGCCAGAAGTCGTCGCAATGAAGATGAACCTTCGGCGAGCCGGGCTCGCGGGCGAGCGCCTCGGCCGTCGTGGTTTTCCCGGAGCCCGGCGGCCCGGTGAGAATGAGAACTTCGCCCGTGTGATCCATCGCGCGGCATTTTCGCACGAAGCAGCATCGTTTCGCAATTAGCCGATAGGGGGGTCGGCAATAGCCCGGCATGACCCCTTCGTTCGGAAGAAGCCGCTGAAGCGGCGGCTACTCCGGTAGTCCCGCCATCCTGAGAGCCTCGATATATAGATTGCGATCGTCCGGTCGCCGGAATGGTGGCAGCACGTCGGCGAGATTGGAAAGTCGGAGTGCTGGGTCCATCAGGCACAGGCGGGCGATCGTTTCCCGGGCTTGCGCAAGCCGCCCGGCCATGGCCTGGCTCGCCGCCATCACGCGCATCGCGCTCGGGTAGTTCAGCTGGTGGCGTAGCGATTTTCCTGCCCAGACGGCAGCATCGTCATAGTGGCCGGCGCAAAAATGCGCGAGACCGATGTTGAACTGCCAGGCAAACAGGCGCGGATCCAAAGGGCTGAGACGCATGGCGAGTGTTGCGTGTTCAATGGCCCTATCAGGCTCGCCCAGGCACGCCTTCACCCAACTGCTGACGCCGAGCGCAGCCGCCAGGTTCGGGTTGAGGAAGAGTGCGCGATCGATGCAGGCCGCACTGTCATCGAGGTCGCCGCCGACATAACCGATGACATATCCGCCGTAGGTGAGCGCAACCGCATCGTCCCAGCCGAGTTCGACCGCTCTCCTCGCCAGCCGGGTCGCTTCGGCAGTCTCGTCTGCGGGATTGAGCATCCAGCCATTGCTCTTTCGTGTGGCGTAGCAGCGTGCCGCCCGTGCATGCGCTACGGCGAATTCCGGGTCACGCTCGATTGCCTCCCTGAAAAGCCGCAGCGCCTCGTCGATGACCGATCGGTTGGTGACCGTCCGGTCGAAGGCCGCCAGGCCGCGGAGATAGTAGTCGTAGGCGTCGAGGTTCTCTGTCGGCTTGCGTTTGGCACGCTCGATCTCAGCCTCCTCCACTTTCGGCGTTATGGCGCCGACGATGCTCGAGGCGACCTGATCCTGGAGATCGAAGACATTCGCCAGGGTTCCGTCAAAACGATCGGCCCAAAGATGTGTACCGGTCGACGTATCGACGAGCTGCCCGGCAATGCGCAGGCGGTCACCCGTCCGGCGCACGCTTCCTTCGACCACATAGCGCACGTCCAGCTCGCGCCCGACCTGCTTTATGTCGACCGCCTGACCTTTGTAGGTGAAGCTCGAATTCCGGGCGATGACATAGAGGTGGCGGAATTGAGCAAGCGCGATGGTGATGTCCTCGACAATGCCGTCGGCGAAATACTCCTGCTCCGCGTCGCCGCTCAGATTCTGAAACGGCAACACGGCAACCGATGGCCGGTCGTGATGTTTCGCCGAGGCTGAGATGGCCTGCGGCTGCAGCGCGAGGTCGGGGCTCGGTGTGGTCCGCTGATGTTCAGATCCCTGGCGCGATTGCAGCGAAGCGGCCAGGGAAGAGGTCTCTGCCTCGGGTTCTGCCTGAAGATGCTTCTTCAAGAACGCCCGACAGGCCTCGAACTGGCGCAAGGCCGCGTTTTCGTGACCCCTGAGAGCGTGGATCCGCATCAGCGCCCGATGGGCTGCCTCCATGGTCGGGTCCACAGCCAGCAGCCTCTCCGCCAGCGCTTCGCAGGCCGATTCTTCCGCCGCGCCCCGCTCGGAGAGCGCGAGGCTCAACCGCTCCACCAGCTGCAGCGCCTTGCGTTGATATGTGCTCTGGTAAGGTCCAAACCACTCATCCAGCCCGTCCGGAATGGCCTCGCCTGCGAGCACCTCGCCACGGTAGAGATCGGCGGCGAAGGCGAGATCGGCGGTCCGACCTGCCTCCAGTTTACGGTCGAAGATCGAAATGTCGGTTTCATCAGGACCTGTTATCAGCGCGACGGTCTCCTGATCCCCGTCGATGTAGACGGCGGCATCCCCGCCAGCCGGGAACGATCGTCTGATATCGACCAGCGCCTGGCGCAGGCTGTTGCGGGCCTGCTCATTGCTTCGTCCCGGCCAAAAGGTCTCGGAAAGCAGTTCCCTGCGATAGCCGCGGCGGCCTGCGAGCACGAGGGCAGCAAAGAGAAGCGACGTCTTGCGCGTGGTGAAGCGAACCTGCCGATGCTCCGGCGAAGTCACTTCGAGGCCACCCAGCAACCTGATGCGCACAGATTGTCCCCCAGATTTCGACTGCCGCCGCAGAATAGCATCTCGGCAAAGAGATTTAACACCGATTTAGCGGCGGCTTGTCGAAGTTTTCCCGGCCGTTCACGCTGAGCCGAACAGCGCGAAAACACCCGCGTGGCAGGCTCCCACTTGCAAATCTCACAGATGGGAGACTGAAAATGGCTCACACGGAAACTCATGCCGGCATCAGCGCGCCGGAAAGACCGGTGTTTGGGTCCGGGGCGAACAGCGTAGCAATCATCGTCGCTGCCCTGAGGAAGTGGCAGCGGAGCGTCGCAAGACGGAAGGCATTGGCAGATCTGACGCCCGACCAGCTGAGGGACATCGGTTATCCCCGGGATGACATCGGCCATCCCCAAGTCAATCGACCTGTGCTCGAAATCAAAGCAGGGCTGATGACGAAGTTGATGTCGATGCGATAGTCGGAATGTTCGACTGCGCGGACGCGTCGGCTGTCGGTCGACAAAGCGAGGATGCCGATCGATTTTCAGCATGCACAGCCCCGTCAATGATTGGCGGGGCTTTTGCTGTCTGGCGGGCAGGTGGGCTGCGGGTGTGGGCGAGTCCGCTCTGTCTGGGCAGGGACCGCTGATCTGGCATTCACCCTTCGCCATCAGTCGTCAGTTTTTCCGCCGCGGCGATTTCGACTATGATGGGACGCTGGGACGATAGGGAGGGCACGGTATGATCGATCATATCACCATCGCAGTGGGTGACCTGCAGAAGAGCAAACTGTTCTATGAGCGCGCTTTCGAACCCCTCGGTTATCGCCTCTCCTTCGGGAAGGAGGGCGTGTTCTGGGCCTTCGATGTCGGCGGCAGCCTGTTCGAGATCCAGCACACCGACGACAAGCCGCCTTTGACGCGTGTGCACGTTGCCTTCCGGGTGCAGAGCAGGGCGGAGGTCGAGGCGTTTTATCGGGCTGCGCTCGAAGCCGGCGCCCGGGACAACGGCTTGCCCGGCCCGCGGCCGGAATATGAAGAGAACTATTATGCCTGCTTCGTTCTCGATCCCGACGGATACAATATTGAAGCGATGCTCAACCAGCCGGCGCCGCATGGGTGAGGCGCAGGCTCCGCCCAAAGATTGCAATCGAGGGGAGGTGGATATGTCGAGTTTCAGGAATGCTGTCGTCTCTTTACCCGGCAAGGAGCGTGTGGCGAAGACGCCGTTTGGCGCGAGGATCGTCATCCATGCCACGGCCGCCGAGACCGGCGGCGCGTTCGGGATGTGGGAAACCTTCACGCCGCCCGGTCATGGTCCGGCCCCGCACACGCATACGCGGGAGATTGAAGTCTTTCGGGTCATCCGCGGTCTCTATCGATTCCAATGCGGCGACGAGGCGTTCGACGCGCCTGTGGGAACCGTCGTCGTTCTGCCGCCACATGTACCGCACAGCTGGCGAAACATAGGCGACGAACCCGGCCAGATGTTCGGCACAGTCACGCCAGGCGGCTGCGAGCAAATGTTCATCGATATCGAGGCTTTTGGTGCCGATACGCCTGAGAAAATCGCGGTGATCGAAGCGCGACTGGGGATCATCAACGACATCACGCTGGCCCTCGGATTGACAGGCCCGCAACCGCGCTGATCGATCATCTGCGTGTCGATCGGATCCAGTTCAGCCCTGCGCCATCGCCCGCCACAACACGTCTCATTGGAGCGGCTCTTCGACTTGGGCGTCGGCCTTCTTGGGTCTCAACCGACAGTTTCGATGACAGCGGCAAGATCGGCAGTTGTGAACGGCTTGGTCAGCACCGGTCGGCCGGCAAAGGCGGGATCGATACCCGCTGGCCCATATCCGGTTGCGAAGGCAAACGGGATACCGCGCTGCTGAAGGACTGTCGCCACCGGGAATGACTGATGCCCAGCCAGGTTCACATCGAGAATGACGAAATCAAGATTTCCATCGGCGGCAACCTCCAGCGCCGTGGGCAAACGCGCGGCTGTCGCGACGACCTCGTGACCGAGGTCGATGAGCATATCTTCGATCATCATGGCGATGGTCATTTCATCTTCAACGACAAGAACGCGCTTGGCCATGTCATTCGTTCCGAAGACGGTCTGCCGGAGCGTCGAGGCTGAAGGAAAAACCCGTTTCTGCAAACGAAATCTCCACATTGCCTCCCGTCTCCGCGGCGAGGCCGCGCTGTATGAGGACCGTGCCGAATCCCTTCCGCTTCGGCTGTTCGACAGGCGGTCCGCCATGTTCGTTCCAGTCTATGCGGTAGCGTTGCGTTCCGTCGATGATTTGGAGGGAACATTTGACGCTGACGGCGCCGCCGTCATTCGACCATGCGCCATGGCGCACAGCATTCGTGCCGAGTTCGTGAAAGGCCATGGTCAGGGCCAGCGCCGTCTTTGCGGAAACCCGGATTTCGTCTCCGGTCAACTCCCACCGCCCGCCGTCCGGCCGATGTGGAACGGTCGCCTGGTCGAGCGTCTGTTTCAAGGAGGCGCTGCTCCACAATTCGCCTGTCAACAGATCATTGGCACGGCCGAGCGACACCAGCCGCGCCGTGAAACTGTCCAGTGCACGAGGGATGTCTTCGGCATCCCGGAAGGTGCGGTACGCAAAAGCCTGCACCATCGCCAGATTGTTCTTTACGCGATGGTTGAGCTCATGAACGACAAGTTCCAACTGCTGCTGTTTGCGTCGCCGCTCGGTGATATCGGTCGCGGCCCCAAACCATTCGACGATGGCGCCTGCGTCGTTCAGGAGTGGAACAGCCCGTGACAGCACCCACCCGGTGCTGCCGTCGGCCCGCCGGACGCGATGCTCGCATTCGAAAACACCCTTACTTGATATGGCCTCGTCGATCACCGCCTGGATCGCGGGAATGTCCTCGGGAAATAAATAGGCCTCCTGCCACGCGACAGTCGGATCGGCCGTGTCGGCGAGAACGTTACGACCGTCGAGCTGCTGCATCTCCTTCCAGTCGGCACTCATACGATAGACGATGTCGGTCGTCGCGGTCGTGAACGCCCTGAACCTCTCTTCGCTCTCGCGCAGTCGGCGCTGGCCAAGGACGCTTTTCGTCGTTTCGACGACGATCGCGATGACGCCGGCGGGTTTGCCGCTTTCGTCGAGGACGGGCGAATAGTCGAGGTTCATCCAGGCGGGAGCCGGACTGCCATGGCGCAACAGCGTCAGCTCCTGGTTCTCGTAGGCGAGCGTTTTCCCCGACAGTCCGACTTTCATCACATTGTCATTGAAATCGGCAATTTCGCTCCAGCCCTCGCGGACCTTGGAACCGAGAAGATCCGGATGGCGGCTGCCTGCGAAGACGGAGTAGGCGTCGTTGTAGATCATCACACCGTCTTCGCCCCAGAGAAGAACGATCGGCACGGGTGAAAGCAGGAGCATATTCGTGGCCGTCTTCAGACTTTGCGGCCAGAGGTCGAGAGGACCGAGCGGCGTCTTGCTCCAGTCGCGGGTCTGGATCAGCCGGCCAATTTCCCCGCCACCGACAGGAAAGCGAGCTGTAAGTGGCTTAGGGGATTCGGAATCCAAGGCTCGCTCCAGAATTTGATGGTTTTTCTAATTAGCGCATCCTTTGATTCTTTCCACCCATGAGTGTCGCGGCATTCTGCAACCAACCTCATCTTTCGCGGCTCCTGCGGCGCGCCTCAGAACGAGGCTCTCCTCGGGTGCCGATCACCCTCTACGCCCGCGCCATCGCCCGCCATGCTGCCGGCGGGGTGGCGAAGGCGCGGGAGAAGGCGCGGTTGAAGGCGGCTTCGGTGGCATAGCCGGCTTCGTAAGCGATCGTCGCGATCGTCTGGCCTGAGGTGGCGAGCGCGACGCTTGCGAGGTAGAGCCGCCAGTCCCTGATATAGCGGATCGGCGAGGTATCGAGCATTGCCTGGAAGCGGTCGGCGAGGGCGCTGCGTGACTGGCCGGCGGCGGCGGCGAGGTCCTCCAGCGACCAGTCACGTTTGGGATCGTCGTGAATGAGGGAGAGGCAGCGCGACAGCGCCGGGTCGGCGAGCGCTGCCAGCCAGCCGACCGAGCGCGGCTCGGCCATCATGATCTGATGGCGCAGAATCTCGATGAAGACGATTTCCGTCAGCCGCGGCAGCATCGAGACGCCGCCGGCGCGAGGCCTGTCGACCTCCTCGACCATCTGGCGGATGGTGGCGCGCAGCCAGTCGCCGTCATTGGCGGCTCGTGTCCTGACATGGATCAGCTTGGGCAGCGCTTGACGCAGCGGCGCAAAGCTCAACCCGTCCCATTGCAGATAGCCGCAGAGCAGCCGCACCCCTTGAGCCGCCTCACCATAGCGCAGCACGGGAATCTCACGCCATGGCTTCTGCGGAAGGTCGCGGGTTGGCAGGACCAGCGTGCCGTCTCTGCCCGCGCCGAGCTGATGGCCGGTGCCGAAGGGGAAGACCAGTACGTCGCCGGCCTCCAGCTCGCTCTCTTCGCCTTCCGTTTTCAACCAGCAGCGGCCCTCCACGACGATGTGAAACGGCATCGTGCCCGAAGCCTTGGCCGAAAGATTTGCCAGCGACGGCGCGGCATCGGTCTGCCAGTCGCCCGTCGGCATGAAGCAGAACTGCAGCGATCCCGAAAGGCGGATCGTCGACAGCAGCGCCGACAGCACGTCGTCGCGCGCAACACCCGCAGCGTCTGGATTTTCGGACAAGGCTTCACGCATTCCGGCCAAATACGCGCCCCGCGCACCCTCCTATGGTGTTCCCGCTCGCTCGTAGTGAGCGTTCACGTCAACTCACTGGGAGAATACTATGCAAACTCAAAGCGACAAACTGGTCGTGCTTGTTACCAAGGGCATCGAATCCGAACTGTCCTCCGTCGCCTTCACCATTGCCAATGGCGGCATCACCGCCGGGCTGAAGGTTTCTGTGTTCCTCACCAGCACCGGGATCGACCTGGTGCGCAAGGGCGGCCAGCGCATGACGCATGTGCCGCCGCTCGATCCGCTGTCGAGCCTGATCGAGAATTTCCAGCAGCGCGGCGGCACGATCTGGGCCTGCCCGCCCTGCGTCGCCTCTCGCGGTTACACGCAGGAGGACATGCTCGACGGCGTCGTCATCGTCGGCGCCAGCGCCATGCATGCCGAGATCAAGGAGGGTGCTGCAACGCTGTCGTTTTGACGATACACCGTCGGGATGGGCGGGAGTTCGGGCGGCGTCTCCCGCCGGCGTCGTCAGGCTTTGCGGACCGGCGACAGGCGCGGAGGAATACCAAGCGCCTATTCTTGCGCTCGGCAATATACTTGTGAGATTGTATCGATATACATGCGATAATGCCCGACGAAGGCAGCGCGGGGACTTCGATGACATCCGTGAAGGTCAATGAGCTGATATCGGTGGCGGGGCAGCCCGATGCCGCAGGCTTTGCTGCCTTCGCGGCTCAAGGCTTTGCCGCCGTCATCAATGCCCGGCCTGACGGCGAGGAGCCGGAGCAGCCGGGCAATACGGTGGAAAAGGCTTCCGCCTCCGCGGTCGGGCTTTCCTACAGTTTCGTGCCGGTGAAGGGGACCGAGATCACCGAAGCCGATATCCGCGCCTTTCAGTCGGCGATGGCGCAAGCGAAGGGGCCGGTTGTCGCCCATTGCAAGAGCGGCACGCGGGCGCTGATGCTCTATGTGCTGGGCGAGGTGCTGGATGGGCGGATGAAGCCCGGGGATGTCGAAGCCTTCGGTCAAAACCTGGGTTTCGATCTTGCCGGCGCGCGCCGCTTTCTCGAGAAGCGGGCAGGGCAGGTGCCTCATGTGAAGGCCTTCTTCGAGCCCCGCACCTGCAGTGTGCAATATGTCGTTTCCGACCCGGCGACGAGACGCTGTGCCATCATCGACCCGGTGTTCGATTTCGACGAGATGTCGGGGGCGACGGGAACGGCCAATGCCGACGCCATCCTCGCTCATATCGAAAGTGAAGGGCTGACAGTCGAATGGATCCTCGACACGCATCCGCATGCCGATCATTTCTCCGCCGCGCATTATCTGCATGAGAAGACCGGCGCGCCGACGGCGATCGGCGCCCATGTCACCGACGTGCAGAAGCTCTGGAAGGAGATCTACAACTGGCCGGCCCTTAAAACCGACGGTTCGCAATGGGACCGGCTGTTTGCCGATGGCGACACGTTCGAGATCGGTGCGCTTAAAGTCCGCGTGATGTTTTCGCCCGGGCACACACTCGCCTCGATCACCTATGTGATCGGTGACGCCGCCTTCGTGCACGATACGGTGTTCACGCCGGATTCCGGCACGGCGCGTACGGATTTCCCCGGCGGCAGTGCTGCCGCCCTCTGGCACTCGATCCAGGCCATCCTGTCGCTGCCCGAGGAAACCCGACTCTTTTCCGGCCACGATTATCAGCCAGGCGGCCGGCACCCACGCTGGGAAAGCACGGTGGCGGCGCAGAAGCGCTCCAATCCGCATATTGCAGGCATCGACGAGGCCGGTTTCGTGGCGCTGCGCCAGGCACGCGACCGCACGCTGCCGAAGCCGAAGCTGATGCTGCACGCGCTGCAGGTGAATATCCGCGGCGGACGGCTGCCCGAGCCGGAGGGGAATGGCCGGCGGTATCTGAAGATACCGCTGGATGCTTTGTGAGAGCGGGGATAGTTGGCCGGTGACGACGTCTGGACGCTGCGCCGCCCGGGAAAAAGAGCTGGGTATCAGGAGCGACCTTTGCCATCGAGCAATTCTGACACCGGTAGCGGCAGGTCTGGATGTGCACGGCATAATCCGAGTAGATCTTCCCTTGCATCCGGGTAATCCTGAAGTGCAGCACGACGGTACCATTTGAATGCTTCTGTCAGATCGATCTCGCAGCCCACGCCGTGCTCTTTCAACTGGGCTAGCCTGTACTGTGCACCAGCATGATCCTGATCTGCGGCTTGGCTGTACCATCTGACAGCGTCTGCTGCATCGATATCGCAACCGTCGCCGTCTTCTCTCATCAAGCCCAGCAAATATTGCGCGTCGGCGTGGCCTTGATTGGCGGCTTTCTCAAGCCACTCGCAGCCTTCGGGCGCGCTCTGTGCAACTCCGTCCCCCATGAGATAGAGGCCCGCCAGGAGGAATTGCGCGTCGGCATGACCTTGTTCGGCGGCTTTCTGAAGCCATCCCGCGCCTTCTGTTTTATCGCGGGTGACACCTTCACCTCGTGCGGTGATGTGGCCCAATTCAAATTGTGCTTGCGCATCGCCTTGCTCGGCTGCTTGGCGAATCGCGTCTATCCTGGCGGCGGCGAGATCGGTGCTATCCGGATTGCTCATTGCTACATCAAACCTCGTTGAAATCGGTGGCGCCAAAACTATGTCGGGGCCTGCCTTCCGCAATCCGTCGTGACGCAGGTCCGGCAACGACTACGCCTGCGGATGTCCCAGCGCTTTTTCCAGCACGCCAGGCGGCAGCTTCTGCGCGAGGGCATCGCCAAGCTTTGCCTCGAGGTCCCGCAATTTGCCGTCGAGGGAGGGAAGGCCCGCGGGGCCGAAGGCTTCGATGTAACGATCGGCTTCACCCTTTGCCAGGAATTCGACCAGGACGTTGTCCTCGACCCAGAGCTTGACGATCCGGAAGAGGCCGGTTTCCACCTGCTCGGCGCACCAGCCTTCGCGGGCGGCGGCAGTCTCGATCGACGCGGCGTCTACCGCGGCGCTGACCAGCACGTGGGCGGTGACCGGCTCGAAGGTCGCCGGGCGCTGGCGGATGCCGAGCGGTGCGTCCGGATCGAAGACCGCGGTTGCGGGCAGGATTTCGAGGAAGGAGCCTTGCGTATCGCCCGATACGACGAGCCAGGCGTCATGGGGAAAGGGCGGGGTCGGCGCCCGCAGCGCGGTCGCCTCCATGAGCTCCGCCAGCACCCGGGCGACGCGACCGGGATCGCGCACGCCGAACGACATGTGATGAATCATCGCGCGTCTCCTTCCATTGTTGCCGGCTGGCGGGCCTCGGTCCCGCGGGAACGCCGGCGTGCATCGTCGATCAGGGCCTGCACGGCCCATTGCGCGGCCTTCGCGGCTTCAGCGCCCGACAGGCTCCAGTTATCTTTCATGCTCTCCCATCCCGAAGCAGAGCAGAGCGCTGTCACAGCGGCGAGCAGATGCCGGGCATCTTCTGCGGGAATCGTCCCGGTGACATCGCGCAGCGCGATCGAAAACTTCTCGCGCCGCGCCTCGGCATGGGCGAGCCTCACCGCGCGACCATGAGGATTGTGCAGCATCGCTCTCACCAGCGGCTCGTCGCGGTCGAAGGCAGAAAAGAGCTCGGGAATATGCGCCACTACTTGCTCAGGCGAAGCCGGCAGCGCCGGCACGGCGATCAGCGCATTCACCCAGTGCCAGAACGCGGCGAGCAGTGTCTCCTTGTTGGCGAAATAGCGATAAAGCGTGCGCTGCGGCACGCCGGACTGGCGGGCGACGAGATCGAAGGTGACCTCGTCGCTACCGGCGCGCAACAGGGCGGCAAGACCTTCCATGATGCGGTCCTGCGTGATGGTCGCCAACTCTTCGCGGGCCGTGGGTCGAGGCGGTGTCACTTTATTCATGGCAGTATTAATGCCATAATGGCAGCATTGCTGTCAAACGTCTTCTGGCAACCGGCGGTTTGCGCGGTGAGACGGCATGAAGCGCATTTGTCGGTGAGGCGGCATGACACGCGGGAATAGTTATTGACGCCGGGCGGGCCGGCGACGTAACTGGGTGCGACGGTTCCCTGAAGATGACTCCAAGGGGATTAATAGGGAACACGGTGAGGATGACCCAGTAGGGACCGAGACCGTGGCTGCCCCCGCAACTGTAAGCGGATTGTCGATCATCTCAGGAGTGGCCAGCGACTGGCCATCTCTGAAGGGCTCATGGCCCTGCCACTGCGAGATATCGCGGGAAGGAGGATGAAACGACGGATATCCGCAAGCCAGGAGACCTGCCGTCAATCACGATCCAATCAACCGGGCGGGGATGCCCGGACAAGGAACAGATATGATTGACCTGCTGAACCTTCGCCGAATTCCGGCATGCATCCGTCTCGATTGGGCCTCCTGCGGCTAGTGCACGCCTAAGCGTGCTTTCGGTCCGCGCATATGCGCGGAACGGCCGTGATTTTCCCTTCATCGAGGTTTTCCATGCGCCAGATTCTCGCCACCATGACATTTGCCTTCGGGCTCGCCGGCTTTGCGGCACCAAGCCTTGCCGCGACCCGATATCCCTTGACCATCACCAATTGCGGCCAGCAGGTGACCTTCGAAAAGGCGCCATCCAAAGTCGTTTCGATCGGTCAGGGCATGACCGAAGTGCTCTTCTCGCTCGGCCTTGCCGACAAGATCGCCGGAACGGCCGTCTGGGTCGGTCCCGTCCTGCCGCAATATGCCGAGGCCAACAGCAAGATAAAGCGGCTTGCCGACAACGACCCGAGCTTCGAATCCGTCGTCGGGCAGGAGCCCGACCTGGTGACGGCCGAGTTCGAATGGCATGTCGGCGCGCAGGGCTCGGTCGGCAAGCGGGAGCAATTCAAGGATCTCGGGATCAATACCTATCTCGCGCCGGCCGATTGCGTCGCCAAGGTCAACACTGATGGCGGCGACGGCGTGCGCAAGGAGCTGTTCACGATGGACCTGATCTACCGGGAAATCGCCGAGCTCTCGGAGATCTTCGACGTCAAGGAGCGCGGCGATGCGCTGATTTCCAAGCTGAAGAAGCGCGAGTCGGATGCCGTCGCCTCGATATCAGGCGCGTCGGGCAAGAACCTGCCCGTCGTCTTCTGGTTCTCCAGCAAGGAGGTCAATGGCGACGCCTTCATCGCCGGCAAGAACAGCGCGCCCGCCTATATTCTGAAGACGATCGGTGCGAAGAACGTCGTCACCACGGAAGAGGAATGGCCGCTGGTCGGTTGGGAAACCATCGCCCAGGCTAACCCTGCCGTCATCGTGCTCGCGACCATGGACCGCCGCCGTTACGCCGCTGACGATCCCAAGGTCAAGGTCGATTTCCTCGAGAACGATCCTGTGACCAAGGAGCTGGACGCGGTCAAAAACAAGCACTTCGTGATGATGGACGCGCAGTCGATGAACCCGACGATCCGCACGATCGACGGTATCGAGACATTGGCGAACGGCATCAAGTCCTTCGGCCTGGCGCAGTGAAGGCAGTGTCGGTCAGGCAACAGGGATGGTGGGCGCTTGCCGCGCTCACCACGGCGGCACTTCTCCTGCTCGGGCTGATGGTCAGTCTTGCCGTTTCGATCGGCGAGATCGCGATCCCGCTTGCGACGACGGCGGAGGCGATTTCGAACCGTCTGTTCGGAACGGATTTCGAGCTCAGCCGCATCCACCAGGGCATCGTCTGGGATTATCGTCTGAGCCGCGCGCTCGTCGCGGCCAGCGCCGGCGCGTCGCTCTCGCTTTCGGGCGCGATCCTGCAGGCGCTGCTGCGCAATCCGCTGGCCGAACCCTACGTGCTCGGCATCTCCGCCGGTGCCTCGACGGGGGCCGTCTGCGTGATGATCCTCGGTTTCGGCTACGGTGTTCTCGGCCTGTCGAGCGGCGCCTTCATCGGTGCGGTCATTGCCTTTTTGCTGGTCGGCATCCTGGCGACGGGTGCGGGGGGAACCGGTGAGCGCATCATCCTGTGCGGCGTCGCCGGTTCGCAGCTCTTCAATGCACTAACCTCCTACATCGTGACGACATCGGCGAATGCCGAGCAGGCGCGCGGCATCCTGTTCTGGCTGCTGGGTTCGCTCAGCGGCGTGCGCTGGCCCGATGTCTATCTGTCGGTGCCAATCGCGCTTGCCGGCTTCGTCATCTGCATGGCCCATGTGCGGGCGCTCGACGCCTTCGCCTTCGGCACGGATGCCGCCGCCTCGCTCGGCATTGCCGTACGCCGCGTCCAGATCGTGCTGTTCGCCATGACGGCGGCGATGACGGCAAGCGTCGTCAGCATGGTGGGTTCGATCGGCTTCGTCGGCCTCGTCATCCCCCATGCCGCCCGCTTCCTCGTCGGGCCGGCGCATAGGCGGCTGCTGCCGGCAACGGCGCTCGGCGGCGCGATCTACATGGTCGGCGCCGATATTATTTCGCGCATCATCATCCCGCAGCAGATCCTGCCGATCGGGGTCGTCACCGCGCTCTTCGGCGCACCGGCCTTCGCCGTCATCCTCTATCGTGTGCGGGGGAAGGCATGAGCATCAGCATCGACGAGGTGAGCTTTGCCGCCGGTAATATCGTCATCGTCAACGGCGTCAGCCTGACGGTGGAAAAGGGCAAGGTGCTCGGTCTGCTCGGGCCGAACGGTTCCGGCAAGTCGAGCCTTCTCAGATTGATCTGCCGGCTGCGCAGGGTTCGCAGCGGCATCATCCGGCTGGGTGACGACGACATTTCCTCGCTGCCGCACGCAGCCCTTGCGCGTCGCGTCGCCTTCGTCGAGCAGCAGTCGACGACCGATACGCAATTGACCGTGCGCGACGTGGTGCGGCTCGGCCGCACGCCGCATCGCGGGCTGTTGTCGTCCTGGGGTCCCGGAGACGACGCCGCCGTCGACGAGGCCCTGTCGCGGGTGGGTATGCAGGAGAGGGCGGGCCAGCTCTGGCAGACGCTGTCGGGCGGCGAGCGCCAGCGCGTCCATATTGCCAGATCGCTGGCGCAGGCGCCGAGCGAACTGCTGCTCGACGAGCCGACCAACCATCTCGATATCCAGCATCAGCTCGACATTCTCTCGCTGATTTCGAAGCTCGGCATCACCTGCATCGTCGCGCTGCACGACCTCAATCTGGCGGCGATGTTCTGCGACAGGCTGGCGGTGCTTCAGAAAGGCGAGATCGTCGCCTCCGGCGCGCCGGAGGAGGTGCTGACCGAGGATATGATCGGCCGGGTCTTCGGCGTTCGCGCCCATGTCCAGAAATCGGCCGTGCATGGCCGGCATCATATCCAATACGTCATGGATTGACGGATGGCCGGGAATTTCGATCTCAAGGAGGGGATCCGGGATTGTTGGTCGAGACGGTCGGAGACCTTCGACCTCGCTTTCGGCCACAGGATCGCCAGCGGTCACAAGGCCGGCGCTGTCTCTTCATGCATGCCGTCCTGCCAAAACCGCTGGGCATTTTCCGGCGACATGCATGAGTACAAAGATCTAAAGCGGCGGAAACCGCATTGCTTCCCGCAGCAACTTAATAGCCTCTGAGATCGAAGGCCCTCTGATCGGCGGCGGCTCTGCGCGTTCACAGAACTCTCGCCAGACAAACAGTGTCAGTTCTGCGCCATCCGTTGCGGTTTCCCCCGGTCCCTCTGCAAAATTCTCAAGCAGGCGATATCGAGCGTCCTTCCAGAACAACGCCTCCACCCATTCATATATCGGGATCACATGGAAGTGGATCGGATAACCGGGCGTGTGTCCATACCGGCCGATATAGACGCGCTGAGCATTCAATTGCCGTTTCAGCGTACTCTGAGCCCTTGCGAGCAATGGGCCGAATTCGGCCAAAGCGTCTTCAGGCAGATCCGACAGATCGTTGGTGTCGGTCTTGGAACTGATCATGAGGTAACCGGGAAGGGCGGAGTTCATGCGGTGGTTCACAAGCCATCCGGCCGTCTCGACAACGTGAAAGCGCTGAGGGATCTCCACGGACTGCCTCTTACTCCTGATGCCCCGTCAGGGGACGCTGTAACACATTGGATTGCTGCATAATTTTATCCTTAAATCGACTGCAATTTAAGGTATGGGTTGAGATAGCAGCCGGCAACGGTTATCTCCAGCCGACCTGCAAGCGGATCGTCCGCGAACGACAAGGCGCATAGCTCCCATGATCCCCGATTTCCTCGTCACCCATTCCGGTGGCTTTCATGCCGACGAATTGCTGTCGAGCGTCATCCTGACCCGGCTTTTCCCGCAGGCTCGTATCGTTCGCAGCCGCGCGGCGGAGTGGATCACGCCGGGCGAAGACCGGATCATCTACGATGTCGGCGGAGCCTATGATCCCGCTGCCGGGATATTCGATCACCACCAGCGCGGCGCGCCGTTGCGCGACGATGGCCAGCCCTACAGCTCGTTCGGCCTGATCTGGAAGCATTACGGCCGTGATTATCTCGCAGCCTTCGGCCTTCCCGAAGCGCATGTCGAGGCGATGCATGGCTCTTTCGACGCCAGCTTCGTGCTGCCGGTCGATCTGACCGACAATGGCGCGCTCAGCCCATCCGGGCCGCTGGCCGCGCTGACGCTGCCGGCGCTGCTGGAAACCCTGAAACCGGTTTTCGACGAAGCAGACCCTGAGGCCGACGATCGCGCCTTCCACACGGCCCTTGCCATTGCCCGCAGTTTCGTCGAGGCCAGGATCGCTCAGAGTGCCGCAAAATTGCGGGCCGAGGCGATCGTGCATCGGGCAATCGAGGCTGCGGGGCAGGGGCGTGTTCTGGAATTGCCGAGGGGCATGCCCTTCCGTCCCGCTATCGTCAAGGCGGGCGCCGATCACCTGCTGTTCGTCGTCCACCCGCGCGAAAAGGATTGGTGCGTGACCGGCATCCGCCGCGCCGAGGACGGGTTCGAGCTCAGGGCCGACCTGCCGGCGGCCTGGGCCGGGCTCACCAATGGCGCATTGGAGGCGGTTTGCGGCATAGAGGGCGCAAGCTTCTGCCATAACGGCCGCTTCATCGCTGCCGCCAGGACCCGCGAAGCCGCTCTCGCCATGGCCGAGCTGGCGGTAAAGGAGGCGCTTTCGATCGGCACGTAGGTCAAATGGCGGCAGTTGAGGTGGCGCGGGGCCTGCATCATATCCATTACGCCGTGGATTGAAGGATAGCTGGCCGGATTTTCGATCTCAACGAGCTTATCCGCGTCTCGAGTCCCCCGGACATCAGATGGCGTTCAAGTGGCCCCAATTGTGGGGCCGATTGACTTGTTGCCGCGAAGGACTAAGCTTTATGCCATAACAACCACTACTCCCACGCGAGAGATTGCGGAGGGTGCAAGTGGCTGGCAACCTTGAGGAGGATGAGGTTTGCCATGGATTACCGTGTTGTTCTGCTGATCGCCACATCCGTGATTGCTCTTTCCCCTGCTGACGCCGGGGCGCAGGAGGGCGATGCGACGGCGGGTGCTGCCGTTTTTAAGAAATGCGTGACCTGTCATGTCGCCGATTCCGATACGAACAAGGTCGGCCCGTCGTTGAACGGGCTGTTCGGCCGGAAGGCCGGAACGCATCCCAATTACGCCTATTCGGCCGGGATGAAGGCGGCCGGCGAGGGCGGTCTCGTCTGGGACGAGACGGTGCTGCGCGACTATCTGCACAATCCGAAGGGGAAGGTGAAGGGTACGAAGATGGCCTTCGTCGGGGTGAAGGACGACCAGGAAATCACCAATCTCATCGCCTATCTCAAACAATATTCCAAGTGATGGGCAACATTCCCCGCGACGGGCAATACTCCAAATGGCGGCTCGCGGCCCGGGGCGCATGCCTAAATTGCCGTAATTGCCGATATTTTCTATCTGTGCGATAATAAACACGGACTTTTTGCGGAATGCGGTTTCACGGGTCGACCTGCTCGAGGAGGAGCGGACATGGCTGTCGTGCTGATCCTCGTCCTGATTGTCGTCGGCTCCGTGCTGTTCCATGTGCTGAGCCCGTGGTGGTGGACGCCGATCGCGTCCAACTGGACCTATATCGACACCACCCTCGTCATCACCTTCTGGATCACAGGCATCGTCTTCGTGGCGGTGGTTTTGTTCATGGCCTATTGCGTCTTCCGCTTCCGGCACAAGCCGGGCAACCGTGCACATTACGAGCCCGAGAACCGCAGGCTGGAATTGCTGCTGGGAGGGGGAACGGCGGTCGGCGTTGCGGCGATGCTGGCGCCCGGCCTGATCGTGTGGAACCAGTTCATCACAGTGCCTGCCGATGCCGCATCCGTCGAGGTCGTCAGCCAGCAGTGGCTGTGGAGTTTCCGGTTGCCCGGAGCCGACGGAAAGCTCGGCCGCGCCGAAACCGGCGACGTCACCCCCGAAAACCCGCTCGGCCTTGATAAAAACGACGCAAGCGGCCTTGACGACGTGATCATCGAGGGCGGCGAATTGCATCTGCCGATCGGCAAGCCGGTGCACATATTGCTGCGCTCGGTCGACGTGCTCCATGATTTCTACGTGCCGGAATTCCGCGCCAAGATGGACATGATACCCGGCATGATCACCTATTTCTGGTTCACGCCGACGCGGACAGGGACCTTCGACATCCTCTGCGCCGAACTCTGTGGCGTCGGCCATGGGCAAATGCGCGGCACCGTCGTTGTCGAGGAGGATGCGGATTACCAGACCTGGCTCGGGCAGCAGCAGACATTCACCCAGCTTACGGCGTCATCGGGAGAGATGCCGCCGGCAAACTGACCCCCAGCGGTCGCAGACCGCTGGGAGACGAAGGGGAGAGAGATCATGGTCGAGATTCCATCCGACAGCGCAGGCGCCGTCCCCTCTGCTGAAGTCGAGGATGTCGAACTCTATCATCCGAAAAGCTGGTGGACAAAATATGTGTTCAGCCAGGATGCCAAGATCATTGCCGTCCAATATTCGCTCACGGCGATCGCAATCGGCCTAGTGGCGCTGGTACTCTCCTGGCTGATGCGGATTCAGCTCGCCTTTCCCGGCTATTTCACCTTCATCGATGCCGATCATTATTATCAGTTCATCACCATGCACGGCATGATCATGGTGATCTATCTGCTGACCGCACTGTTCCTCGGCGGCTTCGGCAATTACCTCATTCCGCTGATGGTCGGCGCGCGCGATATGGTGTTTCCCTACGCCAACATGCTGAGCTATTGGATTTACCTGCTCGCAGTGCTGATCCTCGCTGCGGGCTTTTTCGCCCCCGGAGGCCCGACGGGGGCCGGCTGGACCCTCTATCCGCCACAGGCCGTTCTCTCCGGCACGCCTGGCGGCAAGGACTGGGGCATCCTGCTGATGCTCTCCTCGCTGATCGTCTTCATCATCGGCTTCACCATGGGTGGGCTGAACTATGTGGTGACTGTGCTGCAGGGGCGGGCGCGCGGCATGACACTGATGCGCATGCCGCTCACCGTCTGGGGCATCTTCACCGCGACCGTGATGGCGCTGCTCGCCTTTCCCGCGCTCTTCGTCGCCTGCGTCATGATGATGTTCGATCGCCTGCTCGGCACGAGCTTCTTCATGCCTGCCATCGTCGAAATGGGCACGCAGCTACAGCATGGCGGCGGCAGCCCGATCCTCTTCCAGCACCTCTTCTGGTTCTTCGGGCATCCGGAGGTCTATATCGTCGCGCTGCCTGCCTTCGGCATCGTTTCGGACCTGATCAGCACGCATGCGCGCAAGAACATCTTCGGCTACCGCATGATGGTCTGGGCGATCGTCATCATCGGTGCGCTCAGCTTCGTCGTCTGGGCGCACCATATGTATGTCAGCGGCATGAACCCGGCCTTCGGCTTCTTCTTCGCCACGACGACGCTGATCATCGCTGTCCCGACGGCGATCAAGGTCTACAACTGGGTGCTGACACTGTGGCGCGGCGACATCCACCTGACGCTGCCGATGCTCTTTGCGCTCGCCTTCATCGTCACCTTCGTCAATGGCGGTCTGACGGGCCTGTTCCTCGGCAACGTCGTCGTCGACGTGCCGCTGTCGGACACGATGTTCGTCGTCGCGCATTTCCACATGGTCATGGGTGTGGCGCCGATCCTCGTCATTTTCGGGGCGATCTATCACTGGTATCCGAAGGTGACGGGACGCATGCTGAACGACGTGCTCGGCCATATCCACTTCTGGATCACCTTCCTCGGCACCTATGCGATCTTCTTTCCGATGCACTATCTCGGCCTGCTCGGGGTGCCGCGCCGCTACTTCGAGATGGGAGAGACGGCCTTCGTTCCGCCTTCGGCCCATACGCTGAATATCTTCATCACCGTCATGGCGCTGATCGTCGGGGCCGGACAGATGGTCTTCCTGTTCAATCTGGTCTGGAGCCTTTTCCGGGGCAGGGAGTCCGGCGGCAATCCCTGGCGGGCAACGACGCTCGAATGGCAGACGCCGCAGACGCCGCCCGCCCACGGCAACTGGGGCAAGGATCTGCCTGTCGTCTACCGTTGGGCCTATGACTACAGCGTGCCCGGGGCGGCCGAGGACTTCATTCCGCAGACGGTGCCATCAGGCGGCGGCGTCACACGGGAGGTCCACGCATGAACGTCATGCTGATCTTCCTCGCCGCAGTCGCCGCCATTATCTTCTGGTGGCTTTCCGGGCAGCGGTTGACCTCGAAGCCCTGGCTCGAAACCGGGTCGGTGCAACTGCCGGGTCATGACGGTGCCGAGCGGCAAAGGCTGCCGGCGCCGGCGGTGAAAATCGGGCTCTTCGTGTTTCTCGGCGTCGTCGGCGCTGTCTTCAGCCTTGCCGTCAGCGCCTATTTCATGCGCATGGCGTCGACCGACTGGTGGGCGACGCCTGTTCCCCGGCTGCTCTGGGTGAACACTGCGGCACTGGCCTTAAGCAGCGCTGCCCTTCAATGGGCGAAAAGAGAAGCAGGTCATGGCCGCATGGAAGTGCTGCGACCGGCGCTTGCTGCAGGGCTTGCGCTTGCCATCTTCTTCCTCGTCGGACAGATCCAGGCATGGCGGGAGCTGACGGCGGCCGGGTACGTGCTGGCCGATAACCCTTCCAACAGCTTCTTCTACATGCTGACCGGGCTGCACGGCCTGCATATCCTCGGCGGGCTTGCCGTGCTCGCGCACACGACGGTCGGGGCCTTTTCAACGGCTGTGGCGACGGACAGGCTGCGCCTCCGCGTCGATCTTTCCGCCATCTACTCGCATTTCATGCTCGCCGTCTGGCTGTTGCTCTTCGCGCTCTTTGCCGGATGGGCGAATGATTTCGTCGATCTCTGCCGCACACTGCTCAGTTAGGAGATTGCAGATGGTACATCCCGTCCAGACACACGGCGAGCCAGGCCTCAGCCCGGTTGGCCTGCGCGGTGTCGCTGCCGATTTCAGCTCGGATCAGCGCGCCTTCAAGACCGCCTCCTGGGGCAAGGCGATGATGTGGATCTTCCTCTTGAGCGACACCTTCGTCTTCGGCTGTTTCCTGATCGCTTATATGACGGCCCGGATGTCGACGCCGGTTGCATGGCCCAATCCGAGCGAGGTCTTCGCGCTGCATATCGGCGGCCAGAACGTTCCGCTGATCCTGATCGCGATCATGACTTTCGTGCTGATCTCAAGCAGCGGCACCATGGCGATGGCGGTCAATTGCGGCTATCGCCGCGATCGCCGCATGACCGCGGTGCTGATGCTGCTGACGGCGGTTCTCGGAGCCTGCTTCGTCGGCATGCAGGCCTTCGAATGGACGAAGCTGATCACCGAAGGCGTTCGCCCCTGGGAGAACCCGTGGGGGGCGGCACAGTTCGGATCTACCTTCTTCATGATCACCGGTTTCCACGGCACCCACGTCACGATTGGCGTCATCTTCCTGCTTATCGTCGCCCGCAAGGTCTGGCGCGGCGATTTCGACGTGGAACGGCGCGGCTTCTTCACCAGCCGGAGAGGCCGCTACGAGGCCGTCGAAATCATGGGCCTCTACTGGCACTTCGTCGACCTGGTCTGGGTCTTCATCTTCGCGTTTTTTTATCTGTGGTGAGGTCGTCATGAGCGAGACAACGGCGCATGCGCAAAGCCAAGTGCATGGACAGGCACATACCGGACAGCAGCACCCGATCCGGCTCTATCTTTTCGTCTGGGGCCTGCTCTTCGTGCTCAGCGCCTTTTCCTACATGGTCGATTATCTCGGCATCCAGGGTTATCTCAGGTGGACGCTGATCCTCATCTTCATGATGCTGAAGGCCGGGCTGATCGTCGCCATCTTCATGCACATGGCCTGGGAACGGCTGGCGCTCGTCTATGCCATCCTGCTGCCGCCGCTGCTGGTGCTGGTTTTCGTGGCGTTGATGGTATCGGAAGCAGACTACACAATCTTCACCCGATTGGCATTCTTTGGTGCGGCGCCGTAGAGCAGCAATCGAACGGGGTCTCGGCTGCCGGTCCGATCGTCCATTTACTTGATTTTTACATCTCCGTTCAACCTGTCGAAGATGGGTCGTTCCCCTTCTTTTCCCAGGATCGCAGCGCACGCCAGAGCACCGTGTTGTCTGCATAACCCAGCACACGCGCAATCTCGGACATCGGTGCGGCATGTCGGTCGCCGAGATAGTGGGCGGCGAGTGTCTGGCGGTGCTGGCGAACGAGATCGCGAAGCGACACGCCTTCCTCCGACAGCCGGCGCTGCAGGCTTCGCGGCGACATCTTCAGTTCGGCGGCAAGCGTTGCGACCGTGATCGGTTTGCGGCCGAGATAGATGCCGATCAGGGCCTGGACCTTTTCCTTGACGGCATCGCCGGCGGCCGGCTCGTTGACCAGATCGCCGATATGCCGCTCCAGGATTTCGACCAGGCTTTTGTCTTCCGCACGATGCACACGGTCAGCCTCCGCCTTGTTCATGACGATCCGGTTGCCGGATTGGCCGAACATGATGGGCGCGCCACAGATGCGTTCCAGCACGCCGGCGTCGCGCGGGGCGTGATGCTCGAGCTGTATTTCGATCGGCCGCCAGCCACGGCGGAAGCACGAACGGACGAGCTGACAGGAGGCGGCAATCGTGAATTCGCTGTCCTGCCGGCGCGGCCACATGCTGGGATCGACGATCCGGTAGCTCCAGACAAAATCGCCATTCTCTTCGAACACGCCGGAACTGGTCGCGCCTTGTACCGCGTTGACATATTTCGACAGCCGCTCGAAGGCGCTGCGTATGGTCGGCGAGAGTGCGAAGAGCATGCCGATGGGGCCGATGTCGGCGGGCTTGAAGCCGGTGCCCATGCGAGCTCCCAGTGCCGGTTCGCCTGTTATCGTCGCGGCATCTTCGAACAGCGCGACATAACGCGCCATGGGCAGGACAGCGTAAGGATCTTCCAGTTGCGAGCGCAGAATGCCGTGCGAAGCCAGAAGAAGGTCGGTTTTCCCGGATCTTTTATCGATTTGTTGCACCAGCGGGATCAAGACGGAGGCTCGAATTGAAGCAACTGCTGGCATGCGGCTGATCAAATGCGATGCAACTGCCATTTTCAGCGTCTCCGGTGACCTTCGTGGCGCGAATTATCGATTCATTGGCATAAACTGCAATTTCGGGGCCAGATCGCCGCGCCTACCTTCTTGGCAACAAACAAGCAAAGAGGGGTTCTCCATGACACTGGAAGCAAGCATGCCCGCACCATCATTGCCGGAGCGTCGTCTGGCCAAGGACTCGGTGGGCCTCGCCCATATCGTGTTCTTCGTCGTTGCCGCGGCCGCGCCGCTGACGGCCGTCGTCGGCGCTTCGCCGGCCGCTTTTGCTTTCGGCAATGGCGCGGGCGTCCCCGGCGCTTTCGTGCTTACCGGCCTGCTCTACCTGCTCTTCTCGGTCGGCTTCACCGCCATGAGCCGGCATGTGGGCGGGGCAGGAGCCTTCTACACCTATATCACCCATGGCATCGGCAAGCCGGCTGGCGTGGGTGGCGCCTTCATGGCGCTGGTCACCTATAGCGCGGTTCAGATCGCCATCTATGGCCTGTTCGGTTTCTTCATGGCCAATGCCATAGCGCCGCTTGGACTGGTTCTGCCCTGGTGGGCCTTCGCCTTCGTGGCACTGGTCGTCGTGCTGGTCTGCGGTCAGCGCAACATCGCCTTCTCGGGCGCGATCCTCGGCGTCTGCATGATTGCCGAAATCGCCATATTGCTGGTTCTGGATCTTGCCATCGTCTTTTCAGGCGGCGGACCGGAAGGCATCAGCTTCTCCTCCTTTGCGCCATCGTCGGTCTTTGCGCCCGGTCTCGGCGTGGCGCTGGTCTTCGTCATCGGTTCCTTCATCGGCTTCGAAGCGACTGCCATTTTCGGCGAGGAAGCCGAAGATCCGGAAAAGACCATTCCCCGCGCCACCTATGTCGCGGTGCTGCTGATTACCCTCTTCTATGCCTTCTCCACCTGGGCAATCGTGCAATTCTATGGTCCGGGCAAGGTGCAGGCTTCTGCTGCTGCCAGCCTCGACAGCTTCTACTTCACCGCCGCCAATTCCGTGCTTGGTCCATGGTCGAGCCAGGTGATGAACGTGCTGCTGATCACCAGCCTGTTTGCTTGCATCCTGTCCTTCCACAATACGCTCAACCGCTATTTCTTCGCCCTTGGCCGTGAAGGCCTGGCCGCCAAGGTGCTTGGCAAGGTTCATACCAAACATGGCTCGCCCTATGCTGCAGGTCTTCTGCAAAGTCTTATCGCGGCTGTCGTCCTTGCCCTGTTCGTGATCTTCGGCGCCGATCCCTACACTGTCGTGTTCTCCTGGATGGCAGCGCTGGCAGGTATCGGTATCCTACTGGTGCAGGTGCTTGTCTCCGTCGCGATCATCATGTTCTTCCGCAAGACGCCGAACAGCTATAGCGCCTGGACCACGATGACCGCGCCAGTGCTGGCGCTCCTCGGCCTCATGGGTTCGCTGGTGCTGGTCAGCTCCAATCTTTCACTCCTTTCCGGCAGCGAAAGCCTGATCGTCAAGGCTTTCCCCTACGCCATGGTGCTGGTGGGCATTCTTGGCGCGCTGTTTGCGATCCGGATCAAGAGATCCAAGCCAGTTCTCTATGCCTCCCTTGGAAAGGTCTTCGAATGAGTGCCGTTGCTGAATTTGCACCCGTCGATCGCCTTCTGGTTCTCACGGTCGCGATCCTTGCCGGCGCGACAGTGCTGGTTGCCGTCGAGGCACACGCCTTCTGCTCGGTGTTCTGCATCCATGCAGACCAGATGATGATCGAGGCACAGATCTGCTCCGGTCGATCCTGATCACCGCAGCTTGCGACGCGCCATGTTGCGTCGTCTCTTCCAAAAACAAGAGGTATACCAATGGACGCCGTTGTCGCAGTTACCCATCCCCTCGATCCTCTGAGCCTCGACGAGATCGCTTCTGCCGTTGCCATACTCAAGGATAGGCAGCCACTCGCAGCCACCTTCCGCTTTCCGATCACCCGGCTGGAGGAGCCGGCCAAGGCCGATCTTGCCGCCTATCGCCTGGGCGACAGGCTGCCGCGGCTTGCCTTCATCCTGGCAATCGACATCAGCAATGGCGAAACCTTCGAAGGCATCGTAGACCTGACTGCCGACACGGTGTCCTCCTATATCCGGCTGCCTCTCGATGAACTGCCCTACGGTCAGCCGCCGATCATGCTGTGCGAATTCGAAACCGTGGAAGGCACCGTCAAATCCGATCCGCGCTGGATCGCTGCCGTCAAGAAGCGCGGCATTACCGACGAGGATATTCCGCTCATCCAGATCGATCCTTTTTCCTCGGGCTATTTTGGCCGCGAATTCGAGAAGGGAAAGCGCATCGTCCGCGCCGTGTCTTATTGGCGCGAGGATGTCCGTGACAACGGCTACGCGCATCCGATCGAGGGCGTGGTGGCGGTGGTCGATCTGATCACCAACCGGGTGGTCGAGCTCGTCGACGATGAGAAGATCATTCCGGTCCCGAGGAAGAAGCGCAATTATGGCCGCGAAACCTTCCCGGAACCGCGGCCCGATCTCACGCCGCTGCATATCGTTCAGCGGCAAGGGCCGAGCTTTACGGTCGACGGCTGGAAAGTCGAATGGCAGAACTGGAGTTTCCGTGTCGGTTTCACCCCGCGCGAGGGTCTCGTTCTGCATGAACTCGGCATCAAGGATCAGGGCAGGCTCAGGCCCGTCGTCTTTCGCGCCAGTGTCACGGAAATGGTCGTGCCCTATGCGGATCCGACCGCCAACCACTATTGGAAGAGCGCCTTCGATGCCGGCGAATATGGCCTCGGGCGCCTGGCCAATTGCCTCGAACTCGGCTGCGACTGCCTGGGCCATATTCACTATTTCGACGTGCCGGCGGCGGATGATCTCGGCCAGCCTTTCACCATGAAGAACGCCATCTGCATGCATGAGGAGGATTACGGCATCCTCTGGAAGCACTACGAATTCCGCAACGGTATTTTCGAAGTGCGCCGTTCGCGCCGCCTCGTCATCTCCTTCTTCGCAACCGTCGGCAATTACGATTACGGCTTCTACTGGTATCTCTATCAGGACGGCACGATCCAGCTCGAAGCCAAGCTCACCGGCATCATCCAGACGGCGGCGGTCGCGACCGGCGAAACCTATCCATGGGGCGGCATGGTCGATGACAATCTCGGCGGTCCGACCCACCAGCATTTCTTCAATGCGCGCCTGCACATGGATGTCGATGGCGGCGACAATACCGTGACCGAGCATGAGTTCGTGCCGCGTCCCTGGGGTGAGGATAATCCCTATGGCAATGTCTTCGATACCAGGAGCCGTGTGCTGAAACGCGAACTTGATTCCCCGGCACTCGCCAATGGCGAGACCGGCCGTTACTGGAAAGTCTCCAACCCCAACATAAAGAACAGCGTCGGCAAGGCGCCGGGCTACAAGATTGTCGTCATGCCGTCGCCGGTCATGCTTGCCCAGCCGGATTCGACCGTTGCCCAGCGCGGCGGCTTCGCCAAGAAACACATCTGGGTCACGGCCTTCGATGCCAGGGAAAAATATGCGAGCGGCGATTATCCGAACGTGCATGCCGGCGGCGACGGCCTGCCGGGTTATGTCAAGCAGAACCGCGAAATCGAGAATGCCGATGTCGTGCTCTGGCATTCCTTCGGCCATACCCATGTCTGCAAGCCCGAGGATTTTCCGATCATGCCCGTGGAATATGCCGGCTTCACGCTGAAACCGAACGGCTTCTTCGCATCCAACATCGCCATGGACCTGCCGCCGGAAGGAAACAGCCAGAGCGTCGACAATCGCCTGCAACATTCGCCTGATGACACCGGAAATGGTTCCTGCTGCCACACATAGCTGGACGGCTGTTCCTTTTTAACCGCCCGGAAGGGGCCTTCCCCGTCAGGTCAGACCTTCAGAAGAGGATATCTTCTGTTGCCGATCGATCGCTCGGCGGCTATGTTGCCGATGTCGGAAAAGGCATGACTTGGTGTGGTTGGCCCAAGTCCTTTCGGAAACGAAAGCTCTGTTCCTTGCCTCGTGCATGAGTTCTCCACGACGAACAACAGACGCTGTTCAAGCGTCCCATTGTTCGTCCGTGTGGTTCTCAAAACGACGAACTGCTCCGGTCGAACGACCATAAAGGAGTAGTTCATGCCCGATTTTCTGATGATTCATGACGTTGTGATTTCCGGTGCAGGTCCGGTCGGCCTGTTTCTGGCCTGCGAGCTGCGGCTGGCCGGCCTCTCGGTGTTGGTGCTGGAGCAGGCCGAAGACCCGCATTCGCCGTTGAAGCGGCTGCCGTTTGGCATGCGCGGCCTTTCCGCACCGACCATCGAAGCCTTCTACCGTCGCGGGCTGCTGGATGACATCATGGCGCCGCAGCGCGAAAAAGATCAATCGACTTCAGCGCATTGGATGCAGCAGGCGGGTCACCCGGGCGGGCATTTCGCCGGCATTCAGTTCTTTCACGACACCATCGACACCTCGACGTGGCCCTATCGCCTGCCAGGTCCGGCCGGTACCAGCATGGCGGTCGAGATGGAGCACTTCGAATCCGCGCTGGCCGCCCACGCAAGCGCGATGGGTGTCGAGATCAGGCGCGGGCTCGGTGTCGATGGCTTCGATCAGTCGGGCGAAGGCGTGACCGTTCGCGCGGGTGGCCAGATCTTTCGCGGACGATGGCTCATCGGTTGTGACGGCGGGCGCAGCACCGTGCGCAGGGCAGGCGGTTTTGAATTCGTTGGCACCGATCCGGAGTTCACCGGCTATTCCGTTCAGGTCGAGATGGCCGATCCGGAGAAGCTCGTCGCGGGCCGCCATTACACGCCAACAGGCATGTATACCTACCAAAAGCCCGGCACCATCGCGATGGTCGATTTCGACGGAGGCGCGTTTCACCGAACGCAGCCGATCACGCCGGAGCATGTGCAATCGGTGTTGCGGCATATTTCCGGCGCCGATGTCACGGTGACAGGCCTTGAGCTTGCCACCACCTGGACGGATCGCGCCTATCAGGCGACGGCTTACCGCAAGGGCAGGGTGCTGCTTGCGGGTGACGCTGCGCACATCCATTCCCCCTTGGGCGGCCAGGGTCTGAACCTCGGGCTCGGCGATGCGATGAATCTTGGATGGAAGCTTGCCACGACGATTCGCGGCGATGCGCCGGAGGGCCTGCTCGATAGCTATTTCTGCGAACGGCATCCAGTTGGAGCGCAGATTCTCGACTGGTCGCGCGCCCAGGTCGCACTGATGCGGCCGAGCCGGAGTTCGCGCGCGCTCGAAGCCATCATCCGCGATCTGATCGACACGCGTGACGGCGCGACATACTTTGCCGAGCGCGTCTGGGGTGTGTCTCTCCGCTACGATCTTGGCGGCAGTCACCCGCTGGTCGGCCGCAGCGCTCCCGATTTCGAGCTGGCCGACGGTACGAAGCTCGGCGATCACCTCAGGCAGGGCAAAGGCCTGCTTTTGGACTTTGACGCCGGTGCACCGCTGCAAGCGCTGGCAGGTCGCTGGAATGGGATCACCTATGTCGCCAGTGACGCCCGGGATCGGCTGGGACTGAGCGCGCTGCTCGTGCGCCCCGACGGCTTCGTGGCGTGGGCTGGTGAGGCTATGCCTGACAATGAGAAAGCCGCGCAGGCCGCATCGCGGTGGTTCGGCAAAGCCTGAAACTATGCCGCCCCGCCATTGAGGTTTGGAAGGACGTTTCTTTGGCCGTTTTTCTCGCTCTAAAATGCCGGACTGAGCGCATGAAGGCATAGGAGAAGAGCTGTGAAGGATGCCGCCGGAATGCAGTAATCGATGTACGGTTTTCGGCGGGTTTACAGATGTTGCTTCGGCAACGTATCCGCACTCTTCCCGGCAAGGCGGCGACGCTGTAGAGTGGCGATGCGCCCGACCGTCCCGCCCGGAGGCTCCTTATGGCTGAGATCCTGTTGTTCCATCATGCACAGGGGCTGACCCCAGGTGTGCGCTCGTTTGCCGACGATATCAGGGCAGCCGGTCACATCGTGCACACGCCTGATCTGTTTGACGGGCGCACATTCCCAAGCATCGAAGCGGGGATCGCCTATATCGGGGAGATCGGATTCGACGCCATGCGGGAGCGCGGCGTGCGCGTCGCCGACGAACTGCCTGCCGGGCTCGTCTATGCCGGGTTCTCGTTCGGGGTGCTGCCGGCGCAGAAGCTGGCGCAGACGCGGCCCGGCGCCCGCGGGGCTCTGCTCTTCTATTCCTGCCTGCCGATCAGCGGCGAATGGGCCTTCGGACCGTGGCCGGACGGCGTTCCGGTGCAGATCCACGGCATGGACAACGACCCGATTTTCGTCCGCGAGGGCGACATCGACGCCGCCCGTGAGATCGTGGAGAAGGTCGAGGACGCGGAGCTTTTCCTGTACCCAGGCCACCAGCACTACTTCGCCGACAGCTCGCTGCCGTCCTATGACGCGGAAGCGACCGCGCTGCTGACCCTCCGCGTGATCGAGTTCCTGAATCGCGTCTGACCCAGACATTCCGCGGGAGATCCGGTTTGGCGCTGGTGTAGCCGACCTGAGATGGGTGCCGTTCATGCTGCAGGGCGGGCTTTCGGCCCGGAGCGGACTATTCCGACACCACGCAGAAATTGTTGCCTTCGGGATCATTTAAGACCGTGTATCCATCCGCTTCCCGGACGAAGCTCGCACCGAGCGATAGAAGCCGCTCTACCTCCCTGGCCCGATCGGGGGTGGCAATATCGAGATGAAGTCGGTTGCGGGCGGAACGTTCCCCTGGGCGAAGGTGGAAGCAAAGGCGGGTTCCGGGACCTTCGACCATCACGGTCGGGTCAGTCTCGGGTGTCAATCCGAGAGCGGCCAGGCGGGCCAGTTCGTCGTCTTCATATGGCATCACGTCGTAGCCATCGAGCGCCTTCGCCCAGAAGCGGGCGACACGCGAGGGAATGTCGCAATCGATGACGATTTCTTTCAGCCTTGCCATGGAACCCTTCAAGAATTGTTGGGCCGGCGATGGCAAACGCGTTCGACGACCGCGCCGCCGACCGCCGGCAGCAATGCAAAAAGCACGAGCTGCGGTGTCTCCGGCAGCATCAACAGGCGAGATATGAGAAAGGCGACCAGCAATCCTGCCAGCGCCCCGGCTGCATAGGGCAGATAATCCTTCAAGAGAACCTCCGTCTTGTGCTGATCTCAAACAGAAGGGGCATTATTGGCTTGAGATAGAGATCTTCGCGGTATCGGCAATGGCTGGTTGCGGCCGAACCTCACGTCGTCCGATCGGCCTATACGGAATGGCACTACGTTGGTTTACGGGACAGGTCGATCTAAACAACGTGAGCCGGTGTACCTGTTTTGCAGGAGACGACCGATTTCTTTCGCGCTATGAAGACTGACCGCATATCCCGCCACATCCGACACTGAGGTCCTTCCCATGGCTTTGAAAATCCTTTTTGTTGGCGGTACCGGCCAGATTTCATATCCATGCGTCGAGCGCGCCGTGGTTCAGGGCCACCATGTCAGCGTCTATAACCGCAGTTTGAGAGGCAACCCATTGCCTGCGGGGGTTACCGCGATCGTCGGCGATCTCGCGGCACCCACCTATGCGGACTTGGCCAAGGCCAATTATGACGTCGTGTGCCAGTTCATTGCCTTTACGCCGGATCAAGTCGCGCGTGACATCGATGTCTTTGCCGGGCACTGCGGCCAGTACATCTTCATCTCTTCGGCTTCGGTCTACGAAAAGCCGCCGCGTCACTATGTGATTACCGAGCAGACACCGGCGATCAACCCCTACTGGCGCTATAGCCAAGATAAGATTGCCTGCGAGACGCTGCTCAAGAATTCCCAAAATCTCGCCTGGACCATCGTCCGTCCCAGTCACACTGTTCGCACCGGCCTGCCCATCATGATGGGTGACAGCGACGTCATGGCGAGACGCATGCTGGACGGCGAGCCCACCATCGTGGCGGGCGATGGCCACACGCCCTGGACACTGACCCGCTCGGTTGATTTCGCGGTGCCCTTTGTCGGGCTTTTCGGCAAGCCGGCGGCGTTGAACGAGATCTTCCACATCACCTCCGATCGCGCTCATATCTGGAACGATATTCAAAAGACGATCGCCAGATTGCTTGATGTCGAGGCCAAGATCGTACACGTGCCGACGGATACCCTGGTCCGGTACAATCCGGAGTGGCTTGGCCCGCTGCGGGGCGACAAGGCATGGTCGGCGATCTTTGACAATTCAAAGGTCAAACGCGTGGCGGGCGACTTCACCTGCGCCGAGAGCCTTGATGAAATTCTGGCGGAGCCGATCATGCATCTCAAGCAGCGACTGGTCAAGAACCGCCCGCCAAGGGGCGATCTTGATGCTTTGGTCGATCGGATTTGCGCTGCGCAAACCGCTCTCGGCTAGGCAGGTAGAGCGCGTGCAGGGTATTTTATGTTCCGCGCTCGCCTGTCGGGGCGCGTCATTGCGGAATGCCAACCGGCGCGCGGTTCGCCATAATGATCGTCGCCACTTGCCCTCGACGCAGAATCTGCACGGCGGCTCCGGACCGTCGGACGAGGGATGACACGGCATGCCGCTCACAAAAATCCCAGCCTAAAACGTGTCCTAAAACATGATGGAGGTCGCGCCGGCTGAGGATCTCGGCAATGATGGCCATCCAATCGCCACTCCGATCCTATCAGGCCATGCTGTTCATTCCGCTTCCTTTCGTCGTTGCCCTTCTGCTGCTCATCCTCTTCGTCACCGTCCTCAGGCGCGACGAGGAGGCGCAGCCCAATCTGCCGTTTCTGGCACTGATCCTGCTCGCCGTGCTGCAATCCGTCCTCTCCGGCCTGCGCTGGGGCTACGGGGTGCAGGTGGTGGGCGTGATCGCGCCTGTCACCGCGGCGATGGTGCCGCCGCTTGCCTATGCCGGGGTTTCCAGGCTGGTCAGGACGAGCCGGCGGCCGCTGCCGACGCGCATTGCACTGCATGCGGTGCCCGCTGCCGTCATCCTCACGTTGATGGTGGTCCGGCGGGATGTGATCGATATTGCGCTGGTGCTTGTTTTCGTCGGTTATGCCCTGGCGATCCTGCTTCTGATGCGGCCGGGCGCCGATGCGCTTCGGCTTGCGCCCTTCGAGGGAGCGGTGCCGGCCTATCGGGCCATCATCTTCGCGGCGGTGGCGCTGTGCCTGTCGGCCTCGGTCGATATCTTCGTCTTTTTCGATTTCACATGGGCGCATGGCGAGCATGCGCTGACGCTGATCAGCGTCAGCAATCTCGCGGTTCTCGTCATCCTCGGCATTGCGGCAGCCGCCGCCAGCCGAAGCCGGGCGCCGGCCGAGATGGTGGAGGCGGTGCCGAAGTCCGAAACGACCGAAGACAAGGAGATGATCGCCACGGTCGATGCGCTGATGGAGGCAAGAAAACTCTATCGCGACGCCAATCTCAATCTCGACCGGCTGGCCCGCAAGGCCGGCATTCCCGCCCGCCAGATCTCGGCGGCGATCAACCGGGCGATGGACAAGAACGTCTCGCAATATGTCAATGACTACAGGATCGGCGAGGCCTGCCGGCTGCTTGCCGCGACCCAGAAATCGGTGACCGAGGTGATGTTCGAGGTCGGCTTCCAGACCAAGTCCAACTTCAACCGCGAATTCCGCCGGGTCACGGATATGACGCCGATTGGCTGGCGGGAGAGGAAGGGTGAATCCGGCGTCTCTTCGGCTTCGTCGTGAAGTGACGCCTGTCCTCTCTCCAGCCTCATCCTGAGACGCCCGGTAGGGGCCTCCAAGGACGGGGCGGGCCACCGGCGCTTCACACAGCAAGCATGAGGCTGCACCCACGCAATCACCCGCCCTCGCGGTTCGAGCCGGCGCTTCGTTCGTCACTGCAATCGATTCACTGGATCGATTGCTCCGCTTCGCGGATCGCTTCTCACCCTCACCATGAGGGCTGACCCGGGTGTCTTGCCGCGCCAAGTACACAATCGCGATCGAGGACTATCGGAAACGCGTTCGAGGTCGCGGTTTTGCTGCCGTTGGTCATTCTGGCGGCATGAACACGACATCAGAACATGACCGAGACCTTGCCGCCAAGCTGAGATCGCTTTCGATCGAACCCGCGGCCTTCAAGACGGAACCGCCGGATCGTCAGGCCCGGCGGCGGGTGATTCCCGGAGCAATACTGGCCCTTGTCGCGACGGCATCGCTGGCGGTGGTGCTTCTCTATCGGCCCGAGACGCTGGAGCGCATCGAGACTGTGCTTGCGGGTCTCACAGGCAAGGACGAGATCGCAATATCCGTCGATGGAACAGACAGGCCTGCCGCCGGTCCTATTCGGGCTTTGCCCTCAGATACCCCAACGAAGAGGGGATTGCCAACCCGGGAAGTCACCGGCTCCGGCTACGTCGTGACGCCCGATATCGTTACCGTCTTTTCCAAATATGAAGGTCGGATCGTTGCCGTCGAGGTCGAGGCGGGCGACAGGGTCGTACCAGGCCAGGTGCTGGTGCGGCTCGATGATGCCGGCGCCCGCTTTGCGCTTCAGGGCGCCAAGATCGCCCGGCAATCGGCGGAGTTGGCGCTGGCGGCGAAGACTATCGAATTGGCGCAGGCGCGGTCTTCCCTCACGCGCACCGAGCGGCTTGCCGGGCGCGATGCGATGTCGGCGCAGACGCTGGAGGAGGCGAAGACGGCGTTCGACACTGCCGAGAATGCCGCCCTGCAGGCACGGCAGGACGTGGCCAAGGCGGATCTCGATATCGACAGGGCGCGCGAGCAGGTGGAAGCGCTGACCGTCCGGGCGCCGATATCAGGCACCGTCACGCGGCTTACCGCACATGTCGGCGACACCGTGCTGTCGCGAGAGGACAGCGTGCGGGAGAATGAAAGCCTGCTTGCGATTGCCGACATGGCAACCATGGTCATCGATGCGGACGTGGCCGAGGCGAATATCGCTTTGATGCGGTCGGGCTTGCGTGGCGAGGCGGTGCTCGACGGCTTTCCCGACCGGCCCTTTGCGGTCGAAGTATCGAAGATCGCGCCGATGATTTCGAGGGAGAAGGGGACAGTGACGCTACGCTTGGCACTCTCCTCGCCGCCGTCAGACATGCGTCCAGCCATGGCCGCGCGCATCCGCCTTCTGGTGGGTGAGGCCGGGGATAGCACAGACCATCAGCAAGGAGCAGAGCGATGACCGACACTCAAGAACCCTATATCGCACTTCGCGGCGTCAGGAAGGCATTCAGGATCGGCGCGGAGACGATCCCGATCTTTTCCGGGCTCGACCTTTCCATTGCACGCGGCGATTTCGTCGCCGTCATGGGGCCGTCGGGTTCGGGGAAATCGACGCTGCTCAACATGCTCGGCGGCGTCGACAGCCCCGACGGAGGGGAGATCAGGATCGGCCGCAGCCATCTCGAACAGATGGGCGAAGGCGCCAGAGCCGCCTGGCGCGCGCACAGCATGGGCATCGTCTTCCAGTTCTACAACCTGCTGCCGATGCTGAATGCGGGCGAGAATATCGAGCTGCCGCTGCTGTTGAAGCCGCTCAAGCGCAAGGAGCGGCGGGCGCGCGTCGAGACCGTCATGGATCTGGTCGGGCTCTCCGGGCGGCAGCGGCAGTTTCCATCCAGCATGTCCGGCGGGCAGCAGCAGCGCGTCGGCATCGCCCGCGCCATCGTCGGCGATCCCGACCTCTTGCTCTGCGACGAACCGACCGGCGATCTCGACCGGAAATCCGCCAATGATATCCTTGAGATGCTGGGCTTTCTCAATCGCGAGCTTCAGAAGACCATCATTATGGTGACGCATGATCCCGAGGCGGCTTCCTTTGCCCGGCGCACGCTGCATCTCAACAAGGGCGAATTCGTCGAGCAGGAAAGGTTGGCCCAATGACCTTCTTTCAGCTGATGCGCCGCAATGCCTGGCGCAAGCCGTTCAGGGCCACGCTTCTGATGTTCTCGGTCGGCGTCGCCTTCCTGATCTATGGGCTGACGGCGAGCTTCCTCAGCGGCTCGCAAGGGGCGGCCGGGGCGAGCGATACGCTGCTCGGCGTCTTCAACAGATCGGGGCGGGCGCAGCCGCTGCCGCTTGCCTATCTCAACAGGATCGCCGCCGATAGCGATGTCGCCGCCGTCGCCTACATGACGCGCATGCGGGGCTTCGTCGATGTCGAGAAGAATGTCGTGATGACGAGCGCGGTCGATCCACGATTGATCGCCGCGGCCAATGGCGACGAGCTCGGGCTGACGCCGCAGTTGATATCAGCGCTGGAAGAGGGCCGTGACCGGGTGCTGGTCGGCCGGGCGCTGGCGGAGGCGCAGGGCTGGTCGGTCGGCCAGCGCATCGGGGTCACCAGCCACCTGACAAGGGAAGACGGCAGCCGCAACTGGAGTTTTGAGATCGCCGGCATCTTCGAAGGGGCCGACGCCAGCACCGACACCTATTTCATGATCGCCCGCTATGATGCCGTCAATGCGGCGCGCGCCCGCGGCAAGGATACAGTCGATGGCTTCGTGGTGCGACCGCGACCGGGCGTTTCATCCGGCGTGCTGGCGGCAAGGATCGACGCGCTGTTTGCCAATTCGGCGGCACCGACGCGCACTCAATCGGAAAAGCAGTTCCTCAAGGCTTTCTTGCGGCAGTTCGCCGATATCGGCCTGATCGTCAGCCTCGTCGTCGGCGCCGCCTTCGTGACGATCCTGATGATCGTGGTCAACACCATGCTCTTTGCCGTGAGGGAGCGCAGCTTCGAGATCGGCGTCATGAAGGTGCTCGGCTTTTCCAGGGGGCGGATCATTGCGTTGATCCTCGGCGAGACACTGTTCGTCTTCGCCGTCGGCGGGGCGGGCGGGCTCGTTCTCGCCAAGCTCGCGACGCTGTTTGCCGGGCCGGAATTCGGCCTCGCCTTCACCTCGTCCGTGCTGCTGAAATCCGTCGCCATCATCGCCGGTCTCGGCCTCCTGACTGGATTGTTCCCTGCCGCCAATGCCATGCGCCTGCCCATCGTCAACGCCTTCAGATCGAGATAGTCCAATGTCATCAGCGCTCAAGCAGATCTTTTTCATGATCAGAGTCAATCTCGGCAGCCTGCCGCGGCGGCTTTGGATCTCGCTGTCGATGGTACTCTCGGTGGCGCTCGTGGTGGCGGTGCTTGCGGGTTTTCTCGCCATGGCCAGGGGCTTTGAGGCAGCGCTTCAAGGCGCGGGTTCGACCGGCATCGCCGTCATCCTCGGCGGCGGCACCAACCAGGAGACCGGCTCGGATGTGCCTGCCGAGGCAATCCGCAGCCTGACTGCCATGACCGGCGAGATCGGCGTGGCGCGGAATGCCGCGGGCGGCCTGGCGCTGTCGCGCGAGATCGTTGTTCCCGTCGATGTCCTCAGGGCAAGCGACGGGGCGGAACAGACACTGTCGTTGCGCGGCATGGACACTACGGGGCCGGGTTTGCGCGATCGCGTATCGCTCTCCCAAGGGCGGTTGTTTTCGCCGGGAGCCCGCGAGATCGTCGTCGGTGGGCGCATCGCCGATGAATTCTCCGGCTTCGCCGTCGGCGACAAGGTGCGGCTCGGCGCGGTCGACTGGACGGTCGTCGGGCATTTCGCGTCAGGCGGCAGCGCTTTCGAATCCGAGATCTGGGCGGATCTGGAGGCCGTGCAATCGGCCCTCGACCGGCAGGGGCAGGTGCAGAGCCTGCGCGTGCGTCTCGATGGGGCAGGCGGGTTGCCTGTGTTGCAGGAGCATATCTCCGCATTTCCCGGCCCGCCGCTCACCGCCGTCTCCGAGGCCGATCTCTATGCCGCGCAATCTGAGCGTACCGCGAGCCTCATCCGCCTGTTCGGTTGGCCGCTGGCGCTGTTGATGGCGGTCGGCGCCACCGCTGGCGCGCTGAACACGATGATGAGTTCGGTCTCCGACCGCACGGTCGAAATCGCCACGCTGCGCCTGCTCGGCTTCGGCCGCCTGCCGGCCTTCACTGCCACCTGGGTCGAGGCCGTGCTTCTCTCGATCGCGGGTGCCGCCCTCGGCATCCTCGCCTCATGGCTCGCCTTCAACGGCTGGCAGGCCAGTACGATGGGCGCTAACAATACCAAGATGGCCTTCCAGCTCGACGTCACCGCCGACGTCGCGCTGACCGCCGGGCTGCTGGGGCTTGCAATCGGCATCATCGGCGGGGCGTTGCCGGCGCTGGCGGCGACACGGCTGCCGTTGACTTCGGCTTTGAGGGCGAGGGTGTAAGAGGCCTGCTGTCTGAACCTTCCCGGTGGGTCACGTCATCACGGCGACCCGTCAGGCGGAGCGCCGCCGCCTCATCTGTGCAGCCCATGGAAATTGTGGCATAACTGAACCATGGCAATGAATGTCTTGGCGGTCCATCGCGACACGGTCGGGACGGAACAGGCGGGGGGCAGTTCGCTTGCCGCCGCCTATTCCGTCGGCATTTTCTGCTGGCTGCTGTCGGCCGGCGTCTATATCGCTGCGAAATGGGTCTCTTCAGAAATGCCGCCCTGGGCGCTCTGCTTCTGGCGCGTGCTGATCGCCTTCGCGATCCTGATGCCGATCGTGCGCCGGCATTTCGCCGAGATGGTCGCGCTCGCGCGGGCTCGCGCCCTCGAACTGCTTCTCATCGGCGGTGTGGGACTGGCGATCTGCCAGGGCATGATTTTTGTCGGGCTGGAACATGCCGATGCCACCACCGCCGGCATCATCATCGCCCTGATCCCGATCATCACCATGATCCTTGCCCGTTTGATGCTGGCCGAGCCGATGGGACGCTGGCAGGTGATCGGATCGATCTTGGCCTTTCTCGGGATCGTGGTCATCATCATCAAGGGCAGTCCGGCCGCGCTGATGCGGCTCGACTTCAACCGGGGTGAACTGTGGATCGTCGCCGGCGCGTTCTGTTTCAGTCTTTATACCGTCCTGCTCCGCCGAGCGAAATTCGACATGAATCGCCTTGCGCTCCTGGTGATGCTGCTCGGTGCGGCGGTGCTGACGGCGCTGCCCTTCTACCTGTTCGAGCTATTCTCAGACGAGCGCTCGACGCTCAACGGCAGCGGGCTCATCGCGCTCGCCTATGTCGCGATCCCCGGCGGGGCGGTCATGTACTACCTCTTCAATCGCAGCATCGAGGCACTGGGCGCGGCTCGGGCGGGCGTCCTCCTCTACATTCAGACCATCTTCATAGCCGTGCTCGCCTATCTGATCCTCGGCGAGCAGTTGCAACGCTATCACCTCGAAGGCGCGGCACTCATCATCGCCGGCTTGCTTCTCATCATCCTGCTGAAGCCGAAGATCAAGGCCGAAGCGGCTACTGCATAATTCCTTAAATCGGGATCGATTTAAGGATAAAATTATGCAGCAATTCAAAGTGCTACAGCGTCCTTTGCGCGTCTGAAAAGACGCGCGGCGCTGTAGGGCCTGAAGTCTCGCCATCGCTGCGACATGGTTGCCGCTGACCTCGGCTTTGAGGGCGAGGGGTAGGGTTTCACCTTGGAGTGCGCCTTTCGCTTGCGCTCAAGGCGTTCGTCGCTGGCGCTCCTCACCCCCTGAGCGCAAGCGAAGGCAAGAATCACATGGCGCACAGACCGAAGGCGACGTATGCCTCGCGCAAACACGCCGCGATTTATTCACCTCGAAGTCGCCGATTTCTCGGCCCAAGTTGTAACATTGGTCACACCAGGCAATTGCCTGTGGAATGAGGCGCGCGAACTCGCCCGCTGCCCCATTGACAACATCTTATCGCCTTCTTGCCATGGCCGGTTTGCCCCCGCCGCATCCGATCGGCCGATCCTGGGCGATTCCGGCGGCGACATTAGCGATCCGACGAATAGGGCAACATGGCGATATGACAGTCTACTATGTGAACTCAGCGACTGGCTCCGACCGCAACGGTGGAACGGGCCAGAACTCGGCTTTTGCGACTTTGTCCAAAGTGGAATCCTTGAAACTGAAACCCGGCGACAGCGTGCTTCTTGCCAAGGGGAGCGTGTTCAACGAGCAGTTCGATATCAAATATTCAGGCAGCGAGAGCGCGCCGATCAAGATCGGCAGTTACGGGACGGGTGCGGCACCCGTCATCCACAGCAGCGGCGACGGCATCCACAGCCTCTATGCCTCGAACATCGTCATCGAGAACCTGAAGATATCGAATACCGGCGGTGCGGGCATCTATGGCGGTAGTGTCACGAACTGGACGGTCCGCGACGTCGAGATCGCCAAGACGGGATTGTCGGAAAACGCAGGCGCCGTCACCTTCCGGAGCAGCAAGAATGTCACGGTCGAAGACAGCAAGATATCGGGCGTCAAAGGCGACGGCTTCTGGATCGAAAAGGTCGCCGGCGTCAAGCTTCTCAACAACACCGTCACCAGCGCGAGCGGCTCGACGGCCGATGCCGTGCAGATGAACGACAGCAGCAACATTCTGATCAAGGGCAATCATCTCGACCAGACGCATGCCAGCAGCCCCAAGGGCGTCATCGCGCTCGTCAGGCCCACCAATGCGGTTGTCGAGGACAATGTGATCACCGGCGGCGGCTTCGGCATCAGCGCGCAGGCGGGCAAGAACGTTGCCATCCGCGACAACGACATATCCGGATATCACGGTTACAGCTGGTCCTTCGCCGTCGGTCTCGGCGACCAGGGCAATGCGCGGGACTATGATATTTCAGGCAACCATATTCATGACGGCGCGTGGGGCGTTGCCGTCAGCGGGCCCATCGGTGCCAGCTATAGCCGCACGAATATCAAGGTTCACGACAACGTCTTCGACGACCTCTCACAGGCGGCGCTGAAGGTCGACAGGCCGGCATCCGGCTCCTTCACCAACAATACGATCGAGACCGGCACCAAGGCCACCAGCATATCGCCGGCCATTGCCGACGCGCATACCTTTACCGTCAGCGGCAACAAGACGGTCGCCAATGTCGAGACGACGCTCGCCGCCGCCGATACCAAGGTTGCCGCAGCGACGGAGGTGTCCGCGGATTCGGCGGTTGTCGCCGTCCATGACAATTTGAAGATCTTCACCGATAATGGCGAGGCCCATCGCGGCAATCTTCTCGACAACGACAGTTCTGACAACGACACCCTGGTTCTGCGCCGCTTCGGCGACGAAAGTGTCGGCAAGCACGGCCTGACGCTGACCGGCGACTACGGCGTCATCCACGTGGATCGGGAAGGCAACTATGCCTACACGCTCGATGAAACGAAGCTCCCCGACCATGACGGTCATGTGAGCGAGTCCTTCAGCTACGGGATCAACGACGGAAACTCGCATCATAGCGACGGGGATACGCTGACCGTCTTCATCCATCTGGATGGCTTGCTGAGCTGAGGTGAGGGTGCCGGGAGCGGCGCTATGCCGGGCGTTCCTTCCGGGGAGGCATGGACTCCCCCGGGGAAGCGTTGCTCTCGCCATCAAATGGCTCCGCAGTGTCCCTCACCCGGCTGCCGCCGGGTGAGGGTAAGGGGCTGCAATACGGCCTCAACCTTTCCGGCTTGCGACTGACCTGAAACAGGACATCTCACCTCTGCGACCATCGTCGCCGAGGTGTACGATTATCGTTCATTCACCTTTCGGTCGTTATTTAGTAGATTGTTTTCGTATAAGTTGTCATCTCCAGAATACCGCCTCCGCCAGGCGTTCTCGGGACCAAGGTAGGCCCACAGGGTCTGCCAACCGTCGTGAGGGCAATATCGAAGGCCTTTTGACATGGCCTTTAGCCCCGACCGCATCCGATCCACGCGTCGCAGCCGATTCAGACGGCTGCGCGGGCAATTCGAGAACAAGGCGATATGGCAATCTATTATGTGAATCCAGCGATAGGCTCCAACAGCAACAATGGAACGAGCGAGGACACGCCGTTTTCGTCGTTCTGGGCGGTAGAAAACTTGAAACTGCAGCCGGGCGACAGCGTGCTGCTTGCCGCCGGAAGCGTGTTCAACGACCAGCTTGACCTTAAATACTCCGGCAGCGTTGCGGCTCCGATTACGATCGGCAGTTATGGTGTCGGCGATGCGCCGGTCATCCATAGCCCCAACGACGGCATCCACAGCCTCTATGCATCGAACATCGTCATCGAGAATATCAAGATCTCCGACACCGGCGGCGCGGCCATCTATGGCGGCAGTGTTTCGAACTGGACGGTCCGCAACGTCGAGGTCGATCACACCGGACTGGCGGGCAAGTCAGGTTCGATCACCTTCAGGACCGGCTCGAACATCACCATCGAAAACAGCACGATCAACGACGTCAACGGCGACGGCGTCTGGATCGAAAAAGTCAACGGCGTCAATTTTCTCAACAACACCGTCACCAATGCCCACGGCACCGCGGCAGATGCCGTCCAGATGAACGACAGCAGCAATATCGTGATCAGCGGCAATTACCTCGACCAGACGGGCGCCGCTACGCCGAAGGGCGTCATCGCGCTCGTTCGGTCTGTAAATGCCGTGGTCGAGGACAACGCGATTATCGGTGGCGGCTTCGGGATCGGCGCACAAGCCGGCACTAACGTCGCTATCCACGACAACGATATTTCAGGCTATGGCGGCTACAGCTGGTCCTATGCCATCGGTCTCGGCGACCAGGGCAATACGCGGGACTACGATATATCGGGCAACTATATCCATGACGGCGCATGGGGCGTGGTGGTTAGTGCCGCCGGCACGACCAGTTACGTTCGCGAGGGTATCGAGATCCACAACAACGTCTTCGACGACCTGACGCAGGCAGCGCTGAAGGTCGACAGGCCGGCATCCGGCTCCTTCCACGACAATGTTATCGCCAGCGATGTCAAGCCCTACAGCATATCTCCCGCCATCATCGCCGCGAACACCTTCCCCGTCAGCAACAACACGACGCTCGACGAGGCCCAGGCGACGATGCTTGCAAGCAGCGATAGTCTCGCGGTCGGCGATACGACGCACACGGACACGGCGCCGGCGCTTGTCGCAACCCATGACAGCCTGAAAATCTCCTCCGATCTGGATGGCGCCCATTACGGCAATCTCCTCGAAAACGACAGCTCGGCCAATGGAATCCTGCTGCTTCGCCGCTTCGAGGGCGAATTCGTCGACAAGGACGGCGTGACGCTGACCGGCCAATACGGCTCCATCCATGTCGACAGTGACGGCGATTACACCTATACGGCCGACGCGGCAAAGCTCGCCGGACTTAGCGGAGACGTGAGCGACACCTTCCACTACAAGATCTCCGATGGGACTTCGCTACACTTCGACACGGATACGCTGAGCATCTCCATCCATGTGGATGACCTGCTGAGCTGACAGGGATGCCGGCAGCAAATGGCGTTGTATCGCGGCGGCATTCCGCCCAGCACTTGCGAAGTCTCATTGATCGCCGAGCAAGATCCTGATGACGTCGACCTCGATTTCCGCGCAGATGATCTCGTATTCACTGATGATTGCGGGATCGGCCGATCTATCCCGACGCATGCGATCGAGGACGGCGCAGGCTTCGCCGTAGGCGCCGCATAATTCGTAAAAATGGGGCTGGCTCGCCGCAACTGCTCTGATCGTTGCCCGCGTCGCAGGCAGCCTCATCATCAGCCTGGCCAGCCCCTGTTCCGCGGCTTGCCGGGTGAGGTGGGCTACGCCTTCTTTCCTGACCATGCCGTCATACCTCGCTGCCTGTGTTTTCCGATCCAGGGGGTACGCAATACTCACCCACCCCCTGACTAGTACGCAGGAATGCTGCATCTGGTTTCATGCCGGATGAAGGTTTAGTGGCGCAGTGCCGCAAACAGCCGGTGCTACCAGCGCAGGAGGCGGGGGCCGAACAGCGCGCCGATTCCGCCGGTCAAGAGGATGCCGAGCGAATACCAGAGGGTGACGAAGGGCAGGCCGTTTTCCGTGCAGAACCAGGAATAGACCCAGGCGCCGGATGCGCCGGCGGCAATGCCGGCGATGAAGCCAGTGATGCCGAGGTTGCTCGGGGCGCCGCCACGGAGAACCCAGGTATTTGCGATCAGGATCGGCATGGCAAAGGCAAAGATCAGCAGTGGGCAATGCAGGGCGGAGGAGCCGAGCACCAGCACGGGGTAGCTTGCGGCCGGCGACAAAGTGAGCTGAATGACCGCCAGGACGGCGAGGGTAAGTATGATGGCCGCGGCAATCCCGAAAAAGCGGCCCTCCGAGCCATCCGGCCGGGACAGGCGGTAAACGGATGCGAAGGCGGCGATTGCAAGCAAGGCATTGTAGGCGGACTTGATCCAGAAGACGGGCAGCATCAGCGCCTGCGCCATATCGGTGCGAAGGCCGAAGACGATAAGCATCAGCAGCAGCGAGATTGCCAGAGCAGGCAGGATGGCGAGCGCGAAGCGGCGTTCGAGCGCATGCCTCGGCACCGGCCTCAGATCCCGAACAAGGCTGTCGATCACGTCCTCAGTCTCTCTCACATTCCACCTCGCAATCTTGCCGCCAGCGCCTTGATGCCTCTGTGAACGCCGACCTTGACCGCCGATTCCGACTGTCCGGTGCGGCTGGCCGTATCGGCCACCGACTGCCCCTCGAGCTTGACCTGACGGATCAGCTCCTGCTGGTGCTGCGGCAGACCGCTCAACAGCCGTTCGACATCCATGCGCGCTGCAATCGCATCCTCCCTGAAATCGTCTTCGATCTCCTCGTCCAGCTCCATTTCCGCCTTGTACCGGCCGCCATGCTTCCGGTGATGGTCGATCAGCTTGTAACGGGCAATCGAGAAGAACCACGCGGTGAACGGCCGCTCCCTGTCATAGGTCGCCCGGCGCGAATGCAGCGCCAGCAACGTCTCCTGCACGAGATCTTCCGTGTCGGATTTCGCGGTAGTGCCGATACGTCCGCCGTAATAACCGACGAGCAGGGTCCGCAACGTCACGAGCAGACGTCGATAGGCCGCCTCGTCCCCGTCAAGGGAAAGAAGCATCAGCATCTTCAGTGCTTGTTCCGAATGGGCGCTCGTCATGTCGTCTGCAATGTCATTCGCGTGGATGACGCTTTGGTTACAGGTCGATTCAAAAATCTTCCGGCGGCAATTCAAAGTGTACAGCGTCCTTTGCGCGTCTCTAAAAGACGCGCGGCGCTGTAGCGCTATCACATAAGCGTGAGGGCTGTAACCGCCTTCGCAAGGAGATCGAATTCAGGACTGTGAGCCGTCGGCGAGTGTCGGCGGACATGTCAATCGATCCGAGGAGACCCTCATGACCAAGATCCTTTCCAGCCTTGCCGCCTGCACCTTCGTCATCGGCCTGTCGCTTGCCGGCGTCGCCAACGCCCAAAGCAGCGATGCCATGAAGAAAGACAGCATGAAGACCGACACGATGTCGAAGGATGCGATGTCCAAGGATGCGATGTCGAAGGATGCAATGTCGAAGGACGCAATGGCGACCGGCAGCACCAAGACCGACTGCATCCACAATGCCGGCATGGAGAAGGACACGATGAAGAAGGACACGATGATGAAGGCCTGCGACGCGATGAAGTAAGCTTTAGCCGCGGCCGCTGAAACTATTTGGCCGGCGGCCGCGTCCTTTTTCGCGAAGACCTTTCATGTCGATCCGGAGGAACTACAATGGCCACGACCGATGCCGGCATGGCGAGCGGACGCACGCTCTTCTACCGCCATGGCCTGCTGGTGCGCCTGTCGCACTGGGTAAACGTGCTGTGCATGACGGTGCTGCTGTACAGCGGCCTGCAGATATTCAACGCCCATCCGGCGCTCTATTGGGGCCAGTACGGCGCCGACAATGATCCGTCCTTCATTTCCATGGTGGCCGAACAGCAAGGCGATGCGCTGAAGGGCGTGACGCACTTGGGCGGATTGAGCTTCGATACGACGGGCATTCTCGGGGTTTCGAATGTCGACGGCGAGGCCGCGGTGCGCGGTTTTCCGAACTGGCTGACCTTGCCGAGCTACCAGGATCTGGCATCGGGCCGGCGCTGGCATTTCTTCTTTGCCTGGTTGTTCGTCATCAATGGCTTCATCTATCTCGTCTATGGTTTCGTCAGCCGGCATTTTCGCCGCGATCTGCTGCCGGCGGCCGAAGAGCTGAAGCCTTCGCATCTCGGCCATGAGATCGTCAGTCATGCCCGGCTGCGCTTTCCCAAGGGGGCCGAGGCCCGCCACTACAATACGCTGCAGAAACTCGCCTATGTCGCCGTGATCTTCGTGCTGTTGCCGCTGATGATCGGGACAGGGCTTACCATGTCGCCGGGCTTCAACGCGGTCGCGCCCTGGATGCTCGATCTGTTCGGCGGCCGGCAATCGGCCCGCACGCTGCATTTCCTGACCGCCTTCTCGCTCGTCGCCTTCGTCGCCGTGCATGTGGCGATGGTGCTGGTCTCGGGCGTGTTCAACAATTTGCGTTCGATGGTCACCGGCTATTACGACATCGGGCAGGGAGGAAAGTCATGAGCCGCATCATCACCAGGCGTCGCTTCCTGATCGGCGCGACCATGACGGCATCAGCGCTGGGGCTCGCCGGCTGCGATGCCCTCGTCGAAAACGATCGGACGAAATCGGTGTTGAAGATCGCCGAAGGCCTCAGCATGAAGACGCAGCGCTTCCTGCTCGGCGACGACGCGCTCGCCCGCGAATTCACCGAAGCCGATATCTCGCCGACCTTCCGCGCCAACGGCACGAGCATGCCTGATAATGCCCGCTATATCGATTGGATGAACCAGCGGTTTTCGGGCTGGAAGCTCGAGGTCGGCGGGCTGGTCGACAAGCCGATGCAATTGTCGCTGGCCGAGCTGAAAGCCCTGCCGGCCCGCACGCAGATCACAAGGCATGACTGCGTCGAGGGCTGGAGCGCGATCGGCAAATGGACCGGCGTGCCGCTCGGCGCGCTGCTGCAGGCGGCAGGCCTGAAACCCGAAGCCCGCTACATCGTCTTCCACTGCGCCGACGAATATGAAAAGACGCTCGACGGCAGCGGTTGGTATTACGAAAGCATCGATCTCGTCGATGCGTTCCACCCCCAGACGATCCTTGCCCACACCATGAACGGTCGCGATCTCGAAGTTGCCCATGGCGCGCCGCTCCGGCTCCGGGTCGAGCGCCAGCTCGGCTACAAGCAGGCAAAATACCTGACCGGCATCGAAGCCGTTACCGATCTCGGCCAGCTCTACGGCGGCAATGGCGGCTTCTGGGAGGATCGCGGTTATGAATGGTATGCGGGCATATAGGCGGGGTGCCCCCACCGAAGAGGGTGCGGGAAGCCCCGCCGCTCCTTCGCTCAGGCAGCGAGGCCGATCGTAATGGTGGCGGACAGCACGCCGCTGTCGAGCTTTTCGAAATCGAACATGTGGTCGGCCGCATCCTCCGGGATGAGGCCGTCCTCGTCATTGCGCGTATCGCGGGCAGGGCGCCCGAGATAGTCGGGATGCTCGCCGTAGATGAGATCGCTCAGCACATCATCGAAATAGATCTGGCTGACGAGAAGTTCCTTGGCCTCGACGAGGATGCGGCAATGAACATGCGGCGTGCGGCCCTTGTACCATCCGGGATAGGCCGTCAAAAAGCTTGCCTGCCCCTTGGCATTCGTCAGCTGGCGGCCGCGGAAGGCGAGCCCGCTGATCGCCTCGGCATCACCGAAGGTGCACATCTCAGCAGCCTCGCGGCCGGAATAGATGCCGCGATGATCGGTATGCCAGATTTCGATATCGGCATTTTCGATCGGCCGGCAGTCGGTTGCGTGGACGAGCCGAACGGCCAACCGCAAAGGTAGCCCGGCCTTTCCTTCTGAGATGTCCTGACGAGCCGGGACATTGTTGACATGGCAGGGGCCGAGGGTCTGCGCGACGGTCACGACGCAATTCGGACTGCTGCGGAAGAGCGGCACGGGCAGCTTTTCCAATGCGATGGACTTTGTGCCGCCGCTTACGAAATCCGTTCCCTTCCAGTCGAATGTCCTGGCCGCAACAGTGATATGCCGCCGCGGCAAGATCGCTACCGCAGCCACGGATGATGCGACAATGGCCGCACCTCCAAGCACAAGGGTTCGCCTCTTCATCTGTCTTCCTTTGCTTTAAGACGCAGGATCTAAGGAGGGTAACCGAAAATTCCAATTAAATCTGAGCAGAGAAGCTCTGTGCCTGTCAGCTCAGCGAGCTTGTCCATGAGCTGGTCCTGGCGGCGGTATCGTCGCTGACCGCGAGCCACGGGATCTTCCTTTCCTGCGGTCCTTGCTCCGGAGATCGAAGCCGGGAGCGTCGGTGAAGCAGCCATTTCCTCGCGCGTCTACGATCAGTCTGACATAGACAGCCAGTCGGTGTATCGCAGCGAACCCGCCCGTGCCCCCTTGCGCGGAAGCAATGTGTTGTCGTTCAGTTCGACGCCGTAGTAGCGGGCGCTGTCGTCGGTCATGACCTGACGTATGTCTTCGTTTGCGGTGAGGTGCATCCGGGCAATTTCGTCGAGGCCGAATTGCTCAGGCCCGCATATCTCTATAGTGTCATTCCCCGCTGCTCCCATCGCCAATTCGGCCAGAATTTCGGCAACATTATCGGCAGCTATGGGCTGTATGGACGCCGAGGGAAGCCGGAAGCCGTCTCCATCTGCCGCCATGTCGACCACGCCGCCGATAAACTCGAAGAATTGCGTGGAATGGAGGATGGTATAGGGCCGCCGCGCTGCCCGGATGAGATTTTCCTGCACCATCTTCGCGTGGAAATAATCGCTTTCGACAAGGCGAGGCGTTCCCACTACGGAAAGGGCGATATAGTGGCCGACGCCTGCATCCGCGGAAGCCGCCAGCAGATTCCGGGTGGAGGCCTTGAAAAACGCCAACGCGGAGCTGTCGCCAAATGACGCGGCGTTGGTGACGTCGATGACGACGTCGGCTCCTGCTATGGCTGACCTCAGGCCTTCTCCCGTCACGCTGTCGACACCGCCGAGAGACGGGGATGCGCTGACCACTTCGATACCTGCCTGTCGAAGATCCTCGACGAGCCGCGTTCCGATGCGCCCGCTCGCTCCCATGACCGTAATTTTCATCTGCTTGCTCCATCTGTTGTGCCGAACTGCGATGTGGACGCCTTGGCTGCCAAGGACGCCTCGGTGGTCGTCGACAACCCCGCTCTTTACTCGACGTCATCCTCGGCCTTGCGCCGAGGATCTGCTGCGCGGTCTGCAGATGCTCGGGACAAGCCAGAGCATCTGCATGTCACTTCACCGGCATGACAACCGGAGCGTCTTTCTTCTTCAGCAGCACGACGATGAACTTCGCCGGTTTGGACGTGCTCGCATTGCGGCTGACCAGATGAATGTCGGAAGGACCTTCGTAAAAGGTCTCTCCCGGCGATAAGGTGACTTCCTTTTCGCCCTTGACCTGCATCACGATCGAGCCCTCCAGAACGTAGACGAATGCATTCGCCTCATGTTTGTGAATAGGCGAGGAACCTCCCGGCCCATACTCGACCGATATCATCAGCCCTTCCTTGCCGGGATAATTCGGAAGGTCCTTTTTCATGAGCGGTGTGACGGCTGCGCCGTCTTCGGCGGCAACCGCCAAAGTGCCAAAAAGACAAACCGTGGCCGACACACATAGCGATAACAAAGCTGAATTCATTGCCGTAATCCTTCTGCTCGTTGAATGCGGATGTGGGTTTGATGCCTTGATCTAGGTCGGCCGTTGGGACTGTCGAAACCAATCCGCAAAGCCGATCTTGCCGAGCCTCGCGCCCTCGCCGGGCACAAGCGAGCGATCGTCCAGTTCAGACCCGAAGTAGCGCGCATGAACGTCTGCCTCGACCCTCCTCGGATCGTTGATCGCTTTCAGATACCGGGCAACGATCTCGTGCATGGGGCCGCGCTCAGGTCCGGCAATCTCGATTGTGCCGTTAAGCGGCTTTGAAAGCGCGACATCCGCCATCACATCGGCAACGTCATCCGATGCGATGGGCTGGAAAGCTGCGGGAGAAAGACGCGCGACGGTGCCGACGGTGGCTTCGTCGGCGATGCCCTTCAGGAATTCGAGGAATTGGGTGGAGTGGACGATCGTGTAGGGGACGGGCGATGCCTTGATGAGTTTCTCCTGGGCGAGTTTGGCCCGGAAGTAGCCGTTTTCAGGCAGGCGCTCCGTTCCGACGATGGAGAGCGCAATATGGTGCTTGACGCCGGCCTTGGCTTCCGCGGCGAGCAGATTGCGGCCCGAGGTTTCGAAGAAATCGAGGACCGCCTTGTCTTCCCACGACGGTGAGTTTGCAAGGTCGACGACGACGTTGGCGCCAGCCAGCGCTTGTGCCAGGCCCTCGCCGGTGATGGTGTTGACGCCGGTGCTTGGCGAGACGGCCAGCACCTCGTGGCCTTTAACGCGCAGACGCGCCGCGGTCTTGGACCCGATGAGCCCAGTGCCGCCGATAAGAACGATTTTCATGACGAACCTCCCTGTTGACGCCCGTTCGGGTCGGCGTTGACGCCCTTTTGGGCCAGATGTCTCAGATCTAGATCACGCAAGTCGGAATGAGCCGCGAAAGACGTTTGCGGCTTGGACAAGCCGAAGTCGCCGTATATCGTCGCCATGGCTGAGGTCAGCCGAGACCGAACCTGGCATCGCGGTGCCAGGCAGAATCCTCCTTAATGCGATCCGGCGCAACTCAAATGGCGCGCGGAGATTCAGCGTCGCCACATGGCATGTGCCGGGCGGGTCATTGAGGTGTGATTGAGGTGGGGGCGGTTCCAAGCAAGCTCAATACGGCTAACTCTGAAGGAAATCGCTGGGTGTAGACCTAGCGTTGATAGCACAAAGCGAAAATTGTCTCCGGCTGCCTCTGGAGCAGCCGTTGCCAGGCCGGCGGCGTTTGCAGCGCCACGCGTCTGTTCAGATGCGCAAGAACGCTGTAACACTTTGAATTGCTGCATTCTTCCCTAGATCAATTTCGATTTAAGGAAGAATGCCGTAGGCATCCAAGATTCGTTTCCGAGCCGGGGCAGAGGCATATGGAACCAACCCACTTGTTCGAGCTCGTCATCGCGATGTTTCTTGCGATCATCGCGCTGCACTATGCGGCCCACAGGCTCGGATTGCCGCCGTCCGTGGCGTTGCTGACGGGTGGTGCTTCGCTGGCGTTTGTGCCGGGGCTGCCGGCGATATCAATTGATCCCGGGCTGGTGCTGGTCATCTTCCTGCCGCCGCTGTTGATGGACGGCGCCTGGTCCATTGCCGCCGGGCGGTTGCGGCGGCATGTGATCGGCATCGCCTCGCTTGCCGTCGGCGCGGTGTTCTTCACCTGCGCGGTCGTCGCCGTTGTGGCCCATCTCATCTTTCCGTCGCTTCCCTGGGCGGCCTGCGCAGCACTCGGCGCGATCGTTGCGCCGCCGGATGCCGTTGCGGCGCGGGCCGTGCTGCAGCGCGTCCGCCTGCCGCGGCGGCTTCAGATCCTGCTGGAGGGCGAGAGCCTGCTCAATGATGCGAGCGGTCTGGTGCTCTTCCGTTTTGCCGTTGCCGCCACGGCCACAGGCGCCTTCAGCGCGGCGGAGGCCGGTGGCAGCTTCCTCGTGCTGGCGCTCGGCGGCGCCATCGTCGGCGTCGTGGTGGGAATGGCATGGTACAAGCTCGTCCGGCGTCTCGGCGACGAATATCTGATCATCGCAGCCTCGGTGCTGCTCGGCTGGATTGCCTATCTGCTCGGCGAACAGCTGCATGTTTCCGGCGTCATCGCCACCGTGACCGCCGGCCTGATCATGAGCTGGCATCAGCACACCGTGCTATCGGCCGCCATGCGCATGCGCGGCATCTCGTTCTGGACGGTGATGATCTTCCTGATGGAGGCTGCGGTCTTCATCCTGATCGGGCTGTCGCTCCGGGATGTCGTCGAACGCGGCGGCGGCTTTGCCACTGTGATCGCGACCATGGGATTGCCGATGCTGGCGATCCTCGTGGCGCTCGTGCTCGCGCGTTTTGCCTGGGTCTTCGCCGCCGATTTCGTCATCAGGTTATGCACTGCCCTGGGGTTCACACGCGCCGCGCCGCTCGGCGTCGGCGGCGCCACCGTTCTCAGCTGGGCGGGCGTGCGTGGCGTGGTGACGCTTGCTTTGGCGCTGAGCTTGCCGGAAGGATTTCCCGGCCGCGACTTCATCCTCGTGACGGCCTTCGCCGTCATTCTCGGAACCGTGCTCATACAGGGCACGACATTGGGGCGGGTGATTGCCTGGGCGCGGCTGGTGGAGCCGGAGTCGGAAAGAGCGCGCCTGACGATGAGCCAGGCCGAAGCCGCCATGGCGCAGGCGCAGTTCGGGATCGTCCAGAGCCTGGCCTATGACGCGGAGGGAAAACTCATCCACCCGCAATTGCTGGAGCGCTACCAGCGTCGGGCCACGTCGATCGTCGACTATGCCGAGAAAACCGAGCAATACATGCCGGTGCTGCATGCGCATTTCGACGTCATTCTCGAAGCGGTGGCAATTGGACGCCGGGAACTCATCCGGCTCCACCGGGCCGGCGACATCGATGACGAGACGCTACGGGAGCTGGAACGGGATCTCGATCTCGAGGAACTGAGCGCGATCTCGGCCAAGGCGTGATGTTCAGCGCCTCGCGCTTTCGACATCATCGTCAACGCATTGCGATATCGAGGCTGATACCGGCGCGATCCTGATGTCGCTGCCGAGCGGTGTCCTGACCTAAATGGCGATCTGTTCGCCGAGTTCGACGACGCGGTTGGACGGCAGGTTGAAATAGTCGGAGGGATCGATCGCCAAGCCCTCCAGCGCCATGAATATGCGCTCCTGCCAGGGGGGCAACCCGGTGTTCGGCGTCCTGACGAGGTTCCGGCGGCCGAGATAGAAGGAGGTCCTCATGATCTCGAACTTGAAGCCGCCCTCCCGGCAGAGAGCCAATGCCCTGGTGACGTCGGGGTCGTCCATGAAGCCGAAGGTGATGTCGAGGCGCACGAAACGCGGCGAGAGCTGGCTGAGCTTGATGCGGCGGCTGTCGGGAACATAAGGTTCGTCCTCGGTCCAGACGGTCAGGATGACGTTCTGTTCGTGGAGCACGTGGTTATGCTTGAGATTGTGGAGCAGAACATTCGGCGTGCGATCCGGGACGCTGGTCAGGAAGACTGCCGTTCCCGGAACAGTGACCGGCGAATGGTCCGACTTTCGCTCGATCGATCTGATGAAGGAATCGAGTGGGATCTCGTTGTTGGCGCGCAGTCTCTTCAGATAGGCCTGTCCTCGCGTCCATGTCCACATCAGGATCATGATCGCCAGCGCAAGGGCGACCGGAACCCAGCCGCCATCGTGGATCTTCAAGAGGTTCGCCGCCAGGAACAGGACTTCGATGATGAAGAGCGGTAGCAGCAGGACGGCGGCGAGCACGAGGGAGTAGCCCCAGACGGCTCGGAGAAACTGGAAGACCAGCAGGGTCGAGATGACCATGGTTCCGGTCACCGAGATGCCATAGGCCGTCGCCAGAGACTCGGAGTCGCCGAAGGAAAAGATCAGCATCAAGACGCCGACCAGCAGGAGAAGATTGACGCTCGGCACGTAGATCTGGCCGGTGTTGGTTTCCGACGTGAACTTGATCCTGAGCCTCGGCAGGAAGCCGAGGTGAACCGCCGAGCGGGCCAGCGAAAATGCCCCTGTTATCACCGCCTGGCTGGCGATGATCGTTGCCATCGTCGCCAGGATAACCACCGGCAGCAAGGCCCAGTCGGGATACATCAGAAAGAACGGATTTGTAGCCGTCTCGGGATGGCTAAGAACCAGCGCGCCTTGGCCGAGATAATTCAGCAGCAATGCCGGAAAGACGAGCACGAACCATGCTATCTGGATTGGCCGGCGCCCAAAATGCCCGAGATCGGCATAGAGCGCTTCGGCGCCGGTGACCGTCAGAAAGACGGCACCGAGCACGATGAGGCCGACGCTGCCGGCATGGGTGAGGAACAGGAATGCATTGATCGGATTGAGCGCTTCCAGAATCCTCCAGTCGTCGCCGATATGGATCAGGCCGCCCGCGGCCATGGCCAGAAACCACAACACCGTTATCGGCCCGAAAAAGATCGAAACGGCGGCGGTTCCCTTCGACTGGACGGCAAAGAGAACGATCATGATCGCTGCCGACGCCAGCGGGACGTATTCGGCAAAGGCCGGCGTGACCAGTTTCAGGCCTTCTAGCGCCGACATGACCGACAAGGCCGGCGTGATCATCGCATCGCCGATGAACAGAGCCGCGCCGATCAGGCCGGCGAAGAAGAGCACCGGCACGTTTCGCCCCATCTTCTTCATCAAAAGGGCGAGAAGCGAAAGCGTGCCGCCTTCGCCGTCATTGTCCGCCCTCAGAAGGAAGAGCACATATTTGAAGGTTACGATGATCGTCAGCGTCCAGACCATCAGCGAAATCAGGCCGATGACCTCGGCTTCGTGTACGCCATCGGCGGCAAAGGGCCTCAGCGCCTCGCGAAGAGCATAGAGCGGGCTGGTGCCTATATCGCCATAGACGACGCCGACCGCGCCGATGACCAGTCCGACGAAGCCCTTTCGGCCAGCACCTTCACCCGTATTGTCTGCATGTGTTGACGTCATGGTTCCCCGCTCATGCCACTTGGCCATGGACACAAACATATGCCGCATTGCAGAACGGCAAGTAAATTGATGTGGGTGTGAATTTTTTGTGGGGGTGGAGGCGGATGCGGGCGTGAGAAGCGTTGCAGCGTGAACGACGAGGCAATGCGGCTTGACGACTCCGACCCTGCCGGACGGCGTGATCCGGCTGTCGGTCGGCAGGAAGCGACATGTCCTTCTTCAGCCGGTTTAGCGTGGTGTATTCAATTCGGGGAGCGGGCAAACTCCAAACAGCTTGTCGCGCTCCTCGCGATATTCTACGTCAATCAGCGAACAGGCGTGCAACTCCCAACGTCATCAGGCTTGACGCGGCCGGATTGAAGATCGCTCCATTGCGGTATCGACGGATCGGGGCCGCCGATCGTTGCCTCGAACGTGGCACGGTCGACCTTGATAAGGCGCCCTGACGACGTGATGCTCACCATCTCCTTTTTGCTGACATAAGCCAGGCTGGCATTCATCCGGCAGAAGAACCGCTTATTGCTGTTGGAGATGACCCAGCCGTAGCCGCCGGCCTTGCCTTTGGTGAGTTTGCCGACGGCATAGCCCTGCTTCTCAAGCTTCGAAAAGGATTCCGCCTGCGCAATGCCCGGCATAAAGGCAAAGCCGATCACCGCGCCGACGACCAGCCCGACAAAGCTCTTCCAGCCGGCACGTGCACCCGTATTGTTTATATGCGTCGATGCCATAGTTCCCCTCATGCCACTTACCTATGGCACAAACATATGCCGATCGCGGAACGGCAAGTAAATTGATGTGAGTGCGAATTTCTGTGAGGGAGGGAAGGTGGATGTGGACGGAGCAGCTGCGCGTCACAGAAATACCAGCGGCCGCCAAGCACCCGTGAAATCAGCGGCGGCTGCATGATGCTGACAGGGGCTGTCAGCAAGGGTGGTTGATGATCCTGAGAGCGCGGCTTTTTGAGCTAGAGCATGATGCCGAAAAGTGTGAGCGGTTTTCGGACGACATCATGCTCTAACTATATAATGTAGAACAGGATTCAGATTTTAGGCCGACCCGGCCTAAATCACCCTGTTCTAGCGCCATTTCGTCGGAATGTCCGGCTATCTGCGGGATCGCTCTGCTTCGATCCCGCCCCAATCGGAGCAGAGTGTCGAGATGAAGCCGCACCACCGAATTTTCTTCATTCAGTTTGCCGTGGCCCTTTCCTTAGGCGCGTTTGTTTCGCGGCTGCCCGACCTTCAGCTCAAGTTTAGCCTGACGGAAGGCGAGCTTGGCCTTCTGCTCGCCGTCCTGTCCTCGGGGGTTCTCTGCGGGTTGACGTTCTCGGTGAGGTTCATCGAGAGGCTCGGTGCGCGCGCCACCGCCTTCGTGACCGTCTTCGGTGCGTCGCTGTTTTTCGCGTTGATCCCCTGGATGCCTTCAGCTCTTCTGGCGGTGCCATTGTTCTTCATTGCCGGCGTTTTCACCGGAGCATTCGAGATCAACGCCAATATCGAAACCGATCGCCATGAGGCGCTGCTTGGGTACCGCATCATGAGCCGGGCTCACGGCATGTGGAGCCTCGGCTTCTGCATCACCGCCCTTGTTGCCGCCGGCATGCGGCAGGCTGCCGTCTCCATCGAACTGCATACTTTCATCGTCCTGGTGACGGTCTTGATTGCCGGGTCGATCGTTTTCTCCGGGATCGAGAATGCGCCCCGACGGCAGGACGCTCACCCCGGAGATACGCCGATCGTCGCTTTTCCCACGCTCGGACTGCTCCCTCTTTGCCTTGTCGCCGCAGCTCCGCTTCTTGCCGAGGGCGCAAGCGTCGATTGGTCGGCGATCTATATGCGCGACGTATTCGCGGTCGAACCCTTCGTCGGAGGGCTCAGCGTGACCATTTTCTCCTCGTTCATCGCCATCGGGCGGCTCGGCATGGACCCTGTCATCGACCGCTTCAATCCGCGCCCGGTTGCAATCACTCTCCTTGGGATCGCGGCCATCGGTGTTGTCATGGTTGCGACGGCGACACACCCTGCTATCGCGCTCGCAGGCTTTGGCCTGACAGGTATCGGCTGCTCTTCAGTCTATCCGCTTGCCATCTCGGCTGCGGCCCGACGCACGGATCGACCCGCACCCGTCAACGTTGCAGCGCTCGGGCAGACGACGTTCCTTGTGTTTTTCGCCGGGCCGCCACTGCTCGGTTTCGTTGCCGAACACTTCGGCATCCGCTTTTCGTACTGGGCGGTCGTCCCTGTTCTGGCCGCAGCGCTGCTGGTCACCAAGGCACTTGCCGCTGATCCTGCCCCGGTCACAGGCCGACCCGAACCGGCGCAACCACATGGTTGACACACCACGCCGGCCTCCGCTGTCCTAAGCTCGTTCACGTCCGCAACCGGAGGGGCAACCTCCGGCTTTCGCTGATGAATCGGGCGAGCGCAATGTATTTCCCATTGCTCCGAAGTATTATTAAGCGCATCGGAAATATAGCTCGTATAGGTGAGGAGCTAATTCCGCGCACTGTCGTCAATCCTTGGCGAATGGTTTTGCTGCACAAGCATTGCGAACGCAGTCCGTGTCGTCTGAATAGACTTGGTTGGGATGGCGAAACTTCCAGCCTTTCGGCTGAGCAAAACATATGTTTTGCAGGGTTTTCGATGGTCGTGTCCGGCCAAAAGGCAGGCTCGCCTACGGAGCTTCCGCGCCTCGCTTCGGACAAATTTCTGCCGCCAAAATGCCAGTATTAGTTGTTTCTAAATCACGCCATAATTCGCATCTACGTTGCCGCGCCTGTTTTATTCTTCGCCACATTTTGGAATTTCAACATTATACAAGCAATGGTGGGTAACTATGAAGGTTATTCTCGTCATCGTCCTCACGGCGCTTGCCGTGCCCTGTGAGGCAGACATGCTCGTTACGGCATCCAAGTACAAAAGCATGCACGAACGTTCCATCTCCTTCCTCAGCATCAATCCGCGCAGAGTATCGTGGTGCGGGGCGTTCCTGGCCTTTGTCGCCAAGCGATCGTCCCGGCAGCCGCCGCCCAACCCCAACATGGCGGCGTCCTGGAGGAAGTTTGGCAAGCCGGTCGGCGTCCGCTCCGCCAGGCGAGGGGATGTCGTGGTGATCCGCACCGGCCGGCGCTTTCATGTGAGCCTGTTCGATCACATCGACCAGCGCCGGCAGTACGTCTACCTGTTCGGCGGCAACCAATCCAACCGGGTCCAGCTGTCGCGCTATCGCGCCAGCTCGGTGGTCGCCGTGCGACGATGATGTTGGGTGAGAACCCGGGTGAGAACTCACCCTCCTCCAAACCTCGGTGGCGGCGGGAAAACAGGCCTTACGCCTTGCAGGCCCTGATGTGGAGGAAGATCGGCGCGATGCGGGTATCGGCGACCATTGGCTCGGCGAGCGCCACCTCGACTGACGCCATGGGCTCGCCGAAAGCTTCGATCGTCAGCCCCGCTTCGACGATCATCGACACCCAGGTCGACAGCGTCCGGTGAAAACGCGGAATGGCAAAGGGCGTCAGCGTCGCCCGTTCTTTCTCGGGGATGGAGGAAAAGATCCAGCGCTCGACCCGGCCGTCGCTCTCGTCGAAATAATCGGCGATCTCAACGGCGACGGGCTCGCCGGCCTGATTGCGGATGTTGCGGCGCGTCGGCGGCACGAAACAGGGGTGCAGGATCGAAAACTGCAGGAAGCCGCCCGATTTCAGGATGCGGTGGATGCCCTTCAGCACCTGGCACTGATCGGCCATGTCCATCATCGACATGAAGGCGGTGACGAAATCGAAACTCGCCTCCGGGAAATCGATGCTCTGGCCGTCGCCGAGCACGTATTCAATGCCGAGCGGCGCTTGCGTCTCGGTCTCGCGGGCATAACGAATGAAGGTCGGGGCGATGTCGAGACCGATCATGCGGGCGCCGAGGCGAGCGACGGCGCGGGTGTTGGAACCTTCGCCGCAGCCGAGATCGAGCCCGGCAAGGCCCGCCACCGGCGGCAGCATCTTCAGAAAGGCCGGCGTGTTCAGCGCGTCGCGATACTTGTCGTAACCGGCGCGGCTATAGATCGTCCAGGTCTCGGCATTGCTCTCCCAATGGGCGGCGACATCATTGGTGTTCATGGCTCTGCTCCTTGCTCGATCTGGATGGGCGGGGAGCTATAGGCGGTGCGGGTGACAATGGGAAGACAGGCCGTCCACTGTAAGTTGTTCACGCCTATGGATCATGACCAAGTTCGCGTGCACTATCATGCGATCGAGAGGATAGGGGGCTGCTGTGTCCGACGAAGTGATCATCCGTGAGCTGGTCGGCCTCGATCAGGCGATGACAATTTTCCCGCTGTACAGCCAGGTTAGTCGCCTGAGTGAGGCCGTGGTTTGCCAACGACTTTCAGCCATGTTTGCACAGAGCAACTATCGCTGCATAGCAGCCTGCATCGACGAACGGATGGTGGGTGCGTCGGGTTTCTGGACCGGCACTCAGTTGTGGTGCGGCAAGTATGTCGAGGCGGACAACGTGGTGGTAGACAGCGCTCTCCGCGGTCAGGGCATCGGCGGCAAGATGATGGCGTGGATCGAGGCGGAGGGGGAGCGGACTGAATGCGCAGTGATCCGCATCGCCATGGTGCTGGGCAGGGAGCGTACGCACCAGTTCTACGCGAGAAATGGCTACTTCGACGACGGCCTGTTGATGGTGAAAGCCCTGAGCCGCGGTGCGGCCGAGTTTCCGGAATATGTCTCTCAACAAGTCTGACCGCTCCCGCAGCTTGGCCGCAAGTTGCCACCACTGGCGCAAAGCGGGACGGACGGAAGAATTGCCCGCCTTGTGCGGGCGGCGATTTTACGGCCGCATTACGAGGCTTAGAGATACCGGGGTACCTTCACCTTCAGCAGTTGCACGAGCGCGGGGTCCATGAAATCGTAGTCATCAGGAATATGAAGGCAGATCAGCCGCTTGTCCTTGAGAGCTGACCGGTACTTGCCCTGGACTTTCGCACGATGAGCCTTCTCCATGACGAAAACGATATCGGCCCATTCGATCAGTTCGTTCGATAACGGATTTTCGGCATCATTGTTGGTGCCGGCCGAGGAGACCTCGATATCAGGCCAACTCGCGAAGACCTGTTCCGCCGTCGGGCTTCGAAGCTTGTTCTGACTGCAGACGAACAGGACGTTTTTCACGTTTTCTCTCTTCAAGTGAACAGAGCCGGCGATAGCACAATTCCGTGCCCGGGCGAACCAAGGCAGTAGTTGCGTCAGCCGCCGCTCACACTCTTGAACGCGGCGATGATGCTTTGGGCGGCGAGCTGCGCCTCATCCGATGTCGTCTGGAAATTGGTGACCGAGAGGCGCAGGACGTCGCGGCTGCGCCATTTGGCGCCGCCGGCGAAGATCATGCCGTCCGCCTGAATCTTTTCGATCGTCTTTCGCGTCAGCGCGTCGCCTTCTTCGGAGGGCAGGTCCGCTCCGAAGCGGATGACGAGCTGGTTCAGCGCGACCTCGTTCAGAATGGCGATGCCGGGCTCGCGCGCAAGCAGGTCGGCCACCAGCCGAGCCGAGGCACAGCACTGATCGATAAGGGCGGCGATGCCGTCGCGACCGAGATGTTTCAGCATCGCCCAAGTGGCAAAGCCGCGCGCTCTTCTCGAAAGCTCGGGCACGTAATGGGAAGGATCGCGTTCGCCTTCGCCGGCGAGCGGCAGGTAGCTCGCGGCGATCGTCATGGCGCGGCGATGGGCGAGCTCGTTGCGGACGATCGCATAGCCGCAATCATAGGGCGTCTGCAGCCACTTGTGGCCGTCGGTCGCCCAGCTGTCGGCCGCTTCGATGCCGCGGCTGAGGTGGCTGATCTTCGCTGAAGCCTGCGCCCAGAGACCAAAGGCTCCGTCGACATGCACCCAGGCGCGCTTCGCCTTCAACAGCGGGATGATGGCGGCGAAATCGTCGAAGGCGCCAGTATTGATCTGCCCCGCCTGGAGAATGGCGATGACCGGTCCAGAGACCGTATCGAGCGTGCCTGCCAGCGCGGCGCGGTCTATCCGGCCTACCGGATCGGTGCGCACGCGCAGCACGCGATCATGGCCGAGACCTAGGAATTGCAGCGCGGAGAATACCGTCGTGTGGGCATCGTCGCCGATCAGAACGGTGATCTCAGGCGCCCCGAACAGGCCGTTGGCATCGGCATCCCAGCCCACCTGGCGCAGCACTTCGCCGCGCGCGGCGGCAAGGCAGGTGAAGTTCGCCACCGTCGCGCCGGTGACGAAGCCGACCGAGCTTTCGGCCGGCAGCTTCAGGAGATCGAGAAGCCATCTCGCCGCGATGGTCTCGACGGCGGCTGCGGCCGGGGCGGCGGCATGGTTTCCGGCATTCTGGCCCCAGGCGCTGGTGAGGAAATCGGCCGCGACGCCGACCGGATGGGAGCCGCCGATAACCCAGCCGAAAAAGCGCGGCCCAGTGGTTGCATGCAGCCCGGGTTCGGCGCCGTCCGAGAGACGCCTGATGACATCAAGCATATCGGAACCGGCCGCCGGCAGCGGCTCGTCGAAACAGGCAAGCGAGGCTGCGTAGTCATGGGTGGGCATATGGCGGGCCGGCGCTGCCTGCCGGAATCCTGCCGCAAGGCGGGCGGCTTCCTGAAATAGAGATGCGATTGCCGTCATGCGGATCCCCCTGCCGCCACCGATCCTGGAGGGCCTAACCCTCGAAAGCAGGCTGCCGGCACACGCAATCTAGCCCATATCGCCGAGGCTGTCTTCGCCTGGCAGATCTCGGATCTGGGTTCCGGGGCCTTCCTTGGGCTTGCCGAGACCTCAAGACAAATTGAGCATCGGGGAGGCGCTTCCTAAATATCTACAATAACTACCTTATCCCGTTCTGTGCATTTTTGAAATTTCGCGGCTCTTGTTGAAAATGATTGCCTTCGCTTCAAGTATCGTTCAATGATGTGGCAATATCATTTGCGCCATTGTCAAGTTGGCGCTGCCAATCAGCGAGGGATATGCACTGAAATATTTCCTTCTCTACGCGCTGACATGCACGTTGGTCGGGATAGTTCTTCTCTTCATCATCCATGAAGTTGTACCGTTCACGATCGACAAGCCAACCGATCAATCGGTGGCCGACTCAACTGATGAGCCAGTTGCCGGGCCAACCGAGCAATCAGCGGCCCGACCAACCGGTGAGCCGTTGAACTCGGCAACCGGCCAGCCGGTGCCGGGGGCAACCGGCAAGCCGGTGCCGGGGGCAACCGGCGAGCCGGTGCCCGGGCCAACAACCGATCAATCCGCCGTCCAGCCTGCCGATCCCCTGGTCGTCCGATCCACCGGCCAGCCGGTCGACGGGCCAGCCCGTGAACCGGTGGTGGGGCCAACTGGCGAACCGGCAGCGAGGCCGACCGATCAATCGGTGGTCGGTCCGCCCGGCGAACCGGTCGTTCGGAAGGGTGGCCGGCTGGGGAGCCCGGCGCAGTGACCCGCGCCTGAGATGACGGATTTCCGTTCGATCTCGTCACTTCGAGCATATGCTGAACTACGAAGCTTCCTGACACCGGTTGACGGCTGGGACCATCTGTATTGAGAGTACCTCTCATCTCGCAGGAGGTCCCGATGGATGGAAGCGGCGCGACGATCAGGCATGTCAGGGCAGACGAAGTGGAGGCTTTTCGGCGCATCCGTCTGGAAGCGCTTCGCACCGAACCGTCCCTCTTTGCAAGCCGCTACGAGGACTGGGAGGCTCTTTCTCTCGAGGAGTGGCGCAATCGCCTGAACGAGCCGGTTTTCATCGCCTTTCAGGATGGCGAACCCGTTGGCATAACCGGCCTAGTTCGGCAGCGGTCGAGCAAGATGGCCCATCGCGCGACGATCATCATGGTTTACGTCAGAAGGAGCCTGCGTGGAACGGGCCTTGCCGGCAAGCTGCTCGGCACGGTGGCCGACCACGCGCGCGATATCGGCATCCTGCAGCTGGAACTCTTCGTCAGCGCGGAGAATCCGGCGGCAATACGCTTCTATCAGCGGGAAGGCTTCTCCGAGATCGGCAGGATTCCCGGCGGGGTTCTGGAGGAGGGCAGGGAGATCGACGACGTCATGATGGCTCGCCGTCTGGTCGGTTAGGTCTCACGCGGACATTTCCCGCGCATATGGGTTTGGTGACCTATTGACCTCAAGCGGGGTTGGGGTTGCAGGATGCCGGCATGAACCGGAGGTTTGGGCGTGACGAAAATCCTGAGAGACGAGGATGTGGCGAACGGCGCGTTGATGGCGGTCGCGATCGATGCGCTCGAGACCGCTTTTCTCGCGAGGGCCGGCAATCGACTGATCTCTCCACCCCGCCACCATGTCTCGTTTCCCGATCGAGGCGATCTCGTCTTCACCGTCGGCGGCATACTCGGCGAGAAACCGCTCGCGGGCTTCCGGGTCTATGAAACATTCGAGGGGGTGGAGCATTCACAGATCGTCGCTGTGTGGTCGGCCGACGACGCGAAGCTCAAGGGCATTATTCTCGGAGAGCGTCTCGGCAACCTCCGCACTGGTGCGATCGGAGGGCTCGCCATCCGGCATCTCAGCGCGCCTGACGCCGGGATCGTCGGGATCCTCGGCAGCGGAGCGCAAGCGCGAACCCAGCTTGCCGCGGCGGCCGCCGTTCGAAAACTGGACCGCGCCCGCGTCTATAGCCGCGACGAGAAAAATCGCGCCGCCTTTGCAGCTGAGATGCAGCAGGTCTTGGGTATTGAAGTGGAGCCTGCCGGCAGCGCCTCAGAAGCCGTCGATGACGCCGACATCGTCATCTGCGCGACGACGAGCCGAACGCCCGTCATTCATGCCAGGGATTTGAAGCCCGGCGTGCACGTCAACACCGTCGGCCCGAAAACGTGTGAGGGATACGAACTCGGCCTGGATATCGCCAAGTCGCAGCCGTGATTGCGACGGACTCTTCCGAACAGACGCGCGCCTATGCTTCGCCCTTTTTCCTGGCCGGCTCCGGTAATGAGCATCGCATGGCCGACCTTGCCGATATCATGGCCGGGAAAGCGGCCGGGCGAGGATCGCCTGGCGATACGACGCTGTTTTGCTCCGTCGGGTTGGCTGGAACCGAGGTCGTCGTCGCCTCGGCAATCCGGGATATGCTGTGAGTCTGTCTCCCCCATTCACGGCAGACCCAGCACATCTCCCATGGCGTATTCGCCGGGTGCGCGCCCTGCGATCCAGCGGGCGGCGGCAAGCGCGCCGCGGGCGAACATGCCGCGGTCGAGAGCCGAATGCGAGAGCGTCACGACCTCCTCGGCGGCGGCAAACAGGACGCTGTGTTCTCCGACCAGCCCGCCGGCGCGCAACACGGCAAATCCGATTTCGCCGGGCGGCCGCTCGCCGGTGATGCCGTCACGCCCGCGCCGCTCGACGGATGCGAGGGAAACTCCACGGCCCTTAGCCGCCGCTTCGCCAAGCATCAGCGCCGTACCGGACGGCGCGTCGATCTTCCTGTTGTGATGGGCTTCGAGGATTTCGATATCCCAACCATGCGCGGGAAGGGCGCGGGCGGCCTGGGCGACGAGGCCGACCAGCATGTTGACGCCGATGGAGAAATTGCCGGAGCGCAGGATCGGAATCCTGCGGGCGGCCTCTGCGATCCGTTCGAGTTCATCCGGCTCGAAACCCGTCGCCCCGATCACCAGGGCCGGTCCGCCGGCCGAAGCGCACAAGCCGGCAAGTTCGGTGGCAGCACGTCCCGTCGTGAAATCCAGGATCACGTCGGCCGCCTTAATCGCAGCCGAACGGTCGATCAGCCCGGCGCCCGCGGAGCCCTCGCGGCCGATGCCGCCGACGAACGCAAAATCCGGATCGGCCGCCAGCAGTGGCAGGATGGCGCGCCCCATGCGGCCGTTCGCGCCGGCGACGGCTATTTTGATTGGTGAGGTCACGGACTTTCCTTGGCTCGCGATATTTCCAACGGACGGCTGTTTGCATCGGCATTACGCCGGCGAATGGGATCTGCCACTACCGCACTTGCGCTTCCGCGGCAAAGCAGGGATCTCCTCTGGTCAGCTGGGCTTACCAGTTGCCGGGGTCGGCGGTGTGATCGATGCTGGCGAATTCGTCGGCCTTTTGCCGATCCAGCTTCACCTCCGTGGCAGCCTTCGTCTCGTCGACGACCGAGTAGCGGTCGGGGATCGGTCCCGTTGATAGTTCCTGATACAGGAGCAAAGCGGCCTCCTCGGCGGTGTCGGCCTCGATCTCCCGGGTGATTGATACGGTGAACTTGTGCATGGCTTCGGCCCTCTCGATCGGTGCGCCGGCGTGTGCGTGGCTTGCACAGTCTGACACGAGTTTTGTGTCGATGACACTAAAACTGCTCGCTTAGAATTTGATTCATGCGACGGCTTCAGGTCTTTGTTTTTATGAATGTCGTGGTGCCAAGCCGCCGCACAGTTTTGGGCGAACTCAGCCGAGGAGATAGATCATGCGCCTGAATCAAGTAACAGTTACGATGCCTGACCTCGATGCGGGCTGGAACTTCTACTGCGCTCTCGGTCTCAAGCCCGTCGTCGACGCCCGTCCTCGCTATGCGCGCTTCGTATGCCCGGACGGGGACAGCACCTTCTCCCTGCATCAGGGCGAAGGCGGCGGTGGCGGCACCACGGTGTATTTCGAGTGCGAGAAGCTGGACGAGATGGTCGGCAGTCTCAGCGAGGCCGGTCTTCGTTTCGTCAGTGGACCGGAGGACAAGAGCTGGCTCTGGCGCGAGGCTGAGCTGTTCGATCCCGGCGGCAATCGCATCATCCTTTATTTCGCCGGATCGAACCGCACCGATCCGCCGTGGCGCGTGGATAAAGTGGACCGCCCGAAATAGGGCGCCTCGGCGCCTGTCTATCCCGGCCATTCCCCGAATTGACGAATCGCGGTCGCCTCGGCATCTTTGTGTCGGCGTGGCCTAACGCCGAACCTCCCAGGACCTTCCCCAGCAGGGTCTTCAACCGGAGGCAAAGGGACTTTCGTCTCGGGTCGTGATCCTTGGTCCTGATGTTTCGGGCCTGTTGCTGGGGAACGATGTCCGGAACGTGAGAGGCCCTGATATGACTGAGAATGGAAATTTCAAGCGGCGGGTGCGTGCGCGCGCCGCCAAGACGGGTGAATCCTACACCACCGCCCGCATCCATGTTCTCCCTAAATCGGCGAACGACGAAGCGCCTGAGGCAAGACGCCTGCGTCTGGCCGTGGCGCAGACCACCTATGCGGACGATCCCCGCGATATCGACAAGCTTCGCCAAAGCGGGCAGGAGATGCGCCTGCTGATGCGGCAGGCGCGGGAGGCAGGCGCGCGGCTCGTCCATTTTCCCGAAGGGGCGACATCATCGCCGAACAAGCGCATCATGTCGGAAATCGGGCCGCGGGAGATCGGGCCCTCCGATTGGCGGCGGTTCGAATGGGCCGTGCTTCGCGAGGAGTTGGATGCAACACGCAGGCTGGCGCACGAGCTGGGGCTCTGGGCGGTCATCGGCTCGGTGCATCCGCTGACGGCGCCGCACCGGCCGCACAACAGCCTCTATGTCGTCTCCGACCGCGGCGAACTGGTGACGCGCTACGACGAGCGTCTACTGTCGAACACAAAGATCTCCTTCATGTACACGCCGGGTTCGATTCCTGTCACCTTCGAGGTCGACGGCATCCGCTTTGGCTGCGCTCTCGGTATGGAATGCCACTACCCGGAGATTTTTAGCGAATATGAGCGGCTCGACGTCCATTGCGTGCTGTTCTCGACAACAGGCGGTTCGCCGGCCAACGAGCCGTCCTTCGCCGCCGAGGCACAAGGGCATGCGGCGAGCAACAGCTACTGGGTCAGTTTCTCGGCCCTTGCCCATCCCGGTCAGGCTGATCCGGCCTCTTCCGGGGTCGTCGCGCCCGGCGGCCGATGGGCGGCGCAATGCCCTTCGGAAGGAACGGCTGCTATATCGCTCGCGGATATCGACGACAATCCCGGCGATCTTTCCCGGCCGTGGCGGCGCAAGGCGCGGAGCGGCCTCTACGAGCCGCACCGCGTGGCGGGCGATCCGCGCAGCGACGCGCGGAATATGTTTTAGATCGCGTCGCGTCCACGGCATGCCCGCCAAGTAAATGCAGATGACGCTGAATGCACATGCGGAACTGTAATCCACAGTTCCGCAATCTCCCGCTTGTAAAAGTATCTCCCGCGCCCAGGACTGGGCGCACTGGATCCCTGTGAAGAGCACGGGGATGAAAGGAGGGGAGGTAGGCGGCGCTCCACTAATTTAGCAGCGTTCGCAATCGTCCGCGTGAAATCGCTAGGACCGGGCTGGAGAAAGACGGTTTGCCTCTTATTTCAGTGGGCAATGCGAAACGAAGAGCGAAAGGACTGCGCAATGGCAAAGAACACGATCTGCGTATGGTACGACAAAGACGCCGAGGCTGCTGCCCGCTTCTATGCCGCGACTTTTCCCGATAGCGCCGTGGGTGCCGTTATTCGGGCACCGGGAGATTATCCTGACGGCAAGCAGGGAGACGTCCTGGTCGTGGAATTCACCGTTGCGGGGATTCCCTGCATCGGCCTGAACGGCGGTCCCGTGTTCAAACACAACGAAGCCTTCTCCTTTCAGATCGCAACCGACGATCAGGAAGAAACCGATCGTTACTGGAACGCCATCGTCGGCAATGGCGGCCAGGAAAGTGAGTGCGGCTGGTGTAAGGACAAGTGGGGTGTGTCCTGGCAGATTACGCCGCGCATCCTCTCCGAAGCGCTGGCGGCGGGTGGCGGTCAGGCAAAGCGTGCTTTCGATGCGATGATGACCATGAGGAAGATCGACGTCGCGGTGATCGACGCCGCCCGGCGCGGCTGAGGCAGCTTCGCGCCGAACGATCTTTTACCAGGAGCTCGTATCTGGTGCGATCCGGCCCGGTGGCGTCTTCGCGGTCGGCTCAGAACCAGAGATCGCGTACGCAGCGCCCCTTGGACGGAAGGTCTTCAAACGTATCCAGGCCATCGAAATGATCGATAGTCAGATCCTGAACGACATCCGGCGGCGCAAGCCGGATATTGACAGCCATGCGCCGGCGGCCATCCTTTCGAAGCCGTAAGCCGCGCCAGCTCAAGACACAGGCGCAGGAAGGGCAGAACAATATTTCGAGAGACGGATCGTCCCTATCGGCGCGGGTGTAGGAGGCGGTCTCACCGGTGAGAGCGATGCGCTCTCCTTCGTAGTCATAGGCCCACAGCGTGCCGTAGCGTCGGCAGAGCGTGCAGTTGCAGGCGGTAATCGAGCCTGGATCACCTTCGAGTTTCCAGCTTGCCTTGCCGCAATGACATGAGCCCGTCAGCATGAGCGTCGGTTCGATCCTGCTCTCTCTTCAAGGACGGCATCCTGCCTCAATCGCGCGATGACCGCAATTGGGCGATCCAGGTGCCAGGTCTTATGCTATCGGCGCCTCAAGTGCCCGCCTTTATGGGGGCCGGACGACCCACTGTCAGCGCGGGTTTTATCTATCGCGTTATCCATGGATGCCTGCAGGAGCCTTACGAGCCAGACCACGCCCTCGTCACGCATTGCCGCCTTCGGCGCAGTCGCGTTTATGGCGAAGCGTCCGAGTGACAGGGGAGGATTGACGCTGACGACGCCGAACCGCGCGGCATGCATTTCGACGAAACGGCGTGGCAAGGCCGAGATAAAGTCGGTTTCCGCAAGCACGGCGAGCGCGAACATGAAGTTCGGGACCGTCAGGGCCACTTGCCTGGAGCATCCATGGCTGGCCAATACATTGTCGACAAAGCCATGTGTATCGCCCAGATGCGAGACCACAAGGTGCTGCATGGCGCAGTAGGTGGCCAGTGTCTGATCTGTCAGAAAAGGGTGGCCCTGACGCGCAGCGATGACAAAATCCTCCTCGTAGAGCAGCAGGCATGCAAAGCGGACCGGAAACTCGGCCTGAGGAATGATGGCGATGTCCATGTCGCGGGCTTCCAACGCGGCCAACGCATCGCGCCAAGCCAGATCAGGCGATGGTTCGCCCTGTCTAGGCAACAATTGTCGGACGCTGATTGCGATGCCGGGAGCAGACTTGGCCAATAGATCGAGCAATGGCGGCAAAAACACAGACGAAACACCATCGGGCGCGCCGATCGTAAATCGTCGCTGAGAGCGGGCTGGATCGAATGGCTCCGCTGTCGCCACCACGCTGCGAACACGTGCCAATATATCGGCGATGGGGGCTGCAAGTTCCTCGGCCCGATCTGTCGGAACGACACCCTTCGGTGTTTTGAGAAACAGCGGGTCACCCAGCAGCATGCGCAGCCGACCAAGACCGTGACTGATGGCCGAAGGCGAGAGGTTCAACCGCTGACCCGAACGCCCGACATGGCGTTCCTCAATGACAGTCTCGAACAGCACGAGCAGGTTGAGATCGATTCTGGAGAGATCAATTTGGTTCAGCATATCGATGAAATCGTATCATTGGATTCATTACATTGAAAGTGGGAGATAACGATCATTCCGGTACGGCCGGTCACCAATAGGAAGATCCGATGTCCCTTTTCAAAAGCAAAACGGCACGCGGCGACAAGTCCGTGCACGAGGCCGCAACCCTTTCCCGGCGAGCCGCCCTGTCAATGGCGGTCGCAGCAACAGGGCGCGTCGCGCCTGCCGCTCCGGCATCCGATGCGGCATTGCTCGGCATCATCCGCCGCACAGAACAACAGGGGGCGGCTTTCATGGCCGGCGACATGACACGGTGGGCGAGCCTCATCCGGCTCGATGACGATTTTACCCTGATGCAGCCTTTCGGTGGTTCCGCCAGCCATAGCTTCGACGACAGTCCCGAGCATCTGGCCGAACTCGCTCGGTACTTCCGCAACGGCGGCGGAACCCTGGAGGTGGAAAAGTCCTATGTCAGCGGCGACCTGATCGTACTGGTGATGATCGAGCGTCAGCATGGTGAGGTAGGCGGCTTGCCGGACCAGAACTGGTCGCTGCGTGTCACTCAGGTCTATCGCCGGCATGGATCAGACTGGCGCCTCGCCCACCGTCATGCCGACCCCCTGGTTGGGAAGATCTCGCTGGAACAGGCGGCAGCCCTGGCCCGGGGCGAATAATGTCCGTCCGGATTGAAGCGATCGCCTTGCCGTGGACCACCCGGCTCTCGCGGCAACGCCCCTTTCATAGATTTCTGAAATTTATAATTGAGATTGCAGTCTGGAGATGGTTTTCTGCGACCTCGCGTAGCTGAGTCCACGCCTCCTCCCGATTTTTGATCCGAGCGGCCCATGTCGATTTCAGATGCGATCTATCGTCCCTTCGAAAGCCTGATCCGGCCGCTCGATATCCCTTACCGACCACTGCCGTCGAAGGGGCCGGTGGCGGTACTCCTGCATTTCATCTCGATGTTTCGGGGTGTGCTGATTGCGCTGGCATTTTGCTCCATGGTGTTCGAGGCGATCAACCTGACAATCGTCTGGGGACTTTCGGTCATCGTCGATGGTGTGACACAACACGGCGCTCCCGCCTTCCTGCGCGATGAATGGCTGCTGCTGACCATTCTCGGGTTCCTGATTTTTCCGGTCATGCCGATCATGTCCTTCATGCTCAATACGCTGAAGTCGCACACGCTCGGCATCGGCATGCCGGCTGCCATTCAGTGGCAGGGCCATAAGGCTGTCGAGCGGCAGGACCTTGCCTTCTTCCATGATCTCTATGCCGGCCAGGTTTCCTCACGGCTGCAGCAGGTCTCTTCCGCCGTCCAGCAGCAGATCCTCGCGGCATTCCAGTCCATCCCACGCTTCCTGATGCAACTGGTTGGCTCCGTGATCCTGCTGAGTGCGCTCGCGTGGCAGCTTGCCCTGCCTGTCGTCATCTGGATCGTGCTCAATGTCGTATTCACCGCCAGGATCGTGCCGACCTTCGTCGAGCGCTCGCGCCGCACCGCGAAGCAGCGCAGCCTGGTCGCCGGCGCCATCACCGATCTCTATACCAACATGCAGATGATCAAGCAGTTTGCGGCTGAAGATAGCGAGGCAGGCGCGATCCGCCGCATCATAGGAAAGGCTGTGCAGACGCAGCACAGCGAACAGCGCATCTATCGTTCGTCGGAATTGACGGTCGTGGTTCTCAACACGCTGCTGTGGCTGACCATGCTGGCGATTGGATTTTCCGGCCTCGTCAAAGGCTTTCTCACGATCGGCGAATTCGTCGGCTCGGTTTACATTCTCAACCGACTGTCGTCGCAGATCTTCGTCTTCCTGCAGATGGGCCAACAGATCTTCCAGGCAATCGGCACGATCAAGGATGCCATGCCTGTTATGACGACACCGCCCACCATCACCGACCGGCCGGGTGCGGCAGACCTCGCTGTCAGCAGCGGTGAGATCCGTTTCGACCATGTCCGCTTCGCCTACAAGTCCGGCAAGCCTGTCATCGATGATCTGTCGCTGACGGTCCTGCCCGGTGAAAAGGTCGGCCTTGTCGGCCTCTCGGGCGCCGGCAAGACCACGCTCGCCAACCTGCTTCTGCGCTTCTACGACATCAAGGACGGCGCGATCTTCATCGACGGGCAGGATATCCGCGCCGTCACCCAGGCAAGCCTTCGCCGCTCCATCGGGGTCATCGCGCAGGACGTCGCGCTGCTGCACCGTTCGGTCGGCGACAATATCCGTTACGGCCGGCCGGAGGCGACGAAGGACGAGATCGAAGCGGTGGCGAAGATGGCAAGCGCCGATGCCTTCATCGCCGATCTTTCCGACGGCGAAGGCCGCAGCGGTTATGAGGCCTTCGTCGGCGACCGCGGCATCAAACTGTCAGGCGGCCAGCGCCAGCGCGTAGCCATCGCCCGTGTTCTCCTGAAGGACGCGCCGATCCTGGTGCTCGACGAGGCGACCTCCGCCCTCGACAGCGAATCCGAAGCCGCCATCCAGGAAAGGCTCAACCTCGTCATGGAGGGAAAGACGGTGATCGCCATCGCCCACCGCCTGTCGACTATCGCCAGAATGGACCGGATCGTCGTGATCGATCACGGGGGCATCGTGGAGGAGGGCAGGCCGGACGAACTGGTCGAACAAGACGGTCTATTTGCCCGCTTGTGGAAACGCCAGACCGGCGGCTTCATTCCCGAAGCGATCGACGAACTCTTGCCGACCTCGCCTGCGGCCTGAGCGGCTGGTCCTCACGTAAACCGGGATAACATCAGCGGACTATGAGCAGGCGACTGCCGATGAGGATCAGGGCGGCGCCCATCACGCGCTCGATGCCGGCCTTGAACCGCAGGAAGCTGGCGGAAACGCGCGGGTTCGAGAAGAAAAAGGCCAAGCCGCAATACCAGAGCGCCGAAAGAAGGAAGCAGGTCAGGGCGATGACGCAATAAAGCCAGACAGGCGCATGTGCGGGGATGACAAGCGCAAAGATACTTCCGAAGAAAGCCACTGATTTCGGATTGGTCATACTCACGACGTAGGCGCGGCGCATCGCGGAGCGCCAAGTGACTTCGGTCGGCCCGGTTGTGCTCAAGGCTTTGGCCGCGCCGCGGATCATCTTCAGGCCCAGCCAGATCAGATACAGCGCGCCGACCACCTGCAACGTTATATGCAGCCAATCGAAATGCGTCAGCAGAAAGCCAAGCCCCGCCATCGCCATGATGGCCCAGGTCAGGGATGCGATCGCAAGTCCGAGACCCGCAAAAAGCCCGGCTGTGCGTGATACCGTCATGCTTGTGTTGGTGACGATGATGAAATTCGGTCCGGGGCTGACGAGGGAGACGATGTAGACGCTGACGAGCAATGCGAGTGAATCGATATATTCCATCCGGCTTTCCTACTTTGCAGGCCGGGAGCCTATGCGAAGCAGGCGGTTTTTGAAAGGCTCGCCCTCCCAACCATGATGCATCCCGTGTACGGGATCGGCACCTTCTCCATCGCCGCGCCCCTTGACGATGGCGGCGACCGTCCTGCCTATTGCCGGCAAGGGAATCGGGGGCAGGGTGCCTTTGGCCAAATGCGAGTGCGCTATTCAACAAGCCCGAAGATAGGGCCGTAGCCGCCGTGCCAGGACCAATCGTTGCGGCCCATTGCCGGATTGTAAAGTCCGACGCCTCGTCCGCCATCGAGAAACAAGGCATCGGAGCATTTCAGATGGTCGCGGAAGAGCCGTGCGAAATCGTGGAAATTCACCCCGTCTTCGCTGATCGCGAAGCGAACCGCGCCGCGCTCGCAGGTTCCGACACCGCTGCGGCGGGTCCGGTCTGTCGAGCCGACGATGAAGATCGGGTTCAATTTGTTGGCGATGACAAGCATCGGACCGGATTGGGTGGCGAACCGCACCTTGGCCCGACGCTTCAGAAATTCATCGGTTGGGAGTATCCCGGCGCCTGCGTCACCCAGAAAGAATACGCCGTTTGGCTTCTTATAGAAATTCGGTACCTGGCCCGAGGAGCTTTTGGCTTCTGTCGTATTGGCGGGTTTTAATTCCCTGCCGTTCTCGACATAGAGTCCCATCGGCGAAAAATCGGCACGATACATCCCGGCGTTAACGGCGAAAGTCAGCGTTCGCCCCTCGGCGCGAACGGCTTCGGCCAGGCTTGAAAAAGCGCGGTATGGGGCGCCATCGGCGTCCGTCCAGAACAATCGCAGGTCGGCTTTGCCCGGTTCCAGCGTGCAGACGACGTATTTCGCCTCTTCGAAGGTTTGCTGTTCGCATTGTTCAGCATGCGCTTGATGCAAGGATGTCATCGTTGCTGCCAGCATGATGGCGGATGCGAGTATGCCGTGTTTGAGATAGGTCATTGGTACGGGACTCTCTTTCATATCGCCCATGAAGCGCTTAATTGTGAGATTGCAATAGTTTGATGCGGCGGGCCTTCCGGCTCGTTGCTACGCTCGACGATGCTGTATTATAAGGCTGACTAGACGACACGAGGCAGAAGTGATGGTTGGGAAGTATCTAAAGCGCGGTGCAATCATCGACACGATAAAGAGCGAAGAGAAAACGAACGCTCTGCAAAAGCGAACTGGGCAAACCAGATATCACGTTGATGCCGTGTCTTGCGGGTGCCCCGATGACAATTGCGGAGCATTTCATATCATCAGGACAGAGCGTCCACTTCCATCTGTTGAAAAGGCTGAACAAATTCTCCGATCACATCGACGGGGCAAGAAACTGGCTGAAGATCAATAGGATGTTCGACTGGAACGCAGAAAGCCAGCTTCCCGCCCCATACCCGAGTTTGCCGGCTCTAGTATTGCTGGTTCGCAGCGTGGTCGGTATCCGCTGATTTATCGCGAAAACCGCAACTCGGCGTTCTTGTTATGTTCGTATCGGTGCGATATCAATTCCGCAGATCCTGCAGCAGGGAAGGGAAGATCATGAGTGTCTACGCGACCATTGGCGCAATCGATTCTGCTCAATCGAATGATTTTTACGACGTGGTTCTGGCAACGATCGGATGGAGCAAACATGAGGACTTTCCGGGATGGCGCGCCTTTTCCGAAGGCGGGAAGGGGGAGGGTTTCGTTCTATGGGTTTGCAAACCGTTCAACGGCGAACCGGCGAGTGCCGGAAATGGCTCGATGGTTGGTTTCATGGCTAAGTCCCGCGCCGAGGTGGACGCTTTTTACGATGTTGCCATGACCAACGGCGGAACGGACGAGGGCGCGCCTGATCTACGTCCGCACTACGGGCCGAACTGGTATTCCGCCTACGTGCGCGACCCCGCCGGAAACAAGATTGCGGTCGTCCACAACGGCTGAATATGACGTGGGTGCCTTGCTGATGATAGACGGCTAGATCGAACCCGGTGCCGGTCCCGACGCGAAGGTCGAGGGAAGCTCGGCATGGGGCCGCCTGCCGCGAGATAAGCTGTCGACGCGCTCGGTTTCATCCAATTCTGCATAGGCGATCCAGCAGAACTGCTTCGATCCTATTGTGGACGGCGATGCCGGGACATTCAATCTCTACCAGGCAGTACGGGCAGTGCCGAGCGCGGTCGTATGAGAGGATGAAACCTGGGCGACGTGCGTCTTGAGCGACACGACGCAGTTTCCCGGAAAGCTGAGATTGTGCAACGTCAAGTGTTTCAGCAATGTGTCCGCGTCGCGCTTTTCTGTTAGCGGAAATGTCACAGTCATGCGAGTTCTCCAACGAATAAACTGAGCATCCGCAACAATTAATGTCTAAATTCTTTTGCGTCGCAACAAGAAAATTTTAACGATAAAATTAAAATCGATTAGCTTTCGAGCTGCTGTTTTTAAAATCGTTTGAAATTAGTCGCGCTTCTCCATCCTAACCGGCTCGTTTCGTCCGGTTTCCGCCGGGCGAAGTGCTGAGGGGAAGGCGTTTGCCGTTTTGTCAGCGCGAAGTGCGCTGACCTAAGATCGGCCGATCATCTGCCGTTGCGGGCTGCCCAGCTCTTAAGCCGCAAGCCGTTAAGCCTGATGAAACCTTCGGCATCATGATGATCGTAGGCAACCGCGCTTTCCTCGAAGGTGACGAGGTCGGCTGAATAGAGTGACCAGGGAGAGGTGCGCGAGATGACCGAGGCGCTTCCCTTGTAGAGCCTCACAGTCACTTCGCCGCTGACGAAAGCCTGGCTTTGGTCAATCAAGGCTTGCAGCATTTCCCGCTCCGGCGCGAACCAGAAGCCGTTATAGATGAGCTCGGCGTAGCGGGGCATGATCTCATCCTTCAGATGCGCGGCGGCGCGATCGAGCGTGATCGATTCAATGCCGCGATGCGCCGCGAGCAGAATCGTCCCTCCCGGCGTTTCGTAAATTCCCCGCGACTTCATGCCGATGAAGCGGTTCTCGACCAGATCGAGCCGCCCGATGCCATGCCGGCCGCCCAGTCCATTGAGTTCGGTCAACAAGGCGGCCGGTGTCATTGCCGTGCCGTTCAGGGAAAGTGGGTCACCGCCCTCGAAACCGATGGTGATGATCTCGGGGGCGTCAGGAGCATCGAGCGGATCAACCGTGCGCTGATAGACATGATCGGGCGCGACCTCCGCCGGATTTTCGAGGATCTTGCCTTCGGTCGACGTGTGCAGCAGGTTGGCGTCGATCGAGAACGGCGCCTCGCCGCGCTTGTCGCTTGGCACCGGGATGTGATGCTTCTCGGCATATTCCAGAAGCTGCGTACGGGAGCGGATGTTCCATTGGCGCCAGGGAGCGATGACCTTAAGCGACGGATCGAGCGCATTGATGGCTAGCTCGAACCGGATCTGGTCATTGCCCTTGCCTGTCGCGCCGTGGGCGATGGCATCCGCGCCAACCTCCTGGGCTATGCCGACCAGATGCTTGGCAATCAGCGGCCGTGCAATGGAACTGCCCAGCAGATATTGCCCCTCATAGAGCGCGTTCGCCCGTAGCATCGGAAAGACGAAATCGCTGACGAACTCCTCGCGCAGATCGACGATGCGGATGTCCTTGATCCCTGACATCTCTGCCTTTGCTCGTGCCGGCTCGAGCTCCTCGCCCTGGCCGAGATCGGCGGTGAACGTCACCACCTCACATCCGTAGGTCTCTTGCAACCATTTGAGGATGATCGAGGTATCCAGCCCGCCCGAATAGGAAAGCACAATTTTCTCTATCTTCGTCATCAACCCATCTCCATCTCGATGCTGGAACGATAGGCCAAGTCCTACGCAATGAGCTTGCGAAGCATCCGTAAAATTGCGAAAGTTTAGCATATCATGCCACTTTAGCACGGGTAGGAGCTATGAAATGCCAGTCGCCTTGGATCCGATCGATCGCCATATTCTGCGCGTGCTCCAGCGTGACGGGCGTATTTCGAATGTCGATCTGGCGAAGGAGGTAGGCCTGTCACCGTCACCGTGCCTGCGTCGCGTGCGGCTGCTGGAAGAGGCCGGGATCATCGATCGCTACGTCGCCGTACTGGACCCTGCAAAGGTCGGGGCGGGACTGACGGTTTTTGCCCGCGTGTGGTTCAAGACCCAGGACGCCGAGGTCACGCTCCGGTTCGCCCAAGCCGTCAGGCGGTTTCCCGAGGTGATGGAATGCTACCTAACGACAGGGGAGTGCGACGCCGTGCTTCGGATCGTCACCGCCGATCTGCACAGCTACTGGCGTTTTCAGGCCGATCACCTGACGCGCATTCCGAGTGTCCTCAGCGTCAAAACCGACGTGCCGATGGAAACGCTCAAGCGAAGCTTCGAACTGCCGTTGAGATAGGCGTTGTAGCTCGATCCCTATCCCAGGGGAGAGGCGTTCCGGTTCCTTGCCAGCCAGACGAGGCCTGTGACCAGGAGCAGGATCATCACGGCATGGGTGATGTAATCGAGCGTGGTTTGCGCGGTCGTACGGCCCTCCCTCCGGCCTCATCCTGAGGTGCCCCGGAGGGGCCTCGAAGGACGGGGCCGGCCACCGGCGTCTCATCCGGCGATATCGGCATGCAGCGCCACTTGCGCCTTCCCTGCCACCCGGCGTGGCTGGTGTTTCGGCGTTTGATGGATGCAGGATGCAGTGCTGCGGCGTGTCCTTCGAGGCTTCGCCCTTCGGGCTGCGCGCCTCAGGATGAGGGACGTTGTAGGATGCCGCACTTCCAATAGATACCGTTGGTGAATGCCGCACCAGCGTTGAAGTGAGCCTCATCCCAAGGTGCGATCCGCTGAGCATCCGCGTTTGGCGGACGAACCGCCGATCCCGAGGGTCTGGGCCAGGGGGCCGGCGAGAGGGTTACTCGACCTGGATATGAATATGGTCGTCGTGGCGGGCGGCGCGGCAGCCTTGAAAGCGGATATGGCTATCGGAGATGCCGAGCGCGTTCTTCAGATGCGGCTCGATGAAGATCTTCTGCAGGCCGAAGCGCGTCACACCTTCGCTGGTCAACCAGCCGATCGCGGCCGATGTGCGCTGCTCCTCGATCCGATAGGCCGGAAACAGAGGCTGCAGCGCATCGAAGTCCCAGCGGGTGGTAAGCCAGTCATTGCGCCCTTCGCACGGCAGTTCGTCGCCGGGGGCGGGTTGCTCGAAGGCGAAATAGCCGATCGGGGGACGGGTGGCGCCATTCAGGAAGGCGCCGTCCACGTCCTTGTAATAATAGGCGAAGTCCAGCTTTTTTCCGTCGGCATGCGACAGGTGCGGCAGCAGCGGAAAGCCTCTCACGAAGGGGAAATTCGCATCCAGCGCGACGGTGACGGTTCCAGGAAATTCCCTGTCCATGTGGGCGGCAAGCGCCTTTGCCAGATCGTGCACCTCGGGTGTGACGTAGTTGCGGTTCAGCAGGCAACAGATCGGGGAGCGGACCACGAGCCGGTCCGCGGCGTCGGCGATGCAGGAGAGGGGAGCCCGCCCGAAGATCGGCGCGGCGAAGCTCGCCGCAAAAGTGGCGCCGGCATAACAAAGCAGGAAGATCGTCAGCTTTGCCAGAAACCGCCGCAAGCCCCAGGAGCGTGAGGCGGTCAGCGCCAACAGATAGGCGATGCCGCCGATCTGCGTCAGCAGCGTCAGGATGAGAACGATCAGGGCGTGAAGGGCAAAACGGAACACGGGAAGGCCTTGTGGACGTTGTCGTTCCCATAGGCGAGGCGATGCTGCTGTGCAAGGCGGATGGCGGGGAAGTGCGCGGCTCATTTATGCCCTTCCGTTGAGTGCTCCGAATTGACAGGATCAATTATCTGACTAAAGTCAGACAATATGACCTACGATCCTGTCTCTCGTGTCCGTCGCTTCAACCGTGCCGTCACCTCCGAAGTTGGCGCTCTCGATACGTCTTTCCTCGGACGCGGCCGTCCGCTGGGTGCTGCCCGCGTCCTCAATTCGATCGGCCGGGGGCAATCGGATGTTGCGGTGATCCGCGATTATCTCGGTCTCGACTCTGGCTTGATGAGTCGCCTGCTACGCAGTCTGGAAGAGGAGGGTCTCATTGAGACGGTGCCGAACCCTCAGGATGCGCGTCGCCGCGTTGCCAGGCTGACCGAAACCGGTCGTTGCGAGTTTCGGGCTTATGAAGCGCTTTCCAATGCGCAGGCGAAATCGTTTCTGGCGCGCCATAGCCGCCCGGACGAACTGCTGCGCGCCATGGATATCGTCGCTTCTTCGCTGAGGCGTGAGCAGATCGTGCTCGAGGAGAAAGACCCGCGACACGAGGACGCCAGCTATTGTCTCCGTCAATACTATGGCGAACTTGCACGCCGCTTCGAGAAGGGTTTCGATGTATCGCTTTCTCGCGATCCCGACGCCGAGGATATGATCCGTCCGCGCGGTGCGTTCCTGGTGGCCATGTCGGATGGCCTGCCGATCGGCTGTGTCGGGCTGAAGGGCAACGGCGGCGAAGTCGCGGAGATCAAAAGGCTCTGGGTTGCTCCATCCGCGCGTGGCCTTGGGCTCGCAACGCGTCTTATGACGGCCGCCGAGAACATCGCCCGCGAGTTATCCATCAAGCTCCTGCGTCTGGATACAAATAGCGCGCTGCCCGAGGCGACGCAGCTTTATCGTGGAACCGGCTGGAGTGAGATCGATCGTTTCAATGACGATCCGTACCCGGACACGTTCTTTGAGAAACGCCTTTAAGTGAAGGTGCTTTTGAGTGCGAACGTCTGACTTCTTGGCCTGATTTCTAATGATCCATTGTGCCATCCGACCCGCGATAGGAGATGGTGACTGTTTATGGCAGACGCTGCCGACTTCTCCTCCCTCATTCCTGTGCTTGTCACAGGAATCCAGCGCGCCCAAGTCCTTGGGCGCGAAAGAGTTTGTTCCTTAGATAAGAGCCATTCACGGCGCCGACGCGCCGTGGCTGGATTCCTGTGACGGGCACAGGAATGAGGGAGGGGGAGGTGGCGTTCGAGCCAAAACTTGCTGCAGCAGCGCAATGGCTACGCTCATCCGAGGATCAGGCGGCGAAGCGCTCCGTTATCGGGCGGCGGCGCAGGTTCGGCTGCGTTACCGCAGGCGGGTTATAGGCCGCCTCCAACGGGCCGGTGTCGGTGCCGGGCGGGACGATCGCGTCGATCCGGTCGAGGATTTCGTCCGTCAGGCTTACCCCGGCGCCGGCAAGCAGATCGTCGAAGTGCTCCATCGTGCGCGGGCCGATGATCGCCGAGGTGACGGCGGGATGGGCGATAGCAAAGGCCATCGCCATGTGCGCCAGCGAAAGACCTGCCTGCTGCGCGAGCGGGATGAGCCGTTCGACCGCGTCCAGCCGGCGCTCGTCGTTCATCTGCTTGGGGAAGCGTTTGGCGCGGGCGCTGTCGGGTTGCGGTGCGCCCTTGCGATATTTGCCTGTGAGCATGCCCATCGCCAGCGGGCTCCACACCATTGCGCCCATTCCGTAACGCTAGCAGGCGGGTAGAACCTCGCGTTCGATGCCGCGGTTCAGGATCGAATAGGGCGGCTGCTCGGCGCGGAAACGTGCCAGATCACGGCGCTCGGAAACCCATTGCGCCTCGATAATCTCCGAGACGGGGAAGGTCGACGATCCCACGGCGCGCACCTTGCCCGTCCGTATCAGGTCGGTGAGGGTCGATAGCGTCTCCTCGATATCGGTATCGGGTGCCGGCCGGTGGATCAGGTAGAGATCGATATGGTCGGTCTGCAGGCGACGGAGCGAATCCTCGACTGCGCGGATCAGCCAGCGGCGCGAATTGCCCTGTCGGTTCGGGTCGTCGCCCATCGGCAGATGCGCCTTGGTGGCGAGCACGACGTCGTCGCGCCGTCCCTTGAGCGCCTTGCCGACGATCTCCTCGGATTCGCCGCGGCTGTAGATATCGGCAGTATCGATGAAGTTGACGCCGGCATCGAGAGCCTTGTGGATGATCCGGATCGAATCCTCGTGGTCGGGATTGCCGGCGGCGCCAAACATCATCGCGCCGAGGCAATAGGGGCTGACCTTGATGCCGGTTCTTCCAAGCGTGCGGTATTGCATGGTCTGTTCCTTTTATTGGGAGACGAACTTCGTGCGCATCGATGTGGCCAACACCGTCGCGCTGTGTTAAATTGCGTAAACGGAACCGCATTCCGTTTATATACGGAACTGTGTTCCGTTTTGCAAGCGAGTGAATGATGAGCGACGAGAGGAAAGAGCAGGAAGACGGCTGGAAGCCCGGGGAAAGGGTGGACAGGCGCGTGCGCGCCGACGCCAAGCGCAATCTCGATGGGCTGCTTCAGGCGGCATTGACGGTGTTTGCGACCTCCGGCGTCGATGCCCCGGTGCGTGAGATCGCGGAGAAGGCTGGTGTCGGCATCGGCACCGTTTACCGGCATTTTCCCGAGCGTTCCGACCTCGTCGTCGCCGTCTTCCGCCGCGAAATCGACGCCTGCGCCGACTCTGCGCCGATCCTTGCCGCCGAATATGCGCCGGGCGAGGCGCTAGCCAGATGGATGCAGCGTTTCGTGGATTTCATCGCGGCCAAGCGCGGGCTTGCGGCGGCCCTGCACTCCGGCAATCCGGCCTTCGATGCCTTGCCCGCCTACTTCCAGCAGCGGCTGCAGCCGGCCCTTCGCTCGCTTCTCGACGCCGCCGCTGCCGCCGGCGAGGTCCGCACCGATATCGCCGCCGAGGATCTTTTGAATGCGGCCGCAAGTCTCAGCATGCACGCCTACGCCCAAGGGTCCGAACATGCCCGGCGCATGGTGTCCCTGCTGGTCGACGGGCTGCGCTACGGCGCCGTACAGCGGTGAAGCCCCGACAATGAAACAGGCCGTTGTCATCAGGTCCGCATCGACAGCTCGATTTCCTCTTCGAATGGCGTCGAGAGGTAGCCAGCCGCGGGCGAGCGCACGCGGGCGAGGTATTCCGGGCAGAGGTCGGCATTGTCGGCGACGATGAGGGCGCCCGGCCTCAGGCGGTCTTCCACCAGTTCCAGAATATCGCGATAGAGCGCCTTGGCTCCGTCGAGGAAGAGCAGGTCGATCGTTTCCGGGAGATCCGTACTCAGGGTCTCAAGGGCATCGCCTTCACGGATCTCGACGAGGTCGATGAGGCGGCCGGCCGTCAGGTTGGCGCGGGCGCGGGCCAGCTTCGACGGCTCGAACTCGCTGGTGATCAGCCGGCCGCCGCCATTGTCGCGCAGCGCGGCTGCGAGATGGAGGGTCGAGATGCCGAAGGATGTGCCGAATTCGACGATCGTTCGTGCGCGGCTGCTTCGCGCCAGCATGTAGAGCAGCACGCCGGCCTCTCTGGAGACGGGAAGCCAAAGATCCTTCAGGCGCCCGTAAAGGTCGAGATATTCGGTCTTGCTGCCGATCAGGCGCATCCGCTCATCGCCTGACAGCCCCGACATTGCAGGGCTTGTCGCCGTATCAGCCTCCTCGAACAGGCCGTCGAGCAGGGGCGCCAGCGGGGCGGTGGTCAATGTTGTCATGTAAAATCTCCTTGTGACAGGTTCTTGTGTCGAGTGGAAAATACGAGTAATTCGTCGCATCTGCTATTCGCATTGCGTAGCGCTGCCATGACCGAACGTCCAAGAGCCCGGATTTCCTCACGAAAACAGCCCAAACAGGCCCGTTCGGCAGAGCTCGTGGCGGCGATCCTGGATGCCGCTGCTCAGGTTTTGGCGCGGGAAGGCGCCCAGCGCTTCACGACGGCGCGGGTGGCCGAAAGGGCCGGCGTCAGCATCGGATCGCTGTACCAATATTTCCCCAACAAGGCGGCGATCCTCTTTCGGCTGCAAAGCGACGAATGGCGGCAGACGACGGACATGCTCGGCGGCATCCTTGCCGATGCGCAAAGGCCGGCGCTCGAAAGGCTGCGCCGCCTCGTTCATGCCTTCCTCCGCTCGGAATGCGAGGAGGCGGCGATGCGCGTGGCGCTCCATGACGCCGCGCCTCTTTATCGCGACGCACCGGAGGCACAGGCGGCGAGGGCATCGGGAGACCGCATCGTCGATGTGTTCATGCAGGAAGTGCTGCCTTGCGCGACGGAGGCGACCCGGGCACTTGCGGGCGATTTGATCACTACGACGCTTGGCACTGTGGGCAAGCAATTCTCGGAGGCTCCGCGGAGCCCTGCCGAGATCGACGCCTATGCCGACGCCATGGCCGACATGTTTTGCGCCTACCTCGAACGGCTTGGGTCTGGCCGGGGCGGGGCATAACGTTCCCGGCTGCGCAACCTGGCTTGCTCCTTCTTCTCCCCTGCGGGGAGAAGGTGGCCCGAAGGGTCGGATGAGGGGGCTGCACGGGATGCCCTTCACGATTGCCCTTCGCTTACGCTCAGCGCATTCGCGGCTTTGCCGCTCAACCCCCTGCCGGCACCTTCTCCCGCCGGGGAGAAGAGGCATGCGGCGACGCCTCACCCTTCGGCAAGCGCATCCTCACATCTGTCGTGGGAAGACGCCTCGGTTTCGATGGATGGATGTCGGGTCCTACCGCTCGTCCAGTTGCTTCGACAGTTCGGCAAAAAGCCTGTCGCAGTCGGTGTTCATCTGGACGAGATCGACGGCGACGGTGATGGCGTGGCGTCCTTCGATGCTGTCGATGTCGAGCTTCCTCTCGCAGCACCATTGCCGAACGGCATCGGTGACGATGGTTATTTCATCATCGTTGAGCGAGATGAGCGACAGGAGCATCTTCGTACCCTCCATGAAGCGGCAAGAGCACCTACAGTCTCTCAAGCGGTCGTGTCGATGATCCGATGGCGTTTACTCTACGCCCATTCCACAGCAATACCACGGCCATTTTGACACGGTTTGGTGACAGCCGAACGATCCCGACAGGCGGCCGTCAGAGCGGTACCTGCCAGGATTGCTTGATCTTCTGCATCGGGATTTCCGTCTTGATGTTGCGGACGCCTTCAATGCGGCCGAGGTGTTCCATCTGGAAGCGCCTAAGATATCGACCGGGCTCGTTTATTTCGCCAGCACGATATGCGTGGCGTGTTCGGTTGCGACATGCTCGGCGACGCGGAAGCCGAGGGCGGGGAGGTCGATGCCTGTGAACATTGCTTCGCCCTTGCCGAGTACGACCGGGGAGATGGCGAAATGCAGTTCGTCGATCAGGCCTGCCTGCAGATACTGACGGACGGTGCTGACGCCGCCGCCGATTTTCACATCCTTGCCGCCGGCCGCAGCCTTCGCCTTGTCAAGCGCTTCCTCGACGCCGTCGGTAATGAAGTGAAACGTCGTGCCGCCTTCCATGACGATGGGTTCGCGGGGATAATGCGTCAGGATATAGGTCGGCGCGTGATAGGGCGGGTTCGGTCCCCACCAGCCCTTCCAGGCATCATCCGGCCAATCGCCGCGGATAGGGCCGAACATGTTGCGTCCGAGAATGAAGGCGCCGAAATTCGCCATGCCGCGGGCCGCATAACCCTCGTCGACGCCTTCAGAACCGCCGTCCTTTCCGATCATCGCGCGGAAGGTGCGGGTACGGAAAAACCATTCGAACATCTCCGTTCCCCGTTTGCCCAGCGGATCGTTCATGCTTTGCTCCGGCCCGGCGCCGAAACCATCCACGGAAAGGGAAAATGCTGCGACACGCACCTTGGACATGCTGCTCTCCTCCATCTGATTGCGGATCGAAACTAGTTGCGTTGTCGCATAAGTGATCCTATATTGCAACCAGTTTTAAGGAGAGAATTCGTGGATATTGAACTGCGGTCGGGCTGCCCGATCAACCTGACGATGGAAGTGCTGGGCGATCGGTGGAGCCTCATCATCATCAGGGACATCATGTTCGGCAACCGCCGCCATTTCCGCGATCTCCTGACCCATTCGGAAGAGGGGATTGCCTCCAACATTCTGGCCGCCAGGCTGAAGCGTCTGCTCTCGCTCGGATTCATCAGCAAGCGGGACGACCCCAGCCACAGCCAGAAAGCGATCTACAGCCTGGCGGAGCCAGCGATCCAGCTCGTGCCCGTCTTTGCCATGATCGGCGCCTGGGGACGACGGCATCTGCCTGTGAGCGAGGAGTTGAGCATTCGCGCGCAGCTTCTCGAAGAAGGCGGGTCGCCGCTGTGGGGCGAGTTCATGGAGGATCTCCGGCAGATCCACATCGTCGATCCGATCGGTGGCGCCAACGGTACATGCACCTCACCCGTACTGGCCAAGCTGACGGCTGCGTTCCTCGAGGTCCGCGCGAGATCGTTGTCGCAGGCATCCTAAATATACAGGAAAGTAGTCGGCCCGATCAGCCGCCGGCACCCTGGTATTTGCCGGTGGCGTAGCGCCAGTGAACGATTGCTATCAACACCCAGATTGGACCGGCCACAAGAGACACCAGCCCGGCCCAGTCCCCGAGGATCGGGATCGTTTTGCCGAGCAGGGCGCCGACAGGGACCGAGCTGGTGAGGGCCAGCGGGACCGCGGTGATGAGGATGGTCTGGATGCCGCCGGGGAATATGTTGAGCGGGTAGCGCGTCAATTCCCAAAAGCCGAAGAAGATCGAGAACAGGTGGTTGGAGCGCACCCAGATCAGCGCCGTAGCGCCGATCATGGTAATGAGGGCAGCGGTCAGCAGCGTCGCGCTGAGGAGCGCAGCAATAAGGAACGTGGCGGACCAGACCGACCAGGCGAAGTCGACGGACAGAACGGCCCAGCCCATCAGCGCCACCGCGAGGATGACGTGGCCGGCATAGCCGATATTGAGGCCGGAAAAGACCAGATAGGCCCAGGGGCTGAAAGGCTTGACCAACAGCGTGTCGAAAGTGCCGAGCCGCACCAGTTCTTCGAGCTCGCGCAATTGCACGAAGCTCATGGCAGCACCCAGCGAATAAGCCAGCAGCTGGAAGCTGAACAGCAGCGCCAGCTCCGGCCAGGTCCAGCCGCCGAGCGTGTCGAAGCGGGCGAGCAGGATGCCGATGGTGGCGAAGACGCTGCCATAGGAAAGGATCTGCGCAAGACGGTCGAGCCAGAAGGCGCCGCGATATTCCATCTGGGAGCGGACATGCATCCGGACCAGCAGCGGAAGGACGCGCAGGTGATGAATGAGCACGATCAACCTCCTTGCACAGTGATGCGGCCGGAGGCGCAGCGCCACAGCCAAAGGACGCCGGCAAGGAACAACGCGGCCCAGCCGAGACCGAGGCCGAGATGGAGCCAGACATCGGCCGTGGAAAGCCTGCCGAGATAGACAGCATTGGGATAATAGACCACCCAGGCGAAGGGCAGGTGGCGGGCAATCGTGGCCAGCGGTTCGGGGAAGAACCAGAACGGTATCAGCAGGCCCGAGAATAGTTGAAGCAGGGCGCCCAGGATCCAGTCCAGCGAGAAGCTCGTCATCAGCCAGAAGGCGATGAGGCCGAAGAGCGCCGACATCAGGAACAGCAGCGTAAAGGACAGCGCCCAGAAGGCGATGAACATCAGGCCATCGAATAGGCTTGCCGGCGGCAGCATGCCGTAAAACAACGCGGTGAAGACGACGGTCGGAATGACCTGGGTCATCAGGCGATAGCCGAAACTGCCGCATTCGTTGGCGAAAAGATAGAGCGGATAGGACAAGGGCTTGAGCAGCCAGACCGCGATATCACCTGTCTTCAGCGACCGGCCGATCTCGCCGATGATCCTTTCAGGGCGGGTTGCGCCCATCACCGCGCCGCCGAGCAGGGCATAGGTCACCATCTGCTGCAGGGAAACGCCGTCGACCACGATTGCGCTGACGCCGGCATAGGCCGCCTGCCAGATGGCGACACGCGCGAAGACCTGCACGAGTTTGCCGAAGATATTGGCCCATACTTCGTTGCGGTAGGCGAGTTGCGAGTGGAAGGAACTGCGCGCGAAGGCGAAATAGGCGCTCATGATGCCCGGGCCTTGGCATTGCGGCCCTGGTAGAAGGTGCGGATGACCTCTTCGATGTCAGGTTCCTGCAGCGCCACATCCTTGAGATCGCGCCCGTTGCCGACCTCCGACAGGATCGCGACCAGCGAGATGTCTTCACGCTCGATGAGATAATTCTTGCGCAAACCCTCGTCGCTGACGAGGACCGCGGTGCGCAATGGCAGCGGTCCAGGGTCGCTGGCAAATTCGAGTGTTAGCCGCCGGGCCGAGCCCAATGCCGCGCGCAGGCTCTTCAACTCACCGTCGAAGATGAGCCTGCTATGATCGACCATAATCAGCCGCGGGCAGATGGTTTCGATGTCCTGCAGGTCATGGGTGGTGAGGATGATGGTGACGCCGCGCTCACGGTTGATCTCGGCGAGAAAACGCCGCACGGCATCCTTGGCGACCACATCAAGACCTATGGTCGGTTCGTCTAGAAAGAGGATCTTGGGGTCGTGCAGCAGTGACATGACGATCTCGGCGCGCATGCGCTGGCCGAGGCTGAGCTGGCGCACTGCGCGGTCGAGAAAGGGCGTCAAGTCGAGCAATTCGCTGAAGCGCCGGAGATTATCCGCATAACGGGCGACGGGGATGTCGTAGATGCGCTGATGCAGGGTAAAACTGTCGACCAGCGGCAGGTCCCACCACAGCTGGCTGCGCTGGCCGAAAACGACGCCGATCTCGCGGGCATTGTCCATCCGCCGCAGATGTGGTGTCCGGCCGAGGACCGAGAGCGTGCCGTCGCTCGGCACCAGGATGCCGGTCATCATCTTGATCATCGTCGATTTGCCGGCGCCATTCGGACCGAGATAGCCAACGGCTTCGCCCGCCGTGATGTCGAAACCGATGTCGGAAACGGCCAGAACTTCCGTATATTCGTTGGTCACCAAAGTCTTCAGCGCGCCCAGCAGGCCCGGAAATCTCTTGTGCTGCCGGAAGCGTTTGCTGACGCCCCGCGCCTCGATCAAAGCCGACATGTGTATTTCCTCAAGGGGTAATTCGAGCCGATTCGCAGCAGCATCCAGGCTAACGCGGGGCTCGGTCAATTCAAGCTAAAGTCGCTTTTCGGGCGCTACTCAATCGCGCCTAGCCTAGTCTTTTGCGTTGACAGCCACGATCAATCATTTCCTGTTGGGGTCATGAAGATTCTCGCAATATCCGGCAGCGCCCGGCGCAATTCCACCAATACCGCCATGCTGCGGGCTGTTCGCACCGTAGCGCCAATTGAGATCGAGATTTCGATCTTCGACGGCGTGGGGCGGTTGCCGGTATTCTCGCCCGATCTCGAGGGAGAGCACCTGCCGGAGGTGGTGTGGGATTTCATCGATGCGATCGCCAAGAGCGACGGGGTGATCATTGCCAGCCCGGAATATGTCCGATCCATCCCGGGCGGCCTCAAGAATGCGATCGATTGGCTCGTATCGGGAGATGAGATCGTCCATAAGCCGATCGCGCTGCTGCACGCATCGCATCGAGGCGACGACATGCTGGCCGGTCTTCGAAAGATCCTTGAGACCATCACCGACCGGTTCGCGGGCGATATCTTCCTCCAGCTTCCTCTGATGAAACTGGAACCGGCCGAAGTGTTCAGGACCGTCGAAACAGCGGAGAACCGCTCCAAGGTGCAAGCCTATCTTCAGGCGTTCTCGGCCCATTGGATGGCAGACACTAAGACCGCCTGAGATTCGCTCACTCTATCATCGGACATCCATCAGCAGGCCGTTCTCGAATGCCGTCTTTTCGTGAAGCGTGTGCAGAATGACGAGCGGGGCAGCGAGCAGCGCGGCAAGGATGAAGGCGGAGAGGAAGTGTCTTGTCAGGAGACGAAGGATAGGTCGGATCATTCTTGATCTCCAGCTGCTGCGGATATTCTTTGTGCTGGACCTCAACAATTGCGGCAGCATGACCGGCTGCCTTGCAAGCTCCGCAATGCTGCCGCAACCCTTGTGGCAGACAGAAGGGGTGAGCGAGACAATGGACGGGCGATGCGGATACTGCTGATAGAGGATGAGAGGGAGCTGGCCGAGGCGCTGTCGGCCGCACTCGGCAAACATGGGATCGTCACCGATCACACGATGCATCTGGCAGACGCCGTCGAGTTGACGCGGCAGAATGGCTACGATGCGATTCTGCTCGACCGGCGCCTGCCCGACGGAGAGGGGCTGACCTTCATTCCCGAGCTCCGGCGGACGGGCAAGGATACGCCGATCATCGTGCTGACGGCGCTGAACGAGCCGAGGCAGCGGATCGAAGGCCTCGACCTCGGGGCCGACGACTATCTCGGCAAGCCATTCCTGGTCGAGGAGTTGATGGCGCGGCTGAGGGCCGTGCTGCGGCGATCGCCTGAACTGGCCGAACTTAAGATCACGGCCGGGCGAATGGTGATCGACCCGCTGCATCTCAGCGTCACCGTCGATGCCGTGCCGCTCGATCTGCCCCGGCGCGAACTTCTGGTGCTGGCGGCACTCGCAAGGCGCAAAGAAAAGACGGTGCTGCGCTCGACGCTGGAGGCGGCGGTTTATAACTACGAGGAGGAAATCCAGTCGAATGCGCTCGACGCGCATATTTCACGGTTGCGCAAGCGGCTGATCGATGCCGGCGCGGGTGTTGCGATCCACAATATCCGCGGTGTCGGCTATCTCATGAAGGAAGAGTGATGGCCAAGGCGCAATCCGCCAATCCGTCGCTTTGGTGGCGGCTCAGCTGGCAGCTGAGTATCGTCTTCGTTGCTGTGGTGGCGGCTGTCATCGTCGGGCTCTGCGTCTACGGCGCGATGATCCTCTCGCCCAATGTGGGCACGGAGGATGAGCTTACCACGGTGCTCGACGAAGCGTTGGGGCGGGAGACTGACGGCAGGCTCGTGATTACCGACAGCCCGCGTCTGAGGTCGTTCAAGGCGGAAGCCGAAGGACTCTGGTTCATCGTCGCGGACCAGGATGGGCGGACGGTCTCATACGGCGCGATCCCCCAGGCTTATCGCGGGCTTGCCGACTATATCCGTCTCATCAAGGAGGGTGACATTCGTGGCGCCAGGGAGACGGACGAGAGCGCGGCGATCGACGCGATCGAAACGCGGCTCGGCACCTTCAGGGTGATGTATGGTGGAGACCCGAGCAGGAGCTCGACCTTCCTGACCATGCTGATTGAGACCTATCCCATCTACATACCGCTGCTTGCGGTCTCCCTGCCGGCTGTCTTCTTCGCCGTGCCGCGGATCGTCGGACGCGCGCTCCGGGGGATCAGCGACTTGGCGCGCGAGGCGGCTGAGATCGAGCCGCGCCGGCATGGCGCGCGCCTTCCCGTGGACGGCATTCCCCGGGAAGTGGCGCCGCTGGTGAACGCCTTCAACGGCACGCTGGAGCGGCTCGAGAGCGAATTCCGGAAACGCCAGCGATTTCTGATGGACGCGGCGCATGAGCTTCGGACCCCTATCGCCATCATGCAGACGCGGATCGATGGCATGCCCGACGGGCGCGAGCGGCAGCGGCTGCTCGACGACGTGGCGCGGCTTGGGCAGGCGGCCGAGCAGTTGCTCGATTTCGAGCGCAACGATCAGGCGACTGACCTCGACGAACCCGTCGATCTCGTCGAGATCGCCCGAATGACGGTTGCCGATCTCGCGCCGCTGGCGATTGCCGCCGGCTATCAGATTTCGTTTCAGAGCGAGGTCAAGAGCCTGAAACGCAAGGGCAGCCCTTCGGCGCTACCGAGGGCGGTGAGCAACCTTGTGCGCAACGCCATCGACCATGGCGGCAACAGCGGCATGATCACGGTTTCGGTGTCGCGCTCGTCTTCCGGCGGCGGCCGGATCACGGTCGCCGACGAAGGGCCTGGCATTCCGGCCGAACATCGGGAGCTGGTGTTCGAGCCGTTTTATCGCGTCACCCCGAAGAGCAGGGGCGCCGGTCTCGGCCTCAGCCTCGTCAAACAGGTCGCCGCAAATCATGGCGGCGAGGTCAGCATCGAGAGCAGCGCTGTCGGGACGCGGGTGGTGATCGAACTCGCATAGGTCAGGTTTGCTTGAGCAGCATACGCCCTGGTTCTGACCAGGAAGGCTCAGGGGAGCGATCTGTAATGTTGCGGCAATTGTCGACCGCCACTTTCGCCCGACACTAGAGCGCCGCGCGTCCGACAAGATGCGCCAAGGACGCTCTAGCGCTTTAAACCTGCGCATAATCCTTTCCGAAAATCGATTTCGATTTTCGGGGTTATGCGCTATCGGCGACGGAGGCCAGACAGCGTGCGCAGCAATCCATTCCCATTTTCCCTCCCACTGGCGTCGAGAGGCTTGGCCCTCGCTCTGCCGCTGGCGCTCGCCATGGCCGCGGCCGGTTGCAGCTCGGTGCCGCTAAAGGAGGCCGGCACGCTTTCTTCCTACGGCAATCTCGGCGCGCCGAAGGGCAAGCTGTCGAAATCGCGCGTCTATGTCGATGGGACGCGCCTTAGCCCGGCAAAGACGGCGAGCATCGTGCCGACGACTTTCGCTTTCAGCGCCGCGACCCGCGTCAAATCGAACGCCGACCGCGTGATGGTGGCGAACGCCCTGGACCGGGCGCTCTGCATTTCGCTCAGCGACAAATACCAGTTGGTCTCTGCCGGCCAGCCGGCGGATCTGACGATCCGCTCGGTCGTCACCGACATTGTGCCGACCAACAAGGCGATGGCTGGTGTTTCGACCGTCGTGACCGTCGGCACCGGTTTCGTACTGCCCGTCAGCGTGCCCCGGCTGCCGGCCGGCCTTGGCGGACTGGCGGTCGAGGCGGAGGCCGTCGACAGCGGTGGCGTGCAGCGGGCGGCAATCGTCTGGTCGCGCGGGGCAAACTCGTTGCAGAACAACCCCCGCGTTTCCGAAGTCGGCGATGCCTATAGCCTGGCTTCGAAATTCAGCAGCGAGTTTTCCCGCATGTTGATCAAAGGCAAGGAGCCGAAGGGAATGGATATCTCGCTGCCCTCAGGGCAGCGGATGAAATCCTGGCTCGGCGGCAAACCGAAATACGCCGCCTGCGACGCCTTCGGCCGGCCGCCCGGACTGATGGGGGCCGTGGCCGCCAAATACGGCGCGCCGCCGCAGTGGACCGAGAAGAAGCCAAAACCAGCCGCGACCTATTGAGAGAATCCGGCGCCGGCGCCCGACAAGCCGGCGCTATCAGCACTCAGCCCGCCCCAGGCTGACGGGACGGGCGGAGCAAGGGCGGGTAAGGCCCGTGCTCCGTCCGTCTGCAAATCCGTCGCGCTTCACGTCAGCCGGCGGCTCCGGGCTTCAGCCAGAAATACAGTTTGATCTGATCGGGCCTGTCGGAGGGATGCGGGCCGCGCATGAAGAATTCGCCGCCACTACGCTCGATCACGCGCCGCGAGGCGTCATTGTCCTCGTTGCAGAGGATGACGAGTCGGTCGAGGCCTTCCTTCGCCGCGACACCCAGCAGAAGGCTCAGTGCGGCGGTCGCGTGGCCATTGCGCTGTTTCCACGGCACGACGGAATATCCCACATGGCCCGAGACTTCCGGCGGCAGCTCTTCGGTGCCGGCTTGAAAGCGCAGGCTGATGCTGCCGCAGAATTCGCCATCCCAGATCCAGAACAGACGGGTGGTGAGAGGCGGCGATCCGGAACCGGTGCATCGCCTGCCATCAGGAATGAGATTGCCGAGAAACCTTGATCTGTCCTGGCGCAGCCGCTGAAACTCACCGTAAACATAGGCTTCATCGCCCGCGCGGCGCGGATCGGGAGACCAGCCGGCGGCGAGTGCCGCCTCGAAGCCCGACAGGTTTTCCAGATCCGGCGGCAGCAGGATGACGGGGCCGACGGGCTTTGCCGTTTCTACCGATGTCATTTCGCCCCTAGGTTCACGTCGCCCAACTAAGCGGGTCGACCAATCTTGGCCGCGCAGACAAGCACGGCCGACCGGCGATTGGAAGCAACGGGCTTTCGGCCATCAAAAAAGCCCCGCATCTTCATGCGAGGCTTGCTCTGATGGATGGACCGGATTAGCGGCACTGGCGGCGCGGCCCGTAGTTCGGCTGGTAGGTATTGTCATAGGCGCGGTATGACCGGTAGCGGCTATAGCAGTATTCCGCATGCGAAGAACCATAGGCACGTGCGCGCGGCTGCGAAGCGATGATGCCGCCGAGGAGGGCACCGGCTGCCAGGCCGCCGATTATGGCACCGTTATTGTCATATCGGTTGTCATATCGGCGATACCGGCGATCCCCGCCATAGCGGTCGTCACGGTCGTAGCGGCGCTCGCGGTAGCTTCGGCGGTCGCGGTCACGGTCGTTGTCGCGATCGCGGTTGCGGTAGGACCTGCGGTTATCGCCGTCGCGCGAGCAGACGATGGAGTATGGGTTGCAGGCGACGGACATGATCTGGGCATCGGTATTTTGAGGCGCCGACTGGGCCGATAGCATCGGGCTTGGCACGAAGGCCGGGGCTGCCGAGGCAGGCACTCCCGAGAAGGCCGTCGCTATCGACAGGGCAATGATGCCGAATTTGTTCATTTCACTCACCTTGGGTCAACGGTTTTATCGGGGGGATAACGCGGGGGAAGGGAATAGGTTTCATTTTGGGATGGGGAGGGGTTATGTATGTGCGTATCTGCTAACGTACCGTGCTTTCATACATATAGAGCTGGTCGATAGGGGGCAAGGCGATTTGCTGGACGGCGTGACAGTCTACGGTGTCGCTGGTAAAGCCGCGTAACGGGTTTTCGGGTATCAAAAAGCCTCGCATCTTCATGCGAGGCTTGCTCTTATGGACGGGCCGGCTAGCGGCACTGGCGGCGCGGGCCGTAATTCGGCTGGTAGGTATTGTCATAGGCGCGGTATGACCGGTAGCGGCTATAGCAATACTCCGCATGCGAACCAGAACTATAGGCACGTGCGCGCGGCTGCGAAGCGATGATGCCGCCGATGATGGCGCCGGCCGCCAGGCCGCCAATGATGGCGCCGGTGTTGTCGTTGCGGCGGTACCGGCGATCGTAGCGGCGATCCCAGCCATAGCGGTCGTCGCGGTAATAGTTCCGGTCGCGATAGTTATGGCGGTTGCGATACCACCTGCGATTATTGCCGAACTGACCCGGGCAGTTCGTGAAGTTGTTGCAGCCAATGGTCATGATGCGTGCATCGGTGCTTTGAGACGTCGGCTGCGCCGATTGCACCGGGCTCGGCACGAAAGCCGGCCCTGCCGAGGCCGGCATTCCGGAGAAGGCCGTCGCTATCGACAGGGCAATGATGGCGAATCTGTTCATTTCACTCACCTTGGGTAAACGGATGTATCGAGGGGATAACGCAGCGGAAGGGAATAGGTTTCATTTTGGGATGGAATGAGGCGGTGTATGTGCGTTGGTGCTAACATAATAGGCCTGTGCACCACTACCGGACGGCAGGAACCGACCGGTCCGAAAACGCTGCACAGCTTCGCCACCGCCAATGGGCGGGAATGTCTGAGAAGATCGCACCGACGACGCGGCGCAGACGAACTTTACTCTTATCGAAGCTCAATGTCGGACGGCTCGTTCGGGGGCCGGCATGTGCGTCGAAAGCGCGACAGCAATCTCTCTTGAAATCATAGAGCGGTTTCTGGTGTTCAATATTAAAACGGCGGTCAACCTCATGTGTAACGAAGTATTAACTTCGTTTGGTAACCAGATATTAAGACTTTCCTTGAGCTGTTTTGCTGTTTCTGTTTTCGTGCGCCGGCAAATACTCTGAGGTAAGGGGCTTCCACATGGCGCAACCGACGCAATACATCATCATGGAGCCGCTGGGTGGCATGACCGATCTCGACTCCATACGCATGAGGCTTGCCGAGGTCGGGCTGGCCCGCGAGGCGTTCTCCCTGGATTCGGATGCAGGCCGACTCAGGCTGACCTTCTGGGAGCCGGATCGAATTGAGGCATTGCGCATATTGGCGCGGCTGGATCATTCCAATCCATGATGATCGGGCACCCTCCGGGAAGAGAGAAACGTGACGTGCGCGATCGGCAGAGAATAATTTTGAAGGGGAGCAAAGACAAAATGACAACGATCAGTTTCCGACGTCCCAAGCCATCGGTGTGGAGCCGCGTGGTCGAAGCGCTTCGTGCGCTGTTTTTCGCTGGCGTATCCGGAGAATGGCATTGGCACGGCGATGTCATGCGTCGCCGGCTTTCCGACGGCACGATAGTGACCAGAGAGCCGACTCCGGGGGAGATTTACAACAGGGACAGAGGTCTGGCTTCGTAGGGCCTTCCCCGCGGCGCGCTTTTCACCCTGCCACCATCTCCCGCTACCATCGCCCTCTCATCGAGGGCACGATCACCAATGGCAGAACTGACGCCGAGGCAGCGCCTGTTTGTGGCGGAATATCTGAAGGATTTGAATGCGAAGCACGCGGCGGTGCGGACGGGGTATAGCGGAAAGTCGCGTGCCAATGGCAACCGCTTGATGGTGAATGAGGCTGTGCGGGCGGAGATTTAGAGAGCCTTAGCGCCACGTCTTGCCGAGACGGAGACTTCCGCCGAGTGCGTGCTTGTCGCCATTGCCGACATCGCGTTTGGTGATGTCCGTGACGTGTTCGATGACAAGAGGGCGCAGAAGGCGCCTTCGGAGTGGGATGAGCGGACGGCGGCAATCGTTGTGGGGCCGGAGATCGGCACCTCGGCCAGGGGCAAGGGGGAGGTGGTGCATGTGGCGAAGATCAAGCGGGCGGAACGGTTGCGGGCGCTGGAAAGGCGGTGTCGGACTCGCAGCTAGCTCGACGTCTCAAGCTATCAGGCTCACCTTCCGCCGGCCAGCAATCGAAGCTGGTTCTCGTCATGCACACCCTGGCGGTAAAGCTCGATGATGAGGGCGCCTAAGCGGTCGGCCTCTTTGCCTGATCGGTCGACCTTTAGCCCGCTACAGAGAGCTTCATGGACACGCCTGCACACATCGAGGTCCTCGGAGGCGAGCGGTTCGTCACGCGTGCTGAACAGCTTGTCTGACATCGCAATCTGCCCTTTTTGGATGCCGTGAATCGCTTTCGTGAAAAAAAAGATAATTTCGCGATCTTTGCTCTGCAAGATGGGCGAAGGTCCGAAATTCAAAAACTATTCGGGGCCTCGCACGGCAAGACGCGGGCGAGGGCTTCAGGGCATGGATATGGGGCGATCCGTGTGTCTGCCTGATGGATAGATGAGTGTGCTACTTGGTTGCGGGGTCCTTGGCGCGTTGCTGCGACAGGCGCAGCTCTTTCAGCCGCTTGGTTTTTTCCCGGCGAGCCCGCTGCTCCGCCTCGATGGTTTCCTTGGCGGCGCGCTCGGTGTTTTCGAAACGATCCTGCCGGTAAGCCTTTGATGAGGGTTCACGTTCTCTTTTCATGGCCGCTAAACGCAAATCGGCGAAAACGGTTTCATGGGAAAATGAGTCTCTGGCCGTCAATCGATCGACGTGGCCAGAACGCCGGCGTGCAGGATGGCAAGCCATCGTGGCAACCGGGCGCCTCATCGGCGCCCGGCAACATCACGGATCAGCCTTTGATGAAGGCGAGGATGTCGGGGTTTATGATATCGGCATGGGTGGTGCACATGCCGTGCGGGAATTTCTCGTAGACCTTCAGCGTGGCATTCTGCAGCAGCTTGGCCGAGAGCGGGGCGGAGTCGGCGATCGGCACGATCTGGTCGTCATCGCCGTGCATGACGAAGGTCGGCACGGTGATGATCTTCAGGTCTTCGGTGAAGTCGGTTTCCGAAAAGGCCTTGATGCCGTCGTAATGCGCTTTGGCGCCGCCGATCATGCCCTGGCGCCACCAATTGTTGACGATCGGCTCCGACACTTTCGCGCCCGGCCGGTTGAAGCTGTAGAACGGGCCGGCCGGCAGATCGCGATAGAATTGCGAGCGGTTGGCGGCGAGCTGCTTGCGCAGGTCGTCGAAGACTTCGATCGGCAGGCCGCCGGGATTGGCATCCGTTTTCACCATGAGGGGCGGCACGGCGCCGATGATCACCAGCTTTGCGACGCGGCCCTGCGGCTGGCCGTGGCGGGCGACGTAATGGGTCGCTTCGCCGCCGCCGGTGGAGTGGCCGACATGGACGGTGTTCCTGAGATCGAGATGCTCGACGACGGCTGCGGCATCGGCGGCGTAGTGATCCATGTCGTGACCGTCGCCCACCTGGGTCGAGCGGCCATGGCCGCGCCGGTCATGAGCAACGACCCGGTAGCCCTTCTCAAGGAAGTACAGCATTTGGGCATCCCAGTCGTCGGAGCAGAGCGGCCAGCCATGATGGAACATGATCGGCTGGGCGCTCTTCGACCCCCAGTCCTTGTAGAAGATCTCGACGCCGTCCTTGGTGGTAACCGTGCTCATCTTTTGGCTCCGTTGGTTGGGGTTGGTTGGATTAATGCGGTCAGAAGTTTGCGCCGTTGCCGGCAGAAAGGCCACGAGCGCCGTTGCGCCGGAGGCTAGGGGCAAGAAGGTCGCGCCTGATCAACCGGCTCGGTATATGTTGATGTGCTTATTGAATGCCTCTTTCTATTCTGTTGATATGACAGAAGTTTGTACGTCTCCGCGAGATGGGTGTAGCACCCGCCCATTTCGCATGACGCGAAGGGGCTGGGTGATCCTCGCCTGGCTGCTTCGCGCTGCGAACATTCTTTAAATCCACGGTATCTCGGCTGTCGGCCACCTCAAGCTGGTTCGTCATGGGCGAGGCGAACGTCTGTAATGAGCCATCTTTTTAATATTCGTTCAATATATCCGTCCGGGTAGTTCAATATATCTGTCCGGGGTAGGTGTGTTCCCGTTCTGGCGCCGCGTGCAGCTGGCGCTCACTTGAACGCGGTTCATCGCCCAACCATCTAATCCTCATACAACAGCACAATGGCGAACCGTCGCAATAGCGACCGCTTCGCCGGCGGCGGGACGGCCGTTACTGCCGCCTGAGGATCAAATAATGGGTTACATGGATAAGGACATAGCGCCTCAAAATGATGGGGCGCTGATCGATGCCTATTCGCAATCGATCGCAGCAGCTGTCGATACGGTCGGGCCGGCAGTCAGCCGGATCGAGAGGGTAGGTGGCCGGCAGGGGCATGGTTCGGGCTTCGCTATTTCGCCTGACGGCCTGATCATCACCAACAGCCACGTCGTCGACGACGCCAAGGCCGTTCGCATCACCACGCCCGATGGCTTCGTCACCGAGGGTCGGGTGCTCGGCCGGGATGTGGATACCGATATCGCCCTCATTCGCGCCAATACAAGCACCGGCGCCTGGGCGAAGCTCGGAGACTCCCAGCGCCTGCGCAGGGGGCATATCGCAATCGCGATCGGAAACCCACTCGGCTTCGAATGGACTGTTACCGCCGGTATCGTCTCGGCGCTCGGCCGGTCGATGCGGGCTGCCAGCGGCCGGCCGATGGAGGATGTCATCCAGACCGATGCGGCGCTCAATCCCGGCAACTCCGGCGGGCCGCTGGTGTCTTCGGGCGGAGAGGTCATCGGCGTCAACACCGCCGTCATTCAGGGGGCGCAGAGCATCGCCTTTGCCGTGGCGTCGAACACGGCCAACTTCGTGGTTTCGGAGATTCTTCGCTATGGCCAGGTCAGGCGCGCCTTCATCGGCATAGCAGGCGATACGATCGTGCTGCCGCGCCGGGTGGCGCTTGCGGCGGGCACTGTGCAGACGACCTCCGTTCGCATCCGGCGCGTCGAGCCGGAGGGGCCGGCGGCAAAGGGAGGGCTGCAGGAGGGCGATTATATCCTCGCCATCGACGGCAGCCCGGTCGGCGGCGTCGACGACATCGTCCGATTGATGGATGGCAGCAGGATCGGCAGGGATACGGAAATCCTGGTGTTTTCGGTGGCGGGTCAGATCGAGAAGAAGATCTTGCTGCCGATGGCGCGCTCATGACGCCGCGCTTCGGCGCCATGACAAGACATCACCTTACGTCAGGCGCTGACTGCTTCCTGATCCGTCCCCGAGAAATCCACTGCCGCAAAGGCCGCCGCCAACACTTCCGGCCCGGCGCCGGTTTTCGCCGCATCGGTCGAGAGGATCTGACGGTAGCGGCGGGCGCCGGGCAAGCCGGTGAAGAGACCGACCATGTGGCGGGCCACGTGCTGCAGCCGGCCGCCGCTGGCGATGTGGCGTTCGGCATAGACCATCATCCGGTCACGCAGGGCCTCCCAATCCGGTTCGGCCGCAGGCGCACCAAAGAAGCGCTGGTCGATGGCGGCAAGGATCGCGGCATTCTGATAGGCGGCGCGGCCGAGCATGACGCCGTCGACATGTTCGAGATGGACGGCGGCTTCGTCGAGCGTGCGGATACCGCCGTTGATGCCGATGAAGACATCGGGCCAGCGCTGCTTCATCCGATAGACGATCTCGTAGTCGAGCGGCGGGATCTCGCGGTTTTCTTTGGGGCTCAGGCCCTTCAGCCAGGCCTTGCGCGCATGGATCCAGATCGCATCGGCGCCGGCATCGAGAACGCGGGTGATCAGCTCCGGCAGCGCCTGTTCCGGCTCCTGCTCGTCGACGCCGATCCGGCATTTCACCGTCACCGGCACGGTCGCAACCCTCTTCATTGCCGCGATGCATTCGGCCACCGTTTCCGGCGTCAACATCAGGCAGGCGCCGAAGGTGCCGGACTGCACCCGGTCGGAAGGGCAGCCGACGTTGAGGTTGATCTCGTCATAACCGTAGGGCTGGGCGATCTTCACCGCCTCGGCAAGTTTTGCCGGGTCCGATCCGCCGAGCTGCAGCGCCAGCGGATGCTCGGCGGCGTCATGGCCGAGCAGCCGGTCGCGCGGGCCGTGGATGATCGCATCGGCCACCACCATCTCGGTATAGAGCAGCGCCTCGCGGCTGATCTGCCGGTGGAAATAACGGCAATGCCGATCCGTCCAGTCGATCATCGGGGCGACCGCAAAAATTGGCCTCTTCTGCGTCATCGACGTTCCATTGTTCGTTGTTCTCTGGGGGCCCGCAATACGGCGCCGTACCACCGCAGGGGCGGGATCATCCATAAAGGGCGCATATAACACTTGCCAATACGATCGACAAATGACCGCCAATCACCGCAAACAGAAACGGCGCCCCTTGCGGAGCGCCGTTCATCCCGCGTGAGCGGAAGTCTGACTTACGAAGCCGAGATGTTGACAGCCTTCGGGCCCTTGCCCATGCGGTCCGGCTCGGTGTCGAAGGTAACCTGCTGGCCTTCGCGCAGCGACTGGATGCCAGAAGCCTGCAGCGCAGAGATATGGACAAAAACGTCCTTTGCGCCGCCGTCCGGCGTGATGAAACCAAAACCCTTGTCCTGGTTGAAGAATTTTACGGTGCCCTTGGTGGCCATTGGGATCGTCCTTTTCCCTTAGTCTGTGTAGTATCCGCGCCCCCGAGAGGAAGCGGACGGCTTTAGCTTTCGCCCCGATCGATTGGGACGAAGGGTCAGTCGGAGAAGTCACGTACGGGGAAAGAACGTCTACGTAGGCGGGTAGTCCCGCGCCGCCTTCCAAACGGAAGGGATTACCACATCAGTCCAGTCACCGGCATGCAAATGCCCGAGTAAGTCAATTCGTGCCAGCATTTCGGGCAAAAAGCAAGCGGGATTATTGTGGCATGCCCGCATCGATACCGGGAAATGCCGAAGATTCAGATACTTGACGATGGGTTAACGGATTCTTGCACGCCTGTGCCATATCGGGATTCCGTGCCGAAGCGGGATGACGGGCGGATTCGATAGCCGGGCATGGATTTCGTGGGGCGGTCGGGGCGGCGGGCACATCGATCAGCCCTCATGGTGAAGAGGATCGCAGAGTCTGCTCTCCAGTGTTCCTCGCGCCGTCTTTGCTCCGCCCTCATCGTAAGGTGCGCAGGCCAAAGGCCGGAGCCTCGAAGGACGGGGGCGGCCACCGGCGCCATTGCCTTCGATTTTGCATAGGGGCTTTGTGGAATGCAGGTAAGGAGCTTCCACGCCCGCCCTCGTGGTTCGAGACGGCCCCTTGGGCCTCCTCACCATGAGGGTTCTCTTTGGCGCCTGCGGCTTTTATTCTACAGCTAGTTCAATTGTCCGCTCCATCCTCGTCGTAGGCGAGCCCCCCAAGGCTTCCCACCTACTGCGCATCCCCCAGCAACGCGCTCAGGCTCCACGGATTATCCCCCTGCTGGTTGGCGATATCGTCGACCTTCCAGCCGCCGTGTTCGCGCACCAGGGTATAGAAGAGCGTCACCTCTTCGCCGTTTTCGAACTGCACCTCCACCTCGGCCTTGTCATCCAGCAGGATCGGTTGGCCGATCCTGACGTCGCTGGCGGCGCCGTCCTGGCCTGCGATGACTGGATCGAAGTCGATCGCGCCGACATCGCCCTCCGGTGTGTTGTCGAGATCGGTCTGAAGGAGCTCGTTCAGGTGGTCGGAGAAGAAGGTCGAATAGGGCGATGGCGCCTCGGCGTCGCTGTTGTCGGTGTCGTAGCTATAGAGCGCCTTGAGCAGCGCCTTCGGCGTCTTGTAGGTCTGCGCCGATGCCGGCAAGGCTGCGACCGCCGACACGGCGAGGGCGAGGATGAATGTGGGCAGGCGCATGCGGGCTCTCCTCGATGAGCGGTGAATCATAGCGGAATCGGGCGCTGAGGTGGAGCGGCATTTTAGGGGCGGGTTGTCAGGATCTGCCGTGGTCATCGGCCCGTTCCAATGACCACGCTCCACGCTTGTTTGTGACAGGCGCCCGGGCGAGACTTCCAAATCAAGCTGGGGAGGGTGAGATGAAATGCATCGTCGGATTTTTTATGACCAAGCCTGGAAAGCGCCATGCCTATCTGGCAGCGGCGCAGAACCATCTCGAACAGAGCCGGCTCGACCCGGATTGTCTCTATATCGAGCTGGTGCCGATGCCCGAGCATCCCGACAAGATTCTGTTGGCCGAGGCCTTCACCAGCGAGGAAGCGCATCGCCGGCACGAGGATACGGACCACATGCGCGAGCTATGGGCCGTCGGCCCGACGCTGCTGTCGCATGTCGTTATCGACAATGTGATTTCCGCTCAGGTGGAGCATATCGACGAGCGGTTTGACTGATGCGTGCCTGATGTCGCGCGGCCACCTATCGGTGGGGCTTGTACGACTGCAAGTCCCACCTCGGTGCCCGGCAATTCTGTCGCGGCTAAATCAACGCCTCATGTGACAAGCTCGAAACCGACGGCTCGAAGACGTCCTTCACGGCAAGCGTGAAATCGTGGCTGGTGACGTTTCCGGCCGCGTCGTAGGCTTCGGCAGTGAAGGTCAGGCTGTGGGTGCTTTCGTAGTCGATTGCAGCCTTCGTCTGGATCTTGTTGCCGACGAGCTTGAAGATGCCGTCAGCATCGTCCGTCAGCCGCCATTTCACCGTGTCGCCTTCCGGATCCTTTGCCGTGAGCAGGCCGACGGAGGTACCGATCGCGACATTCTCGGAGATCGAGCTGCGCGAGAAGGCGAGATTGGTCGGCGCCTTGTTGACGGCGGCCTCGTTGACGTCGAGCACGTTGATCGTGATGTCCTTTTGGACGGTGACCTTGCCGTCGGAGACAGCGACCCTAATCGTGTGCGACGTCGTCGTCTCGTAGTCCAAGGCCTTCGAGGTGACGATGCGATTGCCCTTTATCCGGAAATGATCGTCGGCGGCGTCGAGCAGCGTGTAGGTGAGGGCGTCGCCGTCGGCGTCGCGCGCGCTTAGCAGGCCGACCGTGGTCCAGATCGGCGTGTCTTCGGAGACCGCAGTTTTCGAAAGCTGAATATTGGTCGGCGCTTTGTTGGCGGGCGTAAAGGTTTCCGTAGCGAAATCATAGATGCCATCGGCAAAACGGGCAGATTCGACGTCGATCAAGATATCCTTGCCTTCCAGGGCGCTGGTCAGAACATGGCTGCCATTGTTGATCGCGAAGGAATAGCTGGCGAAATCGCCGGAGAAAACGGCCATGTCGAGGCCCGCGCCGCCGTCGAAAATGTCGTTGCCGTGGGTGCTCGTAAACTCGTCGTCTCCGCCGCCGGTCTTGACGTCAATGCCAGAGACATTGCCGGCAATAACAGCACCGAGATCCCCCAGTTCGTCGGAAAGATCGAGGTGGGCGCCGTCCGTTAATGACAACAAGACGGCATAGTTGTCGGTGGAATTGTTCGCGAAGACGATCTTGTCGAAGCTTTCGAACTGCGTGGACGAACCGGCGATCACGTAGCCATACGTTTCAAAGATTTCAACGTTCTTGATCGTTAGGCCCGTTAGCGTAGGAGCACGCAGGATATCAATCCCGGTACCGCCATCAATCGCTCCGGACAGCACGCCACCGGATGTCTGCACGATTATGGCGTCGTTACCCTCGCCCGCATCGATGTCTAAGACTTCCGGGTAAACGCCGAAAGATTCACCATCGAAGATCGAATCGTTGCCTGCTCCACCCCTTATGACATCCTTCCCGAAACCGCCGTTGATTTGGTCGTTACCTTCACCGCCGGTCAGCGCGTCATCTCCACCATAGCCATCGAGGACGTCATCGCCGGCGCGGGCATCGAAAACATCATTGCCATCGGTACCTGATAATTGATCATTGCCCGCATCCGTCGTCACATCGATGCTGGTAACCGCCGCATAGATTTGGACTCCGCTAGTACCTAATTTGCCGGAAAGGTCGGCATGTGCGCTGCCCGACAGCCGCAAGACGATGTCAGAGTTGCTGTTCTGGGCAACAATCTTGTCGAAGTTGTCAAATTGTGCGGCCGATCCTGTAACTCCGAGTTCCCCAGACTCGAGAACCTCGAAATTCTTGATCGTCAGACCAGTAAGAAAGCTGGCTCGCAGCGTGTCGACACCGTCGCCGCCGTCGATGGTTCCGGACACGCTGGCGTTGATGCTGTTTGATAAACTCACGGTGTCATTGCCAACGCCCGCGTCAATGTCGAAGACCTCAGGGTTAACAGAATAATAAAAGCCATCCTCTATCGTGTCGTCGCCCGCGCCGCCACGGATGATATCGTCTCCAAGGCGGCCAAAAAGCTGGTCGCTACCCTCGCCACCAAAAAGGGCGTCATTTCCATCGCCACCGTCGATCAAATCGTCTCCGGCTCCACCACTCAGAGTGTCTGCGCCGGCACGACCGGAAATGGCGTCGTTGCCGCCGCCTGTTGTGATCGTATTGGCACTGTCCGAGCCGAACACGTCTGCCGAGACCGAACCCAACTCGTCAGCAAGGTCTGCCGTGCTGGAGTCGGAGACTGACAGAGTGATCCTTGCGAGGGGACTGGTGGCGGAGTAGCGGATGACGTCATACGCTTCGAATTCAGCGCCAGTCTTGGTAACAGGCCCGCCGTACACGTTCAGAATATTCAAAGCCATATTTTAACTTTCCAGAAGATGCATTGCGCTCTGCCAGAACGGGTGGTGTCTTTTCTTCCGTTCCTGGTGGTGCTCGTTTAAGCGGGCGCGCCGACGCTTTCTGCCGGAGCGCCTAATTTTTCCGAGCCATTGCGGGACGTAGGTCTGCTTCGAGCAATGGCGGTGTTGCGGCTAAATCAACGCCTCATGCGACAAGCTCGAAACCCACGGCTCGAAGACGTCCTTTACTGCCACCGTGAAATCGTGGCTGGTGACGTTTCCGGCCGCGTCATAGGCTTCGGCGGTGAAGGTCAGGCTGTGGGTGCTTTCGTAGTCGATCGCAGCCTTGGTCTGGATCTTGTTGCCGACGAGTTTGAAGATGCCGTCAGCGTCGTCCGTCAGCCGCCATTTCACCGTGTCGCCTTCCGGATCCTTTGCCGTGAGCAGGCCGACGGAGGTGCCGATCGCGACATTCTCGGAGATCGAGCTGCGCGAGAAGGCGAGATTGGTCGGCGCCTTGTTGACGGGGGCTTCGTTGACGTCGAGCACGTTGATCGTGATGTCCTTTTCGACCGTGACCTTGCCATCCGAAACAGCGACCTTGATCGTGTGCGACTTGGCGGTCTCGTAGTCCAGCGCCTTCGAGGTGACGATGCGGTTGCCATTGATCCGGAAGTGGTCGTTGGCTCCGTCGAGCAGCGAATAGGTGAGCGTGTCGCCATCGGCGTCTTTGGCGCTGAGCAGGCCGACCGTGGTCCAGATCTGCGTGCTCTCCAACAGGGAAGTTTTCGAAAGCTGGATATTGGTGGGCGCGCTGTTGCTACCGTCGGGCGTGAACTTTCCCTTGGCGAAATCGTAGACGCCGTCGGCAAAACGGGCGAATTCAACATCGGTCAGCGTATCCTTGCCCTCCAGGGCACTCGTCAGGATGTGGCTGCCATTGTTCAATGCGAAAGTGTATTTGGCGAAATTGCCTGAGAAGACCGCCGTATCGATGCCCGCACCGCCCAAAAGCACGTCGTTGCCGGCGCCGCCTTCGAATTTGTCATTGCCGCCGGTTCCGAAGAAATAGTCGTCGCCGCCGCCGGTCTTGACGTCGATGCCGAAGGCGGTGCCGAAGATGTCGACGTGGCGGTTTGCCAGTTCGTCGGAGAGGTCGGCATGGGCGCTGTCCGTCAACGTCAGTGCGAGGACATCGTTCTCATAGCCCGGCATTTCGTATTTGACGATCTTGTCGAAGCTTTCGAACTGGGCGGCCGAAGCAAGAACCTCGGCTCCCGCCGTTTCAAGAATTTCGACGTTCTTGATCGTCAGGCCGGCAAGCCCGATGAATTCCATGCTGGGGCCCAAGGTCGGCTCGATGACGCGCAGCGTATCCGCGCCGGCGCCGCCGTCGATCACTCCGGAAATCGCGGAAGAGTGTGTCCGCAAGGTGATCGCATCGTTGCCTTCGCCGGCGTCGATATCGAAGGTCTCGGGAGTGGTGGAAACATTGTCGCCGTCGAAGATTGCGTCGTTGCCCGCACCGCCGGTCAGCTTGTCATTGCCGCCATTGCCAGAGATCGTGTCGTTGCCGGTGCCGCCGTCCAAAATGTCATTGCCAGCGGCACCGTGTAGATAGTCGTTGCCGCCGCCGGTCTTGACGTCGATACTGGAGTCCGTGCCGCCGATGGTGACCGAATTGTTTGCCAGTTCGTCGGAAAGATCGAGATGGCTGCCGTCCGTCAATCTCAAGGAGATGGGAAACTGATCGGTCGGACCGGTCGAGCTGATGATCTTGTCGAAGCTTTCGAACTGAGCGGACGATCCTTTAGTCTCGATCGCCGACGCGCTGAGGATTTCAAAGTTCTTGATCGTCAGGCCCGTCATATCATTGGCTTTTAGCGTGTCGATGCCGGAGCCGCCATCGACTGTTCCGGACAACTGATGACCGAAGAGGCCCTTGACCAGGGTCACGCCGTCGTCGCCAGTGCCAGCATCGATATTGAAGACCTCAGCGACGTTAGCAAAACTATCGCCATCGCTGATCGAGTCGTTACCCGCACCGCCCCTGATGACGTCATTGCCGAGACGGCCGGAGAGCCCGTCATTCCCGTCTCCGCCATCTAAAGTGTCATTGCCAGCGGTACCGCCCAAGAGGTCGTCGCCGCTACCCGTCGTCACGTCCATGCTGGAGCCGCTGCCGACGATTTGGACCTTACGGCTTCCCAACTCGTCGGAAAGATCGAGATGGGCGCCGTCCGTCACTTGCATGAGGATGATATTGGCCGGATTGTCCGTGTTTGTGATCTTGTCGAAGCTTTCGAACTGCGCCGCCGAGCCAATCGCCCATGTTCCCGTATCAAGGATTTCGAAGTTCTTGATCGTCAGGCCCGTCAGAAGACCGGCCTGCAGTTTGTCAGTGCCGGCACCGCCATCGACCGTTCCGGAATCGGCGATGCTGTCATAGTTCTGCAAGATCACGGTGTCATTGCCATCGCCAGCATCAATGTCGAAGGCTTCGGAGCCAATGCCACTGAAAAATTGGCCATCCATAATCTTGTCGTTGCCGCCGCCGCCCCTGATGACGTCGTTTCCGTAGCCGCCATCGATGGTGTCGTTGCCAGCTCCGCCGGTCAACCGGTCATTTCCTGCATTGCCGTCGATGACGTCGTCACCGGCGCCTCCATCCAGGATGTCATTTCCGCTGAGCCCGATGAGATGGTCCCGGGTACCGCCGGTGGTGACGTCGATACTGGTAGTGTCCTTGTCAGGAGAGATGTAGACCACGCTGGGCCCGATCTCCTGCGAGAGATCGACATGGGCGCCGTCCGTCAACCGCAAGGTGATCGTAGGAGTGAAGCCGGGACCGAGGTTGGGGGTGATAATCTTCTCGAAGCTTTCGAACTGCGCGGACGATCCGGTAACTTCCAATCCTTGCGTGTCAAGGATTTCGAAGCTTTTGAGCGTCAGGCCGGTCAAATTGGTGGCTTGCAGCGTGTCGACACCGGGACCGCCATCGACTTTGCCCGAGGGTGTACTGCCGACCTCCTGCAACAACGACACGGTGTCCTTGCCCTCACCTGCATCGATATTGAAGACTCCGGTCGTAGAACCTTCATCGACAATCCAATCGTCGCCTGCGCCACCCTTGATGACGTCATTGCCGGCGCCGCCGAAGAGATTGTCGTTGCCGTCACCACCATTTAGTACGTCGTCGCCAGCTTCGCCTTTGATCAGGTCGTCGCCAACGCCGCCGCTCAGCGTGTCTGCACCATCACCACCCGAGATGGTGTCATTGCCTGCGCCCGTCGTGATCGTGTTGTCACCGCTCGAGCCTGTCACGTTCGCGGAGACCGAGCCCAGTTCGTCGGCCAGATCTGCCACGCCGGAATCGGAGACGACCAGAGTGACGGCGGCGAGGGGAGTAGCTTCGGAGTGGCGGATAACGTCGTATGCTTCGAACTCAGCGCCGGTCCTGGTAAGCGTCGTGCCGTTCGTGTCCAGAATATTCAAGGCCATGTTAAACTTTCCAGAAGATACGTTGGATTCTGCAAGAACGGGATTGTGTCTTTTCTGCCGTTCCGGGTGGAGAAGGTTCGTGTCGGAGGCGGCAGCCACCTTCTTTGGAAAGCGGCGACCGCAGGTTGGAACTCGGGGCAGTGGCAGCGCCGGGTGCTCGTTTAAGCGGGCACGCGGGCGCATTCTGCGCTTGTCGCGGGACGCATTTCTGCGTCCCGCGACAAGGTCGTTGCTAGATGAGCGCGTCGTGCAGCAGGCTCGAAACCGACAGCTCGAAGACGTCCTTTACTGCAAGCGTGAAATCGTGGCTGGTGACGTTTCCTGCCGCGTCGTAGGCTTCGGCGGTGAAGGTCAGGCTGTGGGTGCTTTCGTAGTCGATCGCCGCCTTGGTCTGGATCTTATTGCCGACGAGCTTGAAGATGCCGTCAGCATCATCCGTCAGCCGCCATTTTACCGTGCCGCCTTCCGGATCGCGCGCCGAGAGAAGGCCGACCGAGGTGCCGATCGCGATATTCTCGGAGACCGAGCTGCGCGAGAAGGCGAGATTGGTCGGCGCCTTGTTAACAGGGGCTTCGTTGACGTCGAGGACGTTGATCGTGATGTCCTTTTCGACCGTGACCGTGCCATCGGAGACAGCCACCTTGATCGTGTGCGACTTGTCCGTCTCGTAGTCCAGCGCCTTCGAGGTGACGATGCGGTCGCCCTTTATCCGGAAGTGATCGTTCGCCCCGTCGATCAGCGTATAGGTGAGCGCGTCGCCATCGGCGTCCTTGGCGCTGAGCAGGCCGACCGTGGTCCAGATCGGCGTGTCCTCGGAGAGGGCGGTTTTCGAGAGCTGGATGTTGGTCGGCGCGTTATTGGTGCTCGTGAAGGTTCCCGTGGCGAATTCATAGACGCCGTTGGCAAAACGGGCGAATTCGACGTCGGTCAGGATATCCTCACCGTCCTGCCCGCTCAGGCTTATCACGACGTGGGATTCGTTGTCGTAGCGGTAGCCGAGCATATAGTCGGCGAACTTCGCGGAGAAGACCGCCGTGTCGGTGCCGGCGCCGCCATCGATGATGTCGTAGCCGCCGCCGCCCTCGAAAATGTCGTTGCCGTCGGTGCCCGTAAACTCGTCGTCGCCGTCGCCGGCTTTGACGTCAATGCTGGAGCCATAGCCGGTGATAAAAGCTCCGTGGCCTCCCAGCTCATCGGAAAGATCGAGGTGGGCGCTGTCCGTTATTGCCAGTGAGGGGCGAGAAACAACGTCGAACGGATTGATCGAGCCGACGATGCTATCAAAGCTTTCGAACTGCGCGCTCGAACCGGCAACCTGAAATCTTGCAGTGTCAAGGACTTCGAAGTTCTCGATCGTCAGACCTCTTAGATCGGGGGCTTGCAGCGTATCGAACCCATCACCGCCATTGACTGTTCCGGAGACCAGTGGAGCGAATGGCTGCACGATGACGACATCGTTTCCGTCGCCGGCGTCGATGTCCAAGACTTCCGGCACGAGCCCGAGATCCGGAGAGAAGTTGCCAACATCACCGTCGATGATCGTATCGTTGCCGGCGCCGCCTTTAATGACATCATTCCCGCCGTCGCCGAAGATCTGGTCATTGCCGGTGCTGCCATTCAGCGTGTCATTGCCAGATCCTCCATGGAGATGATCGTTTCCGGCGCCGCCGTTCAGTGTGTCTGCGCCGTAACCGCCCGAGATGATGTCGTTGCCTGCGCCTGTCGTGAGCGTATCGTCGCCGCTCGAGCCCGTCACATTTGCGGAGCCCGAACCCAGTTCGTCGGAAAGGTCTACCGTCCCGGAGTCCGAGATGACCAGGGTGGCCGCGACGAGAGGATTGATTTCGGAGTGGCGAATGACGTCGTAAGCTTCGAATTCGGTGCCGGTCTTGGTAATCGTGGCGCCGCTCGTCTCCAGGATATTCAAAGGGTTACCTGGCTCGGTACTGTCGACGGTGAAAGTTCCGGTGGCGAAATCGTAGACACCATCGGCAAAGCGCGCGAATTCGACGTCCGTCAGCGTATCCGTACCTTCGAGCGAGCTCGTGACGACATGCCTGCCATTTTCCAATGCAAGGGAATAGTCGGAAAAATTACCGGCGAAAACAGCCGTGTCGGTGCCGTCGCCACCATCGAGCTCGTCGTCGCCGTCGCCGCCGGTCAATTTGTCATTGCCGCCCCTGCCGTCGAAAATGTCGTTGCCGCCGCTGCCGTCGAAAATGTCGTTGACGTCGCTGCCCGCAAATACGTCGTCACCGTCGCCGGTCTTGACGTCAACGCCGGAGGGATTGTTCCAGCCCCAGATATGAGCTCGGCGGTCCGCCAGCTCGTCGGAAAGATCGAGGTGGGCGCTGTCCGTCAACTCCAAAATAGCGGAAAAATTGAAGACCGGATCGGTCGACCCGATGATCTTGTCAAAACTCTCGAACTGCGCGCTCGAACCGCTAACGGTAGATCTTTCCGTATTAAGTACTTCAATATTCTTGATCGTCACGTTGAGCGACGAGGTTTGCAGCGTATCGATTCCGGCACCGCCATCGACTGTTCCTGAAATCAGTGGATTGTATCTCTCCACGACTATGGAATCGTCGCCGTCACCGGCGTCGATGTCGGTGAGTTGCTGCTGGTCACCCGTTCCCGGCCAGGGGATGCCACCGTCAAAAATTGTATCGTTACCGGCGCCGCCGATCAATTTGTCGTCGCCGCTACCACCACTGATCACATCGTCGCCGGCGCCGCCGTTCAGCGTGTCATTGCCGTCGCTGCCTGAGATGGTGTCGTTGCCCGCGCCCGTCGTGATCGCATTGCCGTAGTAAGAGCCAATCACGTTTGCAGAGACCGAGCCCAGCTCGTCGGCCAGATCCGCCACGGACGAATCGGAAACAGTGAGGGAGACAGGTGCGGAAGGGCTGGCGGCAGAGTCGCGGATAACATCGTAAGCTTCGAACTCAGCGCCGGTCTTGGTAATTGTGGCGCCGTTCGTGTCCAGAATATTCAAGGTCATATATATATATATCTTTCCCCAAAAGATGCTTTGTACTCGGCAATATGAGACATCCCCGAAAGAACTGTTTTATTGCTCGGCGGACGACAACCCCTCGGGGATCTATGCCAATCCCCGGTCAAGTTTTCAATGCAAAATTGTGTCTTTTCATTGCTTTTTTAATGAAAAACTAAGAATGAAATACTGGGAAAAGAATTTTAATTTGAGAACTCAAAGACATATTTTGGTTTCGTAAATAATATTATCTTTCATTTTCGGTTGGGATGCTCTCGCGAAAATTGTGTTTTCAGCGGGTTCTTCGATAATGCTGCGCCGCGCGACCATTCGCGCCACTATCGCAGGTTGGTGTTGGCTTCGACTGGTTCCGGCTTCCCGCGCGGGACGCCTCACACGAGGTTGATGATCCCTGCCTTGGTCGGCCTGAAACCGCAGGCGCGGTAGAAGCCGGTCAGGTGCGGTTCGAAATCGACATGCAGCCACTCTGCGCCGCGCTCGCGGGCGAGGCTCGTCGCTTGCCGAACCAGCCGCGTCGCGATGCCTTGCCTTCGCATGTCGGGATGCACTGAGGTATCGAGGATGAAGGCATGGATGCCTCCATCCCAGGCGACATTGACGAAGCCGACGAGACGGTCGTCCTGATAGGCGCCGATATGAGCGAGGCTGCGGGAGAGGATGGGGGTGAAGTCGCGGTTGTGCGGGCTGCCCCAGGCGGCGGAAAAGAGCGCGTTAAGTTCCGCGGCGGAGGGGAAGGGGTCGATGCGCAGGTCCAGCATGGGCGGTTCCCTTCCTTCAGCGGGCATGGAGGTCTTCCGGATCAAAGGGCGGGGGACGTCACGGGCTCATTCCGTCACAGTGACGAGCCGGCCGTCGCGCCGCTCGAAAATCCTGTCGGAGAGAAAATCGACGCCGCGGTGTTTCGCCATGTCGATCAGCTGGCGGGCCGTGATCAGCGCGGAGGGCGCCTTTCGGTCGATCACGGCCACCTCGTCGGGCTGGCGCAGGATCAGCAAGGTGCCATCCGGGAAATTCTTGTCCACCATCGCCCAGAATCCATCCGTCAGCACGATGGCCGGCGTCAGCGGCGGGTTGTCGTCGATCCGGTAGGCGATCATGTGATCGTTGACCCGCTCTTCCTGGAGTTTCGACATTTCCCGCAGAATATTCCTCTGTGCCGCCTGGCTGATTTCGGCGACGGAGCGCTCGCCGAGATCAGCGCGCGCGAGCCCGACTAGGCTCTGCGCCTTGCTTTACCGCCCCGGCCGCCCGGTCTTCCCCTTCGTCCGCCCCTTGCGCTTCTGCTCGCCCGGGTCCTCATAGCTCCCCACACCCGTCTTCCCGCGCACGACCGGCCGCACGTCGTCGCGCTCCGGCTGCCCTTCAAGCAGCGGTGAAAACCGCTTCGTGCTTTTGGCGGCATCCGGCTTTTCCGGCAGTGCGCCGGTGACCGGCTTTTCGGTTCGGCCGACCGTCATTTCATCGAGGTCGTTCTTGCGGAAGAGGGTCTTCTTTGTGGGCTCGGCAATGTCGCGGCCCATCTCATCCAGAGCGGGTTTGCGGAAGAGAGGGGTGGTGGTGTCGGTGCCTGGGCCCATGTCGTCGATCGAGGGTTTGGCGAAGTAGGAGGGGGTGGCCCCCTCATCCGCCCTGCCGGGCACCTTCTCGCCGGCTGGGAGAAGGGATTCGCGGGTCGCTTTGGCGTTCCGTCTGACGCCTTCCATTGCCTTTGACTCTTCTCTAGCCATGGGATCGTCCATAATCGCCAGCTCGGCAGCCTTGAGGCGTTTGATTTCGTCGCGGAGGCGGGCGGCTTTTTCGAAGTCGAGGTCGGCGGCGGCGTCGCGCATGCTCTTTTCGAGGGCGTTGAGATGGGTCTGCAGGTTGTTGCCGACGAGGTTGCCGCCATCGGCGAAGCCCTTGCCCGAGGCGCCCGAGATATCGGCGCGGACGTGGTCGCGTTCGTAGACGGAGTCGAGGATGTCGTTGATCCTGGCCTTGACCGATTCCGGGGTGATGCCGTGTTCCTGGTTATAGACCATCTGCTTTTCGCGGCGGCGGCTGGTTTCCTCCATCGCCCGCTTCATCGAGCCGGTGACCTGGTCGGCATAGAGGATGACCTTGCCGTCGACGTTGCGGGCGGCGCGGCCGATCGTTTGGATCAGCGAAGTTTCGGAGCGCAGGAAGCCTTCCTTGTCGGCGTCGAGGATGGCGACGAAGCCGCATTCGGGAATGTCGAGGCCTTCGCGCAAAAGGTTGATGCCGACGAGCACGTCGAAGGCGCCGAGGCGGAGATCGCGGAGGATTTCGATACGCTCCAGCGTGTCGATGTCGGAGTGCATGTAGCGCACGCGCACGCCCTGCTCATGCAGATATTCGGTCAGGTCCTCGGCCATGCGCTTGGTCAGCACGGTGCAGAGGGTGCGATAGCCCTTGGTGGCGGTTTCGCGGATCTCGCCGAGCACGTCGTCCACCTGGCTGCGGGCCGAGCGGACCTCGACCGGCGGGTCGATCAGGCCGGTCGGGCGGATCACCTGTTCGGCGAAGACGCCGCCTGATTGCTCCATCTCCCAGCCGCCGGGCGTGGCCGAAACGGCAATGGTGTCGGGGCGCATGGCGTCCCATTCCTCGAAGCGCAGCGGCCGGTTGTCCATGCAGGAGGGCAGGCGGAAGCCGTATTCGGCCAGCGTCGCCTTGCGCCTGAAGTCGCCCCGGTACATGCCGCCGATCTGCGGCACGGTGACATGGCTTTCGTCGATGAAGACGAGGGCGTTGTCGGGGATATATTCGAACAGCGTCGGCGGTGGGTCGCCGGGGTCGCGGCCGGTGAGGTAACGCGAATAGTTCTCGATGCCCTGGCAGGAGCCGGTCGCTTCGAGCATTTCGATATCATAGCGGGTGCGCTGCTCCAGGCGCTGGGCCTCCAGCAGGCGGCCGGCCTTCTCAAGCTCGGCGAGGCGAAGCCTGAGCTCCTCCTTGATCGACTTGATGGCGCCATTCAGCGTCGGGCGCGGGGTGACATAGTGCGAATTGGCGTAGATCTTCACCGATTTCAGGTCACCGACCTTCTGGCCGGTGAGCGGATCGAACTCGGTGATGGCGTCGATCTCATCGCCGAACATCGAGATGCGCCAGGCGGCATCTTCCAAGTGGGCGGGGAAGAGTTCGATCGTGTCGCCGCGCACCCGGAAGGAGCCGCGGGTGAAATCCATATCGCGGCGCTTGTATTGCTGGGCGACGAGGTCGGCCAGCAGCTGGCGCTGGTCGAGCCGGTCGCCGACCGACATCTGGAAGGTCATCGCCGTATAGGTCTCGACCGAGCCGATACCATAGATGCAGGAGACCGAGGCGACGATGATGCAGTCGTCGCGTTCGAGCAGAGAGCGCGTCGCCGAGTGGCGCATGCGGTCGATCTGCTCGTTGATCGAGCTTTCCTTCTCGATATAGGTGTCGGAGCGCGGCACATAGGCTTCCGGCTGGTAGTAATCATAGTAGGAAACGAAATATTCCACCGCATTGTCGGGGAAGAAATTCTTGAACTCGGAATAGAGCTGGGCTGCCAGCGTCTTGTTCGGCGCCAGAATGACGGCCGGGCGCTGCGTCGCCTCGATCACCTTGGCCATGGTGAAGGTCTTGCCGGAGCCGGTGACGCCGAGCAGCACCTGGCTGCGGTCGCCATTTTCCAGCCCCTCGACGAGGTCGCGGATGGCTGTGGGCTGGTCGCCGGCCGGCTCGTAATCCGACTGCATGCGGATGGCGATGCCGCCTTCTGACTTGTCGGGCCGGGCAGGGCGGTGCGGCGTCCAGATCTTGCCGTTCTTGTGAAGCGGATTGCCGCTCTCGATCAGCGCCGACAGCGCCTCGACCGTGGCGGTGACGGCGGTGCCGGCCTGCAGCGACGAGGCCTCCTCCAGCGTCGTATCCATGCCGGAGACGGGATTGAGGCCGGCGGCCGCACGCGTCTTCGGGTCGGTAGAGCCGCCCATGGAGGTGCCGCGCGCCGATTTCGACGCGCTGACGCCGCCGTCGCTGGTTTTCGTCCTGGCGGCGATTTCCACCTTCTTGCGATGTTTGCCGGCCTTGGAGGCGATCTGGCGCTGGGTTTCGACGCCCGAGGTTTCGGCATCGGCCTCCAGCTGCTTCACCCAATCGGCAACCGAGCCTGAGAGGGGGGCTCCCTCAAAAGACGATTGAGGGGCTTCCTCGAAGCCATTCGGGGCGGGGGATTTCTTCGGAGATCTGGCCATGGCGCGAATATGGAGAGAGTCAGCGCGAAAGTGAAGAGGGAAAGAGTACAAAAGGGAAACGAATGAATCGTTCGGATTTTTGAATAGTGGGGTGGTGTCGCTTAAGGGCGCTAACCTCGCCTTGGGCAGCGGCGGGTGTTCTCCCGCCGGTCTCCCAATAACCAAGCCGAGCATATAATCAAGCCGAACGCTGGTCCGCCGGCCCCTTCAGCCGCGCGAGGTTCAACGCACTGTTGATCAACCCGACATGGCTGAAGGCCTGCGGGAAGTTGCCCAGCATGCGGCGGGCGGCGGGATCATATTCTTCCGCCAGAAGCCCGACATCGTTGCAGATAGAAAGCAGCCGCTCGAACAGGCGCAGCGCATCGTCCCGGCGGCCGATCATGCCGAGGGCGTCGACGAGCCAGAAGCTGCAGGCGAGGAACGCGCCTTCGCCTGGCGGCAGGCCGTCGTCCACCTCCTGCGTCTCGTAGCGCAGCAGCAGGCCATCACGCAGCAGCCTGCGCTCGATCGCCTCGACTGTCGCGACATAGCGCGGATCATCAGGCGGGATGAAGCCGACCATGCCGAGATGCAGCAGGCTGGCATCAAGCGCCTTGGAGCCGTAGGCCTGCACGAAACAGCCGAGTTCGGGATCGAAAGCTTTCTCGCAAACCTCGGCATGGATGTGATTTGCGAGCGTGCGCCAACGTGCGGCGGCCTCGGGCTCGCCGTCCGCCTCGGCAATCTGGACGGCGCGGTCGAAGGCCACCCAGGCCATGACCTTCGAATAGGTGAAATGCTGGCGCTGGCCGCGCACCTCCCAGATGCCTTCATCGGGCTCCATCCAGATTTTTTCGAGAAAGGGCAGAATGGCCGCCGCCAGTTCGCGTCCGCGGTGATGCGGCGGAAGCCCGCCCTTGCGGGCCTGCAGCATGGCGTCGGCCACCTCGCCATAGACATCGAGCTGCACCTGTTCGGCAGCGGCATTTCCGATGCGTACGGGTGTCGAGCCCTCGTAGCCACTCAGCCAGGGAACCTGCCATTCCAGCAGATTGCGCTCGCCGGCGACGCCATACATGATCTGCATCTGCGCCGGGGCGCCGGCGACCGCGCGCAGCAGCCAGTTGCGCCAGGCACTGGCTTCTTCGTAATAGCCGAGTTTCATCAGGGCGAGCAGGGTCAGCGTCGCGTCGCGCAGCCAGCAATAGCGGTAGTCCCAGTTGCGCGGCCCGCCAACCTTTTCCGGCAGGGAGGTTGTCGCTGCGGCGACGATGCCGCCCGTCGGCATGTAGGTCAGTGCCTTGAGCGTGATGAGCGAGCGTTTGACCTGTTCCGTCCACCCGCCCACTTTCGGGCAGGTCGCGGCAAAGGATTGCCAGAATTCCTCCGTGTCCGGCAGCGCATATTCCACCTGCCGCTGAGCCGGCTGCGGCATATGCGAGGGTGACCAGGTCAGGGTGAAGATCTGGCTCTCGCCAGCGGCAAGCTGGAAGGAGCCGACCGTGCTCAGGCCGCGGCCTTCGAGCGGGACGGCGCAATTCAGGGTTAGCCTGTCCGGGCCGGCAATGGCGGTGATGCCGCCATCCTCGCCATGCGTGACCCAGGGAACGGTTCGGCCGTAATCGAAGCGAAGGTTGAGCTCCATATCGAAGGCGACAGTGCCGCTCTTGCCCTCGACGATGCGCATCAGATCGCTCGTGCCATCGCGAAGCGGCATGAAGTCGATGAGAACGGCGGTGCCGGTCTCGGTCTGAAACTCGGTTTCGAGAATGAGCGTATCGTTGCGGTAGCGGCGCGTGACGCGGACAATTTCACCTGACGGTGACAGCGACCAGAAGCCGTTATCCTCGGCGCCGAGCAGGGCGGCAAAACAGGCGGGGGAATCGAAGCGCGGAAAACAGAGCCAGTCGATCGAGCCGTTCTTCGAGACGAGTGCGGCGGTTTCGCAATCGCCGATGAGCGCGTAGTCCTCAATGGGTACCGACACCGGAGCCTCCTTTGCATAGCAGTCGGGCTTTTAGGTAGAGGCCGTGCGCGGAGGTCAAGCGCGGAAACTAACGGGGCGGTAGGCGTGCCGGCTATCATGCAAACTCCGGATATCAATGGGGGGCATCGCCAGCAATGCCAAGCCGAAATGGAAAGTGTCGATAAATAAAAGTCTGTGGTTGAAGGCTCTGCTGCCTCCCGCATTGCGCGCGCCGATGTTACAGCTGCTGCGGGAATTGGGGACCATTCATGAACAAGATAATCATTGCATTCGCGGCGGCCGCGGCAGTGGCCGGCTGCGCCAAACGTCCTGACGCTATCGTTCAAGTCGATATTCCGATGGCTGCCTATACGAACCTCAGTTGCGCGGCGCTCGCCGTGGAACTCAAGAAAGAGAAGGCCAAGCTCGACGACCTTTCCAAGCAGCAGATCAGTGCAGCGAACGGCGATGCTTTCGGTGTCTTCCTCGTCGGCGTCCCCATCGGCAGCGTCGCCGGGGGAGACAAGGAAGGGGAAATTGCCGCGTCCAAAGGCAAGGTTTCCGCCATGCAGTCCGCTGGAATGAGCAAGGGCTGCAAGCTGCCAGGTTGACAGCCGGGGCCGCAACCATCGAGATCGGCCCGGCCAAAAATGAGGCATTGGTCGGCGATCCCGATTTCAATATCCATTCGCGTCCGTCGTTTCTTCGCCCAAAGACCGACGGCATTCGTGCAATGCCGCGCGGCGATCGTCCGACCCTCTTATCGGAACCGAAATCGGCCTTCCGCAGTTAGTTTCCAGTCACTTCACCTCTGGGTACTACTGCCATTAGCGACCATTCCGCCTTCTGGAAAAAAACGATCTCGATCGACCTTGATACCGGCGAACGCCTGGTTCTCCGCTCACCGCAGGATGCGCTCTATGCGCTCGTCTCGGACTGGCCGGTCAATGGCGGCGTCCACCAGCAAAGGGCGATCGATTTCTGCCGCGCCTGGCTTGCCGGACGGATGCCGGCCGAGACGGTGCGGCAGGCTTTCATCCTGGCGGCGTTGGAAGCCGGCGTTACGATCAATGATGATGAAGACGGCGCCGAAGCCGCGGTTGTGAACCCTCCAGTATAGGAGGAGAGACGCCGGCTACATTCAGTCTTCACGCGGCCGGCATCCGCTTCGAAGAGATCGTGGCGTGGTCGCAATCGCTCAGCGTTTGATCAACACACGCGCCTGCACCGGCTGCTCGATGCCCTTGAGCGTGAGCGTGCGCTCTTCTGCTCCGGCAACAAGCGCGGCAGCCTTCGCCGCCGTTTCGGCCGAGATCAGGATCTCGCCGGCGGCGGCCTGGGATTCGAGCCTTGCGGCCTGGTTGACGACGCCGCCGATGGCGGTGAAATCGCTGCGGAAGCTTGAGAATTCGCCGATCTGGACCTCACCGGAATGGATGCCGACGCCGACGCCGAGGGTGCGGCCGGGCAATGCCTCGAGCACCAGACCGCTCAGCGCGGCGGCGCAGTTTCGCTGGATCTCCTGCGCGGCCAGGATCGCGGCGCCGGCGTGATCCTTTCTGACGATCGGAAAATTGAAAATCGCCATCAGGCCGTCGCCCATCTGCTTGTTGACGATGCCATCATGCGCCCAAATCGCCTGCGCGCAGCGATCCTGAAACAGGCTGACAATCTCGCTCAGTTGCACCGCCTCGATGCGCTCCGACAGATCCGTGAAAGCCCTGATATCGGCAAACAGGATGGTGGCGTCGACAGTGATCTGGCGCTGCTTCTTGACATATTGGAAGGAGCGCTCGCAGATCGTGCAGATATCGGGGTTCATCTTGCTGCGGGTGATGCCGAGGGCGCGGAAGGGCAGGGCAAGCGGACCGCCGATCGGGATCGGCACATGCATCTGGTCCCAGCAGCCGCGACAAATCCTGGCGCTGCCGTGCCTGGTTGGCTCCGTGGAAGAGGCTGTCGTCATATCTCGCAATCCATCGCCTGATAGCTAAAAACAAGCTTCGGACACTCGCCTGCTTTTGGCAACTCTGCTGATGGTCGAGGGGAACTATGGCTCAAAGTATTTCGCCTGGCATCATCGCTGCGAACACCAGCGCGATCCGCTCAGGCCTGGCAACCAATGCGGACTGCCGCGCCATTCTCCTCGGGGGTCTGGTTGAAGTATAGTTGGAGCTAGTGCCTACGCGCGCCGCCGGCAGCAACGATGATCCCGGCTCGGAGGGATTCCGGTGCTCAGATCGAACTGGCGCGTTCAAAGCCGCCCGTAACAATACTGCTAAGCACAGACACAAGAAACAGTACTACCCGAAATGGCCAAGATAGGTATTCGCCTCGATGCAGACCGATTAGGATCAAAACGACAATTGCCGCCAAAAAAGCCATTATATAGAAGCGACTTCTTAGCCTTCGCTTGCCTGCCGCTGTAAGTCGTCCGTTATTGTCTTCTTCAGCTTCTTCTCGCCAGTAGAATAATAGTATATGGCTCGCCGCGACGGCAATTATAGAAGAAAATACTATAACGACGAAATCGACCAAGTACGCATCGAAACCTACCGTGCGAGGAGCGCTCAAGGCATAACGAGCAAGAACGCCAGCGCATAGTACATAGATTGCAGTAAGTTTATGGTTCCTAACGAGGTTGAACATCGGCCTACCGCGCCAAATTGCTGAGTTGAATACTGTCGAAGCGGAAACGTATCGTGCCATCTCTCAGCCCAATAAACGAAAGAGATGTGGCGTTATCACCTTGGGGTGAGAGGTAAAACTCAAATTTACCTGAGGAGTTTCCGTTATTTATAAGCAATACGGGATCCTCTTTATGAAGATCAGCTTGAATTTTAGAATCGTCAAACTTTACGACATCTACTGCTTTTGAAGTTCCGATATCTTTACTGTCAGAATTCTGGAATGACGCGGTATTCACGTTGGCATTAAGTGCAACGACGACAATTGAGCCGGCGGCTTCCGAGTATTCGATCTGCACTTTATATTTTCCATCGGTTAACCGAACGCCTGCCTTAATGATGGGGGTCAGCCGGTTCGACGCCCCCTCGCCGAACATGCGCAACTCAGAAACCCAAGACGCGATATTGGCTGGAATATTATTGTCGCACCGATTAAAAGTTAGGTAGTCGCACCAAATTAAAGTGGGAATTTCCCCATTTTCGGCCTTTACGTATACTTCAGACGTTTTGGGCTTTGACTTCGGCACATTCCCGTCAATCGAACCATCAATGTAGTCATTGCGCTCGAGGCACGTGTGCGCTGGAATAGGGTTATTTTCTCCGACACCAAACGCGGCTTTAGCCCAGAAGAAATCGCTTCCGGCATCAGTCTGATTGCAAACCACATAAACGATAACATTATCAGGATTGGCAAATTCAGCAGAGTAGAAGTGATGATTGTGCGCGTCTCCCTCGCGCTTATCTATGGGATTGGTTTCAGCTTGAGCCGGCAAAGAAATCATTGCGGCAGATACTGCGCCCACTATGCATCCTACAACCGAGTTTCTCATCGCTATCCCCAATCGCAAGTTGATGAAACGGTAGGAGAGAAATTCTAATCATGAAACAACTTAAAAGATACAAAATTCAGCTGCCGCAGACGGGAGGGACCAAGGCGCGATGACCCATTTCGGGTCAACTCCATCCCCGTGGATTTGCATTAATCGATTATGGCGGGTTCAGAAATCACACGACATGAAATAGCGCCTGGCCTGAACTCTATCTTTTACAGACCCCCGCTTTTGCATGCAGTAGTTGCGCGCCCGCTCAGACCCGTAATTGGTAGATGGCAGATGTCTGCTTCGTTCGCTGGGATCCGATGTCACCGCCAAGTTGAATATCACCCGGCCCGACGATAGCATCGCGGCAGAACATACTGTAGGATATTGTTAATAATACATTCGCTCTCCAGGAAAGACCGGGGATGGAGCGCCGTCTTGCAGCAATCCTGATCGCTGATGTCGTCGGTTACAGTCGATTGAGCCAGATCGACGAAGAGGGCACCCGTGCGCGTTTTCAGGCGGACCAGAACGATGTCTTCGAGCCGGCGATCGCGCTTCACCACGGCCGGCTGGTCAAAACCATGGGCGATGGTCTGCTGGTCGAATTTCAAAGTGTCGTCGATGCCCTGCGCTGCGCGGTGGAGGTTCAGCAACTGAAAGCCACGCAGACTGCCGCGGCGCTGCCGGAGCATCGGCTCGAGTTCCGGATCGGCATCAATCTCGGCGATATCATCGTCGAGGGCGAAGACATCCAGGGCGACGGCGTCAATATCGCCGATCGAATACAGGCGCTGGCCGACCCCGGCGGTATCGCCATATCGGGCACGACATACGACCAGGTGAAATCGAAAATCCCGGTCGGTTTCGCTTCGCTCGGCGAACAGCGGTTGAAGAGCATCACCGAACCGATCCGGGTCTATCGCATCCTGCTTGACCCGACTGCTGCCGGCAAGACCATCAAGACCCGCAGGCGCCTGCCGAGACGCCGCCTCGTTGCCGGCATCGCAGCGGCCATCGTCCTTGCTCTTGCGGGCGCAGCACTCTGGTGGCAGCCATGGATGCCGGCAAAGCCGCCGGGGCCCGGCGAACGTTTTGCCTATCCGTTGCCGGACAGGCCCTCAGTCGCGGTTCTGCCCTTCATCAATGTCAGCGGCGACACTGAGCACGACCATCTTGCAGCGGGGTTGACGGACGATCTGATCACCGAATTGTCCAAAGTATCAGGCCTCTTCGTCATCGCCCGCCACTCGGTCTTCGCCATCCAGGGCTCCGTCGGCAAGATCCAGGACGTGGCAGCCGAACTCGGCGTGAAATATGTGCTCGAAGGAACCTTGCAGCGCGCCGGGCCGCGGCTGCGGATCAATGTCAAACTGATCGACGCTGTCTCCGGCCTGTCGCTCTGGGCCGAACGCTACGATCGCCAATATGCCGACCTCTTTGCCGTTCAGGACGATGTGATCGGCAAGATCATCTCGGCCCTGTCGGTCAAGCTCAGCGCTCGCGAGCGCGACCAACTGGCCCGGATCCCGACCGAAAATCTCGAAGCCTACGATTTTTACATGCGGGCCGAGCAGGAAGGCTTCATCTTGAGGGATGTCGATACCTATCGTCGGACGCTGTCCTTCTACCAGAAAGCGATCGATCTCGATCCGGGCTTTGCCAATGCCCATGCGGGAATCGCGCGGGTGGCCGTCGATGTCTGGCGCAACGACTATAATTACCTCTGGTCGGCTGCCGTCGCCCGCAAGATCGCCTATGACGCCGCCGGGCAAGCCCTCAAGCTCGATCCCAACAATGCCAGGGCGCACACGGTGCTTGCCCTGCTGCAATGGGTGGATGGACGCGAAACGGAGGCCAAAAATTCCGCCAACATGGCGGTTGCCATGGAGCCGAACGATGCGGAGGCCGCCGCCAACCTCGCTCTCATCCTGGTCCACACCGGAAGCAGCGGGCAGGCGATCACGGAGATGGAAAAGGCTTTGCGGCTCGACCCTTCGCCGGCGTCGAGTTTTCAACTGCTGGCGGGGATCGTCTTTTATACCGCGGGTGACGATCAGCGCGCGATCTCGCTGATAGAGCCGACGCTCGACAGCCTGCCGAAGGTCGAGCCGGCACGCGAATATCTGGCGGCGGCCTATGCCGACCAGGGCAATGAAACGAGGGCTGCAGCGGAGACGGCAAAGCTGCTGGAGCTCTTCCCGGAAAGCAATCTCACCTATTATGGCTATCTCTATGATTACTGGCGGGACGGCGATCTGCAGCGCCATCTGGCCGGATTGCGAAAGGCCAGCATTCCCGAATGGCCCTTCGGTTTTACAGGCAGTCAAGCCGACAGGCTCGGCGAGGCAGATCTGCGCAATCTTGTCGATGGCAAGAGCTGGACAGGCAAGCACAAGAACGGCACGGATTTCACTCAGTATTTCGACAAGGCTGGAAACACAGCCTATCGCAGCGCGAATACCAACATCACCGGTATCGTCGAGGTGCGGGGCGACAGTCTCTGCGAAAAATTCGACGGCTATTTCCTAGACCGGATGGTGTGCGGATATGTTTACCGCAACACCTCAGGCGAGCAGCGCGACAGGCCATACGTCCATGTCACGCCGCGCGCCTTGACGTTCTTTTCACCCACACCCTGACGGGCCGGGCGTTGCGGCTTCATTTCGTATCCGGTTGCTGCCAGACGGTGTGCATCTTCTCCGAAATCAGCGTCTGCTGCACTTCGGACCAATGCTTCTTCGAGTCGGTCACCTTGGTCGGATTTTTCTCCATGCCTTCGGCCGCGCCGGGGTCATAGCTCAGGTACAGTTTGCCATCGATGATCCGCCAAGCTTTCGGATCGATATTGGTGGTTACTGTCCCGAAAGACACGCCGTCAGCGCAATAGCCGCCATATTGCGGCGCATATTTGGATGGATCGCCCTTGAAGAGGTCGCGATTTTTAGCGCTGGCGAAATACCAAGTCGCGCCAAGCCAGTGGTGGGAATATGTCTCGGATCCTTCGACGGCCTGGTTTTCAGTGAAATAGGCGACCGGGTCGTAGCCCTTGATCGCGATATCGCCGAAATAGCCGGTATTGACGAGTTCCTCGGCCCCCGCAGGCTGAAGGAAGGAAAGCAGCATGACCGCAGCGCCAACAGCCACGCCCATTCTCTTTCCGGATTTTCGCGCATGGCCGCATTTTTGCACATGATAAGACATAACAAGCTCCGTTCCCGGACGCGGTCTGTTACTTCAAGCGAAATGCTATTGCCGTTTGGTGCATTCCTTGTAGAGCGGTTCGCCCACAAGCTCGGCTTTCTGGCAAACAGCACCGGCTTCCATGAGTAATTTGGCCGTGTCCCAATGCGCCCGCCACCCGGCTTGAGTGAGAGGCGTGTACCCGTTTCTTTCCGTCGCTTCGACATCCGCGCTCTTCGTCAGCAGAAAAGCGACCACGTCAGTGCGGCCCTCTTCGGCGGCGCCGTGCAGCGGCGACATCTGATAGAAATTCTTCCTGTCGTTGACGTCAGCTCCTTCGGCGACAAGCCGTTTCACCACCTCCAGATTTCCTCCATAGGCTGCTGCATGCAGTGCCGTCAGCCCACCCTTGTTGCGAATTTCGATGTCGGCGCCGCGATCCAGCAAAAGAACGACGACATCGGCATGGCCCGCCAATGACGCGATAATCAGCGCCGGCTCGCCCGCCTCATCGAGCTCCGACAGATCGGAGCGCTGGTCCAGCAACTGTGTGACGCGGGCGATATCGCCGTCCTTGGCCGCCTGATGCAAAGGACCTGCCCATGCCGGCAGGACGCCAATGACAAGCGTAACAACAGTCGCGATAAAAATATTCACGGGCACGATCTCGGTTTGATCAGGGTTCGTATGCGCCGTTTTGTCGCGTTTTAGCACGTGTGCAACTCGTAAACAAGATTGCGCTAATGGACGCGCTCCCGGCCAACACCACTCGCGCGCTACGGCTGCGACCGGCGGTTTCATGGAATACGGTCACACTTGTTACTCCCCCTGTTCGATTTCCGATGCGAAACTATCTCAGACCAATGCGCGATGAACCGGGCTTCCAAGCCCCAGAAATCGCCCCAATGAGGAGATGGAAAGCCATGACTGCTTCAGCCGAGAATGGAAAAAGCGGACAAGCCATGCACAAGCCACCGGTCGTGTCGCCGCAGGCCTGGGAGGCGGCCCGCGAGCAGTTGCTCGTGAAGGAAAAGGCTGAGACCCGCGCACGCGACGCACTGGCCGCCGAGCGCCGGCGCATGCCGTGGATGGCTGTCGAGAAGGCCTATGCGTTCGAAGGTCCTCAGGGCAAAGTCAGCATGCTGGACCTGTTCGACAACAGACACCAGCTCATCCTCTACCGCGCCTTCTACGAGCCCGGCGTGTTCGGCTGGCCCGAACATGCCTGCCGAGGCTGCTCGATGGTTGCCGATCAGGTTGCCCATGTCGCGCATCTCAACGCGCGCGACACAACGCTGGTCTTTGCCTCGCGTGCGCCGCAGGCCGACATTGCACGGCTGAAGGCGCGGATGGGCTGGACGATGCCGTGGGTCGCGATCACCGACAGCTTCGACAAGGACTTCGGCGTTGACGAGTGGCACGGCACCAACGTGTTCTACCGCGACGGCGAGCGCATCTTCCGCACCTATTTCATCAACAACCGCGGCGACGAGCAGATGGGCGGTACCTGGAACTATCTCGACATCACGCCGCTCGGCCGCCAGGAAGTTTGGGAGAATTCGCCCGAGGGCTATCCCCAGACCCCGACCTACAAGTGGTGGAACTGGCACGACAGCTATGTGCCGGACGCCGAGCCCGACAAGAAATGGGTCGAGGTGTCAGATGCGGGGGAGGCGGCGTTTCGGGCCGAGAGTGCAAACGAGAAACCGTAGGTCGGTCCGGCCGTATCCTCCGTCCCGGCAGGAGGGTACGGCGGTCCGTCTGAAAGTCTGCTCAACCGCAAATCTCCTTTCATGACGACGCATCAGCTGGGCAGGTCGTGGCGGCGCTGGCGCTTGCTCGGCACCGTCGCCTCCCTGCACCTTCTGCGCGCAAAATTTCACCGACATATCTCCTTACTGTCACGGAACCATGCTAGATTTCGCCCGATTTCCAGGGGAGGCGGGCATGGATACGGATTTTCGTGTGACCGGCAGGAATGCGGCAGCGCTTTTTGCGCTGACCATCCATCGCGGCGATGGCATGGTGCTGCTCGGCATGGATTGGAAGAATGGCCGACCGCCGATCGATTTCGTCGGTTTCGCCATCCAGTATCGTGAGCCGGGTACGGACTTCTTCAAGACGGTGCGCAACCGCATCGGCTTTCCGGGCCAACCGGTTCCAGACGACGGCATCCGTACCACCGAGGCGCCGATCCAGAAGTTCCGCTGGGTGCATTTTCCTTTCAACGCCGTTCTGCCCGGCAAGTTTCTCTATCGCGTCACGCCCAAGTTCATGGATGCCGCGGGCGCTCTGACATCGGGCGAGGCGCAGGAGGCGGAACTGGCGCTGATGCGCGAGACCATTCCCGGCAAGCTGAACGTCGCCTTCACCCGCGGCTTCGTCTCGTCGCAGGCCTTCGTGCGCAATTTTGCCGCCGACGCGCCGACGATCATCACGCTGGTGCCGCCTGTCGGCGATGAGGGGCTGGACTTCGTGCCGACCCATGCCGATGCCGAGCGGGCGCTTGCCTGGATGGGTTTCGAGGCGCGGGCCGAAACGCTCGATCTGCTCGACAAAGCGCGCGACGCCGGCGCTGAGGTGCGCGTCATCGCCTATGATCTCAACCTGCCCGAGGTGGTCACCCGGCTGGAGGCACTGGGGCCGAGGCTCAAGATCATCATCGACGACAGCGACCGCACCAAGGGCCACGGCCGCCCGAATTCGCCGGAGACGAGGGCGGCGGAGCGGCTGATCACCTCGGCGGGTGTTGCCAACGTCAAGCGCCAGCACATGGCCAACCTGCAGCATCAGAAGTCGATCGCGGTCCGCGGCGGCGGCATTTCGACAGTGCTCTACGGTTCGACCAATCTCAGCTGGCGCGGGCTCTATGTGCAGTCGAACAACAGCCTTGCCGTCCACAGCGAAAAGGCGATCGACGATTATTTCACCGCCTTCGAGAGCTATTTCACCGCCAAACGCGCCGAAGACTTCCGCGACTCGCCAAGTTCCGCCGGCTGGATCGACCTCGGCCTCGACGGCGTCGACGCCAAGGTTGCTTTCTCGCCGCACAGCGATGCCAATGGCCGGCTGGACGAGATTGGCGCCGATATCGATACCGCCCAGTCCAGCGTGCTGTTCTCGCTCGCTTTCCTCGGCCAGATGACCAGGGGAGCGATCGGTCCGGCGCTCGGCCGCGCGCTCGAACGCCCCGAGGTGCATGTCATGGGCATCGCCGATGCCGAGGTGCGCGCCGGCAATCTCGGCCTCAACGTGCTGACGCCGGACAATCGCCGCAGGGTGGTGCGGGCGGCCGCCTTGACGGGCAACGTGCCGCCGCCCTTCCTGACGGAACCCTCGGGCCTTGCCGGCGTCGACGGCAACCAGCGCGGCACGCGCATGCACCATAAATTCGTCGTGCTCGATTTCGACAAGCCGACGGCGCGCGTTTATCTCGGCTCCTATAATTTCTCGAACCCCGCCGATGACGAGAACGGCGAGAACCTCGTCGTCGTGCGCGACCGGACGGTTGCGACCAGCTACATGATCGAGGCGCTCAGGATGTACGACCACTACATCTTCCGCGTCGCCTCCGAAGCAAGCGACGGCCCGGCCCGTCCGCTGGAGCTCAAACGCCCGCCTCAGCCTGGCGGCACGCCCTGGTTCGAGCGCGACTGGACCGACCCCATCCGCGCCCGGGACCGGGAGTTGTTTGCGCGGGCGGAGTAATGTCTGGTCACGATGGCCCTTGAACCTCAACCATTCCACGCGGGTGATTTCGAAAGGCGGTCCTTCGCTTTGGGGACGATGGCCTTGTCCGTCGAAGAGTATGCAAAGTGGCTGTCCGCATGGCCGAAGGGCCAGGGAGTACCTGACATCCCGAAGTCAAATTAATACTTTGCCGGTTGCCAACATATTCTTCTCAAGGTGGAAACATTCCGGGGACGGTTGCGTTTTACCCGCTACCGGCAGTGCGACTGACATCCCGTCTAGGAGGAGGCTTATCCATGAAGGTCATGATCGTCGAAGATGAGAATTTTATCGCTCTGGAGCTCGAACGCTTTGCGCAAGAGGCCGGACACCAGACCATCGGGCCGGTTTCGACGGTTGAGCAGGCTCTCGCCTACGCTCAAAGAAGCGATGTCGCGCTCGTCGATCTCAGTCTCTCCGATGGGCTGAGTGGCGCCCAGCTGGCGCGTCGGCTGATCGACCGCCATGGGGTTGACGTCATCTTCGTAACCGGCAGTCCCGAGAATGTCGGTCACGGTATCGAAGGGGCGCTCGAGGTGATCTCCAAGCCCTTTACCGATGAGAGGATCGCCAGTGCGCTCTCGCGGGCGGAGGCCCGACGCAAAGACTTCGACAGCAGCAAAGCTGCGTTCTGAACAGCAGCAGCGCTGCGTGTTATAAGGAAATCGACGTCGCCCAGGCCGCTGCGCCTGCCCGAGGAGAAGTCCGGATGAAACACGCGCTCATTGCCGTTCTCTTCGCTCTCTCGGCCTGCGCCAGCGCAGGGGATCCGCAGCCTCTTCCCGGCAGCCTCACCTATGGAGGAAAGGTTCTCCGTTCGCCCTATCGTCCGGGAACGGTGGTCAAGAATACCTTTCTTGGCGATTTCGGTTACCGTGTGTTCGAGACCTATGTCGTCCAGCCGGACGGGACGCTGAAGCTTACCTCCCAGAGCACCGGGCCGGACTTCCTCTGGCAGTGAGGACTTCCGGTTCCTCAGCGCCCAAGCGAAGGGGTGAGCAGAGTGCCGTCCGGCGAGAGGCGTTCGGCTCGTGCGTTTTCGCTTTCGTCCTTCGCAATTGAATGTTGCGCTGCAGTAAAGATCTCGTCTATACCGCAGGCATTCACCACGGACCCGGTGAGACCCCGGGTGGCTCTTCTGGCCGCCGATCCGCCAGACAACGCAAAACCTGCATGCCATTACGCGACCGCTCGACAGAGTAGGGCCGGCCATGCTTTGCGAGAATCCATCCTATGCTGCTTTCCTCCATCCGCCGTGATTGGTCCGCCAATCCCATGCGCGAAATGCTTGCCGGAGCGGTGGCGACCTTCGCGCTGATCCCCGAGGTGATCGCCTTCTCCTTCGTGGCAGGAGTGGACCCAGAGGTCGGGCTGTTCGCCTCTTTCGTGATCGGTATCGTCATTGCATTTACCGGCGGACGTCCGGCGATGATCTCGGCCGCCGCCGGGTCGGTGGCACTCGTCGCGGCACCGCTGGTGCAGGCCCACGGTTTGCCCTATCTCTTTGCTGCCGGGCTGCTGGCGGGGTTGATGCAGATCACTTTCGGCCTGCTGCGGCTTGGTGTGTTGATGCGTTTCGTGTCGAAATCCGTCCGCACCGGCTTTGTCAATGCACTGGCCATCCTGATCTTTGCCGCGCAGATGCCACACATCATTGGCGTCGGCTGGATGGAATATGCCGTGCTGATCGCCGGGCTCGTCATCATCTATCTCACGCCGCGGGTCACCACCGCGATCCCGTCGCCGCTGATCTGCATCCTGATCCTGACCGTCGCCTCGATAGCGCTCGGGCTTCCGGTTCTCACTGTCGCCGATCTCGGCAAGCTGCCGGATTCGCTACCGGTGTTCGGCTGGCCGGCAGTGCCGCTGACGCTGGAAACGCTTCGGATCATTGCAGCCCCCGCGCTTGCCATTGCCATGGTCGGGCTGCTGGAATCGATGATGACGGCGAGCGTCGTCGACGATCTCACCGATACGCCGAGTTCGAAGAACCGCGAATGCACCGGTCTCGGCCTCGCCAACGCCGCCGCCAGCCTTTTCGGCGGCATCGCCGGCTGCGGTATGATCGGCCAGACGGTGAGCAACGTGAAATATGGCGGGCGCGGCCGGCTCTCGACGCTGTTTGCCGGCGCGTTCCTGCTGATCCTGATGGTGCTGCTGAAGCCGTGGGTCTCCGAGGTTCCGGTCGCCGCACTGGTGGCGATCATGGTCATGGTATCGATCGACACGTTCGACTGGTCGTCGCTTCGAGCTGTCATCATTCATCCCAGGATGTCGAGCGCCGTCATGGTGGCGACCGTCCTCGTCACCGTCTTCACGGCCAACCTGGCGCTCGGGGTGACGGTCGGCGTGCTGCTCAGCGGCGTGTTCTTCACCTTCAAGGTTGCCCGCCTGCTGCGCGTCGACGTGGCGCCCGACCAAGCCGCCGGGCGGCTGACCTATCGCGTGGCCGGCCAGGTGTTCTTTGCCTCCGCCGACGTCTTCGTCGAAGCCTTCGACGTTCAGGACGCGGTCGGCAAGTCGGTGCTGATCGACGTGTCCGAAGCGCATTTCTGGGACATCACCGCCGTTGCCGCGCTTGACAAGGTCGTGCATCGGTTCGGAGCGCACGGCATTGCCGTGGAGGTCGCGGGCCTCAACCAGGCGAGCGCAACCTTGATCGGAAGCCTCGACAGCAAGGTAGTGCTGAAGGAAGTGTGACCAAGGCCGGGCGGATTTCATCCTACCGCGAGACGATCGCGAAATCATCGCCCCCGCCGGTTCCCGTGGCGTTCAGCCGTCTGACGGCCAGTTCGATGAATGCCTTGACCAAAGGCGGCAGGTGCCGGCTGCTGGGATAGACGACATGCAAGCCGCCGGCCGGGGTCGTATAGCCGTCGAGAACGCGGCGCAGCCGCCCGTCCTTGATGCAGGCTTCGGCGAATCGGTGCGGCAATTGCGCAATGCCATGGCCGGCGATCGCGGCGGCCATCACCGCCTGCATCTCGTTGGCGGCGAAGCGGCCCGAAACCGCGACCGTTTCCTGGCCGTGCGGGCCTTCAAGCAGCCATTGCGCATGGGCGGCCTGGCCGGCGATGACGCAGTCGTGGCGGACGAGATCTTCAGGCGCAGCGGGCGGGCCGCAGCGGGAGAGATAATCCGGGCTTGCGCAGAGAAGGCGGTGCATCGAGCCGAGTTTGCGGGCGACCAAGGTAGAATCTTCGAGGATGCCGGTGCGGAAGGCGAGGTCTATACCGTTTTCGACGAGGTTCAGCCTGTCGTCGGTCAGGCGCAGCTCGACGCTCGTTTTCGGGTAGGTCGAAAGAAATTCGAAGATCGCATCCTGGAGGAAGTGACCGCCGAAGCCGACCGGCGCCGATATGCGGATCGTGCCGGCAGGCTCCGCACGCGCTTCGGCAAGCCGCTGGTTGGCGCCTTCGATGGTGCGCAGCGCTTGGCTGATTTCTTCGTAATAGAGACGTCCTGAAGCCGTCAGGTTGAGGCTGCGGGTCGTGCGCTGCAGCAGCCGCACGCCAAGTTCGCGTTCCAGCTCGGCGATACGGCGGCTTACCGTCGTCTTCGGCATGCCGAGCAAGCGCGCGGCGGCGGTAAAGCTGCCCGCTTCGACGACTCGGGCGAAGATCATGATATCGTTGAGATCGAGCATTGTATCCTAGCATGGCACGATGTTTTCCAATTATATGCCATTATGGTTCAATGCGACAGGCCCTAACTTTGCTTCATCAGTCACAACAAGGAGCAGGCAGATGAGCAACACACGAAGCGTACTGGTCACAGGCGCCACGGGCCAGCAAGGCGGCGCGGTTGTACGCGCGCTGATGACGCGGGGACACCGCGTCAAGGCGATCACCCGCCGGCCCGAGAGCGACGGCGCAAAGCGGCTGACCGCGGCAGGAGTCCAGGTCGCCGCCGGCGATCTTGACGACGCGGCATCGGTGGCGGCGGCGGCAGAGGGCGTCGACGCGATGTTCCTGATGGGCAACAGCTACGAGGCCGGAACGGACGCGGAAACCCGTCAGGGCATTGCCGCCGCCGATGCGGCAAAGGCCGCCGGCATCGGCCACCTGATCTATTCCTCCGTCGCCGATGCCGACAAGAAGACCGGCATTCCGCATTTCGACAGCAAGTATCTCGTCGAGAAGCACATTGCAGGCCTCGGCATCCCTTACACGATCAGCGCACCCGTCGCCTTCATGGAGAACACCGTGGCGCCCTGGGCGATCGACGGGCTTCGCCAGGGCGTCTATGCCGCCGCCCTGCCGCCCGCTCGCGTGCTGCAGCAGATCACCATCGATGACATCGGCGCTTTCGTCGCGGCACTGGCCGAGCGGCGTGAGCAGGTGTTCGGCAAGCGTTTCGATATTGCCGGCGACGAATTGTCGGGCGAGCAGCAGGCGAAGATCCTCACCGAGGCGCTCGGCCGCCCAATCACTTACCGGGAATTGCCGATCGCGGCGATACGGCAGCAGAGCGAGGATACGGCGCTGATGTTCGAATGGTTCGACCGCACCGGCTACGACGCCGATATCGCCGCCTTGCGCCGGGATTTCCCTGAGGTCGGCTGGCACAGCTATGCCGACTGGGCGAAGGGCTTCAACTGGAGTGTGCTCGACAAGACGGCCGGTTAGTCGCAGCGACGTCATCGAGTGGTGACATCCTGATGGAGGCGGGCTGGTCGAGTCCGCTTCCCGATCTCGTCGAGCGAGACATCGTGCTCAGGCCCGCGCTGCCGGCGCCACTGCCTGTAGCGCCGCCTCGACATTGGCGGGCAGCCGGAAGCGGCGGCGGTATTCGCCGGGCGTCAGGCCTGCCAGCTTGCGGAACAGGCGGCGAAAGGAGGCGAGGTCGGAATAGCCGACTTCGAGCGCAATCTCCTCGATCGGCCCATCCTCCATCTCGAGCATCTGCTTGGCTTCCTCGACGCGGAGCCACTGGACATATTCGAGCGGCGAATAACCCGTCGCCTTCCTGAAGCGGCGGTCAAAGGACCGCTTCGGCAGCCCGGAAAGCCTGAGTAGCTCGGCGACAATATCCGCCGACTGGTAGTGCAGGGGGGCATATTCCTGGCATTTCTTCACCGCGGCGTCGCCGTGATCGGCATTAGCGATCATCGAGGCGTAGGGCAGCTGGCCATCGCGATGCCATTGATAGAGGAAGATCTTCGATATGCGGATGGCTTCGGCCGTTCCGGCATGCCGGGCGATGAGAAAGAGCGTCAGGTCCTGCCAGGATGATGCGCCGCCGGCGCAGACGATCGAATGACCAGCGCCGGCCTGGACCAGGATGCGCTCTTCCTTAAGCTCCACATTCGGAAACTGACTGCGAAACAGCGGCGCATACATCCAGTGCGTCGTTGCCGACTGCCCTTCCAGCAGCCCCGCCTCGGCAAGCACGATTGAGCCGCCGCAGGCGGCCAGCAGGCGGGCGCCGCGCCGGTGCATCTCGACAATCCAGTTCAAGAGCCTGCGGTCGAGCGCCCTGATGGTTTCTGGCGTGTCGACAAGCACGTTCGGAACGAGGACATAGTCAGTCTCTTCGATGTCATCGATCGTTTCCTGCGGCATGATCGTCACGCCTGTTATCAGCCTCAGCGGGCCAGGCTCTGCGGCGACCAGGCGCGGCGCGAACATCACCTCGCTCGTCGGCTCGTTCGAGCTGCTCTTCCAGTTGGCGCCGGCGATCCACAGCGTGTCGAAGATGCCGTACATGATCGAGGGGTCGCATTCCGGAAATGCGACGATGCTGACCCGCAACGGGCGCCCGGCGTTCTGGGAATGTGGCTCTATCGGCTTCATAGCGGCCATCCTGCCTCTGCTGCGAACCATTGGCAACACGTAAAAGACGCTTCGAAACGGGCGGCATGCCGCTGCCTGATGGAGAGGGTATCGCATCAATGGAACTGAATATCGAGAAATTGCAGACGCTGCTCGGCGTCATGGTGACTGAGCTCGGGGCAGCGCAGAACTCCGCCCTCGTCATCATCGGCGAGGAGCTGGGTCTTTATCGCAAGATGGCGGAGAGGGGAGCGATCTCATCGATCGAGCTCGCCGAAGCGACCGACACAAAAGAGCGCTACGTCAGGGAATGGCTCGCCGCCCAGGCCGCGTCGGGATTTGTCGACTATGACGCGGCGACCGGCAGGTTCACGCTTTCGCCTGAACAGGCGGCGGTCTTTGCAGTCGAGGACAGCCCGGTCAACATGATCGGCGGCTTTGTCGCCCTCGACGCCATCTATGCCGATCGCGCCAAACTCACCCATGCCTTCCGCCATGGCGGCGGCGTGTCGTGGACGGACCGGTGCAACTGCATGTTCTGCGGCACCGACCGGTTCTTCCGGCCGGGCTACAAGGCCAATCTCGTCGAGAGCTGGCTTCCGTCGCTGGAAAGTGTCGTCGAGAAGCTCGAGCGCGGCGCGTGGGTTGCCGATATTGGCTGCGGCTTCGGCTCGTCGACCCTGCTGATGGCCAAGGCCTTCCCGAAGTCGGAATTCACCGGCATCGATTTCCATGCCGCGTCGATCGAGCATGCGAGCGGGCACGCAAAGGGAATGAGCAATGTCCGGTTCGAGACGGCGCGGGCGCAGGATTTCGAGGGGGCGGGCTTCGACCTCGTCACCATTTTCGATGCGCTGCACGACATGGGCGACCCGGTCGGTGCCGTCAGACATATCGCCAAGGCTCTGAAGCCGGAGGGCACGCTGATGCTGGTCGAGCCGATGGCGGGCGACAGCCTGGCCGACAACCTCAATCCCGTTGGCCGCGTCTTCTATGCCGCCTCGGCGAACACCTGCGTTCCGGCCTCGCTCGGCCAGGAGGTGGGGGCCGCCCTCGGCGCGCAGGCCGGCCAGGCGAAGCTGACCGAGGTGCTCAAGGCGGGCGGCTTCTCGAAGGTGCGGCGCGCAACTGAGACTCCATTCAACATGGTGCTGGAGGCTCGGCTCTGACGTCTGTGGGGGCAAATCGAGATGCGGGTGGCCGATGGCCGCCCGCGGAACACACTGGAGATGCGTCCGACTTTTTCAACAGCTGCCGCCCGCCATCGTCACGCCTGCGCGGTCGGCCGCACCACGATGTCGCTGATATCCACATCGGCGGGTTGCTCGATGGCGAAGGCGATGGCGCGGGCAATGGCATCGGGTGAAATTGCCATCTCGTCCATGCGTTTTGCCATATCGGCCTTGATCCCTTGGTTTGTCATGGAGTCGGCGAAATTAGTTCTGATGAATCCCGGGGAAATGTTGGTGACGCGCAGATGTTGACCGGCCTCCAGCCGCAGGCCTTCGGCGATGGTACGCATGGCATTTTTCGTGCCGGCATAGACGGCCATAGTCGGCTTGATGATGAGGCCGGCTGTCGAGAGCGTGTTGACGAAGTGGCCGAAGCCCTGGCGGCGGAACACCGGCAGAGCAGCGGCAATGCCATAGAGCGGACCCTTGATGTTGATGTCGATCATCTCCTCCCAATCCTCGACTCGCAACTCGTCGAGAGGCGAGATCGGCCCGATGCCGGCATTGTTGATCATCACGTCGATCCTGCCATAGGTGTCGCAGGCAAGCGCGACGAGGGCGGTGAGATCCTCGCGCTTCTTGACGTCCATTGCGAGGCAGACGGCTTCGCCGCCCTTGTCGGTGATGCGTTGCGCCAGCGCTTGCAGCCGATCGGCGCGGCGGGCGCCGAGCACGATCCTTGCGCCGCGCTCCGCCAGGATCAGTGCAGTGGCTTCGCCGATGCCGCTGCTTGCGCCGGTGATGGCAACAACCTTATCCTTGATAGCAGACATGTTCGTTCTCCTTTGTGCGGCTGAGGATTGCAGACGCGGACTGGAGAATCTATGCTGTGAGCTCCGTGATTTCGTCGAGATCGTCCAGGCCCCATGATCGATCCCTTGTCCGATGTGTTTTCACTGCTCGATATCGAGAGCGCGCGCTGCACACGTTTCGAGGTCGGCGGGCAATGGGCGTTTCGTTTTCCGGCCAAGCCCGCGCTCAAGTTCGTCGCCGTTCTCCGTGGCGCCTGCTCGATCGTTCTGCCTGACGAGCCGCCGTTTGCGCTTGTTGCGGGCGACACCTTCCTGCTGGCCAATGCGCCCGCCTATGTGATCGCCAACGATCTCGACCGCGAGCCGGAGGACGGGATAGCCTTCTTCGACTGGGAGCATTCCAACATCGCTCGCCACGGTGGCGACGAGACCGCGTTGATCGGCGGCAGCTTCGTCATCGAGGGCGGCAATGCCCGGCTGCTGCTCGATGCGCTGCCGCCGTTTATTCATATCCCGGCCAGCGACCGCGCGGCGGCGATCCTCAGCGCCACGCTCGCGACCCTCGACGACGAACTTGGGGCCGGGCAGATGGGCTCGACGCTGATGACGCGGCGCATGGGCGATATCCTGCTCGTGCAGGCGCTGCGGGCCTATGTCGGCCGGAAGGGCGCTGCCGAAACGGGATGGATCGGCGCGCTCACAAATCCGCAGATCGGCGCGGCGATCAGCCTGATCCACAACAGGCCGGGCCATCGCTGGACGGTCAACGAACTGGCGACCCGGATCGGCATGTCGCGCTCGGCCTTTGCGCAGCGCTTCAAGGAACTGGTCGGCGTCGCGCCGCTCGACTATGTCACACGCTGGCGCATGCATCGCGCCCGCGAAGCCCTGCGCCGGGAGGATGTCTCGGTCGCCGGCCTTGCCGCCGCACTCGGATACTCCTCCGAAAGCGCCTTCGGAAACGCGTTCAAGCGTGTCTTCGGGCGCGCGCCGAAGCGCTACTGGTCGGACGCGAAGCCGGGTTGATAATGGCTGTCCGCTTGCGACGGCTGCCGCGTAACCCTATTGTTCGACGGCAGACCAGCGTCCTTGAGGGGGAGACTTCAATGCCGTCGAGTTTCAATGTCGGAAGTGCGGATGGTTATGAACGGCTGATGGGGCGCTGGAGCAGGAAGCTCGCGCCGATGCTCATCGATTTCGCCGGTCTCGCTGATGGGGATCGCGTGCTCGATGTCGGCTGCGGCACCGGCAGTCTGGCGTTCACGCTGGCGGAAACGCCGGGCCTGCAGGAGATCGTCGCCGTCGACTATTCGCCGGTCTTCGTCGAGGCGGCAACGCGGCGCAACACCGATCCGCGCGTATCGATCCGGCAGGCCGATGCCTGCGCGCTTCCCTTCGAGGATGACCGCTTCGACAGGGCGATGTCGCTGCTCGTGCTGCATTTCGTGCCGGAGGCGGGAAAGGCGGTATCCGAGATGGCCCGTGTCGTGCGCCCGGGCGGCGTGGTCGCGGCCGCCGTCTGGGACCATTATGGCGGCATGTCCGGCATGCGGATGATGTGGGATACGGTGGCGATGCTTGATGAGGGCGCGCTGCCCCTGCGCCGCAAATATTGTTTCCAGCCGATGATGCGGCCGGGGGAAATGAAGGAAAGCTTCATCGCGCAGGGTCTTGCCGATGTCGAGGAAACCTCGCTGCTCATCCGGATGGAATACCTCTCCTTCGAAGACTACTGGGACCCGATCGCTGCCGGCGAGGGACCACTCGGCAAATATGTCGCGGGGCTGGACCCGGCGAAGCGAAAAGCGGTCGATACAGCCGTCAGAGCTGCATACGAGGCGGGCGAGCCGGATGGGCCACGGTCGTTCGCTTCGGTGGCGTGGGCGTGCCGGGGCAGGGTTCCGGGCAAGAGCTAGGCATAGCGTTTTCGCTGTGGCTGCCTGTGGTGCGTATGGCGGCAACATCCAAGAGAGCCTCATCCTGAGGCGCCCCGTAGGGCCCTCGAAGGACGAGGCGGGTGCTTCGACGTCAAATGGACGCAAGGAGCAGCGTTGCAGCGTGTCCTTCGAGGCTTCGCCCTACGGGCTCCGCGCCTCAGGATAAGGGATGTTGGAGGGTGCCGCGCCCAAGGGCAGGGCGCTGGACGGTCGTATGCCTGCGACAAGGAGCCGCGTGGGACGCCGCCCGATCACGGCAATCGTGATGGAACACGGGCAGCATTGCTGACGTTATTGCCCGCTGTCTCCGACTGCAAACGCTGCCGCAACAGCATCACCCGCCCGTTTCGGGCACCCCTTCCGACGGCATCCGGAATTGCCCGCCTCGCCGCCGCTTTCGGACGGAGGAATATCAGATGTCCGCTTTGGAAAGCCTGCGCCGGCTGACGCCGCAGCAGCGCAACACCGTCATCGCCAGCTATCTCGGCTGGACGCTCGACGCTTTCGATTTCTTCATTCTCGTCTTCGTTCTCAAATATATCGCCGAGGAATTCCATACCGACGTTCCCGCCGTTTCGGCGGCGATCTTCCTGACGCTTGCCATGCGGGCGCTCGGCGCACTGGTCTTCGGGCTGGCGGCCGACCGTTACGGGCGGCGCATCACGCTGATGGCCGACGTGCTGCTCTATTCGCTGTTCGAATTTCTGACCGGCTTCTCCACCGGGCTCACCATGTTCCTTGTGCTCAGGGCGCTCTACGGCATCGCCATGGGTGGGGAATGGGGCGTCGGCGCCTCGCTGGTCATGGAGACGGTGCCGGAGCAGAGCCGCGGCATCGTTTCGGGCATCCTGCAGGCAGGCTATCCCTCCGGCTATCTGATCGCCTCGATTGTGTTCTTTCTGCTTTTTCCTGTCATCGGCTGGCGCGGCATGTTCTTTGTCGGCGCGGTGCCGGCGCTGCTGGTGCTCTATATCCGCCGCAACGTCGAGGAAAGCCCGGCCTTCCTGAAACAGCAGGCCGAGGGGCGCCGGCCGTTCCTGACAGTCTTGCGCGAAAACATTCCGCTGTTCATCTGGGCGGTGCTTTTGATGACGGCGTTCAACTTCTTCAGCCATGGCACGCAGGATATCTACCCGACCTTCCTCGAGACGCAGCGCAACTATTCGAGCTACACGGTCGGCGCGATCGCCATCGTCTACAATATCGGAGCGATCTGCGGCGGGCTGTTCTTCGGGGCGCTGTCGCAGCGGATCGGGCGCAAAAAGGCAATCGTCATCGCCGCGTTGATCGCCGTGCCCGTCGCGCCGCTTTGGGCCTATGCGCCCGGGCCGGTGCTGCTCGCTATCGGCGCCTTCCTGATGCAGTTCTTCGTCCAGGGCGCCTGGGGCATCGTGCCGGTGCATCTGAACGAGCTGTCCCCCGACGAGGTGCGCGGCACATTCCCCGGCTTTGCCTATCAGCTCGGCAACCTGCTGGCGTCAGGCAATGCGACGCTGCAGGCGGGGTTGGCCGCTCGTTGGGACGGCGACTATGCCTATGCACTCTTGATCGTCGCGGCAGTCGTGGCGCTCATCGTCGCGGCCCTTGCCGGCTTCGGCTACGAGAAGAAGGATGTCCGCTTCGGCACGGAGGAGACCGAGGAGCCGCATGGCGCGATGCGAATCTAGCGCTGCCTGCGGTTATGAAGGCCGGCGGCGACAGCTGCCGGCCTTTCAGTTCTTGAGCACGTTGCAATCCCAGATGCCATCGTAAAACGCCGGCCGCAACAGCGTGATGCCGGAAGGCAAGCGCTGTGCAAGCTGCCGCTGGCCGGCATTGGTGACGTGAGACGATTGGTCCGAGCCTTGCAGGACTTGCCGTCGAATGGCGGCGTGCTAGGTAAGGCCCGCCGGCATCTCGCCGGATCCACCGTTCCTCCCACAGCCCCGAGTGACTCCATGCCATTTTCTCCCGCCGCCGTCTGGCCCGTCGTCATGCTGTTTGCCTCCAACATTTTCATGACCTTTGCCTGGTATGGGCATCTCAAGCACAAGAGCAGCGCCATCTTCCTCGCCATCATTGTCAGTTGGGGCATCGCCTTTTTCGAATACTGCCTGGCGGTGCCGGCCAACCGCATCGGTTCGGCAGTCTATACGACGGCGCAGTTGAAGACGATGCAGGAGGTGATCACGCTGATCGTCTTTGCCGGCTTTTCGATCTTCTGGCTCGGCGAGAACCTGACTTGGAACCATGCGATCGGCTTTGCCCTGATCGCAATCGGAGCATCCTTCATCTTCCGTGCATAAACTTTAGCCTTTTCAATAGATTACAAATTGTCCATGTCGGGAAAACGCCACATTTCCTACAGATTGGCGTCGCAATTCGTTGAGACCCTGTCACCTCAAGCATTTCCGGGTCACGGAAATGCTCTGACGTTTGTTTCACGCAATTCCGGACGCAAAACCGCGACGCACTTTTGCTGGAATTGCTTTAGCGGTGATCAGGAGGTGAACGGCCATGAGCCTGTCTTTCCCGACGATGGCGGCGATCCGGTTCGGCTATGGCTTCCGGCCGGGCGAGGTGCCGCCGAGCAGCAAGGACGAGCTCATCGGCCAGCTGCGGATGGGGGCGGCGGCAACGCCGGACTTTCCTCTCGGCGGCCCCGACATGCGCCACCAGGCGATTCTCAGCCTGCAGGCGCAGCTGCAGCAGATCCGGCAAGACGCCAAGACGGTGACCGACGATACGACGCAGCGCGAGATGCGCAAAGGGGTGCAGCGGCAAGCGCAGCAGCAGTTCCAGCACGATGCGAACCTCCGGCTGATGCAGGCAGTGCTGTCGCCGTATGGCTTCTACGAGAGGCTTTCGACCTTCTGGACCGATCACTTCTCCACCAGCGCCAATAAGAGCCTGCCGATGCGCCTCATCGTGCCGCTCTACGAGGCCGAGGCGATCCGGCCGTTCATATCAGGCAGGTTCGGCGATCTCTTGCGCAATGCCACCGCCCATCCGGCCATGCTGATCTATCTCGACCAGGCGGATTCGCTGGGGCCGGATTCGGCCGGCGGCATCAAGCGCAACAAAGGGCTGAACGAAAATCTCGGCCGCGAACTGCTGGAGCTGCACACGCTCGGCGCCGGCAGCGGTTACAGCCAGGCGGATGTCACGGCGGCAGCCATGGTGCTGACGGGGCTCACCATCGATCGCAAGGAGATGGACATCGCCTTCCGGCCGAACATTTCGGAGCCCGGCGTACATGAGGTGCTCGGCGTCAGCTATGGCGGGCGCAGGCGTTCGCGCGACGATTATCTCGACATGCTCGATGATCTCGCGCTCCATCCGAAGACGGCGGCGCATATCAGCCGCAAGCTCGCGGCGCATTTCATCGCCGACCAGCCCAATGAGGGCTTGGTGTCCGACATGGCCGAAGCCTGGAAGAAGACGGATGGCGACCTGACTGCCGTCTACACCGCCATGCTCGACCATCCCGCCGCTTGGCGCGACGAGGGCGCCAAGGCGCGCCAGCCCTTCGATTATATCGTCGCCGGCCTCAGGGCGCTGAATGCGGGGCCGGTCAACGGCGTTGTCGGCAGCTTCCTGGCGGCGAACCAGCAAGGCACGGACGAGGGCGACATGGCGGCGAACACGCCCGGCATGGCAGGATCGCCGGTGCCGACGGATCCTGCCGGCGAGGCGAGGGAGAAGCGTCTCAAAGCCTTCCGGACAGCGCGGGCGCTGGGGCAGGGCGCGCTCAGGCGCATGGGCCAGCCGACCTGGCTGCCGCCGAGCCCGGCCGGTTTCGAGGAAGGCTTCTCCGCCTGGATCACCGGCAGCCAGCTCGCCGAGCGGTTGGCCTGGGCAAGGCGGGCCGCAGCACAGTTCGGCCGGGACGAGGATCCGCGCGAATTCCTGAAGTCGTCGCTTGCCGATGCAGCGCGCGACGAGACGATCCGCGTGGTGTCGCAGGCGCCGAACAAGATCAGCGGGCTGACGCTGGTATTGGCATCGCCCGAATTCAATCGCCGCTAAGCAGACTTTCGGTGGCAAGCCAACGCTTCGTCTGCTTAGTTCCTTTATTTTGTCGCAGGTTCTGGCCGGAAAACCGTTGGACACTTTCCGGAACCTGCTTTGGAGGCTCCGCCCGTGACGCTGCCCATGAACCAGATTTCGCTCTCCCGCCGCGGCTTTCTGACGTCGGCCTGCTGTCTCGCCGCCGCTCCCATTTTCACGCCCGTCACCTTCGCGGCGATGCCGGGTGATAACCGCTTCGTCACCATCGTGCTGCGCGGCGCGATGGACGGGCTGGATCTGGTGCAGCCCTATGGCGATGCCGGCTTTGCGGCGCTCAGGCCGACACTGGCGCTGACGCCCGAGACCGGGCTTCTCGATCTCGACGGGCATTTTGGCCTCAATCCAGCGGCGGCCGAGCTGATGCCGCTCTGGAAGAGCCGCGAGCTTACCTTCGTGCATGCGGTGTCGACGCCCTATCGCGACCAGCGCAGCCATTTCGACGGGCAGGACATGCTGGAATCCGGTGGCGAGCACGTCGCCGAGGAAAAGACCGGCTGGCTGAACCGGGCGCTCGCCGTCATTCCGCGCTCGGATGCGCGCAAGGCAATCGACATCAACACCTCGACGGAGCTGATCCTCTCCGGGCCGAACAATGTCGATGTCTGGGCGTCGGATTCCAATCTGGCGCCGGCGCGCGACGAGATGCAGTTCCTGGCACGGCTCTATGCCGGCGATCCGCCGTTCGCCGAGGCGCTTGCCGAGGCGACGCGGGCCAATAGCGCGTCGATGATGGTCGAGCCGGAGGGCCAGCGCGGCGCAAAGGTCGCCGATGTGGCGGCCCTTGCCGCCAACATGCTGAAGGGCGATTACCGCATCGCCAGCTTCTCGATATCAGGCTGGGACACGCATATCGGCCAGGCCGGCCAGTTCAAACGGCCGGTGCAGGACCTTTCGCAGGCGATCAATATGTTGAAGGCCACGCTCGGGCCCGAGATCTGGGCAAAGACGGTGGTGCTTGCCCTGACCGAATTCGGCCGCACTGTGCGCCAGAACGGTTCAGCCGGCACTGACCACGGCACCGGCGGCTGCGCGCTTCTTGCGGGCGGAGCCATCAACGGTGGCCGCATCCTCGGCCGCTGGCCGGGCATCGGCGATGGCCAACTGCTCGACGACCGCGACCTGATGCCAACCGCCGACGTGCGCGAGCTTGCGGCCGCGATGCTCTACCGGCAATTCGATGTGTCTGCCGATGATTTGACGGGGAAGATCTTCCCGGGGCTGGGTTTCGACAAGGGGTCGCAGTTTCTGCGTGGGTGAGGCCCGGTCCCGCAAAGCGGGAGCGATCGATCCAGTGAATCGATCGCAGGGCCGAACGCCCTGAGCCCAAGCGAAGGGCCGGGGCGGCATCGGCGACAGGCCCTATCGGCCGGTCATCTTGAGCGCTGCCTCGGGAAGTCGCTCGCCTTGGACCTCGATCTCCGACAGGGCGGCATCGATTTCGGCGAGGTCGTCGGGCAGCAGGTCAACGTCTACCGCCCCGAGATTCTGTTCCAGCCGATGCTGCTTCGTTGTTCCGGGGATCGGGACGATCCATGGTTTTTGGGACAGCAGCCAGGAGAGGGCGATCTGCGCGGGTGTTGCGCCCTTGCGGTCGCCGATCCGCTTGATGAGCTCGACGAGCGCAAAATTGGCCTTGCGCGCTTCAGGTGAAAAGCGCGGCACGCTGTTGCGGAAATCGCTTGGATCGAACTTGGTGTTCTCGTCGATCTTACCGGTCAAAAAGCCTGCGCCCAGGGGGCTGAAGGGCACGAAGCCGATGCCGAGTTCCTCAAGGGCGGGCAGCAGTTCCGCCTCGGGGCCGCGCCAGAAGAGCGAATATTCACTCTGGACGGCAGTGACCTTCTGGATGGCATGGGCGCGGCGGATCGTCTGAACGCCGGCTTCGGAAAGGCCGAAATGTTTGACCTTGCCGGCTGCGATCAGGTCCTTGACGGCGCCGGCCACATCTTCGATCGGCACGTCGGGATCGACGCGGTGCTGGTAGAACAGATCGATGCGGTCCGTCTTCAGGCGGCGCAGGCAGGCATCGGCAACCGCCTTGACATGTTTGGGGCGACTGTTGGTGCCGCCGCGGCGTTCACCGGTTTGCTGATCGATATCGAAACCGAATTTGGTGGCGATGACCACCTGGTCGCGGATCGGAGCGAGCGCCTTGCCGACAAGCTCTTCATTAGCGAAGGGGCCATAGGCTTCGGCCGTATCGAACAAGGTGACGCCCTGCTGATGAGCGGTGCGGATCAATCCGATCATGTCGCCTTCGTCGGCAGGCGGGCCGTATGCAGCGCTCATGCTCATGCAGCCGAGACCAAGTGCCGAGACTTCGAGGCCGCCGATATTGCGTGTTTTCATTGTCATATCCGTCGTAGTTTTGCTTGGGCTCGGAAAAATCCATTCCGCGGTGCGGGAGCAGCCGGGCTCGCGGTCCAGTTGACGTGAACTTAGTCCTCGTGTCAGCTTTCGATTAGATGCTGTAATGCGCATGCACCTATAAGACGGACTAATGAATGCCCCAAGACAACAACTTCAACGAACTCGTGGCCTTTTTGACCGTTGCCAGAGAACGAAGCTTTACCAGGGCGGCCGCCAAGCTCGGCGTGTCGCAATCGGCGTTGAGCCAGACGGTGCGCGGTCTCGAAGAGAAGCTCGGGCTTCGCCTTTTGACCCGCACGACCAGAAGCGTGTCGCCGACCCAGGCAGGAGAACGCCTGCTGGAACGGGTCGGACCCAGATTTGAAGAAATCCAGTTCGAGATCGCCGCCTTGAGCGAAATGCGCGAGCGGCCGGCCGGCACCATTCGCATCACGGCGGGCGAGCATCCGGCGATTTCCGTTCTCGCCCCGGCATTGGCTCGGTTTCTTCCTGATCATCCCGATATCAATGTCGAGGTGATCGTCGACTACGGCCTGACCGATATCGTCGCCGAGCGTTACGACGCCGGCATCCGGCTCGGCGAGCATTTGGCAAAGGACATGATCGCGATCCGGATCGGCCCCGAGATATGCATGGCGGTCGTCGGAGCGCCCGCCTATTTCGATCGCCATCCGCGCCCTGATATCCCGCAGGATCTGACGGCGCACAACTGCATCAACATGCGGTTGCCGACGCACGGGACGATATATCCCTGGGAGTTCGAGAAGGACGGCCGCGAACTGCGCGTCCGTGTCGAGGGCCAGACGGTGTTCAACAACATTGCCATGAGGCAAAGCGCCGTGCTGGACGGGCTGGGGCTGGCCTACATGCCCGAGGATCAGGTTCAGCCTTACATTGAAGACGGGCGGCTGATCCGCGTTCTGGAGGACTGGTGCCAACCCTTCCCAGGATATCATCTCTACTATCCGAACAGGCGGCATGCGTCTCCCGCCTTCACCCTGTTCGTCGATGCGCTCCGCTATAGAGGAAAGTAGTGCCGATTTTATTCCATCACGGCTTATCAACAGCCAGTGATTAATTAGTCAGCCTAATAGACCCTAGCTGTCCAGGCCGGCTAATCCTTTCCATCCGATGCCGCTACTTTCTCGCCATCTGAAACGAAGCGAGAAGCCGACATGCGATATGGATTGTCCAACACCTTGGCGGCAGTGCTGCTTGCCTCTGCACAGCTTGCCGGGACATTGGCGACGGCTGCCGACGCGGCAAAGCCTGAGCCGTTGGTCATCCAGGAGCAAGGCAGTTTTGCCGTCGGGGGAACCAGCACGGCAGCGCCTGGAACCTTCGATCCGCTGAAACCTCTCGATCCCGCAGGCCAGACCTATCACGGCGATCATGCCTTTGCCTTCTATCAGGTGCCGGCAAACCCGCGTCAGTACCCGATCGTGATGTGGCATGGTGCCGGACAATTCTCCAAGACCTGGGAGACGACGCCGGACGGCCGCGAAGGTTTCCAGAACATCTTCCTGCGTCGAGGCTTCTCCACCTATCTCGTCGACCAGCCGCGCCGGGGCGGCGCCGGACGGAGCATGGCCGAGACAACAGTTAAGCCGACAGCGGACGAGCAGCTCTGGTTCAACCAGTTCCGCGTCGGCACCTGGCCGAACTATTTCGACGGCGTACAATTCTCCCGTGATCCGGAAGCGCTGAACCAGTACTTCCGCGCGATGACGCCAAATACCGGGCCGTTCGATATGGAGGTCGTGTCGAATGCGGTGGCAAAGCTGTTCGAGAAAATCGGTCCCGGCATTCTTTTCACCCATTCGCAGGGCGGCGGACCGGGCTGGCTAACGGCCATCAAGAGCGACAAGGTCAAAGCCATCGTCGCCTTCGAACCCGGCAGCAGCTTCGTGTTCCCGGCAGGCGAGGTCCCCGCCGATATGCCGAGCGCCTTCGACACGCTGAAGGGCGTGCCGGTGCCGATGGACGACTTTATCAAGCTGACGAAGATCCCGATCGTCATCTATTACGGCGACAACATCCCCGACCAGCCGACGACGATGCCGGCGCAGGACAGCTGGCGGGTTCGCCTGGCAATGGCCCGCCTGTGGCGCGATACGGTGAACAAGCATGGCGGTGATGTCACTGTCGTGCACCTTCCCGAGATCGGCATCCACGGCAACACCCACTTCCCGTTCTCCGACCTGAACAACGTAGAGATCGCCGACCTGGTCTCGACGTTCCTGCGCGAGAAGAAGCTCGACTGATCCGCCTCGGACGCGGTGCGGCGCTGCTCGGCTGGCCCAAAGGCCGGTCGTGCAGGCGGCGATCCCGTTTGTATCCTGCTCAGAGCCCATACGATCTGCAGACTAAGGGAAACATATCCATGTGTGATCTCTTCAAACGTGTTCCCATCCTTCTCGCCTTGGCCAGCGCCGTCGTTCTTGTCGGTTGGCAAGTCGACGCGGAGCCGAACCGGACGACGCTGCCCGAATTGGCAGGCCTCGTTCATTATACGACCGTCAGACGGGGGAACGTGACTGAGCATATCATGACGACAAACGAAGCCATCCAGGCGGTGAAGACCGGGCAGCCCATTCCCGACGGCACGCACTTCGTCCTGGTGGATTACCGCGAAGGCGCAGTCTTTCGCTATTTCGTCATGGAAAAGGGCCGAGGCTGGGGAGCGGACTATGATGAGGACCGCCGCACCGGCGATTGGCAGTTCCAATGGTTCAAGCCGGATGGCACGATCAACATGGCCGAGAACACGGCGCGGTGTCAGTCCTGTCATTCGTCCAGAGCCGACGAAGGCTTCCTCTACACCCTTGAGGAACTCAAGGAATTCGACGGAGCCGTCGTTGACTAGGCTGGATCCAACGCATGACGGAGGCGCGGCGTCATGAGTCCGTTCTTTCTGATACGGCTCGTGCTTGATTTCACTGCAGCCGGGCTGCTTCTTGTCGCGCTCGCCTATTGGTGGCTCGACAACATGTCGCACGAGCTGATCGGCACGAGCATGTTCATCCTTCTCCTATCCCACAACGTCTTCAACAGGCGATGGTGGGCCAGGCTCCCGAAGGCGGCGCCTGGCAGGCGCAGCTTCGTGACGATCGCGTCGAATATCTCGATCGCCGCGACCATGGCCGCGTTGCTGGTGACGAGCGTGCTGATGTCACGCACGGTGTTTGCTTTCCTTCCTTTAAGCGGTGGTCCGACGGCACGCGAAATCCACATCCTTGCGGCATATTGGGCATTTATTCTCGCGGCCGTCCATCTCGGCCTTCACTGGTCGATGATCATGGCCGTCGTGGGCAGGCTTTTGCGCGTCGGGCCGCCAAACGCGATCCGGACAGCGTCTTTTCGTGCCACCGCGGCTGCAATCGCCGTGTGCGGCATCCACAGCACTGTCGTCATGGGAATCGCAGACAGGCTCGTTGCCCGGCCGTCGATGGATTTCTGGGATTTTCAGGAATCGACCGTGGGCTTCTTCCTGCATCATATCGCGATCCTGGCTGGGTGCGGGTGCGCTGCGCATTATGCGGCCGTCTGGCTTCGATGGGCGGGTGGAGTGCGCAGGGTGACGGATGCCGGCGAGTGATGTGTGCGGCGGCTTTTGTGGGGAATGGAGTTTGCGGCCGCCCGGCCCTTCGCTTGGGCTCAGGGCGTTCGAAGCTGCAATCGATTCACCGGATCGATTGCTCCCGCTTTGCGGGACCGCTTCTCACCCCAACACATCATAGAGCCGGAAGATGAAGCTGATCTGGTAGATCAGGTTGGCAATGATGAAGGCCGTGTGGAAGCGGCGGTTGGGAGTCCAGGCAGCGATGGCGCAGAGAATGATGTAGACGATGTTGCGGGCTGGGTATTCCCAGCCGAGCGAGAGGATGCGTTCATGGCCCTTGATTGCCGTGTCGAGAATATCGACGGCGTAGGTGAGGCCGAGGATGCCGAAGAACCATTTGCGCCGCGAGATGAAATATTCCTCGTAGCCGCCATATTCGTCGAGTGAGGCCGGAAAGAGCAGGGCGCAGAGCAGGAAGAACAGACTGCAGAAGCAGATGAGGAAGAGATAGATGCCGAAGCCGATGGCCGGCACGGCCTGCAGGCGATACTCCCACCACCAGATATGGATGATGAACAGGAACATCGACAACGCCCAGCCGAGATGGATGGCATAGACCTTGGCCTTACCAGGATGCTGGACGATGCCGGCAAGGCCGGTCAGCACCCTGGCGAGCGAAAGGCTGATGACCATGCCCATCACCACCTTGATGTGAAGGAAGACCTCCGGCGAGCTGACCGTTTCCATGCTTTCGATCCTTAGGATGTCACTCCTCGGGGACTTGCTTCGGTTTGCCTTCTTCGTCGAGCGCCACCATGATGAAGGTGCCCGCCGTGACCTTTTCCATCTTGGCGTAACGCGCGCGGTGCGCCCAGGCTTCGACGCACAGCGTGATCGAGGTGCGGCCGACACGGTCGATATCCGTATAGACGGACAACGTGTCGCCGATCTTGACCGGCAGCTCGAAGGCCATCTCCTTGACGGCGGCGGTGACGACGCGGCCCTTGGCGCGCTCTGCAGCGCGGATGCCGGAGGCAAGGTCCATCTGCGCCATGACCCAGCCGCCGAAGATATCGCCGGCCGGATTGGCGTCACCGGGCATGGCAAGCGTCCTCAGCGTCAGTTCGCCTCTCGGCTTGGCGGCATCGGTCATCAAGTCTTCTCCATCTGGTGCGGCGTCGGGCCGGCGATTCACTGCGAAGCACCCTAGTGCAAAGACCTTGGGCTGTAAAAGACGGCAAGGTCGGGCACTACAGGCCGCTGACGGGAAAAATATTGTAGCCGTTGCCGATTGAAATTTCATTCGATTTCAAATGGTTGAATTTTACAGCCGTCACCTGACCTTACGTTATTTAATCGTTTTCTAATTAAGCTTTACGCTCCAGTAATTCCGGCACTTCAGAATGCGATTGATCTCAAATACAAGAATCGCCGGGAACCTCATGCGCAACGTCAAGATTTCCACCCGTCTTTACTGCCTCGTCGGATTCACACTTGCCGTGCTCGCGGCGACGATGGTCTTCTTTCTGAATTATTCCTATTCCGAGCTGGAAGCGGAGCGGAAGGCGGGGTTGGCGCAGATGGATGCGACGGCGCTCGGCATCTTCGACAAATATTACAAGATGGAGCAGGCGGGCACGATGACCCGCGAACAGGCGCAGGCGGCCGCCAAGGACGTGATCGGCGCGATGCGTTACGGCGCCGACGGTTATTTCTGGATCAACGACATGCATCCCGCCATGGTGATGCACCCGATCAAACCGCAGTTGAACGGCACCGATATCTCCCAGATGAAGGATCCGAACGGCAAGTTCCTGTTCGTCGAGTTCGTCAACAAGGTGAAGAAGGACGGCAAGGGTTTCGTCGATTATTACTGGCCGAAGCCGGGTGCCGATGAGCCGGTGCTGAAATATTCCTATGTCGCCGGTTTCGAGCCCTGGGGCTGGATCGTCGGCACCGGCGTCTATGCGGATGACCTTGCCGCGCTCTATCGCCAGAACGCGATGTGGGCCGCACTGCTCTGCCTGTTTGGCGGCGCCGCCACGATTGCCATCGCCTATGCCATCGTGCGCAGCGTGACAGTGCCGATCGCCCGTCTGAAAGCGGCGATGAACGCGATTGCGGCCGAAGAAGCATCGGTGGAGATTGCCGGCAGCGACCGTCGCGACGAGATCGGCCAGATGGCCAAGGTGCTGCTGGTGCTGCGCGATTCCGTCGACGAGCGCAGCGCTCTGCGCGGGCGGGAAGACGAAAGACAGCAGCAGATCGAGGAAGAGCGCCGCGGCAACGAGGCAAGCCTGCGTTCCGCCTCCGAACGGCAGAACCAAGCGATGCAGGCGCTCGGCGTCGGCCTGGAAAAGTTGGCGAGCGGTGACTTGACGGTTGCGATCGGCGATATCGGCGAGGACTACGCCAAGCTGAGGGGCGATTTCAACGCCGCCGTCGACGCGCTGAACGGCGTGATCCATGCGATCGCCGAATCGAGCCGTGTCGTCAACGAGAGCGCTTCCGACATCAGCGAGGCGACCGGCAATCTGTCGAAGCGTACGGAGCAGCAGGCAGCCGCACTCGAAGAAACGGCGGCAGCGCTCGACGAGATCACCGCGACGGTCAAGACCGCATCCGAACGGGCGAACGAGGCACGCGAGATGGTGGCCGAGACCAAGGCGAGTGCCGGAAAATCCGGCGAGATCGTCCGCAATGCGGTCACCGCGATGGGCCGGATCGAGGATTCGTCCAACCGCATCGGTCAGATCATCTCGGTCATCGACGAAATCGCCTTCCAGACGAACCTTCTGGCACTGAATGCTGGCGTCGAGGCTGCGCGGGCGGGCGAGGCGGGCCGCGGCTTTGCCGTCGTCGCCCAGGAAGTGCGCGAACTCGCTCAGCGTTCCGCCAATGCGGCCAAGGAGATCAAGGAACTGATCAGCCGGTCGGCAACGGAGGTCGAGGGTGGGGTGGCGCTGGTGCGCTCGACGGGTGAGGCACTGCTGGAGATCGAGGCGCTGGTCAACCAGGTCAACGATCACGTCGCATCAATCGCGACGGCGGCGCGCGAGCAGTCGACGGGGCTGAACGAGATCAACGGCTCCGTCAATCACATGGACCAGATGACGCAGCAGAATGCCGCGATGGTCGAGGAGACGACGGCGGCAAGCCGCACGCTCGCCGACGAAAGCACCCAGTTGAAGACGCTGCTTTCGAATTTCCGCCTGCGCGGGGAGCCGCCGCCAGTGGCCCGATACACACGGGCAGCGTGAGAAAACGTAGAGATCAAAGGCCGGGAAACCGGCCTTTTTCATTTCCGTCGCGTTCAGATTGTGCCGGTAAGTTTTCATTCACCGTTTTTAATTAAAATTGGAGTGAGTTTTTTCGGTCACTGCCCAGCCAGCCTGCGGAAGCGATAAGAGTATGGCGTTTGTTTCCTTTCCTCGGCGATCCCTTTTGCCCTTGCTGCTTTCGGCGGCGCTGACGACCTGTTCGATCAGCGACGGGCTGGTGCCGCCGGCCAATGTCGACAACGGCACCAGGGTTAGTTCGATCTCGCCGTCGCGGGGGGCAGCGCGCATGGCGCCTACAGTGCGCATGGCGCCGGTGGAGAGCCAGGCCTCCTATCCGGTTTCCAGCGCGCCCGTCGGCAATAGCCAGGGCTCCGTCGATTATCTCGATACGCCAAACCTCGCCGGCACCGGCCACGCGGCACGACCCGCTCCGCCGCAAACCGCACCGGGACGTAAGCTGCCGATGATCGACAGCGACGAGGCGCTGGCGCAGCAGAACCAGAACTGGGGCGGCACGCAAGATCTTGCGATCCCGTCCGGCGGCGTCAACATGGATGACGATCTCGGGGCGGAGCCGGTCGTCGGGCTGGCGCAGGAACAACAGCAACAGATCGCCGAGGGCAACGCCACAGAGCCGGTTGTCGACGGCATCGGCACCGATAATCCAACGCAGCTCAACCAGCCCATGCGTCAGCCCCCGCAGCAGCCAATGCCGCAGCCGGCGGCCGAGGCACAGATGAGCCGGGCGCCCGCCTGGAACGACGGCAGCCCTGTGGTGGCGCCGACCCGTGTTCCCGAAGAGGACGAGAGCGAAGAGGTCGCGATGCTGCGGCCGAACAATCCGATGATGAGCGAGCCGGCGGCGCCCGTCGATCCCAGCGTCATGCCGTCCTCCGAGCTTGCCTGCCGGCGCGAGCTGAAGCGCATGGGCGTACTCTTCGACAACAAGCCGCCGATTTCGAACGGCCCGGCCTGCCAGGTGCCTTATCCGGTGTCGTTGAAGGGGCTTTCCGGCAATATCGGCGTCCGCCCGGCTGTAACGCTGAACTGCCAAGTGACGCTTGCCTTCGCCAAATGGGTGAAGAACGAACTGGCGCCGTCCGCCCGCTACCGCTACTGGTCCGGCATCAAGACGATCCAGCCGCTCGGCGGCTATTCCTGCCGGCGCATGAACAATAGCCGGCAGAAATACAATCCGATGTCGGAACACGCCCGCGGCAACGCCATCGACGTCGGCAAGTTCGTGCTGAAGAACGGCCACGAGATCGACGTGCGCAAGAAGGGCCTGTTCTCGCTGCGCGAAGGGCGGCTGCTGAAGGCGGTGCGCAGCGACAGCTGCCGCTATTTCAACACCGTGCTCGGCCCCGGCAGCAACCCGGAGCACTGGAACCACTTCCACTTCGATCTTCGCTCCCGCAAGAGCGGCAAGGCCTATTGCGACTGATGCATATCGCCTAAGCCATGCGGCGCGGGTGCGGCTGATGTCGGAGCATCGGGCTCGGCTGCCAAAAAACGGTTCATCCCTGCCGCAGGGCACGCTATAGATCGGCGAGCCGATTGCGTTTCGAGAGTTTGATCCATGAGCTATGATTTCCATGTCGGCCAGAAGGTCGTCTGCATCAACGACACCTTCAAGCATGTCAGCATCGACCAACTGATCCGCAAGGGCGAGATCTATACGATCCGCTGGGTGGGTGAATATACCCATTATATCGACGGCACGTTCATCGGGGTGAAGCTCGCGGAGATCAACCGCGGCAATGACGACGGGCCGGAAGGTTATGGGGCGGCCGACATGCCCTATCGCGCGACGCGGTTCCGGCCGCTGGTGAAGGACAAGATCTCGTCACTGCGCAAGCTTCTAGCGCCGACGCCCGATGCACCGGTGGAGCCTAAGGAAAAAATCAGGAAGAAAGAGAAGGTCTGACCGCCCCACGACACCGATCGGGCCGTCTTTCTGCTGAGGAACAGTGCAGTCTCTTTGCTGACCTCTAGCACGCCGTTGCGTTGGCTGAACGCATCGGCAATGGCTTGACGGAACCTGGTGAGTTGAGTTTCGCCGGCGCCATCGCCGGGCGGATAGGAGGCGAGCGCCAGGAATACATCCTCGGGCTCGGTGATCCGCAGGCTTGCCGGATGCTGCGACATGCTCACGTTTCCAAACTGCGACCGCATCGATCGTTCGGCAGCGTCATATCCGAAGGCTTCGGCAGCCGGATCGGAAGGGGCACTGCCGAATACGGTCGTCAGCGCGTAAATCTCCCGCATATTACCGGCACCGTTGGTGGTGACCGCGAGAAAGCCGCCCGGCTTCAGCACTCTCGACATGTCCGCGATGCCCGCGGCCGGGTCGGGCAGGTGATAAAGCATATGCATCGCGATCACGGCATCGAAGGCGTCATCTTCGAAGGGGAGCGCGACGGCATCAGCTTGGCAGCCCCGAACGGAGCCGAACGGCAGCGCGCTGCAACGCGCCACTGCCTCGTCGACCATGCCGGGTGCAAGGTCGGCGAGCGTCAGGTCGAGGTCCGTTGGCAGCAGACCTGCCGTTGCCGCCCAGAACCAGCCGGCCCGCAGCCGACATCGAGGACACGATCGCCCGGCTTCAGGGACAATTGCGCGGCAACCCATGGAAACCAGGCTGTCTCGGCGATGGTGTATTGGCTATGCAGTCGAGCCCGCGCAGCGAGCTTCCGGCTGTCGCTATATTGCCCGGCATTGTCTGCTGTTATGGAGGACATGACATCTCTCCGGGTTTCTTCACAGGATGCGCCCCGCCTCTAGTTCGCCGGCAGAGCCTATAGATGGGCCCATTCCCGGACAAGACGTGACCTTGCGCAGCGGGCCGGCTTGTTCGCATAGCTGCCGCTGAGGGTTGCCCGGATATGGCGCGTTTTCGCCTATAGAAACAAATCGCATCCGATTAAATCGGAATGTTGTTGACATCAGTTTTGGCTGAGCGTATTAGAGCGCATCCGATTTAATCGGATGCGAATAAAACCTAAACCGAAAGGATATCACCATGACCGAGAAGCTTCTCTTTACCGGCAAAACCCACATCTCCGGCGGCCGCGACGGCTCCGCACGCAGCAGCGACGGTACGATCGACATCAAGCTGCCGCAGCCGCATCCGGCCGCTGAAAACCTGTTCGGCATTGCCTGGTCGGCCTGCTACATCGGCGCCATCGAACTTGCCGCTGCCCAGAGAAAGATCACGCTGCCGGCCGGTCCCGAGGTCGACGCGGAGATTACTCTCAACGCCGACAACGGCTCCTTCTTCCTGAGGGCGCGCCTCAATGTCAGCCTGTCCGGCATCGATCGCGACATCGCGCAGGAGCTGATCGAGGCAGCCCATGGCATCTGCCCTTATTCCAAGGCGACACACGGCAATATCGACGTCGAGACCAAGCTTGTCTGAGCGGGCGAGGGCAGACCTCCTCGCCGGAGGATTTGGTGCGGAGGGCCTGCCGGTCGGCCGGCAGACCTCTTTCTGAAGTAGCAGGCACGGGAAACCTTGCCGATCTGGAGAGCAAGCGATGATCAATAGCCACGGCCAGTCGCACCAGGCCTTTGACGAGTTTTCACATGTGCTCGACCCCGATGTCTATGAGCCTTTGCCCGATGACTGGCTGATCGGTATCACTGATGTCGTCAACTCGACCACGGCGATCCGGGCGGGGCGCTACGAAGACGTCAACTATGCGGGCGCATCGATCATCGCCGCCCTCGGCAATGCCTGGGGATCGTTCGATTTTCCCTTCGTGTTTCGCGGAGACGGGGCAGCATTCGCCTTGCCGCCACAGGGCATGATGGCGGCGACATCGGCATTGCGGCAGGTCGCGGACTTTGCAAGAGCCGATCTCGATCTAACCCTTCGTATCGGGCTGCTCAGCGTACGCGAAATCCGCACCAGTGGGCGCGACGTCAGAATTGCCCGTTATGCCGCCTCCGAGAACGCGACCTATGCGATGTTTACAGGGGGCGGGCTCAAATGGGCGGAGCAGCAGATCAAGAGCGGCCGGTATCTGGTCAAGCCGGAACGCTACGCGACGAAGCCCGACCTGACCGGACTGAGTTGCGACTGGACCCCATTCCCGAGCCAGCGGGGCGAGATCCTGTCGCTGCTGGTCGAGCCGGATGACCATGCGAGCCCGCAGGTCTTTGCGGCGCTGGCGAAGCGCGTGCTTGCCGTCTTCGATGCGCCGTCGCACCGGTCTCATCCGGTTCCCGTGTATATGGCTATCGCCAGGGATATTGCCATGCCCAAAGGCAGCGGGAAGCGTGTCGATGCGAAACGCTGGTCGGAGGTCGCCTCCCATTCGGATTTCCGCAAATTCGATGACGGTTTGCGCCTGACGCTGGACTGCACGCCCGAACAGATCGACAGGGTCGAAACCATGCTTCTTCTGGCAAGGGCGCGCGGCGAGATCAACTTCGGACTGCATCGCCAATCGCATGCGCTGATGACCTGCCTCGTGCCATCAGGCAGCCCGGATTCGCACCTGCATTTCCTCGACGGAATGGGCGGCGGTTATGCAAGGGCCGCCGAGATGATGGAGGCCGGTGCGCTTGCCGACGTCCAGCATCATGCGCGCTGAGGACCCGTTCAACCGGCGAGACGTGGTGACCGCCAACAAACATAAGCGGGAGTGCCTGTTTCACGTATGGCCGGGTTTGCCAGCATTTCAGTGAGCTGAGGCAACGCCAATTCAGCTTCTTTTTCCATCTCGGCGGCGGTGAACCATCTGAGCTCGGTGTGTTCATTACCGATAAGTCGCGGCTGGCCCTGCCATTTATCGACGTGATAGACATGGAATGTGGCGGATGCCTCGGGCGGGTCTTCCGATACGAACCGTCCTAAAAACTGCCAGAGCTCGGGTGTCACGCCTATTTCTTCGATCAATTCCCGGCACATCGCCGTCTCGGCGTCTTCGCCCTTTTCGACATGGCCGCCCGGGAGGCTCCAGCGATCCGGGTGCACCTTGCGCTCGGAACTGCGCCTGGCCAGAAGAACGGTTCCGTTCTGGCTCAAGACGCCCATCGCGATGTCGGGCATGCATTCTCCTTTCCTCATCGATCTCGCGCCGATGCTGCCCGCAGCCACGGTTCTTTGCAATGACCAGTCGTCTGTCGAGACAGTCGAGGCATAGCCTGACCGGGTAGGTTGACCCCCGACGTTGCCCGGGAGCATAGTCCCCGGACAGACGCGAATGACCTGCTGATGCGAACGAGGTCGGTCAGTCGATCTTCGTCCGTTTCCGAACAGATCAAACGGAGAGGAGAGCGTCATGCCACCCACATCCCTATCAACGCCTACGCGGCGCGAGCTGCTTGCCGCCGCGGCCGCAGCCGGGGCCATCGGCATGCTTGCCGGGACGCGCAGCGCTGAGGCGAACGGCGACGGGCTTAGCCCGTTCAGCGTCAATTTCCCCGAGGATCAACTTGACGATCTGCGCCGGCGCGTCGCGGCCACCCGTTGGCCTGATAAGGAGACCGTCGCCGACGATACGCAGGGCGTGCAGCTCGCGACAATCCAGAAACTCGCGAAACATTGGGCGACGGATTACGACTGGCGCAAGATGGAGGCACGGCTCAATGCTTTGCCGCAATTCATCACCGAGGTCGACGGGCTGGATATCCACTTTATTCACGTGCGCTCCAAGCATAAAAATGCGCTGCCGCTGATCGTCACACATGGATGGCCTGGCTCGATCATCGAGCAGTTGAAGATCATCGAACCGCTCACCGATCCGACAGCGCATGGCGGGAGCGAAGAGGACGCATTTGACGTGGTGATCCCGTCTTTGCCGGGCTACGGCTTTTCCGGGAAACCGACGGGGTCGGGGAACTGGAACCCGCCCCGCATCGCGCATGCCTGGGCGACGCTGATGCAACGTCTCGGCTACACCAAGTTCGTGGCGCAGGGTGGCGACTGGGGCAATGCGGTCACCGAATTGATGGCGGTGCAGGAGCCGGCGGGATTGCTCGGCATTCACACGAACATGGCGGCCACGGTTCCTGCTGACATCGCCAAGGCTCTTGCCGCCGGCGGCATGCCGCCAGCCGACCTGTCGCCGGACGAAAGGCGCGCCTTCGATCAGCTCGACGATTTCTACAAGAATGGGCTGGGCTATGCCATCGAGATGAACAACCGGCCGCAGACGCTCTACGGGATCGTCGACTCGCCGGTCGGGCTTGCGTCGTGGATGCTCGATCACGACATCCGCAGTTACCGGATGATCGCCCGCGTTTTTGACGGAGAGCCCGAGGGGCTGACCAAGGATGATATCCTCGACAACGTCACCCTCTACTGGCTGACGAACACAGCAATCTCCTCGGCACGCCTCTATTGGGACAACGCGCACCATCCGTCGGGCGGGTTCTTCGATCCCAGGGGCATCAAGATCCCGGTGGCGGTCAGTGCTTTTCCCGATGAGATCTACCAGGCGCCGCAGAGCTGGGCGGAGAAGGCCTATCCGAAGCTCATCCATTACAACCGGTTGCCGAAGGGCGGTCACTTCGCCGCGTGGGAACAGCCGATGGCTTTCACTGCCGAGCTCAGGACTGCGTTCCGGCCGCTGCGGCAGTAGACCTAAAGCGTGTCGGATCTTTCAGATTCGCTTGCCACGCTTTAGGTTTTTGATTTTCCATGCCGCGATCGCAAATGCCGCGATCACGATTTCCCCGGTTCGCCCTGCGTTGACCGCAGGAGGTTGTCGCGCAGCGTCGTCACCGATTTCTGCACGACGGGAAAGTCGTCGCCAAGGCCGGTGGCCCCAAGCAGCGCGTTGCCGGGATCGGTTTCAACGAGTTGGCGCCCTGCCGGCGTCAGGCTGAGCCGCACCTGCCGTTCGTCGGCGGGATCGCGGTGACGGGTGATATAGCCATTCGACTCCAGCTTCTTGAGGATGGGCGTCAGCGTGTTGGATTCGAGGAACATCTTTTCCCCCAACACTCCAACGGTCTGGTCGTCCTCTTCGGAGAGGGCCACCATGGCGATGTATTGGGTATAGGTCAGGCCAAGTTCATCCAGGATCGGCTTGTAGGCGCGGCCGAAGGCGAGATTTGCAGAATAGACCGCGAAGCACAGAAAGTTGGAAAGTTTCCGGCCGTCCTTGCCCGCTGACGGGGGGGCGGGCGCAGGCGTGCCAGGCTGTCTTGCGGTTTTAGATACGGGCATGATTTCATCCTATCCAGGCTCTGAATACTAGGAGTTACATATACATCGTATCCGATTAAATCGCAACTGAATTGGTGACTCTTTTCGACCAGCTTGTCCGGCCGTCGCCCCCAGCTTCAGGAGCGGCGGCCCGTCGACGCCTCGCCGCCTAGCCGAACTTCTCCGTCGTATCGGCCTTGCCGAATACCCAGTAGCCGGACGCCTTGATCCAGCCGAGCGGGCAACCTCGTTCCAGCAGGTAGGCGCGGATATCGCGTGTCACCGAGGCTTCCGCCGCGACCCAGATGAAGGTTTCCGGCTGGATATCGGCCGTGCTCAACAGTTTCAGCAGCGCTGCGGCATCGGTTGCCTGCGAAAGAGGCCGGTGCGCCCAGTGGAGGTGCAGTTCGGCTGATGTCTCGAAGGTCTGCTCTTCCAATGGGCCGGTGACGGCTGCGATTGTTGTGATGACGGTTCCGGCGCCGCTTTCCTCGATCCGGCGGCCGATCGCCGGCAGCGCGGTTTCGTCGCCGATCAACAGCCACCGTCTGACTGTCGCGGAAATTACGGCGGAGCCCCTTGGTCCGCCGATCTCGAGCCTGTCGCCGGGGCGCGAATTGATCGCCCATTGCGTCACCGGGCCCGCCTCGTGCAGGGCGAAGTCGATGGTCAATTTCCGCTCGGCATTGTCATAGCGGCGCGGCGTGTAGTCACGACGCTCTTCTCCACCATCGGCAGTGGGAGTGAAGATCTTGATGTGATCGTCAGCACCGAGACTGATGAAATCGGCGAGATCATCACCTGCCAATATGACCCGGCGCATGCTCGGAGTGATATCGACGACGCTTTCGACTGTCAGTAAGCGCCGCCGCGTGTCGTGGCGAATCCGCTCAATGCCAGGGGTCGATGAAGCTTGATCTTTGAATTGATTGTTATCCATGTGTCCTTCCGGGGCTTCTGAAGCTCGATCCGCAGGACACAGTCGCGCAGATCGAAGCCGCAAAGCCGTTCGATCATACGCGTTGAGTGACGTTAACGCTTACGTGGCCGGGTGACCCGACCATTGACGGCATGATGTAGCCGACGGCGGCGGCATCTGCAACGGCAAGGTGGCCAACAAGGGCGATGATTGCCAAAGTTTAACTTTCTGGTGCCGTCCCGGTCGGGCAAAGATTGGCCAATCAGCGGCAGGAATTTCGTGCAGGCGGCGATGGAGAAGACAATGGACAGCAGAATCCAGGACGTGCTCGACATTTATCACGCGATGATTGAGACGGAGCATAACAGCCCGCGCGAGCTGCCCCCCGGCGGCCGCGACGGAGGACAGGATCAGCGGCTGCGCGCGGTCGGACCTGCGACCGGACAGTTCATCAATGTCCTCGCCAAGAGCCTCAAGAGCCCGACCATTCTCGAACTTGGCACGTCCTTCGGTTATTCCGGGATATGGCTGGCGGAAGCAGCACGCGCTTCCGGCGGGCGGCTGATCACCATGGAAATGCACGGTTACAAATCGGCCTACGCACGCGACATGGCCGTCAAGGCGGGGCTCGCGGAGTATGTGGAATTCAAGGTTGGGGATGCGGTCCAGATGATCGGCGAGCTTTCCCAGGGCATCGATTTGGTGCTGGTGGATCTCTGGAAGGATCTCTACGTTCCCTGCCTCGAAGCCTTCTACCCTAAGCTCAATCCGGGCGCGATCATTGTCGCCGACAACATGCTGCGCCCAGGAGGCGATGATCTCAAACGCTACGGCGAGGCTGTCCGTGCCAAGCCCGGGATATCAAGCGTGCTGCTGCCGGTTGGCAGCGGGCTTGAGGTCAGTCGGTTCGATTGAGGCTGAGGTGAGATTAGCGGCTATTTTGTTTTTAGTTGCAGCAAAAAAGATGACACGTTTGAAGCTAATTTCCGACACTTTCCCGATCAAAGCTCCGCCATCGCGAGCTTTGGAGATGTGATGTCGGGCATTCTTATCGCCACCCTGTTGGCAACGGTTTCAGCAAAGATTCCCGCCGGATTTTCCAGCGGTGACCTCCTCTATTCTGATTGCGGCGGCTCACGGCAGTTTGTCGTCGGATATGTCGCGGGTTGGTTGGACAAGTGGAACCGGGACGAGTATTTGGCCCGCCGTATTTTCACCGAAGTCGTTCCTGCGCCGAAAGCAATGGTGAACTCGGCGTATTTTGCCAACTCCGTCGGGGTAAACGTCTGTGTGCCGGTTGGAACGACCGCGGAAGCAATCGGCAATACGTTGTGTACATTCCTAGAAGAGAATCCCGGCATTCGCGAGGCCACTGGCGACGAGCTGATGACGACCTTGATCGCCTATAAATACCGCTGCCCCGTGCCGTAGGAACGTCAAACTCCCCCCGGCTTGTTGGTTTCGATGAAACGGCTGAGCGAGGTGGCGGCGTTCAGCATGTGGGCGCGCATGCGCCGCGATGCCATCTCACCGTCGCCTTCGGCGATCGCCTGCATGATTGCCTCGTGCTCGTCCCGGGATCGGCGCAGCCGTTCGCCCTGGCGCAGCTGTGTGCGCCGGAAGGCGTTCAGGCGGTTGCGCACGGCGATTGCCTGTTCGGCAAGGAAGCTATTGTGGGTGGCGTGATAGATGGCTTCATGGAATTGGAGGTTGAAGCTGTCATAGGCGTCGAAATTTCCGGCTTCGACAATCGGCTCTGAGAGGTCGTGCAGTTCGATCAGATGGCTGCGCTCCAGCGGTGTCATGCGGTAGGTGGCGAGCCTGACGCATACGGCCTCGATTTCGGCCACCGTTTCGAACATTTCCATGATGCGCTCCGGCGTCATACGGGCGACGACGCCGCCGCGCCGGGCGCGAAGCTCGACGAGGCCGCCCGCAGCCAGCTGACGCAGCGCTTCGCGAACCGGCGTCCGGGAGGCGCCGAAACGATCGGCAAGCTGCTGTTCGTCCAACGCTGCGCCCGCCGCCAGCGTGCCGGTGGCGATCTCGTCCGTCAGGGCGTTGCGGATGCGGTCGGAGAGCAACCCGCGATCATCGCCGTCATCCTCGGTTTCGAAACCACTCGCCATTCCGTTATCTCCGATCGGTTTTAAACATCGACGGCTCGGTCGATTGTATGCAAATGCGATTGATGTGCCGCTAGGCGTATACACTTATTGCATCACAAAGGTGTTACGTATTCAATAATTGACTTTATATCGAATGGGAATACATAAATCTCCAGCAAGCAGGCTTTTGCATACACGAAGCCGATTGAAACACCGAATTTGAATACGACGGGAGCCGCAACGCGGCGAAGGCCAACGCCTCGCGCCGGGCAAAGCAAACCGTGCCGACATGGCATCACAGACCAACCGATTTTGACTTGGCTTCGGGTCTTCAGTCCCGAGCCACATGCTTTCGATCCTTCAATTCCTGGACGCACAAGGAACCAGATCATGATGATGAACAGACGGACTTTCTCGGCCGCCCTTGTTGCCGGCGCCGCCGCTTCTCTGCTTGCCACCCGCGGCATGGCCGCGACATCCGCTCCGGTTAAGGCGCGCAACGTCGTGCTGGCGCACGGGCTGTTTGCCGACGGCTCGTGCTGGACCGAGGTGATCGCGCGCCTGCAGGCGGCCGGGCTCAATGCCACGGCGGTGCAGAACCCGCTGACGACGCTGCCGGAGGCCGTCGCTGCCGTGAAGCGGGTGCTCGACCGGCAGGACGGCCCGACGGTTCTGGTCGGGCATTCGTTTTCCGGCATGATGGTCACCGAGGCCGGCGTGCACCCTGATGTTTCGGCGCTCGTCTATGTGGCGGCGCGGGCGCCGGATGCAGGTGAGGATTATACCGCTCTCGCCAAAACCTTCCCAACGCCACCGGCTTCGGCCGGCATCGTCTTCGACGGCGACGAGGGTCGGCTGAGCGAGGAAGCCTTCCTGCGTGATTTCGCCGGCGACCTGCCGGAGGCGAAAGCGAAAGTTCTCTATGCTGTGCAGCAGCCATTCCAAAAGGCGCTACTGACCGGCAAGACGACACAGGCCGCCTGGCGTTCGAAGCCGAGCTGGTATGCCGTCTCGACCGAGGACCGGACGATCAATCCCGATCTCGAACGCTTCATGGCCAAACGCATGGGAGCAAAGACCATTGAAATCCAGGCTAGCCATCTGTCGTTGATCTCCCACCCGGACGAGATCACAAAGCTGATCCTCGAGGCGGCGGGGCAGAATACGGACTGATGCCGAGGCCGGGAAGCGGCAGGGCCGTTCGCCGGCTGGCTTTGGTGATGGGCCATGATGCCGCGACGGTCGCGTCAAGTTTGGCCGAGGTTCGGAACAAGAGGCGGCCGGGGGTGTTAACCGAGAAGCCTCCATCGAAGTTGCAGTTCACCTCGCTTGCGAGAGACCGCTATGGCCATCCACTTTAATCATACCATCCTCTTGGCTCGCGACAGCAAGACCTCGGCAGATTTTCTGGCCGATATGTTGGGGCTGCCGGCGCCGCGGCGCTGGGGGCCGTTCTACATGGTCACGACCGACAACGACGCCAATCTCGATTATATGGATACGGAAGACGAGATCGTCCGCCAACACTACGCCTTCCTGGTCGGAGACGGTGAATTCGAGGCGATATTTAATCGAATTCGCGAGCGGAACCTGCGCTACTGGGCTGACCCCGGCCAGCGGAAGCCGAGCGAGACCAATGACCACGACAACGGGCGCGGGGTCTATTTCGAAGATCCGAACGGCCACCTGGTTGAAATCATCACGCGCGCTTATGGCAGCGGCGGCTGGAATCCGTGAGCTTGGCGCCAAGGGAGGCGACCCCGGTGCATCCCTGAGCGGCGAGGGCCGCCGCTCCTCTCATATCGGTCGGCGCAGCGGCCTGAACGCTGCTCGAAGCTCGGCGGAGAAGAGCTCCGGCTGCTCCCAGGCGGCGAAGTGGCCGCCCTTGTCGACCTTGTGGAAATAGCTAAGGTTGCGATAGGCGCGACGGGCCCATGTCTCCGGGGCCTGATAGCTCTCCCCAGGAAAGACGGTGATGGCGACCGGAAGCGCGATCTTGGAGGTCTTCTCCCCGGCCGAAAGGACGGGACTGCGCCCGCCGCCATATTCCCAGTGGATCCGGGCCGAGGAAGCGGCGCTGTTGGTCAACCAGTAAAGCGTGATGTCGTCGAGCACCTCGTCGGGAGACTTTTCGGGATCGCTGCTGTCGTAGGTCCAGTGCGTGAAGCCTGGATGACCGAGCATCCATGCCGCAAGGCCGGCCGGGGAATCCGATATGGCGTAGCCGATCGTCTGCGGCCTCGTGCCCATCATCGTGGCATAGGACCTGTTCCCCATCTTGGCTGCGGCGCTGAGGGCATCGAACGCCGCGCGTTCTTCGGTGGAGAGTCGCTGCGGGGCCGGCCCGCCCGCGGCGAGCACTGCGGCAACTTCGGGCGGCACGACAGCCGGCAGGTTGATGTGGATGCCGAGCAGACCTTGTGGCGCGAGCCGTGCCATCGCGCCGGAGACCGGCGAGCCCCAGTCGCCGCCCTGGGCGACGTAGCTGCTGTAAGCGAGGCGCTTCATCAATTCCGCCCAGGCCTGCGCGATGCGGTCCGGCCCCCAGCCGGTGCCGGTCGGCTTGCCGGAGAAGCCGTAGCCCGGCATCGAAGGAATGACCACGTCGAACGCATCTTCGGCGCGTCCGCCATGAGCGGTCGGATCGGTGAGCGGGCCGATGATCTTGAGGTTCTCGAATACCGATCCCGGCCAGCCATGGGTGATGATGACGGGCAGAGCATTCGGATGTTTCGAGCGGACGTGAATGAAGTGGATGTCTAGGCCGTCGATCTCGGTGATGAATTGCGGCAGCGCGTTCAGCTTCGCTTCCGCCTTACGCCAGTCGTAGCTGGTGCCCCAATAATCGACGAGCGGCTTGATCTTTTCGAGCTGTATGCCCTGCGACTGGTCGTCGACCGTCTCGCGTTCGGGCCAGCGTGTTGCCAGCACGCGCCGGCGAAGGTCGAGGAGGTCCGCCTCGGGAGTGTCGACGCGAAACGGGCGGATCGCATCTCCCGTGGCAGCCGATGCCGGATAGGACGGAAACAGGCTGGTCGCGCCCACCGCGGCGATCCCGATCGCCGCGGTGGTCAGGAACCTGCGCCGGTCGCGGTTCAGGGATTCGGAGCCGGCACTTGTGAGCATTTTGAAGAGCATGGTCATGGCATTGTCTCCTTTGAAGCCGACGCCTTGGGCAAGACTTCGATGAGTTCGGCCGTCGTCAGAATAGCATGGGCGTAGGTCGGGCCGTTCAGCTTGTGCGCAGCATTCATCATTTGGTGCGAGAAGGCGGCCGTCGCGTCGCTCACCAGGTCCCGAAATAACCGAGTTCCATGGCGAAGCGGGCGGTGGATTCGATACAGGTATTCCCGCCGGATCATCTCGATGCGAGGCCGGCCGTATCGCGCAGGTGATCGGGATGCGTGCCGCCGCCCATACTTCTCGCCACCATCGCGACGATGGTTTCGAAGAGTTCGTTCTTTGCCTCGACAGCGGTGATGTCGCCCGACGCGGCGGCATAGGAGAGGGCTTCGGCGGCGCCGAGCATGGCCCAGAGGCCGGCTGCGGCGATCGTGCCGGCACCGGTAAAGGGCGAAAGCGCGATGCGGCATTTCTCGATGAAGGCCGCTTCGTATTCGCGCTTGATCCTTTCGAGTTCCGGCGAGCCGGCAAGTGCTGCGATCACACCGGGGATTTCGCGGCCCTGAAGAAGCACGCAGTCGACATAGGAGGTGGCGATGACTGCGGCCCGGTCGGCGAGCGACGGCTGGCTTGCCGCAAGGGCTGCGTCCATCACAGCCGTCTGGCGGGCGTCGAATTCGCGGTAGAGCGCTGCGAGCAGGCCGGGGCGGGTTTCGAAATGATCATAGACCACGGGTTTCGTTACGCCGGCCCGCTCGGAAAGCCGGCCGAGGGTCAGCGCTTCCGTTCCCTCGTCACGGGCGATCTGCCAAGCGACGTCGAGCAACTGGCGATGCCGATCCTGCCGCGACAGGCGGCGGCGCGGCTGCGGATCGGTCGGCTGACCGGTTGTTTCGGCGCTTGACATGACTATATACCAAAAGTAACTTACTGAAAGTAGCTTACCAAAAGTATACAGCCTGTGCCTTTCATCCGCAATCATTCAGCAGGAGTTTTCGCCATGCACGCGCTCATCGTCGTCGCGCATCCCGATCCCCGGTCGCTCACCCACGGCGTTGCCGCCCACCTTGCCGAGGGTGTCGCGCTTGCCAATGCCGGCCATTCCCTGGAGATCGCCGATCTCGCGGCCGAGGGCTTCGATCCCCGGTTCAGCGCTGCGGATCTCGGCCTGCATCTGAGGGACGAGGCGGTGCCGGCCGATGTCGCCGCCGAGCAGGCGAGGATCGACCGCGCCGATGCGCTGGTGCTCGTCTATCCCGTCTACTGGTGGTCGATGCCGGGGCTGCTCAAGGGATGGATCGACCGGGTGTTCACCAATGGCTGGGCTTATGACGATCGCTCGGGTACCGGGGTGGCGAAGCTGCTCGGCCGTCTGCCGGTGCATCTGGTCGGGCTTGGCGGCGCCGATGTCGGGACCAATGCGCGGCACGGCTATTTCGACGCCATGAAGACGCAGATCGATCACGGCATCTTCAACTATTGCGGCGCCCCCGTAGTGACATCCGAGCTGCTGCTCGAAGCTGGGCCGGACAACGTGGCCGCTCATCTCAAGGCGGCGCGCGCCATCGGCTGCGGGCTTTTTGGTTCGCGGCAATAGAGGGCTGTCCGGCCGCGCCGTTTTGCGGGTCGGCGCGGGCAGAGTCTTGCGCCACCGGCCTTTTCACGAGAAAAGCCTTGGATGAGCATTCCCAAGACACATCCCTTCGATTTCGACCCCACCTACGGCATGCATCTCGCGGAGCTTCTCGCGGTCGAGCCGCCCGAGGCGGCTGCGGGTTTCGACGATTTCTGGAAGGCGCGTTATCTCAAGGCGCTGGCGGTCGATCCGCAGCCGGTGCTGCGCCGGAGCAAGATCACCCATCCCGACTGGCACGTGCTCGATCTCGTCTATATCTCGACCGGTTCATTCAGGATCGGCGGCTGGCTCATCCTGCCGCGTCGGGGGGAGGTGCGGCGCGGCCTCGTCGTCGGGCATGGTTATGGCGGGCGGGATCGGCCTGAATTCGATCTGCCGGTCAAGGAAACGGCAGTGCTTTTTCCCTGCTGCCGCGGGCTGTCGCTTAGCGCTCGTCCGCCGATCTCGCAGAATCCGTCCTGGCATGTGCTCCACGATATCGACAAGCCGAAATCCTATATCATCGGCGGCTGCGTCGAGGATATCTGGCTCGCGGTTTCGACGCTTGTTGCGCTCTATCCCTGGCTTTCGGAGCATATCGGTTATAGCGGCATCAGCTTCGGCGGCGGTGTCGGGGCGATGGCGATCGCTTACGACCAGCGCATCGATCGCGGTCATCTGGCGCTGCCGAGCTTCGGGGATCAGCCGCTGCGGCTGACCTTGCCGACAGTCGGCAGCGCGCAATCGGTGCAGGAGTATCATAAGAAACACGCAGATGTGCTCGAGACGCTTCGGCTCTACGATGCGGCAACGGCCGCTTCGCGGATCAAGGTGCCGATGCTGGTTGCTGTTGCGCTGTTCGATCCTTCGGTGGCGCCGCCCTGCCAGTTTGCTGTCGCGAATGCGATACCAAAATTTAATGAAATCTTCATCCTGGATGCAGGGCATTTCGACTATCCTGGCAGCGCTGAGCAAGAAGCGGTTCTCCGCGCCAAGGTGGGACAGTTTTTCAGGGTGCCATGAACCGCGAATATCTGCGCTGGTACAGTCAGCGGCTGCATCGAGACATGGAGATGCTGGTGTTCGGCCATGCCGGCGCCAAGGTTTTGGTTTTCCCGACGCGGGAAGGGCGCTTCTTCGAATATGAGCAGCTCGGCCTGGTCGGAAGCCTTGCCGACAAGCTGCAGGCCGGGCAACTTCAACTCTATTGCATCGAGGGCCTGGCGGCCGAGACCTTCTATGGCTTTCACCGTCACCCTGCCGAGCGCATCCGCCGGCATGGCGCCCTTGAGGATTATATCCTACACGAAGTGCTGCCGCTGATGGCGGCGAAGAACCAGCATGATTGCACCATCGTGCATGGCTGCAGCCTCGGCGCATTCCAGGCGGCGAGCCTGTTCTTTCGCCATCCGCATCTCTTCCGCAAGCTCGTCGCCTTTTCCGGCCGCTACGACCTGACGATGAGGGTAGAATCCTTCGGCGACCTGTTCGACGGCTATTACGACGACAGCATCTACTTCCACACGCCGGCGCATTTTCTTCCAGGGCTCGGCAGCGACTGGCGGCTAGACAGGCTGCGCGAGAGCGACATCGTTCTCACCATCGGCGACGCCGACCCGTTCCTCGACAACAACCGCTATCTCAGCCGGCTGCTTGGTGAAAAGAATATCGGCCATCAGCTGCATGTCTGGGACGGACGCGCCCACCGCGCCGGCGCCTGGCGGAAGATGGCGCCGCTTTACATCTGACGTCCTCGGGATGCGTTCATATGTAATCCAAACTCGCCGAAGTGTAAGCGCCACCTATGAATGTCGTAGTTTTTATGTGCGTCGGCCTTTGAAGCATTGACATTTGCAAAGAGTAATTCAAACGTAAAACGTTTTTGGCGATCGAAATGCACGCAGAGGATTAGTATTCTGGTTGTTGTTTAACAGCCGCATCAGACTTGTTCTGCAAATGATGATGAATTTACTCGGCTTAAGATTGAATATTGGGGGGTATAAGTTTGTTTGTCGGTCGCCCTCGTCTTTACGGGCTTATTTTCGCTGCACTGGTATTTTTGCCGGGATTTAAAGCGACTGCGGCAGGCCTGACTTGTCACCAAAACATTGAAGGTTCAAGCCTTCCCACTCCTCCCTCTGGTTTTCTTGGGTTCTTCTGGAGTTTTGAGAGCGACGTTATTGCCGCCTTTCCACTTACTACGCCTGCTAGCTGGCTTTCATCTTGGATGGATCAGGAGAGCTTTAGCTCGTTGTCTTACGGTCCCTTCGATACAGCTACTATCGACGAAGATGATGAGATCCGAAGATCCTCTGAGCGGGTAGCCGCTGCGAAGAAAATAAATAGTAGATTTAAAGAGATTCGGACTTGGTGTGGGGTGTCGTACTTCTCTGTAGCTTGGAATTCCGATGGATGTGGAAACCTAACTGAGGTTTTCGCTGACGAAAAAATATGTGTAATGGATATTCTTCCGTAGGGGACAACCAATGGGCTCGCTACAAATAGGCGTTAATAATTTGATTCTGGGTTTCGGCCACGCATTTGTCGAGATCGAAACGAGTAACGGCCGCAGGCAGATTCACGGAATGCCGCCCCAATGTAATGCGGCCGTCGCCACAGGGGCGTCCCATAGCGCGATTTCCTCGTCGGTCAGCAGGGCAAGCGTGACCGACAGTCCCTGCATGTCGAGCGAGGTGACGTAGGTTCCAACAAGCGAGCGTTCGATCGGGATGGCTTTCTCCTCGATGAAGCGGCGGGCGCTGTTATAGGCGAGATAGAGTTCGGCGGGTGGGGTTCCGCCGAGGCCGTTGACGAAGAGCAGTGCCTTGCCGCCCGGCGTCATCGCGATGTCGCCGGCGATGGTCTGGCAGAGATGATCGATGATGGCGTCCGAGGCGGCGAAAGGCTGCCTGGCATGGCCGGGCTCGCCATGGATGCCGACGCCTATTTCCATTTCGTCGGGTCCGAGCGAAAACGTCGTGCGCTCGGTCTGCGGCACTGTCACGCCGTTCAGCGCGACACCCATGGAGCGGATGCGTGTGTTCAGTCCCTCGCCAAGCTGCTTCAACGCGGCAAGCGGCATGCCGCGTTCGGCGGCAGCACCGAGGATCTTTTCGACGATCAGCGTTCCGGCGACACCGCGCCGGCCGCGGCCTTCGCCTGTTCTCGACGTTTCGATATCGTCGCTGACGACGACCATGTCGAGGCTGTGGCGGTCGCCGGCCATCTCGATCGCCATTTCGAAATTCATCAGGTCGCCGTCGTAATTCTTGACCACGAGCAGGCAGCCGGCGCCGGTATCGGCCTCTTCGATGGCGGCAATGATCTGGCTCGGTGTCGGCGAGGTGAAGATATAGCCGACGCAGGCGGCATCCAGCATGCCGTGGCCAACGAAGCCGATATGCATCGGCTCATGACCGGCGCCGCCGCCTGATATAAGCGCCACCTTGCCAGGGGTAAGATGGCGGCGGCGGATGCACTTGCGCTCGGGCCCGAACACCACGAAGGCCTCATGGGCGCGCACGAAGCCTTCGACGCTTTCGGCGACCATGGTTTCCGCAGTGTTCATGAACTTCTTCATCAAGCCCCTCCCAAGGTCAAGGGCATTACGTTACGTCAATTTGCTCACTACTCACTACTCACTACTCGCTCGCCCCTGAAATCGCGACGATCTTCTGCACCAGATCGGAGATCGCCTCTTCCAATAGGCGGTTTTTCCTGTCGTCACCGAAGTCCGGCACCATCAGCGACAGGTGCCGCAATTTCTCGGAATGGCCGAGATCCGGCAGCTTGCCGGGATGGGCGGCCTGATAGGCTTCGAGAAAGCGCTCCTGTTCGGCGGCGTTGAAATGACAGACGCGGACGATCGTCGCGAGATGGCGCGCCGGCAGCGGCGTTGCATAGGTCGGGCTGGTGATCTGGGTGACGAAGCTGCGATGTTTTCCAAGCGCCGTCGCCAGGCGCTGGCGTGTGCCCGATGGCCTGTTGTCGATGATCTGCGCCAGAATGGACTTGTAGGCGATAATGGCGTCTTCGGTGTCTTCGCGCGCCATTCTATTCTCCGGCTGCCCTTGTGCCATCGGCGTTGAGGCCGATGATCGCCGATCTTATCGCGGGACGCCGGGCCGGCGCCACGGAAAAATGCCGGAGGCCGGCGGCGAGCAGCCCGGGCAGATAGCTCGGATTGCCGGCCATGTCGCCGCAGATGCTGACGGGCTTGCCGACGGTCAGCTTCACCGCCTGGGCAATCAGCCGGAGTACGGCGGGTGCCGCCTTGCCGGCATCGGCATCGATGTCGTCGCGGGTCGATGCGGCGAGATATTGCGCGAGATCGTTGGTTCCGAACGAGAAGAACGCGGCAGATCCAAAAGTGTCGAGCATCAATGCGGCTGCCGGCACCTCCACCATCATGCCGATCGGCGGCATCCGGTGGAGCAGGGAACGGCGGCCGAGCTTTTCGGCTTCCTCGCGGAATATTTCGCGCATCCTGTCGATCTCGTCGGGAAAGGTCACCATCGGCAGCATCACCGAAAGCCTGCCGAAGACGGCGGCGCGCAGCAGGGCGCGGGCCTGGACGCGGGCGATTTCCGGCCGGGCAAGCAGCAGCCGGATGCCGCGCAGGCCTGGGGAGAGAGCCGGCAGATCTTCGAGGCCGGCGAGCGGCTTGTCGCCGCCGATATCGAGCATGCGGATCGTTACTGGCCTGTCGCCCGCTTGTTCCAGCACGCGGCGATAGATTGCAAGCTGCCGTTCCTCGTTGGCGGCATCGGCGAGCGAGGTGATCGAAAATTCCGAGCGCATCAGGCCGACGCCTGCCACTGCCAGATCGAGCGCATCGATCTCGGCGGGATCGTTGATGTTGATGGAGAGCAGGATCGGCACGCCGTCCGCCGTGCGCAGCTCGCCGCTGGCGATTTGCATATCGCCGGTAGGTGCTTGTGCAGGTGCCAGCGGCGGGATCAGCATACCGCCTGCCTTCAGGATGACCGCACCGGCGTTGCCATCCACGCTGAGGGGATCTCCGTCCACGGCGGAAAAGCGGCCGGTGCCGACCACCATCGGCACGGATTTCGCCCGGGCGAGCAGGGCGACGTGGCCGGCGGTGCTGCCTGCGAACAGCGCGATGCCGCCGCCTTTCGACCAGTCATGGGCGAGAAAACGGCTCGGCTCCATGTCCTTGCCGACGAAGACCGAACCGGGCGGGAAATCGGCGATCGGGGTGCCGGCGAGCGCCCCGAGCACGCGGTTCTTGATGTCGAGAATATCGACGGCGCGTGCCCGCATCTGCTCCTCGTCGGCCGCTTCGAGTTCGCCGATATAGGCGTCGAGGGTGGCGACCCAGGCAAAGACGACGTTCTGGTCCTCTTCCATGCGCGCGCCGGTCGCTTCCGCGATGGTCGGATCGCGCAGCACCTCGATCTGGAAATCGATGATATCGCGGCTTTCGGCATCGGCTCCATCGGCGAGGTGCTCGAGCTGGCCGATCGAGATGTCGATCGCCTTCTCCAGCGCGCTGTATCCACCGATGGCTCGAGACGCAGGGGCGGCGTCCGGCCGCTCTGCGGAAGGAGCCTTAGGCTCCGCGAGAAAGGCCGGGCCGGATGCGATGCCCGGAGATGCGCTCTTGGCTTTCAGTCTAAGCGGTTCGGCCATGTTTCTTTTCCTCATCGAAGTTGCGCTCGATGAGTTCCTTCAGTGCGCGGATCGCCTCTTCGGCGAGAATGCCGTCGGCGCGGATCCTGAGGATCGAACCTTTACGGATTCTCGCGCCCATGATCTTGATGATGCTCTTGCCGTTCAGCCAGACATCGCTGCCGTTGACGGCGATCTCGATCGAACAGGGGAAGGACTTGGCAAGCCGCGTGAAGGTGACGGAGGGGCGGGCGTGCAGCCCGACGCCGTGCTTGACTTCCACCTCCGTCTGGCAGTTCACGTGCAATGGATCGGGCTCCTGTTTTTCACTACGCAATCCTGTTGTCATCAGGGGGACAGTTCCTCGGCTGTGGCGACGACCTTGGCCAACGACGCGCCCCCCGACGCTTCGGCAGCGGCGATGACGGCGCCTTCGACCAAAGGCGCGTTGCAGATGGAGACGAGGGCCGAGCGGGGAAGCCCCAGCATTTCGATCGCCATCTCACTGTTGGTTTCGGCGCCGCCGAGATCGACGAAGACGGCGACGCCGGCATCGGACCAGGCAGCCTCGATCGCTCTCAGGATGCCGCCGGCATCAGTGCCGAGCTCGCCATGGACGTTGCCGCCCGACCAGGCGAGCGGCACGCTGTCGCCCACCATCTGCCGGACCATATCAGCGATGCCCCGCGCCGCCAGCGGCGAGTGGGAGACGATCACAATACCCACATTTGCGGTCTTTCCATTCATTGCGGACGATGCTCCCCGAGATAGCGGCAGATCGCCGTGGTCAGAAGCGCGCAGCTCGACGCGCCGGGATCGACATGGCCGATCGAGCGGTCGCCGAGATAGGCTGCGCGCCCACGCATCGCCTTCATCTCAGCCGTTCTGTTGGCGGAGCGTTCGGCCTTGCGGGCGACGTCACCGAGTGGAGACCGCTTCGCCAACGCGGCATGGACGGGATAGAGCACGTCGAGCAGGGTCTTGTCGCCAGCATGAGCCCGCCCGCGTTTCGCCACGGCGTCGATCGCCTGTTTCAGCACCAGGGAAAAATCGGTCTTTTCTTCGCTCTTGCGAAGCTCGCGGCCGATCTCCATCAGCAACGTGCCGTAGAGCGGGCCGGCCGCGCCGCCGACATTCATCACCAGCGTCAGGCCGATCTTTTCCATGGCGTCGGGAAAGGGCAGGCTGGACAGGCTTTCGCCTTCGGCGCTCACCGCCTCGCAGCCGCGCCGCATGTTGGTTCCGTGATCGCCATCGCCGATGGCGCGATCGAGCGCGCAGAGATGATCTGTGTTTGCCGCGATCGTCGCGCGGCACACCTCGATCAATCCTGCCACAAGCACCGGTTCCGCCTGCACTGCCATCCTCCCTGTCGCCGCGCCTCCCGCGGGCTTTTGAATTTCACGCCGGTCAGGCGAGGCTTGCCGCCACGCCGAACGCGCCAGCAACCGCCACGGCGCCGGGATCCGCAACGCCCGCCAGATCCCTTTCGCCTACATAGGAGGCACGTCCGGCTCTCGCCTTCAACATCGTCTTCGTCGACTCCGCACCCGCTGCCGCAGCCCTTGCCGCAGCGGCGATATCGCCGGATGCGAGCGCCTGCAGGGCAGGCGAGAGCGCATCGACCATCGTCCGGTCGCCGACTGCGGCTCCGCCATAGAACGTCATCCTGTCGAGCCCGGCAAGAAGGGCGGCGGCGATTTCGGCCTTGTCAGCCATCGCCTTTGCTGCGGCGGTGAAGAAGATCGACAGCAGTACGCCGCTCGATCCGCCCATGCTGGTGCCGAGGATGTCGCCGAGCGAGGCAAGCGTTGCCGCCGGCCGGTCGAGCGGCAGCGTGTCGAGACGGGCCAGCACGCTGCGGGCGCCCGTCGCCACCGTCGAGCCGGTATCGCCATCGCCGACGCGGCCGTCCAGCCGGTTCAGTTCGCTTTCCTCCGAGATCAGATGCTCGCAGAGCGCCGTGATCAGGCGACGGTTGTCGCTGTTCTCCCCGGCCACCGTCGCGCCGTTCAAACCGGCCGCCGTTCTCGGTGCGGCGATGATCCTGATCTCGTGGCGTTCGACGGCCGGCATCCAGGCATGCGGTTCGACCGCCGCCGTCAGCGCCGCCTCGCGAACGGCGTCCAGCCGGATCAGCGACAGCGAGAAGCCGTTCATGTTGAGTGCCGTCATCATCGGCGCCGGGCCGATGATCAGACGGATGCGATCGGCAAGCTGCGAGGACAATACAGCATTGGCGATGACGGTCATTTCGAGCGGCGGCACGGCGCCGAGATTGTTGATGAGGAGGCAGTGGCTTGCCCCTTCGCGAAGCGCAGGCGATAGGCGCGCCACCATAGTGGCAACAATATCGGTGACCGGCTGCAGCGTGATGCGCTCGACGCCGGGCTCGCCATGGATGCCGAGGCCGAGTTCGCCTTCGTTCTCGCCGAGACGGTCCTCATGGGCTTGGCCGGGCACGCTGCAAGTGGAAAGCGACATGCCGAGCGAGACGATTTCGCCGGCCGCAGCCGCGGCATGGGCTGCGACCGTCTTCAGGTCCTCGCCCCTTTCGGCGTGATAGCCCGATATCTTGTGGACGAACAGCGTGCCGGCGACGCCGCGCGGCTGGTTGATGCCGGGAATGGCGATGTCGTCGGCGACGATGACCATCTCGACGTCGAAGCCTTCGGCGCGCGCCTTTTCGGCGGCGAGGCCGAAATTCAGCCGGTCGCCGGTGTAGTTCTTGACGATCAGCAGGGCGCCCTTCGGGCCGGTCACGGCGCGGATCGCCGTCAGCACGGCATCGACGCTCGGCGAGGCGAAGATTTCGCCGGAGACGGCCGCCGTCAGCATGCCCTTACCGACGAAGCCGGCATGGGAGGGCTCATGGCCGGCGCCGCCGCCGGAGATGATCGCCACCTTCGACTTGTCCCAGTCCGCGCGCAGGATCACCTTGATGTCGGGAAAGCTGTCGAGGCGGGCAAGACGACCGTTGCTGCTCGTCATAAGCAGACCGTCCAGAGCTTCGGTGACGATGTTTTCCCTGCGGTTGAAAAAGTGTTTCATCGATTGAGACCCGTCTGTTTGTTTTTCATGCCATCGCCATGTTTGTTTGCCGGTCAAGACAGGCGCTGTCCAGCCGCATCGAAATAAAGCGGATCACGCAGCGTCAGGCTGATTCGGTCGCCCGGCGCAATCGCCAGATATGGATCCGCAAGTGTGACGAGCTTGTGTTCCCGCGCGGCCTGCCTGGGATCGCGGACCCTGATGTGCAGATGGTTCTGGTCGCCGAGATGTTCGATCCAGTCGATCTCGGCATTGGCATCCTTGCCGACGATGATGTCGAGATGCTCGGTGCGGGCGCCGACCGTCTTCGTGCCGGCAGGCGGCTGGCCGCCAGGCAGCAGGTCCGCCGGCAGAAGGTTGATATGCGGCTGGCCGAGGCGGGCGGCGACGTGCAGGTTGGCGGGATTGCCGTAGATTTCGCGCGGTGTTCCAACCTGCATCAGCCGTCCCTCGGCAACGATGCCGATGCGATCGGCCATGGTCATGGCTTCCACCTGGTCGTGGGTGACATAGAGCAAAGTCGAGCCGAGTTCCTTCTGGATGCGTTTCAGCTCGAGGCGTAGTTCGGCGCGCAGCTTGGCGTCGAGCGAGGACAGCGGCTCGTCCATCAGGTAGATCGCCGGCTTGCGCACCAGCGCCCGGCCGATCGCGACACGCTGCATCTCGCCGCCGGAAAGCCTGGTCGAGCGGTTCTCCAGCTTATGGTCGATCCGGACCATGCGCGCGACTTCGCGCACGCGCCGATCGATCTCCGCCGCACTCAGCTTGCGGATCGGCGCCTTTAGCGGGAAGGCGAGGTTCTCGTAAACAGTCATATGCGGATAGAGCGAATATTGCTGGAAGACGAAGGCGACGTCGCGTTCGGCAGGCGCCTCAGTGGCGACATTGCGGCCGCCGATCTCGATGCCGCCGCTATCGGGCTTTTCGAGGCCGGCGATCAGCCGCAGCGTCGTGGTCTTGCCGGCGCCTGTGGGACCGAGCAGCACGACGAACTCGCCGTCGCGGATCGAAAGGTCGAGGTCGGCCAAAGCCTGGGTGTCGCCGAAGCGCTTGGCGAGGTTCCTGAGGACGACATCAGCCATGCCGGGTCTCCTGATAGAGCTGGGATGGCACCGCACGGCCCGATGTGCAGTCGAAGAGCGCGAGTTTCGCCGGGTTGAATTCGAGGCCGACCCTTTCGCCGATCTGGAAGCTGCGATTGGCGGGAACGCGGGCCTTGATCAGCCCACCCTGGGTTTCCACAGCCACGACCTGGTTGGTGCCGAGATATTCGCTGCCATAGACGGCGCCGCGCAGCGCCGAGGCGTCGCTGAAGCGGATATGCTCCGGCCGCACGCCGAGCGCCAGTTCGCTCTCGGCCATGTCCTGGTGGATCTCGGGAACAGCGACATCGACGCCGTCGAGCAGGATGGAGCGATCGCCGCTTTTCAGGCCGGAGGTGAAGCGCATGAAGTTCATCGGCGGCGAGCCGATGAAATCGGCGACATACATGGTCGCCGGCTTGGCGTAGATCTCCTGCGGCGTACCGAATTGCTCGATGACGCCATGGTTCATGACGGCGATCTTGTCGGCCATTGCCATCGCCTCATGCTGGTCATGGGTGACGTAGACGGTGGTGGCGTGGATGCGGTTGTGCAGTTCGCGCAGCTCGTGGACCATGATCTCGCGGAACTCGGCGTCGAGCGTGCCGAGCGGCTCGTCCATCAGGAAGCACTTCGGACGCCGGACGATGGCGCGGCCGAGCGCCACGCGCTGCCGGTCGCCGCCGGCAAGGCCGGAGACCGAGCGGTTGAGAATATGGTCGATCTGCAGCAGACGCGCGGTCTCTTCGACGCGCTGACGGATTTCGGCCTTGGGCATGCCCTGCGACAGCAGCGGGAAGCCGATATTCTGGCGCACGTTCATATGCGGGTAGAGCGCGAAGAGTTGGAAGACGAAGGCGATGTCGCGGGCGCTGGCGCGGTTGAAGGTGACGTCCTCGCCGTCGAGATAGATCTTGCCGCTGCTGGGCAACTCGAGGCCGGCGATCATGCGAAGCGTCGTCGTCTTGCCGCAGCCGGAAGGTCCGAGCAGCGCCAGGAACTCGCCGTCATGGACGGTGAAGCTCGAATCCTCGACGGCGACGAAACTGCCGAATTCCTTGCGGAGATTTTCGATCCGGATGTCCGCCATGGTTCACTCCGGGAATTTCGAGACGATGATGAACATGACCGTGCCTATGAGCAGAGTGACCAGCGAATAGGTGTAGAGCAGCAGCAGGAAGGGCTGGAACAGCATCAGGAAGCCGAGCCCGATCAGCACGGTAGCGATGGCCTCCATCGGACCACGGCGCAGGAAGAAGGGCCGTTTCGGACGGGCAGGGGTGCGGGTGCGTGTTTCTATCAGATGGCTCATTTGCGGACAGCTCCGAAGGTGATGCCGCGCAGCAGCTGCTTGCGCAGGAGAATGGTGAAGACGAGGATCGGGATCAGGAAGATCGTCGTGCCGGCGGCAACTGCCGGCCAGTCCTGTCCGCCTTCGCCGATGATCGTCGGGATGAAGGGCGGCGCGGTCTGGGCCTCACCCGAGGTCAGCAGGGCGGCGAAGGCATATTCGTTCCAGGCAAAGATCAAGCAGAAGATCGCCGTTGCGGCAATGCCGGTCGTTGCCTGCGGCAGCACGACCTTGCGGAAGGCCTGCAGTCTCGTATAGCCGTCGATCATCGCCGCTTCCTCGTATTCGCGCGGGATCTCCTCGATGAAACCCTTGAGCAGCCAGACGGCGAGCGAGACGTTGACGGCGGTGTAGAGCAGGATCATGCCGAGCGCCGTGTCCGACAGGCCGAGCTCGCGATACATCAGGTAGATCGGAATGGCGACGGCGATCGGCGGCATCATGCGCGTCGACAGGATGAAGAACATCAGGTCGTCGGCGAGTGGGATCTTGAAGCGGGAAAAGCCATAGGCGGCGAGCGTGCCGAGGAAGACCGCAAGGAAGGTGGAGCCGAAGGCGATCACCAGCGAATTGATGAAGCGCGGCAGGAAATTCGACGGGCCTGCTATCACCATGTTGCGCTTGCGCGTCACCTCATCGCAGGTGCCGACCGGCGCCGGCAGCGAGGCGATATAGTCGGGTGTCTGCCGGGTGCGCGTCGTGAACAGGTTGCAATAGCCTTCGAGCGATGGTGAAAAGACGATCTTCGGGGGATAGCTGATCGAATCCGGCGGCGACTTGATGCTGGTCAGGAAGATCCAGACGAGCGGGATGAGGGTGATCAGCGCATAAAGAACGACGATGGTGCCGGCGATGCGCTTGCTGGTGAGGCTCGGTACGACGACCGAATGGGCGGAGTTGGCGGCGCTCATCGTTGCTTCACCTTGTTCAATGCCTTGACGTAGATGTTGGCGAGGCCGAACACCGCGACGAAGAGGATGATGGCGAAGGCCGAGGCCCGGCCAGTCGCCCAGCTTTCGAAGGCGGCGCGCTTCAGCGTGATCGAGGCGACCTCTGTGACCGAGCCCGGACCGCCGCCGGTGAGCAGCGTCACCATGTCGAACATCTTGAAATTCTCGATGCCGCGGAAGAGCACGGCGAGCATGATGAAGGGCAGGGCCATCGGCACGGTGATCGACCAGAACTGGCGCCATGGCGAAGCGCGGTCGACCTCGGCCGCCTCATAGATATAGTCGGGGATCGAGCGCAGGCCGGCGAGGCAGATCAGCATCACATAGGGCGTCCACATCCAGGTATCGACGATGATGATTGCCCAGGGCGCCAGCGTAACGTTGCCGAGCATCTGGATATCGGAGGTCGGAATGCCTGTGACCATCGACACGGCATAGGCGAAGAGGCCGATCTGTGGCTCGTAGAGGAAGCGCCAGAAATTGCCGACCACGGCGGGCGACAGCATCATCGGGATCAGGATGATCGTCGTCCAGAAGGCATGGCCGCGAAACTTGCGGTCGATCAGGTAAGCGAGCGTGAAGCCGATCACCGTCTGCAGCACGATCGTCCAGAAGACGAAATGCGCGGTGGTCTGCATTGCCTGCCAGATGTCGGGGTCGTTGAGAACGCGCTGGTAGTTTCCAAAGCCGACGCCCAGGACCGGCGCATTCGGCCGGTTGGCGCGGTAGTTGGTGAAGGAGAGATAGACCGCCCAAAGCAGCGGAAAGATGTTGATCGCCAAGAGAAGGGTGATGGCAGGCGCAATGAACAGCCAGGCGATTGCCCTGTCGGAGAGGCCGCGGACGCGCCGGGCGACCGAGGAGGGCGTTGCCCTTGCTGTCGCATCGGCTGCCTTCTCGACGATGGAGGATTGGGAAATAGTCAAGTTTTCACCTGGTCGTTTCGGGGCACGGGGTCTTTTAGGATATGAGAGATCTGGCGGCCCGGCTCGTCTGCCGATCCGGGCCGCCAACCTGGTGAGGATGGCGCAGAGGGATGCCGCCGGTCCCGTCGGGCACTAGATCTTGCCGTCGTCCTTGAAGACGTCGCTCCAGTCCTTCACCAGACCGTCGAGCGCTTCCTGGGCGGTGCCGTTGCCGGCGACCACGTAGTTATGGACGCGCTTCTGCATGGCCTGCAGCAGCGAGGCGTAACTCGGCTCGGCCCAGAAGTCCTTGACGATCGCCATCGAGTCCAGGAAGGCCTGGGCATAAGGCTGGCTCTTGGCAAAGCCCGGCGCGTTGACGACGGAATTCAGGCATGAAAAGCCGCCGAGTTCCCACCATTTGGCCTGCACGTCGGGCTGTGCGAACCACTTGATGTATTGCAGGGCGGCGTCGCGCTTGTCGGAATAGGCGACCACCGAGATGCCCTGGCCGCCGAGCTGGGCGAAATGCGCCTTTTCAGCCGGATTGGGGAAGAAGCCGATCCTGTCGCCGCCGACCTTCTCGTCCTTGTAGAGGCCGGGCCAGGTGAAGGCGAAGTTCATCTGCATGGCGACCTGGCCGGATTTGAAGGCGTCGGCGGATTCGACCATGTAGACGTTGGAGCTGCCGGGCGGGGTGCAGCAATCATAGAGGGACTTGTAGAATTCGAGGCCCTTGACCGCATCGGCCGAGTTGACGAAGCCTTCCATGTCATAGGGCTTCTGCGGGTTCTCGTACTGGAAGCCCCAGTCGTAGAGCACGTTGGTCACGCCCATGGTGATGCCTTCGGAGCCGCGCTCGGTATAGATCGAGGCGCCGTAGACGGTCTTGCCGTCGATCTCGCGCTTCTGGAAGAACTCGGCGATCTGCTTCAGCTCGTCGTAGGTCTTCGGGGCTGCGAGATCCCGGCCGTACTTCTCCTTGAATTCCTTCTGCAGTTCCGGCTTTTCGAACCAGTCCTTGCGGTAGGTCCAGCCGACGACGTCGCCCATGGCAGGCAGCGCCCAGTAGTTCGGCGTGTTCTTCGGCCATTCCGAGTAACCGACGACGGTCGCCGGCACGAAGTCATCCATCTTGATGCCTTCCTTGTCGAAGAAGTCGTTGAGCTTGACGTAGTGGCCGTTCTCGGCCGAGCCGCCGATCCACTGGCTGTCGCCGATGATGAGGTCGCAGAGCTTGCCATGGGAATTCAGCTCGTTGAGGAAGCGGTCGGCGTAACTCGTCCAGGGAACGAATTCGAACTTCATCTGCGTGCCGGTCTTGGCGGTGAAATCCTTCGACAGCTCGACGAGCGCATTGGCGGGGTCCCATGCGGCCCAGCACAGCGTCAGTTCATCGGCTTTGGCGAGATTGGGCAATGCCGACGACATGACGAATGCCGTGGCCAGCCCGAAAAGGGCTTTCGATGTTTTCTGCATAAGTTCCTCCCAGAACCAAGGGCCGGCTCCCCGCCGGCGTCGCATGTTCACCCACTTCAGAGAATGCTCACATGAACTCCTCAATCATCATGTTTAGCAATATGTTTAGTGATATCAATTTTTATAAACATTGCAAGCGCCAATCGTTGCTGCAATGCGACAGGTGTTGCACCACATGGGTGGATAGTTTGGGGCGATCTTTTTTTGGCGGATCGCGAAAAAATCTTTGGCGAGCGTACCGATGCAGCGACATCTGGCCTCGTTGCGACATCGATCGCACGGTATGGACTGCACGCCGCTCCTGTTTTTCCCCGGAGCGGTTCAAGCTTGGCCTCGCTTCGGTGGGGCCTTTTTCTTGAATCCTTTCTTGGGTCGACGCCGCTAGAACAGGATGATTTTAGGCCGGGTCGGCCTAAAATCATCCTGTTCCACGTTGTATAGTTAGAGCATGATGTCGTCCGAAAACCGCTCACACTTTTCGGCATCATGCTCTAGGTATCGGGCCGTATCGGGAATATTCCTGCGTAGTGCGAGATTTAGCCTTTCCGGCCGGATGCAACGGGCGTATTCAGCCAGTGCGCGGCTTTCCATGTCCGCGCTCCTCCGCGCGGCAGATCTCCGATCGGCTTCCTTCCCGTTTTCCTGCCGCGTCATCCTGAATTTTCATTGGCAGATCGATGACCACGGCAGAGACGAGCGAGAATGGGCAAGAGGCGGCAAGCGGCCGCCAGGCGAAGATCGTGGCACTGGTCGTTGCCGTTTCCTTCTTCATGCAGATCCTCGACGGCACGATCGTCACCACCTCGCTGCCGCAGATGGCGGCAAGCTTTAACGTGCAGCCGGTGTCGATGAGCATCGGCATCACCGTCTATATGCTGACGATGGCCGCCTTCATTCCGCTGTCGGGCTGGCTCGGCGATCGGTTCGGCGCGCGCCGCATCTTCTTGATGTCGATCGCCGTCTTCACCGGCGCCTCGCTGTTCTGCGGGCTGTCCGGCAGCCTTGCGGAATTCGTGCTGTGGCGCGCCGTCCAGGGCGCAGGCAGTGCACTGATGACGCCGGTCGGGCGCATCATCGTGCTGAAGAATGCCCGCAAGTCCGAACTCGTCCAGGCGATTGCGCTGATCACCTGGCCGGCGCTGACAGCGCCGGTGATCGGCCCGGTGCTCGGCGGCTTTATCACCACCTATGCCAGCTGGCACTGGAACTTCCTCATCAATATCCCGATCGGCATTCTCGGAATCGCACTGGTGCTGCGTTTCGTGCCGGAGCAGCGCGAGACCAATCCCGGCCGGCTGGATCTCGTGGGTTTTGTGTTGAGCGCTGCCGGGCTGACCTTCCTGCTCGCCGCCCTCGAACTCTCGGTCAAATGGGACGGCGGGCTTTTGCCCATTATATCAATGCTGGCGGCGGGCATCGTGCTGTCAGTCATGGCGACGCGGCATTTCCTCGCCGTCGACAATCCGCTGCTCGATCTTTCAGCCTTCCGCATCCAGACCTTCTCGATGTCGACTTTGTCGGCGGGCACGGCCTGCCGAATGGCGATCAATGCGACGCCGTTCCTGCTGCCTTTGCTGTTCCAGCTCGGCTTCGGCCTGAGTTCGATTGCCGCCGGCACCTATCTGCTCGTCTATTTCCTCGGCAATTTCAGCATGAAGGCGGTGACGACGCCGCTGCTGCGCTTCTTCGGCTTTCGCACAGTGCTTGGGGTCAATGGGCTGATCGCAGCATTTTCGATCGTCGGCTGCGGTTTCCTCTCGCCGGCGACGCCGCTGTTTTTCATCCATGCGCTGCTTTTTCTCGCCGGCCTGTCGCGGTCGATGGAATTCACCGCGCTGAACACGCTGGCTTTCGCCGATATCGGCCCGGCGCAGCGAAGCTCGGCCTCGACGCTGTCGAGCATGCTGCAGCAGGTATCGATGCTGCTCGGCGTGGCAGTGGCGGCGGCCGTGCTCAACATTGCCTCGGCTTTCAGGGGCGCCGACAATCCTGTCCTTGCCGATTTCCGCTGGGCTTTCATCGTGGTCGGCGTGATCGGCGTCGTCTCGTCTCTGCGCTTCCTGCAATTGCCGGCGGAGGCGGGAGCCGAAGTTTCAGGCCATCGGAAATTCCAGAAAAATTAGCTTATCCGCGGAACCAATCGGGCCGCTCGGCGTTCATGCATCTCATTTCAGGTTTTTCGTTTCCCCATCTCCTTCAACGACTTCCACAGGGATCCTCCCCAGGCCAGGGTCATGTCTGAAAATGCCGGCTTCCCGACATCCTCCTTCTGCGCCGCCTGCGACAAGAGCGAGGGATAACCGCTGTTTACCCCAGGCCGCCAATGCAATACGACATTGCCATGCGGACGACTCGGACGCTTGCGGGCGGTCGTCGCTGCGAGAAAACGCCGGGAGACCGAATGAGCAATTCTAGCGGCGATGCGGATGCCCTGATCCACATCCTCTATATCGACGACGACGAGGGGCTCGCCCTACTGATGCAGAAAAACCTGCGCCGGCGCGGCTTTTCGGTCGAGTGGGCCGAGAGCGGCGCTGCCGGCCTTGCAAGACTGGGCGAAGGCGGTATCGACGCCGTCGTGCTCGATCATGTCCTGGCGGGCGAAACCGGCCTCGACATTCTGCCCTGCATCACGGCGATGCCGGATCATCCGCCGGTCATCTATGCGACGGGTTCGGACGATACCAGCATCGCGGTCGCGGCGCTGAAGGCCGGCGCCGACGACTACATGCTCAAAGGGATCTCACCCGACTATTTCGACCTGCTCGCCGCCGCCCTTGAACAGGCGCTGGAACGAGCGCGTTTTCGCCGCGAGACGGCGCAGGCGCAGGAGGTGATCCGCCAGCAGCGCGACCTTGCCGAAATGCTGCTCACCGAAGTCAATCACCGCATCGCCAACAGCCTCGGCCTCGTCGGCGCGCTGATCCGCATGCAATCCTCGATGACCACGGATCAGGTTGCGATCGACGCGCTGCACGAAACGCAGATGCGGATTAACGCCATCGCCAGCGTGCACCGCCGGCTCTATACCAATCGCCAGGTCGGCTCGGTACAGGTCGATGAATATCTGAACAGCCTGCTCACCGAACTCGAAACCTCGATGCGCGACGACAAGCGGCCGCACCGGATCGTCCTCACCGCGCAGCCGGTCAATCTGGCGACCGACAAGGTGATCACGCTCGGGCTGATCGTCAGCGAGCTCGTCACCAATGCCTTTAAATATGCCTATCCGGACAACGTGCCGGGCGAGATCCGCGTCATCGTCGACCAGACGGATGGGGCATTGCGTGTCATCGTCGAGGATGACGGCGCCGGTTTCGACCCGTCGAGCCCGGCCAGGGGAACCGGCCTTGGTACACGCATCCTGACGGCGATGGCCGCCAGCCTGAAATCGGATTTCGCCTATGATCCCGGCCACGACGGAACCAAGGCGACGCTGGTGTTTTCGTTGCATGAGGGGAAGTAGGGGATTTTCCCGTCCGGCACTGAGTTTGCCGCCCCCTCATCCGCCTGCCGGCACCTTCCCGCTGGGTAGAAGGGGGAATGAGGCGCCGCCGCAAGTCTCTTCTCCCCTCGGGGAGAAGGTGCCGGCAGGCGGATGAAAGGGCGCAAGGAACGGAATTTATCCTATCTCTACAATAGTTTACCGACAAAACATCATCATTCCTAACGCTAGGGAAGAGGAAACATGGCGACGATCCGCACACCACGCGAAGTGTATGATTTCTGGTTCGTGAGATGCGGCCGGGAGCTGTGGTTCCGCTCGACGCCGGAACTCGACGTGGAGATCCGCGAAGGCTTCCGCGATACCCATCTGGCTCTTGCGGCCGGTGTTGGCGCCGAATGGCGGGGGGATGCGGAGAGCCGGCTGGCGGCTGTGATCGTCCTCGACCAGTTTCCTCGCAACATCTATCGCGGCACTGCGCTTGCCGTCGCGACCGATGGTCTGGCGCTTCGGGAAGCCAAGCTCGCGCTTGCATCGGGCGCCGATCAGGCGGTCGAGGCCGCATGCCGTACCTTTTTCTACATGCCGTTCGAACATGCCGAGGACCTTGGGGAGCAGGAGCGATCGGTGGAACTGTTCGACGCCCTCGGCGATGCGGAATATCTCGATTATGCGATCCGCCACCGCGACGTGATCGCCGCCTACGGCCGCTTTCCGCACCGCAATGCCATGCTCGGACGCGAGTCGACGGCTGAGGAATGCGACTATCTCTCCCGGCCCAATGCCGGTTTCTAAGGGTTTCCAGGGAGCTTCCGCCTTTCTGTCGCCTTTCTTTACTAAGACAAGCTGGCATTCTATTCCGACGACAACCTTTCCCGGAGGCGCTTTTGCGGCTGAGACCGATTCTGCTTCGCACCATTCTTCTGCTGACGCTGGCGGTCGCCGGCGCGCATTTCAAGGGTGCTGCGGCCTTCGCACAGGAGCCGCAGGCACCGGCGGCGGCGCAGGCGGCGGCGCAGGCGCCGCTCGCCGATATGCCGTTCGACCAAGCGACAAAGGAAATCGACAAGGCGAAGGTCCAGCTGACGGCGCTTCAGGACGGCGTCAAGCAGAATGCCGACAATGACGATGCCCTGGTCGGGCTTGCGACCAAGGCCGACGAGCTCAGTCGCGCCGTCATCACCATATCGGTCAATCTGAGGCCGCGTTTCGACCAGATCAAGAACCGGCTTGCCGAGATCGGCGATCCGCCGAAGGACGGGCAGCCGCCTGAAGCCGAGATCGTCACCCAAGAGCGCAACGCGCTCGCCGCCGAACGCGCGCAGATCAACGCGCTGACGGGCGATGCCGAAAACCTCTCGATCACGGTGACGAAGCTCGTCAACGAGATCACCGAGATGCGGCGGCGGCTGTTTGCCGATACGCTGCTCAGACGCACCGAGATTTCGGTCTCGGTGCTCGACGATGCCGGCAGCGCCTTCGTGCACGAGGCCAGCGAATTCACGCAGGCTCTGTCGAGCTGGGCCACCTTCGTCTGGAAATTTAAGCGTTTCCCAATGTTTGCCGCGATCTTCCTGTCGCTCGCCTCGGCGCTGATCCTACTCTCCGGCAGTTACCGGCTGTTCGGCTCCTACCTGCGCCGCGACGAGGCTGTCGAGAATCCGTCCTATATCGGCCGGCTGTCGATCGCCTTCTGGTCGACGTTGATCCGCACGCTGGCGCTCTCGGTGCTGCTCGTTACTTCGTTCTTTTTCCTTAACGGGTTCAATGTGCTGAGGCCCGATATCGCGCCTGTCATCGGCGCCCTGTTCGGGGCGATCGGGCTTGTCTATTTCGTCGGCCGCTTCGTCAACGCCATCTTCGCGCCGCGCGAACCGCGCTGGCGGCTCGTGCGGCTTTCCAATCTCGGCGCGCGCTCGATCGGCTACTGCCTGCTGGCGATGGCGATCGTCAACGCGCTCGATTACCTCTTCGGCACGATCGGCGAGGCGATGGGCTCGCCGCTGGTCTTGACCGTGGTCAGAAGCCTGATTGCTGCGCTGATCATCGGCCTGATCCTGATCGCGGTCTCCTTCGGCAGACCGATGCTGGCGAAGAACGGCGATCCCGATGCGCCGGGACGGCATTGGCCTCGCGGCATGGCGATCATCCTGCGGGTCGTCGGCGCCGGCCTCATCCTCACAGCGCTCACGGGTTATGTCGGGCTCGCGCGCTTCGCCGCCACGCAGCTCATCATCACCGGCGCGCTGGTCGCCACCATGTATGTCGGCCTGCTCTCCGGCAAGGCGATATCAAGGCAGGAAAGCTTCGGCGATACCTTCTTCGCAAGCTTCCTGACGCGTCGCTTCAAGCTCGGGCCGGTGGCGATCGATCAGGCTGGCCTGCTCGTCGGCCTTGCCATCTATGCGGTGGCGCTTCTCGTCGGCATCCCGCTGATCCTGCTGCTCTGGGGCTTCCATGTGCAGGATCTGCAGATTCTTGCCTATCGGCTGTTCACCGAGGTCAGGCTCGGCGGTATCAGCATCTCGCTGCTCGGCATCTGCACCGGCATTCTCTTGTTTGCCGGCGTCTACCTGCTGACGCGCTGGCTGCAGCGCTGGCTCGATGGCAATGTGATGGCCAGAAGCCATGTCGATCTTGGCGTGCGCAATTCGGTCAAGACGGGCATCGGCTATCTCGGCGTCGGCATAGCAGCGATCATCGGCGTTTCGGCGGCCGGCATCGACCTGTCGAGCTTCGCGCTCGTCGCTTCCGCACTTTCGGTCGGTATCGGTTTCGGTCTGCAGAACATCGTCTCCAACTTCGTCTCCGGCCTGATCCTGCTCGTCGAACGGCCGTTCAAGGTCGGCGACCATGTCGTTTCCGGCACCGCCGAAGGTATCGTCAAACGCATTTCGGTGCGCGCCACCGAGATCGAGACCTTCCGCAAGCAGTCGATCATCGTGCCGAATTCTGATTTGATCAACGGCCTCGTCGGCAACTGGACGCACCGCAACAAGATCGGCCGCTCGGAAATCCCGGTTTCCGTCGCCTACAACGCCGATCCGCAGCAGGTGATGGACATCCTGCTGGAACTGACGGCCAAGATACCGCTCGTCATGCGCAATCCGGAGCCGCATGTCGAATTCCTGCGCTTCGGCCCCTATTCGCTGGATTTCGAGCTGCGTTTCTTCCTCGCCGACATGGGTGACGGCATGGCGGTGCGCAACAATCTCAGGATCGAGATCCTTAAGCGCTTCAAGGCCGAGGGCATCGAGATCCCGCTGCCACAGACCGATCTTACCATCCATCGAGAGGCTCGTCCCGCGCTTGCCGATGCGGGCAGGGATCAACCCAACGAGCAGGAAAACTCGGCGGACACGCCCATGGAGGAGGAAGAGCAGCCGGTGCGGCAATTGCGCAGCAAGACGGCGGACGGCAATCGGAAAGGCTGAACGGGTCATTCAGCCATCATTCACAGCTATATGTGCATGATCTCCACTATCGGGATCGCTGCCGGGGGCAGCACCGATCGTTCGAGGGGAGGGCGCGCCAGCGCCGCCGCACATGATGGCAAGGTTTGCCGCCGTTCTGCTTATCCCGCTGCTTGCCGCACCCGCGGCTGAAGCGGCATCCATCACCAACACCGATCCAGCCGCCGTCGTGCTCGTCATCACCGAGAGCGGCCAGCGCGTCGAGGTCGTGGTCGATGCCGGCGCTTCGGAAAACCTCTGTGCTTCCGGCTGCTTCATGACAACGCCCGACGGCGACCGCATCGGACTCGACGGCGGCGAGACGATCGACATCGTCAAGGGCTCGGCCGTCGTCAAGTAGCGCCCGTCCTGATTAATGCGCTCAAGCTTCTCGGGGATGGGGAACAGTTTCCGGCCGGGCAACCGGGCGCGTCAGCCGCATAATGGCGAAGAATGCGGCTACGGCGACGGTGCTGAGCAATGCAGCGATCGACAGCGACCACGATACGCCGAGATTACCCATCAGGAAGGCGAGCGCGAACGGCGCCATCGAGGAGACGACGAGACGGACCGACATGATTTGTCCTTGCCGCCGGCCGTAGCCATCGCTTCCGAAGAGCGCGAGCGGCAAGGTTCCGTAGACGATGCTGTTAAGGCCAGAGCCGAGGCCGAAGACGACGGCGAAGACCAGCGCGCCCGGCACCGAGGGTGCGGTGGCGATAAGGATGACAAGGGCTGCCGGCAGCAGGATGGCGCAGATGATCGCCAGCATCACTTGCGACAAGCTCTCGCCGAAGACCATGTTGATGAGGCGGCTCAGCACCTGTGACGGACCGAAGAGCGTCCCGACCACCACTGCCATGGCGCCGAGGCCGAGTGCCGACATGACAGGCACCATGTGAACCAGAAGTGCCGAGTTCACGAAGCTTTCCAAAGCAAAGCCCGTCACCATCAGGATAAAGGCCGGCCTGCGCACCGACGGCGGAAGGCTCGGCTCGACGCGTTTTGCGGTTTCGTGTGCATGTCGTCTCTTGGTTTGGCTGACGCCATGGGAGAGCCAAGCATGAATGGGAAGGCAGACGACGAGATTGAGCGCGGCGAAGATCAGATAGACGTTCTGCCATGAGAGATGCGCATGCAGCGCCGTGGTGATCGGCCAGAAGATGGTCGAGGCGAAGCCGGCGATCAGCGTCAGGTAGGTGATGCTGCGCTGTGCGACCTGCGGCCTGATCTGCACGAGCAGGGCGAAGGCTGCGCCATATTGCACCAGGTTCGAGGCGATCTCGATGCCGATCAATGCCGCGACGAAAGCGATCTTTCCCGGCGCGAAGGCGCAGGCGACGAGGGCGGCGGCGGCAATCGCCGAGCCTGATGTCATGATCCTGCCGGCGCCGAAGCGATCGATCCACGTGCCGATGAGAGGTGCGGCCAGACCGCCGATCAGAAGGGCCGCGGAGAGCGCGCCGAAGATCCATTCCGATGACCAGCCCAGATCACGGGCCATGTCAGGGGCGAGGATGCTGAAGCTGTAATAGAGCGATCCATAACCGATGATCTGCGTGAGCCCGAGCGCGGCGATGGCGGCTACCGGCGGTCGTTCGGTGCTGACAATTGTCATAGGGATCTGAGGCTCACGCGCTGTTCGAGCTTTTCGGCTTCTTCTTTCCGTTCGCTGTAGCGGTCGGTCAGATAGTTCGAGGCATCACGGGTCAGCAGCGTGAACTTCACCAGTTCCTCGCAGACGTCGACGACGCGGTCGTAATAGGATGAGGGTTTCATACGGCCGTCCGCGTCGAATTCCTGGAAAGCTTTGGCGACCGAGGACTGATTGGGGATAGTGATCATCCGCATCCAACGGCCAAGAATGCGGAGCTGGCTTATCGCATTGAAGGACTGGGAGCCGCCGGAGACCTGCATCACCGCCAGCGTCTTGCCTTGCGTCGGCCGGACCGAGCCGACCGACAATGGAATCCAGTCGATCTGCGCTTTCATGATGCCGGTCATCGCGCCATGACGTTCGGGGCTGACCCATACCTGGCCTTCCGACCATGCCGACCATTCGCGCAGTTCCTGAACTTTTGGGTGGCTCGCCGGCGCTGCATCAGGCAGCGGCAGACCTTCCGGATTGAAGATGCGCACTTCGCAGCCGAAATATTCGAGCAGCCACGCGGCCTCCTGTGCGAGGAAGCGGCTGTAGGACACCGCTCGCAGGGAGCCATAAAGGATCAAGATGCGAGGCTTGTGCGTCGAGAACGCCGGCCTGAGCGCGTCCGTATCCGGTTGACGCAGATGCATCGGCGATAGGGCAGGCAGATCAGACAATGCGCTTGCCTCCGGTATCGAGCACCTTCTCGCCGTCCTCCTTGGTGAAGGCGCCCTGATGCGTCTCCGGCAGGATTTCGAGGACAAGTTCCGACGGCCGCGACAGGCGCGTGCCGAGCGGCGTGATGACGAAGGGCCGGTTGATCAGGATCGGATCTTTCAGCATCGCGTCGAGCAATTGCTCGTCGGTAAGATCAGGGTTGTCGAGGCCGAGCTCCGCATAGGGCGTGCCCTTTTCGCGGATCGCCTCGCGAACGCTCAAACCTGCATCCGCAATCACCTTGATTAGCTGCTCGCGCGACGGCGGGTTTTTCATATATTCGATAACGTTCGGCTCAATGCCGGCGTTCTGGATCATCGCAAGCGTGTTGCGCGAAGTGCCGCATTCGGGGTTGTGATAGATCGTAACATCTATGGTCATGAGGCGGATTCCGTCTTGGTGAGGGTTTCAGGATCGCGGGCTTCCATCAGCAGCCAGCCCGCAAGGATCAGCGCCAGCAAGGCGCCGAGGACTTCAGCGGCTATAAAGCCCGGTAGATCGATCGCGCGGATGCCGGAAAAGGTGTGCGTCAGCGATCGAGCAATTGCGACGGCGGGATTGGCGAAGGACGTGGAGGCGGTGAACCAATAGGCGGCGGTGATATAAAGGCCGACCAGCCATGCCACGGCATCGGCGCGAAAGCGCACACCGGCTAAGATGACGAAGACGAGGCCGAAGGTTGCCGTCACTTCAGAGAGCCATTGCGCGCCGCCGGTGCGCACGGTTTCCGAGGCCTGCAGCACGGGAAGGGCGAACATCGCATGAGCGAGCATCGTCCCGGCAATGCCGCCGACGATCTGCGCCGCGATATAGGCGGGAAGGGAGGAGGCAGGCAGTTCGCGCCGGAGCGCAAACACCAGCGACACGACCGGATTGAAATGAGCCCCGGAAATCGGGCCTAAGATCGTGATCAGGACGACGAGGATTGCCCCCGTTGCCAGCGTATTGCCGAGCAGCGCAAGCGCCGTATCGTCCGTCAGGCTATCCGCCATGATGCCCGAGCCGACGACGGTTGCTACGAGCAGCATCGTGCCGAGCGCTTCGGCGACCAGTCGTCGACACGGGGGGAACACCGGCGCGCTCATGCCGGCAGGCTCCGGACCATCAGGGCGGCCGATGCCGGGCACAGGCTTGCGGCCTGCCGCGTCGTCAGAATCTCGGCCGGCGCTTCATCGCGGGCGATCGAACGAAAGCCGAGCGATTGAAAGAAGGGGGCGGCTGTTTCTGTCAACAGATAGGCGGCTGTTGCGCCTTTCCTTTGGGCCTGATCGAGCAGGCCAAGGGTGATCGCATGGCCGAAGCCAAAACCTTGCTGATCGGACAGCACGACAATGGAACGCAGGAGTACAGTCTCGCCATAGAGTTCCAGCCCGCCGAAGCCGACCGTCTCGCCGCCACGTGAAAACCGATAGAAGCTTCGGCCGGCGTCTGTGAGGTCATCGACCGGAAGCCCGGCGCCTGCGAGCGCGCCGCGAAGTCTGTCGTCGTGCCCTTCCAAGGCCTGCTGGTTCAATTCGAAACCCATCAGCTCGCCTTGGGCTGTTTACTGCTGGCGCCTTCCATTGTGCCGATCTGGCGCAGGTGCGATTCCAGGGCGAGCTTGTCGATCGAGGAAAGAGGCAGGCTCAAAAAGGCGCTGATCCGGTTCTTGAGGAAGCGGGCGGCCTGCGCGAAAGCGCGGCCTTTGTCGACTTCGCTGCCCTCGACGACAGCGGGGTCCTCGACGCCCCAATGGGCGGTCATCGGATGACCGATCCAGACGGGACAAGCCTCGCCGGCAGCGCTGTCGCAAACCGTAAAGATGAAGTCCATCTCCGGAGCGCCCGGTTCGGCGAATTCGTCCCAGCTCTTCGAGCGGAAACCGACTGTTGGGTAGCCCTGCGCTGCAAGCTCCTTCAGCGCATAGGGATTGACTTCACCCTTCGGCTGACTGCCGGCCGAATAGGCCTTGAATCGACCCTTGCCTTCGGTCTCCAGGATGGATTCCGCCAGGATCGAGCGGGCAGAATTGCCCGTGCAGAGAAAGAGCACATTGTAAACGCGGTCAGGGGTCATTGCAGTTTCTCCTTCATTTTAGGGGTACAGCAGGCCGCAACCTCCGCGGCAGGTGCGCAGATTTCCGGATGCCCGGAACAGCAATCTTCCATCAGGAAGCGAACCATGCCGCCAAGCGCCTCGTAGCTCGCGGTGTAAATGATCGACCGGGATTCACGCTGCTGCGCGATCAGGCCCGACCGTTCGAGCTCCTTCAGGTGGAAGGAGATATTAGAGGGCGAGACCTCCGCCTTTTCAGCGATCGCGCCTGCCGCCATGCCGTCGGGACCCGAAACTACGAGCATGCGGACGATGTGAAGGCGGGTTTCCTGCGAGAGCGCGCCGAATGCGATGAGGGCTTGACGTTGATCCATATTTCAATAATCCTTGAATCATTGAAACGAGGATTAGCGCAAATGAACGTCATCGACAACAGCAAAATTCAAGAGAACGACATCGATCTCGGCCTGCTGCTCAGTGTGCTTACCGGCGCCAAGGATTCTCCGCTGATTTTCTATTATGACGGCAAGGCGGTGAAGCCTGGCTATCATGTCACCGAGGTCAAGGCGGGCCAATTCTCAGGCCTGGATTGCGGCGCCAATCCCGAAGCGTGGGCGGAAATCTTCATCCAACTCTGGGATATCGAGGAAGCCGACCGCACGCATATGCCGGCCGGCAAGTTCCATGCAATCATCCGCAAGGTTTCCGATCATGTGCAACTGGATGGTTCGGCGAAGCTGACCTTCGAAGTCAGCGACGGCGTGCGGCCAATGCAGCTTTATTGCGCGGCGATGCCGGTTCTTCGCGCCGGCGCCGTCCATGTTACGCTTTCGCCGCGGCCGGCAAGCTGCAAGCCGCGCGATCGCTGGCTGGCAGAGGAAAACAGCAGGGCGGCGGCCTGCTGCGGGCCACAAGCGGCAGCGAGCGGCTGCTGTGCGTAACGACACATAAGATCGCGCGGCAGGGCAGGGTGGCAGAGAGATCGGAAGTGTATTGACTGACCACCAGTCAGTGATGTAGATGGAGGCTGCCGGTGTTATGCCGGCGGCATCCAGTTCACATCCGGAGATCGCCATGAGCGCGCAGACACTGTTGAACTCTCTGTTCCAATACAAAGCCAGCGTCGACGACGAGCTTCTCGATGCCTTGAACGCGCTCGGGGTGGAGGCGCGATCCGACGAGTTCCGATCGGCCCTTCGCGTCCTCAATCACGCCCATCTCGTCGATCGGATCTTCGCCGCCAATCTTCAACGGCTGGATCACTCCTATGCGGCGAGCTGGAGCAGCGAAGTGCCGGCTTTGGCGCAGTTGTCCTTCGATATCCAGGATACGGACCGTTGGTATATCGATTACACCTCGCGTATAACGCCCGAGGAAATGGAGGAGGTCGTCGACTTCACCTTCACCGATGGCGGACGCGGACGCATGTCCCGCGAGGAGATGCTGGCCCATGTGGTGACGCATGCCGGCTATCATCGCGGCGAAGTCGGTCGTCTGCTGCCTGAGATCGAGAGCACCGCAATGCGCGACGTGTTTACCGGCTACCTGCACAGGACCGGTCCCACGCGCCGCCAATGAGAGTGGACTAGTCCTGCCGATGCCGGCCAATCCTGTTTCAAAACCGAGAACCAAACCCCCCGAAGAGCGGCGTGACGAGCTGATGACCGCGGCCGAGCGGCTGTTTCTGGAAAAGGGCCTGGAGCAGACCACGATCGAGGAGATCACGACCGGGGCGGGGGTCGCCAAGGGCACGTTCTACCTGCACTTCTCCTCGAAGGCTGATGTTCTTCAGGCACTGCGCGCCCGTTTCGTGCAGGGTGTGCTGGATGGCATCATCGCGGCGGTCGAAGGACGGAGGCAAGAGGATTGGCGCGGGAAGCTGGCGGCCTGGTCGACGGCATGCGCCACCGGCTACCTCGACGCAGCCGGGCTGCATCATCTCGCCTTCGTGGCAGCCCCTCCCGCAACAAAGGAGGGGCTTTCGCGCAACATCCTGATCGACCATCTGAACGAATTTCTTGCTGCCGGTGCTGGCGAGAATGCCTGGTCGGTCAGTGATCCCGGCTTTACCGCGGTGTTTCTGTTCAACGCCCTGCACGGTGTGGTCAATCAGCCCGGCATCGCGGAGACACCGTCCGATCGTGCCGAATTGCTGGGCGCTATCGAGGCGCATTTCCTGCGCTCGCTGGGTTTGCCGTTAGGCATTGATTGAGGGCCGGGCATCCCACCATCTGAGCACCCGCATCGCCCGGAGCGTCACCCACCGTGAGGGCTTGCCTTGCCCGTCATCGACCTCGAACCACACCCGACCGGCAGGGCTCTCGTCGAGCGGCCAACTGCCGTCCTGCAAGCGTCTGAAACGCAGGTGCTCGATTGCCACGCCGAGGCGCGGATCGGGATCGGCGCCGGTCAGGATCGCGCTTGCGCGGAAATAGTCGAGCGCGCGCAAAATGTCGTAGCGCCACCGGTTCGGATGCAGGAAGTGCAGGAAGCGTTCGTCGGCCGGCTCGCCGGTGCCAAGGCGGCGGAAGAGGTTGCGGGCCAGCAGAAACTCCTCACCTGTCCTGCGCGCCTCTCGAGACTGATGCGTGCCGCCGGTCGATCTCTGGTATTCCAGCAAGCCTTCCAGCACATTGATGGTGCTGGCGAAAGACGAGCGGACGGAGCCATTGATCCGCTCGCAGTTCCAGCCACCGTCATCGAGACGCTCGCCGGCCAGCCTGTCGACGATGGGTGAGACGTCGATCCCGAAATAGGCGCCATCGGCAACGGTGCGGCCGTTGATGCACTCTTCGACTTCGCCTTCCCAATAGGGCTGGCCGCCTTCTTCCCAACGGGCGTTGGCGCCGATCAATTTGACGGTGCGCCTGGCGCAATCGCAGGCGGGATCGAGACCGAATTCGCGCAATTGCGACAGCGAGAAGGTCGTGGCCGTCCACGGCTGGCCATGCTCCTTCCACTCGCGCGGGTCGAAACCGGCGGGCAGGAAGGCGCCGCCTGCCCATTGCCCGTCCTCATCCTGGCAGGAGAGCAGCCTTGCGCCCCAGCCCTCGGTCTCGACTTTGGCCCGCTCAGTCATCCACTCCCGCTCCGGAGCATCGAGCAGGTCACGCATCACCTGCCATCGGATCGGCGGGTCGGAGTCGAGAAGCCATGCGATTACCGGGTCGGATTGGATCATGGGCGAACCTGTCGGCGGGTCGGGGTCGATGCTCGTTTATAATTGCTTCGGCCGAGCGGTGCCAGCCGGGGTGGGCTCGTCGGCCGCCGGCTTGCGCCAAGGAAGGCACGAAGCTGAAGATCAAAACCTCGGTTCGACCTATAATGCGACGGTTATCGGCGAAAGCCTTTTCGATGCCGAGCATGCGGCGTTTCGCGCCTGATTTCTTAAGCATATCTGCAAAGAAATCGCAGACGGCCCCATCGGGCCGCCTCTTCATTTATATCCAGGCGCGCCGATTAATAATTATTCAAATCAATTGATGTATCAGTTTGATCCGGGGACAGATTTTACATCAAAGGTTTGCTATGGCGTTTCTAGGTATTTCGGGGATGCAATATTCCGGGGAAATGTTTGCGGGTGCGCGTATTATTGTCGCGGAAGATTCCAACGTATTCACCTCGATGATCAGCAAGCGCCTCAAGGAGCTGTTCGACATCGATGTCGAGATCTGCCGCAGCTTCGAGGATCTGCAGGTTTCCTACGACAAGTCTTCCGATCCGATCACGCTGGCGATCTCGAACATCAACCTGCCCGGCGCCGAAAACGGCGAAGCGCTCGAATATCTGGTCGATCTCTCCATCCCGACCATCGTTTTCACCGGCACCTTCCATGAAAACATGCGCGACAAGCTGATGGCCAAGGATATCGTCGACTATATCCTCAAGGACAATATCTTCGCCGTCGATCTTCTGGCGGAATCGATATGCCGCTTCCTCACCAATCATCGCCACCACGTGCTGATCGTCGACGATAGCGCGACCGCGCGGGCTTTGCTGTCGAGCCGGCTGAAGCGCTACAATTTCCGTGTCAGCGTCGCCGAGAGTGGCGGCAAGGCGCTGGAGATCCTGAAGGTCAACCGCGATATCGGCCTTGTCATCACCGACTACAACATGCCCGACATCGATGGCTTCGAACTGACGCGGCGCATCCGCGCCAGTATCGGCTCGCACGAACTGCGCATCATCGGCGTTTCCTCCTCTTCGAACCGGCTGCTTTCAGCACGATTCCTGAAGGCCGGCGGCAATGATTTCATGCTGCGTCCCTTCATCGACGAGGAGTTCTACTGCCGCGTCAACCAGAACCTCGATACGCTGCTGCAAATTCAATCGATGCGCAAGGAACGGGCGGTTGCCTGACGGCCCTTCCAGTATCGCCAGGGGGGCGGAAATGACGGTCGGGGACAGTCGTCGAATTTTTGCAATTACAAGTAATAGCGCCATTATTTGTCCCCTTCACGCGCACAGGCCTCTCGGTTATCGTCCCCGCCGGGGAGAGGGCCGAGTCGCGCCCGTCGGACGCATGGGGGAGTAGCGGCTGTGGCTTTTCAAGCGGATTTTCAGCGGGATGGTATCGGGTTACGCTCCGGCGGGCTTAAAATACTTCTGGTTGAAGATTCCCGGATGTTTTCCGCGGTGCTCTGTCACCGGTTCCAGACGGAACTCGGCCTTGCCGTCAAATCCTGCCCGTCGCTGAAGGCTCTTCGCAAGGAACTTGCCGACGACGCTCACGGCTACACCATGGCCGTCGTCGATCTCAACCTGCCGGATTCGCCCTATGGTGAAGCGCTCGACTGCACGATCGAGCACGATATCCCGGCGATCGTCTTCACCGCGACATTCGATCTCAACACGCGCAACAAGATCATGGAGCGCAATGTCATCGATTACGTGCTGAAGGACAATGAATTCGCGCTCGACAATCTGGTCGCCACCGTCCGGCGGGCGATCTCCAACCGCAAGACGCGGGTGCTCGTCGTTGACGATGTCGTCTCGGCGCGCCAGGTGCTCGTCGACCTCCTGAAGGCACAACAATATCTCGTCGTCGAGGCAAATTCGGGGCTCGAGGCGCTGGCAGCGCTCGAGGCCTACAGCGATATCGAGCTCGTCGTCACCGACCACCACATGCCCGATATGAGCGGCTACGAACTGACGCGGCGCATCCGCCATCGTTTCGGTTCGGACAGGCTGCGTGTCATCGGCGTTTCCTCTTCCAACGACCGCATGCTTTCGGCGAGTTTCCTCAAGGCCGGCGCCAGCGATTTCGTCTACCGGCCCTTCGTCGCCGAGGAGCTGCAATGCCGCATCGCCAACAATGCCGAAACGCTGGCGCAGATGCGGCAGCTGAGGGCAGCGGCGGCCTGCGACTATCTGACCGGCCTCTTTAACCGCCGCTATTTCTACGACAACGGCCCGAAGCTGGTGAACGAGTGCCTGCGGTTGAAGGTGCCGAGTTCCGTCGCCATTCTCGATATCGACCATTTCAAGCGGCTGAACGATACCTATGGCCACGAGATCGGCGACAAGGTGCTGAAGGCTGTCGCAAACAGGCTGTTCACGATCTTCGAGGGCAGCGACAATCTTCTCTCGCGGCTCGGGGGTGAGGAATTCGCCATCCTCTTCCCGCAGATGGATTCGGCAGCCGCGACCAAGCTCTGCGACGAGATCCGCTCGGACATTTCGCGGCTGAAGGTCACGGCCGACGACGAGGAACTCGGCGTCACGATTTCGATCGGCATCGCCGAGATCGCCGGTTACGAAACCTTCGAGAATTACCTCAACGCCGCCGACCAGTTTCTCTACATGGCCAAACACAGGGGCCGCAACCAGGTCTATTCCGATGCCAAGATGACGGAAGAGGCGGCGCAATAGCGCCTCTGAGGCGGGGCCAAGCCGCCGCCCTCAATCTCAGGCGGCGACGATCTTTTGCGTCAGGCGAGATCAGCTTTTCAATGTCTCAATCGGCGACGGCTGTCTTATTGGTCTCAAGCGGCGACGGCCGGTCTTATTGTCTCAGGCGGCGACCGCCTGGCGCGCGGTCGCCATGGTCATCTTACGCTCGGCACGCTCCTGCTGCGGCGAGCGATGGTAGAGTTCGCGATAACACTTGGAGAAATGCGAGGCCGAGACGAAGCCGCATGCGACGGCGACCTCGACGACCGGCATCGAGGACTGCACCAGAAGGTGGCGCGCACGGTCAAGGCGGATTTCCAGATAGTAGCGGGCCGGCGAGCGGCCCATCTCCTGGCGGAACAGCCGTTCGATCTGGCGGCGCGAGAGGCCGGCGCCGTCGGCGATCTCGATCAGCGACAGCGGCTCGGCGAGATTGCCTTCCATCAGCTCGATGATCGACAGCACCTTGGCGTTCTGCACGCCGAGGCGGGCTCGCAGCGGCAGACGCTGGCGGTCGTGCGGATTGCGCACGCGGTCCGTCAGGTGCTGCTCGCAGATACGGTTGACAAGGCTTTCGCCGAAATCTTCGCCGACGAGGTTCAGCATCATGTCGAGCGAGGCGGTACCGCCGGCGCAGGTGTAGAGATTGCCGTCGATCTCGTAGAGATCGGCATAGACCTCCGCCTGCGGGAAGGCTTCCGAAAAGCCCGGCAGGTTTTCCCAGTGGATGGCGCAGCGCTTGCCGTTCAGGAGACCGGCCTGGGCAAGCACATGCGCGCCCGTACAGAGGCTGCCGACGGCGACGCCGCGATTGTAGCATTCACGCAGCCAGGCATTGACAGACTTGTTGTTAAACTGCTCGACATCGATGCCGGAACAGACGAGCACCATGCCCGGCCGGTTTTCGCCGCCAAGATGACGGCGCTCCTCGGCGAGCGAGGAATTGGCCTCGACGCCGATGCCGCAGGAGGAATAGACCTTTTCTCCATCGACGGAGGTCAGCCGCCAGGTATAGGCCTGATAGCCGAGCATGCGATTGGCGATACGCAAGGTGTCCACGGCCGCCGAAAAGGGCAGCATGGTGAATTGCGGTACCATAAAGAAGACTACCGAACGCTTCTTGATCTGCATCCTGTTCATAGCGAAATCCATGCTCGAGGGGCGATGGCACATTCGTTGCGCGGAATGCGTCGCGCCGATGTCCTGAAAGCGACACTGGCATGGAAAAATGCGGCCGGGAAGAGCAAATATGCGACATCGCCGGCGATTTGGCCGATCAAACCGCCGGAATGGCCGTGGGCAGGCAGAAGGCAGGCTGATAGGCGGCTGGAATTTAATGTTGAAAATGGCTTAGGAATGGATGGTCAGACCACGAAAAAGGCGGCGTTGCACGAGGCAGGCGCCGCCCTTATCTTGGGAGGAATGTCGCATTCATTACATGGTCCGGTGTTTGTTGTCGTCCGTGCTCGGCCAGCCGATGTCCTTGCGAATGTCGAAGGGCATGGCTTCGATTTCGCGGGCCGTCTGCCAGCGCGTCCAGGCGAGCACAAGCTTACGGGCATAATGTGCCAGGTCGAAGCGGCTTTCGCTGGAGGTGAGGGACTTACCACCACCGCGATAGGTGAGCGTGGTCATTTTCCGGTTCCTTTCTTGGGTCAGGGACATGGTCGTCAATGGGAGGTTCGTCCATGTCCATGATCACAATATGGGCCTTGGAAACCCATCATTCAAACGAATAGAACTTATGGATAACATCAGAGATATTGAATGATCGTCGTGCGCCCGGCGGCTATCGGTGAACACGTTTTGCAGTCTTTTCACCGACCTTAATCCCCGGGCTTTCCACGCAGGGGGATAGCAAATCCGCAGCTGAGCATGACGCCGAAAACCGAGCGGCTTTCGGCGCGGTCTCTTTGATAAATCCGGGTTCAGATTTTTGGACTGGCCCGGCCGCAAGTCATCCTCATCTAATGTGCCGCAGTTGGGGTGATGATGCCAAGATTTCCAAGCCCGGCGACGATCAACTGGACGGCGACTGCGGTCAGCAGAATGCCGAAGACGACCTCTGAAACGATCATGGTGACTGGCTTCATACGCTTGGCGAGCTTGTCGATGTTGGTGAACACCAGATAGTCGAACGCGCCAACGATCAGGATCAGAGCGGTGACAAGTATCGCGCTGGCGATCGAGACGACTTCGCCGGAGGCGATGATGATGACCGTGATGCCGACAGGATTGAGCAGGTAGGGAACCGCGAGCGGAAATACGGCCAGCTTATCGGGATCGACGGGCGCCGCAAAGTCGTCGTGCGGCTTCTCTGTCGGTCCTGATGCCATCTTGATCGCGATCAGCGCGAGGATGATGCCGCCGGCGACGGCGACCGCGCCGCCCGTGATATGGAGAAGCCGCATCAGCAGAGCGCCGGTGGCGAAAAGGATCAGCGCCGTGACGACGGCGATCAGAACCATCTGGCGGCCTATGCGCACCTTGGTTTCGGTATCGAAGGCGTGAGTCTTTTCCAGAAACGGCACCAGGGCGATCTTCGGCCCCATGCCGATCAGAAGCAGCAGCAGAAGTTTTCCGACGAGTGCGGTGTCGATGACTGTGAAATCCATGGAACGTACCCTCTAAAATTTGTGATGCGAAAATCGGGGCCTCCCCACTTTGGGGAGGGAGGTGACGAAGAGGACCAAGGGGCTCGCCAGTCTTTCTGCGAGCCGCTCAGCGCGGGCATACGTCCCAGAAGCCCGTCGTCTTAGCGGGCGAGGTGTAGTACCAGCATTGACCGGATTGCGGAGGCGTACCTGCCAGTGAAACGGCGGCAGCTCCAGCGACGAAGCCGATGGCAGCACCTGCGGCGATGGCAGTGCCCGGACGCCAGTAGCGGCGTGGGGCGACGACGACGACGCCGCGCCGGACGGGCGGCCGTACGGCAGGCCGGGTGCGCCCGACTGCAGCGCATCCGCGCGGCCCGCAGGCTGCAGCACCACAGCCTCTCGGGCCGCATGCCGCTACGCCACGGCGTGCCGCTTCTGCCGTCGCGGGAACGAGGAGGGGCGCGCAGACCATCATCAGCACGGCAAGTGTCGCAAGCGTGTGCGACAGGATGTCCAGGATCTTCATCTCATTTCCTCCCATTGCTTTGTGTCCTGTTTCACGGCCTGAAGAGTGCCGCTCTCAGGCCGGGTTCGCGGCGGTCGCCGCACTCTGCGCTGCGAGCGTCTGCTGGGCAGCGGCTGCAACAGCGTCGTCCTTCCCGCCTGAGACCTGGACGGTCGGCACGGCGAGCTTGATGCCGTTTTCGTTGAAGGCCTGATGGATCATCCGCAGGGCTCGCCGCTTCAGCGTGAACTGCTCGCCCGGAAGCGTCATGACCTTCATCCGCAGAAGCAGGCCGGAGTCGCCCAGGCTGTCGATCCCCTGCATCTTCAGCGGCTCGATCGTGGTCGGTTTGAACTCCGGATCCTCGAACAGTTCCAGGCCGATCTTCTTGATGATCTTGCGGGCCTTCTCGATGTCGGAATCGTAGGTAATGGTGATCGTCATCTTCTCGATCACCCAGTCGCGGCTCATATTCTGGACGGCTCCGAGTTCGCTGAACGGGACGATGTAGACCGCGCCGCGGTGGTGCCTGAGCTTGATGGACCGCAAGCTGAAGGACTCGACGGTGCCCTTATAGCTGCCGCTCTGGATATATTCGCCAACCCGGAAGGCGTCGTCCAGCAGGTAGAACATCCCGCTGATGACGTCCTTGACCACGGTCTGTGCCCCGAAGCCGATGGCGACGCCGACCACGCCGGCACCTGCGATCAACGGGCCGATTTCCACGCCGAGCGACGACAATGCCATCATGATCGCGATGGCGACGAAGAGGATCATCAGGAAATTGCGAAGGATCGGCAGCAGGGTTCTGAGACGCGTGCGCCGCCGCTCCCGTTCGCTGCCGACCTCAAGGACGGCCTCGGTGTCGCCGAGCTTGCGATCGATCATGACCTTCACGACGCTCCAGGCGAGATCGACAATCAGGAGAATGATCCCAGCGCTAAGGAGGCCGCGCACGAGGCGTAGAAACGGCGAATCCTGCATCGTCATCTGCGTGAGCCTGATATCCAGGGCATCCGCGAGCAGAACGATCGCTCCGACGATCAGCGCTGCCCTGATACCGCGCTCGACGATTACCGAGACAACGGTGCCTTTCTTGTGGCCGTCCTCTTCCTCAGCGGAAGAGCGCAGAATATTGTTGACCGACGCCTTGGTGAGGGCGATGGCCCCGGGCAGGGCGGCACAGACCACCGCGATCCAGAACAGCTTCATGGCTCCCACCACCCATAGCAGCCAGACGGCGACGAAGTAGACCGTCCAGAGCCAGTTCCGCGCGCGCAGGCCGATCCGGCTGGCTTGGCCGGCAGACAATCGGGACGGACGTCTCCAAACAGCTTCGATGCCGATGACGAGCAGCACGAGGCCAAGCGAATAGGCCACGAGTTGCCGGGCCGGGACGGAAAAGCCGAGAGTGCCGAGCAGGCGGATGGTCACCCAGCCAAAGGCATACCAGCCAACGAGATAGCCCAGGCGTTTAGCCCAGTGGCCGGCGGCATCCTTGGTGATCGGGACGACACGGAACCGACCCTCTTCCTCCGCCCGTGGCGCCAGAAGCACGTCGAAAAACGCGCTCGCCAGGCGGAAGACGACGATCGCGAAGAGGTAACCGACGACGATCTCCCTGATAACAGGTGGCCATTGGAACAGCAGGAAGAAGCCGATGCTGCCAAGCCCGAAGGAGAGGACGTAACATGCCGCCCACAGAAGCCTCGCGGCCAGTGCGATCACCCTTTCGCGAACCGTGGCAAAGGGCGCGCGTGCCATCCACGAGCGCCAGCCGGCGCTGATCCACCAGAACAGCCATTGCGCGGCCAGCCCGACGGCGACGAAGGCCGCGACCAGGAAGATCGGCCGTGTCCCGCCGTTCGCCTGGATGTCCCGTTCGAGCACGGTCCCGCCGCGCATCGTCTCCAGGGGAAAGGATTGGATAGCGCCGAGAAGGCCGGAGGCGTGGGCACGGAACCGCATCGCGAATTCCGAGAATGAAGGGTCGGCGTTCGGGGTTTCAGAGGGCGTCTCCGCCGCGGTCTTGGCTGCTTGCGACTGCTGCTGCAGGAAGCGTTGGACATCAGGATCCGAGAACATCCCGATAAAGCGCTGGACGCTTTCCGGCTGTGGGCTTGCAGGCGTCACGCTCTGCGCCACGGCAATAGAGGCACAAAGGAGAACCGACGCCAGGGCAGCCCCAGTGAAAAGCGGTCTAAATATGCGGATCTTGGAAAGTAGTGGCATTGTCTATCCTGATCTCTATGAACGTCAGTTTGCCGGTTCCCGAACCGTCACTGCCTGCACGACTCCTTCGATCGGCCTCTGGCCATGCAGTCGGGCTCTCGCGGCTGCGTACCCACAGGACCCGTGAGGCCGCTGACTTGGCCGGCGTAGTTATCTCTGGTATCCGCATCGACGACGGCGACCGGGGCGGCAAGGATCAGGCCGGCTGCGCTGCCTGCCGCCGCCGCAGTGCTCGTCGTCGCGGCAAGGATCTTGTCCCCGAGCCCGACCTTGCTGTCGGTCAGCGTCTGGCCGTCGGAAATCCGCGCGCCGATGAGTTGAACGACCTCGGGCGATTCCGCAAATTTTCCGTGGTTCAGCCTGTCGCCCGCCTTGACCTTGGTGAGGTCGATCACCGTGATCTGGCTGTCGGCCAGTTCCTTCTTGAATGGGGCCTGCTCGGGATCGATGGCGCCGAGTCTAGCGACGTCGCCCCATACCCTGCGGGATACCGCGAGGGCACGATCGTCTCGCGAAACGAACAGGGTGAACTTAGGATGCTGCTTGCCCATGTCGATGATCTGCTGGCGGAAGACATCGACATCCACATCGGGCGAGGCCAGCATGACATTCTCGAACTTGGCAGGGAGGCGGCCGTTGCGGATCGCCATCTGGCGAAGCGCTTCCAGCGCCAGCCAGTTCCCCATGGAATGCGCCAGGATCGAGACTTCCTTCACCTCTGGGTCTTTGGCGAGATACTGGAAAAGTGTCTCCAAGGCGTTGCGCGTGTAGTTCGTGCTCTCCCTGTCATATCCGTATGCCAGCAGGCTGCCGCGCGACGGCCATGTCACCAGCACGGGCGCACTATGGACACCGGAATCCTTGATGATCTGGGCGAAGCGATAGACGGAATCTTCGAAACGGTTGTTGAAGCCATGGATGAATACCAGCACGCTGCGGTCGCGGCTCTTCCTGACTGAGGCGCTCAGCCATTTCTTGGCGTCGTCGCGCGTGATCTCCTCGGCTTTCAAGGTTGCGAAGTCGGTTGCCGGGTTGGATGGAAGTCTCCTCGGCCAGGCGACTTCGCCGATTTTGCGGACGTTCGCTGGGGGAATGGACACCGTGATGTCGGCAAAGGCCGGGGCGAGCGCGCGCTCGCCAGTGAACATCTCGCCTTTTATCGTGGAGCGGCTGCGCGTCGTGGTTACGAGTATATCGACTTTGGTGGAGTTCGGCGCGCTATCGGCAACGGGGATGAGTACGTTCTTGGGGTGGCCGCCACATCCGGCCAATGCGCAGAGCAGCAGGAGAGCCGAGATCCATTTCAGACCTGGGGAGGGGCTTGGTCGAATTCGGCCATCGTGACATTTTGTGCTCACTGTTGTTCCTCATAGCCCTGTCAAGTTCGGGCAGGCCTCGACGCCACGCGCCGCGGCGGTCGAAGTCGGCACTAGGCGAGACTATGCGAAGACGAGATGGCTTACCCGTATGATCGGGTATGTTACGGTCGGGGAGACAGTGTCAGCGGGGTTGCAGATCCGAGGTGGCGGCGCTCGACGCAATTGCATCGGGATCGGGCACCGTCATCCCCGCCTCGCGAAGTCCTTCGATCAGGCGGTCGCGATCTTCAGGCTGCATGTTGCGCATCGCGAGTTCCGTTACAATGTTCGGCAGGAAGTCAGGTCGCATGCTGACGAACACCTGTCCTTCCCGGCGGGCGTCGTCCATCATGCCTGCCTCGGCGTAGATGATGGCGGCGACAACATGGAAGAGAGGGAACTTCTGCATGTTCGCCTGCCTGATCTCCAGTACGGCGGTTTGGTTGTCGCGGAGCATGTAGGCGGCCAGGGCTCGCGTTCCGTGGTAGAAGCCGCCGCTGCCTGGATTGAGGGCGATGGCCTGGTCGAGGAGGGCTGCTCCACGCTGCCACTGGCCAGCGATCGCAAGCCGCGTTCCGAACTCGCCCATCAGTTCGGTGTCATTGGGGTTGGTGGCGAGCGCCTGCTCGCCCACCCGAAGTGATTCAGCGAGCTGCCTGTCGAAGAACAGCGCCGTCATCAGCGCTTGTAGTCCGCGTGTATTGTTCGGATCGATCTGCGTTGCGCGCCTGGCGGCATCGAGTGCACGCTGTATGGCTGAACCCTGGCCCGGTGTCGGATTGAACTTGTAGCGGTCCTCATCGAGATAGACGATCGACAGCATTGCCCAGGCGGTCGCGTAGCTCGGAAACCGCGCCAGTGCGGCCTCGAGGCAATCCCGGACGCGCGCATGTGCTTCGCCGCTCAGTTCCGAACGATAGGCATAGAAGCGCAGAGTGCACTCATACGCACCGAGATCGTCCGGCGGCGGACTGGCGGAGTCGACCTGTGCCATGACCCCGTAGGGTTGGGCAATGGCGGTCGCCACCTTTCTGGCGACATCCGTCTGGATCGCAAACAGGTCTCCTGATGCGAGATCATTGTCATAGTTCTCCGACCAGAGGATCTCGCCGTCCGACGTATCGAGCAATCTGGCCGTCACACGAAGACGCTTGCCCGACGTGCGTACCCCGCCGGCAAGGAGATAGCGTGCGCCGAATTCGGCCCGGATCTCCGATGCGCCCACATCCGCGGGAAGGGACTTGGAGGTCTCGCGGCCGAAGACCTTGATCTCCTTGAACCGTGGCAGGATGGTCATCAGTTCCTCGGTCAGGCCGGCAGTGTAGAGCTGCGCCTCCGGCCCTTCGCCGAGATTGGCAAACGGGGCTATCACGAGGGCCGGGCGATCGGGCGAAAGGCTCGAAACGCGTTCGAGCGACGGAGCGGGTGACCGTGTCCCGATCCAATAGAGCGAAATAGCCACCGCAGCGAGGGCAGCGGCACCCGGCAATAGGACCCGCCTTGCGCGCAACCAACGTCCGGAGCGAACCTCAGAGGGCGATGTTTCGTCAGCTTCGTCATCTCCAGCGTCGACTGACGCCGGACAGGACCAGGTGAAGGTTGGAACATATCCGCCTTTGGGAATGTCGATCCTGACCGGATCATGCTGTCCGGCGACGAGATAATAGCGCTCGAGTGATCGCCGCAACCGCCCAGCCTCGATCCTGACCACCGGATCGTCCTGGGTGAAGCCGGCATCTCGGCCGAAGACCTCGATCGCGATCGAATAGGCTTTGATCCGGTTGCCCCGACCCTCAAGGGTTTCCGAGACGACATAGCGGAGAAACGCTGCGGCGCGCCCGATGCCTGGAAATTCGGGGCTGGAGACGACACGTTCCAGTTGCTCCCTGATATCGTCGGCTTGAGGCGCCGGCCCTAAAAGAATGGGTGCTGCAGACCCCTCTGCTGGTATCCACGTCTGCATGTCTGCCCCAATCCCCCGTTGAGTCACGTCACTGCCAGACCGTATGTTACGGTAACATACTCCACGAACCCTGCGTCGTCCATGAAGATTGGGCCGGGCACACGTTGCAAAGGCAGCGTCCAAATGCCGTGAGGAGTAAACCATGGACGAAGGCATGACCGCAGTCCGTCGGCAATTTCCAGCCAGGATCAAGGCGATCGATGATCTCTCTGCCCGCAGTGAGGATTTTCGGGAAATATGCAGGGACTTTGCCGACGCCCAATCGGCGCTGCAGAAATGGAACGTCTCAACCGACCCAAAGCGCGGCGAGCGCGTCGTCGAATACCAGGAGCTGATCGCAGAACTCTCCAAGGAGATAGAGGGCGCGCTTGACGCCTCGCTACCGCCACCTCGCTGATATACGCGACCGCCCCCGGGCGGCCAGCCATCGCGAGGCGTATGTTACGGTTACCTACTTGCGTTCCATCGCCCGGTAACGACCATCGCGACAGACGTCCGGCGTTGAAACTTTACGCTTCCACGAAACGAAACGCTTCCGAAGGATATTGCCGTGGTTTCCGAAAACTTGGACGAGCCTGCCATTTCCCCAGCGCCTCGGAATCCACTCCGCAGGATAGCCCTCATTGTCGTCCTTCTGGCGCTCGTCCTGTTCGTCCTCTCCGTCTTCATGGAGCGGCGAACGCCATCTACCTCGCAGGCTCAAGTTCAGGCCTATATCGTCGGCATCGCGCCCGAAGTCACCGGCCGGGTGGTGGAAGTGGGAGTCGTCGACAACTCGAGGGTCGACGCCGATCAGGTTCTCTTCCGTATCGATCCCGAGCGCTACGAGCTCGCGGTCAGTGAGGCCGAGGCGAGCCTTGCAAGTGTCGGCCAGTCGATGGGCGCGTCAACGGCCGCTGTCGATGCGGCGCAGGCAAAGCTCGTAACGGCCCAGGTCGATCGGGACAATCTTCGCGAACAATCTGCGCGCGCCGAAGAGCTGCAAAAGAGGGGCGTGTATTCCAAAGCGCGGGCTGATTCAACCAAATCGGCTTTCGGTCAGTCAGAGGCGGCCGTCACCGGTGCTGAGGCCGAGCTGGCCAAGGCCAAGGAGCAGCTCGGGCCGAGCGGAAATGACAATCCGCAGCTCCGGGCAGCTCTGGCAGCACTCGAAAAGGCACGACTCGATCTGGTGCGGACCACCGTTCAGGCACCCTCGGCCGGGGTCGTGACCAACCTCCAACTTACAACCGGTAAGGTCGTGTCGGCTGGACAGCCAGCCATGACCTTCATCGATGCTGGCACGATCTGGATCACCGCCGCCTTCAAGGAGAACAGCCTTGAGAATGTAGCAGTCGGCAACCGGGCGGAAGTCCTTTTCGACGCGCTTCCCGGTCGGGTGTTTCCGGCGCAAGTCGAGAGCGTTGGTTTCGGCGTATCGCAGGGCAGCACGGACCCGAACACCGGATTGCCGACGATCCGGAGTGATAGCGGCTGGGTCCAGGAGCCGCAGCGGTTTCCAGTCCGGCTCATCATCGAGGAGGCGCAGCGGCCCAAGGGCGGCGTGCGCTACGGCTCGCAGGCGACCGTCGTCATCTACACGGGCGACAACCCGATCACCAATGCCTGGGGATCGCTCTGGATCCGCATCGTGTCGGTGCTGACCTATGTTCGCTGAGAGGAGCCCCGCGGTCGAGCAGCAGAAACGCAAGGGGCTTCGGGTTGCGTTCGCGGTCTCCATCGGCTTCACGCTGGCAGTCTATGCCGGGGCCATCGTGCCGTTCCTCGGTCCGCTCTTTGCCGCCCAGTTTCTGCTCGGCAGCTCGCGGCCCATGCCGCTCGGCAAGACCATCGGCGCGGCGATCGTCATCCTGATCGCCGGGATGGCGATGATGGTTCTGACCAACGTGCTCGGCGACCGTCCGGCGCCGTTCCTTCTGATCCTGGGGCTAACTTATTTTGCGTGCTTCGCCGCACAGTCGACGGGAAAGGGAGGACCGGCCGTCTTTCTCGTGCTCGTTGTTTCGATCATCGTGCCTCTGCTCGGCATCCTGAACAAGGAGCTCGCCAATTCCATCCTGTCCATCCTGGTCGCCGGGGTGTTGTCAGGTGCGGTTCTGATGTGGCTCGCCCATGCGGTCTTTCCCGAGCCGTTCTCCCAGGAGGTCGAGGCGGTGGCGATCGACGAGCGGCCGCCGGCCTTGCTTCGGGCGCTGGCAAACACAGTCATCCTCTTGGGCTCGGTCGTGATCTGCCTGACGAGCGACAACCTGACGGCTGCGGCAGTCATTCCGATCACCGTGGCGTCGTTGCTCGGACAGCTCGACGTTGGCGCGAGCGGGCGGGCAGCGATGGGGCTCGTGCTCGTCAATCTGTTTGGTGGGGTGCTCGCCTCCGTCGCTTATGCCGCGCTGTCGCTGCGCCCTAATCTCCTCTCGATCTTCCTCATCGTTCTCGTTGTCGTCCTCCTGCTCGGAGGGCGCGCAGCTGCCCGGTCAAAGGACGCCCCGGTTTTTGCTGGCGCCCTGACGACATTCCTGATCCTCTTTGGCCTCGGGGTCTCGCCTCTGCCGGGGAGTGCGGCAGAATCCTTCGCCACCCGTATCGTCTATGTCGCGGCGGCCTTGATCTACGCACTTCTATTTGCCGCGATCCTGTGGCCACGGGCCAGCAACGCGGAGAGGATTTCGGCATGACGCACTTTGCTTCGGCAGCGACCTGAAAAGCTAAGCGTGCCCCAATCCTTCAGATCTGCTCCTCGCGCTTTAGGACTTTCTTTTTACGCATGTCGTTATCGCAAAACCGCTGCACACTTTTGCGCGACATGCATTAGCCGCCGGTTTCGAAACCGGGGTAAAGCGTCATTCCACCGTCGACATAGATCGTCGATCCGACGATGTAATCGGTGAAATCAGACGCAAGCCACACCGCGGTCCGGCCGATCTCTTCCGCCTCGCCGATGCGCTTGTACGGGATGAGCTTCATCAGCTCAGCGTAGGCTTCCGAGGTTTGCCAGGCGCTAGTATTGATTGGCGTGCGAATTGCGCCGGGGGCGATGCTGTTGACGCGGATGCGCTTTTCGGCGACCTCCTGGGCTAGGCTTTTCATAAGGAGCATCAGTCCGCCTTTCGACGCCGCATAGTTCACGTGTCCGGCCCAGGGAATGACTTCATGGACCGAGCTGATGAATACGATCTTGCCGGCTGCCACGGAAACATCAGGCCGTACGCCCCGCCGGAGAAACTCCCGGACGGCCGCGCGCGAACATAGAAACGCGCCCTTGAGGTTGACGTTCATGACGGTGTCCCATTGGGCGCTCGTCATCTCGTGAAAGGGGGCATCCCTCTGAAGTCCGGCGTTGTTGACGAACACGTCGACCGTGCCGAACTCCTCGACGGCGGTCGCGAACATCGCCTCGACCTGCGCCTCGTTGGAAACGTCGGCCGCGACCGCAAGCGCGCGCCCGCCGCCCTGTTGAATCTCGTCGACGACCTGCGTGGCGTCCTCTGGGGCCGTGACGTAGTTGACGACCACGTTCGCTCCCGCCTTGCCGAGAGCGAGGGCGATCCCACGGCCGATCCCGGAATTGGCGCCGGTGACGAGGGCAGTCTGCCCCTTCAGCAGATGGACCGGTGGCAGGGTTGGAATCACCGGCTGAGGCAACTGCCGGTTCTCGTAGTAACTTTCCATGATGACCACTCCTCATTTGCCGGAGCCGAGCTATCCGGTGTAAATTCGATCGGCGCCGCCGAGCATTTGCCCTTGAGCGCTTCCGTTTTTCTTAGAATCAGGGAAGCATTCTATCTCTTTGTTTTCACGCAATTCCGGACGCAAAACCGCTGCGCACTTGTGCTGAAATTTCTCTAGGAGGTCTTGGCGCTTTCAAGCCACGCCTCAGGCGAACCCGAGGCGAACAGATGCATTCCCCGCGCGATGAACCCGGTCCAGCCTGTCTGATGGTTCGCGCCAAGACCGGCGCCGTTGTCGCCGTGAAAATATTCGTAGAACTGAAGGCAGTCTTGCCAGTGCGGATCGTCCTGGAACTTGGCTTGCCCGCCGAACACGGGTCGTTTGCCATCGTTTCCTCGCAGGAAGATGGCCGACAAGCGCTGGGTGAGTTCCTCGGCGACCTGATAGAGGTTCATGTGACGGCCGGAACCCGTGGGACATTCAACGGTGAAATCGTTGCCATAGTAGCTGTAGTATTGCAGCAGCGCCCGGATGATCAGGCCGTTCATCGGCATCCATATCGGGCCGCGCCAATTCGAGTTTCCGCCAAACATGCCGCTGTCGGATTCTGCCGGGAGATAGGCTACGCGGTGCTCATGATCGCCGACCTGGAAGACGTAGGGGTGCTCATCGTGGTAGCGCGACAGTGCCCTGATGCCGTAGGGACTGAGAAATTCATTCTCGTCGAGCATCGTCGACAGCACGCGACGAAGCTTGTTCTCATCCAGTATCGAGGCGAGCTGACGATTGGCGTGACCCGGCTTGCGCGGGTCATGGATGAAGGCGATCAATTCCGGGCGCGTATCGAAGAAATGCTTCATCTGCCTGGTGACCTCGGGATACCGTTGGTAGATGTCGCCCTCGAACGCGGTGGCGGCGCATAGCGGCAGCAAGCCGACCATCGAGCGGACCTTGAGACGCTGGGCCTGCCCATCCGGCAGACGGAGGACGTCGTAGAAGAACCCGTCTTCCTCGTCCCACATTCCGACCTCGTCGCCTGCGTGGATCATCGCCGACGCTATCCATAGGAAATGCTGTGTAAACTTGAGCACCATCTCCTCGCCGCCCGCATCCTTGAGAGCCAATTCGGTCGCTATCTCCATCATGTTCTGGCAGTAGAGCGCCATCCATGCGGTGCCGTCTGCCTGCTCCAGATAGCCCCCGGTCGGCAGCGGCGCGCTGCGGTCAAACACCCCGATATTGTCCAGCCCAAGGAAGCCGCCTTCGAAGACATTCTTGCCGGATCGGTCCTTGCGGTTGACCCACCAGGTGAAGTTCAGAAGCAGTTTCTGGAAGGATTTCTGAAGCCAGGCGACGTCGCCCTTGCCTGACCGCGCCTGCTCCAGGCGGTAGGTGAAGATCGTCGCCCAGGCGTGGACAGGCGGGTTGACGTCGCCGAAATTCCACTCGTACGCCGGTATCTGCCCGTTCGGATGCATATAGGCTTCGCGCAGCATCAGATCGATCTGATCCTTGCCGAAGTCGGGATCGACCATCGTCAGAGCGATCACCTGGAATGCCAGATCCCAGGCTGCGTACCAGGGATATTCCCACTTGTCCGGCATGGAGATGATGTCGGCATTGTACATGTGATGCCAGCCGACGTTACGCTGTTCGATCCGGCGCTTCGGATCGAATGGATTGACGCCGTGTTCGTCCAGCCATTTGTTCACGTCATACAGATAGAACTGCTTGCCCCACATCATGCCTGCCAGAGCCTGACGCATGACATCGGCGGCGTCGGCCGTCATCGACGGCGGCGTGATCGAAGCGTAGAACTCATCGGCTTCGCGCCGACGCGCCTGCATCGCGTCGTCGAACGAACGATCGAACATTGGCCGGACATTCTTGGATCCTGCAGCCGGCGGCAGGTCACATAGGCGCAGCCGCAACGTCCGGGATTGCCCGGCATCCACGATGACGACATAGTGTGCCGCAGCCTTGGTTCCGATCTGCTGCGGGTTCACGGTGTCGGTGCGGGCATGCACGACGAAGCTGTCGATCCCATCCTTGACGAATGGAGTGGCACTCGGAACGCCGAACAGACGTTGCGTATTCGTCTCGTTTTCGGTGAACAGCAGCGCCGGCGAGCCGTCACAATAGAGATATCGTGTGACGTCCGCGTCCGCCGGCAGCCCAGGCGCGGCTTTAGCAGCGATCACAGCCGGAGCGTCATTCCGCTCCACACGTTCCAGGGTTGGCTTGTCACCCTCTTCACCCCAGGACCATCTATTCCTGAACCATAATGTCGGCAGCACGTGCAGGGTGGCCGCTTCCGGACCGCGATTGGCAATGGTGATCTCGACAAGAATGTCCTCGGGTGCTGCCTTGGCATATTCGACGAAGACGTCGAAGTAGCGATCGGCGTCGAACACGCCGGTATCGACCAGTTCGTATTCAAGCTCGCCTTTCCCGCGCCGGCTATTGGTCTCCACCAGGTCGTCGTAGGGATAGGCGGATTGAGGATATTTATAGAGGTACTTCATGTACGAGTGGGTCGGCGTCGAATCCAGGTAGAAGTAGTACTCCTTAACATCCTCGCCGTGATTGCCCTCGCTGTTGGTAAGGCCGAACAGCCGCTCCTTCAGGATTGGATCCTGTCCATTCCAGAGAGCCAGCGCAAAACACAGCCGCTGCTTGCTGTCGCTGATACCCGCCAGACCGTCCTCGCCCCAGCGATAGGCGCGCGACCTGGCCTGGTCGTGGGTGAGATAGTCCCACGCATCGCCGCCCTCGCTGTAATCCTCGCGAACGGTTCCCCACTGCCGTTCGGACAGGTAGGGCCCCCATTTCTTCCAGTCGGCTTTTCCGTCTCGCGCCTCCCGGAGGCGCTGGGATTCAGCATTCATCACGCGTCCTCACGGTCACTGATAATTGGCATGCCATATCGCCTTCAAAGGAGGCAGTGGTCCGTGACCATGACTTCGTGATCAATCGGCTGAACTGAAGGAGAAGCAGGTATGGCGGCCCATCTACACTCCCGCAAAAGGCAGAAGGGAGATCCTGTACGCGGTCGATTTAGCCTGCGCGCTGAACTCCGCTTTTGTAAGTGTGTTACTGTAACATACGTCCGAGATCGGTTCCGCGACTACGCCTGGAGCTGTCTTTGCTATAAATCTGTAGCAAAAGACGACTTGGCCGATGTTTAGCTATCAATCCTCCTCCACTGGGAGGAGTATGCGGCACGAGCGAAGATACAATAGTCGACAGCCTACACACCATGTCTGACCGCAAGGAGGATTTGAGATGGCTAGACCTCACGCTTTGTTACTCGCCACGGGCCTGTTCCTGCCTTTTGCAGGGTTCCCGTTTTCGCCACATCTGACGCTGACCGCCGCCGCGCAGGAGCCGGCCGCTTCCAATCCCGTCACGGCGGAAGACGACGCGCCGGCGCCTCTGAGCGAGGACGAACTCGAAATCCTGGTGGCGCGGATCGCGCTGTATCCGGACGAACTGGTTGCGCTCGTCACGTCGGCGTCGCTCTATCCGCTGCAGGTCGTGGAAGCAGCCCGGTTCCTCGAAACCTTGAAGAAGCAGCCCAAGCTCAAGCCGAAGACGACGTGGGATGGCAGCATCGTATCGCTGCTGAATTATCCCCAGATCGTGACGATGATGAGCGAGGATCTGGACTGGACGCAGTCTCTCGGAGAGGCGCTTTCCTACCAGCAGAAGGACGTTCTGATCGCCATACAGCAACTGCGCGACAAAGCGGTCGCCGACGGCATCATCAAGACCGACGACAAGATCAAGGTCAGCCAGGAGAACGACAACGTCGTGATCGTCTCCGCCAGTCCTGAGAAGATCTACGTTCCGCAATACGCGCCGGAGATGCTGTATGAACCGAACTATGTGGCCGAGCCTATCGGCTACTATTCCGAGCCGTATCCGAACTACTACTATCCGACCGCCACCTTTTTCGCGGGCGTGGTGACGGGAGCGGTGTGGGCCGCCGCCGTCGACTGGAACCGCTGGGGCGTATGGGGCGGGCGCTGGAACGGCAATGTCGATATCGATTGCAACAACTGTTTGAACAACATCAACGGCAAGGTGAATATCAACGACGTCGACTGGAAAAACGTCGACCGCAGCAAGATCGGGTTCGACAGCGCGCAGTTCAACAAGATCGACCGCAGCTCCTTCCGGACCAGTATCGAGGCGAACGCCAGCAACAGGGTCGGAGCAAGAGGCAACGACCGTGCGAACACGCTCCGCGACAAGCCAGGCAAAGTCAGTGTCAACGATGTTCGCAAGAGTAAGATCGATGCGGACAGGGTAAATGCTGCTCGCAACAAGGCAGCCAATACAGGCGCGGCGGCTGGGGGCGGGAAGGTAGCGCAGGCTGCGCAGAACCGCAGGCCCGACGCAAGAACACCGAACAGGGCTGCCGAAAACGCAAGGCCCGGGGTCAACGCCAAACGCCCGGTCGCAAAGCCGAAGCCTGCGGCCCGGGTCGACAGCCGGCCCAGAAAGCCTTCGGCGCTCGGTCAGGTCGACAGCGGCAAGCGCGCTCAGATGCAGTCCAGCCGCGGCAGACAGGCCATGGCCGGAGGCAACCGCGGTGGTGGCGGTGGAGAAATGCGCCGCGGCGGTGGCGGCGGCGGCCGTCGTCGATAACCAGAAGAAGGAGGAAAGTCATGACAAAGTCAGTCAGAAACATGCTTCTGGGTTCGGTGTTCGCTCTTGCGGCTCTCGCCACCAATCCGGTTCCGGCATCTGCAGCAGAGCCATCCGATGCGACCGTCATCTCGGGCTTCGCTTCGCAGAGCGATCCGCCCATATTCGAGACGCCGGAACAAGCCGTCGACGCCTTCAAGGCGGCGCTAGCGGCTGATGATTTCGACAAGTTCGCGGCGCTGCTGGGTATTGATGCAGCGAAAGCGAAGGCAGGCGAAGGGGTGATGGACACCTATGCCCAAATCCGCGACGGCACGAAGAAGAAGATCGTCGTGAAGGACGTCGATGGCCGCAAGATCATCGAGATCGGCGACAAACTATGGCCTCTGCCATTTCCGATCGTGAAGGGCGACGATGGCAAGTGGGGTTTCGACACCTATGCCGGGTTCGAGGAGATCATCAATCGTCGCGTCGGCGAGAACGAATTGCAGACCATCGACACGATGCAGGCCTATGTCGATGCCCAAAAGGAATATTCTTCCGCTGACCACGACGACGACGGCGTTCTCGAATATGCCCAGAAACTGATCAGCAGCGACGGCAAAACCGACGGTCTCTATTGGTCGCCCGATCTGGGCGAGGGGGATAGCCCGGCGGGCAATGCTCTCGAAGACAATGCCGCGCTTGATAAGGCCAAGGCCGGCGAAGGTTATTACGGTTATCGCTACAGGATCATCGACGGCCAGGGACCGAACATCGCGGGCGGAGAGTTCGACTATGTGATCAACGGCAACATGATCGCAGGATTTGCCCTTATCGCCTGGCCGATCCGATATGGCGAAACCGGCGTGCACACATTCGTCGTGAACGCGAACGGCACGGTCTACCAGGCCGATCTCGGCCGGGAGACCGAAAAAATAGCTGCTGGCGTCAGGACCTTCAACCCGGGTGACAATTGGGACGTGACTCCTGATTGAACGAGGGTCTCGCGTGTTGGGAACCAAGTTTGCTCCACCTCGTTGCCGCTTCGTACCTGACAATGATGCAAAGGAGGAAACGATGATTTCCGCAGATCAGATCCGTGAGCATATGGAAGTGCGGGCTGCCGACGGCACCCATGTCGGCTCAGTCGATCATCTCGACGGCCCCACGCGCATCAAGCTGACGAAGCTCGACACGGAAGACGGCAAGCACCACTTGATCCCGATCGATTGGGTCGACCACGTGGATGCTCACGTCCATCTGTCGAAGAACGCCAGGGATGTCCGGATGCAATGGGCTACCATCAACTGATAGCCGGTCGGCTGCGGCTTACCGGCCGCAGCCTCCACACTTTTCGGCATCATGCTCAAAGGAGCCCGCCATGTCGAAGCAATTAAAGAGCGGCGATGAGGTAAGCTGGAATACCAGCCAGGGAAAGACCGAGGGCAGGGTAGTCAAAAAGCAGAGCACTCCGACGAAGATCAAAGGCCACAGCGTGAAGGCATCGAAGGCCGAGCCGCAATATATCGTCGAGAGCGACAAATGGGGAAAGCGGGCGGCACACAAGCCTGACGAACTCAAGAAGCTTTGACGCCCGCGGCCGTTCTGTTCGAGCAAAGGAGATCGATATGCCAGCCAAGTCCAAGGCCCAGCAGAAGGCGGCAGGCGCCGCACTTTCGGCCAAGCGTGGCGAGACGCCGAAGAGCGAACTCAAAGGCGCCTCGAAACAGATGGTCGAATCCATGAGCGAGAAACAGCTCGAGGAATTTGCCTCAACCAAGAGGAAAGGCAAACCTCAGCACGTCTCGAAATGAGAGATGTCGAACCGCCATGCGTTGCAAGACGTTCCCGCCGCTTAACAGCTACGGGGCGTGAACCTTGAAAGCGGCTGCCTCTGCCGCCGCGACGGCTGCCTATGAAGCAAGATTGGCGGTTCGGCCGCGGTCGGTGTATGGTTCCGACGATCGTTTCGGGGCAATTGCCCATCAGCTAGAAGAGCGCATCGCGCTAAAACGGAGTCCGAGATTGGCCGTCGCTTTTACCAAGGAAGAGAGTTTCGAAACCGCTTCGGAAACCCTGCTGCCCGATCGTCCGATTTCGCCGCATCCGAACTTGGTCACTGAAGCGGGATTGAAGGCTCTGGAATTACAGTTCCAGCAGGCTCGCGAGGTCTATGATGCTGCGAGCCCTATCGAAGACGTGAACGAACGGCGGCGGCAGACGGCCAATCCATTGCGTGATCTTCGCTACTTAGCCGCAAGACTTCGCACCGCTCAGCTCATGCCTGCCCCTACGTTGATCGAGACCGTCGCCTTCGGCAGCACGGTGACCTTCCGTCGCGACGACGGGCGTGTGCAGACCTATCGCATCGTCGGAGAGGACGAGGCTGATCCCAAGGCCGGATCGATTTCCTACGTCTCCCCAGTGGCGCGGTTGCTGATGGGCAAGGCTGTCGGCGATGTGGTGGAGACAGGCGGCCAGGAACTGGAAATCATCGCCATCGCATAGGAGAGTGCTATTCGCGTAGCTCTCATTATTTTAGTACCGTCTGGTACTTTATTTATCGAACCTTTACCATCCGTGGCTAGAACGATGGCACTCCATCATCGAAAGTCATGCTCATGGTCAGCGCAATTTCCAGTTCTGCATCCACCATTTTGAGTTCAGCCGTTTCAACCTCGTCTTCCAGTTCGTCGGATCAGCTTGCCTCTCTCGAGGCACAGCTTGCCGAAAAGAAGGCAGCCCTGTCGGAAACGCAGGACGAGCAAGAGAAGGCCACGATCGAAAAATCTATCGATACGCTGGAAGCAAAGATCGCCAAGCTCGAAGCGAGCGAGAGCAGCCAAACTCAAGCGTCTGCTGCATCGAAGCCCGCCGGCGAAGCTCCGAAAGAACTCTCCGGCGAAAGCGAGCGTATCGGCACGACGAATTTTGACGAAACCAGCGAATTCGGCAGCCGCACGGCTTACGTCTGATAAAAGCGACCCGGTCACCGGGATGATGCTGCATTTTTGAGTGATGCATCAAAGACGGCGCTTGGCCACGGTGACGACTTCGCGTGTCAGATCCGCCAGGCGGTCGGCGGCGAGGCGATTGATCTGCCAATAGAGCGGGACATCGAGCGGCGTGTCGGGCACCAGCTCGACCAGCCGTCCGGATGCGAGGTGCTCGCAGGTCAGTTGGGTCGGGTTCATTCCCCAGCACATGCCCGAAAGGCTGGCCTCGACGAAGCTCTGCGGCGAAGGCAGCCAGTGGGTGGGGTAATCGAGATCGCGTCCGAATGTTCGCCTGATCCAGCTGCTCTGCAGCCTGTCCTTTTGATTGAAGGTCAGCGCGGGAGCGTTGCGGATCGCCTCTGATGTCACGCCCTGCGGAAAATAGCGTGCGACGAAGTCGGGGGTTGCCGTTGCATGGTAACGCAGAACGCCGAGTGCAAAACGCCGGCAGCCGCGGACCGGCTTTTCCAGGCTGGTGACGGCGGCGATCACCCGCCCGCGCTGCAGCCATTCGGCGGTGTGGTCCTGGTCGTCGACGGCGACGTTCAGCAGATAGGAAGAGCTTTTGGCAAAATTCGACATCGCCTCGACGAACCATGTCCCGAGGCTGTCGGCATTCGTCGCGATTTGAAGCGTGACCCTTTGGCGTGGTTCGTCGGGATCGGCGAGGGCCGGCAGTTGTCCGAAGAGTTCGGCTTCGAGCATGCCGACATTCTCCATATGGCGGCAGAGCCATTCTCCCTTTTCCGTCGCCGTGCACGGCGTGCCCCTGACGATGAGGACGACGCCGAGACGCTCTTCGAGCTGCTTCACGCGCTGCGAAATGGCCGAAGGGGTCACGTTCAGGACGGTCGCAGCTCTTTCGAAGCTGCCTGTCTGGACAATCGTTGCGACGGCGCGAAGAGCGGGATAGTCGAGCATGGATTAGTTTCACTTAATCGAAGTAAGCTGGATTAATTAGCCTAATTCTCCCAATCGCGATAGCGCAATCCTCACCGAAATGAGGGCATTTGGCTGAAGAGATGAATTTTTCGATCTATGGAACCGGCCTGATGATGGGCCTCAGCCTGATTGTCGCCATCGGCGCGCAGAACGCCTTCATCCTGCGCCAGGGCTTGCGCAACGAACATGTGTTCGCCGTCTGCCTCGCATGCGCGGTCTCCGATGCGGCGCTGATAGTGCTTGGCGTAACCAGCCTCCATCAAATCGCCAGGTTCATGCCCTGGCTCGATCCCGTCATGCGCTACGGCGGAGCCGTATTTTTGATCTGGTACGGGGCAAGAAGCCTCTATTCCGCCTTGCGGTCGTCCGCCGCTCTGACAGCCGGGGAGGCCAAAACGTCGAGCTTTCGGCAGACGCTGGCAACCTGCCTCGCACTCACCTGGCTCAATCCGCATGTTTATCTCGACACCGTGGTACTGCTCGGCACGATATCGACACGATATCCGGGAGAGCAGGCTTCTTTTGCGGCAGGGGCGGTGACGGGGTCCTTCCTGTTCTTTTTTTCGCTCGGTTATGGCGCGAAGCGGCTGCGGCCGATCTTCTCGAAACCCTCATCCTGGCGCATGCTGGAAACGCTCGTCGCTTTCACGATGTGGATCATAGCGTTCAAGCTGCTGGGCGGGTTGTGACCGCCGATCCGCTTCACCGCGTTTCGGCGGCCGACTCCTCGTTCGACGAGACGAACCTCAGGAATAGTTCCTGCGCGCGCGTCGGCATCCAGTTGACGCGCAGGGTGAGGCCGATCGGCCGTGCGGTGTGGCTGAGGTCGAGCGGCAATGCCTTGAGGAGGCCGCGTGACAATTCCGCCTGGGCCTGCAGATAGGAAATGCAGCCGAGATGGTCCGTTCCGTTCAGCAGTTCGCGCATCAGGATGAGCGAACTGGACTCGACGATGCTTGTTGGCGGGTGGTCCAGGCCCTCGAACAAGGTGTCGAAATGCCGCCGGATCGGCGTGCCGCGCTGGCCGACGATCCATGGATAGGCCGCGAGTTCCTCGACCGAGAGCTCGGAGCGTGCCGTCAGCGGATGGTTGCTGCCGGCAACTATGACCAGCGTATCGTTGAACAGGAAGCGTTGCTCGACGTCACCGATCGGTGCGGGATCGCGCAACGCGCCGATCAGGAAATCGATCTCGCCGCGCCTGAGGCCGGCAAGCAGATCGGCATAGGGACCTTCCAGAATGTGGATCGGCGTGTTCGGACGGAACTTCCGGAACTCGGCAATAGCTCTCGGAAGCACGAAGGAGCGTGAAAGCGGCATCGCACCGACGACGATCCGGCCTGCTTCTTCCGAATGTGTTTCGGCGAGATCCACCTCCGCCTGCGCCAGTTCGGCAAAGGCGAGGCGTGCGGCCTGGGCGAGCGTCCCGGCGGCGCGGGTGGCGACGATGCCGTAGGAAGTCCGCTCGAACAGCGGGCGGGCGGCTTCCTCCTCAAGCTGCGTCACCGCCCGGTGAACGGTCGGTTGTGCCAGGCCGAGCCTGCGAGCGGCAAGCGTGAAGTTCTCGGCCTCGCGCACGGCGATGAGGGCCTGCAGCTGCGAGGACGTCGCGACCATGCGAAGGCGGGGGCTGAGTTCATTGAGGGCCGGATCGAGGAAACCGAAGGCTCTTCGTACGCGCTTTGCGAGGACATCGCCCTGCGCATTGGCGAACAGTCCTTGCGGGGTCCTGGTGAAGAGGGTCGTGCGCAGGCCGCGCTCTATCTTGGAGAGCGCCTGCGTGACGGCGGGCTGCGAGAGATGGCAGACATCGGCGGCCCGGGTCACGGAATTGGTGTCGACCACTGCCAGGAAGACCCGGAGGTGGCGGAGGTTGTGCTGGACTTGCGATGCCTGAGATGCTGTCGGATTCAAGTCAAATTACGCTCCAGAATGGCATCCGCCCGCGCTTCCAGAGAATTCTCCTCCGTGCGGATGTCCAATTCGCCGATCTGCCGCTGCCAGTCGGTCGTTGCCGAGGCCATGCGGTCCGGCAGGCCGAGTTCCCTCAGTGTCGCGGCGACTTCCTGCATCTCCGCCGCCCGCCGCCTCCCATGGGCCATCATGCGTTCAAGGTTGTAAGCTGCGCGCGCGGTCCAGTCCATCCCGGGATCAGAAGCCTGGAGAGAGGCGAGCACTGCCTTCTCGACCCCGGCGCGGCGCGCGGCAAGCAGGCATTCCGCGGTCAGCGCTTCGAAACCCTTGATCATCACCGATCGGAGCATCTTGATCGAGGAGGCCTGCCCGACCTCGTCTCCCGCGGTCTGGACGTTCATGCCGAGGTCGAGGAGCAGGCGTTGCGCGCGGTCGGCCTGTGATCCGGAGATCAGCAGCGGCGTTCGATGACGGGCGGGATGGACGGGCGACATCACGGCGACGTCGACATAGATGGCGCCGGCGGCTTCGACGAGCTTGGCGGCGGCCGCCTTCGTCGCGGGGGAGCAGGAATTGCAGTCGAGATACAAGGCGTCCCTGTCGAGGAATTCGGCGGCGCGCGCCGCAGCTTCCAGAGAGCGATCCGCAGTCACTAGACTGAAGACGGTGCCGGCGCCCGCCAATGCCAGTCCCGGAGTTTCGGCGCAGTCGACGCCAAGGTCCGAACAGGCCCGGAGCAAATCGCTACGCTGGGATGGATCCTCCACCTTTATGTCGAATGTGGAGATCCTACCGGGGGACGCAGCGCCATTCTCGGATATCCAGCCCGACACAAAGGCCTGCGCTGCTTCGCCGAATCCGATCGTTGCAATCGCCGACATCGGTTTTTCCCTTTCCCCATGCTGCCGGGCAGCTCGTTCCTCAAAGTGAAATTGGGCAGGTAGGCGCGGTCCCGGCCGCGCCTGCCGCGAGAAGGCATATATGTGATGCCTCGACATGGGTCTTCGAGCCTGATCGTAACGTTAGGCTGTCCGGATGTGAGGGAAATGCCATTTCAAAATGATCGGCGAGATATAAGAAAAAGCTATAGTTCGCTGCCCGAGGGGATCCGCTGAGGCTTTCCTATAGCGAAAACTTATGAGATCGGCGCAATTCCAAATTGGCAAACGGCAGGCTGAGGCATGAAATCCCGTCAACTAGGAACGAGATATTCATGTCGGAAAAGAAGACGGCTCTCGTCATCAGCGTCCATGTTGCGGATTTCGTCTGGCGCTGCGGCGGCGCAATCGCGCTACACGCCAAAGGGGTTACGACGTCACGGTCGTGTGCCCGTCCTTCGGAGAGCGCGGCAGTCCTGCGGACGCGGCGCCCAATATGCGGAAGGCTTTCAATCGGTCTTTCCGCGCACGGTCGACGAGCTCTGGCCGGCCAAGGGAGGAGGAGATAGATGGAACCTTGTTTCGACATTGCGCATCTGGCGCATGTCGAGATGTATTCGAACAAGTTCGAAGAAAGTCTCGACTTTTTTCTGCGGGTCTACGGCCTGAGCCTTGCCGGCCAGGATGAGAATTCCGCCTACCTCAGGGCATGGGACGATTACGAGTTCCATACGCTGAAGCTGACGCGTCATCACACGACCGGCGTTGGGCACATCGCCTACCGGGCATCGTCGCCGCAGGCGCTCGAGCGGCGGGTGAAGGCGATCGAGGCGAGCGGCTACAAGGTTCTGGGATGGGTCGACGGCGATCTCGGCCATCACAGCGCCTTCCGCTTCGAAGATCCCTTCGGGCATGTGTTCGAAATCTATTACGACACGGTCCGCTACCGACCGCCCGACGATGAAAAGCCCGCTCTGAAAAACATCGCGCAGCGCTATCATGGCCGGGGATGCCACCCCCGGCGTCTCGACCATCTCAATCTTCTGGCGTCGGATGTTTCCGAGTTCCGGCGGTTCATGGAGACGTGCCTCGGGTCCCGGGTGACCGAGATGATCCAGCTCGACAACGGGCGCGTGGGAGGCTGCTGGTTCACCATCAACAACAAGGGCTACGACCTCGCCTGCACCGAGGAGCATGGCCGCGGCAGTGCCCGTCTTCACCACGTCACCTACGCTACGGACACGCGTGAGGACATCCTGAGGGCTGCAGACATCTTTCTCGAAAACGGCGTCCACATCGAGACCGGCCCGCACAAACACGCCATCCAGGGCACCTTCTTCCTCTACGTCTGGGAGCCGGCCGGCAATCGCGTCGAGCTAGCCAATGCCGGCGCGCGTCTCATCCTGGCGCCCGATTGGGAGCCGATCGTCTGGACCGAGGCGGATCGGAAAAAGGGGCAGGCCTGGGGGCTGAAGACGATCGAAACATTCCACACCCACGGCACGCCGCCGGCGGACAAGAACGGAGCATAAGCATGGGCATCGTCGTACAGAGCATACCGCGGGCGGAAGCTGATGTGATCGACAGGCTCGCCAAAGCAGGCGTCGCGACGGTCCACGAAGCCCAGGGGCGCAAAGGCATGCTCGCCAGCCATATGAGGCCGATCTATTCGGGTGCGCAGATCGCCGGCTCCGCCGTCACGATCTCCGCACCACCCGGTGACAACTGGATGATCCATGTGGCGATCGAGCAGATCCAGGCCGGCGACATCCTGGTGATTTCGCCGACCTCGCCCTGCGACAACGGCTATTTCGGCGACCTGCTCGCCACCTCGGCGCGGGCGCGAGGTTGCCGCGGCCTCGTCATCGACGCCGGTGTCCGCGATATCAGGGATCTGACCCAGATGCAGTTCCCGGTGTGGTCCAAGGCCGTGTCCGCGCAGGGGACCGTCAAGGAAACGCTCGGTTCGGTCAACGTTCCGATCGTCTGCGCTGGCGCCTTCATCGAAGCTGGCGACATCATCGTTGCCGATGACGACGGGGTGTGCGTGGTGAAGCTCAACGAGGCCGAGGAGGTTCTGACTGCTGCCGAGACACGGGTGGCGAACGAGGAGGCCAAGCGCCAACGCCTCGCCGCCGGTGAACTCGGGCTCGATATCTATGACATGCGGCCGAAGCTCCGGGAGAAGGGGCTTAAATATGTATGAGGACGGCATCCCCTGCCTCTGGATGCGAGGCGGAACGTCGAAAGGCGCCTATTTCCTGGCCGAGGACCTGCCTGGAGATCCCAACGAACGGGACGCCCTGCTGCTTGCCATCATGGGCTCACCGGACCCGCGGCAGATCGACGGGATCGGCGGTGCCGATCCGCTGACCTCCAAGGTTGCGGTGATTTCGGCTTCTTCCCGAGAGGATGCCGATGTCGACTATCTCTTTCTGCAAGTCTTCGTCGATCAGGCGCTGGTGAGCGGTGCGCAAGGGTGCGGAAACATCCTTGCCGGCGTCGGTCCTGCCGCGATCGAGCGGGGTCTGGTGAAAGCGTCGGATGACGTGACGCCCGTCAGGATTCACATGGTGAACTCCGGCGAGATCGCGCTTGCTCGGATCGAGACGCCGAATTGCAGGGTCAACTACCAGGGCAGGGCCGAAATCGCCGGCGTGCCGGGAAGCCATGCGGCGATACCGCTGCTCTTCGTCAACATTGCGGGCTCGATGTGCGGCGCCCTTCTTCCGACAGGAAACGAGGTCGATGTCATCGACGGCGTAGAGGCGACGCTGATCGACAACGGCATGCCCTGCGTGATCATGTGTGCCTCGGATTTTGGGCTTTCCGGGGAAGAGAGCCGCGAGGCGCTGGAAGCAAATGAGGGCCTCAAGCAGCGCATCGAATCCATTCGCCTCAAGGCCGGCCCGATGATGAACCTCGGCGACGTCACCGCCGCGTCCGTTCCCAAGATGACCCTCGTGTCGGAGCCCCGCGCCGGCGGATCGATCGGAACGCGCAGCTTCATCCCGCACAGGGTTCACGCCTCGGTCGGCGTGCTGGCCGCCGTCACCATTGCGACGGCGACGCGGCTCGGCCGTTCTACGGCGCATGCACTGGCACATGCTTCCACAGACGGCCGCTACCGCATCGAGCATCCCACAGGTGACATGGAGGTGTTTCTCGATCTGGCCGCAGACGGCTCGGTCCAGGGGGCGGGGACGATCAGAACGGCGCGCAAGCTGTTCGACGGACGAGTGTTTCCCAATTTAACGGCCCGCCCGAGCCCTGGTCAAAACCGTCTCGACTGACAGGCCGAGGCGTGTCCATCTCGCGCTGGCAATCTGCCAGCAGATGTGGCGGAAAACGCCTTAGCTCCCGGAGCGCGTGCTTGTGGTTCGCATCCCTGCGCCTCTGCGACTTGAATGCGGAAAGGGCCTGTACGATATTCCAGATGCTTGTTTGAGACATTTCGGGCCTCCTTTGCTGCATTTAGCTGCCGACGCTCGAAATATGAGTGTCAATTGACATTCAATCAAACAAAATGATATGGGGTTATAAATCAGAAAAATTGAAAGATGCGACGATGAGTATTCCCTTTCGCCGTCCCATTCCACTGCTTGACAACGAAGTGCTGCGTACTTTCGTGGCTATCGCGGAGACAGGCAATTTTTCGACCGCCGCAGAGGCGGTCTTCCGCACGCCGTCGGCGGTGTCGATGCAGATCAAGAAGCTTGAAGAACAGCTTGGTGCGACGCTGTTTCTGCGCGACGCCCGCTCGGTATCGTTGACGCGCCACGGCGAAATGTTGCTGTCCTATGCCCGCAACATCTTGGCGCTGTCGAACGAGGCGGTGTCGCGCTTCATCATGCCGGAGCTCAGCGGCGTCGTGCGGCTCGGCGCGCCGGAGGATATCGGCGAACGGCTGCTGCCGAGCATCCTGAAGAGTTTCGCCGAAAGCTATCCCGGCATCATGGTCGACGTGACGATCGACATGAGCATCGGGCTGAAGAAGCGCATGGAGGAGCAGCGGCTCGACCTGGCGTTGATCAACTGTGCGACACGGCCGTTCCCGACCGGCGGTGAGGTCGTGTTCCGCGAGCGGCTGGTCTGGGCCGGCGCCAAGTGCGGTTCGGCGCATCGCCGCGATCCGCTGCCGATCTCGATCTGGGAAGATGGCTGCATCTGGCGCCAGGAGGCACTCTCCCAGCTCGAACGCAACAAGCGGCATTATCGCGTCGCCTATCTCAGCGGCCACACGATGGCGCAGCGCGCCGCCGTGCTTTCCGATCTCGCCATTGCGCCGTTGCCGCTGTCCTATGTCAACGAGGATATGGCGATCCTCGGGCCTCAGGAAGGGCTGCCGGAGCTCGGCGCCTTTGATATCCGCCTGCTGACCGCCTCGCAGGTGTCGGGGCCGATCGAGACGGTGGCCGACAGCATTCGCGGCGCCTTTGCCGAGAGAGCGAAGGCGGTCGCCGCCTAGCCGCGCAACCCCGAAAATCGGAATCGATTTCGGACAGGATTATGCGCCGATCGAAAGTGACAGCGCGCCCTATCGGACGCGCGGCTGTCGCGGCTATCCTTTCAGCCACTGAACCTTTTGGTTTGTCATGCGTTATCGGCGCGGACGGCATTTGTCGCCGTTCGGGGTTGATTTCAAACAAGGATATCCGAGATGACGACAACGGCCAAAATTGCCGCAGCCTTGATGGTTCTTCTTGCCCTTTCTTCCTGCGGCAATACGATCCGCGGCATAGGAAAAGATACGGCAAACACCGTGAACGCCACGCAGGATGCCGGCCGCTCAGTCGACCGCGCCGCGAAGAAGTGATGACGGTTCAGATTCCTTCCGGGGACTGCCTGATCAGATACCGACCGAGGGACCAGATGACCCGGTCCTGATTATCCTAGCGGATGACCGGGGGATAAGCCTTTTCGAGGCCACCGGATCGGCTGAGGCCGGTCCGGAAGGCTTGGTAGGCCGGATGCTGGCCAGATCGGGCGGTTTCCATCAGCCGGATCTGCAGCCGATCCGGCGCTTGGGCCCCGAGCCACATTCCCAGATTTTCGAGCTTCAGAGAGTTCAGGAAACGCGATCCGGCGGCAAGATCGAGATGGCGGCGCAGGCCGTCGAGCAGGTTGTCGTCCTGGACAGCGTTTTCCATGAGCAGCGCCAGGTAGGACTTGTCGGTCTCCGACAGCGCGGCGAGCTTTTCCGCAACGGTATCGCGGTCGGGAAAGGGAACATTGCCTGTCATCGAATCGTCCATGCTTAATCGTGTTTTGGCCGTTATAAGCTCGCCTTGACCTTCTCGGCTACATCGACTGGCACCCATTTCGTCCACAGACTCTCGTAATTGCGAAGGAAATAGATAGCGGCATCCTCGTTGCTTTCGCGGTTTTCGTCCTGCCAGGCGAGCACCTGGTTGATCGTCGCATTGTCCCATTTGCGGGTTTTGAGATAGGTCGTGACTGGTCCGGCGCGGGTGGCGAAGGACCTGGTCATCAGGGTGAAGGCGCGCGAGACCGGGTAGGAATTGAGCTCGGGCCTGACGCAGCCGGCAACCGCGGTACAGCGATCCCATTCATTCTTGCTGTGGCCGACGCCGAAGCTCAGGCGCGTCATGTCGTATTTGCCGAGGATGGCGGTCGGCGCCCAGTAATAACCGAGCCAGCCGATCTTGTTGTCGAAGGCGCGGGCAATCGACGCATCGAGCCGTTCGGGACTGCCGGTCTCGACAAGCTCGAAGCCCTTCTTGTCGGCGGCAAGCGCCTTGAACAGGTTGGTGGTCGATATCTGGCAGCTCCAGTCGGCGGGGCAGTTGTAAACTGCGCCTTTCGACGGGTCGTCTTCGGCGGGGAAGAGTTCGGGATGCTTCAGCGCGTCCTCGACCGAGCGGATGTCGGGGTGGGCGTCGGCGATGAATTTCGGGATCCACCAACCCTCGACGGCGCCGTCGGCCAGGATTTCGGCCCCCTGTACCAGCCGGCCACTGTTGACAGCCTGATCGAGCAGGGACCTGACGGAATTGATCCAGTATTCCGAGGCGATGTCGGGGATGCCTTTCTCATTCATCGAGGCGAAGGTCGGCAGGGTGTCGCCATCGACGATGGTAACGGAGCAGCCATATCCCTTTTCCAGAATGATCTTGTCGAAGCTTGCGGCAATGCCTGCCGAGGCCCATTTCATTTCTGCGATCGAAACGCTGCTGCATTCGGCGGCTTCGGCCGGCGCGACGGTAGAAAGAGCCGCGGCAAAGACGGCGGGAATCAGAAACGTCTTCATCGTCATTCCCCGAATTCTTCTTAGGCAGACGCGCAGCAGGCTCTGAAATTCACCGACAAATATCTCCGGCACCCGAAGGGAAAATGCCTGCCGGGCGATACCGCAACAGGCTTTCCGGTTCCTGGGCGCCGTCCGTGCTTGCGGCTCCGGCAACTCGTCGCAGGACTTATTCAACAATGGCGCATTTTGACCGAGCCTACGCGTTCGCTCGCAGAAATCAACCATCTTCTGCTCATGGTTGCGTGACTAAATTATTGAATTCGAAGAATTTATGTCAGCATTCCGAAATTGGCGCCCTCGGGCGAAAAGCGCGCTCTTGGCGACAGGCTGCGGATCTTCGGCAGAAATTTTGGCCAGAATGTCAAAAAAGGTCAAAATTAACATTTGCGTAAGCCTTCAATAACTCTCCGGTAAGAATGTGCCGTTATCAGTTGGGGCGTGGCAGCAATGACCGCCGCTTCTCCGGTTCAGGTAGTGCGTACCGGAGAAAGCGAGCTTCGCCGTGTAAGGGCGAAGACGCCTGAGTTTTCGGCAAACCGCGCAGAGCCAAGGCCATGCGCGGTTTTCGCGTTTGTGTGGGGACGTGACTGGGGCCAAGTCTTGACCCGGGCCAAGCTTGACCCGAGGTTGCCGCCCATTGTAGGCCTCGCCTGAACGAGAGGCGAATGCGGGCCATCATGGCAAGAGCGATCATGCTGCAGGGAACCGGCTCCGATGTCGGCAAGACGGTGCTGGTTGCGGGCCTCTGCCGGCTGGCGGCCAATCGCGGGCTGACGGTCCGGCCGTTCAAGCCGCAGAACATGTCGAACAATGCGGCGGTCGCCGATGACGGCGGCGAGATCGGCCGGGCGCAGTGGCTGCAGTCGCTGGCCGCGCGCACGCCGTCCTCGGTGCACATGAACCCGGTGCTGCTCAAGCCGCAATCGGAAAACGGCAGCCAGATCATCGTGCAGGGCAGGGTGTTCGGACAGGCGAAGGGGCGCGACTACCAGCGGCTGAAACCTGAGCTGCTCGGCGCCGTGCTCGAAAGTTTCGAAAAAGTGGCTGCGGGTGCCGACCTCGTTATCGTCGAGGGCGCCGGATCGCCGGCCGAGATCAATCTCAGGGCCGGCGATATCGCCAATATGGGCTTTGCGACGCGGGCCGGCGTGCCTGTCGTGCTCGTCGGCGATATCGACCGCGGCGGCGTCATCGCCTCGCTGGTCGGCACGCATGCAATCCTCGACGAGGGCGACCAGGCGATGATTGCGGGCTATATCATCAACAAGTTCCGCGGCGACGTCTCGCTGTTTGACGACGGCATCCGCGCCATCGAGGGCTTTACCGGCTGGCCGTGCTTCGGCGTCGTGCCGTGGCTGCCGGGTGCTGCGCGCCTGCCGGCCGAAGATTCGGTCGTGCTCGAACGGCTGGCGAGGGGCGGGGCGGGCGCGCTGAAGATCGCCGTGCCGGTGCTGCCACGTATCGCCAATTTCGACGATCTCGATCCGCTGAGGACCGAGCCGGATGTCGAGCTGGTCTTCGTTCGCGCCGGCGAGCGGCTGCCCGCCGACGCGGGCCTCATCGTCCTTCCCGGCTCGAAATCGACGATATCGGATCTCACCGATTTCAGGGCTGAGGGCTGGGACCGCGATCTCCAGGCGCATGTCAGGCGCGGCGGCCGGGTGATCGGCATCTGCGGCGGCTACCAGATGCTCGGCCGGACGGTGCACGATCCACTCGGCATCGAGGGCGGGACGCTGGAGACACCGGGGCTTGGGCTGCTCGACATCGAGACCGAGATGGCGCCGGAAAAGACCGTGCGCAACAGCCAGGCCCGCTCCACCGAATATGACGCGCCGCTTGCCGGCTACCAGATCCATCTCGGCATCACCCGTGGCCCGGATTGTATCAGGCCTTCGGCGATCATCGACGGCGCGCCCGACGGGGCGCTGTCGGCCGACGGCCGGATCATGGGCACCTATCTGCACGGCCTCTTTGGCGGCGACGCCTACCGCGCCCGACTGCTTCAAAGTTTCGGGCTATTGGGCGAAGGCGGCAACTACCGCGAAAGCGTTGACCGGGCACTCGACGAGATCGCGAGTGGGCTGGAAAAACATCTCGACCCGCGCTGGCTTGCGGGGCTGGTTGGATAGAGCTGTTTTGTCATCTCTGAAGCGAGCCGAGACTTCCCTCTTTTGGGGTTTTGCTGATTCCATAGCATCGCTTGGTGATTTGCCTGGAGAGGATATGGTTCGTGCTTTTAGTGACGATCTGCGCAGTCGGACGTTCTAGCATAATAGACATCTGAGCGGCGTGGAGGCTAAGGCAGTCCGTTGTGGCTGTCGTTGAGTTCGAACGTCGTGGAAAAGCCATCCAATCTTTTGCGCATTGCACCGCCGAGAGATATCGGCGGCTATGCGTTCTTGTCGACAGCCAACGAACGCGTCGATTTCGATGGGTAATGCCCTCGGGCCTTACATTGCTAACCCCAACATGCCCAAAGACTACGGATACGGATCAATTTTGTACAATAGTCACATTGACCTCATGCGACAAAATAGCCTCAAGACCCAAAGGCACGCGATATCACAGAGCCGTGATTTGACCGATAGTTCTCTCCGATTAAACGTGAGACACGCAAAACAAAATCATAGGTAGTCCTTTCTGACAAGCTTTGGCTATCCACCTTTGAACTATGAAATAACCAACTGGCGTTGACGAGCGGGGGCTCGGAGCAAACAATTCTTCTGCGCGTAGGGTCGCGGCGGGATTAGTCAGAGCCGGTTGTTTTAGGAATCTTTGTCAAAGCCGAAGGTAAACGTTCCTTTACAAGAAGAAGAGAGCCCCACCAATAAATGGAAACCCCTAAAAACCAATCAAAATAGTCAATATCTTGTGCGAGCTAGAGCGCATTTTTGGCGCTTTGCTTTTGCTCCGCACTGGATTTTCACGCCACGTCATCAACCGAGAGCGTCGCGGGTCAAAGTATCTTTCGTCAGCCTGGGCAACGGATTTTATCTCGTGTCGTACGACCCCGGGATTGTGATTGCAATATTTATACAGTCAATAGGATGTGATCTTCGTATGGGCAGCCTCGACCCCGGCATCGCAAATGCGGCCGCGCAACCGGTGGATTCCGGCCTGCGTGCTTTGTGCGGAATTGCAGCCTTTTACCGGATTGCTGCCGATCCGAACCAGCTTCATCATGAGCTTGCAATTGGCAGCGGGGTTGCTTCCGAGCTGGATCTTCTGCGGGCGGCATCAGCAGTCGGATTGAAGGCAAGGGCTGTCCGCGAATTGACCGAAGCACGCCTCAGAAATCTGCCTGTTCCCGCGATCGTGCATATGCCGGAAGGCACATTCGCCATTCTCGGCGGACCGACCCCGGCCGGCCGATACAGGGTCATTGATCCCGTAACACGCGCCGATCGTGAATTATCGGCAGCCGAGCTGCTGATCGAGACAGGTGCCCGCGCGCTTCTCGTGGCCCGGAAATTGGGAGGGGCAGGAACAGATCCCAGGACCTTCGGACTGAAATGGTTTCTGCCGTCCCTCTGGCGCTACCGCAAGCCACTTGCACACGTCCTCGTCGCCTCGCTCTTCGTTCAGATTTTTGCCCTGGTAACGCCGCTCTTCTTCCAGGTAGTCGTCGACAAGGTTCTCACGCACAAGGGCTATTCGACGCTGTTCGTTCTGGTCGCCGGAATTGCGATCATCGGTCTCTTCGATGTCGTCTTACAGTACCTGCGAACCTATGCGTTGTCGCACACGACCAACCGTATCGACGTCGAGCTGGGACAACGGCTTTTCCGTCACCTGCTTCGCTTGCCGCTCGACTATTTCGAAACGCGGTCTGCAGGCCAGACGGTCGCCCGTGTCCGGGAATTGGAAACGATCCGGAACTTCCTCACGGGGCAGGGGCTGTTTGCCGCAATCGACCTGGTATTCGCCATCGTCTTTCTCTGCATCCTGTGGCTCTACTCGTGGAGCCTGACGCTGATCGTTCTCGGCTCGATCCCGCTCTACGCCCTCGTTGGCTTTCTCGTGCGCCCACCGCTTCGCGACATGGTCAAGGAGAAGTTCAACCGTGGCGCGGTCAGCCAGCAGTTGCTCGTCGAGGCGATCATCGGCATACAGACCGTAAAAGCGGCGGCGGTCGAACCGGTCATGCAGGCGCAGTGGGAAGAAAAGCTCGCCGCCTACGTGAAGACTGCGTTTCAGACGACGCTGCTCGGCGCCGGCGGGCAGAACGTCATCCAGTACATCAGCAAGCTTACGACGGCGCTGCTGTTGCTGTTCGGTGCGCGCGCTGTCATCAACGGCGAGCTGTCGGTAGGCTCGCTCGTCGCCTTCAACATGATCGCCAGCCAGGCCACCGCACCCGTCCTCCGGCTCTCGCAGCTCTGGCAGGACTTCCAGCAAGTCCAGATCTCGATCGACCGTCTCGGCGACATTCTGAATACGCCGATGGAGCGAACGCCGGCAACGCGGCTTGCCCTTCCCGCTCCGAGAGGCCTCATCGAATTCAAGAATGTCAGTTTCCGCTACCGCCCCGGCGGTCAGGATATCCTGAAGAGCATCAACCTGCATGTCCGCCCAGGCGAGGTGGTCGGTATCGTCGGTGCTTCGGGGTCGGGTAAATCGACGCTGACGAAGCTCATCCAGAGGCTCTATCTTGCCAACGAAGGCCAAGTCTTGCTCGACGGGATGGATCTTTCGCAAATGGATCCGGCGTGGTTGCGAGGTCACATTGGCGTCGTTCTGCAGGAGAACCTGCTCTTCAATCGCACGATCCACGAGAATATCGCGCTCGCCAATCCCGCATTGCCGCGCGCCCAGGTCCTGGCGGTGGCCCGTCTTTCCGGTGCCGACGAATTCATATCGAAACTGCCGCAGGGCTATGACACCGTCATCGAGGAACGGGGCGCCAACCTGTCGGGTGGGCAGCGGCAGCGCATAGCCATCGCAAGGGCGCTCGCCACCAACCCGCCGCTCCTCATCTTCGACGAGGCGACGAGTGCCCTCGACTATGAAAGCGAGCGCGTCGTCCAGGAAAACATGCGCCACATCGTCCAGGGTCGAACCGTGATCATCATCGCCCATCGCCTTGCCGCCGTTCGAAACTGCCACAGGATTATCGGCATGGCAGACGGCCGGGTTGTCGAGATGGGAACGCATGACGAGCTTCTGCAAAAGAAGGATGGTCTCTTTGCGCGGCTCTGGACGTTGCAGCACGATACAAGGGTTCCGGCATGACTGTTGCCGCCCGCACCATCGCTGCCTCGCCTCCGCCGACACGGTCTAGATCCGACAACCAGTTCCTGGCGCCTGCACTCGAGGTACTTGAAACGCCGCCGTCCCCGGTCGGAACGGCGCTCCTTTTGATTATCTGTCTGCTCGCGGCCGTCGCGCTTGCCTGGGCATATCTCGGCAGGATCGACATCATCGCGACGGCACAGGGCAAAATCCAACCGGTCGGACGGGTCAAGGTCGTTCAGCCGCTTTACGGTGGCAAGGTCGTTGGTCTGCCGCCCGCCAATGGAACCGAAGTGCATCGCGGCGATGTGCTGTTCCAGCTGGACTCGACCGAAGCCATTGCCGACGAACGGGATGCCGAAACCGCGCTCGCGTCCGTTCAGGCAGAAGCCACGCGTCGGCGTGAGGCGCTTGTTGCCGGGGCTGCAGCGGGTGATCCGCGCGGCGCTCGCATCGACTGGGCAGCAGACGTGCCCGCGAAGCTTCGCAAACGGGAGGACGCCATTCTCGCCAGCGAGCTCGGTCAGCTCGACGCGTCGCTGACGTCATTGCGTTCCCAAATGCGCCAGAAGGAAGGGGAGCGAGACCACCTTCAGGATACGCTCGACGAGCAGGCGTCGCTCGTCGATACGCTACAACAGCGGGTCGCGATGCGCAACACGCTCGTCGGTGAGAACGCAGGGCCGATCGCCGGCGTCATCGACGCGACCGAAACCTTAAAGACGCAGCGGACACAGCTCGCGATCCAGAAGGGTCAACTTGCCGACGCCGTAGCCGGGATCGATGTCCTCGGCGCCGAGATCGAAAAGGCCCGCAGCACGTTCATCAGTGACCAGACCGAAAAACTCGGCGATGCCGAGCGGCAGGCCGAGGATCTCGAACAGCGCCTTGCAAAGAGCCGCGCCGAACTAGCGCAAATGACGGTGCGCAGCCCGATCGACGGCGTCGTCCAGGCCTCCGCGATCTCCACCGAAGGTCAGGTGGTGACGGCGGGCGAAGAGGTTCTGAGGGTCGTCCCTGCAGGGGCCACACTGGAACTCGAGGTTTATGTTCCCAATCGCGATATCGGCTTCGTTCATGTCGGCCAGCCGGCGGTGGTGAAGCTGGATGCCTTCCCGTTCACCCAATACGGCACGGTTCCGGCAACGATCACCAAGATAGCAACCGATGCCATTCCGGAGCCGGACGCCGAGCGCCGAGAGGAAGACGCTGCTGCCGCACCGCAAACTTCGCTGTTTGCGGGTGCCGAGCGGACACAGAACCTCGTTTTCGCGGTGACGCTGAAGCTTGAGCAAAATGCGGTGCAGGCGGATGGCGCGGATGTTTCGCTTTCACCGGGAATGTCGGCAACGGCCGAGGTCAGAACCGGTTCGAGGCGGATACTGGCCTACGTGTTTTCGCCTCTCGTTGAAGTGGCGAGCGATGCAATGAAGGAGCGGTGATTTGATAAAAGCGATGCGCCCCCGCAGCAACCGAGATGGTCGGTATTTCCCGTCGTCTCGTCATATTGATGGAGGATCCGAGCGTGAACGGTGATTTTGTACCTGCAAGCCCGCTTTCCCCGATCGGGCCCGTCCCCATCGTCCTGTTTCTGATCTTCCTGTTCTTAGTAGGTCGAACTCTACTCCGACGAAGCATTATTAGCGTAGACAGCGTTTTCGCGATTCTGATGGTCGCGGTGACAATTTCATCTCTCGCGTTATTTCACCGATTTCGAGCCCCTGACTATCTGCTCATCTTCTTGGTTGCGCAGATTATAATCGCTTTGATCTTCTTCCCAATCGCTTGGTGGATGGCGCGTCGCGCGAAGGTAACTGATGAGGGATTTTTTTACAGACTCAGCAAAAGCCCAGTTGAAAATAATATGAAGCAGGCATTCATAGCGGCAACAATAGAAATTGCAGTATGTTTCGTCATATACATTTCAGACTATAGATTAACTACGCCATGCGACAATGCAAAATGCTATACAATAGACTTTTTGATAGGCTCGAGAGAGAACGGATTTTTTAATCTTTATATGGCGAATACGATAACATCCATATTCTTCATTTCGTTCTTTGTGCATCTGTACAACATCTATCTGAAGACAATAAAAGATCGTGAGAACTCTTGATGAATACTCTCAGCGTCACATTCAATTTCGATAACCTTAAGAATGAGTTCGATCAATTCAACAAAGAAGTTGGCAGAGCGGCATTTGCTGTTCAGTCATTCATGGCCTACACGATCTCGGCAACTTACGCGGAAAGTACGCGCGCCACCAAGCAGCTGGGAATAAACAACATAGCCTCGCAGCTCGCCAACGGTGAGTTCGACCACATAGCAACGGCTGTCTCGACGGACTCATCGATCAGTGCCTACGCGCGCATGGCGGCACGTTCTGATCTGCTGACCAAAAGTCTTCTGCCGGTGGACGCAGGACTCGATCTCCTGGCTAATGACAAGCAATCGGCTCTAAATCGGACCGTGGGAATTTATGTCGACGACAGTATAGCCCTCTCCGCTGGCCGCATCGCAGTATCGCTCGCAAGCGGCATGGTGGGCGCAGCAGCCAAAGAATTTCCAGTCACCTTCGCTATTTTGGGAGGCGCCGTAGCGCTCACCTACAGTGAAGAGCTCGGTCCTTCCGTTCGGAACTACGTCGCCGGACAATTCGACGCTGTGGACGAAGCCAAGTATTACGCAACCCAAGACTACAACGAGAAACAACTCGCCACAGCAGTTCTCGATCGGCTCGGCATATCGCAGGCACCGTTATTAGATGCGGACCCACTCGACGTTTACGCTCCTTATGCTGGTCTCAGCATCAGCAGTGGATACGAATTACCCGCGAACCAGGTGGCATCTACCGACTTTGCCGCCGATCCCAGCAGCAATTTCATAGACCCAGGAAATTTCGGTTTCACCGGTATTCATGGTTCGGCGACTACACCGACATTCTCGGATTATTTCTATCAGGATGATTGGACCTACAGCAGCGGGTCGGATGACAATAATCCTTCGTCGTCGCGATCCGATTCTTTTTCGAGTGGACAAGGATCGAACGAGTATGACTTCAGCTACGACACCAGTCACGACAGTAGCCGCGAACCTGCCGATCCGGATACCGGGTCGCTTGGTGGTGTGAGCTACAGCAACTCCGGCGGGCAGCATAACGTAAGTATCGATACCGGACCGAGCTACTATGACCCGGGCGGTTTTTTCCCGAATGTCGATGGTGAGCTTGACGACGATTCTAGCGGCGATGACGATGACGACAGTGGCGACGACGAACCAATCGTCCTCGACCTTGACGGCAACGGTATCAAGCTGACGCAGCAGACCTCGTCGATCACCTATTTCGACATGGCCGGCGACGGCAAGAAGCATCTGACCGCATGGGCAGCGGCCGGCGACGGCGTGCTGGCGATCGATGCGAATGGTGATGGCAAGATCGACCAGAAGAGCGAGATCGATTTTACCGCGTGGGACCCGACGGCGGCGACCGACATGCAGGCGCTGCGTGATGTCTTCGATACCAACCACAACGGAAAGCTCGATGCCGGCGACAGCCGTTTTGCCAATTTCAAGGTCGTCGTCACGCAGGCGGATGGCACGCAACAGCTGAAAACCCTTTCGGACCTTGGCATCACGTCAATCGATCTTATCTCGAACAACCAAACAACCACTCAACCCGATGGCTCGGCCATCAGCGGCACCGCGACATTTCAGCGAGCGAACGGTTCGACCGGCACGGCGGCGGACGTGTCGCTGGCCTTCGACAAGACCGGCGTCGTCACGTCAACCTCGACGTCGCACTCCGCAGACGGGTCGACTGTCATCGACACGAAGGTCAGCGGCACTGATGGAAGCCTTCAGTCCGAGCGCATCCTGACGACCTCGGCAGATGGTCTGACCCGCACCCTGACGATCGATACGGATGGCGACGGCATCATCGACGAGCGGCAGACCGATGTGATCACCGTTGCAAGCGACGGCAGTCGGACGGAAGTGCTCGCCGACTTCGATCATGGCGGCTCGATCCTGATTGACCGCACGACCACAGTGACCAGCGCTGACGGCAAGCTCGTTACCATCTCCAGAGATCAGACGGGAGGCGGCTTTACCACCCAGCGGGAGACCGATGCCACCGCCGCGAACGGTACGCTGACCGTTACAATGACCGACCTGAATGGCGATGGCTCGGAGAAGGATCAGACGACAACGATAACCAGTGCGGATGGTTTGACAAAGACGAAGACCGTGGACTCCACAGGACGCGGCATCGTCGATGCCACCACGACCGATATGATATCGGTGGCGAACGGCGGAGCACGAACTGAAGACGTCAGCGAATATGCCGGCACGGGTACGGCAGGCGCCAGCCGTATCGACGAAACGGTGACGGTGACAAGCGCCGATGGCCGCAGCAAGAGCGTAACCACCGATCTCGACGGCGATGGGCTAACGGATCAGCTTCAGTCAAACGTCATTGTCGTCAACACCGATGGTACGTCCGAGGCCACGCAGATTGTGAAGAGCGCTGACGGAACCCTGCTCAGCAAGACCGTCACGACGCTCACCGCCGACTCCCTCGTTCGTTCAACCAACACGGATGCCGACGGTGACGGTGCCTTCGAACTGACCCACCAGGACAGCACTGTGATTGCCGCCGATAGCAGCCGGGTCGAAACTGTCACTGACAAGAACGACGATCTGACGTTGCGGAATCGAACAGTGACGGCCTGGAGCGCAGATGGGCGCAGCAGGACGGTTCAGACCGATGCGAATGGTGACGGAGGATCCGATTCCGTCGAAACGATCGTGGTGGCCGGCGACGGAACGATCACGGATACGCTCTCGACCTTCAACCCGGCAGGAACCGTTTTATCATACGAGACGGTGACGACGACGTCGGCCGATGGATTGTCAAAGAACATACGGTCCGATGAGAATGGCGACGGGTGTTTCGACAAGCAATTGGATACCGCGACCGTCATCAACACCGACGGCTCCTCGACGACCACGGTTACGAACTGGAACGGCGATCACAGTGTCCAGACGGGCAAGACCATAACCACGGTCAGCGCCGACGGAAAAACCACCATCGTCGATACTTATCTTGGCGCCGGCAGTTCGAAAGATACTTCAGAACGAGATACGACCGTACTGAATGCAGACGGTTCCCAGACGCATATGGTCGTCAAAGCCGCTGGCGCCACGTCGGCGCAAATCGGCAAGACGGTCACCGTCACCAGCGCCGACCGCCGGAACGTCACGACCAGCACCTATCTCGATCAGTTCTCCAGTCCCGAACAGGTCACGATTTCAAACATCGCCGCCGATGGCAGCGAAACGACCTCCTCGTCGACTTACAGCGCCGATGGACAGCATTTGCTCCAATCTTCGTTGACGACGACGAGCGCCGATCGCCTGACGACCATTGCCACGACGGACAGCGATGGGGATGGAGACATCGACCGGCACAGCAGCGACGTGATGGTGCTCAACGCGGACGGAAGCCGGGTTGAGACTGTCTCCGATTATGCCGGCACGGCTGTTGCTGCCGCCAATCTGACCGACAGGCGCGTGACCACCACGAGCGCGAATGGCCGCCAGATCACCGTTCAGTCCGATCTCGATGGCGACGGAACCTTTGACAGCGTGACCCGTGACGTCACTTCCTTTAACCCGGACGGGTCGAAGGTGGAGATAGTTTCGGACTATGCGGGCAACGGCACGACGCTTGTCGATCGAAACACCATCACGACAAGCCATAGCGGATATAGCAAGGTGACGACGCTCGATGCCGATGGTGACGGACTTGTCGACACGACCGTGACCGACGTCACGGCGCTTAACGCCGACGGCTCGACCACCGAAGTGATCACGGTTGAAGACGGCTCTGCACTCCGCAGCAAGGTGGTAACGATCGAGCAGGCAGACGGCCGAACGAAAACGTTCGATACGGATGCGAACGGCGACGGCGGGTTCGACACCGTCGAGGCGGTCACTGTTGCCGCCGACGGTAGCACGATCGATAGTGTCTCGACCTTCAGCCCGGACGGAACGATCCTCGAAAAACGCGTCGTCACGACGACGTCGGCCGACGGTCTTGTAAAGACGGTGGAAACTGATGCCGATGGCGACGGCGACTTCGACAGCCGGTCGGTGACGGCAACCACGACAAATGCCGACGGGTCATCGACGGTCACCATTACTCGCAGCAACGGGAATGGAAGCACGCAGACCGGAAAGACCGTGACGACGATCGGCGCGGATGGTCAAACACTCACGACCGACACCTATATCGGCAGCGACTCCGCCGTCGACAAAACGGTTCACGAGGCCCGCACGCGCAATGCAGACGGTAGTATCCTCGACATTCAGGACGGTGTCGCCGGTGTCAATCGCCTGAAATACGTCCATACGCTGACGACAGCGAGCGCCGATGGCCGCAGCAGTACAAGTGATCTCTCGAACGGTATTCCGCCAACCAATGCGCAGACGACCGTCAACTCGGTCAATAGCGATGGTTCGCAGGTCACGATCGTCGAAAGCTACGGCATCAACAATCCGGTCGCGTTCAACGAAATCAAGACGACGACCGTCAGTGCCGACGGGTTGACGAAAACGGTGAAGAACGATTTCACCAACAGCGATGACACCGACTCATACAGCGAAACGATTTTCGATGGGACGGTGCTCAACGCCGACGGCTCGCGTACCGAGACGCTGCGCGATACCAATACAACAGGCCAGGTTATCGACCAGGTCATCAAGACGACCTCGACCAATGGCGACCTTGTCACCCAGCAGTGGAGCGGCAATCATAGCTGGGCGACAAGCGCGCTTACGGTCCGCAATAGCGATGGCAGTACCACGACCACGACGAGCGCCGGCACGGCGCTGTCGGGTTCCGGCGTCACGGGGCTCGTCGACCAGGAGGTCCAGACGGTTTCGGCAAACGGCCTGACAAAGACCACTGCGATCGCGCTCTCAACGAAGAATGCGAAGACCGATACCTCGATCCAGAATGTCGACGGCAGCAAGACGGAGACTGTCCAACTTTCGAATACGGTCACCGGCCATCTGCTGCGTTCGGAGACGACCGCAGATAGCGCCGACGGCCTGTCGCATACGGAGAGCCGAGACAGCGATGGCGACGGCGTTGCCGATCACAGCGAAACGACTGTGACAGCCGGCAATGGTGTCAAGACGACGACGATCTCCAATTTCAATTCCGACGGCACTCTCAAGGATCGCTCGACGACGTCAGCCAGTGCGAACGGTCTGGAGACCGATTACAGTTTCGATTCGGACGGGGACGGCGTGATCGATCGCAGGCGAACGGATGTTGCCGTTCTCAACCCGGACGGCAGCCGTACCGAGACCATTACCGATCTCGCCCCCGATGGTATTGCCGTCCTCGACAAGGTGACCAGCACCACGAGCGCCGATGGGCTGAGCAAGACACAACTCTCTCAGCTCGACGCAGCCGGACGTGTCTCGGAATCACAGATCGACACCACGGCCGTCGATGCCAATGGAGAACTGGTCGAGTCGAGCACGACCAGTTACCAGGACGGCAGCAAGCGCAGCGGCTTTGTCCGTTTGACGAGTGCAGACGGACTCGAAATCGTCACCGATTTCGATCACGATGGTGACGGCGTCATCGACGAGAGCCAGCTGTTCAACACCGATGCGGCAGGAAACACCTATCAGTCGCTCGACTATCCGACCGGAAAGTCCTGGCGCACGGGGGCCGCGGACAGTTCGGCCGACGGCTTCGTTATCAACGTCGATGACGACGGGCGCAGCACCGACGTAACGATTTTGTCGCCGGACACGCCGTCCGATCCAACGAGCGCGCCTACCGATCTCGGCGACGAGTTCATCTCGGTCTCCGCCGAGGCGAACGGCTCCTATAGCTGGGAAGCGGTTTCGACAACCGGTTCGGTCACTGCCTATGTCCGGCACGGGATCGATCCGGATGGTATCGATACCATCACCTGGTCGAATGTGCGTGGTCTCAGCGGATCGGCGCAAATCGAGATGACCGAGGAAAACCTCGACGTCGCCGAGATGCAGCGGATCTACGATGTCGTCTTCGACCGCGACATGCAGAACTCCGAGCGCGAGCAGCTAGGGACCTACCTGACCCAGGGTGCGCTCAATACGACGCAACTTGCGACCGACCTCATCGCAAGCGCAGCCTTCACGTCGAACTACGGGACCTTGTCGAACGTAGGCTTCGTCGAAGTGCTCTATCAGAACGCCTATGGACGCAATGCATCCGTCAGTGAGATGCAAACATGGCTCGGCAAGCTGAGCTCCGGCGGCATTACGCGGGCGGGCCTGGTCCTTGCGATTTCGGAGAGCGCCGAACATCAGGTCGTCGGCAATGACCACGTCACGACCAATGTGACTTCGGGCAAATATCTACATTCGACAGACAAGGCCGCGGCGACCGAAACTGTTGATCGTCTTTATCGTGTCCTGCTCGGCCGCGATCCGTCAGGAAGCGAAGCCGCCACGAAGGCAACCGCAATCACCGGCGGTACCGAAACCCAGTTCCAGGTCGCCAATGACATTCTGGCCTCCTCGGCTTTCACGACGCTCTATGGCGGCCTGTCAACGGCAGATCTCGTCAATCAGCTCTTCCTCAATGCCCTCGGCAGGGTGCCGACCGCGTCGGAGGCATCTTTCTGGATGTCAGCACTCGGATCCGGCACCACCAAGGCTGACTTCGCGGTCGCTCTTGCGGTCAATCAGTCCTATCTGTCATCGACGACGGGGAGCGGCATCGACGTTGTCGGCACCGCCGGCACCGATATTCTGACGGGCGGGACCGGCGACGACACGATCGATGGCGCGGCCGGCAACGATGTGATCCTCGGCTTCGCCGGAAATGATACGATTGTCGGGGGAGCGGGTGCCGATACGATGATCGGCGGCGCTGGCGACGACACCTATGTCGTCGACAATGCGGGCGATGTGGTCACGGAGAATGCCGGCGAGGGCAATGATACGGTGAAGACGGCGCTGGCGAGCTACACGCTCGGCGCCAATGTCGAGAACCTCGTCTACACCGGGACGGCAGCCTTCACCGGCACCGGCAACGAGCTTGCCAATGCGATCACGGGCGGGGCAGGCGCCGATACGCTCGACGGCGGGGCGGGGGCCGACACGCTGACCGGCGGCGCTGGCAACGACACCTATGTCGTCGACAATGCAGGCGACGTGGTGGTCGAAGCAGCCGGGGCCGGGACCGACACGATCAAGACCACGCTCAACAGCTATTCGCTGGCATCTCTAGCGAATGTCGAGAACCTGACCTTCACCGGCACGGGTGACTTCATCGGGTCAGGCAATGCTGCGGTCAATGTGATCACCGGTGCCGCCGGCAACGATATCCTGGACGGCGGCGCAGGTGCCGACACGATGGTCGGCGGTGCGGGCAACGACATCTATATCGTCGACAATACAGGCGATGTGGTGACGGAAGCGGCCAGTGCCGGGACCGACACGATCGAGACGAGCCTGGCGATCTACTCGCTGGCCGCACTCGCCAATGTCGAGAACCTCACTTACACCGGCACAACGGCCTTCACCGGCACCGGCAATGCGTCTGCGAACGTCATCACCGGTGGAGCCGGCAACGATACGCTCGACGGCGGAGCAGGTGCCGACACGCTGATCGGCGGCACCGGCGACGACATCTATGTCGTCGACAATGCCGGTGATGTGATCACGGAGAATGCCGGCGAGGGCACCGACACGGTCAAGACGGCGCTCGCCTCCTACACGCTGGCCGCCAATGTCGAGAACCTGGTCTATACAGGCACCGGAACGTCGGCGATCTTTGCCGGCACAGGTAATGCGCTCGACAACGTCATCACCGGAGGTGCGAATGCCGACACGCTGTCTGGCGGGGCGGGCAATGACACGCTGGACGGCGGGGCCGGAGCAGACCAACTGATCGGCGGCACTGGCGACGACATTTATGTCGTCGACAATGCCGGCGATGTGGTGACGGAGAATGCCGGCGAAGGCAATGACACGATCAGAACGAGCCTGGCGACCTATTCGCTGGCCTCGCTCGCCAATGTCGAGAACCTGGCCTACACCGGGACCGCTGCCTTCACCGGCACCGGCAATGCCGTGGCCAATATCATTACCGGCGGCTCGGGCAACGATACGCTCGACGGCGGCGCGGGGGGCGACACGCTGACCGGCGGAGCGGGCAACGACACCTACATTGTCGACGATGCGGGCGATGTGGTCGTGGAAGCGGCGGGCGGCGGCACCGACATCGTCAAGACGGTGCTTGCAAGCTATACGCTGGCAGCCAATGTCGAGAACCTCACCTATACCGGATCGTCAGCCTTTGCCGGCACCGGCAACGAGCTCGCTAATGCGATCACGGGTGGCGCTGGTGCCGATACGCTTGCGGGCGGAGCCGGCAACGATACGCTCGATGGCGGCGCAGGTGCCGACACGCTGATCGGTGGCAGCGGTGACGACACCTATATCGTCGACAATGCCGGCGATGTCGTCACCGAGAATGCCGACGAGGGCACCGATACGGTCAAGACCTCGCTGACCACCTATACGCTCGGCGCCGATGTCGAGAACCTGACCTATACGGGCACGGCGGCCTTCACCGGCACCGGCAATGCGCTCGACAACCTCATCACCGGTGGGACCGGCGCCGATCACCTGGCAGGTGGCCTCGGCAACGACACCTATGTCGTCGACAATGCTGGCGACGTGGTGACGGAGAATACAGGCGAGGGCATCGACACGGTCAGGACCTCGCTTGCCAGCTACACGCTGGCCGCCAATGTCGAGAACCTGATCTATACTGGTGCTGCAGCCTTTGCCGGGACCGGCAATGGCCTCGACAACATGATCACCGGCGGTGCCGGCGCCGACACGCTGACGGGTGGGGCCGGCAACGACACGCTCGACGGCGGGGTTGGTGCCGACAAGCTGATCGGCGGCACGGGCGACGATACCTATGTCGTCGATAATGCCAGCGACGTGGTGACCGAGAATGCCGGCGAGGGCACCGACACGATCAGAACGAGCCTGGCGACCTATTCGCTGGCCGCGCTCGCCAATGTCGAGAACCTGACCTACACCGGCACGGCCGCCTTCACCGGCACCGGCAATGCGTCTGCGAACATCATCACCGGTGGAGCCGGCAATGACACGCTCGACGGCGGAGCCGGTACCGACACGCTGATTGGCAGCACCGGCGATGACACTTATGTCGTCGACAATGCCGGCGATATCGTCGTCGAGAACACCGGCGAAGGCATGGACACCATCAAGACATCCCTCACAAGCTATACACTCGGGGCCAATGTCGAAAACTTGACCTTCACAGGAACGGTGGCCTTTACCGGCACGGGTAACGAGCTCGACAACGTCATCACTGGTGGGACCGGCGCCGACCATCTCATTGGCGGGCTTGGAAACGACACCTATGTCATCGACAATGCCGGCGACGTGGTTACTGAGAATGCCGGCGAGGGCAATGATACGGTGAAGACGGCGCTTGCGAGCTACACGCTCGGTGCCAATGTCGAGAGCCTCGTCTACACCGGGACGGCAGCCTTTGCCGGCACCGGCAACGAGCTTGCCAATACGATCACGGGTGGGGCGGTCGCCGATACGCTCGACGGCGGAGCGGGTGCGGACACGCTGACGGGCGAGGCTGGCAACGACATCTATGTCGTCGACAATATCGGCGACGTGGTGGTGGAGGCCGCGAGCGCCGGCACGGACACGATCAAGACCACGCTGAACAGCTATTCGCTGGCGTCGCTGGTCAATGTCGAGAACCTGACCTTCACCGGATCGGGCGACTTCACCGGGTCAGGCAATGCCGCGGTCAACGTCATCACCGGTGGCACCGGCAATGACATCCTCGACGGCGGAGCAGGTGCAGACACGCTAGTCGGCGGCGCGGGCAACGATATCTATATCGTCGACAATGCTGGCGATGTGGTGACGGAAGCCGCAAGTGCGGGAACCGACACGATCGAGACGAACCTTGCGACCTATTCGCTTGCGAGCCTGGCCAATGTCGAGAACCTGACTTTTGCCGGTACCACACCCTTCACCGGCACCGGCAATGCGTCGGCGAACGTCATCACCGGTGGAGCCGGCAACGATACGCTCGACGGCGGAGCCGGTGCCGACACGCTGATCGGCGGCACCGGCGACGATATCTACGTTGTCGACAACGCCGGCGACATCGTCACCGAGAATGCCGGTGAAGGCACAGACACGGTCAAGACTGCACAGACGAGCTATACGCTTGGATCGAATGTCGAGAACCTGGTCTATACCGGGACGACGGTTGCCTTTGCAGGCACCGGCAACGAGCTCGACAATGTCATCACTGGTGCCTCGGGTGCCGACACGCTAACCGGCGGCGCCGGTAACGACACACTCGATGGTGGAGCAGGAGCAGACCACCTGATCGGCGGCACTGGCGACGACATTTATGTCGTCGACAATGCGGGCGACGTGGTGACGGAGAATGCCGGTGAAGGCAATGATACGGTGAAGACGGCGCTGGCGAGCTACACGCTCGGCGCCAATGTCGAGAACCTCGTCTACACCGGGACGGCAGCCTTCACCGGCACCGGCAACGAGCTTGCCAATGCGATCACGGGCGGGGCAGGCGCCGATACGCTCGACGGCGGGGCGGGGGCCGACACGCTGACCGGCGGCGCTGGCAACGACACCTATGTCGTCGACAATGCAGGCGACGTGGTGGTCGAAGCAGCCGGGGCCGGGACCGACACGATCAAGACCACGCTCAACAGCTATTCGCTGGCATCTCTAGCGAATGTCGAGAACCTGACCTTCACCGGCACGGGTGACTTCATCGGGTCAGGCAATGCTGCGGTCAATGTGATCACCGGTGCCGCCGGCAACGATATCCTGGACGGCGGCGCAGGTGCCGACACGATGGTCGGCGGTGCGGGCAACGACATCTATATCGTCGACAATACAGGCGATGTGGTGACGGAAGCGGCCAGTGCCGGGACCGACACGATCGAGACGAGCCTGGCGATCTACTCGCTGGCCGCACTCGCCAATGTCGAGAACCTCACTTACACCGGCACAACGGCCTTCACCGGCACCGGCAATGCGTCTGCGAACGTCATCACCGGTGGAGCCGGCAACGATACGCTCGACGGCGGAGCAGGTGCCGACACGCTGATCGGCGGCACCGGCGACGACATCTATGTCGTCGACAATGCCGGTGATGTGATCACGGAGAATGCCGGCGAGGGCACCGACACGGTCAAGACGGCGCTCGCCTCCTACACGCTGGCCGCCAATGTCGAGAACCTGGTCTATACAGGCACCGGAACGTCGGCGATCTTTGCCGGCACAGGTAATGCGCTCGACAACGTCATCACCGGAGGTGCGAATGCCGACACGCTGTCTGGCGGGGCGGGCAATGACACGCTGGACGGCGGGGCCGGAGCAGACCAACTGATCGGCGGCACTGGCGACGACATTTATGTCGTCGACAATGCCGGCGATGTGGTGACGGAGAATGCCGGCGAAGGCAATGACACGATCAGAACGAGCCTGGCGACCTATTCGCTGGCCTCGCTCGCCAATGTCGAGAACCTGGCCTACACCGGGACCGCTGCCTTCACCGGCACCGGCAATGCCGTGGCCAATATCATTACCGGCGGCTCGGGCAACGATACGCTCGACGGCGGCGCGGGGGGCGACACGCTGACCGGCGGAGCGGGCAACGACACCTACATTGTCGACGATGCGGGCGATGTGGTCGTGGAAGCGGCGGGCGGCGGCACCGACATCGTCAAGACGGTGCTTGCAAGCTATACGCTGGCAGCCAATGTCGAGAACCTCACCTATACCGGATCGTCAGCCTTTGCCGGCACCGGCAACGAGCTCGCTAATGCGATCACGGGTGGCGCTGGTGCCGATACGCTTGCGGGCGGAGCCGGCAACGATACGCTCGATGGCGGCGCAGGTGCCGACACGCTGATCGGTGGCAGCGGTGACGACACCTATATCGTCGACAATGCCGGCGATGTCGTCACCGAGAATGCCGACGAGGGCACCGATACGGTCAAGACCTCGCTGACCACCTATACGCTCGGCGCCGATGTCGAGAACCTGACCTATACGGGCACGGCGGCCTTCACCGGCACCGGCAATGCGCTCGACAACCTCATCACCGGTGGGACCGGCGCCGATCACCTGGCAGGTGGCCTCGGCAACGACACCTATGTCGTCGACAATGCTGGCGACGTGGTGACGGAGAATACAGGCGAGGGCATCGACACGGTCAGGACCTCGCTTGCCAGCTACACGCTGGCCGCCAATGTCGAGAACCTGATCTATACTGGTGCTGCAGCCTTTGCCGGGACCGGCAATGGCCTCGACAACATGATCACCGGCGGTGCCGGCGCCGACACGCTGACGGGTGGGGCCGGCAACGACACGCTCGACGGCGGGGTTGGTGCCGACAAGCTGATCGGCGGCACGGGCGACGATACCTATGTCGTCGATAATGCCAGCGACGTGGTGACCGAGAATGCCGGCGAGGGCACCGACACGATCAGAACGAGCCTGGCGACCTATTCGCTGGCCGCGCTCGCCAATGTCGAGAACCTGACCTACACCGGCACGGCCGCCTTCACCGGCACCGGCAATGCGTCTGCGAACATCATCACCGGTGGAGCCGGCAATGACACGCTCGACGGCGGAGCCGGTACCGACACGCTGATTGGCAGCACCGGCGATGACACTTATGTCGTCGACAATGCCGGCGATATCGTCGTCGAGAACACCGGCGAAGGCATGGACACCATCAAGACATCCCTCACAAGCTATACACTCGGGGCCAATGTCGAGTTCCTCACCTATACCGGGACTGCCGCCTTCACAGGGACCGGCAACGAACTCAGCAACACGCTGACGGGCGGCGCCGGCGCCGATACGCTTGTTGGCGGCGGCGGTGATGATTTCCTCGACGGTGGGGCGGGAGCCGATCATCTGATCGGCGGCATCGGCGACGATGACTATGTGGTGGACAATGTCGGCGACGTGGTGACGGAAAATGCCGGCGAGGGAAGCGATACGATCTTCACAACGCTTGCGACCTATTCATTGGCAGGCGTCGCCGATGTTGAGAACCTGACCTACACCGGGACGGCGGCGTTTAACGGTACAGGCAACGCGCTGAATAACGTCATCAGGGGTGGCGATGGTGTAAACATTCTGGATGGTGGCGCCGGTGACGACACATTGATGGGCGGCTTTGGCAACGACACCTTCATCGTTGACAGCCTGAACGACGTAATCATCGAAAATGCCGGAGCCGGGACCGATGTGATCAAGACGGCGCTTGCCAGCTACTCGCTGGCCGCAATCAGCAATGTCGAAAACCTCATCTATACCGGGGCCGCTGATTTCATGGGGACGGGCAATGAGCTTGCCAATACGATTACTGGCGGCGTTGGCAACGATGTCCTGGATGGGGGAGCCGGCATCGATACGCTGATCGGCGGTGCGGGCAATGATACCTACATCGTCGACAAAGCCGGCGATGTGGTCACCGAAGCTGCCAACGCCGGGATTGATACGATCAAGACGGCGCTCGCCAGCTATACTCTGGCCTCGCTCACGAATGTCGAGAACCTCGTCTATACCGGCTCCTCGGATTTCGTGGGAACCGGAAATGCGTCTGCGAACGTCATCTCGGGCGGGTCGGGCAATGACACGCTTGATGGTGGAGCCGGCGCCGATACGCTGACGGGTGGTACCGGAAATGACATTTATGTCGTCGACAATATTGGCGACATCATCGTCGAGAATGCCGGCGAAGGAACCGATACGGTCAAGACGTCTCTGACGAGCTATACGCTTGGATCGAATGTCGAAAACCTGACCTATACCGGAACGGCGGCGTTCACCGGCACCGGCAACGCGCTCGATAATGTCATAACCGGCGGCAGCGGCGCCAATCGACTGTCAGGTGGTGGGGGTGACGACATCTTGATCGGCGGCGCGGCTGCGGACACGTTCGCCTATGGCGCCAACGGTGGCATAGATACGATCGTGGGCTTTGCCGCTTCCGGAACTGCCCACGATGTGCTCGCTGTCGATAGCTCGGTCTTCGCCGACTGGGCGCATCTTTTGGCTGCCTCCACACAATCGGGCAGCGATGTGATCATCACGGCAGACTCGGACGACAAGATCATCCTCAAGAACGTGGCGGTTGCGAGCCTGCAGCCGGCGAACGTTCAGTTCCTGTGAGGAGGAAAGGGGCAATCATCCGGCATGTCAGAACCTGGCTGGTCTATCGAGTGCAGTGGAGCGCGCGGCCAAATGCCTCACCAAGTTGCCCTGAATTCCGAGCGTAGTTATCGAGAGCAGCATTGAGTGAAGGAGTTCACAGTCGCATGTTTAAGTTCGCCGCCTTCTTTCCCGTCGCACTCGGTTTATCGTTGGCCAGTTGCTCAACCGTCTCCGGCGGCATTAAAGAAGCAAGCCATCGGTTCACCGCGGTCAGCGGGGAACGCACACGCCTGCATCAAGCCTGGCATGTGAAGCGTGACTGCAGCGCCGATACGCCACCGAACGTTCGCGTGATGACGCCGCCAGCCCATGGCAAGATCGACCTCGTGGTTCAGGATGTTTATCCGAACGCCAAGGGCGAGGCAGCGAAATGCAATGGGATAAAAACCGGCGGCGTGGTCTCCTATTACACCTCCGCGCCTGGCTACGTGGGAATGGACAAGGCAACGGTCCGGGAGTCCTACGGCAATGGTCGAGTATTCGACCTCGAGCTTGAATTCAACGTTGTTCGGTGAATTTATCTCGATCGAGATACCCGCTATTGCCAAGGGCCGGCCTTCCGCGCCACCGACGTGGCCGACCATCCGACCCTTGGGCCACCGACCTGGGTCGAGCCGCGGGTCTCAACCCGTCCTTCGGACCCCGCTGGGGAGAAGAGGGAGCCAAGCCAGACCTCCTGATGCCACAGCATAACATCTCGTTCTGCTATTGCCAAATTAGTTGACTGAGTCCATTAATTGCAGCGATGGACGAGGTCGAGTGCGACGAAAATCATGAGCATATTGGACAGATTTTCACTGGCAGGTCAGGTGGCGCTGGTGACCGGCGGCGGGCGTGGTCTGGGCTTCGAGATGGCGCGCGCCCTTGCCGAGGCCGGCGCGCATGTCATCGTCAACGGACGCACGGCGGCGACGCTGGAAGGCGCCGTAAAGACCATCCGTGCCGCGGGCGGCACGGCGGAGGCCGCCGCATTCGATATCGCCGAGCGCGAGGCACAGCGTGCTGCGATGGCCGATATCGACAAGATCCATGGTCGCCTCGATATTTTGATCAACAATGTCGGCGCCCGCGACAGGCGGCCGCTGGCCGAATTCGACGATGATTCCATCATCGAGCTGCTGCGCACCGACCTAGCGGCGGCGATGACGCTGTCGCGGGACGCTGCCGTGCTGATGAAGCGACGCAATCACGGCCGCCTGATCGCGGTGACCTCGATCAGCGGCCATGTCGTCATGCCCGGTGACTGCGTCTATCCGGCAGCCAAGCAGGGACTGACCGGACTGATGCGCGGCATGGCGGTCGAATTCGGCCCGCACGGCATCACCAGCAACGCAATTGCGCCCGGCTGGTTTGCCACCGAGACGAACGCGGCGATGGCTGCGAACGAGGAATTGATGCCCTTCGTGCGCCAGCGCATCCCGGTCCAGCGCTGGGGACGGCCGGACGAGATCGCCGGCGCGGCGCTATTTCTGGCAAGCGCCGCCGCTTCGTTCGTCAACGGCCACGTGCTGACGGTGGACGGCGGCATGACGGTCAGGATGTGAGATATCCGCAGGTGCTGCGGCACCGTCTTTCATTTCTGCCGCACTCTCCACCGCTTCTCGTCGGCAGGCAATAACGGCAACGGCAGGTACCATTCCTTCTTAGCCTGCCCTGTGGTTGTCGTTGCCGGAGTCGGTGACTAGAAATATCTGCCTGACTCGACTATTGGTTGATGTGGCGCCGCCCCGGTTGGTCATCGCCGTCCATTTGCCCGATTTCCAACCATAAACTGCGTCGGTCATTTGGAGGTTCGGAAATTAACAATCATATTCAGTGGCTTATAGAACATGGAATCACAGCCGAGCATATTGGCGAGCTGATAGCTGGATTGTGCGATCGGCTGATCGCGGATGGCTTTCCGATCTGGCGGGGAAGCATCTCAATGCCGTCTATTCATCCCATGTATGGCGGCGTCTCGGCCAATTTCGTGCGCGGCGGTGCGACCACGATCGAGAATGCCGAATATGGCAGTGCGGCAGTGCTGAGTTTCGAGAAGACCCCGATCTATTTTCTTTTGGGCCGTGGCGAAACGTCAGGTCGATGGAACATCGCCAAGGGCGAGGGTGTCGATAACTACCCGCAGCTTGCGGAATTCGCGCATGGCGGCGGCACGGATCACCTGGTCAGCCTGCTGGAGTTTCCGAAGGAGGCTGCGCTGCGCGGGGTCAGTCTGTCTCTCACAAGCGACAGGCCGGGCGGATTTTCTGATGATCAACTGGCGATCGTCGCGAAGCTCTTCCCGGCGCTGGGGCTGGCTTGTTATCGTATCGCGGCAACGAAAACCGCATCGGATATCCTCGCCGTCTATACAGGCGCCAAGACAAGTGCACGCATCCTTGCAGGCGATATTCAGAGGGGAAAGGGAGGGGCGATCAATGCGGCGATCCTGCTTGCGGACCTGAGAAACTTCACGGCGCTGACCGAGGTTTATCAGCCGGGCGAAATCGCCGGGTTTCTGAATGAACACTTCGAGCTGATCGGCTGGCATGTCGAGGAAAATTCGGGCGAGATCCTCAAGTTCATGGGCGATAGCGTGCTGGCGATCTTTCCGACCGATGCTGAAGATCCGCAAAAGGCCTGCATGGCCGCACTGGCTTCCGCAAGGAATATTCTGGAAGCCAACAAGGTGCTGAACGGTCAGCGGAGGAATGAGGGAGGTCCTGACATCGGCGTCGATGTCGTGCTGCATCTCGGCGAGGTCTTCTATGGAAATATCGGCGCACGCGGCAGGCTTGATTTCACGGTGATCGGCAGCGCCGTCAACGAGGCCTCGCGCCTCGAAAAACTCTGCGGCACGCTCGGCCATCATCTTCTGATGTCGGAAAGCTTCGCCGTCACTTGCGCCGTCGCCAACGAATGTCTGGGATCCTTCGAGTTGCGCGGGGTTTCGAAAGCGGTAAACGTGTTCAAGCTTGCCGACGCCGTATCCTGAAGCGTCGATCCGATCGGCGCGACGGCGCTCAGATCTCGCCTGAGACCTCGCGGCGGCGGCGGTCGAGTTCTTCGCTGTAGCGGCGCAGCGTATAGCTTTCGCTGAGCTGGCCGATCACCTTGCGTTCGATCAGGTTGTTGACGACGGCGAGTGCTTCGCTTTCGCTCTTGTCGAAGATCGCCGCCGCCTGCTTGGCATTCATCTGCGGCTGCAGGAAGTCGTTGCGGTAGTGGATGAAATCGGCAAGCGTCTTGCCCTCGTCCTGGGCGTCGGTCGGGTTGGCGTAGATCTCCGGCACCAGCACGAGGCCTGCATATTTGTCGCTCTCCTCGACGAGGATGACGCGCTGGGTCGAGCCGATTGGGAAGGCCTGCTTGAATTCCTCCAGAGAGATGCCCGCCCTTGCCGTCTTGACGTCGGCGCGCATCAGCTTGTCGACCGTCAGGTTGCGGATCCAGCCGACGTCATGGGCGCTGCGGATGCTTTCTCCGCGCAGATGGAACCGCCATGTGGCGAAGGAGTAGCCGAAGGTCGAACGCACGACGAGCGAGGAGGTGATGACGGCAGCGAGCACCAGTGCCGTGATCGGAAAATCGCCGGTGATTTCGAGCGCCAGGAACGTCATGGTCAGCGGCCCGCCGATGACGGCGACGGCAAGCGAACTCATGCCGACCACGGCATAGATGACGGGCGTCAGCGTCGCATCGGCGAAATAGGGGCCGCAATAGGCAAAGAGCTTGCCGAGCAGGGCGCCCATGAATAGCGAGGCGAAGAACAGTCCGCCCCTGAAGCCGGAGCCGATCGAGATCGCCGAGGCGAAGGATTTCAAGAGGAAGAGGCCGATCAGCGTCGGGATCGCCACCTCATGGGAAAGGTTGAGATGCAGCGCGCCATGGCCGGCCGAGAGCACCTGCGGCGAGATCATCGCCAACAGCCCGACGATGATGCCGCCGAGCGCCGGGCGGAAGGGTGGGGCGATCGAGCTCTTGCGCGCCAGCTCCTCGACAAAGGCGACGCCCTGCATGATCAGGATGCCGACACCGGCGCAGAAAGCACCGAGCAGCAGCGCCGGGATATAATCGGCCGGCACGACTGAACCGAAGCTGCCGATATCGATGGTGAAATCGCTGCCGGCAAGCAGCCTTGCGATCAGGGTGGAGACGAGGGCGGAGACGACGACAGGCGTCAGCGAGACGATGGTATAGGTGCCGATGATCAGCTCGAAAGCATAGAAGGCGCCGGTCAGCGGCGCGTTGAAGGCGGCGGCGATGGCGCCTGCCGCGCCGCAGCCAACGAGGGTGCGCAAGTCCGAGCGGCGAAGCTGCAGCTTCAGGCCGAATTTCGAGGCGAGTCCGGCGGCAAGCTGGGTATAGCCGGCCTCCAGGCCGACGGAGGCGCCGAAACCGTTGGAGATCAGGTTCTGCACGGCAACGATGATGCTGTCGGTCAGGGACAGGCGACCGCCATGCAGCGCATTGGCCTCGATCGGGTCGACCATCGGTTTCTTGCGCCGTTTCGCCAGCACGAAAAGCAGCAGGCCGAGCAGGGCGCCGCCGATGACGGGGGCGGTGAGCAGCAGCAGCTTGTTTTCGATCTCGGACGAGCTCAACCTTTCGCTGTCGGCGATGCCGAAGACCAGCTGATGCAGCTCGTTGGAGACGTAGCTCATGCCGGTGACGGCGAGACCGGAGATGACGCCGACGACGGCGCCCGCCAGCGACAGGCCGACCTCGCTACGGCGGGCCAGCGCCCGCAGGCGTCCCGGATCGAAGAAAACACGCAGCGCGCGGAAACGGCGCCGATCCAATTTCATAAGCATGGCTAGACAACTAGGCGGGGAGAGGCCCGGTCAAGGGCGGAGATGGTCGCGCAGTCCGCTTGCGACGCAATTGCGGCGAAAAGCCGGCGGATGGAATAGATTTTTTATGACGTAAGCCTCTGATAAATGACGATATTTAAGGTAGGGTAAGTCGTGCTTGGGTAAGTGCGCCGCGTGGCTGGCGATCGGGCGGCCGCCAAGGCCGGTTGACTTCATCCCTGCGCTTGCCTAACCATCCCGATAACGGATGGTCGACTGACCATCCTGACATAACGGATGGTTCCGGATCGGTGTTGCGCCCTTCCGGATGAAAAGGGAATGTGACGGGGCGGACCCAAGCCGGGCGCCTTCATCACAGCCGACCCCGCGACTGTAGAGCGGTCAGGGTCTTCCATCCGGCATCAGGCCCTTCCGGCCGGCGGCTTGCAATAATGCAAGCGGGCGGGATGGGTGACATGCCGGAAAAGCCACTGGATATGCATGGTGATCAACCGGGGTCGGACGCCTCTCAAGTCTACGAATCGTCCACCTTTTCACTGATGCAGCCGGGAAGGCGAGGATGATCCGCTGGCACGATCAGGGCGACCGGTTTCCGGTCTGCCCCGATCGCGGCCGATAACCGCGAGCCAGGAGACCTGCCATGCGTGCCGGGCGAGAAGCCCACACCTGGGCAATATGCCCGTTGCCAGCACGGAGGTTGTCTTGGCTGAACGATTGAATTCGGCGCGGCCTGGTGCGGCGCATGCCACGCCTCCAAGCAGCGCTGCAAGAGGAGTGTTTTCGGCCGCTTATGTCGAATGCTGGGTACCCCCCTCTGTCCTGCCGGACATCTCCCCCACAAGGAGGGAGGTCGGCAAGCCGCACGACCGTCGTGTTACATCAATTGTTTGGAGAAAAGCTCTCGGCGATTCAATCTCCCCCCTTGTGGGGGAGATGTCCGGCAGGACAGAGGGGGGTGTCACACTCTCAGTAGCCGAGAAAGGTGCACTCGGAACAAGCCACGGCTACGCACTCTCCCTGAGGGGCTTTTGAGTATGACCGCCACCTTCATCCTCGGCGGCGCACGTTCCGGCAAATCCCGTTTCGCCGAATCCCTCGTCACAGCGACCGGCCTCGACCGTCACTATGTCGCGACCGGCCGGGCATGGGACGAGGAGATGCAGGCGCGCATCACCCAACACAAGGCCGATCGGGGTCCGTCCTGGACAACGCATGAAGAGCCGCTCGATCTCGTCGGTAAACTCGCCGCCATAGACGGCGAAGGGGGCATCGTGCTGGTCGATTGCCTGACGCTCTGGGTCACCAATCTGATGATGGAGGAGCGGAATATGGCGGCGGAATTTGCAGCCCTTGCCGATTTCCTGCCCGCCGCGAAGGCGTGGCTTGTTTTCGTTTCCAACGAGGTCGGTCTCGGCATCGTGCCGGACAATCGCATGGCGCGGGATTTTCGCGATCATGCCGGCCGGCTGCACCAATCGATCGCGGCGAAGGCCGCCGAAGTTTATTTCATCGCGGCAGGCCTGCCGCTGAAAATGAAGGGTTAAGTCTATGAACCAGCAGAAGATTCCCGCAACCGTCATCACCGGCTTCCTCGGCGCCGGCAAAACGACGATGATCCGCAATCTGCTCACCAATGCCGGCGGCAAGAAGATTGCGTTGATCATCAACGAATTCGGCGATCTCGGCGTCGACGGCGACGTGCTGAAGGGCTGCGGTGCGGAGAATTGCACCGAGGATGACATCATCGAGCTCACCAATGGCTGCATCTGCTGCACCGTCGCCGATGACTTCATCCCGACGATGACGAAGCTGCTCGAGCGCGAACAGCGTCCCGACCATATCGTCATCGAGACCTCGGGCCTTGCTCTGCCGCAGCCGCTGGTCGCCGCCTTCAACTGGCCTGACATCCGCACGCAGGTGACTGTCGACGGCGTCATCACGGTGGTGGATAGCGCCGCCGTTGCCGCAGGGCGTTTTGCCGATGACCATGATGCTGTCGATGCGCGCCGCGCCGAGGACGAGTCGCTCGATCACGAAAGCCCGATCGAGGAGCTGTTCGAGGACCAGCTTACCTGCGCCGATCTCATCGTGCTCAACAAGACAGACCTGATCGACGCTGCCGGCCTTATCAGGGTGCGCGACGAGGTCGCCTCCCGCACGGTGCGCAAGCCCGTGATGATCGAAGCGAAGAACGGCGAGGTGTCGGCCGGCATCCTGCTCGGCCTCGGCATCGGCACGGAGGACGATGTCGCCAATCGCAAGTCGCATCACGAGCTGGAGCATGAGGACGGTGCGCCGCATGACCATGATGAATTCGACAGCTTCGTCGTCGAGCTCGGACCCATTGCCGATCCCGCTGGCTTCGTCGAAGCGCTTAAGGGCATCATTGTCGCCCATGACGTTCTGCGCCTCAAGGGTTTCGTCGATGTCTCGGGGAAGCCGATGCGCCTCCAGATCCAGGCCGTCGGCAGCCGCATCGACCATTATTTCGACCGCGCCTGGGGCGCGAGCGAAAAGCGCGCCACGCGCCTTGTCGTCATCGGCCTGCACGAAATGGATCAGGACGCGGTGAGGGCGGCGATCGAAGAGCTGGCGTAACCCGATGCATCTGCTTCTGGCTCAACAGGGAACGATCAGCGACGGCGAGGAGGCAATCGACCTCGGGCAGACGCCGGGCGACATCCTGTTCCTGTCGGCGGCCGACAGCGAGCTTGCCGCGATCGCCGCCGCCCATCGCGACCGTGGGGCGGCGCATTCGCTGCGGCTCGCCAGCCTGATGAGCCTGAAGCATCCGATGTCTATCGACACCTATGTCGAGCGCACCGCGCGGCATGCCAAGTTGATTGTCGTGCGGGCGCTCGGGGGCGCCAGCTATTTCCATTATGCGCTGGAAGCGCTGCATGCGGCAGCGTCCCGCGCCGGGGCGCTGATTGCGGTGCTGCCGGGCGATGCGAAGCCGGATGCCGGGCTGGTTCCTTTTTCCAATGTCGATCTCCACGATCTCAATGCGCTCTGGGCCTATCTGATCGAGGGCGGCGATGCCAATGCGCGGGCGTTTCTCGATTATGCCGGAGCGATGCTGGCGGGCGGCGAGAAACCTGCGCCGGCGGTGCCTTTGATGAAGGCGGGTATCTGGTGGCCAGGGCGGGGGTTGATCGGGGTTGAGGAGTGGCGGCGGGTTGCTGCGACGCCTTCACAGACGTCTTTGGACGTGGCACCCCCCTCTGTCCTGCCGGACATCTCCCCCACAAGGGGGGAGATCGGCAAGTTGCCAGCGCTTCCCACAAAAGAACCGTTTGAAGATTCCGCACCTTCCGCCGAAGAGATGGAGAGAGACCTCTCATCCCTGATCTCCCCCCTTGTGGGGGAGATGTCCGGCAGGACAGAGGGGGGCGAGCGGGTGATGGTAGCGGAGGAGGGATTTGAACCCCCGACAGTCGCCATCAGCTTCTACCGCGCCCTCGTCCAAAGTGGCGAGACCGGCCCGATCGAAGCGCTTGTCGAGGCGCTGGCCGCACTCGGCCTGCGCCCATTGCCGGTCTTTGCCTATAGCCTGAAGGATCCGGTTTCCACAGGCATTCTCGAAAGCGTGTTTTCCGCGCTGAAACCCGATGTCGTCATCAACACTACGGGCTTTGCGGTCTCGGCACCGGGTGCGGACCGGCAGCCGACGGTGTTGGAAGCGAACGAGGCAGTCGTGTTGCAGGCGATCCTGTCGGCCTCGTCGAGGGAGGCATGGGCGGCTTCCTCGCAAGGCCTGTCGGCGCGCGATCTCGGTATGAACGTGGCGCTGCCTGAAGTCGATGGCCGGGTGCTGTCGCGGGCGATTTCCTTCAAGACGGCGGCGCGCTACGATGCTGCCGTCGAGACGAATATTGTCGCCAGCGAACCGGATGCTGGCCGGGTGCGCTACACGGCGGAGCTCGCCGCCAACTGGGCGCGGCTGCGGAAGACATCAGCCGGCGACCGGCGCATTGCGCTCGTCATGGCGAATTATCCAAACCGCGACGGTCGGCTCGGTAACGGCGTTGGACTCGATACGCCGGCCGGGACCATCGAGGTGCTGAAGGCTATGCGGGCGGCGGGGTATCCGGCCGCCGAGATTCCGGCCGACGGCGACGCGCTGATACGGCATCTGATGGAAGGGCCGACTAATTCCGGTTCCGACGGAAAGATCATCCGCGAGACGCTTTCCCTGAGTCGCTACAACGGCTTCCTGGAATCTCTTCCCAATAAGATTCAGGATGAGGTGAGAGCCCGCTGGGGCGATCCCGAAGATGATCCGTATTTTCGCGAAGGCGTCTTCGCCCTGCCTTTCGCCCGTTTCGGCGATGTGCTCGTCGGCATCCAGCCGGCGCGCGGCTATAATATCGACCCGAAAGAGAGCTATCATTCGCCGGATCTCGTGCCGCCGCACGGTTATCTCGCCTTCTACGCTTTCCTGCGCCGCGCGTTCGGCGCCCATGCCGTCATCCATATGGGCAAACACGGCAATCTCGAATGGCTGCCGGGCAAGGCGCTGGCGCTGTCGGAAAGCTGCTATCCCGAGGCGATCCTCGGGCCGCTGCCGCATCTCTATCCCTTCATCGTCAACGATCCGGGCGAGGGTACGCAGGCCAAGCGCCGCAGTGCTGCCGTCATCATTGACCACCTGACGCCGCCCTTGACGCGGGCGGAGAGCTACGGGCCGCTGAAGGATCTGGAGGCGCTGGTCGACGAATATTACGAGGCCTCCGGCAGCGATCCCCGCCGCATTCGTCTGCTCAGCCGTCAGATCCTCGATCTTGTCACCGATATCGGCCTCGACCGGGATGCCGGGATTGCCAAGGGCGAAAGCGAGGGCGAGGCGCTGAAGAAGCTCGACGCCTATCTCTGCGACCTCAAGGAAATGCAGATCCGCGATGGACTGCATGTGTTCGGCGTTTCGCCCGAGGGGCGGTTGCTGACGGACCTCACCGTGGCTTTGGCGCGGGTGCCGCGCGGGCTGGGTGAGGGTGGGGATGCAAGTTTGCAGCGGGCGATCGCGGCGGATGCTAGATTGGGCGGCGGCGTGGGGGGGATACCCCCCTCTGTCCTGCCGGACATCTCCCCCACAAGGGGGGAGATCGGCAAGTCGCTTGGGCTTCCCGAAAAAGAACTGTTTGAAGATGCCGCAGCTTCGACGCATGAGATTGAGCGAGGCCTCTCATCCTCGATCTCCCCCCTTGTGGGGGAGATGTCCGGCAGGACAGAGGGGGGTGCCTCCATCTTCGACCCTCTCGATTGTGACATGGCCGCCGTCTGGACCGGCCCACGTCCTGATATCCTCGCAGATATTCTTGACGCCCCATGGCGGACCAACGGAGACACCGTCGAGCGCATCGAACTGCTCGCTGCAAAGTTCGTCTCCGGCGAGATAGAGTGCCCAGCCCTCTGGTCTCAAACCGGGTTGGTAGTCTCCGAGATTGAAACCCGCCTCAAACGTTCCATCCTCGCCTGCGGCCCGGCCGAAATCGTCGGCCTGCTCAAAGGCCTCGACGGCCGCTTCGTCGCACCCGGCCCCTCCGGCGCGCCGACGCGTGGACGGCCCGATGTGCTGCCGACGGGCCGCAATTTCTACTCGGTCGACAGCCGTACGGTGCCGACGCCGGCCGCCTACGAACTCGGCAAAAAATCGGCGGAACTGCTTGTCCGCCGCTATGTGCAGGATCATGGCGAATGGCCTGTCTCCTTCGGGTTGACGGCCTGGGGCACGTCAAACATGCGCACTGGCGGCGACGATATCGCCCAGGCCCTGGCGCTGATCGGCGTCAAGCCGCTCTGGGACATGAGCTCGCGCCGCGTCACCGGCTATGAGATCATTCCGCCGGCGATGCTCAGGCGGCCGCGGGTCGACGTGACGCTCCGCATTTCCGGCTTCTTCCGCGACGCCTTTCCCGAGCAGATCGCGCTGTTCGACAAGGCGATCCGTGCCGTGGGCGCGCTTGAAGAGGACGAGGTCGACAATCCGATCGCGACGCGCATGCGTGGCGAAGCGGCAAGGCTTGCGGCTGCCGGTCTTGACGAAGTCGCGGCAAGGCGCCGGGCGGGTTACCGCGTTTTCGGCTCGAAGCCCGGCGCCTATGGCGCCGGGCTGCAGGCACTGATCGACGAAAAGGGCTGGGAGCGGCGCGCCGATCTCGCCGAGGCCTATCTCGTCTGGGGCAGCTATGCCTATGGTGCCGGCGAGGAGGGCAAGGCCGAACGCGGCTTGTTCGAGGAGCGGCTGCGCTCGGTGCAGGCTGTTATCCAGAACCAGGACAACCGCGAGCACGATCTGCTCGATAGCGACGACTACTATCAATTCGAGGGCGGCATGGCCGCCGCCGCCGAGCAACTCGCCGGGACACGCCCATCGATCTATCACAATGACCATTCGAGGCCCGAGCGGCCGGTCATCCGTTCGCTGGAGGAAGAGATCGGCCGTGTCGTGCGCGGCCGTGTCGTCAATCCGAAATGGATCGCGGGCGTCATGCGTCATGGCTACAAGGGGGCGGCCGAGATCGCCGCGACCGTCGATTATCTCTTTGCCTTTTCGGCAACGACGGGTGCCGTCGGCGAACACCATTTCGAGGCCGTCTACCAGGCCTTTGTCACCGATCCGGCCGTGCGTGACTTCATGATCGAGAAGAACCCGGCGGCATTCGACGAGATGAGGGAGCGGCTCAGCGAAGCAATCGACCGCAGCCTCTGGACGCCGCGCAGCAATTCGGCCCGGTTCGACCTGGCCGCCAGACAATAGAATGAGGTGAACCAATGAGCGACGAAGCACCAGAGAACGAGATCCCGGGAAACGAAACCGGAAAAGACGACGCGCGCCACGCCGAGAAGATGGCGAAGAAGAAGGCCGCGCGCGACAAGATCATGGCGACCAAGACCGACGGCAAGGGCCTGATCATCGTCCATACCGGCAAAGGCAAGGGCAAGTCGTCTTCCGCCTTCGGTATGATCTTCCGCCACATCGCCCATGGCAAGCCGTCCGCCGTCGTGCAGTTCATCAAGGGCGCGATGTGGACCGGCGAGCGCGATCTGATCGAGAAGCATTTCTCCGATCTCTGCCAGTTTCACACGATGGGCGAGGGTTTCACCTGGGAAACGCAGGACCGCGCCCGCGATGTCGCCGCAGCCTCGGCCGCCTGGGAAAAGGCCAAGGAGCTGATCCGCGACGAGCGCAATTCCATGGTGCTGCTCGACGAGATCAACATCGCGCTGCGCTACGACTATCTCGATATCAACGAGGTGGTGGAATTCTTAAAGACCGAAAAGCCCCATATGACGCATGTCGTGCTGACGGGGCGCAACGCCAAGGAGGAGTTGATCGAGATCGCGGATCTGGTCACCGAGATGGAACTGATCAAACATCCCTTCCGCTCCGGCATCAAGGGCCAGCCGGGCGTGGAGTTCTGAGACGGTCAGTTGAGCGCGAGGCTGCGCAGGATGGCGGCCGTTTCGTCGTCTGCCGGGAAGAAGGATTCGACCGCGAGTTCCGACAAAGTGATGTCGACGGGGGTGCCGAAGATCGTCGTTGTCGAGATCAGCGAAAGCAAGCCGGCCTTGGTCGAAAGCTGAAGGGGAACGGCGATGCCGGCATAGTCGGTATGGACCTCGCCAGCAGTTTTAGGCGCTGGATAGGACAGCAACTCCTTCAAAAGCTTGTCCAGCATTGGATCGCCCGAAGCGGAGAACTGCTGGCGCAGCCTGCCGATAAGGTGGGCGCGCCACTCGGAGAGGTTTTTGATATGGGGCGCCAATCCTTGCGGATGCAGGCTGAGGCGCAGTACGTTGACGGGCGGTGTGAGCAGGGACTGGTCGGCAACGGCTGAGAGCAGCGGAGCGATGGCCGCATTGGCTGCGATGAGTGTCCAATGGCGGTCGACGGCAATTGCTGGGAAGGGCTCGTGCCCTTTCAGTACCATGTCGATGGCGCGACGGGCCGGTTCCAGTGCAGGATCGTCGAGCGCGCGTTCGGCAAAAACGGGAGCGAAACCCGCCGCGAGCAGCAGCGGGTTCCGATCGCGAAGGGGCACGTCGAGCCGTTCGGCAAGATGCAGCAGCATGTCGCGGCTCGGTGTCGAGCGCCCGCTCTCGATGAAGCTCAGATGCCGCTGCGAGATCTCCGCCTCCAGCGCGAGGTCGAGTTGGCTCATGCGGCGGCGCTGGCGCCATTCGCGCAGATGGTCTCCAAGGGAGCGGGCGGTCGGCGTCATCAGGCGGCTTCCGGCAGCAAATCTATGAAACCGCGGACGGATTTCAGCTTGCCGCCTTCGAGTTCGGCGAAATCCGTGCCCTTGATTAACGCATCGCCGTTTTCCGGGCCGAGGCCCCAGGAGAAGCGCAGGTTGTCGCCGTAGCCGTCGGCCGCTCCGATCAGGGCGAAGCGGAAGCCGGGGAAGCGGCTTTGCACCGCCTCGACCAGCGAATTGATCTGCTCATGGCCTTCGCCGCGCATCAGTGGGTCGATATAGGTCGCGGCTTTGCTCCAGCTCTCGGCGATGAGAGCGCGACGGCGAGCGGCATCCGTCTCGTTCCAGATGGCGAGATAGCGCTCTGCGTTGGTGTTTGCGTCGTTCATCGGGTCATCTCCTTTTGATCGCCCGTCAGTTCCAGGCAGCCCGATCATGCGGGAAGGCGATGCATCTTATCAATTACGTCAGAGGTAATGGAAGATGGTCGAGGGTTCGGTCAGACGCCGAGCCAGACACGCAGCGGATTTGCCGGGTCGGCGAGCAGCTTTACCGCAAGGGCGACGGAGACGATCACGAGCAGCGGCTTGATGAGCTTTGCGCCGATGCGCATGGCAAACCGCGAGCCCAGCTGCGCGCCGAGGAACTGGCAGGTACCCATCAACAGGCCGATCTTCCAGAGTATTGCCCCGAAGCTTGCGAAGACGATCAGCGCGCCGAAATTCGAGCCGAGATTGAGAAGCTTGGTGTGGGCCGTCGCCTTCAGCATGCCGAAGCCGGCGAGCGTGACGAAGGCCAGCATGAAGAAGGAGCCCGTGCCGGGGCCGAAGACGCCGTCATAGAAGCCAATGACAGGTACCAGCGTCAGGCCGAAGGTAAAGGGCGTCACGCGGCGGTGCGTGTCGAGGTCGTTGAGGTTCGGCTTGACGGCGAAGAAGATGGCGATCGCCACCAGGAGCACCGGCATGATGGCCTGCAGCGCTTGGCCTGGAACGATGGTGGCGAGTGCCGCGCCGAGCGCCCCGCCCATGATGGCCATCAGCGCCATCGGCAATTGTTCCGCAAGCTGCACATGGCCCTTGCGGGCGTAGGCGATCGAGGCCGAGGCGGCGCCGAAGAGGGACTGCACCTTGTTGGTGCCGAGGGTCTGGAGCGGCGGAATGCCCGCGATCAGCATGACGGGAACGGTGATGAGGCCGCCGCCGCGGGCAATAGAATCGACGAAACCGGCAAAGAAAGCCGCTGCGCAGAGCAGCAGAAGCAGATCGAAGGCGATATCGGGCAAGGTGGTATTCCGGGGAGGGATTTCGGACGGCCTTGTTGCATTTGCCGTCCCAAGCTGCAATGGCTGCAACGACATGGGCAGGGCGTATTTGACGGTTTCCATGAGCGATATCTCTTTCGATACGGCGAGGCTCCACGTGCTCGGCCTCGGCTGCGAGCGTGGGACGTCGCCTGCCGAGGTGCTGGCGCTTGCGATCGAGGCGCTCGATGTAGCCGGTATTGGCGCGGCGGAACTCGCAGCCATTGCCTCGATCGACAGCCGAAGACTGGAGCCGGCGATCCTTGCTGTTGCCGCGCATTTTTCCGTGCCTGCCGTCTTCTTCGGCGCGCCGCGGCTGGAGGAGGAGACGCCGCGGCTCGCGAATCCCTCTGCGATCGTCTTTGCCCGCGTCGGCTGCCATGGGGTCGCCGAGGCCGCTGCGCTTGCAGCTGCGGGACCGGATGCCGAGCTTGCTGTCGCCAAGATCAAATCTGCACATGCGACAGCGGCAGTTTCCCGCAGCGGGTTGCAGAAAGCCTAGTGGACGTTATGTTGGCGCCAATTCGCGGCGCCGTCCGGCAGCTTCACGGTTCACATCTAGAGGATATCTCATGCACAAGGTCATTTATGACACCGACCCTGGCGTCGACGACGCCATGGCGCTTCTCTTCCTGCATCGCCATCCCGAAATCGACCTTCTCGGCATCACCACGGTCTTCGGCAACGCCTCGGTTGAGACGACGACGCGCAATGCGCTCTTCCTCAAGCGCGAATGGAATATTCCGGCACCCGTTTCCAAGGGCGCCAGCGTCACCATCGATTCCGCGCGTGCGGAACGGCCATGGCCGGCCATGGTGCATGGCGACAACGGCCTCGGCGATATCGAGGTACCGGAGACGATCGACCTGCCGCTCGATCCGCGCCCGGCGCATCGCTTCATCATCGACACGGTGCGCGCCCATCCGGGCGAGGTGCGCCTCGTCGCCGTCGGCCGGATGACCAATCTGGCGCTGGCGCTGAAGGAAGACCCCGAGATTGCGACGCTGGCCAAGGACGTCGTCATCATGGGCGGCAATTTCTATGTGCCGGGAAATGTCTCGCCGGTCGCCGAGGCCAATATCCACGGTGATCCTGAGGCTGCCGACATCGTCATGACCGCACCCTGGAAGGTGGCCGTCATCGGCCTCGACGTCACCGCGATTACCACGATGAGCCGCAGCTATCTCGGCGAGATGGCGGCGAGGGGTGACAAGGCGGTCAAGCAGCTCGACGCACTCTCGCAGTCCTACATCGATTTCTACAAGCACGCGGTTGAAGACGGCATGATGGTGCATGACAGCTGCGCCTGCGTCTATGTCGTGGTGCCGGAGCTGTTCTCGTCAATATCGGGTGCGGTGCGTGTCGTCTGCGGCGGCATCGCCGATGGCCAGACGATCGTCAGGCCAGATGGGCGGCGTTTTCCGCCTGATGGCGCTTGGGATGGCTTGCCGAGCCAGGTGGTCTGCACCGGCATTGAGTCGGAGAGGGTCCTGGACCTCATCCGCAATACACTGCTTGCAGCCTGACTAGCTTGAAGGCCGGCAGCATCGCGGCCGGCCTTCGGGATATATTGCAATATATTCATTGCGTTATGAGGGTTCTCCGAGGATTTGAATCCGACACTTCACAAAGTGAGTCATGCTCATCTCAGCAACTTCAAGTGAGGTGATGGGCGCGGCGTTGACCTTGCCCTTTGCGGGGCCTAGATCAGCAGGATGATCGATGCCGCATTCTCCCATCTTCCGGCGCTTGAGCCGGGCAGCGTCTGGCTCGTCGGGGCCGGCCCCGGTGATCCCGGCTTGCTGACGCTGCTCGCCGCCAAGGGACTTTCCGAGGCCGACGTCATCGTTCACGACGCGCTGGTCAACGAGGAATGCCTGGCGCTGGCAAGGCCGGAAACGCTGGTGGAATATGCCGGCAAACGCGGCGGCAAGCCTTCGGCGAAGCAGCGCGACATCTCGCTGCGGCTGGTGGAGCTTGCGCGCGCCGGCAAGCGAGTGCTGCGGCTGAAGGGCGGCGATCCCTTCGTCTTCGGTCGCGGCGGCGAAGAGGCGCTGACGCTGGTCGAGCACAACATCCCTTTCCGCATCGTGCCCGGCATCACCGCCGGCATCGGCGGGCTCGCCTATGCCGGCATCCCGGTGACGCATCGCGACATCAACCATGCCGTGACCTTCCTCACAGGCCATGATTCGTCAGGTATCGTGCCCGACAGGATCAACTGGGAGGCGATCGGACGGGGCTCGCCTGTCATCGTCATGTACATGGCGATGAAGCATATCGCCGAGATCAGCGCCCGTCTGATCGCCGCAGGCCGGCTGCCATCCGAGCCCGTCGCCTTCGTCTGCAATGCCGCCACTGGCCGGCAGCAGGTGCTGGAAACGACGCTCGGAGAGGCGACCGAGGCCGTTGCCGCTTCCGGGCTGGAGCCGCCGGCTGTCGTCGTCGTCGGGGAGGTGGTGCGGCTCCGAGCTTCGCTCGACTGGCTTGGTGCGCTCGCCGGGCGGCGCCTGCAACCCGATCCATTCCGCCGGTCCGGCAAGGTGCGGGCATGAGCGGCCTCCTGATCGCAGCACCTTCCTCCGGCGCCGGCAAGACGATGGTGACGCTCGGTTTGCTCCGGGCGCTTCGCCGGCGCGGCATCGCGGTCGCGCCCGGCAAGGCCGGCCCCGACTATATCGATCCTGCCTTCCATGCGGCAGCGAGTGGCACGCTCTGTCTGAATTTCGATCCCTGGGCGATGCGCCCGGAGCTGATCTCGGCCAATGGCGCCCTTCACCGCTCCGGCGACCGTATCCTTATCATCGAGGCGATGATGGGGCTTTTCGATGGGGCGGCCGACGGAAAGGGAACGGCGGCCGATCTGGCGGCCCAGCTTGGGCTTTCCGTGGTGTTGGTCGTCGATGCCTCGCGCATGTCGCAGTCGGTGGCGGCGCTGGTTACTGGTTTTGCCGGTTTCCGTGCCGATGTGCGGGTTGCCGGTGTCATCCTCAACAAGGTCGGCAGCGAACGGCACGAGGCGATGCTGCGGCAGGCGCTCGAAGCTATCCGTATGCCTGTCATCGCCGTCATCGGCAGCGACAAGGCGCTTTCCCTGCCGGAGCGCCATCTCGGCCTCGTCCAGGCCGGCGAACATGCAACCCTCGACAATTTCATCGACCATGCGGCGGATGCCGTCTCCGAGGAATGCAATTTTGAATTCCTGCTGCGCATCGCCAGACAGGGGCTCAACCGGCCATCGGCCGCCAATATCGACCGGTTGCCGCCGCTGGGTGCCCGCATCGCCGTGGCGCGCGATGTCGCCTTTGCCTTTTCCTACGAGCATATGCTGCTCGGCTGGCGCCGCCGGGGTGCTGCGATTTCCTTTTTCTCGCCGCTCGCCGACGAGGCGCCGGCTGGTGATGCCGATGCGATCTATCTGCCCGGTGGTTATCCCGAGCTGCATGCCGGGCGGCTGGCAGAGGCGCAGAATTTCCGCGCCGGCATGCTCGATGCGGCAGCGCGCGACATCCGGATCTATGGCGAATGCGGCGGCTACATGGTGCTTGGCGAGGGCCTGATCGATGCGAAGGGGCATCGCCACGAGATGCTCGGCCTGCTGCCCGTCGTCACCACCTATGCCGAGCGAAAGCGTCATCTCGGCTATCGCCGTGTTGTGCCCCTCGACGGCGCCTTCTTTGCGCGGATGATGACGGCCCATGAATTCCACTATTCCAGCGTCGTCTCCGAGGGCGAGGGCAAGCGGCTTTTTCAGGTGCAGGATGCGCTCGGAACCGATCTGGGTGCCGCCGGTCTCAGGCGCGACCAGGTGGCAGGCTCCTACATGCATCTGATCGATCTTGCCGGAGCCGCCGCATGAGCGCACCGATTGTCCACGGCGGCGGCATCACCGCGGCTGCCGCTACCTTCGGCGGCAGGCCGGACGACTGGCTCGATCTTTCCACAGGCATCAATCCGTGCCCCGTCGCGCTGCCTGACATTCCGGCGCGAGCCTGGCACCGCCTGCCGGACAGGCACCTCGTCGATGAGGCAAGGCGCGCGGCGCGCGACCACTACGGCAGCGGCGAGATTCTGCCGCTACCAGTGCCCGGCACACAATCGGTGATCCAGCTTCTGCCACGTCTGGTCGAGGGTAGGCTGGTTGGCGTTACGGACGACCGAGTCGATGTGACGGACAACAGGGTTGCCGTGACGGACAACAAGATTGCCGTGACGGACAACAAGATTGCCGTGACGGACAACAAGATTGCCGTGACGGACAACAAGATTGCCGTGGTATCGCCGACCTATGGCGAGTATGCGCGCGCCTTCGCCTCGGCCGGTTTTGCCATCGATGTGGTAGACGATATTGCCGCGATCGGAGCCGGACATCGGTTGGCTGTCGTCGTCAATCCGAACAATCCTGATGGACGGGCATGGCCGGCCGAAACACTGATTGCCCTGCACGACAGGATGAAGGCAGCAGGCGGGCTTCTCGTCGTCGATGAGGCCTTCGGTGATACCGATCCGGCGCTCAGCCTTGCATCCCGTGCGCCGCAGCTTTCCAACCTCATCATCTTCCGCTCCTTCGGCAAGTTCTTCGGATTTGCCGGCCTCCGGCTCGGTTTCGCGATTGCGCGCGGCGATATTCTCGCGCGTTTCGAAGACTGGCTCGGACCTTGGGCGGTCTCAGGACCGGCCCTTTCGATTGCAGGTTCGCTGCTGCGATCGGATGTTTCTGCTATCTGCAGCCGCATCAATGAACGTTGCGCCGGTCTGCATGCGGTGCTGAAGGGCGCCGGGTTGCGGATGGCTGGAGGAACGGCGCTCTTCACCCTTGTCGCCGATGCGAGAGCCGGCGACATTTACACGCATCTCTGCCGCCATCATATTCTCGTCCGCAAGTTCGACTATGCGCCGGATTGGCTGCGTTTCGGGCTGACGCCCGATCCGGCGGCCGACAGGCGGCTTGGCGAAGCCCTTCAGAGATTTGAGCGATGACGATCGACGAAAACCTTCTCGTACTGCTTCTGGCGCTGCTGCTCGACCGGATCGCCGGCGATCCGCAATGGTTGTGGTCGCGGATGCCGCATCCCGTCGTCATGTTCGGTGCGGCGATCTCTTATGCCGACCGGCAGCTCAACCCGGAAAGTCTCACCGGCTCGCAACGCCGAATGAACGGTATCGCCGCCATCCTGGTGCTGCTTCTGGTGGCGATAGCCGCAGGCTTCGTGTTCAACCGGTTCTTCGCGCTGTTTGGCCTTGCCGGCATCTTGCTGGAGACCGGGCTGGTGGCGATCTTCCTGGCGCAGAAAAGCCTTGCCGATCACGTCGCGGCCGTCGCCGTCGCCTTACGCGACGAGGGGCTTGCCGGCGGGCGGACCGCCGTTTCCCGCATCGTCGGACGCGATCCCGAGACGCTGGACGAGCCAGCCGTCTGCCGCGCGGCGATCGAAAGCCTTGCCGAGAATTTCTCCGACGGCGTCGTCGCACCGGCGCTCTGGTATGCCGTCTTCGGCCTGCCGGGGCTCTTCGCCTACAAGATGCTGAACACGGCGGATTCGATGATCGGCCATAAGTCGGAAAAATACATCGACTTCGGCTGGGCCGCCGCCCGGCTCGACGATTTCGCCAACTGGCCGGCCGCGCGCCTCTCCATACTGCTGATTGCCGCCGGCGCCTGGATCCGGCGGGGAACAAGCGCCGGGCGCGAGGCGATCCGGGTGGCGATGCGCGACGGGGCCTTGCACCGTTCGCCGAACTCCGGCAGGCCGGAGGCAGCAATGGCAGGCGCGCTGAATGTCCAGCTCGCCGGCCCGCGCATCTATGGCGGCGTCATCGTGCGCGAGCCGATGATCAACGACACCGGCCGCAACGTGGCGACCTCAAGCGATATCGAGGACGGCGTATCGGTATTTTACGCCAGCTGCATGGTGCTCGCTGGTACTACGTTCGGGTTGTTTCTGTGTTTTCTGTAGGGTTGCGCCGTGCACGCGGGATAGGGTGTGCCCTGAGAGGGGGTGCGACACAGCACACCCACGCCGCCGGTAGACAGCCCCCACTCAAACGTTTATTCCGACCGCCTCATATCTCCATCAGATTGGAAGCAGAGCGATGACAGTTCAGGTTGAATTACCGTGCCCGAAGTGCAAGAGCACCAAGATGAAGTTCGAGCGTCCCGAGATCCGGGAGACCGACATCATCACCTGTGCGGCCTGCGGCCATAATCTCGGCACCATGGCCTCGATCCGCGAGAAGATGAACAAGGCCTACCAAGGGCTCAATCAGGCTGGGGCGAAGCGCAAGCTTCAGTAAGCCTGCGGCGTACCCGCTTGCTGCCATGCGCCGTTAAAATTGTGATTACCATTCGGATTAAAGCAATCTAATAAGTATTGCCGTAGTCTCTCTTTCGTGAGGGCGCAATTAAGCTGCGCGAGTTCGAAGAGGGGTTATGATGAAGACGATTTTGGCGGCTGCGGCCGCAAGTTTATTGCTGCAGTTTTCTCCTGTTGCCGCTCAGGCAGCAACGCTGGTCGCCAATATCAGCATCGGCAAGCAGACGATGACTGTTTCCGAGAACGGCTTCGTCAAGTATCGCTGGAAGGTTTCGACCGCGCGCAACGGCTATGTCACGCCGACCGGTTCGTGGCGCGCCAAGTGGCTGTCGCGCGATCACCGCTCCAGGAAATACGACAATGCGCCGATGCCCTACGCCGTGTTCTTCAACGGCGGTTATGCCGTTCACGCCACCTTCGACCTGAAGCGCCTGGGCCGGCCGGCCTCGCATGGCTGTGTTCGCCTGCATCCCGATAATGCTGCCCAGTTCTTCTCGCTGACGCGGCAGGCCGGCCTTGCCAATACCCGCGTGGTCATTACGCGCTGATCATCCGCTCCAGCTCATCCATGTCGGGGACGATGATACGTCGGAAGTTCTCGATGCGAATGACGCCGCTCTTGCGCAGCCTGGTCATCTGGCGGCTGACAGTTTCGATCGTCAGCCCGAGGAAATCGGCGATCTCGGCGCGGGATAGCGGCAGGTCGAAAGCGGTGCTCGTGGCCGTTTGCGGTTCGGCGTGGGTGGCGATGAGGTGGAGTAAGCTTGCGACCTTCTCCTCGGCGGTGCGCCGGCCGAGCGTCAGCATCCATTCGCGCGCGGCATCCAGCTCCTTCAGCGCCTGATCGTGCAGGCTGCGCTGCAGTTCCGGCGTCTCCGATATCATGCGGTCGAGCAGGTTGCGCGGGAAGACGCAGATTTCGGAATCGGTCGCAGCCTCGGCCGACAGCGTGCTTTCGCGCACGAAGGGCCTGCCGACGAAATCGGGGGAGAATTGCAGGCCGACGATCTGCTGGCGCCCGTCCGGCATCACCTTGCAGAGTTTCACCACCCCGCGCATGATGTTCGAATAGAAAGAGCTTTCCGACCCTTGAGCGATGATCTCGCTGCCGGCATCGACCTTACGGCGCAGCGAGTGGCGGCCGAGTTCCCGGAGCTGGCTGCTCGACAGCGCGCCGCAGACGACGCCGTGCCGCGCCTGGCAGGAACGGCAGGCGACGAGAGTGCCGGAGTCGGAAACCTCACCGCGTGCGACGTCCATGTCCTGATCCCTTCGAAATCCGCGCGTGCCGGGTGTGGCTGCGCATGCCGGGTATACCCTAGACGATTACGCCGCGATTGCGGGTTCGGCTATCCCGATTTCTTCCAGCGCGGCTTGATGATTATCAATTTCGCCGGGATCCCGATTTGATCCAGATCAAAGTTTCCGTGCCATGGCTGTTATGGGAAGCGCCTGCGCCGAAAAGAGGCCGTCCGCGGGTTTGATTCGGACGGCTTCTTCGCCCCGCCGATAGGGCGGGCTTTCTAAAGCGGCATCGCCTCGCGCCTTGCGTGACGGCAAAGGCCGGCATTCCATTGCTGTTTAGGCAACACCCAGCCGGCAAATTGCCGCAACGCCGGGACGAAAGCATTGGCTTTTGAAATGGATTTGCCTATGAGGGGGTTTAAATCGTCATTTCATGAGGTACAGCGCGTGACCGCTACATTCGATAAAGTTGCCGACATTATTGCAGAAACCAGCGAGATCGACCGCGCGACGATCACGCCGGAGAGCCATACGATCGACGACCTCGGTATCGACAGCCTCGATTTCCTCGACATCGTCTTTGCGATCGACAAGGAATTCGGCATCAAGATCCCGCTCGAAAAGTGGACGCAGGAAGTCAACGAAGGCAAGGTTTCCACCGAAGAATACTTCGTGCTGAAGAACCTCTGCGCCAAGATCGACGAGCTCAAAGCAGCCAAGGCCTGAGCGATATACCAGTCTTTTTTGAACGCCCTGCCGCCCTGAATATGGCGGCCGGGCGGTTTCGTTCCTAACTAGTGCATGCCGCCCAAAAGTGCGCAGCGGTTTTGGGACAACGGCATGCATAAAACAAAGACCTAAAGTGCGAACCAGACGCGCTTTAGGCGTCACCGGCGGGCGGATCTGGCCTGTCGGGCCGGAGGATCCGAATGCTGCTGGAATATTTCCAGATGATTGACCGCGTCGAAGCGGTGGACCTGAAGAAGGGCACGCTCAAGGCGCGATCCGTCGTGCCGGCGAAGAGCCCCGTCTTCGAGGGTCATTTTCCCGGCATGCCGCTCGTTCCCGGCGTGCTCCTGATCGAGACCATGGCCCAGGCCTCCGGCATGCTGGTGCTTGCTGTCACCAATTTTGCCGCCATGCCCTTCCTGATGACCGTCGACGGCGCCAAGATGCGCACCTTCGTCGAACCGGAAGCCGTGCTCGACATCGAGGCCGTGCTCGAGCATGACGGTTCGGGTTTCGCGGTCACCAAGGCTAAAATCACCAGCGGCGGCAAGAAGGTCTGCGATGCGCAGCTGAAACTGCGCACCATGCCGTTTTCCGAGGTGCCGCTCGGCGATATCGTGAAGAAACGTGCCGGCGAGATCGGGCTTCTCGAAGCGATCGCGGCGCAGGGAGTGATTGGATGAGCAAGGCTGCAAACGACGTCGTCATCTCGGGCATAGGCATCGTCACCTGTCAGGGCGTCGGCAAGGATGCGCATATCGCGCTGCTTTCGGCCACGAGCACTCCGAAGGCGATTGTCGAGACCGAGAAGTTCAAGCCCTATCCGGTGCATCCGCTGCCTGAGATCGACTGGTCGCAGCAGATCGCCAAGCGCGGCGATCAACGCCAGATGGAGAACTGGCAGCGCATCGGCGTCTTCGCCGCCGGCCTTGCGCTCGACGATGCCGGCTTCAAGGACGATAGCGAGGCCTGCGGCACGATGGACATGATCGTGGCGGCCGGCGGCGGCGAGCGCGACATCAATGTCGACACACTGATCGTCGACGAGGCGCTCAAGCGCAATGACCGCGAGTTGCTGCTCAACGAGAAGCTGACGACCGAGCTGAGGCCGACACTGTTCCTCGCCCAGCTTTCCAACCTGCTCGCCGGCAATATCTCGATCGTGCACAAGGTCACCGGCTCGTCGCGCACCTTCATGGGCGAGGAAGCGGCCGGCATATCCGCCGTCGAGACCGCCTTCTACCGCATCAAATCAGGCGAATCCTCGCATGCGCTTGTTGGAGGCGCCTTCGCGGCCGAGCGGCCCGACATGATCCTGCTCACCGAAGCGATCGGCGCCCATGCGCGCGGCGATTGGGTGCCGCTCTGGTCGCGTAGACCCAGCGACGGCGGCGGCATGATCACCGGTTCGGCAGGCGCCTTCCTGGTGCTGGAATCGCGGAAGCATGCCGAGGCCCGCGGTGCCCATATCTATGCCGTCATCGACGCGGTCGAGGGCGATCGCGGCAACCGCAATTCCGGCAATCTCGAAGTCCGGCTGGAGCGGCTTTTGGCGCCGGCTGCCGGGCTTGCCACTGAAAGCACGGCGATCTTTTCCGGATCGACCGGCATGCACGATCTTGCCGCCCGCGAGCGGGCGGTGCTCGAGCATCAATTGCCGGACGTTGCGATCCGCGGCTTCGGCGGCGTCACCGGCCATACGATCGAGACGCAGTTCACGCTGGGTCTGGCGCTTGCAGCCCTTGCCGTCGACGGCAAGGCCAAGGTTCCGCCCTTCGATGCCGCCCATGAGGCGCCGATGCGGGCAGGCGCAACCGCCGCCGTCGTGACCATGGTCGGACACCAGCGCGGCGAGGGCGTTGCCGTTCTTTCCGCAGATGCGTGAGGAGTGAGAAATATGACAGCTTCCGCTTATAGAGATCACCTCGGCCGTCCGATCGTGGCTGTTACCGGCATGGGCATCATCACCTCGCTCGGCCAGGGCCTCAGCGACAACTGGGCAGCGCTTTCGTCAGGCACGTCGGGCATCCACGAGATCAACCGCTTCCCGACCGAGGGCTTGTCGACGCGGATCGCCGGCACCGTTGATTTCATCGGCATTCCGGTGCCGAACGCCGTCGAGCGCTCCTATGCCTTCGCCCGCGAAACGACGATCGAGGCGCTTGCCGATGCCGGCCTTTCCGGCGATTTCAACGGCCCTCTGTTTCTTGCCGCCCCGCCGATCGAGCCGGAATGGAGCGCGCGTTTCGAACTTGCCGACCGTTCGCCGGCTTCCGACCATCCAGGGGATGCCTATGAGCGCTTCCTGACGGCGTTGCGCCAGCGTCCGGACCCGGCCTTCCATGAGGCGGCCCTGTTTGGCGCTATTTCCGAGCGCCTTGCCGACCGGTTCGGCACCCGCGGCCTTCCCGTCACGCTTTCGACCGCCTGCGCCTCCGGCGTCACGGCGATCCAGCTCGGCATCGAGGCGATCCGCCAAGGCCGCACGGATCGCGCGCTGACGGTCGCGACCGACGGATCGCTGAGTGCCGAAGCGCTGATCCGCTTCTCGTTGCTGTCAGCCCTTTCGACACAGAACGATCCACCGACCAAGGCTTCCAAGCCGTTCAGCAAGGATCGCGACGGCTTCGTCATCGCCGAAGGTGCAGCGACCCTGGTGCTGGAATCGCTGGAATCGGCGGTCGCCCGCGGCGCCAAGGTGCTCGGCATCATGAAGGGCGCCGGCGACAAGGCGGACAGCTTCCACCGCACCCGGTCGTCGCCCGACGGCGGCCCGGCAATCGCGACGATCCGCGCGGCCCTTGCCGATGCCGGCATCGACGAGAGCGGCATCGGCTACATCAATGCGCACGGCACCTCGACGCCGGAGAACGACAAGATGGAGTATGGCGCGATGTCGGCCGTGTTCGGCGATCGGCTTGTCGGCATTCCGGTTTCATCGAACAAGTCGATGATCGGCCATACGCTGACGGCGGCGGGCGCCGTCGAGGCGGTGTTCTCGCTGCAAACGATGCTGACCGGGACGCTGCCGCCGACGATCAACTACAACAACCCCGATCCGTCGATCGTTCTCGATGTCGTGCCGAACAAGAAGCGGGAAGCCCAGGTTTCGGCCGTGCTTTCCAACTCCTTCGGCTTCGGCGGGCAGAATGCCAGCCTTGTCATGGCGCTCGAACCGGCTTAAGCGGTTCCCGACAATTTTTATGACAAGAAGAACGCCTTCGAGGCGAGGGATTTTGCCATGCGCGCTTTGCAACTGATCGACGACCGCAAGCTTGAGATCACCGATCTGCCGGAACCGGACGCTCCTGGTGCCGGCGAGGTGACGCTGCGCGTCAAGGCGGTGGCGCTCAACCATATCGACGTCTGGGGCTGGCGCGGCATGGCATTCGCCAAGCGCAAGATGCCGCTGGTCATCGGTGCGGAAGCCTCCGGCGTCGTGGAATCGATCGGCCCGGGCGTTGCCAACGTGCTGCCAGGCCAGCTCGTCTCCATCTACGGCGCGCGCACCTGCGGCCTCTGCCGTCCCTGCCGTGAAGGCCGCGACAATCTCTGCGAACATGTCTCGGGCGTGCACGGCTTCCATCTCGACGGCTTTGCGCAGGAGAAGGTCAACCTGCCGGCGCGCCTGCTGGTGCCTGCCCCTCCCGGCGTCGACGCGATCGGCGCGGCGCTTGCTCCTGTCACCTTCGGCACGGTCGAGCACATGCTGTTCGACAATGCCAAGCTTGAGCCGGGCGAGACGATCCTCGTCCATGCCGGCGGCTCCGGCATCGGCACGGCGGCGATCCAGCTCGCCAAGAAGATCGGCTGCACCGTCATCACCACGGTCGGTTCGGACGACAAGATCGAAAGGGCCAAGGCGCTCGGCGCCGATCACGTCATCAACTATCGCACCGACCGTTTCGAAGGCGTGGTGCGCAAGCTCACCAAGAAGAAGGGCGTCGACGTCGTCTTCGAACATGTCGGCAAGGACACCTGGGCAGGCTCGATGCTCTGCATGAAGCGCGGCGGGCGCCTCGTCACCTGCGGCTCGACCTCGGGTGTTTCGACAGAGATGAACCTGATGATGCTGTTCCAGCAACAACTCAAGCTCTTCGGTTCCTTCGGCTGCCGCATGGAGAACATGGCGGATGCGATGCAGAAGATGGGCCGCGGGCTCGTCCATCCCGTCATCGATACCGAGGTCAGCTTCAGTGATATCGACCGGGCGCTGGAGCGGATGGAATCGCGCCAGATCTTCGGCAAGATCATCCTGAAGATGGATTGACCGCGTGAAGCTGTTCATCACCCGGTTCGTTCTGGCGCTCAGGAATTTCCAGCAATGGCTGGTGGCTCAGCTGATGTTCGGCTTCATGAATTTCCTGAAGCTGTTTCCGGCCGACGGCGCGATCCGCTTCGCCGACAGGATGATGCGACGCCTCGGCCGGCTGACCAGCCGCCACAGATTGATGCTGACCAATCTGCGCAACGCCTTTCCCGAGAAGAGCGAGGCCGAGATCGAGGAGATCGCGCTCGCCAGCTGGGGCAATATGGGCCGGCTTGCTGCGGAATACGTCTTCCTCGACCAGTTGTTCGACTATGATCCTGAAAAGTCGGAGCCGGGCAGGGTGGAGGTGTCGGGCGTCCCGATCTTCCTCGACCTGCGTGACAATCCGCGCCCCTTCATCGTCTTTACCGGCCATACCGCCAATTTCGAGCTGCTGCCGGTAGCGGGTGCTGCCTTCGGGCTCAACGTCACCGTGCTCTTTCGGCCGCCGAACAATCCTTATGTCGCCAAGAAGGTGTTCGACTTCCGCAGCGCCCGCATGGGCAAGCTGGTGCCCTCGCATGCCGGCTCCTCCTTCGCGCTCGCCCGTCAGCTGGAAGCAGGCCAGGGGGTGGGCGTGCTGGTCGACCAGAAATTCCGCAAGGGGCTCAAGGGCACCTTCTTCGGGCGCGACGTCAAGACCAATCCGCTGCTGCCGAAGCTGGTGCGCCAGTTCGACTGCGAAGTCTATCCGGCGCGCTGCATCCGGCTGCCCGGAAATCGCTACCGGCTGGAAATCGAGCCGCGGCTGGACATGCCGCGCGACGCCAAGGGCAATCTCGACCTGCCGGCCGCCGCCCAGCTGCTCAACGACAAGGTGGAAAGCTGGGTGCGGGAATATCCGGAACAGTGGCTCTGGTATCACGACCGCTGGCAGATCAAGCAGACGCTCGCGCCTTAGAACAGTATTGATTTCAGGCCGCCATGATGCCGAAAACCGCTCACACTTTTCGGCATCATGCTCCAAAAACGTCCACCCTCATTTATCAGCGGTGAAAAGCGGCAGGTGCTCTCGGATTGAAACTGAGGGCACTTCATGTTACCCGTCACTACCAAGACGCGAATAATGTCTACCGGAAGGCGCATTTTTGGGAAATGCAGCCATGTGAGTTTTCGGACTCGTCTCTTGGGACAATGGGAGTGGGAGGCGTCTTGCTGGAGCTTTTTCGAGCTTTTTCTTTGCGTTGCGTGCAAATCGAGGAAGCGATACGCCTGGGCGACGACCAGCGCGTCACGGCGCTCGACCGTCATGTCGAGCCGCTGGTCGAGGCCATCCTCGCCTGCCGGGCAGCCAATCTGCTTGAAGTCTATATGCAGCTGCAGTTTGTGAGCCACCTGATCAGCCAGGATGCCGACGACAGCGCCAGCGTCACGGAGCACACGTCGGTGCTCTCCTATCTGCTCGACCGCTATTTCGGGGCGCATGGGCCGGACTGGCGCGTGCCTTCGCCGCAGGATGTACGCATCGAGCCGCCGCCGGCCTATGTGCCGGATACCGATAACGGTCAGTTCCTCAACGCGGTGATTCTCGAAAGCCTGCCGGATCGCGTGGCGGTGCTGACAAGGGACTATCGCTACCTCTATTCCAATCCGGCCAACAGCGCCCATCTCAACAGGAAGCCGATGGAGCTCATCGGCCGCCACCTTTCCGAATTCATCGGCGAGGAGCGGTTTGCCGAATGCGCCAAGCACAAGCTCGACGCCTGTTTTGCCGGCGAACAGATCGACTATTCCTATGCGCGCTCGGCCGGCAGCGGCGAATCGCGGCAGGTGCGCTGTCGCATGTCGCCGCTGCGCGATGCCGGCGGTATGGTGATCGGCGCCCTGCTCGTCATGGAAGATCTCGACCGGCTGTCGCAGGCTGCCTGATCCCGGTCGGCAGCCTTAAGCAGCCTGATCCCGGTCGGCAGCCTTAGGCAGCCTGACCAATCCGGCTGCCTGGGTCGTCTGGCTAAGCAGCCGCCCAGACGGCGAGCTCGTAACCATCGCGGTCGAGGAAGTGGAAGCGACGGCCGCCGGGAAAATCGGTGATCGGCCGGCAGATCGTGCCGCCGGCTCTTTCGACTGAGGTCAGCACTTCTTCCAGATCACTGGCATAGACGACGACCAGTGGGCCGCCCGGCCGCACGGGGCCGAAATCGGTAAAGCCGCCCTTTAGCCGGCCGTCGTCGAATTCGCAGTAGTTCGGGCCGTAATCGGTGAAGCGCCAGCCGAAGGCCGAGCCGTAAAAGGCTTTGGCGGCGGCGATGTCGGCGACGTTGAATTCGACATAGTCGATGCGGCGGTCGTGGTTTTCTGTCTTCTCGGCCATCTATCTCTCCATCAGGGCTTTCAGCATGGCGAGATCCTTCTCGACATGGGCGGCATCGGCGGAAAACTGCGCGTCGGTCATGCCGGGCAGACGCAGCAGCGTGAACATGACCTCGCAGCCATCGCCGTTCGGCACGATGCGCAGGGCATTATAGACCCTGAGGCCGGATTCGATCGTCACCGTATGGTCGATCACGCCGAATTCATTGGCAGGCACGAAGCTCACCCTGATTTTTCCGAGAGCGCCATCGGCGACCCAGTCGGCACCATCAGGATTGAGCCCGGTCGCAAGGCCAGAGGCCCAGAGCGGCATGTTCTCCGGCTTTCCGGCGAATTCATAGACGTCGCGCCAATCGCGCTCGATCGACCGGTGGATGATTTTCGCGGGCATTGTCGTCATGGCTTGCAGGTTCCTGTCATTTGCTTTCGTCAGAATAACGGACCGGCCGGCAGCGTCTTGAACAAAACGGTCAGTCGGCTCTTTTCCGCATGTCGAGCTGGTCGAGAATGACGGCGGGCGTCAGCGTCGACAGCTCACCGACCTCCCGCGTCATGTGGGGCTGGTCGGCAAAGCCTGCTTCGAGCGCAAGGCAGGCAAGCGGCATCGTGCCCGACTTGCGGCAGAGGTCGAGGAAACGCTGGAACCGGCGGATCCGTTCCAGCGTCTTTGCGCCGTAGCCGAAATGATGGTGGCAGCGACGGCGCAGCTGCCTTTCGCTCATGCCGAGCCGGTCGAGCAGGCCGGATGCAGGGCGACCGCCGTCGGCGACGGCAAAGATCAGGGCGGCGTCGCGGGCGGGCTCCTCCGCATCGCGCGCGGTCCCTTCGAGCAGGCGGCCAAACAGCGCCATCGCGGCCGAGGGGTCGGGACAATCCGCGAGCCGCGCTTCGAATTCGGCAGTGTCCTTCCGGCCGATGTCGGCAAGGGGCACCGAGCAGCCGACAAGCGGCGAGAGCGGCGTCTTCAGCCAGGGTGCTGCAGCGCCAGGCGCAAAACGTGCGCCGATGACAGTCGCGCCCGGCTGGATGACGGGAAAGGCCGCCGTCCTGTCGGGGCCGGCGACGACCAGCCGGCCGTCAATCCAGAGGAGATCGCAATAGCCATCCGGCACGATCGCCACCATTGCCGGCGGTCCGTTGTGGAGCGCATGAGACCAGAGCCGGCTGAAATGGCGTCGCAGCGCCGGCGGCGGTGCGTATTCGCGGTAGTGGCCGGCGCGGGCCGCCAGGAGGGCCATGTCTTTTCGCTTTTCCGATGCCAATGCGATATCTCCCGAGGCACTGATGATAACATGAGATAGGGCAATACGGGCAGGACGCGCGAAAAACTTGCGGCTTCGGATTAAGAGGCAGCCGGTGGGTTGTCGGACAAGCGGGGATATTGCAAGCCTCATTTCATTGGCTTTTGCGAACCGATTAGACCCTTGCGAGACTTGCCGTTTGACCGAGACAGTGCCACAACACCGGTCCAATTGACACATCGGAGGTTTGTCGTGGAAAAGGCAGAAATCGGACTGATCGGCCTTGCGGTCATGGGCTCCAACCTGGCGCTCAACATCGCGGAGAAAGGCAATAAAATCGCGGTGTTCAACCGCACGCCGGAGAAAACCGACGAATTCTACGAAAGCGCCGGCGATCTGAAGAAGCAGATCATTCCCTGCAAGACCATCGAGGAATTCGTCGATGCGATCCGGCCGCCGCGCCCTATCATCATCATGATCAAGGCGGGCGAGCCCGTCGACCAGCAGATGGAGCTGCTGCGCCCGCATCTCTCCAAGGGCGACATCATGATCGATGCCGGCAACGCCAATTTCCGCGACACCGTCGCCCGCTTCGATCGACTGAAGAATACCGATCTGACCTTCATCGGCATGGGTGTTTCCGGCGGCGAAGAAGGTGCGCGCCACGGCCCGTCGATCATGGTCGGCGGCACCGAAGAGTCCTGGAAGCGCGTCGAGAAGGTGCTGACCTCGATTGCCGCGCGTTACAATGACGAGCCCTGCGTCGCCTGGCTCGGCAATGACGGCGCCGGCCATTTCGTCAAGACCATCCATAACGGCATCGAATATGCCGACATGCAGATGATCGCCGAAATCTACGGCATCCTGCGCGACGGCCTCGGCAAGAGCGCTTCCGAAATCTCCGGCATCTTCGGCGAATGGAACAAGGGCCGGCTGAACTCCTACCTGATCGAAATCTCCGAGAAGGTGCTTGCCGCGACCGATCCGGTTTCCGGCGGGCCGATGGTCGACATGATCCTCGACAAGGCCGGCCAGAAGGGCACCGGCAAGTGGTCGGCGATCGAGGCGCAGAACATGGGTATTCCGGCAACGGCGATCGAAGCCGCAGTCGCCGCCCGTAGCCTCTCTTCGATGAAGTCGCAGCGCGAAGCCGCCGAGAAGATCTTCGGAACGCAGGCCGTGTCCTTCCCGATCGCTTACGGCCCCGAGCTCAACAAGGATCTGGAGCTGGCGCTTTTCGCCGCCAAGATCGGCGCCTATGCGCAGGGCTTCGCGGTGATGGCGGAAGCGTCGCGCGAGTTCAACTGGTCGCTGCCGATGCCGACGATTGCCAGGATCTGGCGCGCCGGCTGCATCATCCGCTCACAGTTCCTTGACGAGATCACCTCGGCCTTCACCAAGGCGCCTGACGCTGCCAACCTCATCGTCACGCCAGCCTTCTCCGACATGGTCAAGGAATCGATCCCGGCGCTGCGCCGTGTCGTTGGTGCCGCGATTGCCGCCGGCCTGCCGGTGCCGGCGCTGACCTCGGCGCTGACCTATTTCGACGCCTATCGCCAGGGCAGGGGAACGGCAAATCTCATCCAGGCGCAGCGCGACTTCTTCGGCGCGCACGGCTTCGACCGCCTTGATGGTAAGGATTTCCACCACGGCCCCTGGGGCAGCGGTGCCTCGACCTTCTGAGGTTTTCCGATTTTTCAAGGAGAGGCCCGGCCACTGCGCCGGGCCTTTTGCTGAGATGCCGCGGCCGAGAACCCGGAGATCCAAGTGACGAGCATTCGGATAGCCGCCGCGCAGACGCCGGAATTTCGGGAGAATGTTGGGGCGGCCTTGGATTATGCCGTTAGGGTCGCGGCGCTCGCCGAGGCTGAGGGTGTTGCCCTGCTAGTCTTTCCCGAAGGTTTTCTCCAGGGCTACCTGACCGATGAAGCATCGGCGCGGCATGTTGCCCTCGATCTCGCATTGCCCGAGTTCGCGGCGGTCCTGGATCGGTTGTCGAAGTCGGGACCGGTGCTGGTCATGGGGCTGATCGAGATCGATGACGGGCGATTGTTCAACACCGCCGTCGTCGTCGAGCGCGGCGTTCTCCTCGGCCGTTACAGGAAGGCCCACCTGCTGCACGGCGAACGGGCTTTCGAGGCTGGAAAGGAGAGCCCACTCTTTGCGATCGGTGCCCTGCGATTCGGGATCAACATCTGCTACGACACCAATTTTCCGGAGGCAGCCGCAAAGGTCGCCGCGTCTGGCGCGTCGCTGATCTTATGCCTCTCCAACAACATGATGCCACGGGATAAGGCGGAAATATTCAAGCCAATGCATAACGCCGTTCGCGGCGAAAGATGCCGTGAGACAGGCCTGTGGCTGATATCGTCCGACGTAACGGGTGAGCGCGACGGGCGCATCGCCTGGGGACCGACGGCCGTGCTGAATCGGCAAGGGCAGCTCGTGGCGCAGCTCCCGCTGGAGGAGCCCGGCTTGCTGGTCTTCGACTTTCCCTGTGATGGACAAGATGCAGGGGCTCGACTCAAATGACGAGCATTGCGGAATTCGGGATTGTGCGAAAGTTGGATGGGGACTGTATCCCCACCCACTTCTCATGGCTGGGCTAGATCGGTTGGCCAACGTCAATACGGTTGCCGTCGGGGTCTTCAAACACGAAGGCCCGCAATCCGTAGTCCTTGTCCTGAAGGCTCTTGATGATTCTCAGCCCATATTGCTGGCAAACCGCGTGCAGGGCATCGACATTGTCGACCATCAGGTGGGCAACATTGAAGTCCGCAGCCTTGTGGTTCGGCTGCAAGGTGAGATGCACCTCGCCCTGATCGCGCTTCAGGATCATGAAGCCGACAGGATTGCCGTTCTCGAATATTTTCTTGAAGCCGAGGACATTGGCGTAAAAATCATAGGCCTTGGTCATGTCCTTGACCGGCAGCATGGCGGCAATTCGTCCGAAACGAACACCGTGATCGGCGATATCATTCATCGCAGAACCTCTGATTGCGGAGACGCAAATACCCTTCGGACGGTGCCGACAGAGATGGTACGCTCCGATGTTTCGATCAGCAGGACGGTGCCCACGAGCCTAGGTCTATAGCCTCGAAATCTTCTGCGGAAGAGGGTAGCGGAATCCCCGCGAGATTTTTCTGGGATCTACGACACTTCGTTTCAGTGGGATAAGACACTGTTTGTACGGGCAGCACTGACGACAACGCGCTTGAGGAATTGACAGAGATGCTTATCCGATACGAAACGCCTGATGATATCGATGCGATCTATGATCTGACCTCGACCGCATTCAAGCCGATGCCCTACAGCGACGGTACGGAAGCGGAGATTGTCCGCAGACTTCGCGCGGCGGGCGATCTCAAGATATCGCTGGTGGCCGAGCAGGGCGGCGAGATTCTCGGGCATGTGGCGTTTTCGGCGGTGACGATCGACGGTGCGCATGACGGCTGGTTCGGGCTGGGGCCGATATCGGTCAAGCCGGAGAGACAGCGGCAGGGTATCGGCAAGGCGATGATTGCACGGGGTCTCGAATTGTTGAACGAGATGGGCGCCAGTGGATGCGCCCTGATCGGCAATCCCGAGATATACAGCCGTGTCGGTTTCAGCAGCGATGGACAACTGACGTATCTCGACCTCGATACGCGGCTGGTGCAGCGGATTGTCTTTCGCGGACCTCCGCCAAGCGGGACGTTGCAATTCGCCCCGGCATTTGAAAGCTAGAATATTCCAACGGCCGAAACTCCAAACCCAAGCTGACAGAGAAGGCGACGACATGGTCGAAGCGGGCGCGATGATCATCCGAACCGAGCGTCTCAAGCTCCGCAGGCCGGAGATCGACGATTTCGCCGCCTATATGCAGATCATGGCGTCGCCGCGATCCGTCGGAATGGGCGGCCCGTTCGATCTGCGCGCGGCATGGGGGATGTTTTGTCACGACGTGGCTCTCTGGCAGCTTTTCGGGCATGGAGCGCTGATGATCGAGCTTGGCGAATCCGGCGAATGCGTCGGTCAGGTGGGGATCAATCACGGGCCGCTCTTTCCCGAAAAGGAATTGGGCTGGTTCGTCTACGAGGGATACGAGGGCAGAGGCTATGCGACCGAAGCGGCGCTCGCGCTGCGCAACTGGGCCTTCGCGACGCTCAAGCTGCCGTCGCTGGTCAGCTATATTGCACCCGGCAATGCGGCATCTGTTGCCGTTGCCGAACGGCTGGGCGCGTGTCTCGATCCGGAAGCACCCCGAACTGATCCTGCCGATCTCGTTTACCGTCACCTCGCGTCCTGAAACGCGGAACATGGTGTTGGGCGCACTGCGATTGGTTACAGACGTCTCAGTTCTTACATGTTGATCAGTTAGGGAATTGGGCTCTGCAAGAGATGGGGATATCGGATGACGGGCGAGAAGCGGGAACACTGGGACGAGGTCTACCGCACGAAACCTTCCGACAGCGTCAGCTGGTATCAGCCGAGGCCTGGGCCTTCCTTGCGGGCGCTTGACGAGCTGCAACTGCCGGCCACGGCCTCGCTGATCGATGTGGGTGGCGGCGCATCGAGCCTTGTCGACCGTCTTGTCGAGCGCGGGTGGTCCGACCTCACCGTCCTCGACATCGCCGCGCCGGCACTCGAGGTCGCCAAGGCGCGGCTGCGGGATGAAGCCGCCCGCATCGCCTGGATGGTTGCCGATGTCACGGCATGGCAACCCGACCGCCATTACGATGTGTGGCACGACCGCGCCGTCTTTCACTTCCTCACCGAGCCCGAGCAGCGGCTGGCCTATCGACGCGCGCTCGAAACCGGCACGGCGCCGGGCAGCGTCTTGATCATCGCGACCTTTGCGCCGCACGGGCCGGAACGGTGCAGCGGCTTGCCGGTCCAGCGTTACGACGCGGTGGCGCTTGCGACTGAATTCTCGTCCACCTTCGCGCTTCAGCGTGACTGGCGGGAGGAACACACGACACCCGGCGGTGGCCGGCAGTCGTTCCAGTGGTGCGTTTTTCGCAGGCACTGACGTCTCGTCTACTGCTGCTTCGTTTCCCGAGAGAGGCAGTCGAGGATGAAATCCGCCCGGTCGGCGACCGCGATTTTCGGCAGCATGACGACGTCGTAGCCGAGCGTCGGATAGACGGCGGCAAGTCGATCATATTCGGCGACCGCCTCGTCGAAGCCGTGGCGCCGCTCGGGGTCGGTCGTATAGATTTCGGGCCATGGCGGTGTGAGAAAAATCCTCAGGTGATAGCGGTGGGTGGCGCTCAATTTTTCCAGGACCGGTTCTCCGGTGAGGTGCTGCAGCGCTGTCGCCGCATCGATCAGCCCACGATCGAAAAACGTCCAGCCCAGCTGCTCACGCGCCGCCGCGTGGTCGGCGATCGCCATCTCGATTGCGCGGCGGGCAAATGCCGCCATGTCGACCCAGGGCAGGGCTGCGCCGTCGCCCTCGAGTTCCTGTTTGACGATCCGTCGGCCGGGCTCTTCGACGACGGCATGACCGCGGACGGCAAGTTCCGCAAGCAGCGTCGATTTTCCGCCGCCGGAACATCCCGAAATCAAGACCGACCTGTTCATGATCAAGCTCCCGTCTCAGGCGGTCCGTCGGGCGCGCGCCAGGCCGTGGTCCACCAGTCGGTCGATGATTTCGGCGTAGGTAACACCGCTTGCCGCCATCGCTTTGGAATACATGCTGATATCGGTGAAGCCGGGGATGGTGTTGATTTCATTGACGAGGAACTGCATGTCATCCTTCAGGAAGAAGTCGATGCGGGCCATGCCGTCGCAACCGACGGCCCGGAAGGCTCTTGCGGCCACGTCGCGCATGGCGGCCTCGACCTCCTGCGGCAGTTCGGCCGGCACTTTCAGCGCGGCACCTTTCTCGTCGATATATTTGGCATCGTAACTATAGAAGCCGTGGCTTTCCGCCGGCACGATCTCGCCCGGCCGGGAGACGAAGAGTTCTCCTGCCGCATCCTCCAAGACGCTGAATTCGATCTCGCGGCCACGCACGAATTCTTCGGCGAGCAGCGTGCGATCGTGGCGGAAGGCTTCAGTAAGGGCGGGCGGGAATTCCTGGCTGGCATGGACCTTGGCGACGCCGACCGACGATCCCTGGCGCGCAGGCTTGATGAAGAGCGGCAGGCCGAGCTCGCCTTCCAAGGCTGCCAGTGAAGGGGCGGCACCCTCATGGATCGTCACCGCGCGCGCCACCGGCAGGCCCGCCGCCCTCAGCAGGCGTTTGGCGATATCCTTGTCGAGCGCTGCGGCGGAACCCAGGATGCCGCAACCGGCGAGTGGAACGCGGGCCACCTCCGCAGCGCCCTGCACCGATCCGTCCTCGCCATGCGGGCCGTGGAGGACAGGAAACAGGATGTCGACCTTTAGTAGGTCATGTGGCGCGCCATGAGCCGGTATCGCCAGCACCCGGCCGCGCCCACCCGGCACGAGGCAGATTTCCGTGCCTGATGAAGGCGTCGCCAGCACGCCGTCCTCGAAGCTGCTCAGCAGCCATTGTCCGTCGCGGGTGATGAAAACAGGGATGGCGTCGTATTTCTCGGGCTTGAGCGCGCCCATGACATTGGTTGCCGAGAGCACGGAAACCTCATGCTCGGCCGAGCGGCCGCCGAAGAGCACGACAATGCGCAGCCTGTTTGGGGATGGGGTCATGAAAGCCTCCGAAACGATCTGGTGTTGAAAAGGGTCAGGCGTCGACCGATATGCCGCGATAGGCGAAGAAACGGTCGAAGACGGCAAGCGCCAGTGTCACATCGGCCTGGCTCGCTTCGTCATGACCGGACGGGTTGTGAAAGCGGATTGTTTCATCGTTGGCTGCCGTCACCAGCACCAGGTGTCCGCCCTTCGACGGCGGCTCGCGCTCAGGCCAGCGGATGCCCGAATGCACCGAGGCGATGAAGAACCGCCGCCTCGACAGAAGCTCGGGAATGGCCGACGTCTCGACGCCGGTCATCGTCTCCGCGCGAAGCGCGAATCGGTCGGCGGCGAAGCGAACGAAGGGTGCGTAGATCAACCCCTTGATCGAGGCGTCGATCTCGTTGACGACATAACCGCCATAGGCGGTGCAGGCGTGGGCAAGCTCGAGGGTGGGGTGGATCTCGCCGCGCGCGGCAAGAATCATCTTCAGGCAGGCCATGCCGCAGACATTCACCGCCCAGCGCGCATATTCCTCGATCGTCGCGGCCCCAGAATGGCGCCAGAGGGGATCGCTGAGCAGAGCCTGCGATCCCTCGGTAAGCACCGGCAACGTCATGCCGGGTGTTTCCCATTGGCTGAAATAAGGCACGCCGCTCTGCTGCATCCTGTGGATATCCCCCGTGACTCGTCTTATGAGATGGCCGGCAATCTTGGCTTTTTCGAGCCAATGCCCCGCTTGCGAATCCAAGGCTAAGGTGCAGTTTTCTTCAGGTCTACTTAATTAAAGTAAGCATATAGGTTAGAAATTATGGCCGATTGATCAACCGGAGAAACGGGCTTGGATTTCTTCCGATTGCGCACGCTTCGCGAGCTCTCGCGCCGCGAGACGATGGCTGCGGTCGCCGACGCGCTCGGCATTTCCTCATCGGCCGTTTCCCAGCAGATCGCCCAACTGGAGGACGAAATCGGCATTGCGCTCGTCGAGCGGCGCGGGCGAGGGGTGACGCTGACACCGGCCGGACAGCGGCTCGTTGTGCATGCCGACCGGATATTCGGCATTGTCGAGGAAGCCAAGACCGATATTGCCGAGTTGCAGAATATCGTCGCCGGCGACCTGAGGATCGCCACCCAGCCGTCCGCGGCTTCCTCCTTCATTCCCGCCGCAATGTGCCAGCTCGCCATCGACCATCCGCATCTCGACATCGTCATGACGACGATGGGACCTGCCGAAGGCGTGGCAGCGCTCCGGGCCTGGCAGGCCGATATCGTCATTGCCGACGACATATCGTTCGATCCGCATACGCTGGAGGGCACGGCCGACACGCTGTTCCTCTGCCGCGACCAGCTCTTCGTGCTTCTGCCCGCTGGCCACAGGCTGGAGAGCGAGCCCGTCATCGAACTCGCACAGCTGAGGGATGAACATTGGGCTCTCGACGTCGCCTCCAGCGCCTATTGCAGGGCCATCCGCCAGGCCTGCCGCGACATCGGTTACGAGCCCGTCATCAACGGTTTCAGCGATAGTTTCGAAGTCGTGTTCGCGCTGGTCGAAGCCGGATGCTCGATTTCGGTGATGCCCGGACTGGCGCTTCGAGATTTTGGCGAAAGCCTGACCGTCAAGCCGCTGGTGCCATCCACCTACCGGGGCATCTATGCGATTACCCGGCGCGGTGAGGTGCGTAACCCGAAGATCGCGGCGGTGCTCGATCAACTGGTAAAGAGCGCGCCGCGGGATTTGAACAGATCCTGATTTTCGCGCGAATGCACTCTTGGCAGGAGCGATCATATCGGGCACTCTTGGTTCATGATTATGGCAACTGAAGCAGCAGACGTTCGCGCACGCGACGCACGACTTACCACCACGGCCTCCTGATCGGAGCCGGTTAATACTGTCGTTTGCGTTCTCCTTATTTGCCTTGAGCCACCGTCCATGGACACCAGATCGCTTCCAAAGCCACGTCGCGCTTTTTTCGTCCGGAGCGTCGCGCAGACGTCGTGCGCCGCAACTTCGCGCGCGCTTCGACTTAGCCGCGGCTGCCGGACGTCACCGGAGCACCGGCAGCCGTAGCTGCTCCTGAACCAAAGAGTACCTCTCATTTTTAGGACACGTCGCCGGCATAGCCGGCCGGCGCCAGGAGTGATGCATGCCTTATGATCCCAAGACGATCGAACCGAAGTGGCAGGCTTATTGGGCCGATCACCGTATTTTTCGAGCGGAGATCGATCCGGCCAGACCGAAATTCTACGCACTCGACATGTTCCCATATCCTTCGGGTGCGGGCCTGCATGTCGGCCATCCCCTCGGCTATACGGCCACGGATATAACGTGCCGCTACAAACGCATGCGCGGCTTCAACGTCCTGCATCCGATGGGATGGGACAGTTTCGGCCTGCCGGCGGAGCGCCACGCGATGCGGACTGGTGTGCATCCCGATATCACGACGAAGCGCAATATCGAGACGTTTCGCGGGCAGGTGCAGAGGCTGGGTTTTTCTTATGACTGGAGTCGCGAGTTTGCCACGACCGACCCCGCCTATGTGCGCTGGACGCAGTGGATCTTCCTGAAGCTGTTCGAGAAGGGCCTCGCCTATCAGGCGGAGGTCGCGGTCAACTGGTGCCCGGCCCAGAACTCAGTGCTTGCCGACGAGGAGGTCAAGGACGGGCGTTATGTCGAGACCGGCGATCCCGTCATTCGCCGCAGGATGCGCCAGTGGATGCTGCGCATCACGGCCTATGCCGATCGGCTGCTGCAGGGACTGGACGGCCTCGACTGGCCCGAAAACCTGAAAACCATGCAACGCAACTGGATCGGACGCTCCGAGGGCGCCGAAATCCGGTTTCCGCTCAAGCACGGCAAAGAGGTCATCACCGTCTTCACGACGCGCCCCGAGACCCTGTTCGGAGCAAGCTATATCGTCCTCGCGCCGGAGCATCCTGCCGTTGCCGCCATCATCGAGCCGGAAATGCGCGAGGCAGTGGCCGCCTATATAGCCGAGGCCGAAGGATTGGAAGAGACGGTGCGGGCCGATGCCGGGCGCGAGAAGACGGGCGTCTTCACCGGCGCTTATGCGACCAACCCTGTCAACGGAGCCCGGCTGCCGGTTTGGGTGGCCGATTACGTGCTGGCTGGCTACGGCACCGGCGCCCTGATGGCGGTGCCGGCTCATGACGCGCGCGACTACGCTTTTGCCCATGCGCACGAGCTGCCGATCATTCTCGTGATCGACAGCGAGGACGATATCGAAAAGGCGGCTTATGAGGGCGAGGGGGCGATGGTCAACTCCGGCTTCCTGGATGGCCTGGGCTCGCCGGAGGCGAGATCCGCCATCATCGCCTGGCTGCAGGCGAACGGCGCGGGCTGGCCGAAGGTCATATACCGCCTGCGCGACTGGCTGTTTTCCCGCCAGCGCTACTGGGGTGAGCCGATCCCGGTGCTGCATCTGGCGGATGGTTCGGTGATGCCGCTGACCGAGGAATGCCTGCCGCTGCTGCCGCCCGAACTGGACGACTACGCTCCGATGCCGGATGGCGAACCGCCGCTTGCCCGTGCGCAGGCCTGGGTCGAAACGACCGTGCCGGGCACCGACATTCCGGCACGGAGGGAGACCAACACGATGCCGCAATGGGCGGGCTCCTGCTGGTATTATCTCAGATTCCTCGATCCGGAGAACACCAGCAAACCCGTCGGGCGCGAGGCCGAGCGCTATTGGATGCCGGTCGATCTCTATGTCGGCGGCGCCGAGCACGCGGTCCTGCATCTGCTCTATGCCCGCTTCTGGCATAAGGTGCTCTACGACATCGGCGTCGTTTCGACGGAAGAGCCGTTCCAGCGGCTGTTCAACCAAGGCATGATCCTTGCTCATTCCTACCGCGATGCGGCGGGCCGGTATTACGCGCCGTCGTCGGTCGTCGAAGAGGAGGGCAGATGGTTCGCTGGGTCGGTCGAAGTGCAGCGCGCCGTCGAGAAGATGTCGAAGTCGCGGCTGAACGTTGTCAATCCCGACGATGTTGTCGATCAGTTCGGGGCCGACGCCTTGCGCCTGTACGAGATGTTCATGGGACCTCTGGACGCGGCAAAACCCTGGCAGACCGCTGGCGTGATCGGCGTGCGTCGGTTTCTGGAGCGTGCCTGGCGCATTGTCTGCGACGAGAGCGATGGCCTCTCTCCAGTGGTGCTGGAGGCGGCCCCCAGCCCGCAGCTTCTGCGCTTGCGCCACCAGACGGTGAAGACCGTGACGGCGGATATCGAAGCAATTCGGTTCAATACCGCGGTTTCCCGGCTGATGGAACTGGCCAACGCACTGACGGCGGAAGCAGTGCGTTCGCGCGAAGTGGTGGAGACATTCGTGCTGTTGCTCGCACCCTTTGCGCCTCACATCGCGGAGGAGTTATGGAGCAAGCTTGGTCACGGGGAAACACTGACATGGGTTTCCTGGCCCACCTTCGATCCTGCAATGATCGAGATGGAGACCCGCGAATATGTCGTGCAGATCAACGGCAAGGTTCGCCACCGCTTCGAAGCCGCCGCCGATCTCGGCGAGGCGCTGCTTGCGGCGGCGCGATCCGAACCTTCCGTTATGGCCTTGCTCGACGGCAAAACGGTGGTCAAGGAAGTTCTGGTTCCGGGGCGACTGGTGAATTTCGTCGTCGAAGACCTGTGATGATCCAAAGCGGATCGTCGGATTTGAGCCCGACGGTCCGTTCCTTCAACCGGCTGCCTACCTCCCACTCTCCGGCCAAGTCGGCTGGCTTACGCTCTGCAGCAGTTCCGGTTCGACGCCGTCGATGCGGGCGATGACGGCTTTGGCCATTTCGCGGCCGGCGTGGCGGACGTCTTCCTGGGCGGTGATGATCTCGGGGCGGATCCAGTTCAGGATCGGCACCGATTGTTTGGAGACCATGTCGAGATCGCGGCCGAGCGCCTTGCCGGCGGCCTCGATACCGGCATTGACGGCGATTGCAGCACTGCCGGCCGAACAGACGATGCCGTCAGGCGCATTGGCCGAGCGCATCATCACCTCGACGACGTCGCGGATGTCGGCGAGCGGGGCGTCGGTGTTGATGCGCAGCGGCACTTCCTCGGCGCCATAATCATGCAGGCCGGTCTGGAAGCCGATGCGGATATGGGCGTAGTAAGTGAGTTTGCTCGGCGGCTGCAGCAGGGCGATGCGGCGCCGGCCGCGCTTGACCAGCTTTTCCACCGCCTTATGGGCGAAGGCCTCGTTGTCGAAATCGTGGAAGGGATGCGTCAGACCCGCATCGGTGCGCCCATGCGTGGCAAAGGGCATGCCGCGCTCGCTCAGCAGCCTTACGCGCGGATCGTCTGGCTCGATGCGTGAGATGATGACGCCGTCGGCCGAGCCGGTATCAAGGATATAGCGCACCGGCAGCATCGGGTCCTTGCTGTGCGAATGCGGCGTGATGACGATATGATAGGGCGTGCCGGATAGCACCTCGGAGATGCCGAAGACCATCTGGCTCGAGAAGCCCATGATCTCCTCGTCGATGCTGAGGACGAGGGCGATGACGTTGGTCTTGCCGGTACGGAGGCGCACACCCGCCCTGTTCGGCTGGTAGCCGAGCTGGCGGGCGACCATGCGCACGCGCTCCTTGGTTTCGGCCCCGATATCCGGCGCATCCTTCAGCGCACGCGACACCGTCGTCACGCCAAGGCCCGTCATGAAGGCGATCGTCTTCAACGTCGGGCGCTCGCGCGCTGCCGGCGTCGATGCCGCGTTCCCGAAATTTCCCTTGTTTTCCATCCCTTTAGGCCGTCCTGCGCGAATTGGTGTCGCTTATAGAGGCTTTTTCCAGCGTCGTAAGCCCGCCGCATGCCAAAATCGCACCTCCCTGAAGAATGCAATCTGTAACGATACAGTAGAAATGTCGAGTGCTTTTTGTTGTGTGCATTGCAACATTGTACGTATAGGTTGAATCGGCAATCCGTGCTCTGTTTTATTGCGATTGCGAAGAGACTGAATTGGAAGGCTAAATTTATTGTGTAAAATTATTACGCAAATTCAAACTGATAAAGTGGCAACGCATGTGCGGGAACGCCCGGCCTGGTATCGTTTCAAGGGGATGCAGTGCTCCTGATTTAAACAGGCAGAAGTAGCAATTCCGGTTATCACGGAAAAATTTGCCTGCGGGCAGTTGCGTGGAGAAATCGATTGATCTAAGTTTTTCCGGCAACGTTTCAGTGAGGGAGGAGAACTCATGAAAATCCGTATAATGGCGGCCGTGCTTGCCGCTTCGGTCGCGCTTCCGTTCAGCGCCGCCAACGCCACCGATCTCGAAGTCACGCACTGGTGGACATCGGGCGGCGAATCCGCTGCCGTCGCCGAGTTGGCAAAGGCATTCGACGCCACCGGCAACCACTGGGTCGACGGTGCTATCGCCGGTTCCGGCGGCACTGCCCGTCCGATCATGATCAGCCGCGTCACCGGCGGTGATCCGATGGGAGCAACCCAGTTCAACCATGGCCGCCAGGCCGAGGAACTTGTCCAGGCCGGCCTGATGCGCGATCTGACCGATGTGGCGACCGCCGAGAAGTGGAAGGACATTATTCGTCCGTCGAGCCTGCTCGATTCCTGCACCATCGACGGCAAGATCTACTGCGCTCCCGTCAACATCCACTCCTGGCAGTGGCTGTGGCTTTCGAACGCCGCCTTCAAGAAGGCCGGCGTCGAGGTTCCCAAGAATTGGGACGAGTTCGTCGCTGCTGCTCCGGCTCTCGAAAAGGCCGGCATCATTCCGCTCGCCGTCGGCGGTCAGCCGTGGCAGGCAACTGGCGCCTTCGACGTGCTGATGGTTGCGGTCGCCGGCAAGGATACCTTCAACAAGGTCTTCAAGGACAAGGATGCGGAAGTTGCCGCCGGTCCCGAAATCGCCAAGGTCTTCAAGGCGGCCGACGACGCTCGGCGCATGGCCAAAGGCAGCAACGTCCAGGATTGGAACCAGGCCACCAACCTTGTCATCACAGGCAAGGCCGGCGGCCAGATCATGGGCGACTGGGCGCAGGGTGAGTTCGCGCTCGCCGGTCAAAAGGCCGGTACCGACTATACCTGCCTGCCGGGCCTCGGCGTGAACGAGATCATCTCGACTGGCGGCGACGCCTTCTACTTCCCGCTGCTGAAGGACGAAGAAAAGTCCAAGGCGCAGGCCGTGCTTGCCAAGACCCTGCTCGATCCCAAGACCCAGGTTGCCTTTAATCTGAAGAAGGGTTCGCTGCCGGTTCGCGGCGACGTCGATCTCGCCGCCGCCAATGATTGCATGAAGAAGGGTCTCGACATCCTGGCCAAGGGCAACGTGATCCAAGGCACCGACCAGCTGCTTTCGGCCGACAGCCAGAAGCAGAAGGAAGACCTCTTCTCCGAATTCTTCGCCAATCCGTCGATGACGCCGGAAGACGCTCAGAAGCGTTTCGCCGGGATCATCGCTTCTGCTGACTGATCAGCAGATTCGCTGCCCTTGCGGTCCGGCACCCATGGTGCCGGACCGTTCCGGACGGCAGGTGATGGTCCGGCGGGCGGCGGCGTATCTCTGGTATCTTCAGCAGGTTTCGGAGATGGAGACGACAGGCGGCGCCTTGCCGATCTGTCACTGGTCGCAGTTGCGATTTGAGGAGAAGTATTCATGACGGGTCAAGCGCGAGCAGGCCGGCCAAATAAGTTACTGCGCAATCTGAATGCCAAGATTGCGTCCATTCCGATGATCCTGACGGCGCTGGTGATCTTTGTCGGTGGGACGTTGTGGACGGTTTTTTATTCCTTCACCAATTCCAAGCTCCTTCCGCGGTTGAGCTTTGTCGGCTTCGATCAGTACGAGCGCCTGTGGGCTGCGCCGCGCTGGGTGACGGCGATCGAGAATCTGGCTGTCTACGGCATTCTCTCGCTGATCTTCAGCCTGGTCATCGGTTTCATGCTTGCCGCGCTGATGGACCAGAAGATCCGTTTCGAAAACACTTTCCGCACCATCTTTCTCTATCCCTTCGCGCTGTCCTTCATCGTGACGGGCCTCGTCTGGCAATGGGTTCTGAACCCCGATTTCGGCATCCAGGCTGTGGTGCGCTCGATGGGGTGGACAAGTTTCACTTTCAATCCGCTCTATACGCCTGAAATCGTCATCTACGGCATTCTGATCGCGGCGCTGTGGCAGGGGACGGGTCTCGTCATGTGCCTGATGCTTGCCGGCCTGCGTGGGATCGACGAGGACATCTGGAAAGCGGCGCGTGTGGACGGCATTCCGATGTGGAGGACCTATCTCTTCATCGTCATCCCGATGATGCGGCCGGTCTTCATCACGACGATCGTCATCATCGCCTCCGGCATCGTCAAGGTCTACGACCTCGTGGTCGCGCAGACATCGGGCGGACCGGGCATCTCCTCGGAAGTGCCGGCGAAATATGTCTACGATTACATGTTCCAGGCGCAGAACCTGGGGCAGGGCTTTGCTGCCTCGACCATGATGCTCGTCACAGTCGCGATCATTATCGTTCCGTGGGCCTATCTGGAATTCGGCGGAGGGCGCAAGCGTGGCTGATGTAGGAACTCTCAACACCACGTCTGCCGGCATCGACGCCGTCGCGCCGAAACTCGGCGAAGGCCCCAGCGGCCCCCGGCCGCGCCCTGCGGTGTCGGCGCGCAACATCATGCTCTATGGCACATTGACGATCGCAGCGCTCTACTATCTGCTGCCGCTCTATGTGATGGTCGTGACGTCGCTGAAGGGCATGCCGGAAATCCGTCTCGGCAACATCTTTTCGCCGCCAATGGAGATCACCTTCGAACCCTGGGTGAAAGCCTGGGCGCAGGCCTGCACCGGGCTCAACTGCGATGGCCTGTCGCGCGGCTTCTGGAATTCAGTTCGCATCACGGTGCCGTCGGTGATCATCTCGATCGCGATCGCCTCGGTGAACGGCTACGCGCTGGCAAACTGGCGCTTCAGAGGATCCGAGCTTTTTTTCTCGATCCTCATCGTCGGCGCATTCATTCCCTATCAGGTGATGATCTATCCGATCGTCATCATCCTGCGCGAAATCGGCATCTACGGCACGCTGACCGGCCTCATTGTCGTGCATTCGATCTTCGGCATGCCGATCCTGACGCTGCTTTTCCGCAACTATTTCGTGTCGCTGCCGGAGGAACTGTTCAAAGCGGCGCGTGTCGACGGGGCGGGCTTCTGGCAGATCTTCCTGCGGATCATGCTGCCGATGTCGCTGCCGATCTTCGTGGTCGCGATGATCCTGCAGGTGACCGGCATCTGGAACGACTTCCTGTTCGGCGTGGTCTTCACCCGGCCGGATACCTACCCGATGACCGTGCAGCTCAACAACATCGTCAATTCCGTCCAGGGCGTGAAGGAATACAACGTCAACATGGCGGCAACGATCCTCACCGGTCTCGTGCCGCTCATCGTCTACTTCGTGTCGGGGCGGCTTTTCGTCCGCGGCATCGCCGCCGGCGCAGTGAAGGGTTGATCTCATGAATATGAATGCAAGCGTCTCCATCAAGGATCTGTCCCTGAATTTCGGCGCGGTGAGCGTGCTGAAGGATCTCAATCTCGACATCAACGACGGCGAATTCCTGGTGCTGCTCGGCTCGTCCGGCTGCGGCAAGTCGACCTTGCTGAATTGCATCGCCGGCCTGCTCGACGCCTCGGAAGGGCAGATCTTCATCAAGGGCAAGAACGTTACCTGGGAAGAGCCGAAGGACCGCGGCATCGGCATGGTGTTCCAGTCTTATGCGCTCTATCCACAGATGACCGTCGAGAAGAACCTGTCATTCGGTCTTCGCGTCGCCAAGGTGCCGCAGGCCGAGATCGACAAGCGGGTGGCACGTGCTTCCGAAATCCTGCAGATTCAGCCGCTGCTGAAGCGCAAGCCGGCTGAGCTATCCGGCGGCCAGCGCCAGCGCGTGGCGATCGGCCGGGCACTGGTGCGCGACGTCGACGTCTTCCTGTTCGACGAGCCGCTGTCCAATCTCGACGCCAAGCTCCGCTCGGAGCTGCGCGTCGAGATCAAGCGCCTGCACCAGTCGCTGAAGAACACGATGATCTACGTGACCCACGACCAGATCGAGGCGCTGACGCTTGCCGACCGCATCGCCATCATGAAGAGCGGCATCATCCAGCAGCTCGACGATCCGACGACGATCTATAACAGGCCGCGCAATCTGTTCGTTGCCGGCTTCATCGGCTCGCCGTCGATGAATTTCCTGCACGGTGAGCTGGTCAAATCAGGCGAGGGCATTGCCTTTTTAGCCAACGGCGTCATTTTCTCGCTCGCTGACTACGACGCTGGCGAGACGCTGCAGCCCGGCCGCAAAGTGGTTCTCGGCGTTCGTCCTGAACACATCAAGGTTAACGAGAATACCGGCGGCGAAGAACATGACGCCACCGTCGATATCGAGGAGCCGATGGGCGCGGACAATCTGCTGTGGCTGAAACATGCCGGTCACACGATGTCTGTACGTGTCAACGGCGCACGCCGCTTCAACGTCGGAGCCAAGGTGAAGCTCAGCTTCGACATGACGGTTGCCTCGGTCTTCGATGCCGAAAGCGAGCTGCGTCTCTAGAGAACTCTGCGGGCGGGGCCGAAATGGCGCCGCCCTACCTCCAATCGGCCATCAGGCCAGCCAAATTCGGCCGTGGTCCGGCTTGTCCGGCGCCTCCCAGGAGCGGCCCGATCAGGATACTACTATGACATCCTTGCCGAAGAACGGTTTCAACATCGACCTTTCCGGTTCGTGGCAGCTCGCCTCTGTCGACGGCGAGATCCGTACTGCGATCATGCTGCCGGGCGACGTGCACACCGCGCTCCACCGTGCAGGGCTGATCCCCGATCCCTATTTCGGCCGCAATGAGGAAAAGGTGCAGTGGGTGGCCGAGCGCGAATGGGCCGTCGAGCGCAGCTTCACGCTTCCGGAGGTCGAAGGCGACTGGTATCTCGATATCGATTATCTCGACACGGTCGCCAGCGTCCACGTCAACGGCTTCCTGGCGCTCGAAGCCGACAACAGCTTCCGCCGCTACCGGCCTGACGTCTCCAGCATGCTGAAATCAGGCGACAACAGCATCCGCATCGTCTTTGCCTCCAACATTGCCGTCGGCGCTGCGCGACAGAAGCAGCAGCCCTTTTACATTCCCTACAGCACGGGCAATTCGCCGATCCCCGACGGCAACATGCTGCGCAAGCCGCAATGCCATTTCGGCTGGGACTGGAACATTGCCATTGCGCCGCTCGGCCTCTACGGGACGATCGCGCTGAAAAAGCTCGAAACGGCGCGCATCGAACACGTCGTCACCCGCCAGACCCACAATAATGACGGTTCGGTCGATCTCAAAGTGACGGCGACGCTGTTTTCCAAGGGGCCAGACATTGCCCAGGTCTATTTCGAGCTCGACGGCGAGCGCGTGCGCCTCGATGTCGGCGTCAACGGCGAGACCCATGTCAACCACCTCTTCCATATCGACAACCCGCGCCTCTGGTGGCCCTCCGGCAGCGGCGAGCAGGCGCTCTACAGGCTATCCGTCGAATTGCCGACGGATGAGGTTATCAAGCAGATCGGTCTTCGCACCATCGAGCTGATCACCACGCCGGATGCGTCAGGCAGCCGCTTCGCTTTCAAGGTCAACGGCCACGAGGTCTTCTGCCGCGGCGCCAACTGGATCCCGGCCGACGCGCTGTTTTCGCTGTCTTCGCCTGAGAAGACCGAGGACCTGCTGCAATCGGCCAAAGCCGCCAATATGAATATGATCCGCGTCTGGGGCGGCGGCTTCTACGAGCAGGATCATTTCTATGATCTCTGCGACCGACTGGGCCTCATGGTCTGGCAGGACTTCATGTTCGCCTGCAACCTCTACCCCTCGACCGAGGACTTCCTCGACAATGTAACGATCGAGGTCGACTACCAGGTGCGCCGGCTCTCCTCGCATCCGTCGATCGTGCTCTGGTGCGGCGACAACGAGCTGGTGGGTGCGCTCACCTGGTTCGAGGAATCGAGGAAGGACCGCGACCGCTATCTCGTCTCCTATGATCGCCTCAACCGCACCATCGAGCAGGCGGTGAAGAAGGCGCTGCCCGGCGCGCTCTGGTGGCCGTCGAGCCCGGCGTCCGGCTATCTCGATTTCGGCGATGCCTGGCATGCGGACGGGTCCGGCGACATGCACTACTGGTCGGTCTGGCACGAGAACAAGTCGTTCGACAATTACCGCTCGGTGCGTCCGCGCTTCTGCTCGGAATTCGGCTTCCAGTCCTATACGTCGCTGCCTGTGATCAGGACCTATGCCGAGGAGAAGGACATGAACGTCGCTTCCCCCGTCATGGAGCTGCACCAGAAGAATGCCGGCGGCAACGAGCGCATCGCCGGCACGATGTTCCGCTATTTCCGCTTCCCCAAGGATTTTCCGAACTTCGTCTATCTCTCCCAGATCCAGCAGGGGCTGGCGATCAAGACGGCGGTGGAATACTGGCGGTCGCTCAAACCCCATTGCATGGGCACGATCTACTGGCAGCTCAACGACACCTGGCCGGTGGCTTCCTGGTCGAGCCTCGACTATGGCGGCCGCTGGAAGGCGATGCACTACCTCGTCAAGCGCTTCTTCCAGCCGGTCGCGGTCGCTGCCATTCCTTCCGATGACGGAAAGACGATCCGCTTCTCGCTTGTTAACGACACGCTTGCCAATGTCAGCGTCGATCTTTCGATCTCGCTGCTGACGACGAAGGGCGAACGCCGGCATCTGAAGGACGTGCAGGCCGTGTGTTCGCCGGATGCGGCCGTCACTGCCACGAGCATCGACGTCTCCGATATTCCAGAGGGAACGCTGCTTGCCTGGCACTTCACCGCGTCGAACGGTACGGGCGGCGAGGGGCATTACGTCAACGGCACCTACAAGGCGCTGGAGCTGGAGCCCGCGGGGCTTGCTGTCACCCACGAATATGTCGAGGAGAATGGCGCCGTCGACATCAACGTCACCGCTAGGGGACTTGCGCTTTTCGTGATGATCGAGACCGAGACGGACGGCAAATATTCCGACAACGCCTTCGATCTTGCGGCCGGCGAGAGCCGCCGGATCACCTTTACCCCGGCACGGCCGCTTGATCGTGGCGCGCTTCCGGAGTTCCGGTTCTACGACCTGTATTCCTGCCAGTCGGCAGATTGATCTTGCAAGAATGGGCACGAGGCCCAAGGAGAACATGATGACGAAACTTAGCTACCAGCTCTATAGCGCCCGCAACTTCCAGCCCTATTCGGCGATCTTCGAAAAGCTCGGCAAGGCTGGTTATGCCGAAGTCGAAGGCTTCGGCGGCATCTATGCCGATCTCGATGATGCCGGGCTGAAGAGCCTTCGCGCCGATCTCGACAAGAACGGCCTGGTCATGGCGACCGGCCATTTCAGCCCCGATTTCCTGGAGAAGGAAGTCGAGAAGTCGCTGAACATTGCCAAGACCCTGGGCATGGATTCGATCTATGCTCCGCATCTGGCGGCCGAGGAACGCCCGTCCGACGCCGCCGGTTGGGTCGCCTTTGGCAAGCGCCTGCAGGAGATCAGCAAGCCGTATAAGGCTGCCGGCTACGAATTCGGCTGGCACAACCACGATTTCGAATTCTTCAAGCTGCAGGACGGCTCGCGGCCGATCGAGCACATCTTCGAAGGCGCGCCCGACATTTCCTGGGAGGCCGATATCGCCTGGGTTATCCGTGGCGGGGCCGATCCCTTCGCCTGGGTCGAGAAGCTCGGACCGCGGATCACCGCCGTGCATGTCAAGGACATCGCGCCGGCCGGCGAAGCGGCGGATGAGAGCGGCTGGGCCGATGTCGGCCACGGCAAGGTCGAGTGGGCTAGGCTGATGACGGCGCTGCGCGCCACCAAGGCCAAGCACTACGTCGTCGAACACGATAACCCGAATGACATCGACCGCAACATCAGCCGCTCGATCGCATCCTTCCAGACCTACTGAGGCTTCATCATGACCAGGGAACTTGGCGTCGGCATCATCGGATGCGGCAACATCTCCACCACTTACTTCTCACTGGCACCGCTCTTCAAGGGGCTGAAGGTGCTGGCCTGCGCCGATATCAACGCGCAGGCGGCCGAGGCGCGCGCCAAGGAATATGGCGTCAAAGCGCAGACGATTGATGAGCTTCTCGTCAATGACGAGATCGACGTCGTCGTCAACCTGACGATCCCGGATGCGCATTTCCGGGTATCGAAGGCGATCCTCGAGGCCGGAAAACACGTGTATTCCGAAAAGCCGCTGGTGCTTTCGCTCGAGGAGGGTGAGGAGCTTCGTCGCATCGCCAAGGAAAAGAACCTTGCCGTCGGCTGTGCGCCCGACACTTTCCTCGGCGGCGCCCATCAGCTTGCCCGCAAGTTCATCGATGACGGCGGCATCGGCCGGGTGACCTCGGGCGCCTGTTACGTGATGAGCCCCGGTATGGAGATGTGGCATCCGAACCCGGACTTTTTCTTTCTGCCGGGCGGTGGCCCGATCCTCGATCTCGGCCCTTATTACATCGCCAACCTGATCAACCTGATCGGCCCGGTCAAACGTGTCGGCGGCATGACCTCGATGGCGTCGCCGACCCGCACCATCACCAGCCAGCCGCGCAACGGTGAGATCATCCCGGTCAAGACGCCGACGACGATCCAGGCGCTGCTCGAATTCGTCAACGGCGCCACGGTGACGCTGACGGCGAGCTGGGACGTCTGGTCGCACCGCCATGCCAATATGGAACTCTACGGCACCGACGGTTCGCTCTACGTGCCGGATCCGAACTTCTTCGGCGGCACCGTCGAGGCAAGCGGCCGCGACAAGGACATCAAGCCGCTCGACGCCTGGGAGCATCCATTCGGCAAGATCAATCAGGAAAGCCCGAACGGATCGCGCGCCAACTACCGCACCGCCGGCCTTGCCGACATGGCGATGTCACTGATCGAAGGCCGCGATGCGCGTTGCTCGCTCGACCGCACGCTGCACGGCGTCGACGTCATGACCTCGATCCTGAAATCTGGCGAAGAGGGCCGTTTCATCGACCTGACCACGACCTGCACGCAACCGGCCGCCCTCGGCATCGAGGAGGCGCAGGCGCTCTTGAAGTAGGCCTGCGAAACCTTATTGTCGGGGCGGGCGATGAGCCCGCGCCTTTTTGCTTCGATCATTTGTTACGCGCAATTCCCAGGGAAAATGCTGCACGCTTTTCCCGGAATTGCTTTTAAGGATTGGGATCATGAGCTGGCAACCAGCCGCAGACCGTTATTCGAAAATGAAATATAACCGCACGGGCCGTTCTGGCCTGAAGCTGCCGGCCGTCTCGCTCGGCCTTTGGCACAATTTCGGCGGCGACACGCCGCATGATCGCAAAATCGATATGTGCCGCACGGCCTTCGACCTCGGCATCAGCCATTTCGACCTCGCCAACAATTACGGCCCGCCTCCTGGCAGCGCCGAGACCGCCTTCGGCGAAATCATGCGCACCGAATTCGTCGGGCTTCGCGACGAACTGATCATCTCATCCAAGGCCGGCTACGACATGTGGCCCGGCCCTTATGGCGAATGGGGCAGCCGCAAATACCTGATCGCCTCCTGCGACCAGAGCCTGAAGCGCATGGGCCTCGATTATGTCGACATCTTCTATTCGCACCGCTTCGACCCGGAAACGCCATTGGAAGAGACCTGCGGCGCGCTCGACCATATCGTCCGTTCCGGCCGGGCACTCTATGTCGGCATCTCCTCCTATAATTCGCAGCGCTCGCGCGAAGCTGCAAAGATCCTCAAGGATCTCGGCACGCCGTGCCTGATTCACCAGCCGAGCTATTCGATGCTCAACCGCTGGGTAGAGGACGACAGGCTGCTCGATACGCTGGATGAGGTCGGCATGGGCTCGATCGTCTTCTCGCCACTCGCCCAGGGCATGCTGACGACGAAATATCTCGGCGGCATTCCCGAAGACAGCCGCGCGGCGCAGAACCACTTTCTCAAGCGCGACTACATCCGCCCCTCGATCATCGACAATATCCGCAAGCTCAACGAGATCGCCGAAAGGCGCGGCCAGACGCTGGCGCAGATGGCGATCGCCTGGGTACTGCGCGGCGGCCGCGTGACCTCGGCGCTGATCGGCGCAAGCCGCTCGTCGCAGATCGTCGATTGCGTCAAGGCGCTCGACAATCTCGAATTCAGTGTAGAGGAGCTTGCTGAGATCGACGTTTATGCCCGCGAGGCCGACATCAATCTCTGGGCCAAGTCCGCCGAACGCGAATAGTCATCTCAGGCCCGGAGGCAAGTCTTCCGGGCCTTTTACTGTTATAATCTGATGTACGTACAGCAAAAAAAGCACCGCCGTTCGGAGGAGACCCTGTCATGATCCGCAATCCCATCCTGCCCGGGTTCAATCCCGATCCGTCGATCTGCCGCGTCGGCGCTGATTATTACATTGCCACCTCGACCTTCGAATGGTTTCCCGGCGTGCAGATCCACCATTCGCGCGACCTGGTGAACTGGACGCTGGTGCGCCGGCCGCTGGAGCGCAGATCACAGCTCGACATGCGCGGCAATCCCGATAGCTGCGGCATCTGGGCGCCTTGCCTGTCCTATGCCGACGGGCAGTTCTGGCTGGTCTATACCGACGTCAAGCGCTACGACGGCAATTTCAAGGATGCGCCGAACTACATCGTCACGGCACCTACGATCGAGGCCGAATGGTCCGAGCCGGTCTATGTCAATTCCTCCGGCTTCGATCCCTCGCTCTTCCACGACGATGACGGCCGCAAGTGGTTCGTCAACATGCAGTGGAACCACCGTACCGAAAGCTATGGCGGCTCGCCGAAATCGCCGGCCTTCGACGGCATCCTGCTGCAGGAATGGGATCCGGCGGCAAAGGCGCTGAAGGGGCCGATCAACAATATTTTCGCCGGCAGCCCGCTCGGCCTCGTCGAGGGTCCGCATCTCTTCAAGCGCAACGGCTGGTATTACCTGACCACCGCAGAGGGCGGTACCGGCTACGACCATGCCGTCACCATGGCGCGGTCGCGAAAGATCGACGGACCCTATGAGATGCATCCGAACATGCATCTCATCACCTCCAAGGATCACCCGGGCGCGGTGCTGCAGCGGGCAGGGCACGGTCAATATGTCGAGACGCCCGAGGGCGAGGCCTATCACACCCATCTCTGCGGCCGGCCGCTACCGCCGAAACGGCGCTGCACGCTGGGGCGCGAGACATCCTTACAGAAATGCGTCTGGCGCGACGATGACTGGCTCTATCTTGAAAACGGCACCTCAGTGCCCGATGTCGATGTGCCGGGCCTCTTTGGCGCGGTGCCCGTGGAAAAGCCGATGCGCAGCGAATACAACTTCGACGGCGGCACATTGCCTGCCGATTTCCAGTGGCTACGCACGCCCGAGCCCGCGCGCATCTTCAACCTGACGGATCGTGTCGGCCATTTGCGCCTGATTGCGCGTGAGAGTATTGGCTCCTGGTTTGAACAGTCGCTGGTCGCCCGCCGTCAGGAACACCACAGTTTCCGCGCCGAAACCGTGATCGACTTCTCGCCCGACACCTATCAGCAGGTTGCGGGGCTGACGCATTACTACAACCGCCACAAATTCCACGCCGTCGCGGTGACGCTGCACGAAACACTCGGCCGCTGCGTGACGATCCTCTCCTGCAACGGCGACTACCCGAACGGACGCCTGAGCTTTCCCGTCGACAGCGGCGTGGCGATCGCCGCCGAGGGCCGCGTCCAGCTCGCCATGGAAATCCGCGAGAACGACCTGCAATTCTTCTGGCAGACCGAAGGCAAGGGCGCCTGGCAACCGATCGGCCCGGTCCTCGATGCCGGGGTGATCTCAGACGAGGGCGGACGCGGCGAACATGGCTCCTTCACCGGCGCTTTCACCGGCGTGTTTGCCTTCGATACGTCGGGCCGGGCGAAGGCCGCGGATTTTGACTGGTTCAATTACGACGAGCTGTGAGGGGCACCTAGTCGCTTTCATCCACGGTGGACTACAGAAAGAATGAGCTGGGAAACGAAAAAAGAAAGCCGGCGCAGGGCCGGCTAAGACGAACGCGGCTGAACAGGGGATACTGGCCGGTTCCAAGCACTTCGTAACTGAACAATAACTTTGACTACATGCCGAGGCAGCAAAAAAGGGGTGCAACGAGAACACCCGGAGACGGCTCCGCAAAGGGGTGGCGGCGGGGCGGATGCCGGTGCTGGCCTCGGCTCCCTTATCGGGCATGAAGATCACCGGATGATGACATCTGAAGCCGACGCTGCCTTTCTTTCGCCGGCCAACCGCTTCGGCGGGCCAACTGTGTTGGCAGCACGTGAATGCAGTGTTCATGCGCTAAAGGATGTTAAAGCGTTACAAAGGGACTATATAGCGGGCCGAAGTAACTTCCGAGAATCCGCAAGAGTCCCGCATGGCCCCCATCATTTCCGTTCAGAACCTCACCAAGACCTACTCCAATGGGTTCGAGGCCCTGAAGGGCATCAATCTCGACGTCGAAAAGGGTGAGATCCTGGCGCTGCTCGGGCCGAACGGCGCGGGCAAGACGACGCTGATCTCGATCATCTGCGGCATCGCCAATCCGAGCAGCGGTCGGGTGCTGGTCGCAGGCCACGACGTCGTGAAGGATTTCCGCGCCACCCGCGGGATGATCGGGCTGGTGCCGCAGGAGCTCACCACCGATCAGTTCGAGACGGTGTTCAATACAGTCAGCTTTTCGCGCGGGCTGCACGGCAAGAAAGCCAATCCTGCGCATATCGAGAAGGTGCTGCGCGCGCTGTCGCTCTGGGACAAGAAGGACAATATGCTGCGCCAGCTCTCCGGCGGGATGAAGCGACGGGTGCTGATCGCCAAGGCGCTCTCGCATGAGCCGGATATCCTTTTCCTCGACGAGCCGACCGCCGGCGTCGACGTGACGCTGCGCAAGGACATGTGGCATGTCGTCGAAGAGCTTAGGGCCTCTGGCGTCACGATCATCCTGACCACCCATTATATCGAAGAGGCCGAGGAAATCGCCGACCGCGTCGGCGTCATCAATGGCGGCAAGTTGCTGCTCGTCGAGGACAAGGCGGCGCTGATGGCCAAGCTCGGCCGCAAGCAGCTCATCCTCGATCTCACCGAACCGCTCAGCCGCCTGCCGGATTGTTTTGCCGGCAACGGGCTGACGCTGGAAGCAGACGGCAACCGGCTGACCTATGATTTCGACGCTGGCAACGAACAGGAAAGCATCGCGGCCCTGCTGACCCGGCTCGGTGAGAACAATATCCATTTCAAGGATCTCTCGACGCGGCAAAGCTCGCTCGAGGACATCTTTGTGGCGCTGGTGGGAGCGGAAAAATGAACATCGAGGCCGTCAAATCGATCTATTTCTTCGAGATGGCGCGCACGCGCCGCACGCTGCTGCAGAGCGTCATCTCGCCCGTGATCTCGACCTCGCTCTATTTCATCGTTTTCGGCGCCGCGGTCGGATCACGCATCCAGGAGGTAGAGGGTGTGTCCTACGGCGCCTTCATCACGCCCGGCCTGATCATGCTGACGCTGCTCGGACAGTGCATCAGCAACGGCTCTTTCGGCATCTATTTCCCGAAATTCACCGGCACGATCTACGAGGTGCTTTCCGCGCCGGTGGCGATGACGGAGATCCTGCTCGGTTATGTCGGGGCGGCGGCGACCAAGGGAATGATCATTGGCTTCATCATCCTCCTGACCGCCAATCTCTTCGTCGACGTCAGGATCGAGCATCCCTTCATGATGATCCTGTTCTTCCTATTGACGGCGATCACCTTCAGCCTGTTCGGCTTCATGATCGGCATCTGGGCCGGCAATTTCGAACAGTTGAACCTCATTCCCATGCTGGTTGTGCCCCCGCTGACCTTCCTCGGCGGCAGCTTCTATTCCGTCAGCATGCTGCCACCCTTCTGGCAGGCGGTCAGCCACCTCAACCCGGTGCTCTATCTCGTCAGCGGCTTCCGCTGGAGTTTTTACGGGATCGCCGACGTCAACCCGGCGATCAGCCTGGCGATGATCACGGTGTTCCTGGTGATCTGCCTGGGAACGCTCGCCTGGATCTTCAAGACCGGTTACCGGCTGCGCAACTGACTATTCACCCGAACACGCGCCATCGGAAAACTCGATGACGCCATCGGTTTCTTCCGTTTTTCTTCCGCTCTAATCCGAGGCATCTGCTGCATCAGCCGAGAAGGAGATGGCAGATGACGGATATCAGGATCGAAGGCGCGAAGATCATTATTGTTGGCGGCAGTTCCGGAATGGGGCTGGCGCTGGCGAGGCGTTTACTCGGGGAAGGGGCGGCGGTGACGATCGCCGGACGCAGCGAAGATAAGCTTACGGCGGCCCGCCGCAATCTCGGCGAGCATCCTGGATTGGCGACGGTTGCCGTCGATATATCGCGCGAGGAAGAGGTCGCGGCGCTGTTTTGCAATAGCGGGCCGGTCGATCACATCGTCAGCACGGCGGCCGATATCGAAGGCGCCTATCAGCTGCTGGCTACGGTCGAGCTTACGGCGGCGCAAAGGGTGGTCGAAAGCAAAATCTACGGGCCGCTGCTGCTGGCAAAATATGGTGCCGCCCATCTGCCGCCCTCAGGATCGATCACCTATACATCAGGTGTCGCGGCCTACCGTCCGGCGGCGCGTGGATCGGTGGTCGCAGCCGTCAATGCGGCGCTCGAAGGCTTGGTCAGGGCGCTTGCCGTCGAACTGGCGCCGATCCGGATCAACGCGGTGTCTCCCGGATGGGTAGATACGCCGATCTGGAGCTTCGTCGCCGGCGAGGCCAAGCAGGCGACGCTTGATGCGATGGCACAGCGCCTGCCGGCTGGACGCGTTGGACGGCCCGATGATATTGCCGATGCGATCCGCTTCCTGATCGGCAACGGATTCACCACCGGCACTATCCTGCATGTCGAAGGCGGGCATCGGCTGGTCTGAGCGGCGAGAGTTCCTCGCTTGCCGATTGCAGCAGGAGGGTAAGCGCCGGCGGCTGTACGCGCCTGCGCCGCCACATCATCACCAGTGAAGCGGCAGGTGGATTGCCCGGCCATGGCAGTTCGACGACGTCGCCCCGTGTTGCGGCCGGGCCGACCGCAAGGCGCGGCACGAGGCCATAACCGGTGCCGGATGCGACGAGCCGGACGATCGTCGCGATGCTGTCGGCTTCGGTGACGATTGATGGTGCTGCAATCTGCGCTTCGGCGAAGGCAGTGTCGAACAGGTGACGGTAGACGCAGCCGGTTTCGGTGGCGACGAAGGGGGCGGTGCTCAGTGTCGCGAGGCTCACCGGTGGTCGGGCTTGTGAATCGCCGCCGGCAATCAACACCAGCGGTTCGCTGCAGATGCGGCGCGTCAAGAAGCGCTCATCCTGCTGTCCGCGATCGAAGGTGAAGGCGACGTCGATCGAGCCCTGCTGCAATTGCGCAAGTAATTCGCCGCTGCCGCCGACCTTGAGCTTGAGGCCGACGTCTGGGTTCTTCCCGCGAAAGAGTGACAGCCACGGTGCCAGTCTTTCGGCGGCGATGGTTTCGAGCGTGCCCAATGTGACGGACTGCTCCGCACTGCCGGCCGCGGCGCTGACGGCGGCATTCGCTTCGTCGTTCAGCGCCAATATCTCTTCGGCGTAAGCCTTGAGGACCGAACCTGCCGCTGTCGGGACGACGCCCTGCCGGGAGCGGAGGAAGAGTTCTGCGCCCAGTTCCTCTTCCAGCGCCTGTATCTGGTCGCTGAGGCTTGACTGAGCGAGATTGACCTCGGCAGCGGCGCGCGTGAGATTCTCCTGCCGGATCACCGCAAGGAATGTCTTCAATTGTCGTGGGTTCATGTCGAGCTCCGGTACGGCGCGCAGAGGCGCCTGGACTCAGGATATCAACAAAGCAGAAGGCGCTGCAACGCAGGAGCATGTGGCGGCGCACCAGTTCCCGTCAAGCGCTGCTGACGAGAAGGGCGCCCGAGATGATGAGGAGGGTGCCGGCGACGAGCTTCATTACGTCGAGCTCGGAGGCTTCGCCGAGAAAGACGGCGCCTATCGCCAGCGTCACCAGTACGTTGCAGCTCCAGATCGGCGCGAGTTTTGAGACGGGGACACCGTAAGTGAAAAGCGCAAAGCTGATGAGGCCGGTGCCGACGGCAAAGCAGGCGCCTGCGGTGGCGGCAAAGCCGAGACCTTCGGCGGTCCAGGGGGCAGGGCGCCAGATCAGGGCGGCGATCAGGCCAGCCAACGCACAGGCGGCGCCGAAGGCGATCAGGTAGACAGCGGAGCCGGTGGCTGATGTGGCGCTCTGCTTCTGGAAGATGGCGGTGATGCCCCAGAACAGGGCGGGCAGAACGCCGCCGATGACGATCGGCCAGAGTGAATTCATCGCGAAGCTCCTGTCGCACCCATGGGTCAAGGCCTCGCCTCGGGCGAAGGCCGGTCGAACATGCGGTGCCACCAGACTACAGCGCCGCGCGTCTTTTCAGACGCGCAAAGGACGCTGTAGCACTTTGAATTGTTGCATAATTCCTTAAATCGATTCCGATTTAAGGAATTATGCGGCAGGAGTTTCTTTTTGCTCTTTGTGGTCTTGTTGTTCTTGCGCTCAAGCTGCCAGATCCGGTCGTCGCCGTAAAGCGGTGGAGCCGCAATTAGTCGCGCATGCGGAGTTCGTCGGTCTGCATCTGCAGCGAGCCCAGCGTTTCCAGGAAGCTCATACCGAGCAGGCTCTGGTCGAGCCGGCCATCCTCGGAGACGCTGGCTGCGACATTGTTGCGGACGATCGGGCCGATCGCTACCTGGTCGAGCGTGACGGGTGCTGCGCGGCCGCGGCCGTTGGCGGTCATGACCGTCATGGAATAGGTGAGGCGGGAGAGGTCGATGCCGATCCGTTCGGCATCTTCGCGCGACAGCGCCACCATGCTGGCGCCGGTATCGACGAGCATCTCGATCGTCTGGCCGTTGACCGCGACATCGGCTTGGAAATGGCCGTTCAGCAGCTTGTGCAGGATGATCTCCTGGCCGCCCTCACTCGTCGTGACGACGACGGCGCGACCGGGAACGAGGCCGGCGAGCAGCCTGTTGCCGACGCCGAGCGCTTCCTGGCGATAGAGGTAGACGGTCACGAGCGCCAGGATGATGACGAGCCAGATCATCATCTGGCGCATCGTTTCGCCGACACTGCGCCGGCTCGCCCAGATGCCGGCAGACAGCATCAGTGCGATCGGCAGCAGATAGACGACGCGGCCGAAGTCATCGCTTTGCAGGCCGAGGATGCGGCTGTTGTCATTGTTGACGATCAGCGCGGCAAGGCCGATGCCGATGACGACGAGGAAGACGGTCAAACGGATCATAGAGGCCGCTCCGGCCCGGCGACGAGGCTTGATTTCATATGGTTCGCCACCGTGGCGGAACCTGCAAGCCTTGCCGGCAGCAGCGCTATGATCCGCCTTCGCTCAGTGTCGGAATAGCTCGTCCAGCTGCCGATTTCCTGAAGAGTCCGGCCGCAGCCGGCGCAAAATCCGGTGGCTGAAACCAAGGAGCAGAGGTGAATGCACGGTGTTTGCATGAAGGATATATCGGAGTTTCAAAGTGCCGTGGCAAGGGCGCAAAGAGTGGCGATCTCGCAAATTTGCTGCGTCGCGCCCAGCGTATCGCCGGTGTGGCCGGCAAGCTTGCGGCGGATGAAAGCGGTGAAGGCAAACCCTGCGATGCCGGTGGCGAGCAGGCTTGCAACCAGCGGCCGCAGGCCGAAGGCCGGCCAGATCAGAAGCGCTGCGACGAGGCCGGCTGAGGCGAGCGCAAACTGCATCGCCGCCTCGTCCGGCTGGCCGGTCGAGGCGGCCACGCCATCGGCCTTTGCCGGTGCCAACCGCTGCCAGTGCCAGGCGATGGCACCGCGGCTGAGGGCGGCGACGGCAGGAATGGCAAGCGCGGCTGCGAGTGGCGAGGAATGGCGGGCGATCACAGCAAGCGCGGCTGCGCGGATCGCGAAGGAGAGGATCAGCGCTATCGCGCCATAGGTGCCGATCCGGCTGTCTTTCATGATGAGGAGGCTCTGTTCGCGGCTCTTGCCGCCGCCAATGCCGTCGGCCGTATCGGCCAGACCGTCCTCGTGCAGCGCGCCGGTGACGAGGACCTGGATGGAAAGCGCGATCAAGGCTGTCATCAGCGGGTCCGCACGCAGCCCCAAAAGCAGGAGGAGCGCGAGTGCGGGGATGAAGCCGATGACGATGCCGGCAAAGGGAAAGGCGCGCACCAGCCGGCCGAGCCTGCCGTCATAGCCTTTGAACAGCGATTGCGGCATTGGAATGCGGCTGAGGAAGGCGACGGCGCGGGCGGTATCGACCGCATAGTCCTTGATCTTCATTCTGCTTCGTTCTGCCAGAGGTCTCGGCTTGTGGTCTCGGCTTGTGGTCTCGGCTTATGGTCGCGGCGGCGCTTTTGGAGTTGTTCGCTTCGTCCGCCCGCTTTAAGAGAGTGGCCATCCGCAAAGAAGCTGATTTGCGTGGAAAAAACAAGAATACCCGGATTCATAGGAAAACCGCACAGATGAGCGTTTCAGGTCTGCCGTTCGACGATTTCCGTACCCTTCTTCGCGATCTGCCGGGCCCGGATGCCCGCGCGCTGGTGGCGGCGCGCGAACGTGACGCGCAGCTGACCAAGCCGCCGGGCGCGCTCGGACGGCTTGAGGAAATCGCCTTCTGGCTTGCTGCCTGGACGGGCCGCACACCTGCCGTCAACCGGCCGCTGGTGGCGATCTTTGCCGGCAATCACGGCGTCACCAGGCAGGGCATCACGCCCTTTCCGCCAACGGTGACGCAACAGATGGTCGAGAATTTTGCAGCCGGCGGTGCGGCAATCAACCAGATCTGTGTCGCCTATGATCTCGGGCTGAAAGTCTTCGATCTGGCGCTCGATTACCCCACCGGCGACATCACCGAGGAGGCAGCCCTTTCCGAGCGCGATTGCGCCGCGACCATGGCCTTCGGCATGGAGGCGATCGCCGGCGGCACCGACCTGCTCTGCATCGGCGAGATGGGTATCGGCAATACGACGATTGCGGCGGCGATCAACTATGCGCTTTACGGCGGTTCGGCGCGTGACTGGGTGGGACCCGGCACCGGTTCGGAAGGCGAGATGCTGGAGCGCAAGATCGCGGCGGTGGAAAAAGCGGTGGCGCTGCATGGTGACCATCTCGACGATCCGCTCGAGATCATGCGCCGGCTTGGCGGCCGCGAGATCGCGGCGATGGCCGGCGCCATCCTTGCCGCCCGCATGGAGCGCATTCCGGTGCTGATCGACGGTTATGTCGCGACCGCAGCGGCGGCGATCCTGAAAGCCGCCAATCCGTCCGCGCTCGATCATTGCCTGATCGGCCATGTTTCCGGCGAGCCCGGACATTTGCGCGCAATCGAGATGCTCGGCAAGACGCCGCTTCTGGCGCTTGGCATGCGGCTCGGCGAAGGCACTGGTGCGGCGCTAGCCGCCGGCATCGTCAAGGCGGCCGCCGCCTGCCATTCCGGCATGGCGACCTTCGCCCAGGCAGGTGTGACCAACAAACATTGAGGCTGCGGTCGGCGCCGCCGATCCCGCGGTCGGCACTGCCGATCCGCCCGTGTTCGCTTGCGCCGCTCAAATGGATTCGGTATTTGCGTATTCGCTCATCGAAGGGGACGGCAAAGCCTTTCCCGGTCTGATGCAACGGCAAGAGGAGAGGGCATCTTGACGAAGCCTGCGGTGACGAAAGAGACCGGAATTCGGCATTTCATCGCCGCCGCCAGCTATTCCTGGGCGGGCTTCCTGCGGGTGTTGAAAGAGGCGGCCTTCCGTCAGGAACTCGGTTTCTTCGTCGTTTCGATCGCGGCACTGGCGCTCGTCGGTGCAAGTGCTGGCGAGATCGTCGTCGCGGTGCTTCTGTTTCTCGGGCTCTTTTCGATGGAGGCGATGAATACCGCCGTCGAAGAGGTGATCGACCGGATTTCGCCGGAGATTTCGATCGTCGGCAAACATGCCAAGGATCTCGGCTCCTTCGCGGTGACCTGCATGATCGCCGCCTGCTGCCTTTATGTCGGCTTCGTCCTCGGCAAGCACCTGTTCTTTGGAACCGGATGATTTCACGCTGGATCGGCCGGAAGTCATCCGGATTCAAGTCTAAAAATTGAAGCATGATGTTGCCCGAAAACCGCTCACACTTTTCGGCTTCATGCTTTAGCTGAATCAGGCAAAACTCTTGCGCTTGCGCGCGACGGCCTGGGCCTCCTCGACGGCCGGCAGGCTCTGGAGCACGCGCTTGGCGGGCAGAATGGCGATAACCTCGGTGCCCTCGCGCAGCTTCGATTTCAGCAGGAACTGTCCGTCATGCTTGGCAAGGATCGCCTGGACGATCGGCAGGCCGAGGCCGGTACCCTGTTCGGCGCTCTTGATGGCGATCGAGCCCTGGCCAAAGGCCGACAGGACGACGGGAATCTCTTCTTCCGGAATGCCAGGGCCATTGTCCTTGATCGAGATGTACTGTCCGCCGCCAGCTGTCCAGCCGACCTTGACGTGGATCTCGCCACCCTGCGGCGTGAACTTGACGGCATTGGAGAGAAGGTTGAGCACCACTTGGCGCATCGACTTCTCGTCGGCCCAGATGGCCGGAAGCTGCCGCTCGAACTGGTCCGAAATGGCAATGTTCTTGGCGCGGGCGCGCAGCTGGACCATGCCGATGCAATCTTCGGTGATATCGAGAAGCGAGATCGCCTCCTCGCTCAACTCGTATTTGCCGGCCTCGATGCGGGAGAGGTCGAGGATCTCGTTGATGAGATCGAGCAGATGCTGGCCGGAGCGGTGGATATCGCCGGCATATTCCTTGTAGGTCGGATTGGCGAGCGGGCCCATGACTTCGGCCGACATCACCTCGGAAAAGCCGAGGATGGCGTTGAGCGGGGTTCTGAGTTCGTGAGACATGGAGGCAAGGAAGCGCGATTTTGCGAGGTTTGCCTCTTCGGCGCGGCGGCGAGCCTCGTCCGACATCGATTTCGCCACTTCCAGCTCGGCGATCAGGTCGTCCTTCTCCGATTGGTAGGAAAGGATCCTGAGGTTCGACTTGAAGAGCCGGTCGCTGATATAATTGAAGAAGACGAGGGTGGTGGTGAAGAGCCCCGTCAGGCTGATTTCGAGGAGGTCGCGCGACAGGCCGCTCTTGGCGGCAAGCGCCAGGACCGCCGGCGAGAAGGCGGCGAGCACGGCGGGCGTCAGCATGAAGTTCGACATCGCCGTGACGGAGAGCGCGATCAGCAGCGTGGCGCCCTTATAAAGAATGAAGCTCGATGGCTCGCAGGTGTCGCAACCCTGCAATGCGAAGACGGCCCAGCAGCAGCCAATCAGGAACTGGCCGGAGAGCAGCAGGCGGCGCCATTTGCGGGCGCTCTCGGCGGTGATCTCCTGCCGGCGCGCCCGCCTTGCAAGCAGGATATTGCCGGCGTGACAGGTGAGTGTCAGCAGCGCCCAGAAGATCAATTGCGTATTCTGGGTGAAATAGACGCCAAGCGCGGTGATGATGACGACGAAGAGCGGCATGATCGTCGCGCCCTGCAGCACCGACGCCACATACATGTCGAGCACGTCACGATCGAAGGAGGAATTGGACGCATGACCGGACTGAAGACGTTCGCGCGTCTGCCGCACGGCCTTGGAAACGGCCTTGTTGCGGTGGCTGCGCGACCTGTCGACGATGATCTTGTCGGTCGATGTGCTTACGCCGGTACTCATGTGCACGTTGAAACTTCATCCCAGGGTGGATAAGAGCTTAACCGGCAATTCTTAAGAAGATGTTTGCCATCTTTGCCAAGGATTTGTTTTTTAAGGAGGCAAAAGCGTGACACGGGGCCTGCGCCTGATTCGCGACGGCGTGATTGCTTTTGCCCTGCTGGCGCTCGTGGCGCTGATCGCCGCCAAGCTCAACGATGCAGCAAAAATCGAGCATGCGGGCGCCTTCCATGCCGCCGACGGCGACAGCCTGGTATTGGGAGACGAACGTTTGCGCCTCGAAGGCATCGATGCGCCAGAACTCAACCAGAGCTGCGAGCGGGCGGGGAAAGCCTGGGCCTGCGGGCGCGCGGCGCGCGAGGCGCTGCAGGACATGGTGCTGGTATCGGGAACGCTTTGTCAGGGCAGCCGGCGCGACCGCTACGACAGGCTGCTGGTCGTCTGCCGGAGCGGGGCAGGCGGCGATATCAATGCCGCCATGGTCCGCCGGGGCATGGCGATTTCCTATGGCGATTATGGCAAGGAGGAGGCTAAGGCGAAGGCTCAGAGGGCGGGCCTCTGGGCCGGGACTTTCGAGCGGCCGCGCGATGTGCGCGATCATGCGCGCCAGAGTTCCGGTTTCGATGGCGCCCTGCGCTTCATCGGGCAGATCGTCGGGTGGGAGTAAAGCCATGAGCGACGAAGCCATGCTGGAGACGCTGCGGCGGGAGATCGCCTGCTGTCGCATCTGTCGAGACGCACCGGCGAAAGGCCTCGAATACCGGCTGCAGCACGAGCCGCGGCCGGTGGCGGTGATCTCATCGAGTGCGCGCATCCTGATCGCAGGGCAGGCGCCCGGGCTTCGGGTGCATGAGAGCGGCCTGCCGTTCGACGACGCATCGGGAGACCGGCTGCGATCATGGCTCGGCGTTGACAGGGCAAGCTTCTACGACCGAGACCGATTCGCCATCGTGCCGATGGGCTTCTGCTTTCCTGGCTACGACGACAAGGGCGCGGATCTGCCGCCGCGGCGCGAATGCGCGCCGTTCTGGCGGCAAAGAGTGATCTCGGCCATGCCGCAGATCGAACTGGTGCTGGTCATCGGCCAATATGCGCAGGCCTGGCATATGGCCGGCGAAAGGCAGGACAATATGACCGAGACGGTGCGAGCGTGGCGCGACAGTCTTCTGTCCGACCGATCGCCGGCGGTGCTGCCGCTGCCGCATCCGAGCTGGCGCAATAGCGGCTGGCTGAAGCGCAATCCCTGGTTCGAGAAAGAATTGCTCCCGGTCCTGCAGGAACGGACGAAAATGCTGCTTTCCTGAAACAAAATTCTTTTCGTTGCGCGGAATCGAGTTATACAAAGAAAATAATTCGAAAGGACTGTTGTGCGCATGGATCGCCTCGACCGAAAAATACTGCGTCTTCTGCAAGAAGATTCGACGCTTGCCGTTGCCGATCTCGCCAAGAAAGTGGGTCTCTCGACGACGCCGTGCTGGCGGCGCATCCAGAAGATGGAAGAAGACGGCGTCATTAAGCGCCGAGTCGCCATTCTCGATCCGGAGAAGGTCAACACCAAGGTCACCGTCTTCGTGTCGATTCGCACTGCCACCCATTCGATTGAATGGCTGCGTCGCTTTTCCGAGGTGGTCGCCGAATTCCCCGAAGTGGTCGAATTCTACCGGATGAGCGGCGATGTCGACTATCTCCTGCGTGTCGTCGTGCCCGATATCGCCGCCTATGACGCTTTTTATAAGCGGATGATCGCCAAGATCGAGATTCGCGACGTTTCCTCCGCCTTTGCGATGGAGCAGATCAAGTATTCGACGCAGCTGCCGCTCGACTACATGATTCTCGACAATGCCAAGTCCAACGAGGATTGAGGTCAAGCGTGCGGCCATGACCGCACGCGATCATGCAAAATGCAACGAGGACTGGGACCAGGCGTGAGTCTGACCGGGGATATGCCCGTTGGAGGCGAGGTGTGACACGCTGGCCGCACACTAGAATGCCGGTTCGGCAAGACCGAGTTCTGGCATATGCGGTCGGCGTTTGCAAAAAAGCCTCAAAAATAGCGAAAAAACGCTCAAATCTCCCCTAATTCCTGGAAAAATGAATAGCCTGGTAAGGATTCCGGGGTTATGGTCGATGAAACCAATGGGCGATATGTCATAATTTTGTCTCATTGGTATCGAATTCAGGACACCATGTTCTAAACCGCCACCTTGTTTGTGCTTGTTAGCCGGCGGTAGAGTTTATGCGCTTCACCAGTATGTTCGACGGGGGTCGGGCGGTGGAGAATTTGACAAAGGGGTGTAGCGTTTGCGGCTTGCGATGGAAGATTTCCGTCGCGGAGCCGTTTGGCGTGTCTTTCGTCTAAATATCTGAAATTGTTGTATAAAAATCACGTTGTCGGGGAAAGTATCCGGTGAGAACCCATCTGGCGTGTATCGAGAATTGCTTGATAGGGCCTTGTATGTGATGACGGTTTGGCGGTTCGATCGATCCGCACGCCGAGATGGCTGTTCAAACTGGGCCGGCTTCAAATCGACTACCCGATCTGAAGCCAGCCCCGATCGACAAAGGAATGGATTGGTAAATGAACATCAGAATGGTTTTGCTTGCATCAGCAGCAGCATTTGCTGCATCGACGCCGGTTCTTGCAGCTGACGCTATTGTTGCTGCTGAGCCGGAACCGGTTGAATATGTTCGCGTCTGCGACGCTTACGGCACCGGCTACTTCTACATCCCGGGCACCGAAACCTGCCTCAAGATCGAAGGCTACATCCGTTTCCAGGTCAACGTTGGCGAAGATGTCGGCGGCGATTCGGACTGGGATGCCGTCACCCGCGGTCAGGTTCAGTTCACGGCCAAGAGCGACACCGAGTATGGTCCGCTGACCGGCGTCATCGTCATGCAGTTCAATGCTGACAATGCCACCGATCAGGACGCCATCCTCGACTCCGCTTACCTCGACGTCGCGGGCTTCCGCGCCGGTCTGTTCTACAGCTGGTGGGACGATGGTCTCTCCGGTGAAACCGACGACATCGGTTCGGTCGTAACGCTGCACAACTCGATCCGCTATCAGTATGAAAGCGGCACCTTCTACGCTGGCATCAGCGTCGACGAACTGGAAGACGGCGTCTACCAGGGTACCGTGGATCCCGTCACCGGCGTCTTTACTGCGGACGATGGTCCGAACAATGTCGGCGTTGCCTTCGGCGTTGGCGGCACTGCCGGCGCATTCAGCTACCAGGTCACCGGTGGCTGGGACGTCGACAACGAAGACGGCGCTATCCGTGCAATGGGTACGGTTGACATCGGTCCCGGCACGCTCGGCCTCGCAGGCGTTTACTCTTCCGGCCCGAATTCCTACTACTCCTCAGCTGAATGGGCTGTCGCTGCCGAATATGCTATCAAGGCAACCGACAAGCTGAAGATCACCCCGGCCGTTCAGTACTACGGCAACTACTTCGGCGGTGGCACGGAAGTTCCGGAAGACTACGACGGTCTCGGCGATGCTTGGAAGGTTGGTCTGACGGTTGATTACCAGATCGTCGACAACTTCTACGCCAAGGCTTCGGTTCAGTACCTCGATCCGGATGATGGCGACGACTCCACGACGGGCTACTTCCGTCTGCAGCGTTCGTTCTAATCCACTTGGTGGATATGCTCCCGGTCTTCGGACCGGGAGCACTTAAATCAGTTTCTGATCCGAGTGACCTCCGATCAGCTACGGGGACGGGTCCGGTCTTCCCTGCCGGACCGTCCTTGCAGCGTTTTTGACGCGCAGTCTTCAAGGCAGTCAATGACGATGCCTTCAGGTGAGCCGAACCGGTGCGGTGTGTATTGCACTCAGCATCCCGCCAGCCTCGTTCTAGAGGCACCCTGTTTTTCCATTTTTCCAACGAGCTGGATCCACCGATAGAATTGTCGTGCGGACGGCTGTTTGTCTATTCTCCCCTTCGGCATCTGTTTGTTTTGTCGCAACAGGTCGCGAAAAGAAAATCCAATGCCGACAATGTGATCACAGCTTTTTGGGAGAGAGGATACAACCCTTGCTGGGGGCCGGCATTCATTCCTACTCGCGGATAGCTTGTTCTTATGGACGATCTCAACGACTACTATTATTTCGCCGCTGTCGTCTCCAGCGGCGGTTTCGCTTCTGCAAGTCGCGATCTCAAAATACCACGTTCGAAGCTCAGCAGGCGGGTCAGCCGGCTTGAGGAAGGGCTTGGCGCAAGGCTCATAGAACGCTCGACCCGCCACTTCCGGGTAACTGAGATCGGCCAAGCTTTCTACGAAAGATGCCAGACCATCCTGCAGGAGGCCGATCGCGCCAAATCGATCGTCAGCGAGGCTCAGTCCGATCCGCAAGGTGTGGTGCGGATGGGCTGCCCGCTCGGTCTCGTCGACATCTCTGTCGGGGGGATTCTGCCCGAATTCCTGGAACGTTATCCGAAGATCAAGCTGCAGATCATCGGCTCCGACCGGCGCGCCGATCTCATCAACGAACGGATCGACCTCGAGGTGAGGGCGACCAACGAGCCGGAGACGCAGACGAGCCTGACGATGCGCAAGCTCGACCGTATCAGGCGTATCCTGGTCGCAAGTCCGGCGCTTGTCGAACGTACCGGCAACTTGCATTGCGTGGACGAACTCGCCGACCAGCCGACGCTGGCGATGACGTCATGGGTGTCGTTCCACACCTGGGAACTGGTCGGTCCGAATGACGCTAAGCAGGTGATTCGGCATCAGCCGCGGCTCACCTGCCGCAGTATGACCGCCATCCTCGACGCAGCCCGTGCCGGCCTCGGCTTCGGGCTTTTGCTCGAAAGCGCCTGCGAGGCCGATCTCCAGGCCGGCAAGCTGGTGCGGGTGCTGCCGGAATGGCAGTCGGAGGAGAGCCAGTTCTACATCGTCTTCACGACGGCCAAGGGCATGCCGCCGGCGGTACGGGTCCTGATCGATTTCCTAGTCGAAAAATCCAAACAGCATTGACTCACAGCGCCAGGCATCTTTATTCGAGCCGGCATCCCGCCTTATCTCAACCGTGCCAACAGCTTTTCGCCGGCCAGTTCCCTGACGGCATCCTTGCCGATCCAGCGGGCGGTTTTGTCAGGGCTTTCCGCCAGGGCCCTTGCGAGCGCCAGGGCCGGCGCATGGCAGGCGAGATTGCGCTTGCCGATGCTGCGCAGCGCCCAGTTGACCGCCTTGCGCACGAAGTTTCGTGGGTCGCCGGCATGGGCCTCAATCAGCGGCAACCAAGCGAGGATGGTCGCATCAGGTTCCTGCTTCAAGTGAACCGCAGCACCTGATATCATGGCGAAGGCGGTGCGCCTGATAAATTCGCGCTCGTCGGCGGCGAAGTCTGAGATGAGTTCATCCAGCCGGGCTTCGACGAAGAGATCGGCGGCGCAATCGACGATCTCCCAGGAGTTGAAATCATCGGCCCAATTTCGGGCTTCTTCCGTCGTCAACCGCTTCGGTTCGGCTGTGCAGAGGGCGAGCAGGCGGGCTTCGCGGATATCGCTTCGCCAGAGCTGCATTGCCCTGAGGTGATCCTTCTTCGCCAGTCTGGCGACCGCGCGGATATCGGGATTGGAGATGCCGAGGGCGCCGCCGGTGACAATGCCGAAGCGCGCCATGCCGGCGACATTCTCCTCCGAACGCAGCGTTTCGAGATGCGCGATCAATTCGGCTGCATCGGAGGAGGGGCCGATCATTTTTCGAGGCGGGCGAGCAGCGAGGATGTGTCCCAGCGATTGCCGCCCATTGCCTGCACGTCACCGTAGAACTGGTCGACGACGGCGGTGACCGGCAGCTTGGCGCCGTTGCGACGGGCTTCGGTGAGCACGATGCCGAGATCCTTGCGCATCCAGTCGACCGCGAAGCCGAAATCATACTTGCCTGCGTTCATGGTCTTGTGGCGGTTTTCCATCTGCCAGGAGCCGGCTGCCCCCTTGGAAATCACCTCGACGACCTTTTCGATATCGAGGCCGGCGCGCTTGCCGAAATGCAGCGCTTCGGCAAGTCCCTGGACGAGCCCGGCGATGCAGATCTGGTTGACCATCTTGGTCAGCTGGCCCGAGCCTGCCGGCCCCATCAGGCCAACCATGCGGGCATAGGCGTCGATGACAGGCCTAGCGCGTTCGAAGACGGCCTCGTCGCCGCCGCACATGACGGTCAGGGCGCCGTTTTCGGCGCCGGCCTGGCCGCCGGAGACGGGAGCGTCGATGAAATCGACAGCTTTTTCCTTTGCCGCGGCATAAAGTTCGCGGGCGACCTCAGCGCTGGCGGTGGTGTTGTCGATCAGCACCGAACCTGGCTTCATGCCGTGCAGGGCGCCGTTCTCACCCGATGTCACCGAGCGGAGATCTTCGTCATTGCCGACGCAGACGAAGACGAAATCGGCCCCAGTGGCGGCCTCGGCCGGGGTGGGGGCGGCGTGGCCTGAAAATTTCTCGGCCCAGGCGGCAGCTTTTTCGGCCGTGCGGTTGTAGACGGTGACATCGTGGCCGCCTTTCGTCTTCAGATGCCCCGCCATGGGAAAACCCATGACGCCGAGACCGATGAACGCGACTTTTGCCATATGTCCTATCCTTTTCCTCAAGTGCAGGCTCCGAGGATTAACCGAAACGGCGGGAGCAGAAAAGCCCGCGAACGGACTTCCTTGCGATCAATGAATATGAGGCTGGCCACTGTTCGGCCGAGTCCTAAGTTGGCGAGAAGATATTATGTTCCGGAGGTGACATGGGGGAAATTCCGACGATCAAGCCGCGGCGCAAAGGCCGCAGCGGAATGCAGGCGATGCTCATTCCATCGCAGCAGATGGTCGCAGAGCAGATTCGATCGGCACCGGAAGGTGTCCTCACCGAAGTCGGCACTCTCCGCCGCCGTCTCGCCGCTCAATACGGGGCGGACGCCTGTTGCCCGGTGACCGTCCAGCGGCATTTGCGTGCGATCGCCGAGTTGTCCTACGGCGCGCTGGAGAAGGGCGAGCCGGTTTCGACGGTTACGCCCTATTGGCGCATGGTCGATCCCGCAAGCCTGCTTGCGAAACGTCTTGCCGGCGGCCCCACCTTCATTCGCGAGCGGCTGGCTGCCGAAGGTCGGGAGTGAGCCGGGATAATAGGCAGCATAAGGGGCGCGCGAAAAAATTCCGCTTGAGGTCGATTTCCGGGCCGCAAAATTTCAGCAAGGGCCAAATGTTGCAAATAAAAATGTCGATCTAAATTATAGATTTTATCATCATGGCATCCATAACTGACAGGTCGACCAGCCGAAAGCAGGCCCGACATCGTTCAATATGGGGATAGTCATGATTTCACGTCGACACACGCTCGGGCTTTTCGGAGCTGCCGTGGCTACGGCAATGCTGCCGGCTGTCCGGCCGGCACGCGCTGCCGCCAGCGAATTTCGTATCGGTTGGCAAAAGAACGGCGTGCTGGCGCTCGCCAAGCGTCGCAGCGCACTTGAAAAGCGGCTTGCCGATCGCGGCATTACCGTCAGCTGGTCAGAATTCACCTCCGGCCCGCCGCTTCTCGAAGCGCTGGGCGCCGGTGCTCTCGATTTCGGCGCGACTGGCGATGTGCCGCCGCTCTTTGCCCAGGCGGCCGGCGGGCAGCTCTATTATGTCGGTCTCTACAAGGGCAGCCCGGCAGGCTCGGCCATCCTCGTGCGCAAGGATTCGTCGATCAAGACGCTTGAAGACCTCAAAGGTAAGAAGGTCGCTTTCAAGCGCGGCTCCAGCGCGCACAATGTAACCGTCAAGGTTCTGCGCAAGGCAGGCCTGAAGCCCGAAGATGTCGAGCAGCTCGATCTTTCGCCGCCGGATGCCGCCGCTGCGTTCAAGAATGGCAGCATCGACGCGTGGTCGATCTGGGATCCTTATCTGGCGATTGCTGAAGCCGATCCGGAGACACGTATCCTGACGACCGCCGAAGGCATCGTCGACTCCTACAGTTTCTTCCTCGCCAATCGCGATTTCACCGATGCGAACGGGCAAGTGGTCGTCGACGTGATCGATGAGCTTGCCAAGGTCGGCACGTCGGCCCAGAGCAATCTCGACGAGACGGTGAAGGAGCTTTCCGAGATCACCGGCGTTCCTGTTGACGTAACGCGCGTGACCTTGACGCGAAAGGGCGCCGATCTCGGCAGCGTTTCGACCATCACCGATGCCGCCGCCGCCTATCAGCAAGCCCTCGCCGACGAGTTCCACGGGCTCGGCATCCTGCCGAAGAAGCTCGTGACCGGCGATATCGTCTGGCGTCCCAAGGCAAGCTGATTTTCCAGCCAGGCCAAGATTTCCGCTCGGCGGCATGGAGAGGGCCTCCATGCCGCCGAGCCGGAAAAATATTCCCCAAAACGGATTAGAATAGCAAATTGATATTGTCGATCTAATTGGTGGTCTATGTCACTATCCTCACGATCGAGAGACACCGAAAGGCATCTGCCTACTGCCAATCCGATCGACAGGGATATTTCAGATGCTCGCGCATAGACAGACAGCCGGCCTTCTTGCCGCCTCCGCCGCCACTACGATCCTCCCAAGCATCTGTGCGGCGGCGGCTCTGCGCAAGGCAGACGGTCTGCGTGTCGCCGCTTGCAGAGAGCCATCTCGACCACGCGAGTTGATTTTCGAATTCCGCAGCTAAAGGACCGTCTTCCAATGACCACCATCTCCCATACAGGCACATCCGAGCCCATCAATTTCCTCTGGTTCATTCCGACATCGGGCGACGGCACTTATCTCGGCTCCTCCGAGCTCAACCGTGCGCCCGAGATCGGCTATCTCACGCAGATCGCCCAAGCCGTCGACCGGCTCGGCTATTCCGGCGTGCTGCTGCCGACCGGGGTTGCTTGCGAAGAATCCTTCGTGACGGCAGCAGCCCTTGCCGCCAAGACCGAGAAGCTGCAGTTCCTGGTGGCGATCCGTCCCGGCACGGCATCGCCTGCCTATTACGCGCGTCTTGCGACGACGCTCGACCGGATCTCCAACGGCCGCCTGCTGCTCAACATCGTCGTCGGCGGTAGCCCTGCGGAGCTTGCCGGCGATGGCATCCATCTCGAGCATGACGAGCGCTACGCCCATGCGGAAGAGTTTTTCACCGTGTTCGAGGAACTGCTGGAAAAGGGAACGGCAAGCTTCGACGGCAAATACATCAAGGCGACCAATGCGCGCCTCGGCTTTCCCTCGGTGCAGAACCCGCGCCCGCCGCTCTATTTCGGCGGCTCGTCGGATGCCGGCATCGATTTCTCCGTCGGACGCGTCGACAAGTACCTGACCTGGGGCGAGCCGCCGGCACAGGTTGCCGAGAAAATTACCAAGGTGCGCAAGGCCGCAGGCGAGCGCGGCCGAGAGGTGAGCTTCGGCATTCGCCTGCACTTCATCGTGCGCGAAACCGATGATGAGGCATGGGAGGCTGCTGAGCGGCTGATCCGCCATCTCGACGACGATACGATCCGCGAGGCGCAGGAGCGCTTCGTTCACGAGTCCGATTCGGTTGGCCAGAAGCGCATGGCCGCCCTTCACGGCGGCCGGCGCGACAAGCTCGAAGTCTCGCCGAACCTCTGGGCCGGCGTCGGCCTGGTGCGCGCCGGTGCGGGCACGGCGCTGGTCGGCTCGCCGAAGACGGTGGCCGCGCGCCTTCGCGAGTATCAGGAGATCGGCATCGATACGGTGATCGGCTCCGGCTATCCGCATCTGGAAGAGGCCTATCGCGTCGCCGAACTGCTTTTCCCCGAACTCGGCATCACCCGCGAGCAGCAGCGTCTGGGCTTCAACAACGAGTTCGGCCGCAAGCAGGTCTTCGCAGGCGGCAGCCATGGCGGCAATCTGAAAGTCGTCTCCGGCTCCTGAGCTCGAACAGAGCGTGACACCGTCGCAAGCCGCTTACGGCTTGCGACACCCTGCTTTCGATAAGCGCGAGGACAAAGCATGTCGACTTTCGATACTCCGTTCGTACGGTCGGTCGCTTCCGAAAAGGCCGGGAAGGCGGGTCTGCGCCTGCCGCTGCCCGGCCTGGAGAAGCTGACGCCTTACCTGGTGCCGGTGGCGATCGTGGCGTTCTGGCAGCTTGCCTCCTCTGTCGGCTGGATCTCGTCGCGCATCATGCCGTCGCCAGCCGATGTCGGCCTCGCCTTCTGGTCGACGACGGTTTCCGGCCAGTTGCCGAATGACGTGCTGGTGAGCGCCGGCCGCGCCTTTGCCGGCCTTCTCGTCGGCGGCTCGATCGGCTTCCTGCTCGGCATTGCCAATGGCGTATCACGCATTTCCGAGCAATTGACCGATACGACGCTGCAGATGCTGCGCACCATTCCGCATCTGGCGATGATCCCGCTCGTCATCCTGTGGTTCGGGATCGGTGAGGAATCGAAGCTGTTTCTGACCTCGCTCGGGGTGCTCTTCCCGGTTTATCTCAACACCTATCACGGGGTGCGCAATGTCGATCGCGATCTGATCGAGATGGGCAAGGTCTATGGCATGGGCAACTGGACGCTTTTCCGCAAGGTGATCTTTCCAGGTGCGCTGCCGTCGATCTTCGTCGGTCTCAGATATGCGCTCGGCATCATGTGGCTGACGCTGATCGTATCGGAATCGATTGCCGCATCCTCGGGCATCGGCCATATGGCCAACAATGCCCGCGAATTCATGATGACTGACGTCGTCGTGCTCGCCCTCGTCATTTATGCCGTGCTCGGCAAGCTTGCCGATGTCATCGCCCGGGTTCTGGAGAGGCGGCTGCTCGCCTGGAACCCGGTCTATCAGAAGTAGGAGAAACGCCATGACATCGATCGCACATGAGCGTTTTCACGCCGTCGCCGAAGAGCCAGCTTATGCGCGTGAAAACGCGCCGGCAGTGGGCCGTAGTGCGCCCGCCGCGATCAGCCTGACGGGGCTTGAAAAGAGTTTTGGGGCCAACCGCGTGCTGCGCGGCATCAACCTGCATATTCCGGCCGGCCAGTTCGTCGCGGTGATCGGCAAGAGCGGTTGCGGCAAGAGCACACTGCTGCGCATCCTGATGGGCCTCGACGAGCCGAGTGCCGGCGAGCTGCATTTCGAGGATGCCGACGGGGCGCAGGCGAGCCCGAACGCGCGCATCGTCTTTCAAGAGCCGCGGCTGCTGCCCTGGCTCAGTGTCGCAGACAATGTCGTCGTCGGGCTCGGCGACGGCATCGACAGGCGGGCGGCACTGAAGGCGGCCGACGCCGTGCTTGCCGAAGTCCAGCTTGGCGAAAAGACCGGGGAATGGCCGGCGCGGCTTTCCGGCGGGCAACGGCAGCGCGTGGCGCTGGCGCGGGCGCTGGTCAGCCGGCCGGGCGTGCTGGCACTCGACGAACCGCTCGGCGCACTCGATGCGCTGACGCGCATCAGCATGCAAGAACTCATCAACCGTGTCTGGCGCGAACTCGGCTTCACCGCAGTGCTCGTCACCCATGATGTCAGCGAGGCGGTGCATCTCGCCGACCGGGTCATCGTGCTCGACGAGGGGCGGATCGCACTCGATCTTGCCATTCCCTATCCGCGTCCGCGCCGGCACGGCCATCCTGGCCTCGCCGAGCTGGAAGGCCGGCTGCTTGCCGCGATTCTCGGCACCGACGGCGGCCATTGATCCCAGCGCTAGTCGCGATGCTGCATGACCTCGGCATAGGCGAGGCGTATCGGTGCGAGCATGCATGACCACTGGCGAAAATGCATAGCCGCTTGGGTATGTGAAGTTCACCCTATCTCTGCCAGCGCTGCCATGCGCACTAAATTCAGCAATACTATTTTCCTCAAGTTGTTTTACGTTCAGCTTGACTCATTCATACCTCCATGGCTATACGTTAATCCATAGCCAACGAGGTATGGATTGTAGATGTCGGACACCCAGGACGTGCTCTTCAGAACGCTCGCCGATCCGACCCGGAGGGCTCTTTTCGAACGGCTGTGCCGCGAAGGAGAGAAGACGGTCGGGGCTCTGACGGCTCGGGCCGGGGTCTCGCAACCGGTCGTCTCGAAACATCTCGGAATCCTGAAGCAGGCCGGATTGGTGCGCGACCGTCGCGAAGGTCGCCAGACCCACTATAGCGCCCAGCTCGGTGCGCTGGCGCCGCTGGTCGACTGGACAAGTGAGATGGCGGGCTTTTGGCAAAATCGGTTCGACCAGCTGGAAGATCTATTGAAAAGGATGGACCAATGACCGAAATTTCAAACGAAACCCGTTCCGTCATCGTCGAACGAGAGATCCCTTTTCCGCCGGAAAAGATCTGGCGCGCGCTCACGCAGCCGCATCTGATTGCGGACTGGCTAATGAAGAACGACTTCGTGCCGGTCGTGGATCACCGTTTCAAGCTGAGCGCGGATTGGGGCTCGGTCGACTGCCAGGTCCTGGAAGTCGAGCCGAACAAAACCCTGTCTTACACCTGGGCTGCCTATGATCTCGAAAGTGTCGTCACCTGGACTCTCACACCCAAGGGCGCGGGCACGCAGTTGCGCATGGAGCAGTCGGGCTTCCGGCCGGATCAGCGGCAGGCTTACGGGGGCGCCAAAAACGGTTGGCAGCAGTTCTTCGCAAAGCTGGAGCAGGTGCTGACGCGCATCGAGTGAGACCGCTGCCAAAACGGATCACGCCATCCGCTTCGCTCGTTTTCGCAGGAGGTTCCCTTGAATTGGAATAACTGGCTTCGGCAGATCCACCGTTGGCTGTCCATTGCCTTTACGCTGGCCGTCATAATTAATATCATCGCGATGGTGCAGGAGAAATCGTCGGTCTGGGTGGGCCTCATGGCGCTGCTGCCGCTGACCTTGCTGCTGCTCACCGGTCTCTACCTGTTCGCGCTGCCATATGCCACAAAGTGGCGCGGCGCGGGACGCAGGGGAGGGTAGGAGTGAAGGCAATGTCCGGGAAGACACTCAAGACTGCGGCAAAGGTCACGAAGAAGACAGCCGCCAAGCCTGATACCGCGGAGCCGACCCTTCTCTCGGGCGGCAACCCTCAGATCGCCAAGGGTTACGGCGACGCTCCCGTGCAAGCCTACATCGCCGCCATGCCCGGCTGGAAAAGCGACGTCGGGCATCGCCTCGACGCGCTCATCACCCGCACGGTGCCCGGGGTGTACAAGGCCGTGAAATGGAACTCGCCCCTTTACGGCATGGAAGGGCAGGGCTGGTTTCTCGGTGTCCATTGCTTCGCAAAATACATCAAGGTTGCTTTCTTCCGCGGCACGTCGCTCAGTCCCGTTCCGCCCGGCGAGTCCAAACAAAAGGAAGTGCGTTACTTCCACATTCATGAGGAAGACCGACTCGACGAGGCCCAGCTCGCCGCCTGGGTGGAACAGGCAAGCCAATTGCCCGGCGAACGAATGTGAGCGGACGCGTAGATTTAAGCGTTAGAGCGTCCTTTGTGCGTCCGAAAAGACGCACTGCGCGCTTAGGCCATCAGCATTTAAGGGATGAAGGGGAGATATCGATGAAGAAAGCCACGGCAACCCCGAAGAAGAGCGGCTCCAGCGAAGAGAAAGACGGAGACTCTCCTTCTCGTTTGATCGATGCGAGAATCGAGGAGTTGAGCGATTGGCGCGGCGAGATGCTCGCCCGCGTCCGAACTTTCATCAGACAGGCCGAGCCCGACGTGGTCGAGGAATGGAAGTGGAGAGGCGTTCCGGTGTGGGAGCACGCCGGGATCATCTGCACCGGCGAGACCTACAAGAGCGTGGTGAAACTGACCTTCGCCAAGGGCGCCTCGCTGGAGGACCCTTCAGGCCTCTTCAACTCCAGCCTTGACGGCAATACCAGGCGCGCCATCGATTTCCATGAGGGCGACGAGATTGACGAGCAGGCGTTGAAGGCGCTCATTCGCGGTGCTGTCGCACTCAACACTTCAAAGCGGGCCGCCGCTCGTCCTGCCGGCTCGCGGAAGAAACCAAGCAGCGCTTGAGGCTTGGCCTATTTCGCCTGAAACATTCGCGTCAAATTTGATTCATGCGAGGCGATTTGGTTTTGCGTGACATGCGATCAGTGGATCGGGCTTTCCTCGCGTTCGAGGAAGAGTTCCAGATTGTTGAGGCCGATCTCCGTGCCCTGAAGGCGGGCGCCGTTATCGGCGTAGCCGTCGAGGAAGACCACCTGTTCGGTGAAGACCATTTTGGTGCCGCCGGGTTCGGCTTCGAAGGCGACGGTTGTGAGCGAGGCAGAGATGCGGCTTTCCCCGAGCTTCATCTCATAGGCATAGATGATCCGGGTATTGAGCACGATGTCGATGTAATGGGCATCATAGGCGTGCAGAAGGCCGTCGGTATCGGCGACGTAGTTCCTTTCCGCGCCACCGGGGCGGAAATCGAGCCCGTAGTCCAGCGGCACCCACTCGCCGTGGCAGGCGAACCATTGGCGCTTGGCTTCCGGCGCCGACCAGGCGCGGAAGGCGCGGGCGACCGGCGCCTTCAGGTGACGCTCGATGACGAGAGTGGCGTGTTCGGCGGATCGTGTCGTCATTCGGGAAGGGTCTCCGTTTCATTGGCGAGAAAGTGATCCAGCCTGTCGAAGGTAGTCGTCCAGCGGATCTTCCGCTGCTCCACCCAGCGCTCGACGGCGGCAAGCGCATCCTGCTGCAGGCGGTAGGTTCGCACCCGGCCGGATTTTTGGGAGAGCACGAGGCCGCTCTCCTCCAGCACCTGCAGATGTTTCATCACCGTCGGCAAGGCAACCGCGAGCGGCGCGGCCAGCTCGGTGACGGAAGCCGGGCCCCGGCCGAGGCGATCGATCATGCCGCGGCGGCTGCGATCGGAAAGTGCATGGAACATGCGGTCGAGATCCGCCTGGCCGTCCATCATTCCGTCGCATCCCGGAAGCGAGCCGGCAACCGTTCTTTGTAGGGATAGAATTTGAAGTAGGGGCGGGCCTCTTCCAGCACCCTTGCAAAGGACGGGCGCGCCAGCAGCCGGTCGTAATAGGCGCGAAGACTCGGCTGTTCCGCTGAAAACGGGATCAGTGTCTCGGCATAGAAGAGGGCAGGGGCGGCGGCGCAATCGGCCATGGTGAAGCCCTCGCCTGATATCCATTGCTTGTCGGCGAGCTGTTTTTCGATCATCGCATAGGCGGTGGCGAGTGTCGCCTTGGCGGCTGCTACCTCGATCTCGTCTGCCGTGCCGTCGGGGCGCCGACGATTGCTGACGATGGTCTGCATCGGCGCCTGGACATAGTGGTCGAAAAAGCGGTCCCAGAGGCGAACCTGCAGCGCCCGGTCGATCTCCGGCGGCAGCAGGCGAACGGGGCCGGGATAATATTGCTCGAGATATTCGATGATGATCGATGTCTCGGGAATGGTGCTGTCGCGCGCCTCGTCCCGCAACAGCGGCATCTTGCCGATCGGCCAGAAGCGAAAGAGATCGGCGCGCGAGCTTTCGTCTGAAAGATCGACGATGCGATTCTCGAAGACAGTGCCGTTTTCATAAAGCGCGATCAGCACTTTATGGCAGAAGGATGCGAGCGGATGCCCATGGAGCACGAGCGACATGCGGCGACCTTTCCTATCGTTGCGGTAAACTTTACCGATCGACTAACTATCAGGTCATAACACATTACGCAATAGATACTTCGCCAACCGTGCAACCATCCGTCAGCCGATATATCAGGTGTTGGCGTCAGCCATTATACCGGGCGATCACCAAATGGCCTGGTGTCGGCTGGCCGTCTTCCATGCGCACGTTGATATCCGATATTTCGACGAGTTCGAAACCGGTGGCCGTCAGACGTTCTCTGAGATAGGCGTCGGCATGAGCGAAGCGCTGGTGCGGGCCGACCATGTAGGCGCGGCCGGCGAGAATTTCCTCAGGCAGGGTTTCCGAGGAGAAGATGAACAATCCGCCCGGCATCAGGTTCTCGGCGGCACCGAAGAACAGCGGTTCGAGCGCGCCGAGATAGGGCAGCACGTCGGTGGCGGCGATGATGTCGAAGGCTTCCTCGTCGTTGTCGTCGAGGAAATCCTCGACCTCGGCGACGAAGAGCGTCTCGTAGAGATCCTTCTCATGGGCGATCTCGACCATCTTCTCCGATATGTCGATCCCGGTCATGTCAGCGCAGAGGTCGCGCAGCGCGCCGCCGGTGAGGCCCGTGCCGCAGCCGAGATCGAGCAACCGCTTGAACGGTCCGAGCTTTAAAGCCTGCAGGCGTTGGCGCACCAGCATCGGCACGTGATAGCCGAGTTGCTCGACGAGCACGTCCTCGAAAACCTCGGCATGCTGGTCGAACAAGGTCTCGACATAGGCGTCGGGCGCCTTGACCGGCGTTTCGCCGCGGCCCATCGCGGCGATGCGTACGGCCGCACCGCCGTGATCGTCGGGATCGAGTGCCAGGACTTCCTCATAGGCTGCAACGGCCGCATCGACATCTCCGGCCTTTTCCAGCTCCAGCGCGCGGTTGTAGGCCTCGCCAAGGGCATCTTCGTCGATCTTCTTTGCCATCGCAGTCCATCGTCCTTTTGTTTCAGGCATGCGTCTAAGACGGCTTTCGATGTTTTGCAATGGCGCGCTTGCAGGCGCAGAATGGCCGAAAAGAAGACCCAGGGAGGAAAGACCATGAAAACGGAGCCAGAAAGGACATTATCGGCGACGGAAGGCGAGGCCGGCCGGGCATTGCTGCTACCTACGACACCAAACGAGGTCACCAATACGCTCAGCCATTATTACCGCGGTGAACTCGGGCGGATGACGAGCTGGCGCGACCGCATCGACCGAACGTCCAACTGGGCAATCACCGTGGTTGCAGCACTCCTTTCGGTGTCGCTGTCGACGCCGACCTCGCATCACGGGGTGCTGTTGTTCGGGATGATGCTGGTGACGCTGCTTCTGATGATCGAGGCGCGGCGCTACCGCTTCTTCGATATCTATCGCGCGCGCATTCGCCAGATCGAGCGCTGCTATTTCGCACAGATTCTGGCGCCCGACGCCAATGCCGGCAGCGAATGGGCGGTGGTGGTCGCCCGCAGCCTGCGCAAGCCGCGCTTTCTGCTCAGCTATCAAGAGGCGATGCACCGCCGGCTCAAACGCAATTATGGCTGGATGTATTTCATCCTGCTGCTCGCCTGGTGCCTGAAGATCTCGACGCCGAAACTGCAGACGGAGGGGATGCCGGCGCTGCAGGCGCAGTCGTGGGCCTATGTCATCGACAATGCCGTGCTCGGGCCGGTTCCCGGCCTTGCGGTCATTGCAGCCGTCGTCGCCTTCTATCTCGGCATGCTCGGTTTCGCCCTGCGTCCGGATCGCGACGAAGGCGAATTCGGCCATGGCGAAGCCCATGTCTGATGCGGTGAGCATGATGTTACGCGAAAAAGCCGTTCACTCTTTTCGGCATCATGCTCCAGAGCCGATCAGTGCAGGATGAACTCGCCCTTCAGTGCCCGCCATTCGGTTGCTGAGATCAGCTGGCGGTGGATGTAGCGCACCGAATGCAGCGGCCCGTCGAGCTTCTCTTCCCAGAATTTCAGGAAGCCGCGCATTTCGGGAAAATCAGGGGCGAGGTCGTAATCCTGCCAGACATAGGTCTGTAGGATCACCGGGTGGTCCGGCAGGCGATAGAGGATCTGGGCGGTCGTCAGACCATAGCCCTTCAGTTGTTTTTCCATGTCCTTATGCATCGTATTCCGCTTCTTCTTGTTCCCACTCGCGCGCTTATTAGCGCTGCATGATATGGAAACATGCGAGTGGTTAACGGAAGCTTTACAGATACTTTGTAAAAGGGCAATTTATTTTTAATATCAATGGTTTGGCAGCATCGTCCCGAGAGTGCTGCCAAAGGCTCAGCGCTTGAGATGCCGGGTCAGGCGGCGCTCGAACCAGGCCCAGAGATGGCGTAAGGCCTCGACGATGGTGAGGTAGAAGATCGCCGCCCAGAGATAGGTCTGGTAGTCGAAAGTGCGGGAGAAGGCGTAGCGGGTTTCGCCCATCAGATCGAGTACGGTGATGATGGCGACGACCGCCGAGCCCTTGATCAGCAGGATGATTTCGTTGCCATAAGGCCGAAGTGCGACGATGAGAGCCTGCGGCAGGATGATCTTGCGGAAGGCTATGAACTTATGAATGCCGAGTGCGGCGGCCGCCTCGTGCTGGCCATGCGACACGCTTTCGATGGCGCCGCGCAGGATTTCCGCCTGGTAGGCCGCGGTATTGATGGTCATGGCAAAGAGGCCGCAATACCAAGCTTCGCGGAAGAACCACCAGATGCCGAAGGCCTCAAGCTGCGGCCGGAATATGCCGAGGCCGTAATAGACCAGGAACAACTGGGCAAGCAGTGGCGTGCCGCGGAAGAAGTAGATGTAGCCGTAGGCCAGCGCATTCAGCACCCGGTTCCTTGACATGCGCGCCATGGCAAGCGGCAGGGACAGGATGGCGCCGCAGATAACGGAAATGAAGACGAGGCTCAGCGTTATCCAGAGGCCATGGAGATAACGCGGCCCGTAGCGGGTGAATTTTTCCGGATCCCAGCCATTGATGACGGAGATCACCAGGAGCACCCCAAGCAGAGCCCAGAGAGCGACGAGGATATAGCCGGCCATGCGCGCCGGTGTCATCGGCTTCATCACTTCCCGGGGTGCGGGCTGCGGCGGGATCAGTGTTTCGGCGTAGCTCATCGGCGGATCTCCGAACGCTTGGCCCAGCGCTCGACATAGACGAGCAGAAAGGAGGAGAGGATGGCGAGCACCAGATAGAGGCAGCAGGCCAGACCATAGAAAAAGAAGGGTTCCTTGGTCACGCGTACGGCGACACTCGTCTGGCGCAGGATATCGGCAAGGCTGATGATCGAGACGTAGGACGTGTCCTTCAGGAGGACCATCCAGAGGTTCGTCAGTCCCGGCAGCGCGATGCGCACGAGCTGCGGCAGGATGATGAGGCGCAGCGTGCGGCCGCGATGCAGCCCCAGCGCGTCGCCCGCCTCATATTGTCCCTTGGGAATGGCGCGGAAGGCCGAGAGCAGCACTTCCGAACAGTAGGCGGAGAAGACGACCGAAAGCGCGATGACGCCGGCGAGGAAGGCGTTGATCTCGATCGGCGGTCCGTCATAACCGACGAAGGTCAGCAGAGACTGGATTAGCATCTGCATGCCGTAATAGATGATGAAGAGCGTCAGAAGCTCCGGCAGGCCGCGGAAGATCGTGGTGTAGATACCAGCCGCCAGCCGCAGCGGCTTTTCCTCCGACTGCTGGCCGAGCGCCACCAGGAAGCCGATGGCGAGGCCGATCGGCAGGGTGACGATCGCCACCGAAACGGTGACCTGCAGGCCAAGTGCAATCTCGTCGCCCCAGCCGGTATCGCCACAGGCAAGGATCGTCGACTGACCTAACCACGTGAAGATGCCAACGGGTCCGCACAGCGGATCGAATATGTGCACAATCCAGCTCCAGAAGGAGCTCAGCGCGGAAAATAATCCGCCCATGCGAGAATTCCCCTCACGGCTTTTGCCGTTTTAATCTTGCAATCCTTGTCAAACAAAAATGGCGGAAGAGCAAGCCTTCCGCCATTACCTTCGTCGGCCAGATAACGAATTTCTTATTGACCGTAAACGTCGAAGTCGAAGTACTTGTCCTGGATCTTCTTGTATTCACCGCTGGCGCGGATCGCGGCGATCGCCGTGTTCAGCTTTTCCCTGAGCGGATCGCCCTGGCGGATAGCAATGCCTGCGCCGTTGCCATTGATTTCCTTGTCGACCGGTAGGGTCGTCAGGATCTTGCAGCAAGCGCCGGCGTCGGACTTGACCCATTCGGAGAGAACGACGACGTCGTCGATGACGGCGTCAACACGGCCGCTGGCAACGTCGAGCTTGTATTCGTCAGCGGTCGGATAGAGCTTGAGCTCGGTGTCGGCGAGATGCTTCTCGGCGTAGTTGGCGTGCGTCGTGGAGGTCTGCGCGCCGATCACCTTGCCCTTGAGGCCGGCGACGTCCGATATCGTCGAATCCTTCGGCACGGCAATGGCCGGCGGGGTGTTGTAGTACTTGTTTGAGAAGTCGACGAGCTTCAGACGCTCCGGCGTGATCGACATGGAGGAGACGATCATGTCGAACTTCTTGGCGTTGAGCGCCGGGATGATGCCATCCCAGTCGGTGCTGACGAAGGTGCATTCAGCCTTCATCTCGGCGCAGAGCGCCTTGGTGATGTCGATGTCGAAGCCTTGGATGGTGCCGCTGGCATCGACGAATTCGAAGGGCGGATAGGTCGAATCGGTGCCGATCACATATTTCTCGCCATCGGCCATGGCCGATCCGGCAAAAAGGGACATCGCCGCGATCGAGGCTGCCGCGAAAATACGGGTAGAATTAAGCATGAGGATCCTCTCTGTTGGTGGCCGTCGCTCCTTATTTCTGTTGGGCTGACGGCCGCAGTTCAACGGTGCTGAGACCGCCTTGCGGCGATAATCAGACTTTTTTTCATGGAATTGCAACACAAATCCCATCGCAATTGTGCGGTGCAAATAGCAGGCGAGATGAACGCCGGCAGACTGCAACATTCACGCGAGGTTAATCCCCAACTTCTTAGAACCGGAACAAATCGGCGGCTCGGCAATTGCCATTCCGCCGTTTCGCCTCAATGCGAGGCTAGGGGCGGAACCAGGGCCTGGCGGCCTCAAGAAGCTCAAACAGGATCGAGGAAACCCGATGGGCATGAAATCAAGATTGTTCGCAAGCGCGGCTTTTCCGTTGCTTTCTTTTTCGCTGGCTTTGCAGCCGGCAGCGGCGATGGCGGCCGTGCGCGACGTCGCGACGCAGGCTTCGCCCGTGCGGCAGGCCGAGCAGGGCAGCTTCCAGGTGGCGCAGGATGCGCCTTCCGAAGAGGAGTTGCTGAAGAAGAAGCGCAAGCAGAAGGAGGAAGCCCCGGCCGAACAGGCGCCCGCCGCCGAGAAGCCGGCGCAGCAGGAAGCGCCCGCGGAAAAGCCGAAGGCTGAGCGCAAGGAAGCTCCGGCACCTGAACCCAAGGCAGAGCCTGAGGCGCCCAAGGCCGAAGCAGCGCCGAAAGAAGAGCCTGCTCAGCAGCCGGAAAGCAAGCCCGCGCGGAAAGCCAAATCGGAAGCGCAGCCCGAGGCAAAGCCCGAGGCCGAGCAGCCGGTAACCCAGGAAAAGCCGAAAAAGCCGAAGAAGACGGAGGCGCAGCAGGCCGAACCCGAACAGCAGCCGGCAGCAAAGGAAGCTCAGCCGGAAGCGGAGCAAGCACAGCCCGAAGCCAAGCCGGAAGGTGGCAAACGGGATAAAGGACAGGACAAGGCCCAGGGCAGGGATAAAGGCAAGGGTAAGGCCGAGAAAGAAGCTCAGCCTGCCGCTCCCGAAGCCGTGACACCGACTGCAGAAACGGCCAAGCCCGAAGCCACGCCTGAGGCAAAACCCGCCGCCGAGGCGCCGGCCGAGAAAAAGCCGACAAAGGGTGAGACTGCAGCACCAGCAGACAAAGCACCCACAGACAAAGCAACCGAAGGCAAGGCAACCGAAGGCAAGGCGACGGAGGACAAGGCGGCGGCACCGGAAGCCGCACCCGTCGAAAAGCCCAAGGACGGCACGGCGGCAAAGCCCGCCGGTGAGCAGCCCGCCGGCGCACAGCCGGCCGTGCCCGCAACTGACACTGCCCAGCCGCTGCCGGATGCCAGCGGCGGCCAGCAGGTTGAGCAGGCTATTCCGGCGCCGGAAAAGGCTTCGCCCGAGGAACTGGAGCGCCGCAAGAAGATCGCCGCAGATCCGGCCAAGAGCAGCGAGACCGTCGTGCTGCCGGTGGAGAACGGCGCGGCCGTGCTCGACAGCGACAAGGATGCCGACCGCAGCAAGGGCCGGGAAGGCCGCCGCGACCGCGACAGGCAGCGCGCCGACAGCCAGGAGGTGAAGGTGCCGACCTCCGATGCCGATGCACAGGCCGCCACCGGCGGCAAGGCGCCGGCGCCAGTCAAACTCGAGGCGGTGACGCGCGAGAAGGGCAGGAAGCTCGATGAGCGGCCACGATTCGTCCGTCCCGACGGCGCGCGCTTCGACGACCGCGGCGACGACAGCCGTGTGATCATCCAATACGACAACAGGACGATCGTGCGCGGCGACGATGACAGGCGCTTCCTGCGCGACGGCGAACGACCGAGCTACGAAGAGCTCTCCGGCGACCGCTACCGCGAGACGATCACGCGGCCGGAAGGCTATCGCATCGTGACGATCCGCAACCGCTACGGCGACATCATCCAGCGCTCGCGCGTCGATGCCCGCGGACGCGAGAACGTGCTCTATTATTCGCAGGATCTCTATGACGATCCGGACCGCGACTATTTCGAGGATCCGGGCGCCGACCTGCCGCCGATGCGGCTGCGTGTGCCGCTCAGCGACTACATCATCGACACCCGCAGCGACCCGAACCGGGACTATTACGAGTTCCTGAGCGAGCCGCCCGTCGAGCCGGTCGAGCGCGTCTATTCGCTGGATGAGGTGAAGTATTCGGCCCGTATCCGCGACAAGGTGCGTCGCATCGATCTCGACACGATCACCTTCGCGACCGGCAGCGCCGATATCCCGATGACCCAGGCGCGCACGTTGCGCAAGGTCGCCGACGCGATCAGCCAGGTGCTCGAGAAAGATCCGAGCGAAACCTTCCTAATCGAGGGTCATACTGATGCTGTCGGCTCAGACCAGAGCAACCTGATCCTCTCCGACCAGCGGGCGGAATCGGTCGCCAACGTGCTCTCCGACGTCTACGGCATCGCGCCGGAGAACCTCGCGACGCAGGGCTATGGTGAGAACTATCTCAAGGTCAACACGTCAGCGCCCGAACAGGAAAACCGCCGCGTCACCATCCGCCGCGTCACGGCACTGGTCCGCCCGGTCGCTGCCAACAAGTGATGATGTGGATGCCCCTCTCCATTCTTGGGGAGGGGCATTCCGTTCTTGCTTCTGCTTTCCAAGCGGCTTGAAGGATGGTTGAGACGTGCGGCTTCTTCTCCCCAGCGGGGCGGTGCCGGCAGGAGAGCGGATTGTCGTCGATCATCGGAGGCATTGCGACGCCTTTAGCGCCTATGCGGGGCTGCCGACGCCACGTATCTTTGAATTCATACGGCGCAAATCGCGATGGCCGCATGCCCTTTTGGTGGATTGCCGGATAAGCTCACTGTGCTTTCTTAGCCGACCGTATCTCCGGTACTTTTAAGGAAAAAGTGCATTTTTTGGGTATCAATTGGAACGCTAATCCTGTCATCCGGGCCAACGCGCGATGACGCGTGGATCTGGGCAGTAAAGGCCGCTGACCCGACCTTGCCAATCGCCAGTGTGTATGGACCGAGAGGCTCGATATCGGCGACATGAAGGCTCACAGTTGGAACGTTGGGATCCCCAACCATAGTATGTTCCGGTCGGATTCCGAGAACCACTGACTGTTCCACTGCCGCCGAAAGGCTCTCGGCTCTATGTGTAGGAACCGGAATGTCGACCCCACCTTCGGCTTGGAAGGCAATTTCACCGGAGTTTTGCACAAGTCGCCCCTCGATGAAATTCATGCTTGGCGAGCCGATGAAGGCAGCGACAAAGAGGTTCTTCGGGGATTCATAAAGGGTGATCGGGTCAGCGGCCTGCTCGATCCGCCCTTGATTCATAACCACGACCCGATCTGCCATCGTCATCGCCTCTACCTGATCGTGTGTAACGTACACGATCGTGGTTTTGAGCCTGCGGTGTAAGAGCTTGATTTCTGTCCGCATTTCAATGCGCAATTTAGCGTCGAGGTTGGACAGTGGTTCGTCGAACAGGAACACATCCGGCTGGCGAACGATCGCTCGACCAATCGCCACACGTTGGCGTTGGCCACCTGAGAGCGCGTTCGGCTTGCGTTTCAAATAGGCACCGAGATTGAGAATGCGCGCCGCATTTGCAACGGCGGCATCGATGTCCTGCTTCGGAGTTCCGCGCACCTTCATGCCGTAGCCGATGTTTTCGGCGACTGTCATATGCGGATAGAGCGCGTAATTCTGAAACACCATCGAGCAATTGCGCAGACCCGGGCGCAGCGCAGTAACGTCCCGCTCGCCGATACGGATTTCCCCTGACGTCGTCTGTTCCAGCCCCGCGATCATCCGCAGGGTGGTTGTCTTCCCGCAGCCGGAAGGCCCGACAAGAACCACGAATTCCTTGTCGGCAATTGCCAAATCGAGCGAAGGAATGACCTCAACGCTACCAAAGGATTTGGTGACCTGATCCAAACGCACCTGGGACATGCTGTAACCTTTTCATGAGAATTCCATCGCCTGGCCCCAGCGCATCGGCCCGAAAATCGGAATCGATTTTCGGAAAGCACGATGCGAGAAAGAGTTAGAGCGTCCTTCGTCCGAAAGGACGCACGGCGCTCTAAGCGGCGATGGTTTGCTTCTTCTTTCAACGATGTCTGATCTCATCCCGGCACCGCCGGGATGAGATGTTGAGGATGGGCTTACTTCGCAGGCAGGCCCATCGACGAACGATAGGCTGCCAGTTGCTTGTCGCGGCCGAACTCGTCCGTCAGCTTGTTCCATCCGGCAGCCACGGTATCCAGCGCCTGCTGCGGCGTCACCTCTCCAGCCAATGCCTTGGAAAGCTCGATTTCGAGAATTTCCGTATAGGAGAAATAGCCCGGCAGGCGCATGTCGAGCGCCGTGTTCTTGGCGGTCACCGCGTCCTTCTGGCTTCCAAGATATTCCTTGGCCTCACGCTCGGAAAAGATCTTCGACCACAACGCCGTATTTGTCGTGTGCGAAAGACGGTAAGGATTGACGCCTGTGCCGCCGGTGATGGCCGCTTGACCGGAAACCGCCGGGCTCGTCAGGAACTGGATATAGTTCCAGGCTGCCTCCTGGTTCTTGGAAGACGACGGAACAGCCGCCTGCCAACCGCCGAAGGCCATGAAGGAAGTCTGGACGACCTCTGGCTGCTTGTCCCACTTCTTGGTCTTGTAGTTCCAGATCTCGTCGGAGCCCGGCAGCGATGCCGAACCGACGCTGCCAGCAACCTTCGACTGCTTCGGGTCGGCGGCGATGACGCCGGTATCGCCCCAGCCGATCGATTCCGCGACCTGGCCACCGGCAAAGGCCGCGTTCACTTCGCCGAACGAGAAGTTCAGCGCATTTGGCGGTGCGAGCTTGGAGGCGCGAATATATTCCTCCAGGCCGCGCACCCAGCCCGGATTGTTGACCTGTGCATCCATCGTATCCGGATCGAAGAACATGCCGCCGGGATTGTCGGGATGGCTGGTGTATCCCGCCACGTGACTGAACAGGAACCAGAATTGCTGGCCGCCACGGCGGAAGGCTTCCGCCGTGCCCCAAAGGCCCTTGTCCGGCTGCTGGAAGAATTCAGCGATGTCGAGATACTGCTTCCATGTCTTGGGCGGGGCCAGATCATAGCCATACTTCGCCTTGAAGGCGCTCTGGTTTTCCGCGTTTTCAAACAGATCAATGCGGTAGGTATAGGTATGGGCATCACCGTCCATGGTCTGCGACAGGACCTTGCCGTTCCAGACCATCAGTTGCTCGCGGTAAACCGGCGCGATGTCCTCCCAGTCGGCACCTGATTGCATATTCTTCGGCATTTCTGAGAGAAAGTCGGTGAAGTCCGGTGCCCAGGCCGGCGCAAAGGCGACCACGTCGAACGTGTCTTCGCCCGAAGTCAACGAGGTTACGATTTTCGGATAGAGTTCCGACCACGGAAATTCGACGACATTCACCTTGCCGCAGGTCTTTTCTTCCCAGCCCTTGGCCGCGAGTTGCAGTGCAGAGGCGATATAGGGCCCAGTCTGCGTCGTGGCAGTGAGTGTGACACCGGTGTAGTCCGGTTCGCACGCGAGCGCCGGTGCGGTGCCCGCCGCCGCAAACAGTACCGCGGCCGTTGAACTCAGTAGCAATCTTCTCATGTTTTCCTCCCCGGAATTGAACAATGACTAGGCTTGTCGAACGGTCACTTTATTGCTCCTAAAAGCAGGCCAGACCGCATCAGCCTGCTCAAAATGCCCGCCATGACGACCATGGGTATGATCGCGACCAGGGCGGCTGCCGATATCGACCACCACTCATCGCCGCGCTGGCTGTTTTGCCCTGCGACGAGAATGGGAAGTGTCTGCCATTTGGAACTGGTCAGGAAGAGTGCGAACAGGAACTCGTTCCAGACGAAGGCGAGCGTGATCATGAATGTCGCGATCAGGCCCGGCTTGGACATGGGCAGGACGATACCGAAGAAAATTCTCCACGACGGCACATTGTCGACCATCGCCGCCTCTTCGACTTCAACCGGCAGTGCCGCAAAGAAATCGCGCATCAGCCAGATCACGATCGGTAGCGAGAAGGCGACATAGGCGAAGGTGAGGCCTGTATAGGTGTCCACAAGCTTGAACCCCAACTTGCCGATTTCCGTATACATCAGGAACAAGGCAAAGGCGGCGACGATCGGCGGAAACATGCGCTGGCTCACAAACCAGAAGACGATATCATCATTGCCGAGGAGCGGCCCTGGAAGCTTCATTCGGCTGGAGCCAATGGCGAGCGCAAGCGCTGCAACAAAGGCAAAGATCAGCGAAATAGCCTGCCCGTAGCCCAGTACATGACGGCCAAGCAGATATCCCCCGAAGGCAACAACGACGAAAATCACCCCGGATAGCAGCTTCACCTCGAAGGTGAAGCGCACCAGCGCATAGGCTGCCATGGATCCGATGAAGGTGGCCAGCACCGATGCGGATAGCCCGATGATCGTCGAGGCGATGAAGGTGTTGTAGAACTGGCCGCGCGCGCCCGACAGAAGCTCGCTCCAGGCTGTCAGCGTCGGGTCGAAATCGACGAACGGAATATAGGTCGGTCCGCCGACGACGCCGAGCGGCGACTTGAACGAGGTGATCGCCACCCAGTAAAGCGGAAAGAAGGTGAAGGCGAGCCAGAGCAGGCAGCCTGCGAGCGCCAACCAGCGGCCGGATCCTTTGAGGTCACGCACGCTCATTTGTGCTTCTCCAGATAAGGCTTCAGGATGGCGAGATAGACGAGCCCGATCACGGTAATGACGATCAGAAACAGGAAGGAAAGGGCGGAGGTGTAGCCGAGGTTGAACTTCTTGAAGCCCTCCTGATACGCGAACAAGGTGAGCGTTTCGGTCGAAATGCCGGGCCCTCCGCCTGTCATGACGAACACCGTGTCGATGATCTTGTAGCTCTCGATGAGGCGGATGAAGACCACCGCCACCGAAATTGGCAGCATCATCGGGAAAGTGATCCCCCAGAACTGCTGCCAGGGGCTGGCATTTTCAAGCGCGGCAGCCTCGTAGACGTCCTCCGGCAGGGTTTGCAAGCCGGCAAGAAGCATGAGGATGACGAAGGGTGTCCACTGCCACACTTCGACGGAAATGATGGCGCCGATAGCCCATCTGGTCTGCGTCAGAAACGGCAGGTTGGGAAAACCGAAGACGGTCATCAGCTCATTGAGCGGGCCCATCGTGGGATTGAGGATCTGGCGGGCAATCAGTGCAACGGCAACGGGCGCCACCAGCATCGGCACCAGAAAGCTGACCCGGAACAAGCCTTCGCCGGGCACACGACGGCTGAGCGCCAGCGCCACGGAAAAACCGATGACATATTGCAGCGTCACCGCGACAGAGGCGATGATCGTCGTCGTCCAGGTGACACTCCAGAAGCGCGGATTCTGAAGCAGTTCCGTATAGTTGCCGAAGCCGACGAAACGCGCGGGGATCGGCGGCACGAGCCGCAGGCTCATGAAGCTGGTGGTCAGCGAATAGATCAGCGGGAAGATCGAGATCACCAGCACGATCAGCAACGCCGGCCAGATGAAGAAGTGTTTGACTGGATCGTTGCGGGTCATGCTGCGTCTCCCTTCTGGAGAAGCGCCTCGATTTCCTCGATCTTCGGCATTGCAGGCGCGGTACCCCGCCGCGTCACCGCAATACCGGCGGTCGCGCAGCCGAAACGCACGGCGTCGACCGGACTAGCGCCCCGCGAGAGCGCTGCCGAGAAGCCACCGACAAATGCGTCGCCGGCGCCGGTGGTATCGATGACTGCTCCCGACGAGACCGCCGGAACATGAACCGATTGCCCGGCCGTATGATAGAGCACACCGCGACCACCCAGGGTGATCAGCGCGGCTTTCACGCCCTTGGCAAGAAAGGCGTCGCCAGCCCGTCTGGCGTCGTCGAGCGTGTCGAGCGGAAAACCGACGATGGCCGCCGCCTCGGTTTCGTTTGGCACGATATAGTCGCAGAGCGGATAGATCGTGTCTGGAAACGGCTCGGCCGGCGCGGGATTGAAAACAGTGGTAACGCCGGCCGCATGGGCGATTTCGAGGGCGCGTTGCGCCGCTTCAGCCGGTTGTTCGAGCTGGGTCACGAAAACAGCCGATTGTTCGATGGTTTCGCGTGCCGCTTCGACATCACCAACGCCGATGGTGCCTGCGGCACCTGGATAGACGATAATCGCATTGTCGCCGTTACCGTCATTCACGTAGATGAAGGCAGCGCCGGTCGGCATATCGTCCATCTGTACAACCTTCGGCGTCACGCCTGCTTCCGCATAGGTCTTCAGCGCCATGTCGCCGAACGTGTCGCGGCCGATCTTCGAGATGAAGGAGACCGTTCCACCGGCGCGGGCAGCAGCGACAGCCTGGTTGGATCCCTTGCCGCCCGGGCCTACTGCAAAACCGGTCCCGGTGATGGTCTCGCCAACGTTTGGCATGCGCTTGGCCAGATAGGCCGTGTCGGCGACGAAAATCCCGAGGATCGAAACACCCACCTTCATTATCGTTTCCCCTCAAACGGTTTCCGGCGGAATCACGCCTTTGGTGAAGAGGAAGCAGCCGTAGAAGCGGTTTTCGCCCGTGGTGATGACGCAATAGGCCTTTTTGGCCTCCTCATAGAAGGCGAAACGCTCGATGCCATACATCGGCGCCGGCTTGCCCTCGGCGCCGTCGATAGCGGCCTGGACTTCCTGCTGCACTGGAGGGATCTCGTCCGGCGCGCCCATGATTTCCATTCGTCCGGCGGACGGCTGCAGCGGCGTATCCAGCGGCATCACCGAAAGAATAGCTTTGATGGCGCGGGCAGCAGACACATTGTCTATGCGCAACAGCTTGCCGAGCACCGTTTGCCGGGCAATGGAATCCGAAGGAAAATTGGTGTCGGAAACGACGACCGTGTCGCCATGCCCCATGGACCGGAGCGCGTGCAACACGTCCGCATTCAGAGCCGGATCGATATTCTTCAGCATGAAAATCCTCCCTTAGTTGCACCATTTCGCAGCACCTCGTGCCGCGAAACAGAGCCCAATAACCGCAGCTCCGTTACAGTTCTGCGATTCCCTCAAATTCCGTTATTCTCGCCTGCCGGTGCGGTTCTCCTCCTGCCCGGATGATCAGGGTTGGAGCCCTTATTCTCCGTAGGGGATCCAGATATTCTTCACATCCACAGCGCGGCGAAGGTATATCGCGCCTTCGGCAGCGGCTCTGTCCATCCAGTCCGTCGCCTTGCCATTGTCCACGAGGGTTCGCTTGAGATTGCCCGAAGACAGCTTCTCCACCATCGTCGAAAGTTCCGCCGAGCCGAAGGCCCACAAGGCATCAACGTCATTGTGCGCGGCAAGGATCTTTGCCAGTTCGATCGCCGACCCGGTGACGATATTGACGACACCGGCAGGCACATCCGACGTTTCCAGAACTGAATAGAAATCCGTGGCCGAAAGCGGGAAGGCCTCACTCGGCACCGCGACGACACGATTGCCGGTAGCAATCAACGGCGCAATCAGACTGATAAAGCCGAGCAGCGGCGCTTCCGGCGGGCAAATGACGCCAACGACGCCGATGGCTTCCGGTATGGCCAAGGCAACGCCGCGAAGCGGCGGCTGGTGAATGCCGCCTTCATATTTGTCCGCCCAGGCTGCGTAGGTGAAGAGACGGGAAATCGCGGCGTCGACCTCGGCATTTGCATTGGCTGCGGAAGCTCCGGTCATCGCTGTTATCCGCGAGGCGAACTCGTCGGCGCGGCCACTGAGGTTTTCGGCGATGTAATAGAGAATCTGGGCGCGGTTATGAGTGGTCGCATTCGACCAGGCGGAGGCGGCCTGGGCGGCTACCACCGCATTGCGGATGTCCTTGCGGTTGCCTTCGCCGACCTCCCCGATTGCCTTGCCCTTGGGTGAGGCGATGACACGGGAATAATTGCCGTCCGGGCGTGCCTGCTTGCCGCCGATGAAGAGCTTTGCCGTCCGGTCGATGCTTGGCAGGGCAAAATCGCCGGCAACCGGCTTTAGTTGCGAAAGTGCGGGCATAGCTGCGCGCGCCTTGCGACCGACCCAAGCCTTCGGCTTCAGATATTCGTAGCAACCTTCGCGTCCGCCTTCGCGGCCGAATCCGGATTCGCGCTTGCCGCCAAAACCGACGGCGGCATCGAAAAGATTGGTGGCATTCACCCAGACCACGCCGGCTGCAAGCTTTGCCGCAACGTTCAGCGCCAAGCCGATCGTCTCGCTCCAGACGCTGGCGGCGAGGCCGTAGCGGGTGTGATTGGCAAGCTGGATAGCCTCTTCCGGTGTGCGGAAAGTCATGGAGACCGCAACCGGCCCGAAGATTTCCTCGGTCGCGACGATCGATGTCGGCTGCACGCCGCTCAGCAGCGTCGGCGGGTAGAAGCTGCCGCCCTTCGGCAGGTCGATCTTAGCCTGATGCAGCGTCGCGCCTTCTGAAACTCCCTTTTTCACCAACGCTTCGATACGCGTCAATTGCACGGGCGCGATGATCGCACCCATATCGATGCACTTGTCCAAAGGCTGACCGACCCGCAATGTCTCCATCCGGCGCTTTAGCCGCTCGTGGAAAAGATCGGCAATGCCTTCCTGGACCAGAAGCCGCGAACCGGCGCAGCAGACCTGCCCCTGGTTGAACCAGATCGCATCGACAACGCCTTCCACGGCGCCGTCAATATCGGCGTCGTCAAAAACGACGAAAGGGGACTTGCCGCCGAGTTCCAGCGTCAAGGATTTGCCGCTACCCGCGGTGCGCTCGCGAATAACGCGCCCGACTTCGGTCGATCCGGTAAAGGCAATTTTGTCGATATCCGCATGCCCGACAAGCAGCGCGCCTGTCTCGCCTTCTCCCGTCACGATATTGAGTACGCCCGGCGGAAGGCCCGCCGCGGATGCCAGTTCGGCAAAGAGAAGCGCCGTCAGCGAGGTGAATTCGGCAGGCTTCAGGATGACGGTGTTGCCGAGCGCCAAAGCAGGCGCCACTTTCCAGGCCAGCATCAGGAACGGGAAATTCCACGGGATAATCTGGCCGACGACGCCCACCGGCACATGATCGGCAAATTCCGTGTCCTGGATTTGCGCCCATCCGGCGTGATGATAGAAATGACGGGCTGCCAGGGGCACGTCGAGATCGCGGGTTTCGCGGATGGGCTTGCCATTGTCGATTGCCTCGACCACAGCAATCAGACGCGCATGGCGCTGGATCATCCGGGCAAGTGCATAGAGATGGCGCGCCCGCGCGTGGCCCGGCAATCTCGCCCATGACGCCTGTGCCTTGCGAGCCGCAGCAACCGCGTTATCCACATCCGCCGCGCCGCCGTTCGCGAGCTTCGCCAGGACCTTGCCGGTGGCTGGCTCGAACGTCTCGAAGTTCTTTCCCGACGCGGAGGGCACGAATGCGCCATTGATGAAGTGACCGAAACCGGAAGCGTGGCGTGCCAGCCAGTCGCGAGCTTCGGTATCGGATTCAGGGGCGGGGCCGTAGGACATCTCGTCGAAATACTTTGCAACAGTCATCTGGATCATCCAATCGGGTGTCTGTTGAGGGCCGAATAGGCACCGGTGACGTGATGCTCCAACTGCCGCTCGATATCCGCAAGCAAGCTTGATGCACCGATGCGGAAGAGGTCTGACTCCAGCCATTCGCGCCCCAGTTCGTCCTTCATCAGGAACTGGTAGTTCAACACGTCCTTCGCCGCGGAAATGCCTCCGGCCGGTTTGTAGCCGATCTTGATACCGGTGCGCTCCTGATAGGCGCGGATCGCCCGCAGCATGGTCAATGTCACGGCCAGCGTCGCATTGACGCCTTCCTTGCCGGTCGAGGTCTTGATGAAATCGGCTCCCGCCATCATGCAGACCAGCGAGGCCCTGGTGACATTGCGGAGCGTCTTCAGGTCGCCGGTCGCCAGAATGGCCTTGACATGCGCATCACCGCAGGCGGCGCGATATTCTTTCATTTCCTCGTAAAGTGCTGTCCAGTTGCCGGTCAGCACATGCTCGCGGGTGATGACGATGTCGATTTCCTTCGCGCCATCGGCAACTGACGCCTCGATTTCCTTGACCTTGAGGTGGTGCGGGCTGAGGCCGGCAGGGAAACCGGTCGAAACCGCGGCGACCGGAATGCCGGAATCTCCGAGCGCCTCGACGGCCGTTGCAACAAAACGATGGTAGACGCAGATGGCGCCGGTGGTGATCGAACGGCCGCTCATGCCAAGGGAATCCAGAATGTCGGCACGTATCGGATTCATCGCCTTCGCGCACAACCGCTTGACGCGTTCGGGGGTATCGTCGCCGTTCAATGTCGTCAGGTCGATGCAGGTCACCGCCTTCAGGAGCCAAGCCCCCTGTGCGTCCTTTTTGACGGTCCGGCGTCCGGGAAGCGAGGCTACGCGGCGCTCGGTGGCAGACAGGTTGACCCGGGTGTCAAGCACCCAAGACAGATCGAGTTCCATCCCGGTATTGCGCGGCCGGTTATGGGTGCCGCCCGGCAATCGCGAAGGGCCTCCATGATGCGCCGCGTTTGCCGCATTGTGAACAGCAACGGTTTCCAACTAGAATCCTCCCGATCCGAGCGTGAAGATCCTGTTGCCATCAAGTGCAGAGGCACGCAGAGGAAGCTTCACGACTGGCTCAAATGTGATTTTTTTTTCACTGTTTGTGAGGTTTGCATCACCGCGCCGCTGCGTCAAGTTTAGATTTCGACAGACGCAAAAAAAGTACGGGATTTCTCAGTCGAAATCGTTCATGCCGTTTTCGGTGATGACCACGTCGAACGACTTCATGTCGCTGAAAAAGGCTGGCTTGAGCTTGCCAATTTTGCTGCTGTCGGCGAGAAGAATATTCTTTCGTGCCCGGGACATCGCCTTTTTCTTGATCTCCGCTTCGTGAAAATGCGCGCAGGTTGCGCCACGCCGGGCATCGACACCGGCTGCCGATAGAAATGCCACGTTGATCACAAGCTGATCGAGCATTTCCAGCCCCGTGGCACCGGAAAAGCTCGCCGATGCTGGGTGGTAAAGACCACCGAGCATAACAAGGCGAACGTTGGGTTTTCGCGTCAGACGATCAGCGACATTCATGGCGTAACAGATCGCCGTTATGTGAATCTGGTCTGGGAGGAGATCGACCAGATAGGGTAAGGTGGTGCCGCAATCGAAAAACACCGTATCATCATGGTGAATGTAATCAATAGCTTGTGTGCAAACTTGCCGTTTTGCAGCGGCATGACTGTCGGCTGCCTTGGAAATTTCATAGGGATCGTTTTCCGCTTCGACAGCTGCAACGATGTGGCCGCCGAGAAACGCGAATTGGTCTGCATTGGCGCTGACATCACGCCGAACCGTCATCTCTGAGACGCCCAGGATCTCCGCAGCATTCTTGATGTGCAGAATGCGATGTTGTGAAAGGGCCTCGGATAAGACTGCGATGCGCCGGCCCTTGCGACTATCCATATCGCATCTCTCCCTTATCGTTTACACTTGGAATAGTGTTCTGATCAAAATTTAACAAGGGACTGCCATTCTCATCTTGTATGTCCCTCGAGCTACGATTCGGCATTTGCGCCGAGCTACAGCTTCTGCACCAGCCAGTTGCGCGCAAAATGGCATATCGTCACAATTTTACAGGGAAACCCCGCAATTTGAAATGAGAATTTGTGACCAATCTTCCATTTTCGTGATGGTATAGTCACAAAACTGCATAGATGGTGCCTCACTTCGGCTGCGGGGAAGCGGGTGACGACGAGATCGACATTCTCTGCCGGCAGCGGTTCGTCACGCCTCTGGTCGGGGTGGCCTTCCGACCAGAGGCTTGCTGAGGACATTCTTGGCTGCGCGCGCTACTCGCCGGCTTTCCTTGCTGCCGTTTCGATCGCATCGGCAACCTTTTCCGGTTGGGATGCGAAGACGGCGTGGCTTGCCTTTATTTCAGTCACGTCGCTTCCGGCACGTTTTGCCATGTCGCGTTCAAGCTCGGGGTTGATGGAGCGATCCTCGGTGGCGACGATCGACCAGCTTTTCTTGGTCCGCCATGCCGGCTGAGTGATCTTGGCGGAGAATGCCTGCTTCGAGGCGAAGACCTGTGACTTTGCCATGAAATCGGCTTCGGCTTGCGGAAGGTCGGCTGCGAAATCCGCGGCGAAGGCGCCCGGATCGAGATAGAGATATTTGCCGTCCTTCGTTTCCTTTATATCCATGCTGCCGGCGGGCTTCGAGCTGGCGAGGCTCAGCAGGCTTTCGCCCTTGTCGGGCTGGAATGCCGCGACATAGACCAGGCCCGCGACCGCGGGATCGTTGCCGGCTTCGGTGATGACCATGCCGCCATAGCTGTGACCGACGAGCAGGACCGGGCCGTCCTGAAGGTCGAGAACGCGCTTGGTCGCCGCCACATCGTCGTCGAGCGAGGTAATGGGTTGCTGGACGATGGTGACGTTGAAGCCGCGCTTCTCGAGAATGTCCGTCGCCTTGCGCCATCCCGAGCCATCGGCCAGCGCGCCGTGGACGATCACGATGTTCTTGACCGCGGCAGCCTCTGCGGCGAACGCGATGGCGGTGGTGGCAAATGCAAACGCTGCCGTGAAAAGAAGGCGTTTGTTCATGAGTATCACTCCTTTGGTCATTGTTGATGATCGGGATATTGATGCGTTTCAGGTTCAGCCGAACGTGAAGGCGTAAGCCTGCACGCCGGGATCGAGGAAGCGGATCTCGAAGTTGCGGGCGGCGACCATGCCGGACTGGCGGACGAGCTGATAAAGCCTCGTCGCGGTCACCGTGCCGTTGCCGTCGGCATCGATGTCTGACCCGTGGTCGGGCCCTGGCGCCTTGCCGTCGATCTTCACCTGGAAGCGGATCGGCTTGTCGCCGGCACCAGGCCCAAGAACGAGATGCAGATCGCGGGCGCTGAAGCGATAGGTGATGCCACCGCCCGACTGATCAAGCGTCGCCTGATCCCGGCCGACGATCCAGGTTCCGGACAGGCCCCAGCCATTGAGGCCCGGTTCGCCGATTGTATAATTTTGTGCCAGGTCAGCCTGCAGCCCTTCCGGAGAGGCGAAATTCGCCGCCTGTTCGTAGCCGAGATAGGTCTCGCCGGAGCGGATATTGCGGAGATCTGGGCCTGCTTCCACGCCCTTGGCATCCGGCGCGACCGGCGCGCTTGCCGTCGTCTGGCTGCCGGCCTCGCGCAACAGGTCCTGAATGGCCTTTTCGGTCCTGTTGTAATTGCCTTCGCCGAAATGGTGGTAGCGAATCTGACCCTTGGCATCGATCAGATAGGCGGCAGGCCAGTAGCTGTTTTCGAAAGCGCGCCAGATTTTGTAATCATTGTCGATCGCAACGGGATAGCCGATCTTGAAATCGTCGATTGCGCTTTTGACGTTGTCGATCTTCTTCTCGAAGGCAAATTCCGGGGCGTGGACGCCGATGACGACAAGGCCTTGATCGGCGTATTTTTCCGCCCAGGCCCTGACATAGGGGATCGTGCGAATGCAGTTGATGCAGGAATAGGTCCAGAAGTCGACGAGCACGACTTTGCCCCGCAATTGCTCTGATGTCAGAGGCTCAGAGTTCAGCCATTCGACCGCGCCGTCGAGCGAGGGGGCGCGGCCTTCGACGGGCAAGTCGCTGCGGAAGGGCTTCTTCGCATCAGCTGCGGCGATCATCACCTCGTTGCTCGCCAGCTCGGAAGATGCGCTACTGAGCGGCTTTGCATGCAGCCTGTCGAGCACGGCCTGTTCCAGCGATGTGGTGCTGGCATAGGAGAGCCGGGCGAGCAGGCTGGTGTCGAGGCCAAGCGCGATGACGGCGACACCCGCCAGGACGGCAGCGCCGAGCCCCTGACGAATCCTGTCGCCAACGCCGAGCGAACGCTTCATGGCGGCGAATATCCGGCCACCGACCAGCAGGGCTACCGCAAGCGAACTTGCAGCACCAGCGGCATAAGCGATCAGCAGGAAGGTCGTTTGCAGATTGGCGCCCTGCAATGCAGCTCCGGTCAGCACCAGGCCGAGAATCGGACCGGCGCAAGGCGCCCAGAGCATTCCGGTGGCAACGCCGAGAAGAAGCGCGCTCTTCACTGTCGTGGTGCCGCGCCCGCCGCCGGTGGCGTTCAGAAGATTGTTGCCAAGATCGACGACCGGCCGGGCAAGCGTGCTTGCGAAACGCGGCGAAAGCAGGCTCGCGCCAAAGAGGGCAAGCAGGACGATGGCGGCAAGGCGGCCATATTCATTGGCGCGAATGGCCCAGCTGCCGCCGACTGCGGCCAGCGTGGCGACCAGCGCGAAGGTGGCGGCCATGCCCGCCAGCATCGGCAGCGTGCTTCTGACGAAGGGCTGTCCGGCGCGGGCGAAGACGAAGGGCAGGATGGGGAGGATACACGGGCTGAGGATCGTCAGCGCGCCTCCGAGATAGGCAATGATCAGAAGTGTCATCATCGTTTCCTTTGAAACCGCTTGATCGGGCTCTGGGCGGCGATGGGGCCCGAACCAGCAACGGCGGGGATATGGCCGGCGTGAAGTATCCCCGATGTGTCCGGCTTTGCAGGAAAATGTACCGAAGTGTCGGGGTGGGGCGGCAGCGATACAAAGCGATACAAACTGCCGCAGCCGCGAGGAGACGACTGCAGCCAAGGCGGCCACTTGCCGAGGCCGCGCGATTGTATCGGAATGTATCCAGGCGGCCGGAAGCTACATCCGCATTCAAAAAACGGTTGCTTGCGACATATCAGGGATACAAGTAGAGCGCCTTTTCGCGACCGTGATCCATTCGACAGGAGAGACCGATGTCAGAGCAAATCAACCATCACCGCCGCCGTTTCTTCGGCATGACGGCAATCGCCCTTGCGGCCGTCGAATTCGGCGTGGCCGGCACGGCTGCCGCCCAGTCGTCTGCGACTGCCGCATCGGTGCCAGCTATAAAGCCCGGAACCAACACGTCCTTCGAAGCGCTGAAGCAGGTCAAGGCAGGCGTGCTCGACATCGGTTATGCCGAGGCGGGAAAGGCGGATGCCCCCGTCGTATTGCTCCTGCATGGCTGGCCCTATGACATCTATAGTTTCGTCGATGTCGCACCGCTGCTTGCCACGGCGGGCTACAGGGTGATTGTGCCTTATCTGCGCGGCTACGGGACGACCCGCTTCCTGGACGACCAGACGCCGCGCAACGGCCAGCCGTCAGCGCTCGCCGCCGATATGATCGCGCTGCTCGATGCACTCGATATCGAGAAGGCTGTGATTGCTGGCTACGACTGGGGCGGGCGGACCGCCAATATCATGGCGGCGCTCTGGCCCGAGCGCTGCAAGGCGATGGTATCGGTGAGCGGCTACCTGATCGGCAGCCAGGAGGCCAACAAGAAGCCGCTTCCGCCGAAAGCCGAACTCGCCTGGTGGTATCAGTTCTATTTCGCCACCGAACGCGGTCGTCAGGGATACGAGAGCAACACGCATGATTTCGCAAAGCTCATCTGGCAGACGGCATCGCCGAAGTGGAACTTCGACGATGCGACATTCGACAGGTCGGCCGCTGCCTTCGACAATCCCGACCACGTCGCCATCGTCATTCACAATTATCGCTGGCGCCTGGGGCTTGTCGAAGGCGAGGCAAAGTACGATGCCTACGAGACGACGCTCGCCGCAACGCCTGTCATTTCGGTGCCGACCATCACCATGGAAGGCGATGCAAACGGTGCGCCGCATCCGCAGCCTTCCGCCTACGCCGGAAAATTCTCCGGCAAATACGAGCATCGCACCATCGGCGGCGGCATCGGCCACAACCTGCCTCAGGAAGCGCCGCAGGCTTTTGCGCAGGCGGTCATAGACGTCGATCGTTTCTAGGTCGACGCTGCCGTGCAGCGCCTCGTTGCTCCGGCCAGCGGAATATGCGTAGGTCGCGTCTGTCGCTTCGGTCAGGAACAAAGCGACCGGCGCGGCCGCTTCTATCGATGGGGAATAGGGAAATATGGATCATGTCGATCACATCCTGATCGTCGATGACGATCGCGAAATCCGCGAGCTGGTATCGGGCTACCTGCAGAAGAATGGCCTGCGCACGAGCGTTGCTGCCGACGGACGGCAGATGCGCAGTTTTGTCGACGCCAATGCCGTCGACCTGATCGTGCTCGACGTGATGATGCCCGGCGACGACGGGCTGGTGCTGTGCCGCGAACTGCGCGCCGGCCGGCACAAGGCGATCCCGATCCTGATGCTGACGGCCCGCACCGACGAGATGGACAGGATCCTCGGGCTGGAGATGGGCGCCGATGATTATCTTCCCAAGCCCTTTGCTGCGCGTGAGCTTCTCGCCCGCATCAAGGCGGTGCTGCGGCGGACGCGGATGCTGCCGCCCAACCTGCAGATCAGCGAAGCCGGACAATTGCTGACCTTCGGCGACTGGCGGCTCGATACGGTTGCCCGGCACCTTCTCGACAGGGAAGGGACCGCGATTGCGCTGAGCGGCGCCGAATACCGTCTGCTCCGCGTCTTCATCGATCACCCGCAACGTGTGCTCAATCGCGACCAGCTTCTGAGCCTGACGCAGGGCCGCGACGCCGATCTCTTCGATCGCTCTATCGATCTCCTGGTCAGCCGCCTGCGTCAGCGGCTGGGCGACGATGCGCGCGAACCGACTTATATCAAGACGGTGCGCAGCGAAGGCTATGTATTTTCCGTCCCGGTCGAAATATCGGAGCCGCGCCAATGAAGGCGGCAATCCCCTTGCCTTCGGGCCTGACGTGGCCGAGCACGTTGCGGTCGCGGATCTTCCTGATCCTGCTGATCGGGCTGGCCTTGGCCTACGGGCTGTCCTTCAGTGTGCTCTATATGGAGCGGTACATGTCGGCCAAGGCCGTGATGCTCGGCACGCTGGAAAACGATGTTGCAACGTCGATTGCGGTTCTCGATCGGCTTCCGCCCGGCGAGCGCGGCGACCTGCTCGACCGGCTGAGCCGCGGCAATTACCGTTTCGTGCTCGGGCCCGGCCTTCCCGGCGTGCCTGACACGTCAAGCAAAGGGGCGGAAATCTCAGGAAAGATCGAGGAGGCTATCGGGCACCGCTTTCCAATCCGGATCGAACGGATTCCAGGCGATGTGAACCGGCTGCAGGCGCATCTGACGTTGAGCGACGGAAGCCCCTTGACGATCGACGTCACGCCGAAGGGTGTCATGCCTATTGCCGCATGGCTGCATTATGTCTTTATCGTCCAGATGGCGCTGCTCATCCTCTGTACCTGGTTTGCGGTTCGCCAGGCGATCCGGCCGCTCGGCGAGCTTGCCGCCGCCGCCGATGCCCTCGACCCGAACAAGGACGGTCCGGCCTTGAGCGAGGCGGGGCCGAGCGAGGTCGCCCATGCGGCAAGGGCGTTCAACGCGATGCGGGAGAGGATTGCCCATTATCTCGAAGAGCGCGTTCAGATATTGGCGGCAATCTCGCATGACCTGCAGACGCCGATCACCCGCATGCGGCTGCGCGCCGACATGGCGGAGGAGTCGCCGGAGAAAGACAAGCTGGTGCATGATCTCGGCGAGATCCAGCGTCTCGTCCAGGACGGGATTGCCTATGCTCGCAGCGCGCATGGCAACGGCGAGAAGAGCGCCCGGATCGATCTCGCCTCGTTCATCGACAGCATAGCCTATGACTACCAGGATACCGGAAAGGCCGTCACCGTCGTCGGGCTGGTTCAGGGCGCCGCCTTCACCAAGCCGCATGCACTTCGCCGAATCCTGTCGAACTTCATCGACAATGCGCTGAAGTTCGCTGGTGCTGCCGAGATTAGTGTCGAGCGCAGCGCCGAGAACGATATCGTGATCACAGTCATGGATCGCGGGCCGGGAATTCCGGACGATATGCTGGAAGCCGCCATGCAGCCTTTCTTCCGGCTGGAACAATCCCGCAACAGGGAGACCGGAGGCACCGGTCTCGGTCTTGCTATCGCCCAGCAACTGACGGCCAAGATTGGTGGGTCGCTCCGGCTCCACAATCGCGCTGGCGGCGGGCTGGCAGCGGAAATCACTATCCGTTGACATCAGAGGCGCTGCAAAATTTCGAGACGTTTTGTATGTGAAGATGTCCTCGATACCGGATGCTACGCTTTGTGACATTTCGGGCGATTTCGGAAACATGGCGGATATATCCGTCGGTCAAACCACACTCCGTCAACCCGGCCGCGCAGCGCGGCCAGTCGCCTGGAGCGACGCAACACAAGGAGTGTTCCATGACAAAGATCGATAAGGTTCTCTATACCGGCAAGACCCATACGACGGGCGGGCGCGATGGCGCTTCGCACAGCGACGACGGCCAGTTGGAGATCAAGCTTTCGCCTCCGGGCAGCAACCGCGCCGGCACCAATCCCGAACAGCTTTTCGCCGCCGGCTGGTCTGCGTGCTTCATCGGCGCGATCGGCTTTGCCGCGGCTAATCAAAAGGTCAAGCTTCCAGCCGATCTTGCCGTTGACACCGAGGTTGATCTCGGAACAGCCGATGGCGGCTATTTCCTGCAGGCCCGTCTCAAGGTCAGCCTGCCCGGGATCGAAGCGGATGTGGCACGAGCCCTCATTGAAGAGGCTCACCAGACCTGCCCATACTCGAAGGCCACACGCGGCAACATTCATGTCGAATTGACGGTTGCCTAACGAGTGGAATTGCCCACCGAAGGCCATTGGCTGCGGCGGGCAAAGGACAGGAGCCGAAAGCAAACAGGACGAGGCCGACCGGGCCTCGCCGATGGAGGATCTGATGAGATTGATGATCATCTGCATTCTGGGCGCGACGGTTTTCGCCGCGCCCTGCATCTACGACGTAAGCTCGCAGGAGCCTTCGCCGCTTGCGGGCCTCGTGACGGCAGCATCGTCTTCCGGGGAGCAAGCGGCCGTTCCAGCTCCTCTTTTAAGTCACCAGGGAGAAGACCAGTGAAGCTCTATCAGAATGAAATTTCCTCGGCGACGTCGCGAGTCCGCATCGCGCTCGCCCTGAAGGGATTGACGGCGGAAACACTGCCGGTGACCATCCTCGGCGAAGAGGCCGAGAGCCGGCAGGCCGGATATCGCAGCGTCAATCCGCAAGGGCTGGTGCCGGCCTTGCTGACGGATGGCGGCGTTCTCATCACCCAGTCACTGGCGATCGTCGAATATCTCGACGAGCTTCACCCCGAACCACCGCTGCTGCCCGACACGGCGGAGGGCAGGGCGCTGGCGCGGTCGATCGCGCTTGCAATCGCAGCCGAGATCCATGCGCTGCTGCCGCCACGCATCGGCCTGCACCTCAAAACGGCCTTCCAGGCGGATGCCAATGCCGTTGCAGCCTGGAGCCGTCACTGGGTCGGCGAGGGAATGGCCGCTGTAGAGACGATGATCGCCGGCCGCAGGCAAGGCGCCTTCGCCATCGGCGACCGGCCTGGTATCGCCGATATTTTTCTCTTCCCGCAGGCGATCAGCGCCCGGCGCATGGGCTTCGATCTCGCCCTGTGGCCCAATATCGCGGAGATTGTCGGCAGGCTCGAGGCGATCCCGGCTTTCCAGGAGAATGCACCGGCGCCGAGACGATGATGCGATCAATGAAGAAGCGACCGCAAACGATGGCGGCCGTTTCTTTTCTCAGCGGTTGACCCTTGCCTGCAGATGCGCGGGATATCGATCGCCTTCCACCTTGAGGGTGGCGAGCGCGCTTTCGATATTGCCGAGATCCTCGGCCGTCAGTTCGACCTCGGCGGCCCGGATGTTCTCCTCGAGGCGATGCAGCTTGGTGGTGCCGGGGATCGGCACGATCCAGGGCTTCTGCGCCTGCAGCCATGCGAGAGCGACCTGGGCGGAGGTGGCCTTCTTGCGGGCGGCGATTTCTCCGAGACGATCGACGAGCGCCTGGTTGGCCTTTCGCGCCTCCTGAGAAAAGCGCGGCACGACGTTGCGGAAATCCTTGCTGTCGAAGGTGGTCGTTTCGCTGATCGCGCCAGTCAGAAAGCCCTTGCCGAGCGGGCTGAAAGGAACGAAACCGATGCCGAGCTCTTCCAGCGTCGGCAGGATTTCCTGCTCGGGCTCGCGCCACCACAGCGAATATTCGCTCTGCAGTGCCGCCACCGGCTGGACGGCATGGGCGCGGCGGATCGTCTGGGCGCCCGCTTCCGAGAGGCCGAAATGCCTGACCTTGCCTTCCGCGATCAGCGCCTTGACCGTGCCGGCGACATCCTCGATCGGAACATCGGGATCGACGCGATGCTGGTAGAAGAGATCGATGACATCGGTCTTCAAACGCTTCAGCGCCTGGTCGGCCACCGCGCGGATCCGCTCCGGACGGCTGTTCATGCCGCTCTGACCGCCATTGGCATCGAAGTTGAAACCGAATTTCGTGGCGATCACCACCTCTTCGCGGAATGGGGCGAGCGCCTCGCCCAAAAGCTCTTCGTTCTTATAGGGGCCATAGGCCTCGGCTGTGTCGAAGAAGGTCACGCCGCGTTCAAATGCCCGCCGGATCAGTACGGTCGCTTCCTGAATATCTGTCGCCGGGCCATACCCGTAACTCAGCCCCATGCAGCCGAGACCGATGGCTGAGACTTGAAGTCCGCTCTTTCCAAGTTCACGCTTCTGCATAGAAGTTTCCTTTTCTAACCTTGGTATTGCGTGTCGGTGACATGCTCCATCCAGTCGACGACCTTGCCGTCGAGCTGTTCCTGGATGGCGATATGGGTCACTGCCGTCGTCGGCGATGCGCCGTGCCAATGGCGTTCACCCGGTGCGAAGCAGACGACGTCGCCGGCGCGGATCTCCTCGACGGGGCCGCCGTCGCGCTGCACGCGACCGCAGCCCAATGTGACGATCAACGTCTGGCCGAGCGGATGGGTGTGCCAGGCGGTTCGGGCGCCGGGCTCGAAGGTGACGCTGGCGCCAGCCGCGCGTGCGGGGCTGGTCACGGCAAACAGCGGGTCGACACGCACGCTGCCGGTAAACCAATCGGTCGGTCCCTTGGCCGATGGCTGCGAACCGCTTCGCTTGATATCCATCTTTATCTTCCTTTCGATGCCGGGCTTTCGATGGCGGGTGGACATGTCCACTCGAGTAACAAGGTATTTAGGGCGTGCGCCTGGCCGCGATTAGATGGTATAAACGGCAAGAACCCATGAGAAAGTTTCATAAATGCCGCGCCCCGCCGTCAACGACCTCATCGCCTTCATCGCCGTCGCGCGCGCTCAAAGCTTCACCAAGGCGGCGGGCAAGCTCGGTGTGTCGCAGTCGGCGCTCAGCCACACCATCCGAGGGCTCGAGGAACGGCTTGGACTGCGATTGCTGACACGCACGACCCGTAGCGTTTCGCCGACGGAAGCCGGCGAACGCCTGCTCGTCTCCATCGGACCGCGCTTAGACGAGATCGAGAGCGAGCTGGCTGCCTTGAGCGCGTTCCGGGAGAAGCCGGCAGGCACCATTCGCATCAATGCCGGCGAGCATGCGGCCGATGCCGTCCTCTGGCCCGCCTTGCAAAAGCTGCTGCCCGATTATCCCGATATCAATGTCGAGATCATCGTCGACTACGGTCTGACCGACATTGTTGCGGAGCGTTACGATGCGGGGGTGCGGCTTGGAGAACAGGTGGCGAAGGATATGATCGCGGTGCGCATCGGCCCCGATATGCGCATGGCCGTTGTCGGTGCTCCCGCCTATTTCGACACCAGGCCGAAGCCGCTGACGCCGCAGGACCTTACGGATCACAATTGCATCAACCTGCGCCTGCCGACCTATGGCAGTGTCTATGCCTGGGAGTTCGAAAAGGACGGGCGCGAACTCAGGGTTCGCGTCGAAGGACAGTTGGTCTTCAACAATATAGCGCTCCGGCTGAATGCCGTGCTGGCCGGTCTGGGCCTTGCCTATATGCCGGAGAACTTGGTCGAGACGCATCTTGCCGAGGGGCGGCTGGTGCGGGTCCTTGAGGATTGGTGCCTGCCGTTTTCCGGCTACCATCTCTACTATCCGAGCCGCAGACATACATCGCCGGCATTCGCCCTCGTCGTCGATGCGCTGCGCTATCGGGGATAGGTCTCGCCGTTTCGAGCTGTCCGGACAGGCATGGATCCGAGCTACCTAACGTTCAATGATTGGTTCTTGCTGGAGGTGAAATCATGCCGCCGGCAATTTGACATTCCATCGCTCGCCGCTAATTCACACTTGAAATTGAAGGAAACAGTGAATGAATACTGCGGCGTCTGCCACGAAAGCTCGGACCGGCGTGTCCGGTTTGGATACAGTTTTGGCGGGGGGCCTTTCGCCGGGGCACGTGTTTCTCCTGGAGGGAAATCCGGGAGCTGGCAAAACGACGATTGCGCTGCAGTTCCTGATCGAAGGTGCACGGCTCGGCGAGCAGGGGCTCTACATCACCCTTTCGGAAACCGAGAGCGAACTTCGGGCCGGTGCCGCATCGCACGGCATGGTGATCGAGGGCAATATCGAGGTCTTCGAGGTCGTGCCTCCGGAAAGCCTGCTGGATGCCGACCAACAGCAGAGCCTGCTTTATTCGTCGGATCTTGAACTCGGTGAGACGACAAGAGAAATTTTCGCCGCCTTCGAGCGGATCAAGCCGAGCCGGGTGGTTCTCGACAGCCTGTCCGAGATAAGGCTTCTCGCACAAAGCTCGCTGCGCTACCGCCGGCAGATTCTTGCGCTCAAACATTATTTTGCCCGACAAGGGGCGACCGTGCTTCTCCTCGACGATCTGACCTCCGACACGCTCGACAAGACGGTACACAGCGTCGTGCACGGGGTTATCCATCTCGACGAGCTGGCGCCGAATTACGGCTCCGAACGGCGGCGCCTGAGGGTGATGAAATACCGCGGGCAGGCTTTTCGCGGCGGCTACCACGACTTCACCATCCAGACCGGCGGTGTCGTCGTGTTTCCGCGTCTCGTCGCCGCAGAACACAGGTTGAAATATGTTCGCGATCAGCTTCCCAGCAATATTGCAGAGCTGGACCTTCTTCTGGGCGGAGGGCTCGAGCGAGGGTCCAGTACACTGATCCTCGGTCCCGCCGGCACCGGCAAGAGCACTTTCTCGTTTCAATTCTTGATGGCGGCCATCGCGCGCGGAGAAAAGACGGCTGCCTTTATTTTCGATGAGGAGCTCGGTTTGCTTTTCGCCCGCCTGAAACAGCTCGGGATAGATCTCGAGGGACTGAGGGATGAGGGTTTGGTGCATATCGAGCAGCTCGATGCCGCGGAACTATCACCCGGCGAATTCGCCCACCGCGTGCGGACCTGTGTCGACAGGTCGGGCGCGAGGACCGTCATCATCGACAGCATCAATGGCTACCAGGCTTCGATGCCGGATGAAAATTCGCTGATATTGCATATGCACGAGCTGCTGCAATATCTGAACAGACAAGGCGCGAACACCTTCCTTACGGTCGCCCAGCATGGACTGGTGGGCGATATGAAATCGCCTGTTGACGTGACTTACCTCGCCGATACGGTCATCCTCCTGCGTTACTTCGAGGCCGTGGGACGTGTGCGGCGGGCGGTCTCCGTCATCAAGAAGAGGACCGGCCACCACGAGGACACCATCCGGGAGTATCGGATCGATGCGGACGGCCTGACGATCGGAGATCCCATCGTCGGTTTTCAGGGGGTGCTTCGTGGCGTCCCGGACTTCGTTGCAAAGTCCGCTGCGCTTTTGCCAACCGACAGTGAGGACGGCGGCAATTCCTAATTCCAGTAACCCGAAGGCACTGATCTATGCCCCGGCCGGACGCGATGCCCAGGTTGCGGCATCCTTGACCGATGAGGCCGGACTATCATCGATCGCAGTTGCCGATTTGAATCTCTTCGCGTCATCGCTGGATGACGACATCGCGGTTGGCGTGTTGACGGAAGAGGCCGTTCGCGGCAGTGACCTGAAACCGATCGCTGCCTGGGTTGCCGCCCAGCCAAGCTGGTCCGACCTGCCGTTCATCGTCCTCACCCGCCGCGGTGGCGGACCTGAACGAAATCCAGCCGCTGCCAGGCTTTCCGAGGTTCTAGGCAACGTCGCCTTTCTGGAGAGGCCGTTCCATGCGACCTCCTTCATCAGCGTTGTCCGCACAGCTTTGAAGGGACGTCTGCGCCAATACGAAGCGCGCGCCCGGCTCGAGGCTCTGAGCGAGGGAGAACGCCGGTTGCAGACGGCACTCGCCGCCGGTCGTCTCGGGGCGTGGGAGCTGGAACTTTCCACGATGGCGTTGACGGCCTCGGCGACCTGCAAGGCAGTCTTCGGCCGAGAACCGGATGATGATGTCACCCGCGACGATCTGATCGCCAGCATCCACCCCGATGACCGGGACCTTGTGCTGGCACGCCTGCGCCGGACGATTGATACCGGAGAAGACTATTCGATCGAGCACAGGACGATCTGGCCGGATGGATCACTGCATTGGACCGAAGTCCATGCGCAGCTCTACGCCGACAGATATGGGTCCGCCAGCAAACTGGTCGGCGTCTGCTCCGATACCACCGCCCGCAAGACCATCGAAGAAAATCTGAGACGGCTCAATGAGAACCTCGAAGAGCGTGTGAGGGAACGGACCAGGGAGGTCAACGCTGCCCACCAGACCCTGCTTGAGGAGGTCGCCCAGCGCGAAAGGGCCGAGGAGCAGCTTCGCCAATCGCAGAAAATGGAAGCGATTGGCCAACTGACCGGTGGCGTCGCCCATGATTTCAACAATCTGCTGATGGTTGTTCTCGGAAATCTGGAGCTGCTCGGCAAGCACGTGGCTGGAGATGCGAAGGCGACGCGTCTGGTCGATGGCGCGGTTCAGGGCGCGCGACGCGGGGCGGCGCTGACGCAGCGGCTGCTGGCTTTTGCCAGACAGCAGGATCTGCAGGTCAAGCCCGTCGATCTGGCCGAGTTGGTCTCCGGCATGAACGACTTGCTGCGGCGCTCGGTCGGATCGTCGATCAGCATCGAAACCAGCCTGCCGGCGACGCTGCCGCCGGCGCTAGTCGATGCGAACCAGCTCGAATTGGCGCTGCTCAACCTTGCGGTCAATGCCCGCGATGCGATGCCGGATGGCGGGACGCTGTTGATATCGCTGCGTGAGGAGCAGGTGGCCGGCGATGACGGCGCTCTCGGCAAGGGGGCATATCTTGTGCTGGCAGTGGCCGACAGCGGCACCGGCATGGACGCGGAGACGCTGAAGAAGGCAGTCGATCCGTTTTTCTCTACCAAGGAACTCGGAAAGGGCACGGGCCTAGGCTTGTCGATGATCCACGGACTTGCCGTTCAGCTCAATGGCGCACTTCTTCTGACCAGCGAGCTTGGAGTGGGAACGATTGCCGAACTGTGGCTTCCGGCGACCGAACGGCGCCCCGAGCGGGCGATCGAAGCGGAACTGCCCGTTCCGCAAGCTGCATCCAGACTGAAGATCCTTCTGGTCGATGACGATGCCTTGATCGCCATGAGTTCGGTCGACATGCTTGAAGATCTCGGCCACGAGGTCGTCGAAGCAAACTCCGGCGCGCAGGCGCTGGAACTGATCAGCAGCGGTCAGTATTTCGACCTTGTCATAACCGACTATTCGATGCCTGGTATGACCGGCGCACAGCTTGCTCAGGCCGCACGGGACATTCATCCGGCATTGCCGATCGTGCTGGCGACAGGTTACGCCGATCTTCCTGCCGGCACCGATATCGATCTTCCGAGATTGGCAAAGCCCTATGATCAGGCTCAGCTTGCTAAGGAAATTGCCAAGGCGATGGCAAGCGAAACGGTCCCGCTTCTCAGGTCCGGCGGTGACGCAGGTGGTTCAAAGCCTCGCCTATCCAAGGCCGACGATGTCAGCGATAAAATCGGCGATGGCGCCTGTGTCGTCTAGATCGAAGACCGGCAAGGCCGTGTCCGTGACCGCATGATCGGCGGCGATGGCGCAGATATGGGGATCGCTTGGCGCCAGCGGTTCGCGATTGGCGGCCTCCAGGCGGCGGGCCTCGATCTTCGGGATCGGCTCGCGCTTGTAACCTTCGATCAGCACGAGATCGCAGGGGGCGAGACGGGCGAGGATCTCCTCGAATTCAGGTTCTGGCGCGCCGCGCAGCTCGTGCATGATGGCGTAGCGCGTGCCGGAGACGATGGTGACCTCGTGGGCGCCGGCCTGACGGTGGCGGTAGCTGTCGGCCCCGACCTTGTCGATGTCGAAATCATGATGGGCGTGCTTGATCGTCGAGATCTTGTAGCCGCGGCGGGTGAACTCCGTCACCAGCCGGACGGCGAGCCCCGTCTTGCCTGAGTTCTTCCAGCCGGCGATGCCGAAGATTTTCGGTGCGGTCATCCGCGAAGGGCCTCCAGCCAGCGTTCCGCCTCGACGAGATCGTCGGGCGTATTGATGTTGAAGAAGGGATCCAGCAGGCTGGCACGGGTCGGATGCAGCGGAAACGCCACTTCCGTAACGTCATGTCGTAACAGGAAGTCGCGTACTCGGCGCTTCTCGTCGGTGGCGATCCAGGCTTCGAGATCGGCGGCCAGCGTCACCGGCCAAAGCCCGAAGACAGGATGGCTGCGGCCCTCGGAGGCTGCAATGGCGACCTGCGAGGGGTGGTCGACCGCTGCCGCCAGCCGGGCGACGAGATCGGCCGGGAAGAACGGGCAATCCACCGAGACGGTGACGACATGGGTGGTCGACGGCAGGCCGGCGGCATAGACCATGGCCGCATGGATACCGGCCATCGGCCCGGCCTTGCCGCGAAAACGGTCGGGAACGACAGGCACGCTCTCGGCGGCGGCATCGGCGTTGACGGCAACGAGCGGGGCCTGCTGCGAGAGGCGGGTCAGCACATGGTGGAGCAGGCTCTCGGCCCCGAGCATCACGCCCGCCTTGTCGCGGCCCATGCGCTGTGAGCGGCCGCCGGCCAGCACGACGCCCGCTATTTGAGATTTATCCAATGAGAATTCAGCCATCATCCTTCCTCAAACCGGCGCGCGCGGCGCGGATTCCTGCGCGATCGGCGACACGCGGCGCTTGGCCTCACGATAGAACGTATAGAGGCCGGAGGCGATGACGATCGCAGCCCCCACGAGCGTCCAGCTGTCAGGCACTTCGGCGAAGAAAAAGAAGCCGAGCACAGAAGAGAAGATCAGGCTGGTATAGCGGAACGGCGCGACGAAAGAGATTTCGCCAGTGCGCATGGCGAGGATGACCGACTGATAGCCAACGAGCACCAGCACCGATGCGAGCACGAGATGACCAAGCGCGGTGGCGCTGACCGGCTGCCAGCCGCCAAGCACCGGAATGAGCAGCGCACCGAAGAAGGAGGCTGATATGGCGGTGATGACGGTTATCATCAGCGAGGGAATCTCCGGACTGATGCTCCGGGTGGCGAGATCGCGGCCGGCCGTCGTCAGCACCGCGGCGACGCAGAGGAGGGCGGCGGCGGTGAATCCCTCAGGGCCGGGACGAATGATGATCATCACGCCGACGAGGCCGACGAGGATCGCCGACCAGCGCCGCCAGCCGACCGGCTCGCCAAAGAAGAGCGCCGCGCCGAAGGTGACGACCAGTGGCAGCGATTGCAGGATCGCCGAGGCATTGGCGATCGGCATCATGCCGAGCGCGGTGATATAGGTGACGGCGGAGAGCGTCTCGCAGATGATCCTGAAAATGATCATCGGCTGCAGCATGATGCGCCAGGAACGCAGCGCGCCCATTTTCCAGGCGATCAGATAGACGAGCAGGCTGGTGAAGAGGCCGCGCAGGAACATGATTTCGCCAGCGTTCATATAGCCGATCACCGATTTGGACAGAGCGTCGCTCGCGGAAAAGCCGGCCATCGCCATACTCATATAGATGGCGCCCTCAGTATTGCGTGACCGCGGCATGAAGAGATTCCCGTTACCTGTGCGCTCCTTTTAATCGCGAAGATGCATCAAGGGAATCGGATGAATGTCACACAAAGCATAAATCGATGATGCGGTGCACAATAACGCTGACGTCAACGCAGGCGTGTGAGTGAGATCGCCGCAAATCACCGTTTTATAAGGCGAATCCCGATACTTCCGCACGGCCATCAAGGCGGCGATGGGGACGCGCCATCGCTCCTTCCGGTTGGGCCATAGGCGTTTTTCTCTTCTTGCGCGGGAATCGGGTGGCTGCATCGCCTGATATTTGAGCATCTCACATCTCGCAACAACCCAGGAGAGACCGATATGACACTTCTCAACGACAAGATCGCCATCATCACCGGCGCAAGCTCCGGCATCGGCCGCGCGGCGGCGAAACTCTTTGCGCGGCAAGGCGCCAAGCTCGTGGTCACCGGCCGGCGGCAGGACGCGCTCGATGATGTCATCGCGGAAATCGAGGCGGAGGGTGGTCAAGCCGTCGCCATATCAGGCGATGTCAGGAACGAGGCGCTGCAGGCAAGGCTCGTCGAAACGGCGGTCTCGCGTTTTGGCCGGCTCGACATCGCCTTCAACAATGCCGGCATCCTCGGTGAGATGGGGCCGGTTGCCGGGCTGTCGCTCGAGGGCTGGCGCGAGACGATCGAGACCAATCTCACCGCCGCCTTCCTCGGCGCCAAACACCAGTCGGCGGCGATGGGAAAAGGCGGCGGATCGCTGATCTTCACCTCGACTTTCGTCGGCCACACCGTCGGTATGCCTGGCATGGCCGCCTATGCGGCGAGCAAGGCGGGGCTGATCGGCTTCGTGCAGGTGCTCGCCGCTGAACTCGGAGCGCAGAAGATCCGCGTCAACGCACTGCTTCCTGGTGGCACCGACACGCCCGCCAGCATTACCAACGCGCCTGATGCCACGCCGGAGGTGCTCGCCTTCGTGGAGGGGCTGCATGCGCTGAAACGCATGGCGCAACCCGAAGAGATCGCCAATGCGGCGCTTTTCCTCGCCTCCGACATGTCGAGCTTCGTGACCGGCACGGCGATGCTGGCCGATGGCGGCGTTTCAATCAGCCGGACATAGGGTGGGCAAGGGAAGGTGCCCTCAGGGTCATCGCTTCGGCACGTTCTTAGTTGCGGCGGGCTGTGCCACCGCAACAAAGGCATCGATCAAGCGACTTCGCGTATGTCTTTTACTACCTGGCGGTCGAGATAGGCGATCAGATCCTCGATGGTGACGAGGGGTAGGTTGTGGCGTTCGGCGAAGAGCGTGAGTTCGGGCAGGCGAGACATGGTTCCGTCGTCGTTGGCGACTTCGCAGATGACGCCGGCGGGGACCCTTCCGGCAAGGCGGGCGAGATCGATGGCGGCTTCGGTATGGCCAGGGCGGCCGAGCACGCCGCGGGGATTGGCGCGCAGCGGAAAGATATGGCCGGGGCGGGCGAAATCGGCGGGCTTTGCGCGATCATCGACCAGGGCGCGGACGGTGGCGGCGCGGTCCGCCGCAGAAATGCCCGTCGTCGTGCCCTTGAGATAATCAACCGAGACCGTGAAGGCAGTTTTGTGCGATTCCGTGTTGTTGGGCACCATCAGCGGAATGTCGAGCGCATCGAGACGCTCGCCTTCCATGGCGATGCAGACGAGACCACGGGCGTGGGTCATCATGAAGGCGATTGTTTCCGGGGTGACGGCATCGGCCGCGACCACGATATCACCTTCGTTTTCCCGGTTCTGGTCGTCGACGACGACGACCATCTTGCCGCTGGCAATGGCTGATATGGCATCTTCAATTGTTGCGATAGTCATGCTGTCTGGCCTTTCAAGGGTTATGTCAGCGGACTGACATGGTCTGCTCGGCTCAATCCGTGAGCGAGCCTTCTGCCCTTGGGCGAACAAACGTCAGCCGCCTCCAGGATGGAGTGCGACTGCCCGTGTTGTCCTCTTCCATCCGGACTATACCGTCGGCTCCGGCATCTCACCGGATCTGCTGACCTTCCGACAGGAGGTGCCGGAAGCGCTCGCGGGCTCCAGGATTGCTCCTGATACCGCCGGTGGGGAATTACACCCCGCCCTGAGAACAGTTCAAAGATAGGACCAAAAACAGGCGGATGGCAAGGTCACTCGACCAGGCAAAAATGCAAAGCTGCCCTAACGCCGATGGACACACTGTTCACACAGAGGCGACGACCGTGTCGCCTTCCGCACTTCGCTCGTGGTTTGCTCTTTGTTCGATGCATGTCGTTGTCCCAAAACCGCTACGCAATTTGGGCGCCTGCATCAGGACATGATCAGGCCGCCGTCGACATTGATCGTCTGGCCGGTGATATAGGCAGCGTCATCGCTGGCGAGGAAGGTCACCAGGCCGGCGACATCTTCGCCGGAGCCGGCCCGTTTCATCGGGATGCCTTCGACCCATTCCTTCATCAGTTCGCCGGGGGCGTAGTTGCCGAGCAGCTTGCCCCAGGCCTGGTCGTTATAGGCCCACATGTCGGTCTCGATGATGCCGGGGCAGAAGGCGTTGACGGTGATCTTCTCGGTCGCGACTTCCTTGGCCAGGCTCTGGGTGATTCCGACGACGCCCATTTTCGAGGCGGCATAATGCGGGGTGTAGATGAAGCCGTCGCGGGCTTGGCCGGAAGCGGTGTTGATGATGCGGCCGCCGCGCTTGTGCTTGCGCATTCTTGATATTGCCTCCTGGGCGCAGAGGAAGACGCCCTTGGTGTTGACGGCCATGACCTTGTCCCACTCGTTTTCGGTCAGGTCCTCGACGCGGGCGATAGTGATGACGCCGGCATTCTGGATCGAAACGTCGACCGAGCCGAATTCCTTCTCGGCGGCATCATAGAGGGCGGTGACGCTTGCCTTGTCGGTGACATCGCCGATGAAGGAGATCGCCTTGCCGCCTTCGGTTCGGATCTGTTCGGCAACGCCGTGGACCAGCTCCTCATTGGCCGAGACGACGAGATTGGCGCCTTCGCGCGCAAAGCGTCTGGCGATGGCGGCGCCGATGCCGCGGCTGCCCCCGGTAATAACGACGGTCTTCTGCTCAAAGCGTTTCATGCTCTTTCCTTGTGTCACTCGATAAACAGCAAATCTGGGTGCGACCTACCATGCGATCATTATTGGATCTCAACCGGTTGTCGCAAATTCAGGCAGCCTTTAGCGCCGATGACGACGCCCGAACCCTCCGTCCGTTAGACAGCCCGTTCGATCGGCGTGAAGGGCGGGCAGACGGCGATATCGCACGCCGTCTTGCCCGTTAGTCCCTTCAGCGCCTCGATCTCAGCCAGGGAGGAAGCGAGACCGGTCACTTTCCAGCGGCGGCAATGAGCTTTCTCATCGCATCACCAGCAGCAGAAACCGCCATCGACGAGAAGATCGACGCCGGTCACGAAACTTGCTGCATTCGACAGCAGAAACACCGCCGGGCCTACCATCTCGTCCACCGCTGCCATGCGCTGCATCGGCGTCTGCTCTTCGAAGAGCTTGGTCTGGTGGACCATCTCCGGACGGGTGTTCATGGGCGTTGCCGTGTATCCGGGGGAGATGGTGTTGACGCGAATGCCGCGGTCGACCCATTCCATCGCCATGGACTTCGACATATGGATCACGCCCGCCTTGGAGGCGTTATAGTGCGCTTGGCTCAGCCCCCGGTTTACGATCACACCCGACATGGAAGCGATGTTGACGATGGAGCCGCGCCCATTCTTCAGCATGGCGCGAGCCTCTGCCTGGCAGGAAAGAAAGACGCCTTTCAGGTTGATATCCATCAACGTCTGATATTGGTCCTCCTCCATTTCTTCCGCTGCGTTCGCGTTAGCGATGCCTGCAGCGTTGACTGCAAGTGTCAATGGGCCGAGATCGGCTTCGGTCCGTGCTACGGCATCTCCAAGGGAAGATTTGCTCGTGACATCCGCCGCGATCTGGATCGAGCGGCGGCCGGCGGCGCGAATATGTTCAGCCGTCTTGGCCAGCCCGTCGTCGGTTCGACGGTCGAGCAACGCCACGTCCGCCCCGCATTGCGCAAGGCCGATGGCAATGCGCTGCCCAATGCCGCTTCCGGCTCCGGTAACGATGGCAACCTGGCCGCTGAGATCGAAAAGCTTCGGGGCGTTCAGAGTGATGTCGGACACCGCTCTTCCTTTCTCTGTCTGTTTAGATGGTAGCTAGCTCCATGACCGAAACGTCATTTGCCTGGTCACGATTGAGAATGCCTGCCTGTTTGCCTTGCGCAAGCACGAGAATGCGATTGGAGACTCCGAGAACTTCCTCAAGGTCCGAGCTTACGACGATGACCGCCACGCCCCGTTTTGCAAGATTGACGATGATGTCGTAGATGCCCGCTCGGGCGCCGACGTCGATGCCTCTCGTCGGTTCGTCGAGCACGACGACCTTAGGATCGCGCATCAGCCATTTCGCGATGACCACCTTCTGCTGGTTGCCGCCGGACAGGTCCGAGGCATATTGCTCCGCACGGCCCTTTACGCCGAACTTGGCAACTGCCTTCTCCGCAAACGAGCGCTTGACGCTCGGCGTAATCCAACGCCCGCCCAGCTTGTCGAGATTGGCGTAGATAATGTTCTCGCCGATCCGGTGCCCGACAATCAGGCCCTGCTCCTTGCGGTCTTCCGGAACCATCACGATACCCTTGGCGATCGCGTCCGCCGGATCGCGCAGCCTGAGTTCTTCGCCTTCCAGCTTGATCGAACCTGCACTGATTGGGTCCGCGCCCGAAATCGCGCGGACAAGTTCCGTACGGCCGGCGCCGACCAATCCGGCGATTCCGAGAATTTCCCCGGCGCGCACTTCGAAGGTAACGTCACGGAACGAGTTGTCCGGCGAGCTCAGTCCGGACACCTGGAGTACCGGATGGTCTGTCGGAACTGGCAGGGCAGGGAACAAGCGGTCAAGCGGGCGTCCGACCATGCTTTCGACGATCGTTCGCACCGGGGTCGCGCTGTCTGAGAATTCCTGCACGCGCTCGCCATCGCGAAGAACGACGATCCGGTCGGTTATTCGCTTGATCTCTTCCATGCGGTGGGAAATGTAGACGATGCCGACGCCCTCCGACCGAAGCTTTCTAACCTGTTCGAAAAGAGCTTCCGTCTCCGCGCCGCCAAGGGCGGCCGTCGGCTCATCGAGGATCAGGAGCTTTGCGTTGAGAGCCAGCGCCTTGGCGATCTCGATAAGTTGCTGATTTGCTGTGGAAAGGCCGGCGACCGTCCGCGTTGCGGGGATGTGAAGGTTCAAGCGAGCGAGCTGGTCCTGGGCCCGGCGAACCATCTGGGCGCGGTCGACAACACCGTTCTTCATCGGCCAACGTCCGATGAAGACGTTTTCCGCGATCGACAGCTGCGGCAGAAGCTGCAGCTCCTGATGGATCAGGACAACGCCCTTGTCGATCGCTTCCCTTGGGGTGGCCGGGGCATAAGGCTGCCCCAGCCATGTCATTGATCCTTCGGACGGCGTGCGTGACCCGGCGATAATGCCCGATAGCGTTGACTTGCCCGCTCCGTTTTCACCGAGAAGTGCAACCACTTCGCCCGGATAGACGTCCAAGCTGACATTCTTCAGAACCTGGAGCGGCCCATACCATTTGGATATGCCCCTCAGGGAAAGAACTGGATCAGTCACGGCACACCTCCTCAAGACCTCAACTTCATTACGGATGGTTGGCGATGAAGCCTGCGACGTTTTCCTTGGTGGTCAGGGTGGCATCCATGAGTTGGACCGGCGGCACCTTCTCCCCGGCAACAAGCTTGGCGGCGTTTTCAACCGCGTCGCGGCCCATCTTCTGCGTCTGCTGGGTCGCCGTTACGTTGAAGACGCCCTTGCTGAGCGCTTCGAGAGCTGCGGTGTCACCATCGAAGCCGCCAACCACGATCTTCTGGGAAGGATTGGCGACCTTGATCGCCTGCGCGGCGCCAAGGGCGAGGCCGTCGGCCTGGGCGAACACGATCGAAACGTCCGGATTTGCCTGCAGCATATTCTGCATGATCTGGAATCCTTCGTCCTGGCTCCAGATGTTCGAGAACTGCTCGGCGACAACCTTGACGTCAGGATATGCCTTGAGAGATTCACCGCAGCCCTTCGAACGATCGACTTCCGGCGTCGTGCCCTTCTGGCCGTGGATGATGACCATCTTCCCCTTGCCGCCGGCTTCCTTCAGGATGTAGTCGCACACGGCCTTGGCAGACGCGACGGAATCCGTTGCAAGGAAGGTATCGCCGGGTGCGCCCTCGGCGTTGCGGTCAACGTTCACGACCGGAATACCAGCGCTCTTTGCGAGCTTGACCGGAACGGTCGCAGCCGCCGCGCCGGCCGGAATGTAGATCAGCGCGTCGATTTTTTGGGTCAGAAGGTCCTGGATCTGATTGACCTGTGTCGGCCCGTCGCCCTTTGCGTCGACCGTGATGACTTCGATGCCGCGCTTCTTGGCTTCGGCTTCGACCGATTGCTTGATCTGGTTGAAGAAGTTTGCCTGAAGGTTGGCTACGGCCAGGCCGAGCTTCTTCAGTTCCGCCGCGTGTACGGGGCCGAGCATGAGGCCGAGCAGTGCAGCAGACGCGAGCATGGTGCGCGCTATTTTCATTGTATTTCCTCCGTTGTTTGATGGAACCCTCGGGTATGTCCTCCCCCTCGGGGTATTGATCCGCCCCAAACCCTTGGAGCGGAATTCCGAGCCCGCCGACGCGGCGGACCCTGTTCGTTAGGCGCGACGCCGACGAATAGTCTCCGCGCCGACCGCGAGCACGATGACGATGCCGATGATCACTTGCTGCAGGAACGGTGAGACGTTGAGAAGATTGAGCCCGTTGCGAAGGACGCCGATGATAAGAACGCCGATCAGCGTTCCACCGATGCCGCCCGCGCCGCCGGAGAGCGAAGTCCCGCCAATGACGACCGCGGCAATGGTGTCCAGTTCATAGCCCAGACCACTGGACGGCTGGACGGAATCCAGCCGCGCGGCGAGCACGATGCCTGCGAGCCCCGCAAGGACTGAACTTGCGACGTAGACGCCAATCGTCACGAGCGGGACGTTGATACCCGCCAGCCGAGCGACTTCCGGATTTCCTCCCACCGCGTAGAGCATGCGACCTTCAGACCGGAAGTGCAGGAAAAGCCACGCCGCAAGAACAACCGCAAGCATGAGAAACACAGTGGCTGTCAACACGCCGAAATGACGATCGATTGCCAGCATCATGAACCAGTCGGGGAATCCGACGATCTGCTGGCCGTCCGTGATCATATTTGCGACGCCGCGAGCCGCGGACATCATCGCAAGAGTGGCAATAAACGCTGGAACCCTGAACTGTGTCACCAGAAGTCCGACGATCAGGCCCGAAACGCCCGATGCGACCAGAGCAAAAACGATCCCGACCGGCAGCGGTAGGCCGGCGACATTCGCAGTCCAGCCCATGACCATCATCGCAAGAGCGAGCGCCGAGCCGACGGAAAGATCGATGCCGCCGATCAGAATGACAAAGGTCATTCCGACGGCCATGATGCCGAGGACAGTGATCTGATCGAGGATGTTGAGGCCGTTCCGAACCGAAAGAAACGTGTCGGTGCTGAGGCTCAGGAAGACGCAAAGCAAGAGCAGCCCCACGAGCGGGCCGGTGGCGCCCTTGAGCTTGCTCAACCAGGCGCCGGACGAAAGCCCGTGTTCATTGATATCGAGCGCCACCATTGTTCCTCCCTATGCCTAGGCTATTCGCTAATTCACTCTACGAATAAATATTCACTGATGCTGGAAAATTCATTAACAAGTTGCTTCCGAGCTGTCAATAGGATTTTCCGGACTTGCAACTGCCGGCGCGTTGCTTAAAGGGCTTGACTAATCGGTGTCTTGTGCAAAAATATTGATAACTGAATATTTATGCATGAGAGGAACCCATGAATACGACAGAACTCGAGCGGGTCGCTCGCGAGATCCGATTGCGCGATCTCCAGGCGGTCTTTGAAGCGGGCGCCGGCCATATTGGCGGGGAAATGTCGGTCATCGACATTTTGACTGCCCTCTATTTTCGTGTGCTGAATGTTTGGCCCGATCAGCCAAAGCACCCGGACCGCGACAGGTTCGTTCTTTCGAAGGGACATACTGCATGCGCTCTGTATGTGACGCTCGCAAAACGCGGCTTCATCCCAGAGGAAGAGATTTCCACCTTCTTGCAGCCGCATTCGAGGCTGAACGGGCATCCAAATTGCAACAAGGTCCCTGGCGTCGAAACGAATACCGGGCCGCTCGGCCACGGTCTTCCAGTCGCAATAGGAATGGCAAAAGCCGCCAAGCTCTCAGGCGCGAAGTATCACACCTACGTCGTCACCGGCGACGGTGAGATGCAGGAGGGCTCCAACTGGGAAGCGATCATGGCGGCCGCGCAGTTCAAGCTCGATAACTTGACGCTGGTCATCGACCACAACAGGTTCCAGCAGGGCGCCGCCCTGGCGGAAACCAACGATCTCGCCCCGCTTCGTCCGAAGCTTGAAGCTTTCGATTGGGAAGTCACCGAGATCAATGGGAACAATATGAGCGAAGTCGTTTCAGCCCTCGAACACCGGGTTTCGAGACCGCATTGCATCGTGGCCCACACCAACAAGGGCCATGGAATCTCCTTCATGCAAGACCGAGTCGACTGGCACCACAAGGTACCGAGCAAGGAACAATACGAAATCGCATTGGCAGAATTGTCGGAGGCACTGTAATGAACGCGCCAATAAACGCACCCAAGCTCTACGATTGCCGCGACGCATTCGCCTCTACGCTTGAGCGGCTGGCAGCCGAAAACGAAACGATCGTTGCCGTCTGCAACGACTCCGTGGGTTCTTCCAAGCTCGGCGGCTTCAAGGCGAAGTTTGCAGAGCGCCTCGTCAATGTCGGTATCGCTGAGCAGAACATGGTGGGGGTTGCAGCAGGCCTCGCCAATGGCGGACGCCTTCCGTTCGTGTGCGCCGCCGCTCCGTTTCTAACGGGACGGTCGCTGGAGCAGATCAAGGCCGATATTTCGTATTCGAATGCCAACGTCAAGCTGGTCGGCATTTCCTCTGGAATGGCGTATGGCGAACTCGGCCCGACCCATCACTCGATCGAGGACTTTGCCTGGACGCGGGTTCTGCCTAATCTTCCGGTCATTGCGCCTTGTGACCGCATCGAAACAGCTGCTGCGGTTGAGTGGGCCGCGGCCTATAACGGCCCCTGTTTCCTGCGTCTGTCTCGCGTCGGTGTGCCTGATCTGCTTCCGGAGGGTCACAAGTTCGAACTGGGCAAGGCAAACCTCCTTCGCCAGGGTTCCGACGTCACCCTTATCGCAAACGGCACTTTGACTCATCGAATCTTAAAGGCTGCCGAGATCCTCGCAGAACGCGGCATCAACGCCAGAGTGCTCAACCTTGCAACGGTTCGTCCGATCGACGAGGACGCCATCATCGCCGCGGCGAAGGAAACCGGAGCGATCGTCACAGCCGAAGAGCATTCGATCTTTGGCGGGCTCGGTTCCGCCGTAGCCGAAGTGGTGGTCGACAATGCTCCGGTCCCGATGAAACGTCTCGGAGTTCCCGGCATCTATGCTCCGACCGGTTCGGCAGAGTTCCTGCTCGACGAATTCGGGATGGCGCCGTCCGCAATCGCCGACGCCGCGCAGTCGCTGATCAGGCGCAAGTAATTTGGATCACGTGATCAGCCGGGGCGCATTTGTCGTCCAGGCTGCCGTCTGATCTGGGGAGGATAGAATGCGGGCAATTCTGGCAATTGACCAGGGCACGACCAATTCAAAGGCAGTTCTCGTTTCCGAAAAGGGAGAAATTGTTGGCAGAGGTTCGGCTCCGGTCGGCATCACCTATCCGAAACCAGGCTGGGTCGAACAAGACCCACGCCGGCTCTACGCATCCGTCTGCGAGGCGATCGACGCCTGCCTGAAGGCCGCCCCCGACGTGGCTGTCGAGGCCGTGGCGATTTCCAATCAGCGCGAGTCAGTCACTGTCTGGGACGCCGAAACGGGAGAAGCACTTGGACCGGTGGTAAGCTGGCAGTGTCGTCGAACGGCACAAGATTGTGAACGTCTCATCGCCGAAGGCCGCCTTGACCGTGTGCAGGCGCTCACAGGACTGCCATTGGATCCGATGTTCCCGGGTTCGAAATTCCGATGGCTGCTCGACCGTATTCCGGCCGGGCGATCGGTGCGGCTGGGAACGGTCGACAGTTGGCTCGTCCACTGCCTGACGGGCGGGCGCCGGCGTGTTTGCGATGCTTCGAATGCCGCCAGGAGCCAGTTGTTCGATCTCCAGGAGCAGAGATGGAGCGAGGAACTTGGCGAGATTTTCGGCGTGGATATCGCGCTCCTCCCCGAGGTACTCGACAGTTCTGCCGACTTCGGCAGGACGCAAGGGGTGCCAGGCGTGCCGGATGGAACTCCGATAATGGCCGTGATCGGAGACAGTCATGCTGCGCTGTTCGGTCATGGAGCATTCAAGCCGGGTGATGGCAAGGTAACCTTCGGAACCGGCTCTTCGGTGATGACGACGCTTCCGCGATTTATTCCCCCACGCAACGGCGTCACAACGACCGTCGCATGGCGTCTCAATGGAAAGCCGACTTTCGCTTTCGAAGGCAATATTCTCGTTTGCGCCGCCAGTCTCCCCTGGATGGCAGGCATTCTCGGCCTTTCGGACGTGGCGGCCCTTGTCGAACTTGCGGCGAGCGCCGCACCGGGCGGACCGGGCTTCGTGCCAGCATTCGTGGGACTGGGCGCACCCTATTGGAACTCCGACGCCCGTGCCCTGTTCTCCCAGATCAACTTCAATACGACACGTGCGCAAATGGCGCGGTCCGTAACCGACTCGATCGCTTTCCAGGTGCACGACGTGATCACCGCCATGCGAGCACAAAGCGGCGGCGAGCTCGGGGCGCTCTATGTCGACGGCGGACCGAGCCAAAACCGCTTCCTGATGCAGTGTGTCTCTAACCTCATCGAACATCCCGTGATCCAATGCGAAGCACCCGAGGCGTCGGCTTTGGGAGCCGCATATCTCGCGGGTCTCTCACTTGGCCTCTGGAGCGATCTTCAGGTTATCGCAGAGCTGCCCCGGAGCTCACATATCATTGACCCGGAACCCGTGGATCGAGCGGTGCTTCTGAATACCTGGAATGATGCACTTGCCCGCTCGACGGCACGCGAAACAACGGCTAATGATGAATAAAAATTCACCCTAGGATTAGCGATGACTCGCCTCAATGAACTCCGCCTCATCTCAAGGGTCGCCCAGATGTACCACTTGGAGGGGCGGCGACAGGCGGAGATCGCACAGCACCTTCGCCTGTCGCAGGCGACAGTGTCGCGCATGCTCAAGCGTGCCGAGGCCGAAGATATTGTGCGAACCAGCGTGACCCCCCCGGTTGGCACCTACAGCGAGCTTGAGAGCGCGCTTCGCGAGAAATATGATTTGCCGGAGGCGATCGTCGTTGAGTGTACGGAAGATCGGGACGGCGCCATCATGGCCCGTATCGGAGAGGCCGCGGCTCATCTCTTGGAGGTGACGCTTGCGCCAGGGGAGATCATCGGCGTTTCGAGTTGGAGCCAGACCATCTCCAAGATGGTCGAGAACATTCATCCCCTGAAGAGCGCTCAGGCGAAATACGTCGTCCAAACCCTTGGAGGCATGGGCGATCCTTCAGTGCAGACGCATGCGACGCAGCTCACCACGCGGCTTGCTCGGCTGACCGGCGCTGAGCCAAAACTGCTCGCTGTGCAGGGGGTTACGACGTCCAGAGAGGCAAAATTTCTTATGCAGGCCGATCCATACGTTCGGGAGACGATGGACTTGTTCGGCAGCATAACGCTTGCGATCGTCGGAATCGGAGCAGTAGAGCCGTCCGAACTTCTCGCACGGTCAGGCAACATCTTTTCGTCTCGGGAACTGTCTGATCTCGCGGAGGCGGGAGCCGTCGGCGATATCTCGCTTCGCTTCTTCGATAAAAACGGCAAGCCGGTCAAGACACCTCTGGACGACCGGGTCATAGGGCTTCCACTCGAGGATCTCGAACGGGTGGACCGGGTCATTGCTCTCGCCGGCGGGTCCAAAAAGACCGACGCAATCGCAGGCGCGCTGCGCGTGGGGGTCATCCACATGCTTGTTACGGACAAGTTTACCGCGCAGCGATTGATCAACTGATGAGACAGACTGATTGCCACCTCAATGCGCTGTCCCATCCACAATCACATGGTCATGGTCCAGCGAGCATTTCTCCACCCGGGCCTCGACCCTGTAGATCTCCCGCAGCATCTCGGCGGTGACGACGTCGCGGGGATTGCCGCAGGCGTGCATGCGGCCGTTGGCGATGACGAGGACCTTGTCGGCGAAGCGCAGCGCTTGGTTGAGGTCGTGGATGGCGATCAGCACGATCATGCCCTTGGTGCGGGCCTGGCGGCGCATGAAATCGAGGACCTCGACCTGGCGGTGGAGGTCGAGCGCGCTGGTCGGCTCGTCCATCAGCATGATCTCTGGCTCGCGCACCAGGGCCTGGGCGATCGAGACGAGCTGGCGCTGGCCGCCGGAGAGCGCGCCGAGATCGCGGAAGGCGATGGCGTTGATATCGAGCGCTTTCATGATCTCGTCGATGAAGCGGAGGTCGCTGTCGCTGACGGCCCAGGACTGGCCCTGCTTGCGGGCAAGCAGGATAGATTCGTAGACCGTCAGCACCGCATTTGCCGAGGTATCCTGCGGCATGTAGCTGATGGCGTTTTTTGTCTTCGAGCCTTCGACGACGACATGGCCCGGCCCCTTGAGCAGGCCGGTGATGCGCTTGAAAAGCGTCGACTTGCCGGCGGCGTTCGGGCCGATCACCGCCACGACCTCGCCCGATGTCATCACCGGCGTTGTCACATCTTCGACGAAGAGCTTGCGGCCGTGATAGGCGCCGACCGATTGCAACTGAAGCGCTACCACGACCGGCTCCTGTTCGAGAGGATGAGCGAGAAGAAGAAGGGCACGCCGACCAGCGCGGTGATGATACCGATCGGGAAGACGACACCTGGGATGATCGACTTCGAGACGATCGAGGTCAGCGAGAGCAGCAGTGCGCCCGACAGGATCGAGCCCGGCAGGAAGAAGCGCTGATCCTCGCCGAGGATCATGCGCGCGATATGCGGCCCGACGAGGCCGACGAAACCGATCGTACCGACGAAGCTGACGGGGACTGCGGCAAGCAGCGAGACCACGAGCATGGTCTCCAGCCGGATGCGGCGGACATTGACGCCGAAGCTGGCGGCCTTGTCTTCGCCGAGGCGGATCGCGGTCAGCGCCCAGGCGTTGCGGGCAAAGAGCGGTAGCGCGATCAGCAGCACCGTAAGCGTTACCCAGATCTTCGGCCAGGTGGCCTTGGTGAGGCTGCCCATCGTCCAGAAGACGACAGCCGACAGCGCCTGTTCTGAGGCGAGATATTGCAGGAAGGCGAGCAAGGCATTGAAGGTGAAGACCAGCGCGATGCCGAGCAACACCACCGTCTGCACCGAGACGCCGCGGGCCTGCGAGACGAAATGGATGAAGAGCGTGGCGATCAACGCCATGATGAAGGCATTGACCGGTACCAGCAGGCCGGCTGCTACAGGCAGAAGCGGAACGCTGGTGACGATCGCAAGGGCAGCACCGAAGCTTGCCGCCGCTGAAATGCCGAGCGTGAAGGGGCTGGCGAGTGGATTGGCGAGGATCGTCTGCATCTGCGCGCCGGCGACGGAGAGCGATGCGCCGACGACGATCGCCATCACGGCAACCGGCATGCGGATGCCCCAGACGACGGCCCGCACCTGATCCGAAACGGAGGAGGGGTCGAGGAGGGCGGCGACGACTTCACTGAGACTATAGCGGGCCGGGCCCCAGGCGAGATCGACCGCAAAGGACAGGCAGAGCGCTGCCGTCATGGCGGCAAGGATCAGCAGCTTGCGCCGGGCGAGGGCGCGGTAGCGCTCCCTCCCGGCTTCGGCTTCGATCGATATGGCGGCGATCTCGGCCATTTTGGATTACTGACCCGCCTTGGCGTCGACCCAGTAACCCGGCTGGTAGGCGACCGGCAGGAATTTTTCGTGGAATTCCTTGAAGGTGGCATCGGGATCGAGATCGGCAAAGAGGTTAGGATGGAACCACTTGGCCAGTTGCTGGACGGCGACGAACTGGTAGGGGCTGGTATAGAACTGGTGCCAGATCGCGTGGACATTGCCGCCGGCAACCGCCCTGGAGCCGGTGAAGGCTGGGTTTTCCATCAGCGTAGTCAGCGTCTTGCGGCTGTCGTCGAAGGTGGCGGCGGCATTGGGACCGACATTCACAAAGTCCTTGGCATTCTTGGTCTGGCTCCAATTGGATCCGGTGACGACGATGACGTCAGGATTGGAGGCGACGACCTGCTCGGCATTGATCGAGCCGGTATAGCCCGGCAGGAAATCGGAGCCGAGATTGTGGCCGCCGGCCCAATCGACCATCAGGCCGAAATTGTCGGGGCCGAAGGTGCCGCAGCATTCGACCAGGCCTGCGGCGCGGTACATGAAGACATTGGGCTTCGGCGGATTGGCGGCCTTCAGCTTGTCGGTGACGCGGGCCATCTGCTCTTTCCAGAAGCTGGCGACGGCTTCGGCGCGGTCTTCATGGCCGAAGATCTGGCCGAGGATCTTCAGGCTCGGCTCGGTGTTGGCGAGAATGTGCTCGCGGAAATCGATGTAGACGATCTTCACGCCGATGCCGTTCAGCATGTCTTCGAGCTTCACCTCGTCGGCCGCTGCCTTGTTGCCGATCGGCAGCAGCAGCACATCAGGATGAAGCTTGACGACCGTCTCGGTCTGCAGCGTGCCGTCGGTTAGGTTGCCGAGGAATGGCAGGTCCTTGCCCTTCGGAAACTTCTCGACATAGGCGTTGAAGCCGTCCTTGTCGGTGGTCCAGAGATCGTTGCGCCAGCCGACGATCTTGGCGAAGGGATCTTCCTTCTCGATCGGGGCTACGGCATAGAGCATGCGGCCTTCCCCAAGGATCACACGCTCGACCGGCTTGTCGAAGGTCACTTCGCGACCCGCGACATCCTTGACGGTGAAGGACTGCGCCCAGGCCGAAAGCGGCATCAGGCTCGCAATCGCCGCTGCGGAGACTGCGAGTATTTTCACGAAATTCATCTGGAAATTCCCCCGAGGTCTGAATAATGTCCGCAGGCATAAGAAATATGACTTTATGAATCAAGTTCTATGTTTTAGAGCGTTTCCAAACTGATCCGATGCCGGGGTGCCTCAGATGAATTCCATGAATACGAACTACTCCATCCGCGATGAAATCCGCGATTTCTGGTCGGAACGGGCGGCGACCTTCGACCAGAGCGTCGGCCATGAAATCTTTTCGGAAGCGGAGCGGAAAGGCTGGCAGCGGCTGATCAGAAAACATCTGGGCGAGGGGCAGGGGCGCGCGGCACTCGATCTCGCCTGCGGCACCGCCGTCATCTCGCATCTCATGTACGATGTCGGCTTTGCGGTCACCGGCCTCGACTGGTCGGATGCGATGCTGGCGCAGGCGCGCGCCAAGGCGAAGAAGCGGGGCACCGATATCCGTTTCGTTTCCGGCGACGCCGAAAACACGATGGAGCCCAAGGACAGTTACGATGTCATCACCAACCGCCATCTCGTCTGGACGCTGGTGGACCCGGCTTCTGCCTTTAAGGAATGGTTCTCGGTATTGAAGCCGGGCGGCAAGGTGCTGATACTCGACGGCAATATGGGTAAGGAAACCTGGGTCAAAGGCCTGCAGAAACTCTGGACGAAGGTAACAGGCAAACCGCCGGCGAGCCACATGTCGCCGGAGATGATGGCGCGCCACCAGAAGATCCGCTCACGCGTGCATTTCTCCAGCCAGATGCCGGCCGAAGCAGTCGTCGATCTTCTGCGCCAAGCCGGATTTACCGATATCGTCGTCGACCGCAAACTCGCCGATATCCATTGGGCGCAGGCCCGCAAGATGCCGTTCCTGCGCGGACTGGAGCGCATGGTGCAGGACCGGTTTGCGATCTGTGCGCGCAAGCCTGGGTGATGGGGTTGGCGCCCGCCGGCGGCTCCGCTTAGTTCAGGGGTTCGCCGTGGGGTACCCCCTCTGCCCTGCCGGGCATCTCCCCCACAAGGGGGGAGATCGGATGGGCGCAACGCTTCCCCAAACAATGACGGATTGGTATGCCGTGCATCGGTAGAGGGAGATCGATGGTCCAACCTCCTGCCGATCTCCCTCCTTGTGGGGGAGATGCCCGGCAGGGCAGAGGGGGGTGGCATCCGCCAACGCCTCTTACTGGGGCGCGGCATCCTCCAACGCACCTCAGGATGAGGCTCTCTCGGGGCTGGCTGTGTTTAGGGAGTTTGCCGCACCGTATCCCGGCCCTTCGCTTGGGCTCAGGGCGTTCGGCACTGCGATCGATTCACTGGATCGATCACTCCCCAATTCGCGGGGACCGCGCGTCACCCACCCGTAACACTCATATGCCGCGCCACCGCCGGACGATTATGGGTGCGGTCGATGATAAAGTCGTGACCCTTGGGTTTGCGGGTGATGGCCTCGTCGATGGCGGTATGGAGGAGGGCGTCGTCTTCGGTGGCGCGGAGGGCTGAGCGGAGATCGGCGGCGTCGTTCTGGCCGAGGCACATGTAGAGCGTGCCGGTACAGGTGAGGCGCACGCGGTTGCAGCTCTCGCAGAAATTATGGGTCATCGGGGTGATGAAGCCAAGGCGGCCGCCGGTCTCTTCGACCCTGACGTAACGCGCCGGGCCGCCGGTCTGGTAATCGATGTCCGCAAGCGTGAACTGCTCTTCAAGATCGGCGCGCAGCTTTGAAAGCGGCAGATACTGGTCGGTGCGGTCTTCTTCGATCTCGCCCATCGGCATGGTTTCGATGACGGTCAGATCCATGCCGCGGCCATGGGCGAAGCGCAGAAGTTCCGGCATCTCGGCATCGTTGAAATCCTTCAGCGCCACGGCGTTGAGCTTGATCTTCAACCCGGCTTTCTGAGCCGCGTCGATGCCTTCCATGACTTTGGCGAAGTCGCCCCAGCGGGTGATCTTGCGGAACTTGTCCGGGTTGAGCGTATCGAGTGAAACATTGATGCGGCGCACGCCGCAATCATAAAGCTCCTCGGCATGGCGGGAAAGCTGCGAGCCATTGGTCGTCAGCGTCAGCTCGTCGAGGCCGGAACCGATCTTCTGGCCGAGCTGGCGCACCAGATACATGATGTTCTTGCGCACCAAGGGCTCGCCGCCGGTCAACCTGATCTTGCTGACACCCTTGGCGATGAAGGCGGAACAGAGCCGGTCGAGCTCTTCCAGCGTCAAGAGATCCTTCTTCGGCAGGAAGGTCATATTCTCCGCCATGCAATAGGTGCAGCGGAAATCGCAGCGGTCCGTGACGGAGACGCGAAGATAGGTGACCGCCCGCCCGAAGGGGTCGATCATCGGGTGTGCATCCGCCACTAGCGGCGATGCATTGCCTATCGTTCCGACTCTGGTGTTCACCTGTATCTCCGTACTCTCATCAATGTGGGCATATGCTATTGTCGCGTCAAGGGAAACAGCCCGCGCGAGCATGCCAATTTCAGCTTGCGCTGAAAAAGATCAACGCCTACTCCTCGCATGAGAAGAGGACAAAATGATGAGCGATATCTGGCCGAGCGAACTTCGCGTTTCGAAAGACAGGCAGCGGCTGGCGGTGACTTTCAACGACGGCCAGAGCTTCGACCTGTCGGCCGAGCTCTTGCGTGTGCTGTCGCCCTCGGCCGAGGTGCAAGGCCATGGGCCCGGGCAGAAGGTGACGGTGCCCGGCAAACGCAATGTTGCGATCATCTCGATGATGCCGACCGGCAATTACGCGGTCCGGATCGGCTTCGACGACATGCACGATACCGGCATCTACACCTGGACCTATCTGCGCGAGCTCGGCGAACGGGGCGCGGAGCTGTTTTCGGCCTACGAGAACGAGCTCAGCGAAAAGGGCATGAACCGCGATACGGCGGAGAAGCCGCGCTGACGCTCACGAGAGCGCCGCTATCACTTTCAAGAGACCCACAATTCCAGCCATCGGGGGGCCATATGGCGAAAACGAACGGAAAGAACTGGCTGCGCGCCAAGGGCAGCGCCAGCAGCAACAAGGTGACCTTCCTCGAACTGTTCTTCGACCTGGTCTTCGTCTTTTCGATCTCGCAGCTCTCGCATGCGCTCGCCGCCCACTACACGCCGCTCGGTGCCGCCGAAGCGGCGCTGATGACCTTCGCCGTCTGGTGGGTGTGGATCTTCACCGCCTGGGTGACGAACTGGCTCGATCCGGACAAGATGCCGGTGCGTGGCATGCTGGTGGCGCTGATGATGCTCGGGCTGCTGCTGTCTGCCTCCATTCCCGAGGCTTTCGGCGACAAGGGGCTGCTGTTTGCCGGCGCCTATGTGGCGATGCAGGTCGGGCGCTCGCTGTTTACGACCTATGCGATGACGCGCGTCGACCGCGCCAATACGCTGAATTTCGTCCGCATCACCGCCTGGCTCGTGGCTGCAGGGGTCTTCTGGATTGTCGGCGGGCTGCTCGAGCATGAAGCCCGGCTGATCGCCTGGGTGATAGCGCTTGCGATCGAATATGCCGGGCCGGCCGCGGGCTTTGCCGTGCCGGTGCTCGGCCGCTCGACGGCGCGGGACTGGGACGTTTCCGGCGCGCACATGGCGGAACGCTGTGCACTCTTCGTCATCATCTGTCTCGGCGAAGCGATCCTCGTTTCCGGCCGCACCTTTGCGGAGCTGCCGTTCTCAGGACTGACCAACGTCGTCTTCGTCACCGCCTTCATCGGCACGGTCGCCATGTGGTGGCTCTACTTCCGCTTCGGCCACGGGCGCGCCGCCCACCGCATCGAGCATGAAGAGACGCCGGGAAGCTTGGCGCGGCAGGCCTTCACCTATGGGCATATCCCAATTCTTGCCGGCATCATCGTCCATGCGGTCGCGGTCGAGTTCATGTTCTCGCATCCGCATGAAACCGGCGATCTCGGAATCGCCGCCGCCGTGCTTGGCGGCTCCGGCCTGTTCCTGATCGGCAATCTCTGGTTCAAGGGCGCGACCAGCGGGCGGATGCCGCTCTCGCATCTCGCCGGCCTGGTGTTTTTGATCCTGCTTGCCTTTGTCGCGCCCTTCATCGAGGTCTATCTGATGGGCATTCTGGCGACGCTGGTGCTGATCGTCGTCGCCGCCTGGGAATACCGCTCGCTGACGGGTACGGAGGCGGCGCCGACGCTGCATTGAACATCAGTCCTCGTCGCGCAGATCTTTCAGCAGCATGGTGATGATCCGCTCCATCGAATCGGCGGTCGCCATGCATTGCTCTATCGGCTCGTCCGACAGCACGCGATCGATGAGGCCGGTCTGGATGGCCATGGCTTCCTCACTCAGCTTTCGACCCTCTGGCGTCAAATAGAGGCGCAGCACACGCTTGTCGCGTTCGTCATCGCGGCGAAGGATTAGACCGCGCTTTTCCATCTGCGGCAGCAGCATGCTCATATTGGAGCGGCCGACCAGCAGCTTGCGCGCCAGTTCCTGCTGCGAGATGCCTTCGAAACGATAGAGATTGACCAGGATATCGAGGTGCGGCGGCTTGATGTCGAGATCGGCAAGCGAGCGGGCCAGGGATTGTTGCATGAGCTGGCAGGCGCGAGCCACCGCGATCCAGCTGCGAAAACGCGGATGATCCCAGGGAAGGGATTGATTTTTGTTCATCGTTGTACTTTATTGTTCAGTGTTGAACAGTATTTTGGAATCCCACTATGGCAAACTTTGCGCTTAACGTCACCCGCCTCGGGTTTTCGCTGCTGCAGGCGGTTTCTCCTGATCTGGCGGCCAGAGCGGCGTTCCAGCTGTTCTGCCGGACGCCGTCAGCAAGACCCAAGGGCACAAAGTCGAAGCTGGCGCATGCGGCGGGTGCGGCCCGGCTTGCCGGCGCCGAACGCTTTACCCTCCGGCTTGCCGGCGGGCGCCAAGCGCATGCCTATCGGCTGAACGGCGGGGCGAGGGGCAAACGCAAGCGCTATCTGGTGACGCATGGCTGGGGATCGAGCGCGACATATATGGCCGAACTCGTCTCGATGCTTGCGGCAACGGGCGCGGAGGTCGTGGCGCTCGATTTTCCCGGCCACGGCCGTTCCGGCGGGCGCTTCCTGCATATGGGGCTTGCGGTCGAGACGATCGCAGCGGCCGAGGCGCGCTTCGGCGCATTCGATGCGGCGATCGGCCATTCCTTTGGCGGCGCGGCGTTGATGGTCTCGGCGGCGGGCCTGCTGCCCAGCGTTGCGCCTGTTGGCGGCGACCGCCTAGTGCTGATCGGCGCGCCGAGCGAAATGGGCTGGCTGTTTACCGATTTCGGCCGGATGGTCGGTCTTCGCCCTGCGGCGCAAGCCACACTGGAGAATGAGGTCCATCGCGTCACCGGCCGGAGACTTGAGGATTTCGACGCCGGCGCGGCGGCGGGCGTCATCGGCCGGCCGGTGCTCGTCATCCATGCCGAGGAAGACAAGGAGGTGTCGTCTCTCCATGCCAGGCGCTATGGCGCGGCGGGGAAGGGCGTTCGGCTGTTCTGGGCGAACGGCTTCGGCCACCGGCGCATCATCGGCGCCGCACCGGTTCTTGCCGCGATCGCGGCGTTTCTCGACGGCGATCGGGGCGTGGGTGAAGTGCCTGATGAAAGCATCAAAAAAGATGCGGAGATCATTCCGTTTTTTGAGCTTCCGGCAAGGCGCGCGGCATTGTAGCGTCCGTCGCGAAGATCAAGCCGCGGCGGGACGCCTCATGAAAATCATCAGCAGCATCGAAGAGCTCAATACGATTTATGGCGCTGGGCTTTCGCCGGCCTCCGTCACCAAGGTGACGAAGCAATTGACCCCCCTCTATCGTGAGATGATCGAGATCTCACCGTTTGCGGCGCTTGCGACCGTCGGGCCGGAAGGGCTCGATTGTTCACCGCGCGGCGATCTTGGCGGCGTGGTGCGCGTCGCCGACGACGAGACGCTGCATCTGCCGGATTGGCGCGGCAACAACCGCGTTGATTCGCTCTCCAACATTGTGCGCGATCCGCGCCTGGCGCTGATGTTCCTGATCCCCGGCTCGAACACGACGATGCGCATCAACGGCCGCGGTATCGTCTCCGACGACGAGGCGCTGCTTTCGAGCTTCGAGATGGACGGCAAACATCCGCGTACCGTCGTCGTCATTTCGATCGACGAGGTCTATTTCCAATGCGCGCGTGCCGTGATGCGGGCCGAACTCTGGAACGGAGAACACTTCGCCGATCCGGCGAAGCTGCCGACGCCGGGACAGATGCTGAAGGCTGCGGTGGGTGATTTCGACCAGGAGACCTATGACCGGGAATGGCCGGGCAGGGCGGCGAAGACGATGTGGTAGGGTGTGGTGTCGAGAAGCGGACACCCACCTCTCTTCCCTCATTCCTGTGCTTGTCACAGGAATCCAGTGCGCCCAAGTCCTTGGGTGCGGAAGACATTTTCACGGTCGCAGAGAGTTATTCACCGCGCAGACGCGCGGTGGCTGGATTCCTGTGACAGGCACAGGAATGAGGGAGCAAGCGGCTACCTCGTCCGTTCCCTCGGACTCCTGGCGGAGCCATCGGCGTGAACCGGACAACAGTCTAAGCCGTCACCTTGTGGTGACAGCGTGCGCACGGCGACCGATTACCCTCACGTCTTATAGATCAGCCAGCTCTTGGTGAAATCCTTCTGCATGCCGTCCTGATAGAGGATGGTGCAGTTGCGGCCGGCATTCTTGGCGCCGTAAAGGGCGATGTCGGTCTTGCTATAGAGTTCGCCGGCATCCCCGGCGCTGGAGGCCATGCAGATGCCGATCGAGACGGTGACCGGACCGTAATTCACCCGCGTACGGGAATTTTTGAAGGGCGTCGTCTCCAGCGTGCGACGAATGCGCTCGGCGATCGCGGTCACTTCCTCGGGCGTGTTGCCATCGATGATGAGGGCGAACTCCTCGCCGCCGGTGCGGGCAACGAAGATGTCACGGCGGACATTGCTGCGGATGACGGAGGCGACTGTGGCGAGCACCTTGTCACCGACCGGATGGCCGTAGGTGTCGTTGATCTTCTTGAAATTGTCGATGTCGCAGAGCAGCAGCGCCGTCACCGGCCGCATGCTCGAATTGTCGAAAATGGCGGCGAGGCGGTCGTCGAAGGCGCGGCGGTTGGAAAGGCGCGTCAGCGAGTCGGTGTTGGCGATGCGCTTGTATTCGTCGAGTTCCTTGCGGACCTGATCCATCTCCTGCGAGCGCTGGACGACGTCCTCGACGGTGCGTTCGCCATGCGCCATGGTGTCGCCGGTCGCCTGGCTCAGGAGATCGATAGCGTTTTCGATCAGTTCGACACTGGCATTGCTCTTGGAGGTGATACGCTTGTGGGTCTCGCCGAGCAGTCTGGTATAGCTTTCGAGCGAACTCTGCTCCTGCCTGAGAATGCGCAGCAGGCCATCGAGCTCGCCTGATATGCGCGTATGGGCATCATCGAAGACACGGGCCGGGCTGTGGGTGAAGTGCTGCGCGCCGAGCGCATCGAGTTCGGCCTGGGTCACTTGGCCGCCGAGGGCCGCAAGCTCGCGGGTCAGGGCTGGATTAGAGCCGATATAGGCCTCGTAGAAGAGCTGGTAATTGCGCGGTATCGGCGCGACGCCCATAGAGCGCATGGCATAGGTGATCTGACCCGCAACGTCGGGAACCGGCACCTTGGGCGCGACAGCCGTATTCATCCGGCGAACTCCTCATATATTCAAAGGCAATATTCTATTTGTTAGCTTAAATTTCTTGGGAAAAGATTAAAGCGATATATACCAAAGATTACATACGACAAATGCCCCATGGGGTAATACTTCGATCAGACCTATGATTCTCCATGGAAAAACGTATCTTTACTGAGGCAGTGCATACTCGCAGAGCGGGTACAGTGTCTGAAAAACTTACAGTTCTTCTCTGCTGGAGACCGTATTCATCTTGTCGACAGTTGGTTTTGGCCGTTTCGTATTGCAGTCTCGACATTTTGGGGATCGTATTTTCTGCAACGGACCCGATCTTGGCCCACAAATCAGGGCGTGAGACCATGGAAACCTCCCGTCATATTTCTTTCGCCATCCTGACCTTCACCGTCCTTGCCGCCGGCGTCTTGCTGCTGGAGCACACCGGCTTCTTCGCCGGCGCTTTCCGCACGGAGATCCTGGCAAGGGTCGATGCTGGGGCTGTGGTGAGCGTGGGCGAGGTGGTCACGGCGCGGAACATCAGCGCGTCGGATAAGGCGTCGGCACGGTAGAGCAGGCGCAGCCTGCCCCATCACCCCAAATTCAGTTCCTGGAAGAAATCATTGCCCTTGTCGTCGATGACAATAAAGGCGGGGAAGTTTTCGACTTCGATCTTCCAGACCGCTTCCATGCCGAGCTCGGGATATTCGAATACTTCAACCTTGCGGATACAGTCCTGGGCAAGACGGGCGGCGGGGCCGCCGATCGAGCCGAGATAGAAGCCGCCATGCTTCTTGCAGGCCTCGCGCACGGGGCGCGAGCGGTTGCCCTTGGCGAGCATCACCATCGAGCCGCCGAAGGACTGGAACTGGTCGACGTAACTATCCATGCGCCCGGCCGTCGTCGGGCCGAAGGAGCCGGAGGCGTAGCCGGCAGGCGTCTTGGCGGGGCCGGCATAGTAGACCGGGTGGTTCTTCAGGTAATCGGGCATGCCTTCGCCCTTTTCCAGCCGTTCGCGGATCTTGGCATGGGCGAGGTCGCGGGCAACGATGATGGTGCCGGTCAAGGACAGGCGGGTCTTGACGGGATGCCTGGAGAGTTCGGCGAGCACCTCGGCCATTGGCCGGTTGAGATCAATGCGCACCGTCGATTCCGACAGTTTCGCCTCGTCGATTTCGGGCATGTATTTCGACGGATCGGTTTCGAGCTGCTCGACGAAAATGCCGTCGCGGGTAATGCGGCCCTTGGCCTGACGGTCGGCGGAACAAGAGACGCCGAGGCCGATCGGCAGCGAGGCGCCGTGGCGGGGCAGGCGGATGACACGCACGTCATGACAGAAATACTTGCCGCCGAACTGGGCGCCGACGCCCATCTGCTGGGTCAGTTTGTGGATTTCCTTCTCCATCTCGATGTCGCGAAAAGCGTGGCCGCTCTCGGAACCTTCGGTCGGCAGTTCGTCGAGATAGCGGGTGGAGGCGAGCTTGACGGTTTTCAGGTTCATCTCGGCCGAGGTGCCGCCGATGACGATCGCCAGATGGTAGGGAGGACAGGCTGCCGTCCCTAACGTCAAGATCTTCTCCTTAAGGAAGTCGATCATTCGGTCGTGGGTCAAGAGCGAGGGCGTGCCCTGGTAGAGGAAGGTCTTGTTGGCCGAGCCGCCGCCCTTGGCGACGAAGAGGAACTCGTAGGCGTCGGTGCCTTCCTCGTAGATGTCGATCTGGGCCGGCAGGTTGTTTCTGGTATTCTTCTCCTCGAACATTTTGACCGGCGCGAGCTGCGAATAACGCAGGTTCTTCTTCTCGTAGGCGTCCATGACGCCGCGGGCCAGCGCTGCACTATCCTCGCCCTCGGTCCAGACCCTGCGGCCTTTCTTGCCCATGATGATCGCCGTGCCGGTATCCTGGCACATGGGCAGCACGCCGCCGGCGGCGATATTGGCGTTCTTCAAGAGATCGTAGGCGACGAAACGGTCATTGTCGGTCGCTTCGGGATCGTCGAGGATCGAGGCGAGCTGTTTCAGGTGGCCGGGACGCAGCAGGTGGTTGATGTCGGCAAAGGCGGTTTCGGCCAGCAGGCGGATCCCCTCCGGCTCGACGGTCAGGATCTCCTGGCCCTTGAACGTGTCGACCGAGACATGGTCGCCGCTGAGCTTGCGATAGGGGGTGGCATCCTTGCCGAGGGGGAAGAGATCGTCAGCCATCGAAGTGACCTTTCTGGTAGGGCGTCGCTAGATTGGAACCGGTCTAAATCCGCCGCGGGGCAAAAGCAATCAGGATGCGGCGGACTCTGGAGTGGGCGGCCATGTCGTGTCGCGTTTTGCAGTCGGCACGTCACACACGGTAAGCGAGTGAAAGTAAAGGGGAAGTCGACATTTTTCGCGAAGCAGACGACTTCAGGTTGCCTTCCGGTCGAGGCCAGTTCATATTCCCGGCAGCGTTAACTTGCCGGGGCTTACAATGACAAATGCAAAGCCAACTGCTGTCGACGACCTTCTCGTTTTTTTCGAAGACAATTGGATCCGTGGGGATCTGCTGCGCCTCGCCAGTGATCCCGAGGGAGCGGACATGTATGCTCGCTTCGTCAATGGCGTGCGTATCGACGCCAAACATGGGCCTGACCATGAAACGATCATCAAGGGCGAGTACGGAACCTTCAGAGTGAAGCCGGACGGCCACTTCGAATATGAGCTGGACTACACGCTCGACGTCGTGAAGAATTTAGGGAAATACGATCAGCTCATCGAGACGCTGAGCTACAAGATGTCCGATGGCTCAGGGGGCACGGACCTCGGCGTGCTGACCCTTGCGATCGACGGCGTCGACGTAGGCGAAAAATACCACGAAGTCCTGGATTTCGACGATATGGGCGTCACCTCGAGGGCGGATAATTTCTCTCTGCCTGACTACCGCAACTTTGCACTTTCGGTGAACGGCAGCCACGACCTGACGCTTCTGAACGGGTATGTCTATGATACCATCCCGGGCGTCGACGCCATCACCGAGGACGGTTTCAGCGATACGGTCCTATTTCCAGGTTCCGCGCCCGTAAGCTTGAAAATGCTCGATGGCGGGGAGTTCTCCTTTCAGAGCGTTTCGATTGCCGAATTGTCGGCAGCGCCCTTTCACCTGACGCTCACCGCCCTGAACGATGGCCAGATCGTCTATCAGCAGGAGCTTGAAGTCACCGGCCCCACTCTCGAGGTCAATCTCGAAGACATTGAAGAAATCCGTTTCGATTTCATGGGCAATTCCGTCGTGATGGACAATTTTTCGCTGTTTGCCTTGCTATAGGCCGGAGGGAGTCGAGGCGTTGCGGCATATCCCCTTCTCCCCCCGAGCGGGGGTCCGAAGGACGGGTCGAGACCTGTGGCTCGACCCCGGTTGGTGGCGGCAGCCGGATGAGGGGCTGTGGCCTATGCGACCTTCCTACTTCGGCCCGATCATCGTTTCCGGGCGCACGATCTCGTCGTACTCTTCCGATGTCACCAGGCCGCTGGCGAGGGCCTCTTCCTTCAGCGTCGTGCCGTTCTTGTGCGCCGTCTTGGCGATCTTGGCGGCGGCGTCGTATCCGATCTTCGGGGCAAGTGCGGTCACCAGCATCAGCGAGCGTTCGAGGCCTGCCTTGATATTGTCCTCGCGCGCCTCGATGCCGACGACGCAATTGTCGGTGAAGGAGACGGCGGCGTCGGCGAGCAGCTGCACCGACTGCAGGAAATTATAGGCCATCATCGGATTGTAGACGTTGAGCTCGAAATGGCCCTGGCTGTCGGCGAAGGTCAGAGCCGCGTTGTTGCCGAAGATATGGATGCAGACTTGCGTCAGCGCCTCGCACTGGGTCGGATTGACCTTGCCGGGCATGATCGAGGAGCCGGGCTCGTTTTCCGGCAGCGCCAGCTCGCCGAGGCCGGCGCGCGGGCCGGAACCGAGCAGGCGGATATCGTTGGCAATCTTGAAGAGGGCAGCGGCTGCCGCGTTGATGGCGCCGTGGGAAAAGACCATGCTGTCATGCGAGGCGAGCGCCTCGAACTTGTTCGGCGCAGTGACGAAAGGCATGCCCGTGATGGCGGCGATCTCTTCGGCGACCTTTTCGGCAAAACCCACCGGCGCATTGAGGCCGGTGCCGACGGCAGTGCCGCCCTGGGCGAGCTCGCAAAGGCCGGGCAGGGTCATTTCGATGCGCTTGATGGCGGAGCCGACCTGGGCCGCGTAACCCGAAAATTCCTGGCCGAGGGTCAGCGGCGTCGCATCCTGGGTGTGGGTGCGGCCGATCTTGATGATGTGGCTGAATTCGGTGACCTTCATGTCAAGCGCGGCATGCAGGTGCTTGAGGGCCGGGAGCAGGTGATGGGCGATCTGCTCGGCGCAGGCGATGTGCATGGCCGTCGGATAGGTGTCGTTCGACGACTGGCTCATGTTGACGTGATCGTTCGGATGCACCGGCTTCTTGGAACCCATGACGCCGCCGAGCATTTCTATCGCACGATTGGAGATCACCTCGTTGGCATTCATATTGGACTGCGTGCCTGAACCGGTCTGCCAGACGACCAGTGGAAAGTGGTCGTTCAGCTTGCCGTCGATAACCTCCTGGGCGGCGTCGACGATCGCTTTGCCGAGGGCAGGATCGAGCTGGTCGAGCGACATGTTGGCGCGGGCGGCGGCCTGCTTGACGATGCCGAGCGCACGCACGATCGACAGCGGCTGCTTTTCCCAGCCGATCTTGAAATTGCCGAGCGAACGCTCGGCCTGGGCGCCCCAATATCGGTCGGCGACGACCTCGATCGGGCCAAAAGTATCTGTTTCGGTGCGGGTTGCGGTCATCGGCCTTGCCTTCCCTTTACATGCTGTTTTCGGGCATTTTCGAAAGATGAGGTCTTATAGGTTGGAAAGTCCGACAAGAAAACTGGACGCCGCGCGAAATATTGAAATTGCCAGTCATGTTTGCGCTGGCTTTTCGGCGTGCCTTTTAAGCCACTTTGGAAATTTTATGCGTTCGGGCGTTTTCGCCGGACTGGTCTGGCGGCGAAAATTCGGTAAAAAATTAACTAATAATTTCATAATTTTGTGTGAACTGCTGGCCGGCGCCGTGCAGGATCTCCGTCACACAAAATTGAGTCCGCCGGCGCTGGCGGCGCAGGCCGGTTTCTGATCAATGAGGCCCTACGCTGCTTGAGTTTCGCGGGATTTGAGCTTGAGCCTTGCGCTCGTGACAAGAACAGCATGACACCGGGACTGGAAGATATATGACGTTCGTTTTGAAAAGCGCGGCATCCGCATTGGCACTTTCCTGCGGCGTGGCTATGATGAGTGCCGCACCCGCGCATGCTTATACACTGATGGACATGCTGCGCGGCGACAGGCAGCGGACGCAGAGCACCATCTTCATGGACCAGATGCCGCCCGGCCGCGTGGGTTCGCGCGGTGGCGTCGGTGGCTCGCTCGGCGGGCTCGATCCGGAAGCGCCGCTACCGAAGGTGAGCGGTCCGCGTTATTATACCTACAAAACCGAGACGCTGCAGTTCGTCGACACCGGCAGGTTTGCCGATCCCGTCGTCACCGGCGCGGTCGCCGATGTTTCGGGCAGCGGTGATGCCAGCGCCGAGCCGGCCGTGCAGCGCCGTTTCCTGGCGCAGGCCAAGGTGCGCGCCAATGCCGACGTCGCAAAGGCGCTCGAAGCCTATTACGGCGACAGCCGCAATCCGCTCGTCTGGGTCGAGGGCAATCAGATCAACGACCGCGCCAAGTCGGCGATGCTGGTACTTGCCGATGCGTCCTTCGTTGGTCTCGACCCGGCGGATTACGCCGTCCAGACGCCTGATATCGACCCGGCCAATCCCGATCCCGCCTTCCGCGACCGGGCGCTGACACAGTTCGAGCTCGATCTCTCCGCCAAGGTGCTCGCCTTCGTGCAGGACACGGTGCGCGGCCGCATCGATCCGAACAAGATCTCCGGCTATCACGACTTCCAGCGCAAGGTGGTCAATCTGGCCCCGGTGCTGAAGCTTGCTCGCCTAAGCCCCGATGTCGGCGCCTACATCGCCAGCCGCTCGCCTGATAGTCAGCAATTCCTGGCGCTGAAGGCGGAGCTTGCCAAGCTTCGCGCCGCCGACGGCGGCAATGAGGAGCGAATCGTCGTTTCGCTCGACAGGCTGCTGAGGCCTGGCGACAGCTCGCCAGAGATCGCCAATATCGTCAAGGCGATCGGCAAGCACGGTTCCGAAACGCTGAAGACCGATCATGCGGCAACGCTTGCTGCTTACGCCGGCAGCATCGACTATTCGCCCGACATCGTTTCGCTGGTCGAGGATTTCCAGAAAGAGCGTGGGCTGAAGCCCGATGGCGTCATCGGCCAGGCGACGGTGCGCGCCATGACCGGCGGCGATACCAATGCCTCGAAGATCGACAAGCTCGTCGTTGCCATGGAGCAGGCGCGCTGGCTGCCGGAGGATCTCGGTTCCCGCTACGTCATGATCAACCAGCCGGCCTACATGGTCTACTACCACAATGACGGCAAGGAACAGCTGTCGATGCGCGTGGTGGTCGGCGGCAAGAACAACCAGACCTATTTCTTCGACGACGAAATCGAGACGGTCGAGTTCAACCCTTTCTGGGGCGTGCCGCAGTCGATCATCATCAACGAGATGCTGCCGAAGCTGCGCTCGGATCCGAACTATCTCGACCAGCTCGGTTATGAGGTCGAAGTGAACGGCCACGCCGTCGCCTCGTCGAGCGTCGACTGGTACGGCTCGACCAACAATGTTTCGGTGCGCCAGCCGCCAAGCAGCGACAATGCGCTCGGCGAACTGAAGATCCTGTTCCCGAACAGCCACGCGATCTACATGCACGACACGCCGTCAAAGAGCTTCTTCAAGCGCGACATGCGGGCGCTGAGCCACGGTTGCGTACGCCTTGCCGACCCGCGGGCGATGGCGGCCGCCGTGCTTGGCACGACGGTCGACGACGTCGCCAAGCAGATCGCCAGCGGGCAGAACCATGCGGTGCGCGTGCCGCAGAAGATCCCGGTCTACGTCTCCTACTTCACCGCCTGGCCGAACAAGGACGGCGTGGTGGAATATTTCGACGACGTCTATGGCCGCGACGCCTACGTCGACAAGGCTTTTGATGCGACGAGCAAGGCGCGTGGGGCGCAGATCTGATATCGGATTTGATGGTTTATGCGAACGGGCGGTCTTCGGGCCGCCCGGTTTGTTTTTGCAGCGAGCACGGAATGGGAACAAAGTGGAGAGGGCTTGCCGCGTGGCACCCAGCGGAAGTCGGGGACGGCTGGGACTCAGACCGCAACCTTTTCCGCGAAGTCGCGGATCAGCCTCTCCACCAGCTCCGGTGTCAACTCATCGAAATGGGTGATGATAACATCCGGATCGAGGCTCGAAACCGGCACATCGGAATAACCGAAAGGCACGGCGATCGACGGTACGCCGGCGTTCCTCGCCACGGCGATGTCGTTGATGCTGTCGCCAATCATCACGGTGCGGGCGATGTCGCCGCCGGCGCGTTCGATGGTGCCGGTGAGGTGGCGGGCGTCGGGCTTGCGGTATTCGAAGCTGTCGCCGCCGGTGATGGTGTCGAAATATCGGGTGAGGTCGAGCTTGTCGAGCAGGCCGACTGCCAGGCTTTCCATCTTGTTGGTGCAGACGGCGAGGCGGTAACCCTGAGATTTCAGCCGGTCCATCGCGGCGACCAGGCCGGGATAGGGTTCGGTACGGCCGGGCATGTTGCCGGCATAGTGGGCAACGAAACGCTCGACCAGCAGCGGCAGGGCGTCGCTTTCGAGCGGATGGCCGCGCAGCCGGCAGGCGCGCTCGATCATCACGCGCGCACCCTGGCCGACGAGGTGGGTGAGGTCGTCGTAGCTGACCGGTTCGAGGTCGAGGGCGGCGATCGTATGGTTCAGGCTCTCGACCAGATCCACATGGGTATCGAGAAGGGTGCCGTCGAGATCGAAGACGACGAGCGCCGGGCGAGCGGGAACAGGGGTCAAGGGCATGTCTCTTTGAGCGATGGTCGTCTTGAGGAGCGATGGATCGTCCAAGGGAACGATGGATCGTCCCTGAGGTAGGCGATCATGCGGCGGAAAGCAACGTCCGGCGATGGCCGGGAAGGCTGCAGGCCTCTGTTTCGGCTTTTCATTTTCCGTGATGATTTTGACTTTCGTTTGCCAGGCGAGCCGTGTAAACAGCACATCCAACGCAATATCAGGAGCTGGCGGCGCATGGATGCCCGCGAAATGAAGATCAAAGCCGCCGAGGCCGCACTCGCCCATGTGGAAAGCGGGATGCGTCTCGGGATCGGCACCGGCAGCACGGCGGAAGAATTCGTTCGCCTGCTGGCGGAGAAGGTCGCGGGCGGCTTCAGGGTCGAAGGCGTTCCGACGTCCGAACGAACCGCGCGGCTCTGCGTCGAACTCGGCGTCCCGCTGAAGTCGCTCGACGAACTGCCGGCACTCGACCTGACGATCGATGGCGCCGACGAGGTCGATCAGGCGCTCAGGCTGATCAAGGGCGGCGGCGGCGCGCTGTTGCGCGAAAAGATCGTCGCGGCGGCCTCCGAGCGAATGATCGTCATTGCCGACGAGAGCAAGCTGGTCGAAACGCTCGGCGCCTTCGCGCTGCCGATCGAGGTCAATCCGTTCGGGCTCGTCTCGACGCGGATCGCGATCGAAAAGGTCGCGGCCCGGCTTGGTCTTTCCGGTGAACTCGACCTGCGCCAGTCGGGTGACGGAGAGTTTACCACGGATGGCGGCCATCACATCATCGATGCATCTTTTGGCCGCATTCCTGATGCAGAGGCGCTTTCGAGCGAGCTGAATTCCATACCCGGCGTCGTTGAACACGGGCTCTTTATCAATATGGCGGCACTTGCGATCATTGCCGGTCCTGCGGGTGCGCGCACGCTGCAGGCAAACAGATAACAGGAGCATATACTCATGATGAACATTGCAGGTCTTGGCCGTCTCGCCGCTGCGACCGTCGTTCTTTCCGGGCTTGCCTTCGGCTCCGCCGTCAAGGCGCAGGAAGTCTCCGAGGAGCAGCTGAAGGCGTCTCGCGCGGCGATCGACGCCATTGGCGCCACTGCCCAGTTCGACAACATTCTGCCCGGTCTGGCCGAGCGTTTGAAGGCCGGCCTGATCCAGGATTCGCCGAACTACCAGGACGTCATTTCGTCGACGGTCGACGCGCAGGCGCTGGCGCTGGCGCCGCGCCGCGGCGATCTGGAGAAGGAGGCTGCACTCACCTATGCCAAGACCTTCACCGTCGATGAGCTGAAGGCGATCGCCGACTTCTATAATTCCGACGTCGGCAAGAAGCTGCTGCGCGATGGCCCGGTCGCCTCGCGCGAGACGGCGAAGGCTGCCGACATCTGGGCGCAGGGCATTTCCCGCGACCTGGAAAAGCAGAGCAACGCCGAGCTTTCCAAGGTCATCAAGGCGCCGCCGCCGGCAACCGACAGCCCGACTGCTCCAGCTCCGGCACCGGCTGCCCAGCAGTAAGGCCTGCCCCCTCAAATTTGCGAAAGCCCGGCATCGTCCGGGCTTTTTTGCTATGGTGCGGCAAATGCCGCTGGCGAGGCTTCAGGTGACTGCAGACATGTCCGATCATGATAAGGCCGTCCGAGTGCGGATATCCGGCAAGGTCCAGGGTGTCGGTTTTCGCTATTGGACGCGCGATGAGGCGGTACGGCTCGGTTTGACGGGCTGGGTTCGCAATGAAGAGGACGGGGCGGTCGTCGCTGTGATCGCAGGACCCGCCGCCGCCGTCACGACAATGATCGAGCGTCTCAGGCGCGGGCCTTCGGGGGCGTCGGTTTCGGGCGTCGAGACGGAAACAGCCCAGCTTGAGAAGAACCTGACGGATTTCCGCATTACCCGCTGACAGCCGCAATCGCTAGAGCCGATCGGGCCTAAAATCATCCCGATCCTAGGCAGATGCAATTGGCATCGCATATGCGCCGGAACTCAGCCCTATGGGTTCGGGTTCTTTGCAAGTTGCCATTCACCCGTCTCATCCGGCTCTACGCGCTTGTTGCCACGATAGAAGATCGGCAGTCTCGTCTTTTTGTCGATCGAGAAGCGGCTCGGCGTGTATTTTTCATTCTCATGGCCCTGAATGGCGAGGCCGAGCGCTTCCTTGAATTTGCCAGCCTTGCACAGATTGCTGAAGAGAGTTTGATCCATCTTTTGCTCCGCCATTCTTTTCCAGCCCGTGGATTGCCTGCCAGCGTCGAGCGACCGGGTCAACCGTAAACGGTGACTGGGTCAACCGCAGACGGTGACCGGGGTCAGCCCTTTACAATGAAGATTCGGCGATGGGAACTGGATGACGCAGGAGCGGGCTTTTGTTTTCATGACGATCGCCCCTATATCAGGAACATCCTTCCTGCGATTCCCTTCCGGAGCTCCTCATGTCTTCCTACGACTACGACCTCTTCGTCATCGGTGGCGGTTCCGGAGGCGTGCGCGGCGCCCGTGTCGCCGCCTCGCTCGGCAAGAAAGTGGCGATCGCCGAGGAATACCGCTACGGCGGCACCTGCGTCATCCGCGGCTGCGTGCCGAAGAAGCTCTTCGTTTATGCTTCGCAGTTCCACGAGCATTTCGAGGATGCGGCGGGCTTCGGCTGGACGGTCGGCGAAAGCAGCTTCGACTGGAAGAAGCTGGTGGCGGCCAAGGATGTTGAAATCGCCCGTCTGGAAGGCCTCTATAAGAAAGGTCTCGCCGGCGCCAATGCCGAAATCCTGGAAACGCGCGCAGAGCTCGTCGATGCTCATACAGTCCGGCTGCTGAAGACTGGACAGACGGTGACGGCCAAGACGATCGTGATCGCCACCGGCGGACGGCCGAACCCGCATGCAGCCCTTCCCGGTCACGAACTCTGCATTTCCTCCAACGAGGCCTTTCATCTTGAAGAACTGCCGAAATCGATCGTGATATCAGGCGGCGGCTATATTGCCGTCGAATTCGCCAATATCTTCCATGGCCTCGGTGTCGAGACGACGCTGATCTATCGCGGCGCCGAGATCCTGTCGCGCTTCGACGAAGATCTGAGGCGCGGGCTGCACGAGGCGATGGTCGCCAAGGGTATCCGCATCCTCTGCCACGACACGCTGCAGAAGGTTTCGAAGGGTGCGGACGGGCTCATTCTGGAGACGCTGAACAATGGCACGCTGCAAGCCGGCGTCGTCATGCTGGCGCTCGGACGCGATCCGAACACCGAAGGTCTCGGTCTCGAGGCGGCCGGCGTCGCCGTCGACGAGCGTGGCGCCGTTATCGTCGACGAATATTCCCGCACCAATGTCGAAAACATCTATGCGCTCGGCGATGTCACCAACCGGGTACAGCTGACGCCGGTGGCGATCCACGAGGCGATGTGTTTCATCGAGACCGAGTACAAGAACAATCCGACCCGGCCGGACTACGAGCTGATCCCGACCGCCGTCTTCTCGCAGCCTGAGATCGGCACTGTCGGCCTTTCGGAAGAGGAGGCGGGCAAGCGTTATCCCGAACTCGAGGTCTACCGCGCCCAGTTCCGGCCGCTGAAGGCGACGCTTTCCGGGCGGGCCGAGCGGATGATCATGAAACTGATCGTCGATGCGGCGAGCCGCAAGGTGGTGGGCGCCCATATCCTTGGTCACGATGCCGGCGAGATGGCGCAGCTGCTCGGCGTCACGCTGAAGGCAGGCTGCACCAAGGACGATTTCGACCGGACAATGGCGCTGCACCCGACAGCCGCCGAAGAGCTCGTCACCATGTATGCGCCGAGCTATCGGATCCGCGACGGCAAGCGGATTTGAGCCGCGACCTGCTTTTGCCCTGCATGTCGTTGACCCGGAACCGCTGCACAAAGGACGCTCTAACTCTTTGAACGACGTATCGTGCTTTCCGAAAATCGATTCCAATTTTCGGGCCGATGCGCTAGCTGGTGATGCGCGGCGAGCGGATGACCTTGAGGAAAAGCGCTTTCATCGCATCGGCGATACCTTGGGTCGGCGTCACCTCGAAATAGAGGCCGGGCGAAGCGCATGCCTGCATCTTCGTCGGGATCTCGCTCTGGAAGGGGCTGATCCATTTGTTGTACCAATCGTTGCTCGGCAGCGGCAGGTAGGTTGTGTAGAGCACGGCGATCTTGACACCGCGATCCTTCAGCGGCTTGCAGAAAGAGGTGTCGATCGGTTCCTGGCAGCGGCCGCCGGTGGTCTTCTTGGTGCATGTCGACGGCTTGTAGCTGTCGCCGACGCCATCGGAAACGAAGAACAGGATCTTTTCGGGGCTGATATTCGACGTGCCGTCGCCCGCCGGATCGATGATGGTATTCATCTGCGTCAGGGCGCTATCGAAGCTCGTGAGCTGATCCTGGTTGTAGTTCTGGTAGGGAATGGTCATCAGGTCGACTGTGTCGGTGTAATTCTTCACCTTCGTCAGGTCGGATGTGGGGCTGGAGATCGTCGTCAGCTTTGCGTCCTCGGCTTTGGTGCCGAAAGTATAGACGCCCATGCGGAACTGGTCGCTGCTGACGCGCTCGGTCTTGGCCGTATCGGTCAGCGCCTGGGTTGCCTGGCGTACGACGTCGATGCGCATAGCGACGCCGAGGCCCTTGGCGATCGTGTAGTTGTTGGTGCTCTGGTCCATCTGATGGCAGGCGAAGGCGCAGCCTGTTTTGGCCTGCAGCTTGGAAACATCGTTCGCGGTTGCGCCGACGCCCATGGAAGGCGTGTTGTCGAGCAGAATGTAGAAATCCATGAAGGCGGCGGTTTGATATTCGGCAGTCGCCGCACCCGAGATCGTGATCGAGTCCCGGCCCAGGATGCGCATGAAGGTGGTAGGCACGGTGGCGCTGAAGGAAACCTGCGAATTCAGCTTGTTGGCGGTCTTGGTGACATTAATGCCGAGATCGATATGAACGTCGGTCAGCTCCCCGGACATTTGAGACATGAAAATATTGCGGGCGTCGTCCTTGCCGAGCGAGATCGTGCCGTTGCCGCTCATGGTCATGGCGGCGGCGACCGCGCCGGATTTTTCCGCGATCGAACCGACGGCGGCGGCATCGGCAGCGGCGTAGAGCTGTGTCCTCAAGCTGAGCGCGTGGGCGAAATCCACCGCCATGCCGGCCGCACCGAAGAGCGGCACCACCAGCAGTGCCGTCATGATGCCGAAATTGCCCGAGCGGTCCGATATGAAGCCGGACGGAACGATCGCCATGCCATTTCCCCGATGTTGAAACTCTATGCGGTTCTACATTGAAAGTCTAAAATATGGGGAAATCGACATGGTATATGCGGATTTAACTAGAGAATGCCGGGCGGCGGCGGTGAGGCGACAACTGTCGGCGATTGGTCTTTGCAAGCCTGACCTAAAGGTCTATAAGCCGCCGCATATTGAGGGCATCCTGAGGTATGGATGTGAGAACAGGTGAGTGAGATGGCAGACAATTGGACCCCGAGCAGCTGGCGGCAAAAACCGATCCTGCAGGTTCCCGAATATCCCGACGCAGCCGCTTTGGCGGCAACGGAAGCCACGCTCGCCAGCTATCCGCCGCTTGTCTTTGCAGGTGAAGCGCGCCGCCTGAAGAAGCATCTCGCCAATGTCGCCGAAGGCAACGGCTTCCTGCTGCAGGGCGGCGACTGCGCCGAGAGCTTCGCCGAACACGGCGCCGACAATATCCGCGACTTCTTCCGCGCCTTCCTGCAGATGGCCGTGGTGCTGACCTTCGGTGCGCAGCTGCCGGTCGTCAAGGTCGGCCGCATCGCCGGCCAGTTCGCCAAGCCGCGTTCGTCGAATGTCGAGAAGCAGGGCGACGTGACGCTGCCGGCCTATCGCGGCGACATCATCAACGGCATCGAGTTCACCGAGGAGTCGCGCATTCCGAATCCGGAACGCCAGGCCATGGCCTATCGCCAGTCGGCTGCGACGCTGAACCTGCTGCGCGCCTTTGCGATGGGCGGTTACGCCAATCTCGAAAACGTGCATCAGTGGATGCTCGGCTTCGTCAAGGACAGCCCGCAGGGCGAGCGCTACCGCAAGCTTGCCGACCGCATCAGCGAAACCATGGATTTCATGAAGGCGATCGGCATCACCTCGGAAAATCATCCGAGCCTGCGCGAGACCGATTTCTTCACCAGCCATGAGGCGCTGCTGCTGGGTTACGAGGAGGCGCTGACGCGCGTCGATTCCACATCGGGCGACTGGTATGCAACGTCAGGCCACATGATCTGGATCGGCGACCGTACGCGTCAGGCCGACCATGCGCATGTCGAGTATTGCCGCGGCATCAAGAACCCGATCGGCCTGAAATGCGGTCCGTCGCTGCAGGCCGACGATCTGCTGCAACTGATCGACATCCTGAACCCGGCCAATGAAGCCGGGCGCCTGACGCTGATCTGCCGCTTCGGCCATGAGAAGGTCGCCGACAGCCTGCCGAAGCTCATTCGCGCCGTAGAGCGCGAGGGCCGCAAGGTCGTCTGGTCCTGCGATCCAATGCACGGCAACACGATCACGCTCAACAACTACAAGACCCGTCCCTTCGAGCGGATCCTGTCGGAAGTCGAAAGCTTCTTCCAGATCCACCGCGCCGAAGGCTCGCATCCGGGTGGCATCCATATCGAGATGACCGGCAAGGACGTGACCGAGTGCACCGGCGGCGCCCGCGCGGTCTCCGCAGAAGACCTGCAGGACCGCTACCACACCCATTGCGATCCGCGCCTCAACGCCGACCAGGCGCTCGAACTCGCCTTCCTGCTTGCCGAGCGCATGAAGGGTGGCCGCGACGAAAAGCGGATGGTCGCCAACGGCTGAGAACAGCGCCGCGCGTCTGAAAAGACGCGCAAAGGACGCTGTAGCACTTTGGATTGCTGCATAATTCCTTAAATCGATTCCGATTTAAGGAATTATGCAGTGGCCTCAAATGAGTGAAGAAAAGCCCGGCGATGCCGGGCTTTTTTATTGCAGTGGAGGCGCACCAGACGCTCAGATGCTGGCCTGGACGCTGTGCAGATTGGCGTAGACGCCGTCTTGCGCCATGAGCTCGTCATGGGTGCCCTGTTCGACGATACCATCAGCCGTCAGGACCAGGATGCGGTCGGCATGGCGGACGGTCGACAGGCGGTGGGCGATGACCAGGGTGGTTCGGCCGTTTGCCAGGCTAAGCAGCGCCTGCTGCACCGCCCGTTCGCTCTCGTTGTCGAGCGCGCTGGTCGCCTCATCGAAGATCAGGATCTCCGGATTCTTGAGGAAGGCGCGGGCGATGGTGATGCGCTGGCGCTGGCCGCCCGAGAGCTTGACGCCGCGTTGGCCGATATCGGTGTCATAGCCATGGGGCAGGGCGATGATGAAGTCGTGCGCATTGGCGGCGCGCGCGGCGGCTTCCAGCTCGGCATCGCTGGCGTCGGGCCGGCCATAACGCAGGTTTTCCGCCACCGTACCGGCAAACAGGTAGACATCCTGCTGCACCACCCCGACATGGCGCCGCAGCGAGGCCAGCGTCACATCGCGGATGTCGATGCCATCGATCTGGATCGCCCCGGCCTCGACCTCGTAGAAACGCGGTATCAGCGCGCAAAGCGTGCTCTTGCCGACCCCTGAAGGGCCGACCAGGGCAACGAATTCCCCGGGCGCGATGGTGAGCGACAGCTTTTCGAGGACGCGCGGGCCGTCGGCTTCATAGCCGAAGGCGACATCGGTAAAGCTGATTTCACCCCTTGGCGCCGGCATCGGCCGCGCTTCCGGCCGGTCGGTGATATCGGGAGCGATCTCCAGGATCTCCATGGCTCTGACGAAGCCGGTGTAACCCTCCTGCCAAAGGCGCACGAAATTCGCCAGCCGCTGCACGGGATCGACCAGCACGGCGACGCAGAGCAGGAAGGTCAGCATATCAGGCACGGTCAGCTCCGCCGCCAGGATGCGCAGGCCGCCGACGATGATCACCAATATGGTGACGAGCTGGGCGAAGGTTTCGGTGCCTACCGAAAACCAGGCTTCGCTGCGGTAGCCTTCGGCGCGGCTTTGCAGGAAACGCCGGTTCTGCTCGGCGAAGCGTTCCTTCTCCAGCGCCTCGTTGGCGAAGGACTGGACCACGCGGATGCCTGCAAGCGCATCCTCGACGCGTTCATTGACGGCGGCGATCTGGCGTTTGCTGGCTTCGAGCGCGCGGTTCATGCGGCGGTTGAAATAGAGCGCGTAGGCGACCGCCACCGGGGTGAGCAGCAGGATGATGCCTGCTAATGGCGGATCGATGAAGAACAGCACCAGCATGGCGCCGCCGTATTTGAGTACGGCGATGGAAAGATCCTCGGGGCCATGATGAAAGAGCTCGCCCAGCCACAGGCTGTCATTGGTGATGCGGCTCATCAGCTGGCCGGTGCGCTGGCGGTCGTAGAAGCTGAACGAGAGCTTCTGGCAGTGCTCGAAGAGTTCCTGCCGCACCGTTGCTTCGATGCGCGCGCCCATCACGTGGCCGCGATAATCGACGAAGAAGATGGCGACGATCTGGACCGCCAGAACGGCCAGCATGACGCCGCCCATCGCCAGGATCTGTGCGAAGGCCTGCGGCGCGTCGGGCAGAACCAGAAGCCTGCTGGTAACGATATTGGCGCAGAGCGGCAGGGCGACCGCCGTGCCGGCGACCAGGATGGCGCAAAGTAGATCTGCCAGCAGCAAAGGCAGGTGCGGACGGTAGTAGGAGAGGAATTTGCGCATACGCGACCAACGCCGCTCGCGGTCGGCGGCATTCGCATCGTCGCGGAAGAATTTCAGGAAGAGGTTATGGCGTCGCGAGCTTTTCCTCGCGCGGGAGAACCGAATGTTCATGAAGCTGAATGTCCTTGTGGGGGATGTTTCCTTTCTGTTCGGACAGGGTCGCTCTCATGTCAGTCTCCCGGGGGTTGAATAAATTGGACCTTAAGTATCGCCGACAACAGCCGGCGATTCAATGCCGGGATGAGATGAGGTTGGGGGGCTGTTGTCGTCGAGCAACAGGTGCTTGAGCCGACCAAGCATGGATAAGGCCGGCGATTTTCAAGATTTCTGATGATTTCGTTGAAAGGAATGGATTTGACGCCGCGGGTGATCGGCGGCAACGTTCCGTCATAAGCGGGAGAGCGATCATGACCGAACGGCATACAGGCGGCTGCCTTTGCGGCGCCGTGCGATTTTCAACGACGGCGAAGCCAGGACCTGTCGTCGGCTGCCATTGCTCGCAGTGCCGCCGGCAGACGGGGTTTTATTACGCCGCGGTCAACGTGGCCCGCGCGGCTCTTTCGGTTCATGGCACTGAGGCGGTCCGTTGGTACCGGTCGAGTGACGAGGCGCAGCGCGGCTTCTGCTCGAATTGCGGCTCCGCGCTGTTCTGGCAGGCGGACGGATCGGCGGAGATTTCGGTGATGGCCGGCGCCTTCGACACGCCGAGCGGCCTTGCCTTCGGCCATCATATCTACTGCGCCGACAAGGGCGATTTCTACGAAATATCGGACGGCCTTCCGCAATACGCGGTGAATCCGGTTTAACCCTTGGCTGCAAGCGCAGCTGTGAGACGGGCCACATCCTCGCGCAGCGCCGTCAGCTCGGTCAGCACGCTCATGTCGATCTTCTGGTGCAGGGAGAGCACCTCAAGCTCGGCCTTGAGATTGACCTCATAATCCTTGGCGGCCTCGAAGCGGTCGCGCTCGGCCTGCCGGTTCTGCGACATCATGATGATCGGCGCCTGGATGGCGGCGATCATCGACAGGATCAGATTCAGAAAAATGAAGGGGTATGGGTCGAAGGGATTCGCCACCAGACCGATGGTGTTCATCAGTGTCCAGACGGCGAGAAAGGCGAGGAAGGCGAGTATGAAGGACCACGAGCCGCCGACGCGGGCGATGCCATCGGCGATACGCTCGCCGAAGGATGACTCGGCGGATAAGGCGGCATTGACGTCGGTCGAGATGACCTTGCGTTGGTGCGCTTTCGCCAGCACGCGCTTTTCGACGTCGCCGAGCTCGTCGGCCGGTTTGTCGAAATGATGGTGCACGAAGTCCGAAAGATTAGACATTGCCTGTTTCCGATACCGGTTATCGATGCGGTCGCTTTCGGCGCCAGTATTCCGCTCCGGAGGCAAATTGCAATGCGTATCGGTGCCGCGCGGAGCCACGCGTGATCCGTTCATAAAAATTTCGTCGTCGCGAGGTGCCGCTTTCGGCTCGAACGTGTTGCGGTCGTGAAAGGTGCAGGCTAAATAAATGACATGACACAGGAAAACGCCCTTTCTGATATCTTCCGCATCGCCATCGGCCAGCTCAACCCGACGGTCGGCGATGTCGCCGGCAATCTCGCCAAGGCGCGCGAGGCGCGTATTGACGCGGGACGGGAGGGCGCGCATCTGCTCGTCCTGACCGAGCTTTTCATCTCCGGCTATCCGCCGGAGGACCTGGTGTTGAAGCCAGCCTTCATCCGCGCCTGCTGGAAGGCGGTCGAGAATCTCGCGGCCGATACCGCCGATGGCGGGCCGGGCGTCATCATCGGCTTTCCCCGGCAGGACGAGACCGGGCGCTACAATTCGGTCGCCGTGCTCGACGGCGGCAAGGTGATTGCGGTGCGCGACAAGATCGACCTGCCGAATTACGGCGAATTCGACGAGAAGCGCGTCTTCGACCAGGGCGCAATGCCGGGGCCGGTGAATTTCCGCGGCGTGCGCATCGGCATTCCGATCTGCGAGGATATCTGGGGCGATCTCGGCGTCTGCGAGACGCTGGCCGAAAGCGGGGCCGAGATCCTGCTGTCGCCGAATGGTTCGCCCTATTATCGCGGCAAGGTCGATATCCGCCATCAGGTGGTGCTTAAGCAGGTGATCGAGACCGGCCTGCCGCTGATCTATGCCGCCCAGCTCGGCGGCCAGGACGAACTTGTCTTCGACGGGGCGAGCTTCGCCTTCAACGCCGACAAGTCGCTCGCCTTCCAGATGAGCCAGTTCGAGACGGCGCTTGCAGTGACGACGTGGAAACGCGGCGAAGATGGTTGGCATTGCGCCGAAGGGCCGATGGCGCACATCCCTGAAAGCGAGGAGGCCGATTACCGCGCCTGCCTGCTGGGCTTTCGCGACTACGTCAACAAGAACGGCTTCAAAACAGTGGTGCTCGGCCTTTCCGGCGGCATCGATTCTGCGATCTGTGCGGCAATCGCTGTCGATGCGCTCGGTGAGGAGCGGGTGCGCACCGTGATGCTGCCCTACCGCTATACCTCCGAGGATTCGCTGAAGGATGCGGCCGATTGCGCGAGGGCGCTCGGCTGCCGCTACGACATCGTGCCGATCGAGCAGCCGGTGACGGGTTTCAGCAGCGCGCTCGCCAGCCTTTTCGAAGGCACGGATAGCGGCATCACCGAGGAGAACCTGCAGAGCCGGGCGCGCGGCGTCATCCTGATGGCGATCTCCAACAAGTTTGGCTCAATGGTGGTGACGACGGGCAACAAGTCGGAAATGTCGGTCGGTTATGCCACGCTCTACGGCGACATGAACGGCGGCTTCAATCCGATCAAGGACCTCTACAAGATGCAGGTCTATGCGATTTCCCGCTGGCGTAACGAAAACGTGCCGCCGGGTGCGCTGGGACCGTCGGGCGAGGTGATCCCGCAGAATATCATCGACAAGGCGCCATCGGCGGAGCTGCGTCCCGATCAGAAGGACCAGGATTCGCTGCCGCCCTATCCCGTGCTCGACGATATTCTCGAATGCCTGGTGGAGAAGGAGATGGCGGTCGAGGAGATCGTCGCGCGCGGCCATGATGTTGCGACCGTTCACCGGGTCGAACATCTGCTCTATCTCGCCGAATACAAGCGCCGGCAATCGGCGCCGGGCGTGAAGATCACCAAGAAGAATTTCGGCCGCGACCGGCGCTATCCCATCACCAACCGGTTCAGGGACCGCTGACGCAATCGAGATCGCTGACGCAATCGAGATCGCTGACGGCATCAAGCTTTTCGGGAGGAAACATGCGCAGCTCGGTTGAGATCTACAATGTCAGGACGGGCAGTGCCCGCGAGGTCTGGCAGACGGACAGGCTGGTGGAGGCGCCGAACTTCTCGCCGGATGGTTCCTACCTGCTCTTGAACGGCGACGGGCTGCTTTACCGGTTGCCGCTCGATGGCGGCGAGGTGGTCAAGGTCGATACCGGCTTTGCCGTCAACTGCAACAATGATCACGGCATGTCGCCCGATGGCACTGAGATCGTCATTTCCGACAAGACCGAATTCGGCAAGTCGGCGATCTATATCCTGCCGATCGAAGGCGGCAAGCCGCGGCTCATCACCGAGAACCTGCCATCCTACTGGCATGGCTGGTCGCCGGACGGGCGCCAGCTCGCCTATTGCGGCATCCGCGACGACCTCTTCGATATCTACACTATCTCCGTCGACGGCGGCGCCGAGACGCGGCTGACGCATGGCGAGGGCCGCAATGACGGACCGGACTATTCCGCCGATGGCCAATGGATCTATTTCAATTCCAGCCGTACCGGGCTGATGCAGATCTGGCGCATCCATCCCGATGGCACTGGGCTCGAGCAGGTGACCTCGGACAATCAGGGCAACTGGTTCGCCCATCCGTCGCCCAACAACGACATGGTGCTGCTCCTGTCCTACGACCCATCGGTGTTCGACCATCCGCGCGACCTCGACGTGCGGCTACGGCTGATGGATATGGACGGCGGCAATCTGAAGACGCTGTTCGAGCTTTTCGGGGGGCAGGGCACGATCAACGTGCCCTGCTGGTCTCCTGACGGCGAAGAGTTCGCCTATGTCCGCTATTTCCCGGCGGCTTAAGCGCGGGTCTGGCGGCGCTCGCGGGCGGATTTTGCCAGGTCTTCCAACACCGCGACGGACATATCCCAGTCGATGCAGCCGTCGGTGATGGACTGGCCATAGACCAGCGGCTTGCCGGGAACGAGATCCTGGCGGCCGGCGACGAGGTTGCTTTCGATCATCATGCCCTTGATGTCGCTGTTTCCGGCGGCAATCTGCGCGGCCACGGATTTGACGACGAGCGGCTGGTTCATCGGGTCCTTGCCGCTGTTGGCGTGGCTGGCATCGATGAGGATGCGCGGGGCGACGCCGAGCTTGACGGCTTCGCCGGTGACGGCTTCAACGTCGGCCGCTTCATAGTTCGGCCGCTTGCCGCCGCGTAAGATTATGTGGCAGTCCTCATTGCCCGTCGTCGAGGCGATGGCCGCCTGTCCGTCCTTGGTCACGGCCGGGAAGTGATGCGGCTGCGAGGCGGCGAGGATCGCGTCCAGCGCCACACGCACGCCGCCGTCGGTGCCGTTCTTGAAGCCAATCGGGCAGGAAAGGCCGGAGGCAAGCTGCCTGTGGACCTGGCTTTCGGTCGTGCGCGCGCCGATCGCACCCCAACTGACGAGATCGGCGATGTATTGCGGCGTGATCGTGTCGAGGAATTCGACGCCGGCCGGAAGACCCATCGCATTGATATCGAGCAGCAGGCGTCTTGCAATCCTCAACCCTTCCTCGATGCGGTAGCTGCCGTCGAGATGCGGGTCGTTCATCAGGCCCTTCCAGCCGACGGTCGTGCGGGGCTTTTCGAAATAGACGCGCATGACGATCTCGAGATCGCCGGCGAAGCGACGTCGCTGCTCTTCCAGCAGCGCGGCGTATTCCCTGGCCGCGGCAGGGTCGTGGATGGAGCAAGGGCCAATGACGACGATCAGCCGATCGTCCTCGCCCTGGAGGATCTTATGGATCGCATCGCGATTGCTGGTCACAGTCTCGGTGACAGCAGTATTGCGGTGGATTTCCGCAATGATATCGGCGGGTTTGGTCAGCGGGGTGATCTCGACGATACGCAGATCATCAATGGCATCAGACACGGTATGGCTCCTGTTTGGTCATACCGGCGGAACAAAAAAGCCGCCAGGTAGACTAGCGGCTGTTCGGGTTGTCGTCGCGTCGAATTCAGTTACGCATGGACCCGCATCCGCTGAGAGCAGCGGTACGCATAAAATCGCGAGGCGTAGATTGAGGTGATCGACATGAGGCTTGTGTAGCGCCAAGACCAGGCAATGTCACGTAGAATTTGCCGCTTGAAAAACTGGCGCTCTTGCGGGCGCATATACCGCCGAAGAAGGCACGCCGCACTCGATCTCGCTCATGCGACGTCTTGGAAGTCTTTGTTTATGCATATCGCCCGAACCGTGCATGCTCCGGGCGATATGGTTTATTGCTTTCGAATGTCGTTCCGGAGATCAGAGAGCGTCGACGTTCACACCGACGGTAATGGCGCCGATCGGCGTTCCCTTGTCGTCGGAAATCGTGACACTTGCCTGCGACTGCAGCGTCTGGGTCGACTCATCTTTTTCGATCTCATCGACGAAGACGGCATCCTTGCCGGCGCCGAAGGACTTCTGGAACTTGGCCTCGTCGCCCTGCCAGTAGTCGGATGTGATGTCGCTTTGACCGACGTCCAGGCCCTTTGCATCCATGATGAAGATCTCGGTGATCTTGCCGCCGGAAGCCTCCTTCTTTCCCTGAAGGAATTTCGACAGGCCATTGTTGAGCACGCCGTCGATCATCGAGTGGTCGGAACCATCGACTTCGGCACGCCACTTCTTGTCGAGGGCGTCGACATCGGCTGCGCTGAGATTGGCGTTGGCAGCGTTCTGCGCCTTGACAGCCTCGATGATGGCGGGGTCGTTAAGCCAGGGCTTGACGTCGCTTGTCACGTAGTCGGAGATCGGGGCAAGCTTGGCATCCTGCGCCATGGATACGCCCATGGGCATGGCAAATGCGGTGCAGGCCAAAAGAAATGCGGGCACGATTTTCTTCATAAGTGTTTCCTTCCTGATTATAGGTTGCTGAGAACTAAGGTTTATCGGATGCTGACGACGTCAGAACTCCTCCCAGGCTCCGGGAGCAGCGGCAACGGCAGCATTTCCTGCATGCCGCTGCGCGAAGGCTCTCGGCTCGGGACGAGATTGGCGGGTGGGTTGAACGGCTTTGGGCGGGCTGGCCGCAGACGCGCCAACGATGAACCTGCCGGCCGAGTCCTGCAGCAGGCGTCCTTGCGACAGCAGTTCGTGGCAGGCCGCGTTGGTTTCCTCGACCATCGCCGCGTTCTGCTGTGTTGTCTGATCCATCTGGTTGATCGCGCTGTTGATTTCCTGCAGGCCTGTCGCCTGTTCGCGATAGGATTGGACGATGGAAGCGATGCTGTCGCTGATGCGGTTGATCTGCTCCTCGATCTTCAGCAGGGCATCGCCGGTCTGGTTCACCAGCCCGACGCCCGCGGCAACTTCCTGGCCGGATACGTTGATCAGGTTCTTGATTTCCTTGGCGGCATTTGCCGACCGCTGGGCGAGCTCACGCACTTCCTGCGCAACGACCGCAAAACCCTTGCCGGCCTCGCCGGCGCGCGCCGCCTCGACACCGGCGTTCAGCGCCAGCAGGTTCGTCTGGAAGGCGATTTCGTCGATGACGCCGATAATGCGGCCGATCTGGCTCGACGAGGTTTGAATCCGGTCCATCGCCCCGATCGCATCACGCACCACGGTCGCCGAGACATGGGCGCTGCGCTTTGTCTCCTCGACCAGCTGCCCGGCATTTTCGGCTCGCTGCGACGATGTTCTGACCGTTGTGGTCACCTCATCCAGTGCCGCAGCGGTCTGTTCCAATGCTGCTGCCTGTTGCTCGGTCCGCCTGGCGAGTTGATCCGCGGAGGTCGCCAGCTCGCTGGAGCCGGTTTCAACCGCCACGGAAGCGGTCTTGATCTCTGTTAGAGCGGCCGCGACCGCATTGACCATGTTGTTGAAATCCTGACGCAATTTATCGAATTCTGGACCGACGTCGGCCAGGTGTATCGAGAAGTCGCCGGCGGCGAGCCCTTCCAATGCATTTGCGAGAGCGTTCATGACCAGCCGTTGCGTGTTGCTGGCCTCTTCGGTCAACAATGCGTTGCGCGCCCGTTCGGCGTCGAGCGAAGCACTCTGCTCGGCAGCGGCCTGCTCTCTCTCGACCTTCGCAATCGCCTCGTGACGGAAAACCTCCAATGCACGCGCCAGAAAGCCGATCTCGTCGCCATTTTCCCTGTAGGTGACGGGAGAGACCAGATCGCCTTTCTGCAACGCGCTGATTCGTTCGCTGATTACCCTGATGGGCCGGCCGACTAGGCTGCGCATGGCGAGAAGGAAGGCAACGACGGCCATGGCGGTGATCGCGGACTGCGTGAGCAGCGAAATGAGAACTTTCTGCCTGACTTCGGAAGCGATTTTTTCGACGGACCAGTTCGTGACGATGTAACCGGTGGCCTTGCCCGACTTATCCAGCGGGAGCGGCGCGATGATCGTCACCACGCCGGCAGATATTCTACCGTCATCGATGGTCGTCTTTTCCGGTTTCGCGCCGAGGCTCTTCACCAGATCGGCTGGTGCCGGCAAACCACTGACGCCATCGCGCGCCCAGGTATCGACGGCGGCAGGTTCGGCGTTGAATGCGGCAAACTGCACAAGATCGAGCGAGGGGTCGTCGCGGTAGAGCGAATAAGCCTCGCGAACGGCGTTCGCCTTCCCCCATTTCACGCCGCCCGCGGCCAGAGAGGCAAACTGCTCCGCATCCTTGGACCAATTCGCCTTGGCGCCATCGATCAATGCCCGGGTTTCGTACATCCACGTATAGGTGGCGAAAGCGGAAATGCCGCAGAGGTTGACGGCAACGATAATCGCCGCCAGCTTGGCTGTCAGAGGCATCGTTTTCAAAAATTGGAACATTCCGCGGCGGCCTAGAATTGCGGCTCAGTCGGATATGTTCCCGACCGGCGTCTCAATACGGGCATCCGCGCTGACGGTCACATCACGAGCCCTCATGCCCATGTCCGGATTGCAACCCAAAACGCGCAAACGCAGTGTGTATTTGATATGTGAATAAATCATAAAGTGGAATGAGATGCTGGAACACACGCGTGTAGCTTTCGCCGGCGCCGAACCTTGCGAATCGGAGGAGGAGTGCTTCCTTCGCGCCAAGCAGATCTGTCTCGATCAGCTGTTTTCCGCCACGGCCTCTTCGGGCTCGGCGTGCCGGCGCTTGCGGCCGCGCGCCGTCAGTTCCGCGCCGGCATCATGCGGCAGGCGCAGGAAGGTGATGCAGGCCAGTGCCGAAATCGCCGAGACGCTGAAGAAGGCGATATGGAAATCAGAGACCAGCAGCCTGCCGTCGTGAAAGCTGCTCGAAATTTCGAGAATGCCGCCGGCGATCGCCACACCCATCGCCATGGAGATACGCTGGGCAACGGCATTGATCGCGGTTGCCTGGCTGCTGTCGGCGTCATCGACATCGCCGAAGGCCATGGCGTTGACGCCCGAGAAAGCCATGGAGCGGAACAGGCCGCCGATCAGCAGGCAGGCCATGATCAGGAACAGCGGCGTTTCGGCGGTGAAAAGGCCGTTGATGCCGAGGAAGATCGCCGCCAGCAAAGTGGTGATTGATATGACGGTGCGGAAGCCGAAGGCATTGAAGGTGCGCGAGGCGGCGAATTTCGAGCCCATGGAGCCGAGCGCGCTGACGAAGGTGACCGAGCCCGATTGCAGCGGCGTCAGGCCGAAGCCGAGCTGCAGCATCAATGGCATCAGGAACGGCAGGGCGCCGAGCCCCATGCGGAAATTCGAAGCGCCGAGGATCGCCGCCCGGAACATCGGGTAACGGAACATCTTCGGATCGAGAAGCGGATAGGGCACGCGGCGGGCATGCAGGAGGTAGAGGAGGCCGGCAAGAATGCCGATCGCAACCGTGACGTAACCGTAGATGACGGGCACGGCCGGCAGGCTGATGACCGACACGCCGAAAACGAAGCCGGAGAAGCCGATGCCGCAAAGGAAGAATCCGGGGAAGTCCATCGGCCGCGGACTGCGTGGCTCGACGGTCGGCAGGAAACGCGTGACGAGGATGATGCCGAGCACGCCGATCGGGACGTTGATCCAGAAGATCCAATGCCAGGTGAGATAGGTGGTGAGGAAACCGCCGATCGGCGGCCCCATGATCGGGCCAATCAAAGCGGGAATGGTAAGCCAGGCCATGGCATCGACGAGTTCGTGGCGCGGCGTTCCCCGGACCAGCAGCAGGCGGCTGACCGGCGTCATCATCGAGCCGCCGGCGCCCTGGATCAGGCGCGAGACGACGAAGGCCGTGATCGAGTTGGAAAAGGCGCAGGCGATCGAGCCGATCATGAAAACAAAGATCGCCATGCGGAAGATGTTGCGCGCACCGAACCGATCGGACATCCAGCCGCTGATCGGGATGAAGATCGCCAGCGCCACGAGATAGCTGGTGACGGCGAGCTTCAGCGCGATCGGCGAGGTGCCGATATCGGCGGCGATTGCCGGCAGGCTGGTGGCGATCACGGTCGAATCCATCTGTTCCATGAACAGGGCGACCGCAAGGATCATGGGTGTGAGGCGGGGCACGGGCAACCGAGATGCTGCGATGGACTGTCACAGTCCATACGCTTTCGGTGGTGATAAGGCCATAGAAACTGTCGGTGAAGGGGCTTGCCTAGCCGCTTCAAACCGACGCGGGTGGATGACGAAACGGGATCGTACGTCTTGTTTCCTTATGTCCTCCCAAGGGTTTGATGTAGGAACTGAGGCTGCGGCTTGCGCTCTCTTCTCCCCAGCGGGGAGAAGGTGGCCCGAAGGGTCGGATGAGGGGGCTGCACGGCTGCCCTTCATCATTGCCCTTCGCTTACGCTCAGCGCATTCGCGGCTTTGCCGCTCACCCCCTCAACCGCCTGCCGGCACCTTTTCCCCGCTGGGGAGAAGAGATTCGTGGCACCGCAGCGCTCCCTTTTGCCGGCGGAAGAGAGGGACAGGCGGCACCGCGCGGCCTCCGGCTTGACTGCGACATCGGGCCCAGCTTGCCGCCGCCGCGCTTTCCTGAAATAGATGCGTCGTCAGGTGCCCGCCGATAAGGCGGGAGAATCGGGAATCCGGTGCAAGACCGGAACGTGCCCAACGCTGTAAGGCCGACGCTTGCCGCTTCATCATGCCACTGGCCTTTTGCCGGGAAGGCTGCGGCAGACGGATGACGCCGAGTCAGAAGACCGGCCTGGCAAGATAGACCGATCCGCGCGGACAGCGGGGCGGTCGCGTTGTTGGGGATTTGACGATGCGACCCTTTGATGAGGATGCCCTTTCGGCGGCGTCCGGTTTTTCCTTGGCCGAACGCGAGGCCGTCTATCACGCGATCATGACGCGGCGCGACGTTCGCAGCCAGTTCCTGCCCGATCCCTTGCCTGATGATGTTGTGCAGCGGCTGCTGACGGCCGCTCACCACGCACCATCCGTCGGCTTCATGCAGCCGTGGAATTTCATTCTGGTGAAAAGTGCCGCTGTCCGGACGCGCATCCAGGACGCGTTTGCGAGGGCCAACGAGGAGGCGGCGCTGATGTTCGAAGGCGAGCGGCGGCAGGCCTACCGATCGCTCAAGCTCGAAGGCATCGTCGAGGCGCCGCTCGGCATATGCGTGACCTGCGATCCTACCCGCAGCGGCAGCGTGGTGCTGGGGCGCACCCACAATCCGAAGATGGATTCATACTCGACCGTCTGCGCCATCCAGAATCTCTGGCTTGCGGCACGGGCGGAAGGGGTCGGCATCGGCTGGGTCAGCATTTTTCGTGAAGGCGACCTGAAAACCATTCTCGGCATACCCGAGCATATCGAAGTGGTCGCCTGGCTCTGTGCCGGTTTCGTCGACCGGCTCTATGACGAGCCGGAACTCTCCGTCAAAGGCTGGCGGCAGCGGCTACCGCTCGAGGAACTCGTCTTTCATGATGGATGGGGACTGAACACCTAGAGCAGTGCGGTGGAGCATGGCCTCAATCGCATAGTCACGCCATTGACGGTCAAGGTGAGCAAACCGATGTCGGTATCGCCGACGCGGTGCGAGGCCGAGATATCTTTGTTCCGTTATGCCGAGTTCGGCATAACGGAATTTATCCCGAGTCCGAAACTATGCCGAGCCCATTCCCTAAAGCCCGAGATTTCCGGTAATCAAGGATTAAAAGCTCGGCATAATTTGAACGCTTTGGAAGACCGGGTATGCCCGAAGCGGAAATCTTTGTCTGCATCCGTTACTCCGAAAGGCATTCTGCAGCCCCCTTGTGTATAGACATTGGCGCACGCTGTTAGCGAACGAACAGTAGGAGATGCTATGAACAGGAACCTTAAAGAGCTATCGTTTCAACAGGTTGATGTTTTTTCCTCGGAGCGAATGGGTGGAAATCCACTTGCGGTGGTAGTGGATGCGGACGATCTTGATACACCAACGATGGCCAAGTTTGCCAACTGGACCAATCTAAGCGAGACGACCTTCCTCCTAAAGCCGACGGTCCCGGATGCTGATTATCGCGTCAGAATTTTCACGCCGCATCAGGAGCTACCCTTTGCCGGACACCCGACTTTGGGTAGCTGCCACGCATGGCTGACCTTGGGCGGAAAGCCAAAGCAGCCAGTTGTTATCCAGGAATGCGAGGCGGGTTTGATCCGGATCAGAAGAGACGGCGATATCCTCTCATTTCTGGCTCCAGATTTGATCAAGACTGGACATATCGATAACGATCTAATGAAACGAGTTATGAGCGGTCTAAGTCTGTCATCTGAGATGATAGTCGATGCGAGTTGGGTAGACAACGGTCCCGGTTGGATGGCCTTGCTCCTGAAAAGCAGAGACGATGTCCTACGTGTCCGTCCGAACTACCAGAGTATTTCCGGACTAAGGGTAGGCCTGATTGCACCATGTTTGGGGGACGTCGATGGCGTGGATTTCGAGGTCCGCGCCTTCACCGCCGCTGGTTACGAAGACCCAGTCACTGGTAGCCTAAATGCGGGTTTGGCAAAATGGCTCATTTCCGCAAATCTCGCCCCGCCTTCATACATCGCTGCGCAAGGGACGGTCTTGGGCAGGTCAGGGCGGGTACATGTCCGGCTCGAATCTGAAGATATTTGGGTTGGCGGCAATGTCGTTACCTGCATAAACGGAAAAGCTATCCTCTAAGACAGTCATCGACCTGAGGCCGATGACTGCAATTGGCGCCAGAAGCAGTCATGGGCTCGACTTGAATGAGTTACCGATTTGGGCCGGTAGCCGGTCTGGACAGACGACGAGGGCGAAGAGGGCGCGGTCACGACCGTGACCTTCGAGGACCAGGGCGGGAAGACGCTGCTGAATCTCCACGAAGCCTATCCGTCCAAGGAGGCGCTTGAGGAAGCACTACAGGGCGGGGCGGCGGCATTGCCGGAGCAACTGGAACAGCTCGACGAACTGCTTTCCAGCATAGGCGAGTAGCGCGGGTCGGGAAACTCGCCTCGGGAAACGTCTGCTCTTGGGAAATGACTCCACCGGCCTTTCCGGCCGGAGCGGGGCGCTAACCGCTCAGACGCCGAGAAGCCTCAGGGGCTTTATGAGCGGCGGCCAATTGCGGTCCTCGGCCCTAGTTCGGAACGTGGCGACCATTCTCACTTCCCTAAAAGCTACGTCAGTCTCTTTAGATCGAAGGGAAGTAGTCATGGCCGGAAAGGACTTTCCATTCGCTGGGAGCAATCAGATTGTTCCGGGCGACCGATTCCATCGGTACGTGGGAAGGGGCCCGCCGATGGCTTAACTGCTGAGCGTCGTCACAGCAACCCTGCGGGGTGCAAATCAGGAAGACAGCGATCTTCGGACCTGACCTTTCATACCGCAACCTGCTCTCATTTTTGATCCTTTCACTTGGCAGCGCTTCGCGGTATAATTAGAGAGGGCTAAAATAGAAAGTGGGACGGCCGTCAAAACAGAAAACCTTCCGTCTCTGGGCCGGGGATCAACTATGGGGGTCGAAAATGCTTAGCGGCTTTAGCAGGGCCTGCGCGCTAATCCTTTTCTCAGGGAACGTCGCTTTCGCCCAATCGGATCAGATAGAGCCAAACGCTGGAATGTGGAAGACGTGGGTAATCACGTCGGGCAAAGACTTCCGAGTCTCGCCCCCACCGGATACTTCCGCAACCGAGTTGGAGCAGGTCCGCGAACTTGTCGCAAAGAACGATGCGCAGGTCGCCGCCAAGATCAGATTCTGGGACGCTGGCTCGCCCGGCTATCGATGGATCGACCTGGTCAACAACCGTCTTCTCGCAAACCAGACGATCCCCAATGCGCATCGCGTCTACACCTATTTGACGATGGCGGTCTACGACGCCACCATCGCGGCTTGGGAGTCGAAATACTTCTACAATCGCCCCCGCCCGAGCGAGGTGGATACGACACTGCCGACTGCGCTACCCACGCCTCGGAGTCCCGCTTATCCATCCGAACACGCGGCAGCCGCTGGAGCCGCCGCGACCGTTCTTGCCTATTTCTTTCCCGACGAGGCGTTGTCGTTCCAGGCGATGGCCGAAGAAGCCGCACAGTCGCGTGTCCTTGCCGGTGTCCAGTTCCCAAGCGATTCATCCGCCGGCCTGGAACTGGGGCGAAGCGTGGCAGAGCAAGTGATTGCGCGGGCAAAGGCCGACGGCTCCGATGCCGTCTGGACCGGCACCGTGCCGACCGGGCCGTGCATGTGGGTCGGAGACAAACCCGCCAATGCAACCATGCCAAACTGGAAGCCGATCCTGCTCGAGACAGCCGATGAATTCAGGCCACCGACTCCGCCCGACTGCAAGTCTGCGGCCGTGAAGGCCGAGACGGATGCAGTCCGCCAGTTTGAGCGAAAATTCCCCAACAGCTACAAGGCGTTCTACTGGCAAAGCCCATCCGGCCTGTTCACCGACTGGTATGACTATGCCAGCAAGTGGATGTTCGAGGACAAGACGGATTCGAACCCGCCGCGCGCCGCACGGGCTTACGCGATGCTCGCAACGGTCTACTACGACGCCTACATTGCAAGCAACGACGGGAAATACGCTTATTGGTACCTGCGGCCCAACATGCTTGACCCGAGCATCACTCCCCTGTTCGCAGTGCCGGCCCATCCCAGTTATCCGTCGAATCACTCCACGTTGTCGACTGCCCGATGCGAGGTGCTTGCCTATCTGTTCCCCGACCAGGCGGAGTTCATCCGAACGGTCGGCAAGGAAGCGGGCGATTCACGCATCTGGGCCGGCATCCACTATGAAATGGACAACCGGGCCGGTGCCGCACTTGGCAAAGCGGTCGCCGGGAAATTCATCGAGCGGGCAAAAAAAGACGGGGCAGACTAGCGGAAGGGCCGCTAGCGCCTTTCTCCTGAAATGTCGCAATCCTAAGCGAGGGGTTCTCGGTGGAACGTTCCGTTCACTCAGCAGCCGACGTGCGAGGCAGCAACGTTTCTCAAACGATGCGGATGCGGCGCGTCACCTGGCCATTGCTTTCCCAGTATGTGTGCTTTTTGGCGATCAAGGGATCGTCCATCGCCGGTTGAATTTGCCCTGCGGTACTGATCGCGCGCGAGGTCACCGTGTGTTCTCCAGGCGAGGGATTTGGCCAATCCAGTGACCAAATCTTCCAGGCGTATTCGGCCTCCTCGCTGTGATCGATGACTGCCGGCATCCAGGGCCCTTGATCGATTTTCAGTTCGACCCGGTCGATCGGTGCACCCCAGGCTGCGCCGACGACCCGGTGACCCGAGTCGTTGCGCGTGACCTTCGCGGGCGCGGATTTCAGCAGGGCCCGGCCGACCGAGGTCTCGGCCCACACGGTCTCGCCGTTGTGCTCTTCCTCCCGGATGGTGACATAGTCGCGGCCCATCAGCAGGCTCATGAAGCGGGTGTCGCGAACCTCGATGCCCTTCAGCCACTTGACGTTGGCGATCCCGTACCAGCCCGGAGTTATCAGCCGCAGCGGGAAACCGTTGGGGGCAGGCAGGGTCGCCCCGTTCATTTCGTAGCAGAGCAGATTGTCGGGGTTCATCGCGTCGGCGAGCGACATGCTGCGAGCGAAGTTCTGTTGCATCTTGATGTCGCGAATCGTGACCTCGCCTTTGTCGGTGCCGAAGAAGACGACCTCGATGCCACTATCAAGGACCCCGGCATCCTGGAGGATCGGGGCAAGCGGCGTGCCTGCCCAGCGGGCATTGCCTATGCCGCCGGTGAAGAAGGGGAAGCCGTGGTTGCCGGAGCATTCCACGGTGAGAACTACCTCCTGCCGCGGCCGCGCCTTGATGTCGGCGAGTGTCAGTTTCAAGGGCTTCTTGACCAGCCCTCCGATGTCGAGGGACCAGGACTTGTCGTCAATCGTCGGTCGATCGAAATGCGAGATGCTGAAAAACCTGTCGTTCGGAGTTATGAAGGCATCCAAATCCTCCCAGACAAGCTGGGTTTGAATCCCTACCGGATCGGGACTTTCCGTGGGCTGATCGAGCCATGGAATGACTTTCTCGCCCGGCCGCGTCGGAAAAGCGTAGGCCAGCGACGAATAAAGACCCGCGATTCCGGCGAGAACCGCGCTTCCCTGAACGATGAATTCTCTGCGTTGAAGAACAGGCATGGTTTTCCCTCCACATGCATCCGGAACGAACTGCAGCGGGCCATCTGCCGCAGCCTGGGCACGGATATGCGCACAATGTCTTACCTCACCCGGAAATTTTCGGAGCGAGGTCAAGCGTCAGCTGCGCATTCAAACATGCAGCGCCGGACGGTTTTCTAGCTTGCGTCTCCTATTTCAAAATTGCGCCTTTGCAAGAGAAGAGTCCATAGCCGTCGAATCGCCGAGTTCAAGGTAAGCGTCGATATTCAGGATCGACTGCGAGGCTGTTTTGGCCGAGACGCGCCCTCGCGTCATCACCAGCAAAGGTCCGGAAGGAGGGCGCAAAGCCGCCATCTCCTCCGACAACGAAAAAAGTCCGCTTAGGGCCGAACCCGGTCTTCCAACGCGTTCAAACCATGCCGAGCTTTCGATCCTGGACTACCGGAAATCTCTTAGCGAATGGGCTCGGCATAGTATCCGACTCGGGATAAATTCTTGACCTTCATATCGATACGCTGAAGGCGAAATCCCGGAATTTCCAATAGATATTCGGCTATCGGTGGCTCAATCGGAGGATAACGGCCCAATGAACATGATCGACTTGAAGGAACGGACCATCGTGATCACAGGCGGTGCGCGCGGCATCGGCTACGCGATCGCAGAGCGCGTCATCCAGTCTGGTGGCAAGGTGGCCATCTGGGACTTGAACGAAAACATGGCGAAGGACAGCGCTTCCGCTCTCGGATCCGGCACGGTCGCTTTCGGCGTCAACGTCGCAGATCCCCAATCAGTGAAAAACGCGGCGGCGACGACCGAGGAGATTTTTGGCCGTATCGACGGCCTCGTCAATTCCGCCGGGATTACCGGTCCGGTAAAACCCACGATCGAATACGATGTCGACGAGTGGAAAGACGTCGTCGATGTCTGCCTGACGGGAACCTTCAATTGTTGCCGGCACGTCGTTCCTGTCATGTCAAAACGCGATTACGGACGGATCGTGAACATCTCTTCGGTTGCGGGCAAGGAAGGAAATCCGAACATCGCCGCCTACAGCGCTGCGAAAGCTGGTGTGCTGGGCTTCACCAAGTCGCTTGGCAAGGAACTCGCAAAGACGGGAATCGCCGTGAACGCGGTAACGCCGACGACAGCAAAGACACCTATTTTGGACGGGCTGACAGCCGAGTTTATCGAATATATGCGCGTCCGCATTCCGCGCGACCGTTTTGTCGAACTTCGTGAGATCGCTTCGATGGTGGTCTGGCTGCTTTCCGAAGAGAACTCCTACACGACCGCATCGACGTTCGACCTGAGCGGCGGTCGTACGACCTACTGACCCATTCGATCACTGCTGCTGTTGCGGCTGCGGGCCCGGCGCTGCCGGATTGGCGAGGTCGATCGCGCCCTGATCGCCGGCCAGAAACTGCGGGCCGACCTGACGGACGCGGTTCTGCGTCGGATCATAGGGGCGCTCGGGAACGGACGGCTGCGGCGCGGCGGCTGCGGTATCCTTCGCCGGTGGATTGGTGCGAATGGTGGTGATCGAGCCCTGCTGCGGCGGTTCGCTTACCGCCTGCTTGCCGCGCATCTCCTCGTAATAGGCGGTGAGATTGCAGGCGCAGGAGGACTTTTCCCCGGGCGTGCGGTTCTTGTAGGCAAAGGCGTTCTTCATGGCGCTGTAGGGCGTGCCCGTTGCGACCGAGATCATGTTCGAGGCTTCGGTGCTCGTCACGTCACGATAGAACAGTTCGGTCTCGATGCCTGGGCACATCTTGGCGCAGGTCTGGGCGTCGCGGCCGAAATCGACCGACGTGGCGTTCGAGCTGATCGGGAAGAAGCCGCCGTCGCAGCTGCGCACGCACATGGTGCTGACCGGGGAGAGCATCTCTGCCCGTGGCACGCCGTAACGCGGATCGATCTCTTCACCGCCGAGCGGAATGAAGGTATCGGTGCGCATCGCCTGTTCCTCGACGCTCGGAGCCGGTTCGTTGGCGCTGCGATCGCTCGGGGCATAGAAGTTTTCGCTGTTGCAGCCATTGTGGTCGAGGGCGGCGATCAGTTCGCGGCGCGTGCCGTCAGCGGCGCCATTCTGGCCGGCCAGCTCGTTGCGGCGGTCCTGGAGATAGCGGATATTGTCGATCATGCGGGCTTCGGACTGCGAGAGTTCGGCGCAATAATCGGCATTCTCGCCGCCGATCACGACCATGCTGCCTGAGGTGCAGCCATTGCTGCGCAGCTCGTTGCGAACTTTGCGCAGCTCGAGGTTCTGCTCGGCCATGGCGCTGGAATATTGGCGGGCTTCCGGGCCGTTGCCATTGCCGATCGATCGCGGCAAGTCGGCGAGGCGGCCGCGCAGGTCCTCACAGACGGCGCTGCTGCTTTGCGCGGCGGCAGGCGCCGCAAAGGCAAGGAGAAGGGCAAGAGACAGGTTTCGGCGTTTCACGGCGTCGTCCCGGAATGAGCAAAGAATCGATCGGTCGATTGCGGCCTCGATCGCCGCGGGTTTCTCTTAGGGTATTTCTCTTAATAAGCTGGGATAAATTCCTACCGTATTTTCGCGATTTTATCCAGCGGACCGCCAGAGACCCAATGTTCGATTATGAAGAGGCTGCCGATGGTAATCAACGAGGCCACGTGCTCCACTCCAATCTCCTCAGTCGCTTGGGGAACGTACTCATATCCGGACGTCGAAAATGACAGGTATTGCCAACGAACTCAGCTCCCCCGCAACGACAGTCGGGCTGCCGGAAACCCAGCACGGCTTCCACGTTTTCGTGGACGGTTGTTATGAACCCGGTTCTGGGCACGGAGGCTGGGCATTCGTCGTTTATCGCGATGCGGCGGAAATCGCGTCCGGCTTCGGTGGCGCCGAAGATTCCGCCAATAATTCGATGGAATTGACCGCCGTGCTCAGGGCGGCAATCTGGATCAACAGCGAGGCAAGCGGCGAGCCTGTCACCATCTGGTCCGATTCCGTCTACGCCGTCAAAGGCTGCAACAGCCGGCGACATATCTGGAGGAACAACGGCTGGAGGAAAGGCAACCCCAATGGGAATGCTCGAAACCGAACTATCGCCAATGCGGAACTCTGGAAAGCGGTCGATCTTCAATTATCCCAGAAGCCGCTCATTGCCATTGCCTGGTGCAAGGGCCACTCCGGCATTGCCGGTAACGAACGCGCCGATGCGCTTGCGGATAAAGGGCGCCTGTCGATACGGAGTGCCTGATACGGCATGAGGACATGTCTTGGAGCCAAAGGATTTTATCCCGGGCGCCGTGGCCTGATATCTGCTGCATATCAACCGGCTGCAGATGCTCGGGACAAGCCCGAGCATGACGAAAGGGAGTTGGCCGACTTTGTCAGCAGCCTGAACCGGCTCAAGCCGGTTGCGATGCCTCGACGACGGCGAGTGCCGCCATATTGACGACGCCGCGGGAGGTGACCGAGGGGGCGAGGATATGGGCGGGCAGCGCGGTGCCGAGCAGGATCGGGCCGACATGCAGGCCGTCGGTCATCGACTTCACGACGCCGAGGGTGATGTTGGCGGCATCGAGGTTCGGGAAGACCAAAAGATTGGCTTCGTCGTGCAGGGTCGTGTCCGGCATGACGCGCTTGCGCAGTGCTTCGGTGATGGCGCTTTCGCCGTGCATCTCACCGTCGACCTCGAGGTCGGGCGCGGCTTCGCGCACGAGCTGCAGGGCGTTGCGCATCTTCGTGGCGCTTTCGGACTCACGCGAGCCGAAATTGGAATGCGAGACCAGGGCGGCGCGCGGGGTGAGGCCGAAACGGCGGATTTCCTCGGCCGCCAGTACCGTCGCCTCGGCGACCTCCTCGGCAGTCGGATTGAAGGTGACATAGGTGTCGGTGAAGAAGGTGGCGCCGCGCTGCGAGATCATCAGGCTGAGGGCTGAGAAATCGCGGACATCTTTGCGCTTGCCGATGATCAGGCGGACGTCGCGCAGATGCTTCTCGTAACGCCCTTCCAGGCCGCAGATCAGCGCATCGGCCTCGCCGCGCCTCAGCGCCAGCGCGCCGATGACGGTGGTGTTGGTGCGCACGATCGTGCGGGCTGCTTCCGGGATGACGCCACGCCGACCGACGAGGGAGAAATAGAGATCGACATATTCGCGGAAGCGCGGATCGTCTTCCGGGTTGATGACCTCGAAATCCTGCAGCGGCCGGATGCGCAGGCCGTAGCGCTTGAGGCGTGTCTCGATGACTTGCGGGCGGCCGATCAGGATCGGTTCGGCAAGGCCTTCTTCGAGCAGCACCTGGGCAGCGCGCAGCACGCGTTCGTCCTCGCCTTCGGAGAAGATGACGCGCTTGCGCTCGGCGGCCTTGGCGGCGGTGAAGATCGGTTTCATGACGAAGCCGGAGCGGAAGACGAAGCGGTTCAACTGGTCGAGATAGGCGTCGAAATCCTGGATCGGGCGGCGTGCCACGCCGCTCTGTTCGGCGGCTTTGGCGACTGCAGGCGCGATGCGCAGGATCAGGCGCGGATCGAAGGGCGAGGGGATGAGGTAGTCCGGGCCGAAGACCGGAGTCTCACCGGAATAGGCACGCGCGGCAACGTCGGATGGCTCTTCGCGGGCAAGGGCGGCGATGGCGCGCACGGCCGCCATCTTCATTTCCTCGTTGATCGTCTCGGCGCCGCAATCGAGCGCGCCGCGGAAGATATAGGGGAAGCAGAGGACGTTGTTGACCTGGTTGGCGAAATCCGAGCGGCCGGTGCAGATCATCGCGTCGGGGCGGGCGGCACGGGCAAGATCGGGCATGATCTCCGGCGTCGGATTGGCGAGCGCCATGATCAGCGGCTTGTCGGCCATCTGCGCCAGCAGCTCCGGCTTCAGCACGCCGGCGGCGGAAAGGCCGAGGAAGACATCGCCGCCGCCGATATTTTCGGCCAGAGTGCGTGTGTCGCTCTTCTGGGCATAAATGGATTTCCATTCGTCCATCAGCTCGATGCGGCCCTCATAGACGAGGCCTTCGAGATCGTGGACCCAGATGTTTTCGCGTTTTGCCCCGAGAATGACAAGCAGGTTGAGGCAGGCAAGGGCGGCAGCACCGGCCCCGGAGGCGACGATCTTGACGTTCTCGATCGCCTTGCCGGCGAGTTCCAGCCCGTTCAGGATCGCGGCGGCGACGATGATCGCCGTGCCGTGCTGATCGTCGTGGAAAACGGGGATCTTCATCTTCTCGCGCAGGCGCCGCTCGACCTCGAAACATTCCGGCGCCTTGATGTCTTCGAGGTTGATACCGCCGAAGGTCGGCTCCAGCGAGGCGATGGTCGAGACCATCTGGTCGACGCCTGCGGCATCGATCTCGATATCGAAGACGTCGATGCCGGCGAATTTCTTGAAGAGCACAGCCTTGCCCTCCATGACCGGTTTGGAGGCAAGCGGGCCGATATTGCCGAGGCCAAGCACGGCGGTGCCGTTGGAGATGACGGCGACGAGATTGGCGCGCGAGGTATATTCGGCCGCCATCTCCGGATTGTCGCGGATGGCAAGGCAAGGGGCGGCAACGCCGGGCGAATAGGCGAGCGCCAGGTCGCGCTGGTTGCCGAGCGGCTTGGTCGCCTGGATCTCCAGCTTGCCGGGGCGGGGATAGCGGTGGAAGAAAAGTGCCTGCTCGTCGAGATCGCCGCTCGTCAGGTTCTTTTCCGTCTTCGATTTTTCCGGGTGATCCATCGCCGCCTCCGTGCACGTCTTTTGAGCTCCCTCCATACATCAATCGGATACGGGCGACAGTATGGAAATGAGGGATGGGAGAAGTTTTCGCGAGGTGGGCGGGGGGTATACTGTGTGGCACCCCCCTCTGCCCTGCCGGGCATCTCCCCCACAAGGGTGGAGATCGGCAAGCGGTTGGATCATCCGTTCCTCTCTGCAGCATCGAAATAACTTTACGGCAGTTGTTTGGGGAAGCCGCCGCGCCCATCCGATCTCCCTCCTTGTGGGGGAGATGCCCGGCAGGGCAGAGGGGGGTACCCCAGGGCACTTCAGATTGGGCTGACGTATCGTCATCACGGGACTAATCCCTTTGGGAAACTTGTTTGACGACTTCAACAAGCGCAAAATGCCGCCGCGAGGGTGCGGGGCGCCGGTCGCATGGAGGAAATCATGGACAATTTGAACCTGACGACCCTGCAAAAGGGGCAGACGATGGTCAATGACGTGGCCATCGATGCCTTTGCCGCCGGATTTCGCGGCAGTCTCCTGACCAGCAAGGACATGGATTACAACGAGGCGCGGACGATCTGGAATGCGATGATTGACCGCCGGCCCGGGCTTATCGCGCGATGCGCGGGTGCCGCCGATGTCGTGCGGGCGGTGCGGTTTGCACGCGACAACAATCTGCTCGTTTCAGTGCGTGGCGGTGGCCACGGCATTGCCGGCAACGCCGTCTGCGAGGGCGGTATCGTCATCGACCTGTCGGCGATGAAATCGGTGCGGGTCGATCCGCAGACGCGGCGCGCCAGGATCGAGCCGGGCGCCACGCTTGCCGATGTCGACCAGGAAACGCTGGCCTTCGGGCTGGTGCTGCCGACCGGCATCAATTCGACGACCGGCATTGCCGGCCTGACGCTCGGCGGCGGCTTCGGCTGGCTGACCCGCAAATTCGGGCTGACGCTGGATAATCTGCTTTCGGTTGATGTAGTGACGGCCGACGGCGAACTGGTCAAGGCGAGCGAAAAGGAAATGCCGGACCTCTTCTGGGCGCTGCGCGGCGGCGGCGGCAATTTCGGCGTCGTCACCTCCTTCGAGTTCCAACTCAACCCTCTCAACACAGAGGTTCTCGCCGGGCTGGTCGTACATCCCTTCGCTGATGCGGAGAAGGTGCTGAGGGAATACCGACAGGCGCTGGACGCGGCACCTGACGAACTGACCTGCTGGGTGGTGATGCGCCAGGCGCCTCCGCTGCCGTTCCTTCCCGCGGAATGGCACGGCAAGGAAATCGTCGTGCTCGCCATGTGCTACTGCGGAGACATCGCGGCGGGCGAAAAGGCAACGTCTCGATTGCGCGCGATCGGAAATCCCATTGCCGACGTCGTCGGCCCGGTGCCGTTCACCGGCTGGCAGCAGGCATTCGACCCGTTGCTCACGCCCGGCGCACGCAATTACTGGAAGAGCCAGGATTTTGCATCTCTCCCCGATGTCGCGATCGAGGTTCTGCTTAATGCCGTGCGCAGGCTGCCCGGCCCGGAATGCGAGATCTTCATCGGTCATGTCGGCGGTGCGGCTGGCCGCGTGGCCACCGAGGCCACCGCATTTCCGCAACGCAGTTCGCATTTCGTCATGAATGTGCATGCGCGCTGGCGGGAGACCGGGATGGATGGAAGCTGCATAGGCTGGGCACGGGATCTGTTCGAGGCTACCAAGCCGCATTCGGTCGGCACCGCCTACATCAACTTCATGCCCGAAGACGAAGGTGATCGCGTCGAGACTGCCTACGGCGCCAACTACGCTCGCCTTGCCGAGATCAAGCGGCGCTACGATCCGAACAATCTGTTCCGGATGAACCAGAATGTTAAACCGATGGCGGCAGTGCGAGCTGCCTAGCCCGACCATCCCCGCGCTCGGGTGATATAGCCGGGCGCGGGATGAGACGCCAATTGCTTGTCACCCCTCGGTGAGTTCGATCAATTCACGCAGTAGAACCGCGTCGTCGGACGCGGCATGGTCGTCAGGCCGTAAAACATGGGCAAGCCATGCGCCGTCCGCCGCCAGGCGAACGATCTCCAGCCGCATTCCCATGTCGGTTTCGGCGTGCCTGACCAGCCGGTCATTCATCCATCTGTGCCAGAGGCTCTTGGAGTAGGGGTCGGCGAGCACCGTCATCGTCTGCGCCGACCACGGGCTGTTGGCAAGGGCTCGGTCGGCAAACAGGGTGCGGACATAGGCGCGGGTGAATGTGCCATGGCCGCCCTTATCCTTTTCAAGCTCCTCGTCGATCTCGCGGTCGAGGCTTTCCATCATGCCGTCGAACACGGCCTCTATAAGAGCCTGCTTATTGGGGAAGTGATGAAACAGCCCTCCCTTGGTCACGCCGGCTGCGCTGGCGACTGCCTGCAGGCTGACGGCGGCCAGGCCATGCTCGAGCGCCAGCTTCCTGGCGCAATCGAGAAGAGCCTGCCGCACGACATCCGGCTGTTTCTTTCTGTTGCGGGGGCTATCTACCAATGCATGACCTGTGTTCGAGATAAGCTACGCGCCGAGGCGCCTGAGAAGATCAGTATCACTCCCGGGATCGCCGGGCCATGGGAGTTCCGATCATGATAATGCTATCATACCAACCGGTAGGTATCTTGCAAAGCAAAAAAAGATCGACTATCTGTCGGCCGAGGAGGCCCGCCGAACGTCATTTCGGCGGGCTGTGCTTTTTTGGACCCCAGCGGGACCAGCAGGAAGGCTAATGAACATGCTTTTTCGAACGAAATCATTGCGTTATACGTTTGTCCTGGCGCTGATATTCGGTGCCGGCCTGCCGGCTTACGCCCAGGAAGGCGGCGCGATGCCGCCAGCAGCCGTCGGCGTCCTGACGCTCAACGCGCGTCCGGTTCCCGTTATCAGCGAATTGCCCGGCCGCATTGCCGCGACGCGCGTTTCCGAAGTGCGGGCCAGGGTTTCCGGCATCCTGCAGGAACGGATCTTCGAGCAGGGCAGCCTCGTTCATCAGGGCGATGTGCTCTACCGGATCGATCCGGCGCTTTTCCGGGTCCGCGTGGCCAGTGCGGAAGCAAGCCTCGATCGCGCCAGGGCGACGCAGCTGAATGCCCGCCAGCAGCTAGACCGGCAGAAGTCGCTGCGCGACCGCGATGTTGCAAGCGGTATCGAATATGATGCGGCCGCCGTCGCCCTTGCGCAGGCCGATGCCGATATCGCGCTGGCGCAGGCTGCGCTCGACGAAGCGAAGATTAATCTCGGCTATACCGAAGTTCGCGCGCCTATATCAGGCATCATCGGTGGCGCGCTGGTGACGGAAGGCGCGCTGGTGACGGCCGACGCCGGCGACGCGCTGGCGATGATCCAGCAGATCGACCCAGTTTATGCCGACTTCATGCAATCCTCCGGAGACCTGCTGGCGCTGAAGCGGGCGGTCGAGAACGGCAGCCTCACGTCGACCGAACCAGGCAAGGCCGACATCAAGCTCGTCTTTGATGACGGCACGGTCTATGGCGAAGCCGGTAAGCTGCTCTTCAGCAGTGCCAGCGTCGATGCGACGACCGGGCAGGTCACCCTTCGCGGTGAATTTCCCAATCCGAAGGGCGACCTGCTGCCGGGTCTTTACATCAGGGTCCGCATCGAACAGGCCGTCCGTGAGAGGGCGATCCTTATCCCGCAGCGCGCCGTCATCCGCACGGCCGACGGCAAGGCGCAGGTCTATGTCGTCCAGGAGGGAGACGTAGCACAGCCGCGTGACGTGGAGCTCGGTCAATCCTTCGGCAATGAATGGGTGGTCGAAAGCGGCCTGTCACCAGGTGAGCGTCTCGTTGTCGACGGCGGCCAGAAGCTGCAGCCGGGCGCAAAGGTCGCCCCGGAAGAGTGGCGGAATGGCCAGCTCGCGTCCGGTGACGCCAAGAAGCCGGAGTAAGATCGATGGCACGTTTCTTTATCGATCGCCCGATCCTTGCCTGGGTCTTTGCGATCTTCATCTCTCTCGCCGGCCTGATCGCTCTACCGTTCCTGCCGGTTGCGCAATATCCAAAGGTGGCGCCGCCGCAGCTCAGCATCACCACCAGCTATCCCGGCGCGTCGCCGCAGGACATTTATCAGGGCGTTACTCGCCAGATCGAAGAAGAGCTGAACGGCGTCGAGCACCTTTCCTATTTCGAGTCGACCTCCGATACCTCAGGCGCAATGACGATCACCGCGACCTTTGCGGCCGGCACCGATATCGACCAGGCCTCGGTCGACGTTCAGAACGCCATCCGCCGCGTCGAACCGCGGCTGCCGCAATCCGTCAAGGATCAGGGCATCACCGTCGAGGAGGCGTCCTCAGGCTTCCTGATGTTCATCTCGCTGACCTCGACGGACGGGAAGACCGACGAGGTGGCGCTCGGCGACTATCTCAACCGAAACGTCATCGGCGAGCTGCGCCGTCTCGAAGGCGTCGGCCGCGCCCAGCTGTTTGCGTCGCAGCGGGCGATGCGCATCTGGATCGATCCCGACAAGATGGTCGGCCTGAACCTGACAGCATCCGACATCAGCGCGGCGATCTCGGCGCAGAACGCCCAGGTCGCGGCAGGCCAGATCGGTGCAGCACCCAATCCGATCTCGCAGGACCTGACGGCGACGGTGCTGGTGAAGGGGCAACTGACCGATATCAAGGAGTTCGGAGACATCGTGCTGCGCGCCAATGCCGACGGATCGAACGTCAGGCTGCGCGATGTCGCGCGCATCGAAGAGGGCAGCGAGAGCTACAGTTTCTCGACCCGCTTGAACGGGCAGCCGAGTGCCGCCATCGCCATCCAGCTGTCGTCGACGGGCAATGCCGTCAATACGTCCAACCTGGTCAAGGCGAAGATGGAGGAGCTGTCACGCTTCTTCCCTGATGGCGTCGAATATTCCGTTCCCTATGATACCAGCCCGTTCGTCTCGGCATCGATCGAGAAGGTGGCGCATACACTCGCAGAAGCCGTCGCGCTCGTCTTCGTCGTCATGCTCATCTTCCTGCAGAGCTTCCGCTATACCATCATTCCGACGCTCGTCGTGCCCGTCGCGCTGCTCGGGACGCTTGCTGTCATGTTTGCCGCCGGCTTCTCGATCAACGTGCTGACGATGTTCGCGATGGTGCTTGCCATCGGCATTCTGGTCGACGACGCCATCGTGGTGGTGGAAAACGTCGAGCGGTTGATGGCGGTGGAAGGGCTGTCACCGAAGGAAGCGACCAAGAAGGCGATGCGGCAGATCACCGGCGCGATCCTCGGGATTACGCTGGTTCTCTCCTGCGTCTTCGTGCCGATGGCGTTCTTCCCAGGCTCCACAGGCATCATCTACCGTCAGTTCAGCCTGACCATGGTCGTATCCATCCTGTTTTCGGCCTTCCTGGCGCTGTCGCTGACCCCGGCGCTTTGCGCCACCTTCCTGAAGCCGATCAAAGGTCATCACGAGAAGAAGGGTATCGCCGGCTGGTTCAACCGCAACTTCGACCGGCTGACCGGCCGTTATGCCCGCACCGTCGAGCGACTGGCCAAGCGCTCCTGGCGGGTGATGGCCGTCTATGTCGCGCTGCTCATCGGCCTTGGCTATCTCTTCGTCAACCTGCCGAGCAGCTTCGTGCCGGATGAGGATCAGGGCTTCCTGATCGTCGACGTGCAGGGACCGCCGGAGGCGAGTCGCAACCGCACGGTGGCCTCGCTCGAAAGCATCGAAGCGATCTTCAAGAAGGAGCCGGCCGTTGCCAACGTCGTTGCGATCCAGGGCTTCAGCTTCTCTGGGCAGGGACCGAACGCCGCCCTGGTGTTCGTCACGCTCAAGGACTGGGCTGAACGCGGCGCCGGCAATTCCGTGCAGGAGATCTCCAACCGCGCCAACATGCAGCTGTTTGGGCTGAAGGACGCCACATCCTTCGCGCTGTCGCCGCCGCCGATCGAAGGGTTCGGCACGACCAACGGCTTCACCTTCCGCCTTCAGGATCGCGGGGCGAAAGGCCAGGCGGCACTGACCGAGGCGGCGGGAATGCTGATCGGCAAGGCATCGCAGAACCCCATCATATCAGGCATCCGACCGGAGGGCATGCCTGACTCGGCCCAGCTCGTGCTCGTTATCGATCGCGAGAAGGCAAATACCTTCGGCGTCGCCTTCGCCGACATCAACAGCACGATCACCGCCAATCTCGGCTCGAGCTATGTCAACGACTTCCCGAATTCGGGCCGCATGCAGCGCGTCATCGTGCAGGCACAGGACAAGAGCAGACTTCAGGCGGAAGATCTGATGAAGCTCAATGTCCGCAATGCGAGCGGCGGCATGGTGCCGCTATCGTCCTTCGCCGTCGCCGAATGGCAGAAGGGACCGGCGCAGATCGTCGGCTATAACGGTTACCCTTCCGTACGTATCTCTGGCGCTCCGGCGCCTGGATATTCGTCGGGGGCGGCGATTGCCGAAATGGAGCGGCTGGCCTCGGAACTTCCCGACGGCTTCGGCTTCGAATGGACCGGCCAGTCGCTGGAGGAGCTGAGATCGGGATCGCAGGCGCCGTTCCTGTTCGGCCTCAGCATCCTTTTCGTCTTCCTGCTGCTGTCGGGGCTTTACGAGAGTTGGTCCATCCCGTTGTCGGTGATGCTGGTCGTGCCGCTTGGCGTCATCGGCTGCGTGCTCGCGGTGATGAGCCGCGACATGTCCAACGACATCTACTTCAAGGTCGGCCTGATCGCGATCATCGGGCTGTCGGCGAAGAACGCCATCCTGATCGTCGAATTCGCCAAGGACGGTTTTGCCGAGGGCAAATCGCTGATGGATGCCGCGATCGAAGGTGCTCGTCTGCGCTTCCGGCCGATCATCATGACCTCGCTCGCCTTCACTTTGGGCGTGGTGCCTCTGGCGATCGCCACCGGGCCAAGTGCGGCGAGCCAGAATGCCATCGGCACGGGCGTGCTCGGCGGTATGATCTCGGCGACGGTATTGGCGATCTTCTTCGTTCCCGTCTTCTTCGTCTTCGTGCTGCGTCTCTTGAGGACGAAGCGGCCGGAGACTGTAAACGAGGAGGCGCCGGCCGGGCAGGAGCCGGCAACCGTCACGTCGCCGACCTGAGGTGAAGAGTTGGAGGGTTGCCTTGCGCAACTCGCCACACCTTTGCGCGGTTGGATTTCAGGAATTATGCCTTTGGCTTCGGCGTGATCGTCACGTCGGCGCCATAGGCATCGCGCAATTCGCCTTCCTGTCCCGGCTGCCGGTCGGCGGCCTGATGCAGCAGGATCGACTCGTATCCTTGCGAGCGCGTCCCCTCGATCAGCGTGATATCGGCGTTTCCGGGATTGTCGGAGCGCTCGAACCACTCGACAGGGCGGTGCAGGAAATTCATCTCGACCGCCCGGTTGGTGACGCCATGGCCGACGATCACGACGTTGTGGTCGCTATTTTCGGCGTCGTGCATGACTGTCTGCAGGAACAGACGCACCCGCTGGGCCACATCCGCCCGGCTTTCGCCATCCGGCGGCCGGGCGTAGAACTTGCCGCTGTTACTGCGCAGCCTCGCCCATTTTTCGAACTCCTCGGGAAACTTCTGCTTCTGTTCGGCGTGGTCATAGATTTCGGTGAAGAGACCGAAGTCCTGCTCGCGCAGCAGATAATCCTCCCTGATATCGCCGACGAAGCTTTCCGGCAGGGCTTCGAGCAGCGCATCCTTGCTCTGCCGGGTCCTGAGAAAGGGCGAATACCAGATCTGCAGCTTGCCGAAACCCGCGTTCGGCAATGCCTGGAGATAGGACGCGATCACGCCGCCTGCCTCGAGAGCCTGCCGATGGCCCCATCGCGTCAGCGGCACATTGTGATCGCCGAATTGGCGGTAGGCCTGTTCATTGATGTTGCCGAGGGATTCGCCGTGGCGAACGAGAAAGAGACGCATCAGCCATCCCGCATTGTCGGATATGAATCGCCGTCATCATGAACGCCCTGAATGCACAGGGCAACCTTGTCCGCGGACCTGGCGGCGACGGGCATACTGCCCACGTGGCGACGGCCATGCGGCCACGCGGCGACGGGCATGCTGCCTTCGCGACGACGGGCATTCTGCCCGCGTGGGATGAACAGGTTTGCAGGGCTTTTCCCCAGCTTGTCATCTTCCTGAAACACGAGTCTGGTTTTGGAAGGTTAGATGAAAGATGGGACATGAGCGGCAGCTCGTGAAAGACATGATGGAACCCAGACATTTCCGCACGCTCTTCATTTCCGATGTCCATCTCGGCTCGAAGGCCGCGAAGGCCGACTTCCTGCTGGATTTCCTGCGCCACCACGAGGCCGACACGATCGTGCTCGTCGGCGACATTGTCGACGGCTGGCGCCTGAAGCGCAGCTGGTACTGGCCGCAGGTCTGCAACGACGTCGTCCAGAAACTGTTGCGCAAGGCGCGCAAGGGCACGCGCGTTGTCTATATTCCAGGCAATCACGACGAATTCCTGCGCGCCTTCCCGGGCATGCATTTCGGCGGCATCGAGGTCGTCGAGCGCATGATGCATGACGGCGCCGACGGCAAGAAATACCTGATCCTGCACGGCGACGAGTTCGACGTCGTGGTCCGCAACGCCCGGCTGCTCGCCTATCTCGGCGACTGGGCCTATGACACGGCGATCCGCATCAACATCATCCTGGCGGCAGTGCGCCGCCGGCTGGGTATGCCCTACTGGTCGTTCTCGGCCTGGGCGAAGCTGCAGGTCAAGCATGCCGTCAATTTTATCGGCGAATTCGAGCGCGTCGTGGCCGAGGAAGCCCGCAAAAACGGCGCCGACGGCGTGATCTGCGGACATATCCATCATGCCATCATCCAGGATATGGACGGCATCCGCTACATCAACACCGGCGATTGGGTGGAAAGCTGCACGGCGGTCGCCGAGCACGAGGACGGCACCTTCGAACTGATCACCTGGCGGGCGCTCGCCAGCAGTGTGCCGGCGCTTGCCGCCATCGAAATGCATGACGAGGGTGAACTGGCCCCGCAAGCCGCCTGATTTTGGCGCCGGCGCTTTACAGCGCCGCGTGTCTTTTCAGACGCGCAAAGGACGCTGTAGCACTTTGAAATTTTGCAGTAGGAATTTAGCCGTTACCGTCAGGCGACAGGCCCTATTTTTTTTCTAAAACGTTTCAGAAGGGCTATTTCTCGCAATAGTCGCTTCCGGGGTGGTGTGTTAGGACAACGACGAGTTTCCTTCAGGTCCATCCATGATTCCCGCTCAAATTTCCCCGACGGGTGAGGGAGCGCCGCGGCGCTTCCGATTGCTCAGCGCGCTTTCCTATTGCGCGCCGCTGCTCGTCAACGGCATCGTCCTGCCGTTCTTCCCCGTCTGGCTTGCGGGCCACAGCTTCAGCGACCACGAAATCGGTGTGATCTTGGCCGTTCCGATGGTGGTGCGCGTGCTGGTGGCGCCTGTTGTCGCCATGATTGCCGACCGGATGAAGGAGCGCGCCGACGTACTGCTCTGGTCAGGCGGCCTGTCGCTGCTGACGGCCGTAGCACTCTACTGGACGACGACTTTCTGGCCTGTCTTCATCGTCTTTACGCTGCAGGGCGCCACCTTCGCGCCCTATGTGCCGGTCGTCGAATCGATCGTCATATCGGGCGTGCGCCGCTGGGGGCTCGATTACGGATCGATGCGGGTCTGGGGTTCGATTGCTTTCATCGTTTCGACGCTGGTTGGTGGCCAGCTGATCAACCGGTGGGGCGGCGGGATGGTGCTTGATGTCATGGCGTTCGGCTTTATCATGACCGTTGTCATGGCGATCTTCTGTCCGCGCATCGGGCCGACGCGGCGCCGCGGCCAGCCGATCGATCTTCCGGCCGCCACCGGCAGCGGCCTGCGGGAGCCACACCTGCTGCTACTCTTGATCGGCGTCGCCATCCAGCAATCGAGCCATGCGGTGCTCAACGCCTTCTCCTCGATCTACTGGCATCACCTCGGTTTTTCCGGCACCGAGGTCGGCCTGCTCTGGAGCGCCGGCGTCGCTTCGGAAGTGACGGTGTTCTTCCTGTCGAAGCGCCTCAGCCGTCGCTTCGACGCCTGGACGCTGATCCGCTTCGGTTGCGCCATCAGCGTCTGCCGCTGGATACTGTTTCCGATGAATACGGGATTTGCCGGTTTCTTCCTGCTGCAATGCTTCCACGGCTTCACCTACGCCTTCGTGCATACCGGCGTGCAGCGACGGATCATGGCGACGGTGCAGGAGACGCAGGAATCTTCGGCACAGGGCGCCTATTTCTTCTATGTCGGCATGGCGATGGCGCTGATGACCCTGGCGTCGGGTTATCTCTATGCCTGGCTCGGCGTCGTCAGCTATTACGTCATGGCGCTGGTCGCGTTTTCCGGCCTCGGCCTCGTCATCTTCGCCTATTACCTTCAGCCCCAAAGGGTGCTTTCCGGCGGAAAGACCAGCGAAGCGGCGTAGCGCAGGCCGGGTTCGCGGTCGCGGGCAAGCAACAGCGGACCGTCGAGATCGACGAAATCGGCATTCTGGGCGAGCAGAACGGCGGGCGCCATGGCAAGCGAGGTGCCGACCATGCAGCCGATCATGATGCTGAATCCAAGCCGTTCGGCCTCGGCCTTCATCGACAGCGCCTCCGTCAGGCCGCCGGTCTTGTCGAGCTTGATATTGATCGCGTCGTAGCGGTCGGCAAGGCTCGCGAGATCGCCGGTGTGGTGGACGCTTTCATCGGCGCAGACGAGGAGAGGGCGGCGGATTTCGGCAAGCAGCCCATCGCGGCCGGCCGGCAGCGGTTGCTCGACGAGGGCGATGCCTGCTTCGGCGGCGATATGGAGATGACGCTCCAACACTGCTTCCGGCCAGCCCTCATTGGCGTCGAGGATGATTTCGGCATCGGGCGCGGCGGCGCGGACGGCGCGGATGCGGCTTTCATCGTCGCCGGTGCCGACCTTGACCTTCAGCAGGGCGCGGCCGGCATGCTCGCGCGCCTGAGCGGCCATCACCTCCGGCTCACCGAGCGAGATGGTGTACGCGGTGGTGAGTGGCTGCGGAGCGGAAAGGCCGAGGCGGGCGGCGACGCTGTCTCCCGTCCGCTTCGCCTCGAGATCCCAGAGGGCGCAATCGACGGCGTTGCGGGCCGCGCCTGGCGGCATGGCCGACAGCAGGTCATGGCGCGAAATGCCGGCCTCGATCAGCGGTCGCGCAGCCTCGATCTGGGCGAAAACACTCTCCATGGTCTCGCCGTAGCGGCGGTAGGGCACGCATTCGCCAAGCCCCTGCGCACCCTCTTCGACAAGCGTGCAGGTGATGACCTCGGCTTCGGTCTTTGCCCCGCGCGAGATTGTGAAGGTCCCGGCAATTGGGAAGGAATTCATCTGGATATCGAGGGTGCGCGGCATTATTGCTCTCCTGCAAGCATGGAAATTGCACGGTGCTTCTGTATATTGACGCGCCGGGCGAACGATCTGCTTCGCGATTCGGCAATGTCGCTGTAAGCCTTGAAAGACACAAGTATCTTGAACGCCGAGAATCGCAACGCCGCCTCACTGCAAGTGGACGACCAGGCTGATGGCTCGGGACAGCGTGTGCGTCTTCAGGGCAATTGGCGCAGCGCTTACATCCATCTGGTGCTGCGCGATTTCGAAAAGCTCCTGCAAAAGAAGAATGGCGATCTGACGGTAGACCTCTCGGAGATTTCGGAGATTGACACCGCCGGCATCTGGCTGCTGTGCCGGCTGAAGAAGCAAGAAGAGGCGGGCGGGCGGACGGTTCGCTTCGAAGGCACCAACTCGCATATCGACGAAATGCTGGAGATGTTTTCCGAGGAGCCGGCTAAGCCCGAGCCGGAGCAGGTGGAGAAAGTCTCGCTTGCCACGCGCATCTTCGCGCCGATCGGCAAAATGACCTATGAGGTCTGGGACAATTTCGCCGCTGCCATGTATATCCTCGGCTCGGCTGTGCGCGGCGCGCAGATGAAGTTCGGCCGCGGCAGCGGCGTTTCGCCTGCCTCGATCGTCAACCAGATCGACCATATGGGCGTTCGCGCCGTTCCGATCATCTTGCTGATGTCTTTCCTGATCGGGGCGATCATCGCCCAGCAAGGCGCCTTCCAGCTGCGCTACTTCGGTGCTGAGGTCTTCGTCGTCGATCTCGTCGGCATCCTGCAATTGCGCGAAATCGGCGTGCTCTTGACCTCGATCATGATTGCCGGCCGCTCGGGCAGCGCGATCACCGCCGAAATCGGTTCGATGAAGATGCGCGAGGAGATCGACGCGCTGAAGGTGATGGGGCTGAACCCGATCGGCGTGTTGATCTTTCCGCGGCTAGTGGCGCTGACCATAGCGCTGCCGCTTTTGACGGTGCTGGCAAATTTCGCCTCGCTGGGCGGTGCTGCCGCCGTCGCCTGGGGCTATTCCGGCATCACCTTCGCCAACTTCCTGTCGCGCCTGCACGAGGCGGTCACACTGTCGACGGTGCTCTCAGGCATGATCAAGGCGCCGTTCATGGCATTGGTCATCGGCATCGTCGCCGCCGTCGAGGGGCTGAAGGTCGGCGGCAGCGCGGAATCGCTCGGCCAGCACGTGACGGCCGCGGTGGTGAAGGCGATTTTCGTCGTCATCCTGATGGACGGGCTTTTTGCGATGTTCTATGCAGCGATCGATTTCTAGGATGGCGGACCGCGTGGACGAGAAACCGATCGATACGGAAGACAAGGACGAAAGGGACATCGTGCTGTCGGCGCGCGACGTCACCGTCGGCTTCGGCTCCAAGGTCGTGCTCGACAATCTGAACCTCAATATCTACCGCGGCGAGATCCTCGGCTTCGTCGGCGCGTCGGGCACGGGTAAATCGGTGCTGATGCGCACGGTGCTCCGGCTGCTGCCGCGCCGCTCCGGCACGATCAAGATCCTCGGCCAGGATTTCGACGAGCTCGATGAACCGCAGCGCAACGCCCTCGACATGCGGCTCGGCGTGCTGTTCCAGCAGGGAGCGCTGTTCTCGTCGCTGACGGTCAAGGAAAACATCCAGGTGCCGATGCGCGAATATCTCGACCTGCCGACCTCGCTGATGGACGAATTGGCGCATTTGAAGATCCGTATGGTCGGGCTTGCAGCCGATGCCGCCGACAAATATCCATCCGAACTGTCCGGCGGCATGATCAAGCGCGCAGCCCTTGCCCGCGCACTGTCACTCGATCCGGAACTCGTCTTCCTGGACGAGCCGACCTCCGGCCTCGACCCGATCGGTGCGGCCGAATTCGACGAACTGATCGCCAACCTGCGCGATAGTCTGGGATTGACCGTGTATATGGTGACGCACGACCTCGACAGCCTGTTTTCGGTCTGCGACCGTATTGCCGTGCTCGGAAAGAAGCGAGTAATGGTGGAAGGCACGATCGACGACATGCTGGCCTATGACGATCCGTGGGTGCAGGCCTATTTCAAGGGCAAACGCGCGCGGTCGATTGTGCCGCAGAACGATGCTGCCGCGCGGCACGACAGCAGCGGAAAGTGACCGGATAAGATGGAAACCAAAGCCAATTACACGATTGTCGGTTTTTTCACGGTGCTGGTGATCGCGGCTGCCTTCGGCTTCGTCTACTGGATGGCCGAATATGGCCGCGGCGGCCCGATGACGGAACTGATCGTTCGTATTCCGGGCTCGGCCAACGGTCTCAGCGTCGGCTCGCCGGTGCGCTTCAACGGCATCCAGATCGGCTCGGTGCAGACACTGTCGATCGATGCCGACGATCCGCAATATTCGCTGGCCTTCACCCAGGTGCGCACCGATGCGCCGATCTACCCCTCCACCAAGGCCGCCCTTGAAATCCAGGGTTTGACCGGGGCTGCCTATATCGAACTCTCGGGCGGCCGCAAGGGCGAGGAAAGCATCCTCCAGCATGCGATCGACAATAACAAGCGCGCCGTCATCGTCGCCGACCAGTCGAGCGTCACCAATCTTCTGGCGACCGCCGACAAGATCCTCGATCGCGCCAACGACGCGGTCGGCGAGCTTCAGGGTTTCATCGAAGATTCGCGCGGGCCGTTGACCGAGACTTTCAAGAATGCCGAGACGTTTTCGGATGCGCTTGCCAAGAATTCCGGCAATATCGACGCCTTCCTGCAGAGCGTGGGTGAGCTCTCCAATACGGTGAAGGCGGTCTCCGGCCGTGTCGATTCGACGCTTCAAGCCGTCGAGTCGCTGGTCAAGGCGGTCGATGCGCAAAAGATCGATAACATCGTCTCCAATGCCGAGAAGATTACCGCTAATGTCGCCGATGCCTCCGGCGACCTCAAGGGCGCGATCCAGAAGTTCGACCAGACGGCCACAACCTTCAACGATTTCGGCAAGCAGGCGCAGGCGACACTCGATCGCGTCGATACGCTCGTTGCCCAGATCGACCCGGCGAAGGTGAAGGGTTCCGTGGACGACATCGCGCAGGCGACCAAGGATGCGCGCGCCGCCGTCGCCTCGATCCGCGAGGTCGCGAACACGGTCTCGGCGCGTCAGAAAGATATCGACCAGACGATCCAGGACGTATCGCAGCTTTCCAACAAGCTGAATTCGGCCTCGACCCGCATCGACGGCATTCTCATCAAAGTCGATGCGCTGCTTGGCACCGACAATACGCAATCGCTGTTCACCGAGGCGCGCAATACGCTGGAATCCTTCAAGAAGGTCGCCGACAACCTGAATTCGCGCATTGGACCGATTGCCGACAATCTGCAGAAATTCTCGAGCGGCGGCTTGCGCGACGTGCAGACTCTCGTCAACGACATGCGCGGAACCGTCAGCAATCTGAACGATACGATCACCAACTTCGACCGCAATCCGCAACGCCTGATCTTCGGCGGGGACACGGTGAAGCAATATGACGGCCGGACGCGGCGTTAACTGGGAAATCAGGGGTAGCCTAATATGGTCGCATCGCATTTGTTGTCGCGCCGTTCACGGATCAGGGGAACGGTGATCGCGCTGCCGCTGACGGCGCTGATCCTTTCGGGGTGCGGCACCGCGGCCAAGAACGACACCTATGACCTGCCCGCTGCCGTCGACGGCAGTGGACCCGCGGCCAAATCCCGCCAGATCCTGATCGCCAGCCCGACGGCGCTAAGGTCGCTCGACAGCGAGCAGATCGTCATCCGTGTTTCGCCTTCGGAAATCCAGTATCTCTCAAAGGCGCAGTGGGGCGACAAGCTGCCGCGCATAGTGCAGTCGAAGCTGGTGGAAGCCTTCGAGAACTCGGGCAAGCTCGGCGGCGTCGGCATGCCGGGGCAGGGGCTGGCGATCGACTACCAGATCGTCACCGATATCCGCGCCTTCGAGATCGACGCTTCGCACGGCAACCAGGCGGTGGTCGAAATTTCCGCCAAGATCCTCAATGATCGCAACGGCTCGGTGCGCGCCCAGAAGGTGTTCCGCGCCATGGCGCCGGCCGGCGGCGACAATGACGGCTTCGTCAAAGGCCTCGACCGCGCCTTCTCCAACGTCGCCTCCGAGATCGTCAGCTGGACGCTGCGCTCAATTTGAATTTGAATTTCGATGCCGCCCCGTGAATATCGGGGGTTGTCGATTGTGAAAAATATTTGATCCCATGGCATAGGGGTCGTCATCGTATTCAATTTCTTCACGAATTTATGGAACGCATCATGTAGTCCCTTTCAGGAGGAATGCTGCATGGTGGTTGCGCGAGTATTCGGGAAATCGTCATCGGAGGCGATCCAGCGCGAAAATGATCGCCTGGCTGCGCTGCAACAGCTCGATCTGCTCGACACGCCGAGAGACGAGGGCTTCGAGCGGATCGTACGCCTGATAAAGGAGGTCTTTTCCATCGACATCGGCATCGTGTCGCTGATCGATGCGCATCGGCAATGGTACAAGGCTTGCTCCGGCCTCGCGGGCGACGAGGTGTCGCGCGAAGATACGTTCTGCCGCTATGTCGTGGACTGTGAAAGGCCTGTTGTCGTGCAGGACGCTACCAGGGACTCGCGGTTTTCACAGCATCCTGCGGTGACGGGCGAGGACAGTATTCGTTTTTATGCCGGTGTGCCGTTGAGAACAAAAGCCGGGCACATGATCGGAACGGTATGCGCAATCGACCGCAGGCCAAGATCGTTCGGCAACAGAGATCTCGGCATTCTCGAGGAACTGGCGGGCGCGGCGATGGACCGCATCGAGCTCATGCAGTCGGCCGCGATCGACAGCCTCACCGAGGCGATGACACGGCGTGCCTTCAAGCAGGAGGCCGATCAGCTCATTTCGCTCGCTCTGCGGCACAAGCACGACCTCTCATGCATCGTCTTCGATATCGACCATTTCAAGAAGGTGAATGATACCCATGGACATGCCGCCGGAGACGAGGTCCTCAAGGCGGTGGCGTCGACCTGCAAGACGACCCTTCGAGCCGGCGATCTGTTCGGCCGCCTTGGCGGCGAGGAATTTGCCGTCATCCTGCCGCATGTCGATCGGGAAGGTGCTGCCGCGGTCGCGGAGAAACTCAGAGCCGCCGTCGCCTCTGAGATCATACGCGGCGATCACGGCGCCCTGACCGTCACAGCCAGTTTTGGAACTTCGGCACTCTCGATCGTCAGCAAGGAGATCGAGACCTTGCTGGCTCAGGCGGATGCGGCAATGTATCAGGCCAAGCATGGTGGACGGAATCGTTGCGTGTCGTGGAGTTCCATCCACGCCGATCACGCCATTGGGGCTCGACGGCGGGTGCTGAAGGCGGGTTCGATCCTGTTCAACGATCGGCGTTCGACCATCGACTGCACCGTCAAAACCATAGGCTCGGAGAGCGCCGGCATTTCAGTCTCCAATACATCAGGCATTCCTTCTGAATTTGTCCTGGCCATCAAAGGCGAAGGATTCGAAACGAATTGCAAGGTGATCGCGCAAGACCGGCAGCATCTGGAAGTCGCGTTCAGATAACCCGTTAGAGCGCCGTGCGTCTTTTGGGACGCACAAAGGACGCTCTAACTCTTTGAGTCTACGCATCGTGCTTTCCGAAAATCGCTTCCGATTTTCGGAAAGCACGATGCGCTAGCAAAATCCTGCCGGCAAGTCTCCGCTCATCGGGCCTATTTCGTCGGTTGCGAATCCGTCATCGTCGCGCCCGGCTGCGTGCCTGGCGTCGTGGAAGCTGTGGCGCTTGATGACGGCGACAGGGTGCTGTCCAGCAAGCTTGCCATTTTGTCGTCGCGTATGCTCGCAGTCTTTTCGCCCATGACGACGCCGACCACGCGGCGGCCATCCTTCAGCGCCGAGGTCACGACATTGTAGCCCGATGCATCGGTGTAGCCGGTCTTGATGCCGTCGACGCCGTCATAGCGATACATGAGGTTGTTGTGGCCGCGCAGCTTCATGCCGCGGAACTGGAAGCCGCGCATGGAGAAGAGCTTGAACTCTTCGGGGAAGTCCCGCATCAGCGAAACGCCGAGTGTCGCCATGTCCCGCGCCGTGGTGACCTGCTCCGGATCGGGAAGGCCCGACGGATTCTTGAAGACCGTATCCTTCATACCGAGTTGGCGTGCCTTGTCGGTCATCGCCTTGGCGAAAACCTGTTCGGAGCCGCCAAGCTGTTCGGCGATCGCCACAGCCGCATCGTTGGCAGAGAGCACGACAATGCCTTCGACCGCTTCGCGCAGCGTCACCTTGCGGCCGGCGCCGACAGCGAGCTTGAAGGGCTCCTTGCTCTCGGCATTCTCAGACATGGTGAGCTTCTGGTCCCAGTTGAGGCGCCCGTCATGCAGGGCCTCGAAGGCGAGATAGAGCGTCATCATTTTGGTCAGCGACGCCGGATAGTTCAGATCGTCCTGGTTGGAACCTTCGAGGACCTGGCCGGACTGCACATCCACGACGAAGCTTGCCTGGCCTGCCTGAACCTGAGTGAAAGCGCCCATCAGGAAAAAGGAAGAGAGCGCGGTGGCAAGGAGCCTGGATGTCGTCTTGGTCATCAATGTTGCTGTCTCTGTCGTTTGGATGGTGGAGTGAGCCGTTTGTTTGAATGTGAGCGGATCAGAAAAGTTTGTGACGGAATGAAGGACAGCGGGCAATAAAAAAGGGTCATCCACAGCTGATTCCTTTTGTCTCACCCTCTTCGGTTTTGACAATGAGGCGCACGGCACGTAAAAAACGCGCCATGAGCATGAAGCGCGCGCCTTTCTCCCGTCATATCAGCACCTGCCTGCAGGTCGCGATCGTGCGCGCTCTTGGCGGACGAGGTCTTCGCGTCCTGCTGTGACGTCAGGGCGCCAGGCGTCCGGCGCGCTGCTGGACGTAAAGCCCCTCACCACGTCAATCAAGGTTGCCAGGGAGACAGGCACCGTGCTCAATATTTATCATGTCAATTCGCTCGTCCATTGGGAGGAGCGTGAGATCCATTTGCGCGATCATATGATCGGCTTCTTTTCGCAAGAGGTCCGCAGTTTTCTCAGATCCGTCAATCCGGCCTGGGATGTCAGGAGGGTCGAGGCGCCGGCGCTGATGCCGCGGTCGCTGGTTTCGAGCGCCTATTCGAACGCCGATATCTGGATCCAGGAACAGCTCTCCACCAGCGATACCGCGCTGGTGCTGAGGCCGGAAACCACGCCGTCGACCTACGTCTACATGCAGCATATTCTCGGCAATCACTCGAAGACACGGCTGCCGCTCTGCGTCTGGCAGGCCGGCAGATCCTATCGTCGCGAGCAGGAACAGCCGAGCAAACACTTGCGGCTGAAGGAATTCTGGCAGCTCGAATTCCAATGTGCCTTCGCGGCCGACAGCGGCAACGACTATCACGCCGCCTGCATCGAGCCGGTCCGCCGGATGATCGCATCGCTCATCCATCTGCCGACGCGGATCGTACCCTCCGACCGGCTGCCGGCCTATTCCGAAGTGACTGTCGATATCGAGGTCGACAATGGCGACAAATGGATGGAAGTCTGCTCGATCTCGCGACGCACGGATTTCCCGCAGCCCTACCGGGCGCAGCCGAAGAAGGGAGCGGCCGTCGACCACGACGTGCTTGTGCTTGAGATCGCCATCGGCCTCGATCGCTGCGTTTACAACTGGAACATAGCGGCCGATCGGTGAGATATCGGAAACCGGGACCGCCAAGCGGTCCCGGTTCTCGTGCGTCCGAAAATTTATGAAAAGTCGATCTCGGCGGCGGGGCGAATTTCTACCGTCGCCTTGCCCGCATCGAAACCATCGAGTGTTTCATTGTGATGGGCAATGATCTCGGAGAAAGTGAAGGTCGCCGTGTCGCCAGTCGTGTGACCATCGACAATCAACGTCACATCATATCCGAGCGACACGGCTCGCCTGACTGTCGTGTCGACACAGAATTGCGACATGCATCCACCGACGACGAGGTGAGTGACCGATCGTTTGTCCAGGAGTTCTGCAAGATCGGTCTCGAAGAAGGAGTCGGCGCTTTTCTTGCGCACAACGACCTCGGCCTGCCTCGGCGCGATCTCGTCGCGCAGCGCCCAACCCGGCGTGCCGACAGCCAATCGATGGCCGCTGTCGCCATCATGCTGAACGAGTACGATCGGCGCGCCCGCCTGCCGAGCTTTTTCCTGTAGTGCGGCCAGCCGTGCGACGGTCTCGTCGAGTGCGGCATCGACTTGAGGCTGCCGCTCTGGCGAGGCTTTTCCGGAGAGGATCGCATTCTGTACGTCGATGATCAGAAGGGCCTTGGTCATTCGGGAGAGGCTTCCGTGGGCTGGATGGCGAATGGATAACACTCGCTTCACAGAGCGAAAGCCGCCCGACACGTGGTCAAGCGGCTTTCCAATCGGTGGGTACCAGTCAGGCTCAGCCGAGCCTGCCTGCGGCATGAGCGAGCATGGTGTAGACCTTGCCCGTATCCGAGGTGAGGTAGGACTGCGTCACCGTGCGGTTCGGGTCGGTGCGGGCGACGTCGGCGAGAAGCTTTTCGAAATCACCGATGTAGCGGTCGACGGCGGTGCGGAACTCCGGTTCGCGGTCGTATTTGCGCTTGATCTCGTCGAAGGTCTGCTGGCCCTTCAGCGTGTAGAGGCGGCGGGTGAAGACGTCGCGCTCGCCGCGCTGATAACGGCGCCAGAGATCGACCGAAGCGTCGTGATCGATGGCGCGGGCGATATCGACCGAGAGCGAGTTCAGCGATTCGACGACGTGGCGCGGATTGCGGCTGTCATTGCTGCGCGCCGCCGGTGCGGCAGTTTCCGCCGGGCGGGCGGGAACACGGGCGGCCGCGGCCTCGTCGGCGGCGTCCTCACGCGATGCGCCACGCAGCAGATCGCTAATCCAGCCGCCGCTTTCCGGACGAGCCGGCTCTTGGCGACCTGTTTCCGGGCGACCTGTTTCCTGGCGCCCTGTTTCCTGTCGATTGGGGGCAGGCTGCGGCGCGGCGCGCTGGGGGGCGGCAGCCGGCGCAGACGGTGCGATCGTTCCGCGCAGACCTGTCGCTTCGATCGGCGGCGGCGCTGCCGGCTGCGGCTGCTGGGCTGCGACCGGCTGGGCGGGACGCGGGGCCGGCTGCACCTGGACGAGCGTGCGGGCGACGGGCTCGGAGATCTCGAGCTGCTGGCTGGAGCGGCCGACGAGCTGGGAGATATCCTGCAGCGCCTTGATCTGCTCGGCGACGGCCCGGCGCATGGCCGAGGCGCTTTCCTTGGCTTCCTCGGGAAGATCGAAGGCGCCGCGCTTCAGTTCGGCGCGGGTGGCGTCGAGCTCGCTGCGGATGTCGGCGGCGGAACGGCGGATATCCTCGGTGGCGCCGGAGAAGCGGCCGACGGCATCATCGATTGCCTCGCGCAGCGCTTCCCGCATGTGCTGGGCGGCACCGTCGGAGGCGCGGCCGGCTTCGCCGAGCATGCGCTCGACTTCCGACAGCGAGGCGGTGAGCCCGCCGCGAATGCGATTGGAGAGATCGCCGGAACGGCGCTCGACATTGGCAAAGGTGCCGTCGATCGTCGTATTGGCCTCGTCGCCGGCGCGGGTGATCGCCTCGCGCATCGTCTCTGCCGCTTCCTGGGCGCGCTTTTCGGTTTCGGTGAGAATGCGGCCGATATCGGCGAAGGAGGACTGCACGCCCTGGCGCAAATTGCCGGTAACCTGGCTGGAGCGTTGCTCTGCCCGCTCGAACACGGTCTCGATCATGCTGCCGAGGCCTTGCATGGTCTTTTCGATCTCGGCCGAGCGCGAGACGAGGCCGACCGAGAGCGTCTGCAGCGCGCTCTCACGCTCTTCGAGCGTCGAGGCGAGGTTGGACTGGGCGGCGCCGAGAAGCTGCGAAGCCTGGGTCAGAACCTTGGAGTGTTCGTCGAAGCGGCCGATGATGCCGCCGACCTGTGCCAGCGTCTGGCCCGAGATGTCGGAGAGGCGGTCGACCTTGCCTTCGAGAAGCCTGGTCGAGGCGGAGACCATTTCAGCGGCCTTGGTGGCGGAGTCGGCAAAACGCGCGGTGGTATCGCCGAGACGGCCGTCGACGCTGGTCAGCTGCTCGGCGGCGCGGTTCATCATCATCGCCATCGCCGCACTGCTTTCCGACATGCGCTCGACGAGGCCGTTGACGTTGCCGACCAGACTGTTCTCGATGGCGCTGACGGCATTGGCGACATTCTCGGTGCGCGCGGCAACGGCGCTGGCGAGCGCTTCGTTTTCGGCGCGCAGGCGGTCGGCGCTGAGGTTGGCCGCGGCGGTGATGCGGGCGGCAGCCTGCTCGCCGGCATCGGTGTAGCGGTCGATGATCGGGCGGGCCGTTTCGTCGAGGATGCGGGTCAATTCGACGGAGCGGCCTGATAGCATCGAGTTGAGGTCGCGGGTGCGCTCCTCGAGCGTCGAGCGGATCGAGTTGCCGCGCGCTTCGAGCGCCCGGTCGATTTCCGAGAACGTCGTATCGATCTCGCGGGCGCGCTCCTCGAGATTGGAGCGGATGGCGCTGCTGCGGGCTTCGAGCGCCCGGTCGACATCCGCCATGGTGGTGGAAATCTCGCTGCCGGCGCCCGACAGCGTCGAGCGGATGGCATTGCCGCGTGTCTCCAGAGACTGGCCGGCATCCGACAGCACCTTGGAGATGGCATTGACTTGCGTGCCGACGATGGTCTCGGCCTCGGCGACCTTGTTGACGATGGCGTTGCCGGCTTCCGAGAATGTCTGGGCGACGGCAGCGGCCTGGCTTGCCAGCCGGTTCTGCGCTTCGGCGACGCGGGTGACGATCTGCGACGAGCGCTCATCCATGGTGCGGGTGAATTCGTCGCTTTTCGTATTGAGATCCTCGGCGAATTGCTGGCCGGTCTTGCCAAGCAGTTCGGTGGTTCTCGTCGCTTCGCCTTCCATTCCCTGGGCTGCGTCGGCAACCGCGCTGCGCAGCGTCGAGGCGAGACCGGCGGCCTTGCCTTCGATGGTGCGGTTGACAGCCTCGAGACCGACGGTCAACGCACGGTCCATGGTGGAGAGGCGTTCCTCGATGCGTTCATTGCCGCGGTCAAGAGTTTCGCCGAGGCTCGCGGTGCGGCCGTCGATGGCGCCGGTCAGGCTGGTGGTGCGGCTGTCCAGCGTCTCGGCCAGATTGGCGGTGCGGCTGTCGATCGCCTGGGTGAGGTTTGCAGCACTGCCTTCGAGCGTCGCCGAGATGCGCTGCGTGGCGTCGTCGCTGAGCGCGCCGATACGGGAGACGCCGTCGGCAAGCACGCCGGACAGCTGGCCGCTGGCCGCTTCGACCTTTTCGGCAACGCCGCCGACGCCGTCGCGGATGCGGGTCTCGATCGCCGCAAGACCGGATTCCACGCGGGATCCGGTTTCTTCAAAACGGCCCGTCAGGCTTTCGACCGACCGATCGAGATGGGCGGAGAAATTCTGAGTGGAACTCGAAATCGCGTTTGCCGCCTCCTGGAAGCGGCCGGCGATCTGGCCGGCGCCGGCATGCATGCGATCTTCCAATGTCTGGGCGCCGGCATCGATCGCCTCGCGGATCGCAGCTTCACGGTGCTCCAGCGACAATTCGAGCATGCCAACACTCGTCGCGACCGAGGTGCCGATGCTGGTCGCCTGTTCGGCCAGCGTATCGCTGATCAGCGCATGGGCCTGGTTCAGCGATAGGTCGATGGCGTTGGCGCGGTCTTCGAGCGTCGTACGGATGCGCTCATGGGCAGAGGCGAGCCCGCCCTCGATACGAGCCGCGGCCTCGTCGGCGAGGCCCCCGAGCCGTGTATGTGCATCGGTCAGACGACCTTCGATGCGGCCGGTCAAGCCGCCGACGAGATCCTCGAAGCGGTTGCCGCCGGCATCGAGAACGCCCGAGAGGGCGGCGCTATGCTCGGAAAGCGCATTTTCGAGCCGCTGCTGATTGTCGGTGTAGGCGGTGCGGATCGCATCGGTCTTGTCTGAGAAGGCGCCGGCGACTCGTGCCTCGGCACCGGAGACGGCCTCCATGATGGCGTTGCTGCGGGCTTCGAGCACACTGTCGAAGCGGCTCTGGTTATCATCGAGCGAAATGGCGAGCGCCATGGTCTTTTCGTCGAGCGTATCGGTGAGCCGATCGTGGGTTGCCGTCACGGCGCCGATGATCGCGGCGGTGCGGTGGCCCAAGGCTTCCTCGAGGCGGGCCTGGCCTTCGCTCAGCGAGGCGGCGAGGGTGGCGGCCTTCTGGTCGAGTACACCGTTCAGGCCGTCATGCGTGCCGGAGACCGCATTGGTGATCGCATCGGCGCCTGTTGTCAGCGTCTCCTCGAGACGGCTCTGGCTCTCGTTCAGCGAGATGGCAAGCGCCATCGCCCGATCGTCGAGCGTCTCGGACAGGCGGTCGTGGGTGGCGGAGACTGCATTCAGGAAGGATTCCGAGCGGCTCTCCAGCGTATCCTGTAGGCGGCTCTGGCCCTCGTTCAGGGAGGCGGCGATCGCCGTCGCCTTTTCGTCGAGCGTTTCCGAGAGACGGTCGTGCGTGCCGGACACGGCCTTGAGGAAGGCTTCGGAGCGTGCTTCCAGCGTCTCTTCGATCCGCGACTGGCTCTCATTGAGCGAGATGGCGAGTGTCATCGCCTTCTCGTCCAGCGTCTCGGACAGACGGTCATGCGTGCCGGAGACCGCATTCAGCAGGGCCGCCGAGCGGGTTTCCAGGGTGTCTTCGATCCGCGTCTGGGTTTCGTTGAGCGAAATGGCGAGGGCCATCGCCTTTTCGTCCAGCGTCTCGGAGAGGCGATCATGGGTGCCGGAGACGGCGTTCAGCAGCGCTGCGGAGCGGGTTTCGAGCGTATTCTCGATACGGGCCTGGCCTTCGCTCAGCGAGGTGGCAAAAGCTGCCGCCTTGCCGTCCAGAGTCTCCGAGAGACGATCATGGGTGCCGGAGACGGCGTTCAGCAGGGCGGCGGAACGGGTTTCGAGCGTCTCCTCGATACGGGCATGGCTCTCGTTCAAGGACATGGCGAGCGCCATCGCCTTTTCGTCGAGCGTCTCGGCAAGACGGTCGCGCGTGCCGGATACAGTGTTCAGCAGTGCCTCGGCGCGCGTTCCAAGTGCATCCTCGATGCGGGCATGGCGCTCGTCGAGCGAGGTCGTAAGGGCCGCCGCCTTGCTGTCCAGCGTTTCCGACAGGCGATCATGCGTGCCAGACACAGCGTTGAGGAAGGCCTCGGAGCGCGTCTCGAGCGTATCTTCGATGCGGGCCTGGTTTTCGCTGAGCGAAATGGCGAGCGCCATCGCCTTCTCGTCGAGCGTCTCGGAGAGACGATCATGGGTGCCGGAGACGGCGTTCAACAGAGCTTCGGAGCGGGTCTCGAGCGTGTCCTCGATGCGGGCCTGGCTCTCGTTCAGAGAGATGGCAAGCGCCATCGCCTTTTCGTCGAGCGTCTCGGCAAGACGGTCATGGGTACCCGAGACGGCATTGATGATGGCGTCGGAGCGGGTCGTCAGCGCTTCCTCGAAGCGGCCGTGATGAGTGGTCAGCGCCTGGAGCAGTGCGCCGCCGCGCTCTGCCATGACGCTGTCGATACGGCCATGGGCCGTGCCGAGCGCCTCGCTGATTTCGGTCGCACGGGCGGTAAGCACGCCGCTCAGTTCCTCGGCGCGACCGCCGAAGGCAGCGGTCACCTGCTCGGTGCCAGCGGCAACGGCAGTCGTCAGATCGGTGGTGGTGGTGCGCAGCGTGTCGCGGAATTCGGCCGAGCGTGTCTGAAGGTTGTTCTGCAGCTCGGAGGTGCCAGTCGCAAGCGTCAGCGCAATTTCCGAAGTGGCGCTCTGCAGCGCCGAGGTCAGTTCGCCGGTGCGGCTGGTGAGTGCCGCGGTGATTTCGTCCGCCCGATTGCCGAGCGTGCTTTCCAACACTTCGTGGCCGGTGGCGAGCGCGGTGGCGAGCGCCAGCGACTGGTCTGATATCGACGAACCGAGCCGGTCGATGCCGGAATTCAGAATGCCGTCGATCGAATCCGAGCCGCCGGTCAGCGTTTCGTTGATACGGGCGAGGCTCTCCATCAGCTTGGTGTCGAGCGAGCCGGTGCGTTTGTCGAAGGCGCTGGTGAATTCGGAGACGCGTTCGTCGAAGGCGGTCGACAGCTGGGCGACGGTCGTCTGCAGCCGCTCCTCAAAGAAGCCGGAGCGCACGTCGAGATCCATGACGGCGTCGTCGGCGGTGGTCTGCAGGCTCTGGCGGAAGCTTGCGCCCTTTTCGTCGAGCGCGCTGTTCAGCTTCGACAGCACGTCGTCGAGCGTGCCGCCGATCGTGCGTTCGCCTGACGTCAGGCTCTCATTGATCTCGCGGGTGCGGGCGATCAGGATCTCGTTGAGCTGGTGCGTACGCTCATTCAGCGCCGCATTCAGCTTTTCGGTGCTGCTGTCCATGGTCGAGGCGCGCGTCTCGAACTGGCTGAGCAGCCTTTCGCCATGGTCGTTGAGATTGACGGAGAGGGCTTCGAGGCGGTTGTCGAATTCGGTGGCCAGCGCAAAACCCGATGCGTTCAGGGTCTGCAGCAGGGTATCGGTCTTGGCTGCGAGCAGGCTGCCCATCGACTGCAGGGCGCTGTCCGATTTTTCCAGGATCGTCGCGGCGCGTGTATCGATCAGCGAGGCGAAGGCTTCGCCCGATGTGGCAAGCCGCACCGCGATCTCTTCGGTCGCAAGCGACAGCTCTTCCTTCAACTGGTCGTGGACGCTGCCGATCGAGGTGCGGATACGGTCGGCATGGTTGACGATCGCCTCGCGCTCGGAGCCGAGTTCGTGGACGAGACCGCGAACGCGCAACTCGTTGTCGGCATAAGAACGTTCAAGCGCATTGACTTCGGAATGGACGAGCGTTTCCAGCTCCGAGGCACGCGCGATGGTGCGCTCGATGCCTTCATTCATGGCCGAGACCTCACGGCGCACGGCCTGGCCGACGGTCATGATACGCTCGGAGGCGATGGTTTCCGGCTCTGCCAGGCGCAATGCCACCTCTGCCATGGAGCGGGCGGCGTTGCGCATGTCCTGGGCGCGGGAGATCATGATGGCGAAGGCATAGAACATCATCACAGGAATGATGATGCCGACGAGGCCGGCAATGACGCCGGGCAGGGCGACGAGATCGGCGAGCGAACGGATCTGCCAGATCTGCGGAGCATAAAGCAGCGACATCAGGCCGAGGCCGGCCATGACCCAAAGCACGGAAAACAGGGTGGCGGTGCGCACCGCCGAGCGGCTGGAGGCGCCGTCAAAGGATTTCAGGATCGAGGCGGGCGTATTGCGGCTGGCATCGTTGGCGGGCGCGAACGCCGGACCCCTGGAAGCCTGCTCGCCGGCGGCACCGCGGCGGCTGCGGCGCTGCGCTTCTTCCTGGGCCTGCTGGTTACGCGCATTTACTGGATCAGACACATTAGCCTCCGGGGCCTGGGGCGCGTCGCCGCGGCGAGACGGTACGTTATCCTTGCTGAAGTCGATCTGGAGCGCCTCGTCCAATGCCTTGAACGCCTTGTCCTCAATCGACTCGTTATATTTGTTGTTCGCCATTCGGTTATGCCTCGTTACTGTCAGCCAGTCCGACAGCGCTTCCTGGGCTTCCGCCTCACCCGGGAACAACTTTGCCGTTCCAGCCTTCCATCCCAACGAAGGACGGATAAGCATGTCATTTCAGAGTAGATAGCCGCTTTTTCAAACGGAAGGTATCAAAACACTACCATTATCCACTCGCTCGGCAAAGGCGCGTACCATAAACCCGCTCCACCAGTATCGTAGTGACACATCTGGGCTCTTCACACAATTAATGAAGGCTTGAGATTCACGGCACGTTAACCTGTTGTTAACACCTTTGAATCCCAGGCGCGGCTTAAAAGCCAATAGTTTAGGGATATTTAACGGATGTTAACCATATGGCGAGATTTCCGCCCCGAGTGTGCCGGAATTTAACGTGATGGCCACCCTCCTGACGCAGAACTGTTGCAACTGCGGACGACAGAGACGGGAGAATTGGCAATGGCAGCCCAGATGGCAGCATTGAACATCGTATTCGAGGCGCCGGATAATGCAAAGGGACCGTGTCCCTCCAAGGTCCGGCCGATCGATCTGGTCCATCTCGCAAAGCAGACGATGGGCGATAAGACGCTGGAACTCGAAGTCCTTCAGATGTTCGCGCGCCAAGCCCGTGCATGCCTGCAGGATATTGCCAGCGGCGAAACCATCCGTATCGGCGCAGCCGCGCATCGGCTGAAGGGCGCGGCAAGCTCGGTCGGCGCGTTCCGCGTGTCGCAGACAGCGGAAGCCGTCGAGGAAAACGGTGGTGATGCCGGCGCGACGGCAGCGCTCGGTGCCGCCGTCATCGACGCCGAGAATTTCATCCTGAAGCTCTGCCGCGGCTGATCTCCAAGTTTTATTCGGTAGATGTCGTTGTGCCAAAACCGCTGCGTACTTTTGGGCGACGTGCATAAGATACCGTTCGATCGAGGCCCGTTGTTCCATTGCGGAACCGCGGGTCTTTTTGCGACGTCTCTTATGACGCTTTGAAGACGGCGGGCGAAGGGCCGATCTGCGAGGCTGTCGCGGATTTCCCAATGTTGACTGATGCGTCGAATTGTCGGAAGAAAATCCGCCCACCCACCTGAAGACCGGAAATAGTCCTGATGCCAAAACTTACCATCGTCGCCTTCGACGGCACGCGCTTCGACCTCGACGTCGACCAAGGCTCCACCGTGATGGAGAATGCCGTGCGCAATTCGGTGCCCGGCATTGAGGCCGAATGCGGCGGCGCCTGCGCCTGCGCGACCTGTCATGTCTATGTCGACGAGGAGTGGACGGAGAAGGTCGGCCAGCCGGAAGCGATGGAAGAGGACATGCTCGACTTCGCCTTCGATGTGCGCCCGACCTCGCGACTGTCCTGTCAGATCCGGATGAAGGCTGTCTATGACGGGCTCGTGGTGCACGTGCCGGAACGCCAAGCCTGAAGCACGCTGCGCTTCAAACGTCGCCGAAAAATTCGATACCAAAAAAAGACGCCTCGCGCGCTAGAGCGAGCGAGGCGAGGCGGGCGCATTACCTACGGATGAGGGAGGAACATCCGCGGCTTCGGAACGCGCCAGGAGAACCCAGCGATGAAAGTGCAGATGCCGTACCTGAACTTTCGAATGTGTTCATATTAACGCGTTCCGGTTGAGTCTGCCAGGATGAAAAATGACCAGTGAATCGCTGGGGAGGGTGCAAGTTTCGCACAAGTTTCGTTATGCAGCTAAGGGTTTCCGCTCGCAATCAGACTGAAAAAGCCTTATTTTGCGCCGGCTCGACCATTGATTCGATTGTTCAGCAACCTCAGCATGCGCTTCTGGAAATTGACCGCCTCGACCCGGTCGAATCGCGCCTGCTGCCGGTCGTGCTCCTCTATACCGCGAGCTGATTCGCCGGAGACGAGTTCCTGCATGGCTTCGCAGCTGCGCTGCTGCGGCAGCGCCCGGATGGCGCGCTCCATGGCGCGGGCCTGGTCGCGGGCGATCTCGGCATGGCGCTCCTCGTGGCGCTTGATATCGCTCGACAGCGCGTCCCAGATCATCGACAGCTCCTTGCTGGCGCCCTTGCGGCTGCTCCAGCGCGGCAGGATGATCTGGGTGTGGACCGTGACCTTGACGTTGCCGACGCGGCAGCGCCCGTTATTCTGAATATAGGTTGCCTCGCCGCCGAAGCGGATCTTGGTAGCGCCGGGATGGCGTGCCGAGGAACCGCTCGCCGTCGGGCCGCGCCGGCTGAGTTCACGGTCGAGTTCATCCGCGGTTTTGCCGCTGATGCTGAAATAGGAATAGCTTTTCGATGCGATCACTTCTGCTGCCACCGGGCTGCAGACGGAAAGAGCAATGGAAAAGGCAATAGGAACGACCATATAACGCACTGCAAGCGGCATTCTGAACGCAACCCGTGTTGAAATCGACAGGAGCTTGGGGCATAGCCACCGCAAGCGCAATATCGGATGGCGCTTTTTTCGTCATCAATGGGATAAGTCTGGTGACAGGGCTCGAAGGCAGTATATGGCGTGTCGGCCATGGCCGGGAGATCGAACTCGGCCGTCGTTCGGTGATCATGGCGATCATCAACGTGACGCCGGACTCCTTTTCCGACGGCGGACGTTTTGAGACCGTCGATGCGGCGGTTGAACAGGCGCTGCGGGCCGTCAGCGAGGGTGCCGGCATTATCGATATCGGCGGCGAATCGACCCGGCCGAACGCTGCAGCCGTCAGCCCTTCCGAGGAGCAGGCGCGCGCGCTGCCCGTTATCCAGGCACTGCGCGGCCGCACCCAGGCGCTGATTTCGATCGACACCTATCGCGCCGAGACGGCGCGGCTTGCCATCAGTGCCGGCGCCCATATCGTCAACGACGTCTTCGGGCTGCAGAAGGAGCCTGATATCGCCGATATCGCCGCGGCGACCGGAGCCGGGCTCTGCATCATGCATACCGGCCGCGACAGGGCGAAGCTTCCCGACGTCATTGCCGACCAGGTGCATTTTCTCAAACGGTCGCTGGCGATCGCTGCGGCATCAGGCGTCAACAGCGACCGTATCGTGCTCGATCCAGGCTTCGGCTTTGCCAAGGAGACGACGGAGGAGAACCTGGAACTGATGGCGCGGTTTTCCGAACTTTCCCGCTTCGGCCTGCCGTTGCTTGCCGGCACGTCGCGCAAACGCTTCCTCGGCACGGTGACGGGGCGTGAGGCGCAAGACAGGGATGCAGCGACGGCTGCGACCAGCGCGCTGCTCAGACTTCAAGGGGCTGCGGTTTTCCGCGTGCACAATGTCGCAATCAACAGGGATGCGCTCGATATCGCCGATGCTATGCTCAATGCACGCCAGGAATTCGAGAGGAAGCGGCCGACATGACCACCTACACGATCACGCTGCAAAACTGCGCCTTCTTCGCGCGCCACGGCGTGCATGACGAGGAGGAATTCCTCGGCCAGCGCTTCTTCGTCGATGCCGAGCTCGATGTCGTCGCCGGCGAGGCGCTGGAAAGCGATTCGATCAACGACACCGTCAATTACGGCATCGCCTTCACCGTGATCGAGCAGATCGTCACCGGCAAGCGGCGCTACTTGATCGAGTCCCTGGCGCTCGATATCGCCAAGGGGCTCTGCGAGACATTCCCGCAGATCCGGCGGGCGAAGATCACGGTGCGCAAGCCGAATGCGCCGGTGCCTGGCGTTCTCGATTTCGTGCAGGTGAGCGTTGAACACTTTGCCTGAGGCCGCACTGCAATCCGCTACACTCGGTCTCGGCGGCAATATCGGCGACCCTGTGAAGGCGATGGCTGCGGCACTGCAGAAGCTGGACGGACGGGACGACTGCCGGGTTACGGCGGTCTCGCGGCTCTATCGCACGCCGCCCTGGGGCAAGACCGACCAATCGTTCTTCTTCAATGCCTGCGCTGCCGTCGAGACCAGGCTGGAGCCTGAGGCTTTGCTCGATGTCTGCCTGTCGATCGAACGGGAGATGAAACGCGAGCGCATCGAGCGCTGGGGGCCGCGCACGCTCGATATCGACGTGCTGACTTATGGCGACGTGATCCAGGACGCGCCGCGGCTGGAACTGCCGCACCCGCGGATGACCGATCGCGGTTTCGTGCTGATGCCGCTTGCCGATATTGCGCCGGGTCTTCTGGTCAGGGGCAGGGCGGTCAGTGACTGGCTTGATGATGCCGAGGTGACCGGCATCGAGATTGCCGACGACAGCCACGACTGGTGGCGGAGCGCCTGAAGCACGGAACCTAAAACGGAAAACGGCGGGAAACCCGCCGCTTCAGGAAAATCCGCTGTGCGGTTTGTCTATTGGATAGAACCGACGGCCATCTCGTCGACCTGGCGGGTCAGTGTCAGGCCGATCACCGGGATCATCTGGCTTTCGACCTTGACCGAAACGGTGACGTTCATTGTCTTGTCGTCGCGCACGCGGGCGATCATCGCGCCGTTCAGCTTGGCGCGGTTGATGCCGACGACGACGGTATCCTCGCTGACGGCGCCGGAGACGACGTCAAGGCCCTTGCCGGCGGCGCCGTCGAGGAATTTGCCCTTGTAGCTCGAACCCGACTGCGAGATGACGGCGGTCATCGGCTGTTTGAAGACGCCGACGCGGCAGGTGCCGTCGAGCTTGATGCCGGCGCTGCTGTCGCCGGTGGGCTCACCGATCAGGTTGCAGGTGAATTTCGTGCCCTTGTATTTGCCGGCGACGATTTCGCCGGGGCCCTTCCAGGAGCCGGCGACGGAATCGAAGAAGGCCTTGTCACGGGTTGCAGCGGTGGCTGCCGGTGCGACATCTGCGACGGGAGACAATGCCGCGGCGGCCAAGCCGCATACGATGAGAAACTTGCGCGAATACATGGATTTTCCTTGGCAAACACCACTCACGAACTGGCTGCAAGTTTTGCCGAAGAATGGTTAATCCTTCCTTTCGATCGTGCCGAAATGCAAGGCAACGCAGAGTTTTCGCGCGGCGTCGATTTTAGAAAATCGTCACTAAAGCATTGAATCTGCTGTAATTCATTCGGCATTACGCAAGGGGAGGCGAAAACTGCGGATTCGCTGCTTCGTTCAAGGATTGTTGCCGCGCGGCGACATGGAGGGGGTGAGATCGCCGATGAAATCACCGATTCCCGGCCGCTTCAGGGCGTGGAAGGCAAGCGGGCGGCAGAGATCCATCGCCGCGATTCCAATGCGGGCGGTCATCAGGCCGTTGATGACACCTTCGCCCAGACGGGCCGAGAGCTTCGAGGCCAGCCCATGGCCGAGCACCTGCTGGACCAAGCTGTCGCCAACAGCGATCGAGCCGGTGACGGCCAGATGCGCCAGCACGTCCCGCAACAGACGGAACATGCCGAGCGTGCCGGGACGGCCGCCGTAAAGCTCGGCCATGGCACGGATGAGGCGCACTGCCTCGTAGAGCACATAGAGCAGGTCGACCACGGCGCGCGGGCTGACGGCCGTAACGATCGAGACGCGCTTCGAGGCGTTGACGATCAGGGCGCGGGCCTTGCGATCGAGGGGAGCGAGCAGTTCGCGTTCGGCGAGCGCAATCAGATGCGGGGGATCGATGACCTCGCCTTCGGTCGCCTTCAGCGTCGCGCGGCCCTTCGATGTCTCAGGATTCGCCGACAGCAGCGTGGTCAGTTGGGCGACGACGGCGCGCGCCTTGCCCGGCCGAGTCTCGAGTATCGCCGCCTCGGCTTCGGCCTTGATCTTCTGGACGGCGGCAAGGCGCATCATGCCGATGGTTTCGCGGATGACGAGGGCGAGCACGGCGAGAATGCCGACCGCCAGCACGGCAAGGGCCGCATAACCCAGCCAGTCGGCGCGGGTGAAAAGATCGCGGATCAGGCTATCGGTCCAGAGGCCGATGGCGAGCGACAGCAGGATGCCGAAGGCGCCGGCGGCGATCTTGCCGAAGGAGGTCCGCCGCCTGCGCGGCGCTGCAACGGGGACCGCGCTCAGATCCTTGTCGGGATTGAGGAAGGGGTCGTCCTCATCCGGCGTCACGACGATATTCTCGGAGAAGCTTTCCGGCTTGCGCCGCTCACCTCCTTGCCGGCCGTTATCGCGCGGATCGGCAGCGTCGTCCTCGTAGCTGAAGGCGGCGGGTGCGCGGCGCGGCGGATCGGACGGGGGCTTGCTCATGCGAGACGGTCTCCGAACAGAAACTGCATGGCGCGGTCGAGGCGGATATGCGGCACCGACAGCTTGATGCCGCCGCCGGTTTCCTCGAGATGCGGCGGCCGGAACCTGACGACGTTGACATCGGGCAGTTGCAGGCCGGTCTCGCCCGAGGCGATGCGGTCGAACAGGCTTTCCGGATCCTCCGGCAGGTCACCGGGGAAGATCGCGGTCTTTCTCTCCCCGTCGAAACGCTCGCCGGCGATGGTTTCACCCTGCATCGGCGTGCCGACGATGACCGGCAGTTCATGGCCGTCGCGCTTGACGGTCGCCTCGCGGGTGGCGCGCACGGATGCAAGCGCCATGACGTCGATGCCGGCGCCGGCCATGCCGATGCGGTCGATGGCGCGATCCACCAGGCGCCGGGTCAGCGCATCGAGCCGGTCGTGGCTTTCATGATGGAGATGATCGGCCTTGGTGGCGGCGACCAGCACGCGGTCGATGCGGCGCCCGAGCAGGGAGGAGAGCAGCGAATTGGTGCCGGGGCGGAAACAGGCGAGCACATCGGTCAGCGCGCGTTCCAGATCCTGCACGGCTTCAGGGCCGCGGTTCATCGCCTGCAGCGCATCGACCAGGACGATCTGGCGGTCGAGCCGGGCGAAATGCTCGCGGAAGAAAGGTTTGACGACGACCGATTTGTAGGCCTCGTAGCGCCGCTCCATCATCGTCCAGAGCGAGCCGCGGCCGGGACGCCCGTCCGGCGGCAGAGCCAGCGGCGCGAAGGTCAACGCCGGCGAGCCGTCGAGATCGCCGGGCAGGAGCAGACGGCCGGGCGGCAGGGTGGAAAGCGAGCGTTCGTCGGCTTTGCAGGCTTTGAGATAATCGGCAAAAGCGGTGGCGAGGTCGCGGGCGACCATCTCGTCGGCGCCGGCATGGATATCGGCGGCGCGCGTCAGCGCCAGCCATTGGCGCGACAGCTCGGAGCGGACGCCGGTTTCGGCAAGCGCGATCGTCTCCTCGCTGAACGTGCGATAATCCTTGCCGAGCAGCGGCAGGTCGAGCAGCCATTCGCCGGGATAATCGACGATATCGATCGACAGGCGGCCGGGGGAAAACAGCCGGTTCCAGCCGCTGGCGCTCTGATAATCCAGCGTGATGCGCAGTTCGGATATGGCGCGGGTCGAATCCGGCCAGATACGGTCTTTCACCAGCGCGCGGATATGGTCCTCGTACTGGAAGCGCGGCACGGCATCATCCGGCTGCGGCTCCAGCCGCACCGCCGAGACGCGGCCGGATTGCACCGGCTCGAACAGCGGCAGTCGGCCGCCATGCAGCAGATTGTGAACCAGCGAGGAGATGAAGACCGTCTTGCCGGAGCGGGAGAGGCCGGTAACGCCGAGCCGCACGGTCGGATTGACGAGGCCGCTCGCCCGGTCGGCGAGATTGTCGAAGGCGATGCGGGCGTCATCGGCAAAGGATGTCAGTCGTGGCGACAAGGCGCAATTCCGGTTGGTGACTGACGGCAATATAGGAAGGGCGCGCCGCCCGCAAAAGAAGCGGCGTTAGAGCATTTCCGTTTTTCTTCGAATCACGGAAATGCTCTACTTCCTTGTTTTTTCGCAATTCCCGGCAAAAGCGCTTCGCGCTTTGCCTGGCAAAACCGCGGCACACTTTTGCTGGAATTGCTTTAGTCTTCAGACGACCACGAAATCGGTGAGGCGCCAGACGGCGGCGGAAGCGTCGTAATCGACAACGGCAAGGCCTGCCGTCGGGAAGCCGCCGGGAAGGGCGCTTACCATCGCCTCATGACCGATCAGCGCCTCCAGCGCCTGCTCCATGGTCGGATTGTGGCCGACCAGCATGACGGCCGCCTCATCCTGCGCATCGATGATCTCAAGATAGGTATCGACCGTGGCGTTGTAGAGTGCGTCGACATAACGAACCTCGAGCGTGAGGCCTATCGCCCGGTAGATCGCATCGGCGGTATCGCGGCAGCGCAGTGCAGTTGAACTGATCAGAAGATCGGGACGGTAGCCCTTGTCGGCGGCCTTGTCGGCAATGATTTCGGCATCGCCAAAGCCCTTTTCGTTGAGCGGCCGGTCGAAATCGCGCTGTCCGGGTTCGGCCCAGGCGGCCTCGGCGTGGCGCAGGAGATAGATGCGGTTGGGCGGAGGCAGCGGTACGGTCATGGGCAAATCCAGGATCGGGCGGGTCTTTTCAGTAGCGGTTGCGATTGGTCGCCGTCAATCGCCAGCCAGGCCGCAACTGCCTAAAACGTGGCTGACAACACGGCGTTTTGAAGGCGATGCAAAAAACGGCGGCCGGAATAACCATGACAAAATAGATCGTTAGCCGAAAATTGTAACAGATTTAAAAATCTGTTTACCTGTCGTATTTGGCTTGAATCGCGACTAGCGCTTGGGATATACACCCGGCCAGATGAGATGTTCTTCAGGAGAATCGCGTTGAGTGAGAAGATCGATCTTAGCAATTACGTTCCCTCGGAAGAGGAAGAGTTCATGAACGTAAACCAGCGCGCCTATTTCAGGGCCAAGCTGGTTGCATGGAGAAATGATATCCTTAGAGAAGCGCGTGAGACACTCGACCATCTGGCCGAGGAAAGCGCAAACCATCCCGACCTCGCCGACCGGGCGTCGTCGGAAACAGATCGGGCGATCGAACTTCGCGCCCGTGATCGGCAGAGAAAGCTGATTTCGAAGATCGACGCGGCAATGCAGCGCATCGACGACGGCACCTACGGCTATTGCGAGGAAACCGGCGAACCGATCGGCCTCAAGCGTCTCGACGCCCGCCCGATCGCGACATTGTCGATCGAAGCGCAGGAGCGTCACGAACGCCGCGAAAAGGTCTATCGCGACGAATGAGAGTTTTCATGCAGGCATGAGAGCAGAACAGGCGCCGCGATCCGATCGCGGCGCCTTTTACAACTACGGTGAGCTTCCGGTCGCCACAGACCTCCACCATTGCTCCCGGCCGGTCTCGGCGGCGAGGTCGACTGCAACCCTGGTGCCGTTCTTGATCCGCCGCCGCAAAATGTCGGCTCGATTCGAATCCGTCCGCAGCATGCCACCATCGTGAAGAGCCTGTAGCCGAGTGCGTGAAACTTGCAACTCGGACGCCAGCAGGCGGTCGAGGCGCGTGCTTGATGGAAAGGGGACCATCAGTTCGATTTCCAGTCTCGTCCAATTGGCAATGTCCTGCTGCATCTCTTTTGCGATTTCAAATTCGGCAAACTCGTCGACACGCTGCGACTTGCGCCTGAGAGCCTCGAGGTTGAACGCTTCTGCCCGGATCCAATCCGGATCGTTGGACTGCAACTCCTCGAGGACTGCCGGATCGACGTCGCGAACATTCCGACGCTCGAAGATCGGACGGTTCCACGTCTTTTCGCAGGTCGAGCATTTGTAGATAAGCCAGGCATCGAGCTTGCGGCCATTGGCGTTGAGCCGGATCTTGTCGCTGCATCGGAAAGCTCTGAGGCCCCCGCAGCCGCTGCATACAATCCAGGGCTGGGGCGCTGTTTTCGGCAGAATGGTCCATCGGACCCGAAGGGTATTGCACATATCGTGTTGGTCTTCCGTTCGGAAGTCCACCAGGATGGTGCGTGAGAAAGCCCTTGCGGGCGCGGTGTGGCGATGTTCTGGCGGCGGAAGAGCTGAGACAGCGGAGCTGCACATGGCACATGTCAACAATGCCAAACCGGTCTCTCGCCACCACCCGATGAACATGTTCATAAGCCGTCAGCGTGTCGCTGTCCGGCAGTACGGGTGAAACTGGAGTGAGACCGGTATTTACTTAGGCAAAGTATGACCTCGATGCGCCAACGCTCTTCAACCGGAGCGATAACAAATTATCGGCATAAGATGGAGTCCCCTGACGCATCGGGAACTGAAAGTCGCCGCATTGCGGCTTTTATGCAACTTGGTGATGAAGGAAGGCCGGACGTGCGTTTCGCTCACTTGTCGCGCCCGGTCACTTGTCGCGGTTGACGCTCATCTCGCCGAAGATGCGGGCGACTTCCTTTTGCAGATCGGTATCGGCGCCGGTGATCGGGGCCATTTCCGGATCGCGGCGCGGCAGGTTTCCGGGTTGCGGCGCTCCGGGCCGGGGCGCCTGGTTCGCCGGCACCGGCACGATGCGTTCGGCAGTCAGATTGTTCGACATTTCCTGTTCCAGCACCCGCTGGAAATCAAGGCGGCTCGCTGCTGCCGACTGCGCAGCCGAATCGTCTTCAGCGCTAGCTGGTGCGGCGCGTGCGGCCGCCGACATATCCTTGACAGGCGGGGCGGAGACCTCGGGTTCGATTCGCTGTTGCGGCAGCACGCGCTGGCGGGCGGCATCGAGGATCTCGGCGGCACTTGAGGCATCGTGGAACAGTGCGGACTGCGCGGCCGGGGGAGCGGCGGGACGCTCCAGCGGACGCGGCTGGGGCGGGACGGCACGCAGAGGATTGTCGCGTTCGGCCGACAGCGGAGCTGTCACCGGCTCTGCTGGAAGAGGGCTCGTGACCACTGGCGGTGCCACGGCCGGCGGGGCCGGCGGTTGGGCCGACGGTTCTGGGCGCGGGCGCGGCTCTGGCGAAACCGGCGCAGAGAAAGTGGGCTCGGCGACCGGCTCGACACGGGCTGCGACCGGCGGGCGCGGTGGCGAGACCGGCGGTGTTTCCGGCCGCGCGACGGATATCGGACGCTGCTCGACAGGCTGCGGGCGGTTGGCGCTGTCCGGCTGCTCGGCCGCCGCGGGCAGGATGCGGCTTTCGATGATGATATCGCTCGGGCCGCCGATCATGATCAAGTGCTCGACATCGTCGCGGCGCACCAGCACCAGCCGGCGACGGGCATCGACGGCTGCGGCATCCAGCACTTGCAGGCGAGGCTGGCGGTTGCGGCCGCCGCGCACGAAGGGCGAGGGCGCCCGGCTGCGGATCACCCAGAGCACGAGGATGAGCAGGAGAAGCGCCAGGCCGACGCCACCGGCCGCAAGCAGGAAATGGCTGCCATAAGCTCCGACAACATCATCCAACATAGTCACTCACTCCATTTCGCATTCGGCACATATTGACGACTTTTCCGTTCCTTAGGCAAGGGCCGCCGGTGCTGTCCAGTCACGGGAGAACGCGATTTCGTGTTCCGCTGCTTGGCAGCCGGCGACCTTGCGCACGGGTGGCAGCGTTGGCTTCTGGGGCAGATGGCGCTGTTGCCTGTGAATTCAAGCAGTCTTGCCGGCTAGCGGTGTTTTTGCCGACGCGGCAAATTGCTAAGAAGGAAAGAGTGCCTGATTCCTGCTTCGTGTTCGTGCTACGAAGCGGGAGGGCTTATGTGAGGAATACATGACGAAATCGCGTCAGGCCGACGACTATAACGCACCGCTTGTGGATCGTGGGGGGCGTTCTGGCACGGTCTTGCGCATTCTTCTGCTGGCGCTCGTGCTGATCGCGGCGGCCGGCGCCTTCGTCTTCTTCAAAAAGTCGCTCGACAATGAGGTGGTGCTTGGCGGTCTCGGCGTGCTCGCCATGGTCGGCATCTTCTTCCTGGTGTCTTCGGTCATCGGCTTCATCGAGGTGATGCCGCAGCACCAGTCCGACAGCCTGGCACGCGCCTTCCTCAACAGTCATCCCGACGGTACGCTGATCACCGACGAAAAAGGCCGAATCATCTATGCCAATGCCGCTTATGGCGCGCTGACCGGCGCGCGCAAAGCGACCGAGGTGCAGACGCTGGAAACGCTGCTGTCGCGCCATCGCGAATCCAACGAGGCGCTCTACAGGCTGGTTAACGGCCTGCGCGAAGGCAAGGAAGGCCGGGAGGAATTTCGCCTGCTGCGCGCCGTCGGGCCTGGCAGCAACAGCTCCGGCGCGCATTGGTACCGGCTGAAGGCGCGGCTGCTGCAGCCGGAGGAAAACGGCGGCAAGCCGCTGCAGATCTGGCAGATCACCGACATCACCACGGAGCGCGACGACCAGGAGCGCTTCTTCAAGGAATTGCAGAACGCGATCGACTATCTCGACCATGCGCCGGCCGGCTTCTTTTCCGCCGGCAGGAAGGGCGAGATCTTCTACCTGAATGCGACGCTTGCCGAATGGCTGGGCCTCGACCTCACCAAGTTTGTGCCGGGCTCGATGACGATCGGCGACGTCGTGGCGGGCGAGGGACTGGCGCTGATCCAGTCGGTGCAGGCCGAACCGGGCCTGAAGAAGACCGTGACGCTCGATCTCGACCTGCGCAAGAGCAACGGCCAGAGCCTGCCGGTGCAGATCATCCACAGCGTTACGTCGATGCGCGACGGCGCACCCGGCGAAAGCCGGACGATCGTGCTGGCGCGTGAAAAGAGCGATGCCGGCGGCCAGTCCGCTTCGGCCGCCGCCATGCGCTTCACCCGCTTCTTCAACAATACGCCGATGGCGATCGCCTCGGTCGACGGCAACGGGCGCATCCTGCGGACCAACGCGCCGTTCCTGAAGATGTTCTCCGGCGTCGTCTCGCGCGACGACCTCGAAAAGGCGCCGCATCTTGAAACCATCGTGCAGGAGAGCGACCGGCCACAGCTGGCCGCGGCGCTGGCGGCGGCCAAAGACCGCCAGGGCGACATCGCGCCCCTCGACACCCGCACACCGACCGACGAGGCGCGCTATTTCCGCTTCTATGTCAATGCCGTCATCGACCAGAGCGACGAGGCGCCAGAGGAGGCGGCGATCGTCTATGCCGTCGAGGTGACAGAGCAGAAGGCGCTGGAAGCGCAGATGGCGCAGACGCAGAAGATGAATGCCGTGGGAACGCTCGCCGGCGGCATCGCGCATGATTTCAACAACGTGCTGACGGCGATCCTGCTTTCCTCCGACCATCTGCTGCTGCAGGCGCGGCCGGCCGATGCCAGCTTCGCCGACCTGATAGAGATCAAGCGCAACGCCAACCGCGCCGCCGTGCTGGTGCGCCAGCTGCTCGCCTTCTCGCGCAAGCAGACGATGCGGCCCTCGGTGCTGAACCTCACCGATGTCGTCGGCGACCTGCGCATGCTGGTCGATCGGCTGCTTTCCGGCACCAATGTCAAGCTCGACGTGCAATATGGCCGCGACCTCTGGCCTGTGAAAACAGACCTTTCGCAGTTCGAGCAGGTGCTGATCAATCTCTGCGTCAATGCGCGCGACGCGATGCCCGAGGGTGGCACGCTGACATTGCGCACCCGCAATCTGACCGCTGCCGAGGTCTCTGCCTTCAATTACTCCTACATGCCGGCCGAGGACATGGTGCTGGTCGAAGTCGCCGATAACGGCACCGGTATCGCACCGGAGATCATGGACAAGATCTTCGAGCCGTTCTTCACTACCAAGGATGTCGGCAAGGGCACCGGTCTTGGCCTCGCCATGGTCTACGGCATCGTCAAACAGTCGGGCGGCTACATCCAGCCGGAATCCGAAGTCGGCAAGGGCACGACCTTCCGCGTCTTCCTGCCGCGCCACATTCCGGAGCCGGCGGTGGCCGCCGAAGCAGGTTCGATCGACGGCGCCATCGCCGGGGCCGAAGTGGTGCCGCTGCCGGTATCGCCGCAGCAGCCGGAGGACCTGACGGGATCGGCCGTCATCCTTCTCGTCGAGGACGAGGAGGCGGTGCGCCGCGGCGGCAAGCGCATGCTGGAAACGCGCGGCTACACCGTGCACGAGGCGGGCTCGGGCGTCGAGGCGCTGGCCATCTTGGAAGAACTCGACGGCAAGGTCGATATCGTCGTTTCCGACGTCGTGATGCCCGAAATGGACGGGCCGACGCTGTTGCGCGAGCTGCGCAAGACCTATCCCGACATGAAGTTCATCTTCGTCTCGGGTTATGCCGAAGATGCCTTTGCCCGCAACCTGCCGCCGGAGGCGAAGTTCGGCTTCCTGCCGAAGCCTTTCTCGCTGAAGCAGCTTGCTGTTGTGGTGAAGGAGACGTTGGACGGGTGAGGAGGTTTGACGGAGAGGTCGTGCCGTGTTGGCCCCTCTCTGCCCTGCCGGGCATCTCCCCACAGGTGGGGAGATCACAAGGGGCGAACGCTTCCCATCACATCAACGCTTCACCGAGTTGAAAGGGACATTTGTTCAGAAAGCCGGTGGCTCCAGCCAATCTCCCCACCTGTGGGGGAGATGGCCGGCAGGCCAGAGGGGGCTTGCTCGGCATAACCGGCAGCCCGTAGCTCTCATTCACCCAGCGCCACCGCAATCTCAGCAGCAAGCCGCGCGTTGTTTTCGACGAGCGCGATGTTGGTCTTCAGGCTCTGGCCGTCCGTCAGGTCGAAGATGGTCGACAGAAGATAGGGTGTTACCGCCTTGCCGGTGACTTCGTCGCGTTCGGCGCTGTCGAGCGCCCGCTCGATATAGATTTCCATCTCTTCGCGCGCGATCTCGTCGGCCTCGGGCACGGGGTTGGCGACGAGCATGCCGCCGTCGATGCCGAGTTGTTCGCGCACCGTCTGGAAGTTGGCGATGGCGGCCGGGCTGTTCAGCGACAGCGGGCTGTGGATGCCCGAGGAGCGCGACCAGAAGGCGGGGAAATCCTCGCTCTCATAGGTGACGACAGGCACGCCGCGAGTTTCCAGCACTTCCAGCGTCTTCGGAATGTCGAGGATCGCCTTGGCGCCGGCGCAGACGACGATGACGCCGGTGCGAGCGAGTTCCTCGAGATCGGCTGATATATCGAAGCTTTCTTCGGCACCGCGATGCACGCCGCCGATGCCGCCTGTGGCAAAGACACGGATGCCGGCGCGCGCCGCCGCGATCATCGTGGCCGCGACCGTGGTGGCGCCGGTGCGGCGCTCGGCGATGGCGAAGGCGAGATCGGCGCGCGACACCTTCATCACTTCGGTCGCCTTGGCGAGTTGCTCCAGTTCCGCGGCTTCAAGACCAATATGCAGCGTGCCGTGAATGACGGCGATCGTTGCCGGCACTGCACCCTGTTCGCGGATGATCGCCTCGACGCTGCGGGCCATCTCGATATTGCCGGGATAGGGCATGCCGTGGGTGATAATGGTCGATTCCAGCGCCACCAGCGGTGCGCCGCGCTGCTTGGCGCTGGCGACTTCCTTCGAATAGGCGATCGGCAGAAGAGGGGAGATGGGCTTGGTCATGGTCTTGTCCTGTGATCGACAGAGCATGATGCCGAAGTGACGACATCATGCTCAACTATTTAATCAGCCGCTTCAATGCAGAATTCTGATCTGGGGAACAAGGGCAAGCGCCTCATTCAGCAGATCGGGCGTCAGATTTTCGTTGACGGCGTGCCGCGACTGCACGGTCAGTATGGCGGCCGCAGTGCCGTGGCGGACGGCCTCTTCGAGCGAAAGGCCTGATATCAATGCGGCGAGTGTGCCGGCCGCAAGAGAATCGCCGGCACCCGTAACATCGGCGACGGTGTCGGCGATCGGTGGCTGCAGCGTCATGGCGCGGCCCTCGCAAAGCGCGACGAGCTCGCGCCGGCCGCGGGTGACGACGGCATTCCTGATGCCAATTTCATTCAGCAACGGCCGCCAGCCCGCAGCCTCTTCCGGCCGCTCGCCGGTAAGGGCGGCAGCTTCAGCCTCATTCAGGAACAGGTAGTCGATATCCCCGATGCAGGGTTTCAGCCTGACGACCTTGGCCGGCGAGATGGCGATTGCCGCAACAGGCTTGGCGAGGGAATGCGCCTTTGCGACGATCGCCGCGATCGTCTCTTCCGGCAGGTTGGCATCGAAGAGGATGAAATCGTGGGCGGCGAAGGCCTCCCGCACCCAGCGGATGGACAGACGCCGCGGCACGAAGAAGCGGTAGAGATCCATGTCGGCAAGGGCGATCACCAGATTGCCGTCCTTCTCGATGATCGCCGTGTAGCTCGGCGTCTTGCGGTCGAGGAAGACGAAGGGCCGGTCGTCGATGCCGGCGAAATCGGCAGCTTCTCCGACCGTCTCGCCCATCGGATCGCCGCCGCGCGGCGAGATCATCGTCACCTGAAAACCGAGCCTTGCCAGGTTGCGCGCCGCATTGAAGCCACCGCCGCCCGGCTCCTCGAACCATGTGCCGGGATTGCTGGCGCCAGGCGCCGTCTCGCCGGAGATGCGGCCGCGCCGGTCGATATGGGCGCCGCCGAGAACAAGAATCTTTTTCTTCATCCGATCCGCTCTCCCGATGCCCGAAGGACGAATCGATACGGTGCGCCCTGACGCGGCGGAGTCGGCACTTTTGGCCTAAGCCGTTGCTTTTTATTGATAAAACAAATGCAGAACACGTGTCGTTTTACCTTTTTCTTTCAACTGTTTGATCGCCTATTGCGAGAATGGAACAAATAGGGTACAAACTCGACATTGCTTGAGCGGCTTCAATAACCTAAAGGTGGATCGGATGTCTCAGAATTCATTGCGGCTGGTAGAGGACAAATCGGTGGACAAAAGCAAGGCGCTTGAAGCGGCACTCTCACAGATAGAGCGGTCGTTCGGCAAGGGCTCGATCATGAAACTCGGCTCCAACGAGAATGTTGTCGAGATCGAGACGATCTCGACCGGCTCGCTTGGTCTCGATATTGCACTCGGCGTTGGTGGCCTGCCGAGGGGCCGCATCATCGAGATCTACGGGCCGGAAAGCTCCGGTAAGACCACGCTTGCATTGCAGACGATTGCCGAAGCGCAGAAGAAGGGCGGCATCTGCGCCTTCGTCGATGCCGAACATGCGCTCGATCCCGTCTATGCCCGCAAGCTTGGCGTCGACCTGCAGAACCTTCTGATCTCGCAACCCGATACCGGCGAGCAGGCGCTTGAAATCACCGATACGCTGGTGCGCTCCGGCGCCGTCGACGTTCTCGTCGTCGACTCGGTCGCTGCCCTGACGCCGCGTGCCGAAATCGAAGGCGAGATGGGCGATAGCCTTCCCGGTCTTCAGGCGCGCCTGATGAGCCAGGCGCTGCGCAAGCTCACCGCTTCGATCTCGAAGTCGAACACCATGGTTATCTTCATCAACCAGATCCGCATGAAGATCGGCGTTATGTTCGGTTCGCCGGAAACGACGACGGGCGGCAATGCGCTGAAGTTCTATGCTTCCGTGCGCCTAGACATCCGCCGCATCGGCGCGGTCAAGGAGCGCGAAGAGGTGATCGGCAACCAGACCCGCGTCAAGGTCGTCAAGAACAAGATGGCGCCGCCCTTCAAGCAGGTCGAGTTCGACATCATGTATGGCGAGGGTGTTTCCAAGACCGGCGAACTGGTCGATCTCGGCGTCAAGGCCGGCATCGTCGAGAAGTCGGGCGCCTGGTTCTCCTATAACAGCCAGCGCCTCGGCCAGGGCCGTGAAAACGCCAAGACCTTCCTGCGCGACAATCCGGATCTCGCCCGCGAGATCGAACTGTCGCTGCGCCAGAATGCCGGCCTGATCGCCGACCGCTTCCTGCAGAACGGCGGACCGGACCCCGATGACGGCGATGGCGATGCCACTGCGGAAATGTAATTTTCGCGCCTAAACTCATCGGACAGTTCCAACCGGCCGCATTCCTGATGAGAATGCGGCCGGTTTTGTTTGTCTGCTGGACAGCGGCGGGGGTGAACGTTAAAAGCCGATGAATTTAAATTACCTGCCTCCGGCAGCATTGAAGGGCATAGCATGAGCGGTGTGAACGATATCCGGTCGACCTTCCTCGACTATTTCAAGAAGAACGGCCATGAGATCGTTCCGTCGAGCCCGCTCGTGCCGCGCAACGACCCGACGCTGATGTTCACCAATGCCGGCATGGTGCAGTTCAAGAACGTCTTCACCGGCCTCGAAAAGCGTCCCTATTCGACGGCGACGTCTTCGCAGAAATGCGTGCGAGCCGGCGGCAAGCACAACGACCTCGACAATGTCGGTTATACTGCACGCCACCTGACCTTTTTCGAGATGCTCGGCAACTTCTCCTTCGGCGACTATTTCAAGGAGAATGCGATCGAGCTTGCCTGGAAGCTCGTCACCGAAGGCTTCGACCTTCCGAAGAACCGCCTGCTGGTGACCGTCTATTCCGAGGACGAAGAAGCTGCGACGCTGTGGAAGAAGATCGCCGGCTTTTCCGACGACAAGATCATCCGCATCCCGACCTCAGACAATTTCTGGCAGATGGGCGATACCGGCCCCTGCGGCCCGTGCTCGGAAATCTTCATCGACCAGGGTGAGAATGTCTGGGGCGGCCCTCCGGGCTCGCCGGAGGAAGATGGCGACCGGTTCCTGGAATTCTGGAACCTCGTCTTCATGCAGTTCGAGCAGACTGCACCCGGCGAGCGCTCGCCGCTGCCGCGTCCGTCGATCGATACCGGCATGGGGCTGGAGCGCATGGCCGCCGTTCTGCAGGGCGTTCAGAGCGTATTCGACACCGATCTCTTCCGCACGCTGATCGGCACCATCGAGGACACGATGGGCGTCAAGGCGGAAGGCAGCGCCAGCCACCGCGTCATCGCCGACCATCTGCGCTCCTCGGCCTTCCTGATCGCTGACGGCGTGCTTCCGTCGAATGAGGGCCGCGGTTATGTGCTGCGCCGCATCATGCGCCGCGCCATGCGCCATGCACAGCTGCTCGGCGCCAAGGAACCGCTGGTCTACAAGTTGCTGCCGACGCTGGTGCAGCAGATGGGCCGCGCCTATCCGGAACTGGTGCGCGCCGAGGCGCTGATCTCGGAAACGCTGAAGCTGGAGGAAAACCGCTTCCGCAAGACGTTGGAACGAGGCCTGTCGCTTCTGTCGGACGCGACGACGGATCTTTCCAAGGGCGATATGCTGGATGGTGAGACCGCCTTCAAGCTCTACGACACCTACGGCTTCCCGCTCGATCTGACGCAGGATGCACTGCGTGCCCGTGAGATCGGTGTCGACATCTCCGGCTTCACCGATGCGATGCAGCGCCAGAAGGCCGAAGCCCGCTCGCACTGGGCGGGTTCCGGCGAGAAGGCAACGGAAACCGTCTGGTTCGAGCTTCGGGAAAAACACGGCGCCACCGAATTCCTCGGATACGATACCGAGACGGCCGAGGGTGTCGTGCAGGCAATCGTCAAGGACGGCGCTGTCGCTGCCGAGGCGTCGGCCGGCGACAAGGTGCAGATCGTCGTCAGCCAGACGCCGTTCTACGGCGAATCCGGCGGCCAGATGGGCGATACCGGCGTGATCTCGTCCGACCACGGCAAGATCGAGATTTCAGATACGCAGAAGAGGGGCGAAGGTCTGTTCGTGCATCAGGGTACCGTCGTCGACGGCGTGTTCAAGGATGGCGATGCGGTCGTGCTGACCGTCGATCATGCCCGCCGGTCGCGGCTGCGCGCCAACCATTCGGCGACGCACCTGCTGCACGAGGCGCTGCGCGAGGTGCTAGGCACCCATGTCGCCCAGAAAGGTTCGCTGGTCGCGCCCGAGCGCTTGCGTTTCGACGTTTCGCATCCGAAGCCGATGTTGGCCGAGGAACTGAAGATCGTCGAGGATATGGCAAACGAGATCGTGCTGCAGAATTCGCCGGTTACAACGCGGCTGATGAGCGTCGACGATGCGATCGCCGAAGGCGCGATGGCGCTGTTCGGTGAAAAATACGGCGATGAAGTCCGAGTCGTGGCGATGGGCGAGGGCATGCGCGGCGCCAAGGCCGGCAAGCCTTATTCGATCGAACTCTGCGGCGGCACGCATGTCGTGGCCACCGGCCAGATCGGCCTGATCCGCGTTCTCGGCGAAAGCGCCGTCGGAGCCGGCGTTCGCCGCATCGAGGCCGTCACCGGCGAATCGGCGCGCGAATATCTCGCCGAACAGGACGAACGCGTAAAGACGCTTGCCGCCTCGCTGAAGGTGCAGCCGGCCGAAGTGCTGTCGCGTGTCGAAGCGCTGATGGACGAGCGCCGCAAGCTCGAAAAGGAACTGGCTGACGCCAAGCGCAAACTCGCCATGGGTGGCGGGCAGGGCAGCTCGGTCGATGCCGTGCGCGAAGTCGCCGGCGTCAAGTTCCTCGGCAAGGCGATTTCGGGCGTCGATCCCAAGGATTTGAAGGGGCTTGCCGATGACGGTAAGACCAGCATCGGGTCGGGCGTCGTTGCCCTCGTCGGCGTGTCCGACGACGGCAAGGCAAGTGCTGTGGTGGCGGTGACACCGGATCTCGTGCAGCGCTATAGCGCCGTCGATCTCGTCCGCATCGCATCTGCCGCCCTTGGCGGCAAGGGCGGCGGCGGCCGCCCCGATATGGCGCAGGCTGGCGGCCCCGACGGATCGAAGGCCGATGAAGCGATCGAGGCGGTTGCCGTAGCACTTGCCGGCTGAACTGCCGCCTGACAACAGTTTGAAATTCAAACCGGCTGCGAGATCATGGATTTCGCAGCCGGTTTTGTTTTCAGCGGCCGTGGTCCCTCGATGTTCAGTTTCGCGGCTGCAACGCCAGGCGGCAGGCGAGCCCGGTGAAGACCGTTGCCAGAATGTATTGCGGTAACTTCGGGAAATGGCTCGCCGACTGGAGTCTCGAACGGATCGTGCTTCCGAGGAAAATCACGGCGCCATTCACGACAAGTCCAATGCCGTTCAGGATGCTTGCAAGTATCAGCATCTGCATCGTCAGCGACCCGGCTGACGCATTCACGAATTGTGGAAAGAGCGCCATGACGAAGAGCGCCATCTTCGGATTGAGCAGATTGGTGGCAAGGCCCGCAAAGAAGATACGCCGGCCCGACAGCCGCTTCAGCGTCGATGCCGGCTGAAAGGCGGCGCCTTCCGAGCGGACCGTCTTGTAGGCGAGATAGAGAAGATAGCAACAGCCGGCCCAGCGCACAGTTTCATAGGCGGCCGGCACGGTCATGAAGAGCTGCGACAGCCCAAAGGCTGCGGCAAGGGCGTGGCAATAAGTGCCGAGCGCGATGCCGGCATAGGTCAGGAAGCCGGCAGCGCGTCCCTGGCTGATGCTGCGGGAGGCGATCAGCAGCATGTCGGGACCGGGCGTGGCGGTCAGCACCAGCGCTGCGGCGGCAAAGAGCATTAATGTTGAAAAATCCGGCATCTATCATTCCTTTTGGGTTCGAGCCGGAATTCCGGTCTACGCAGGATTCGCCGAAGGTTCAAGTCAGCAGGATTTGTCAAATCGGACTATGGTTCTCTCAAGCCGATCGATTTGCACGAGGTTCCGACATGAATGGCGACACGGCATGGGCACTTTATGAAAACCGTCTGAGACGGGTTTCGGCCTATATTCACGACCACCTCGACGAGGACCTGGATATGGAGCGCCTTGCCGAGATCGCCTGCATGTCGAGCTATCACTGGCACAGGATCTACCGGGCGATTTACGGCGAGACGCTGGCGGCCACCGTCAAGCGGCTCAGGCTGCATCACGCGGCGGGCGAGATCGTCCGCACGGAACTTGCCGTCAGTGAAATTGCGAAGCGATCAGGCTATCCCAATCTCCAATCCTTCAATCGTATTTTCAAGTCGGTCTACGGCATGCCGCCGGCCCGCTACCGGAAAGAGGGAAGCCACACAGCCTATGAGCCCTCACCTAACGGAAAGACCAAAGTCATGTTAGACGTTACCATACGTGAGATCGCGCCGATCGAGCTGATCGGTGTTGCCCATACCGGTTCCTACATGCAGATCGACAAGGCCTTCGAGACGCTGTTCGGCACGCTTTACGCCCGCGGCCTCGCCAAGCCCGACATGCGGATGATTGGCGTCTATCTCGACGATCCCGACATTGTGCTGGAGGAAAAGCTGCGCTCGATCGCCTGCGTCACCGGCGCTTCCGACGTGCCGGCCAATGCGCCGTTCGAGCGGCGCACGATCGACGGCGGCGATTATGCCGTGCTGCGCCACAAGGGTCCCTATGCCAATATGCCGAAGTCCTATCAATGGCTCTTTGCCGAATGGCTGCCGAAATCCGGCCGGCAGTTGAAGGACAGGGTTATGTTCGAGGAATATCTCAACAATCCACGCGAGGTGCCGCCGACCGAGCTTCTGACGGATATTCACATGCCGCTCGTCTGACGCCGTCGATCGGGGGGCGCGTCGGATCCGCCGCGCCTTCGAGACTTAGGCGGCCTGCATGGTCTTGACGGCTTCGTCATCAAGGGCGTTGGCCCGTTTGTAGGCCTCACGCTCGCTGATGCGGCCGACATAATCGACGAAGGCCTGGCGTCTTTCGATGCCGCCAAATCCGAGGCCCCAGCCGACATGGGAGCCGACATAGACGTCGGCGGCGGTGAAGCGCTCGCCGGCGATGTAGGTCGAAGCGGAGACGGCTTTCTCGAGTGTGTTCATGACGTCGCCGAAACCGCCGCAACCGGCCATGCGCAGGCGCTCCTTCGGAATTTCGAAGCCGAGGGTCTTCATCGTCACCGCCGACTCGAGAGGACCGGCGGCAAAAAACATCCAGCGATAATAGCGGGCGCGCTCTTCCGGTCTCGGCGCCAGCGCCTTGTCAGGAAAGGTCTCGGCGAGATAGGCGCAGATCGCCGCGCATTCGGTGACGACGGTGTCGCCGTGGCGGATCGCCGGCACCTTGCCCATCGGGTTGACCGAGAGATATTCGGGCGCCTTCATCGTCTCGCCGAAGGTCAGGTATTCGGTGCGGTAGGGCTGGCCGATCTCCTCCAGCATCCAGCGCGCGATGCGGCCGCGCGACATCGGGTTCGTATAGAATACCAGTTCCTCGGTCATGAAATCCTCCTCGTGTTGCCGTTATTTGGTCCCACGGAATCAATAGCGCAGCGATGGCCGCCTGCAAGTCCCGACCGTTAGAGCGCCTTGCGATATTGGATGAAGCCGGAGCGCTCGGCGATCCTGTCGTAGAGCCGCCGCGCCGTTGCATTCGTTTCGTGCGTCATCCAATAGAGCCTGCCTGCGCCGTTGGCGCGGGCGAGGTCGGCGACTGCCTCGATCAAAGCGGCACCGGTACCCAGCCCGCGCTGGCTGTTTTCGACATAGAGATCCTGCAGATAGCAGGTCCATTGCGGCAGCCAGCAGGAGCGGTGAAAGACGGCATGGACGATGCCGACGAGACGGCCATCTTCGTCAAAGGCGCCGAGCGCGTGCATCGGTTCGTCAGGATCATGGAAGCGAGCCCAGGTGAGAGCCGTGGTTTCGGGCGGGATGACCACTTCGTAGAAGCGCTGATAGGCCTCCCATAGGCGTTCCCAAACGGCGCGGTCCGAGGGTTCAAGCGGTCGCAGGATGGCCGTCATCGGTTCATTCTCCCAAAATGAAAACGGCGGGGAAATCCCCGCCGTTTCGATGTTATCTTGGAAAGGCCGGCTTACGCCATGGCCTTCTGCAGGTTCTCGTCGATCTTGTCGAGGAAAGCTGTGGTGGAGAGCCACGGCTGATCGGGTCCGATCAACAGCGCCAGGTCCTTGGTCATGAAACCGGATTCGACGGTGTCGACGCAGACCTTTTCGAGCGTTGCGGCGAAGCGGGCAAGCTCGGCATTGTCGTCGAGCTTGGCGCGATGCGCCAGGCCGCGCGTCCAGGCGAAGATCGAGGCGATCGAGTTCGTCGAGGTTTCCTGACCCTTCTGATGTTGGCGGTAGTGGCGGGTGACCGTGCCGTGGGCGGCTTCGGCTTCGACTGTCTTGCCGTCGGGCGTGAGCAGAACCGAGGTCATCAGGCCGAGAGAGCCGAAGCCCTGGGCAACGGTATCGGACTGGACGTCGCCGTCATAGTTCTTGCAGGCCCAGACATAGCCGCCCGACCACTTCAGCGCCGAGGCGACCATGTCGTCAATCAGGCGGTGTTCGTAGGTGATGCCGACTTCCTTGAACTGATCCTTGAATTCGGTCTGGTACACCTCTTCGAAGATGTCCTTGAAGCGACCGTCATAGGCCTTGAGGATGGTGTTCTTGGTCGATAGGTAAACCGGCCACTTACGCATCAGGCCGTACATCATCGATGCGCGGGCGAATTCGCGGATCGACTCGTCGAGATTGTACATGGCCATGGCAACGCCCGAGCCGGGGGCATCGAAGACGTCCTTCTCGATAACCGTGCCGTCTTCGCCGACGAACTTGATCGTCAGCTTGCCCTTGCCGGGGAAGCGGAAGTCGGTAGCACGGTACTGGTCGCCGAAGGCATGACGGCCGACAACGATCGGCTTGGTCCAGCCGGGAACGAGGCGCGGCACGTTCTGGCAAATGATCGGCTCGCGGAAGATGACACCGCCGAGAATGTTGCGGATCGTGCCGTTCGGGCTCTTCCACATCTGCTTGAGATTGAATTCCTTGACGCGATCTTCGTCCGGCGTGATCGTCGCGCACTTGATGCCGACGCCGTACTTCTTGATGGCGTTGGCGGCGTCGACGGTGACCTGGTCGTTGGTGGCGTCGCGGTTTTCGACCGATAGGTCGAAATAGTCGATGTCGAGGTCAAGATACGGATGGATCAGCTTATCCTTGATGAGCTGCCAGATGATGCGCGTCATTTCATCGCCGTCGAGATCGGCGACGGGATTTGCGACCTTGATCTTGTTCATGTATCTGCCTCGTTCGAGCTTGAATGGGGACGGGGTCCCGGGTGGGTGATGTGATGAGGAGCGCTATAGCATTGTGAACCGGGAACGCAAAGCTGCAACGGGTTTCAGAATGCGTTTTTGCCGCCATTGCCAAGCGCCGGAATTTAGCTAGTGTCCGCCTCAACTGCCGCCCCCGGACATTCGACCATGAAGACAATCGCCATTGTTATCGCAAGCCTTATCGCCTTTTCCGGCGTCGGCCATGCCGCCGATATCACCGCTCCCGTGAAGGAGATCATGGAGGCGACCAAGAGCAACTGGGCCGACAATAACAGCGACTGGACCGACATTTTCGATGCGAGCCGTCTCGACCGTCTCTACAGCCACGATTTCGTCGCGAAATACCGGGCGGCGGCGCAGTTTCCCGCCATCGACGACGACGGCATATCGCCCTTCGACTACGACGTCATCGTCAATGGCCAGGATGCCTGCCCGCTGGAGGATCTGACGATGGCGGCAGCGCCTGTGGTCGATGGCGTGGCCGAGGTGACCGTGCGCTTCAAGAAATCCGCCTGCTCGGACGCGCCTGACGCCAAGGATTATACGACTGTTCATTTCCAAGTGGTCGAAGAGGGCGGCAAAACCGTCATCGACGATATCGTCACCGAAAATATCGAAACGGCGGCGCGCGATTCCCTGAAGGCGACGATGGCGCTGATTGCCAAGGGGCAATAGGCGCGCGACGTTCGAGAGCATCGGGATTCGATCTCGGGTGGTTTGATTTCCGCTCTTACGGCGGTATCTGTCGATCCCTGGGCAGCATGAGGGGCTTTTGCACTTGTTTTCCGGTTTTCAGTTCCGCGACTGGCTGCTTGCCAACGATCCGGCGCTCTCGCGCCTGCGGATGGCCTCGCGGGTGACGCTGACGATCGTCTTCTCCTTCTTGGTCCTCCTCGCCATCCAGATGTTGATCGTGCCGTTGCCGACGGCGGCTTTCGGTCTTGGCATCGTGCTGTCGATCGAGGGCGGGGTGGCTGTTCGCGACAAGGGCAATGCGCGACAACTGGTGACGCGGCTCTTCGGTTGCGTCGCAAGCCTTGGCGTCGTCGCCATAGCGGCGGGCCTCGAGGATCGCCGTTTTCTCTCCGATCTCGTCTTCCTGGTGGTGATCGCGCTCGCATCGGCGGGCCGCGTGTTCGGGCCGCGCGGTTTTGCAATCGGCATGTTCGCCTTTACCTCCTATTTCATGGGGTCCTATTTCCGGCCTTCTCTTGCCGAGCTGCCAGCGGTGGCGATCGGCCCCGTCGTCTCGGTGCTCGTTGGCCACCTGGTGAGAGCCGTGCTCCTGCCGGACGACTGGCGGCGCGACCTGCTGCGCTCGCTCGAAAGCGTGCGCGGCCGGATCAACCAGATCCTCTTCAAGCTCGCCACCCTTGCCGGTGGCGCCGAGATCGGCGAAGCCGACCGGCAGGAGCTGCGCCAGCTGGAAGACCGGCTTAAGGAAGTGGTGCTGATGGCCGAAACCTTCATTCCACGCCCGGCCGGCGGGGTTTTCGATGCCGCCGCCGATCCTGCCGCAGAGCTGGCGATCCGGCTCTTCGATGCGCATCTTGCCGCCGAGAGCGCGATCGTGCTGAGCTTCCAGAGCCCGCCGCCCTTTGCGCTCGTCCATGCGGTGATCGAGGCGGATGCAGCCGAACTTGCACCCTATGGTGTCACGGCGGAAGCCATCAAGGACGAGCCTCAGGGCGAAACCGTGCGGGCGCTTCTCTGGCTCGGCGAGGCGCGGCAGCAGCTGACGCAGGCGATCGGCGAGGGGCAGGCCTCCGGCTTTGCCGGCATCGATGCCGTCAAGGACACTGCGCAGCCTGAAAGGATCGACTTTTCCTTTGCCAATCCGCTGCTGCGCTCGGCACTGCAGATCACGCTCGCCTCGGCGCTTGCCATGGGCTTCGGCCTGCTTCTGTCGCGCGACCGCTGGTTCTGGGCGGTGCTTGCCGCTTTCCTGGTCTTCACCAACACCAATTCGCGCGGCGACACGGCAATGAAAGCGCTGTCGCGCTCGCTCGGCACGGTGTTCGGGATCGCCATCGGCCTCCTGCTGGCGACGCTGATTTCGGGTGAGCCTGATATCGCCATTCCGGTCGCCGCCGTCTGCATCTTCCTCGCCTTCTATTTCCTGCAGGTTTCCTATGCGACGATGACCTTCTTCATCTCGATCGTGCTCTGCCTGGTCTACGGCATGACTGGGGTGCTGACGCTTGATCTCCTGCAACTGCGCATCGGGGAGACCGTGATCGGCGCGGTGGCCGGAACGGCGGTCGCCTTCCTGGTCTTTCCCGCACGCACGCGCGGCGCGCTGGATGCCGCACTCGCCCGCTGGTTTCAGGCGCTGGATGAGTTGTTGAGCGCGATCGGCGAAGGCAAGAGCGGTTTTGCGCTGATTGCGCTGTCGCAGAAGATCGATGCCTGCTACCGCGACGTAACGGTGGCGGCGCGGCCGCTCGGCTCGTCCTGGTCGGTGGTGACGCGGCCGGGCCAGATCCGCCAGACGCTGGCGATCTTCCTCTCCTGCACCTATTGGGCACGCATCCTGGCGAAGAGCTACGCAGCATCGGCCGAGGCCGACGAGCTGAAGAGGCTGATCGCTTCGGATCTGGCGCTGATGAAGGATGCGGCCCCGCGCGGCTCGACCTGTTTCTTCATCGAGCGCAAGGCGTCCGGGACGACAGGGCGGCACCTGCCGCTGTCGCGCGAAGGCGCAAGACTCGGGCTCGAAATGATCGGTTCGGCGCTGGAAAGGCTCTATCCGCAGGCTGATGTCTTGCCGTTTGCACCGGGCGAGGTTATTGCGCGCTCGAAACAGGGATAGAACCATGGCAGGCACGAATAGCGAGCGTCAACTTCTGGCCGAAGGCCCGGCCATTATTCTGGTCGAGCCGCAGATGGGCGAGAATATCGGCATGGTGGCGCGCGCCATGGCGAATTTCGGCCTTGCTGAACTCCGCCTGGTCAATCCGCGCGACGGCTGGCCGAACGAGAAAGCCCTGGCGACCGCATCCAAGGCCGATCACGTGATCGAGGCGACCAAGGTCTACGACACGCTGGAACAGGCGGTCGCCGATCTCAATTTCGTCTATGCGACGACGGCACGCGAGCGCGACGGTTATAAGCCGGTGCGTTCGCCCGTCATCGCCGCCGAGACGCTTCGGGCGAGGTTCCGCGCCGGCGAGGGCACTGGCATCCTCTTCGGGCGCGAGCGCTGGGGGTTGACCAACGAGGAAGTGGCGCTTGCCGACGAGATCGTCACCTTTCCCGTCAATCCGGCCTTTGCGTCGTTGAACATCGCCCAGGCCGTGCTGCTGATGTCCTATGAATGGATGAAGTCAGGCATGGAAGATCTCGGCGCCGTGCCTTTTCAGGCGATGGGGCAAACACCTTCGACCAAGGATCAGCTGTTCGGCCTGTTCGACCAGCTGGAAGAGGCGCTCGATGCGCGCGGTTATTTCCATCCTGCCGGGAAAAAGCCGAAAATGGTCGACAATCTGCGCGCTGTCTTATCCCGCCGGGCCTTCACGGAGCAGGAAATCAGCGTGTTGCGCGGCGTTATCTCTTCCCTCGACCGCTTCTCGCGCAAGAGCCCGCGCGGCGGCCGGTTCCCGACAGCGGCCAAGGAAACACCGCCCGATGACAGCGCTGACGCATGAGCTGAAACCCGTCCTCGTCTTCGATTCCGGCATCGGCGGGCTGACCGTTTTGCGCGAGGCGCGCGTGCTGATGCCGGAACGCGGCTTCATCTATGTTGCCGACGATGCCGGCTTTCCTTATGGCGGCTGGGAGGAACAGTCGCTGAAGGAGCGGGTGATCGGGCTTTTCGGCCGGCTGCTCGAGGAGCACGATCCTGAGGTCTGCATCATCGCCTGCAACACCGCCTTCACGCTTGTTGGTGCCGATCTGCGCGCCGCCTTTCCTCAGATGACCTTCGTTGGCACCGTGCCGGCGATCAAGCCGGCGGCGGAGCGTACGCGGTCCGGCCTGGTCTCGGTGCTCGCGACGCCGGGCACGGTCAAGCGCGCCTATACGCGCGATCTCATCCAGTCCTTCGCCCAGCAATGCCATGTCCGCCTCGTCGGCTCGGAGAACCTGGCGCGCATGGCGGAGGCCTATATTCGCGGTGATGCCGTCTCCGATGACGCCGTGCTTGCCGAAATCGACCAATGCTTCGTCGAGAAGGACAGTCAGAGGACCGATATCGTCGTGCTTGCCTGCACGCACTATCCCTTCATGGCCAATTTATTCCGCAGACTGGCGCCTTGGCCGGTGGACTGGCTGGATCCGGCAGAAGCCATTGCCCGGCGGGCGCGCACACTCGTTCCGCAGATCGCCGATGCCGTTCACCCCGATCATTTCGACTTTGCCGTCTTTACATCCGGCAATCCCGACTTTGCGACGCGTCGACTGATGCAGGGTTTCGGTCTCAGCACGCGATAAGGCACTGCGCGCTTTATTTCACTGATGTCATCGCGCAAGATCTCCGCGGGGAATCGCGGGCGGGTGTTTGCCGTCCAAGACATAAAGGGATGCGTCGTGCCGCTGCAAAGACTTGTCATGCTGATCTTCTTTCTGCAGCCGATAGCCTTTGGCGCCTGGTTACCGCGCATTCCTGATATCCAGGCGAAGCTTGAACTCGGCACCGCCGATCTCGCCGTCGCACTTCTGGGATTGCCGATCGGCACGCTGATCACCCTGCCGTTTGCCGGCCGCCTCGTCTCGCGCATCGGCGGGCGCATGGCGATCATCTATGGTTTCATCTTCTTTCTTGCCGTGGTTTCGCTTCCAGCCTTCGCGCCCAGCGCCATGCTTCTATTCTTCGCCTTGATTGTCGTTGGGGTCGCGCTTTCGACGGTGGAACTCGGCATGAATGTCGAGGCCGATGTGACCGAGAAGGCGACGGGGCTGATCATCATGAGCCGCTGCCACGGCTTCTGGAGCTTCGGCATCATGGCCGGCAGCCTGATCGGCGTTGGTGCCATAGCCCTCGGGCTTTCGCCGCACTGGTCGATCCTGATCACGGCGATCGTCATCCTGCCGGCTGCGCTGATTGTCAGCCTGCGCCTGCCGAAATTGCCGGAAAGTCACCATGCGGAGAATTCGCAGGCAATGACCGGCTTCAAGCTGCCCAGTCTTGCTCTGCTCGGGATCTGCGCCTTCGTCTTCGGCGTGACGATGACTGAAGGTGCGATCGCCGATTGGTCGGCGGTCTACCTCCGCGATGTCATGAATGCAGAAGGCGCGCAAACCGGCCTCGGTTATTCGGTTTTCGCTTTCATGGTTGCGGCGGGGCGCTTCAGCGGTGATTACATGAAAAGCCGTTTCGGCGCGGTTGCCATTGCCCGTGGCTGCGGCATCGCCTCGCTTGCCGGCATGCTCGTCGTTCTCCTTGCACCGGCGACGCCGCTTGCGCTACTCGGCTTTGCCGCAGTCGGTGTCGGCGTCTCGGTCGGGTTTCCGCTTGCGGTGACGGCAGTCGCTTCGCTGACTGACCGCCCGCCTGCTTCAAGCGTTGCGACGCTCTCCTTCGCAGCCCTGACCGGTTTTCTCATCGGGCCGCCGATCATCGGCTTTCTGGGCGAACTCCTGGGCTTGCGCACGGGGCTTGCGGTCTTGCTGGTACCGCTTTTCGTCAGCCTGCTCTGCACACGTTTGCTAATTCCGACGCAGAAGGACATGGCGGGGGACCTCGTCGAGCGCGAGGCGGTGTGAAGCCTTATTGCCCAGGGCTGGCTTTCCTGTGGGTTCTTAAAGGTTTGACGACAACGGTGCCTGCGAATCTGCTAGAGCATGATGCCGAAAAGTGTGCGTGGTTTTCGGACGACATCATGCTCTATTTCTTTGATGTAGATCAGGAAACAGATTTTAGGCCGACCGGGCCTAAAATCATCCTGATCTAGAGACGGGCCGGGAATTTGTAAGGGGAATTGGACGTGCAGGTTGGCATCGATATGGGACTGGCGTCCGGCGCTCCGGCGACGCTCGATATCGAGGAGCTGCTGGCGACACGTCTGCTCGTTCAGGGCAATTCCGGCTCCGGCAAATCGCATCTTCTCCGCCGTCTGCTCGAGCAATCGGCGCAATGGGTGCAGCAGGTCATCATCGATCCCGAGGGTGATTTCGTCACCCTCAGCGACAGGTTCGGCCACGTCGTCGTCGACGGTGAACGCACAGAGGCGGAGTTGGCGGGCATTGCCAACCGCATCCGCCAGCATCGCGTTTCCTGCGTGCTGACGCTCGAAGGCCTCGATCTCGAAGACCAGATGCGCGCCGCCGCCGCCTTTCTCAACGGCATGTTCGATGCCGATCGCGAATACTGGTATCCGGTTCTCGTCGTGGTCGACGAGGCGCAGATGTTTGCGCCGTCGGTTGGTGGCGATGTCTCGGAAGATGCGCGCAAGATGTCGCTCGGCGCGATGACCAACCTGATGTGCCGCGGCCGCAAGCGCGGTCTTGCCGGCGTGATCGCGACGCAGCGGCTTGCCAAACTCGCCAAGAACGTGGCGGCCGAGGCCTCGAACTTCCTGATGGGCCGCACCTTTCTCGATATCGACATGGCGCGCGCCGCCGACCTGCTCGGCATGGACCGGCGGCAGGCCGAGATGTTCCGCGATCTGAAGCGCGGCAATTTCGTCGCTCTCGGACCGGCGCTGTCGCGCCGGCCGCTGCCGATCCAGATCGGCGCGGTGGAGACCTCGGCGCGCTCTTCCAGCCCGAAGCTGATGCCGTTGCCGGATGCGCCTCAAGATGTCGAAGACCTGATTTTCACGCCCGATCCGGAGGAATTCCAGCGTCCGCTCGTGCGCCGCGCCGCGCCGCCGCCGCGGCCGACGACCGATATCCTGGCAGAACTCTCGCGCTCGACGCCGGCAGCGTCAGCAGCACCGGTCGAGGCGAGGGCGAACCAGGTGGAAGTCTCCGCCGAGGAGCGGGAAGAGCGCCTTGCGGGCGTGCTGGCCGAGATACTGGACGATCCGGCATCCGCCTTCCGCACCGATTCGGTGCTTTACCAGGACTTTCTGGTACGGCTGCGCATGCGCCGGGTGCCGGGACCGCCGATCGCGCTGCCGGATTTCCGTCGGCGCGTGGCGATCTCGCGTTCCGGCGTCGATGCGACGACAGCTGCAACCGATGCCTGGGCAACGGCGCTGTCGTTGTCATCAGGTGTCACCGACGACCTGCAGGGCGTCTTCCTGATGCTCGCCAAGGCCGCCGTCTGCGGCGAGCCGTGTCCGTCGGACGCCCGCATCGCCCGCGCCTACGGCACTCATTCCGCCCGCCGCGCGCGGCGCCTGCTCGGCTATTTCGAGGAGCAGAGCATCATCGTCGTGCACGCCGATTTTTCCGGCAAGCGTATCGTCGCTTTCCCTGATATGGACTGCCAGACGGCGCCGGGCGACGCCAACGCACCCGACACGGGCGACCAACCGCTGGCGGCGGAATAGTGGCGCTTTCGGGGTTTGCCGCTGTTGACATTTTCATGACGGGCCTCTAAAGACCGCCGCAAGCACCGGGCAGCAATGCCCGGTGTTTCATTTGACATGTCCCGTGGATCGTTCCTGTTCGCTAACCGGAACATCCTGTCAGGTCTTGGAAAAGACCAGAGGAGGGCGTGTTTCCTTCGCGCGGTTTGGCAACAAACCGCCATAAACCTTTGAAAGGAAATACGATGAGCAAGCGCGAATCGTCCAAGTACAAAATTGACCGCCGCATGGGCGAAAACATCTGGGGCCGTCCGAAGTCCCCGGTGAACCGCCGCGAATACGGCCCGGGCCAGCACGGCCAGCGCCGCAAGGGCAAGCTTTCGGACTTCGGTGTGCAGCTGCGCGCCAAGCAGAAGCTCAAGGGCTACTACGGTGACCTGCGCGAAAAGCAGTTCCGCGCGATCTTCGCCGAAGCCGATCGCCGCAAGGGCGACACGTCTGAAAACCTGATCGGCCTCTTGGAATCGCGCCTCGACGCGATCGTCTATCGCGCCAAGTTCGTTCCGACGGTCTTTGCTGCCCGCCAGTTCGTCAACCATGGCCACGTCTCGGTCAACGGTGTGCGCGTCAACATCGGTTCCTACCGCTGCAAGGCCGGCGACGTCATCGAAGTTCGCGAAAAGTCCAAGCAGCTGGTGATCGTTCTGGAAGCCGTCAGCCTCGCCGAGCGCGACGTTCCCGATTACATCGAAGTCGATCACAACAAGATGGTCGCAACCTTCGGCCGCGTTCCGACACTCAGCGACGTTCCGTTCCCGGTCGTCATGGAACCGCACCTGGTCGTCGAATTCTACTCGCGTTAATGCATTCGTCTCGCAGTCGAAACCGATTGCGAGACAACAGCATGCGCCGGTATACGGAAAGCCGCTCTTTCGAGCGGCTTTTTTGCGATCTGGAGAGAAGCGATGGCAGATTTGCAGGCGACCCTCGATAGCATCTACGCCGATATCCAGCCGCGGATCGGCGAGGGCAAGGTCGCGGACTATATTCCGGAGCTCGCCAAGGTCGACCCGAAGCAGTTCGGCATGGCGATCGTCACCGTCGACGGCAAAGTCTATCGCGTCGGCGATGCCGACACCGCTTTTTCGATCCAGAGCATTTCGAAGGTCTTCATGCTGACGCTGGCGCTCGGCAAGGTCGGCGAGGGGCTGTGGAAGCGGGTCGGGCGCGAACCCTCCGGATCGGCTTTCAATTCGATCGTCCAGCTAGAGCACGAGAGCGGCATTCCCCGCAATCCCTTCATCAATGCCGGCGCGATCGCCGTCAGCGACGTCGTCATGGCCGGCCATGCGCCGCGCGAGGCAATCGGCGAGCTGCTGCGTTTCGTGCGTTATCTCGCCGATGACGAGTCGATCACCATCGACGACAAGGTGGCGCGCTCGGAAACGCAGACGGGATACCGCAATTTCGCGCTTGCCAACTTCATGCGCGCCTACCGCAATCTCGACCATCCGGTCGACCATGTTCTCGGCGTCTATTTCCATCAATGCGCGCTGTCGATGAGTTGCGAGCAGCTCGCCCGCGCCGGGCTGTTCCTGGCGGCGCGCGGCAGCAATCCGACGACCGGCCATTCGGTGGTCTCGCCGAAGCGGGCGCGTCGCATCAATGCGCTGATGCTGACCTGCGGCCACTATGACGGTTCGGGTGACTTCGCCTATCATGTCGGCCTGCCCGGCAAGAGCGGCGTCGGCGGCGGCATCTTCGCGGTGGCGCCGGGCATCGCCTCGATCGCGGTGTGGTCGCCGGGGCTGAACAAGGTCGGCAATTCGCAGCTCGGCGCCGCGGCGCTGGAAATGCTCGCAGCGCGCACCGGCTGGTCGGTTTTCGGCGATTGACGCTGTGTTGCCAGGCGGGTTTCTGCTAGAGCAAGTTTGGAATTTCTGTAGGACGAAGCAATGAATATCGCAGCCAGTATCGCCGACGAGTTGGAGAGTAGCGAGGCCGACACCGGCGGCCATGCGCTGTTTGCCGATGCACCGCGTTCCGTCTCCTTCAACAAGCTGCGCAAGCGGCTGCTGCGGCAGGTGCGGCAGGCCTTCGACGATTTCGACATGCTGAAGGGCCAGAAGCGCTGGCTGGTCGGCCTTTCCGGCGGCAAGGACTCTTATGGGCTGTTGGCGCTGCTGCTGGATCTCAAATGGCGCGGCCTGCTGCCGGTCGAACTCATCGCCTGCAATCTCGACCAGGGACAGCCGAATTTTCCGAAGCACGTGCTGCCGGACTATCTCACCAAGATCGGCGTCCGCCACCGGATCGAGTATCGCGATACCTATTCGATCGTGAAGGAGAAGGTGCCTGAAGGCGCTACCTATTGTTCGCTCTGTTCGCGGCTGCGCCGCGGCAATCTCTACCGCGTCGCGCGGGAAGAGGGTTGCGATGCGCTGGTGCTCGGCCACCACCGCGAGGACATTCTCGAAACCTTTTTCATGAATTTCTTTCATGGCGGCCGGCTCGCCTCGATGCCGGCGAAGCTTCTGAACGACGAGGGCGACCTGATGGTGCTCCGGCCGCTTGCCTATGCCGCTGAGGACGACCTCGCGAAATTCGCCGCCGCCATGCAGTTTCCGATCATCCCCTGCGATCTCTGCGGCTCGCAGGATGGGCTGCAGCGCAATGCGATGAAGGACATGCTCGCCGATATCGAGCGGCGGATGCCGGGACGCAAGGATACGATGCTGCGGGCGCTTTCGCATGTGAACCCGTCGCATCTGCTCGATCCTAAACTCTTCGACTTTTCCACTCTTGGTGTCACCGATCCTTCATGAAAAGCCGGCTACTGCATAATTCCTTAAATCGGAATCGATTTAAGGAATTATGCAGCAATTTAAGGTGTTCCAGCGTCCTTTGCGCGTCTAAAAGACGCGCGGCGCTGTGGGCAGGCTGGCTATTGCATCAAGGCAGGATTTCGTATGACTATTTCAGACCAGGATATTCTCTTTCTCGGCGATTGCGTCCGAGAGGCGGCGCGCGCCGAGATCATGCCGCGTTTCCGCAATCTCGGCGCTGCCGATGTTTCGGAAAAGACTTCGGCAATCGATCTGGTGACGCAGGCGGACGTACTTGCCGAACAGCGGATCACCGCGGCGCTGAGAGAGCGCTTTCCCGCAGCACTCGTCGTCGGCGAGGAGGCCTATGACGCCGACCGGTCTGTCGTACCGGCCCTTGCCGATGCCGAGCTCGCCTTCGTCATCGACCCTGTCGACGGGACGTTCAATTTTGCCGCCGGGCTTCCTGTCTTCGGGACCATGTTGGCGGTGACCGTCAGGGGCGAAACGGTCGCCGGCATCATTCATGATCCCGTTCTCGGCGACACGGTGACCGCGATCAAAGGGGCGGGCACCTTCCTGACGCGCCAGGACGGGCAATCGACAAAGCTACAGGTAGCGGAGCCCGCTAGCCTGAGCCAGATGGTCGGCGGCATGTCGTGGGGGCATATGGATGAACCGGATCGCTCGCGTATCTGCGCCAACATGGCAAAGATCCGGATGACCTTCGCCTTCAACTGCTCGGCCTACGAATATTGGATGGTTGCCTCCGGCAAGCTGCATTTCATCGGCCATACGAAACTGATGCCCTGGGATCATCTAGCTGGCGTGCTCGCGCATCAGGAGGCCGGCGGCCATACGGCGAAATTCGACGGCACGCCCTATCGCCCCGGCGAGACGACGGGCGGCATCATCTCCGCACCCGACAAGGAGAGCTGGCAGCTTGTCCGGCGCGAGATCGTCGGCATCTGATTTAAGGTTCTCCTGGGAGACCTAAGCGTGAGGATTTGACATGACTTCGACTGTTGACGTGACCGTTCTTGCCGATCTGCTGCGCCGTGCAGCAAAGGCGGAGATCCTGCCGCGCTTTCGCCGGCTCGGTCAGGCCGACGTCCGCGCCAAGAGCGAGGCGACCGATCTCGTCACCGAGGCCGATGAGCAGGCGGAACGCATGATCAAGGCGGAAGCTGCGCAACTCTGGCCGAGCGCACTGTTCCTTGGCGAAGAATCGGTCGCGGCCGATCCTGATTTGCTCGGCAGCCTCGAACATGCCGATCTCGCGATTGTCGTCGATCCGGTCGACGGCACGTTCAATTTTGCCGCCGGCATCCCGGCCTTCGGCGTCATGGCGTCCGTTATCTCCGGCGGCGAGACGGTTGCCGGCATCATCTACGATCCGATGGGCGACGATTGGGTGATGGCCGAAAAGGGCGGTGGCGCCTGGCTGCGGCGGCCGGATGGCGGCGCCGAGCGGCTCTCGGTCGCAGCGCCCGTGGGCCTGGAGCATATGGTCGGCATGGCCTCGACCGGCTACCTGCCGAAGGAAAAGCGCGCCGAAGTGCTCGCCAATCTCGCCAAGGTGCGCTTCCTCACCAACTACCGCTGCGCTGCCCACGAATACCGCACCTTTGCGGGCGGCCATGTGCATTACCTCATGTACAACAAGCTGATGCCCTGGGATCACCTTACCGGCACGCTGATCTCGCAGGAGGCGGGCGCCTATGCAGCGCGCTTCGACGGCTCGCCCTACCTGCCGCATCATCTCGACGGCGGGCTGCTGATCACGCCCGACAAGGCTTCGTGGGAAGTGCTGCGGCGCGAGGTTTTCACGGTCTGAACCCGCCGTTCCGGTGAGCACCAGACTGCTGAGACAGTTGTCTAACTCCTCTATCGTCATGCTCGGGCTTGTCCCGAGCATCTGCAATTCGTTGATATGCAGCAGATCCTCGGCACAAAGCCGAGGATGACGCCGAATGGGGAGCGAGGGCTCAATAAACTAAACCCGCCGGGTGTCCAGCACTGTTCCCATTTCAGAAATGAGCAGCACCCGGATCGAGTTGCGGGCTGTCGCCGGGATGGGTGAACAGCTTGCCGTTTTCCGCCCAGAGGGTGGCTGCGATCGTCACCGCGCCGAAAAGCGCGAATCCGCCGAAGAGCGGCTGCACCGTGCCGTTGAACATCTGGCCGACCAGGCCGCCAAGTATAGCGCCGGCCGTCGTCGAGACGAAGCCGGTGATGGCGGTCGCCGTGCCGGCGAGATTGCCCATCGGCTCGAGGCTGATGGCGGTGAAATTGGTGGCGATCAGGGCAAACATCATCAGCACGATGGTGAAGATGCCGTAGGCGATGGCGAAATCCGGCTTGCCGGCCAGCGAATAGAAAAAGCCGACAGCCGAGAGGGCCGTGAAGATCAGCAGAGCAGCGTGCGAGATGCGGCGCATGCCGAATTTGCGGACGAAGAAGCCGTTGGCGAAATTGGCGACCGCGATGCCGCCAGCGGTGGCCGCAAAGGCGATCGGCAGCCAGTCGCCAAGGCCATAGACCTCGCCGAAGACCTGCTGCACCGAGATCACATAGGCACTGATGACGCCGGTGAACATGGTGAGGCCGATCATGTAGCCGCAGGTGATGCGGTTGGTGAGCACGGTCTTGAAACCATCCACGACAGAGCCGACCGACAGCGGCAGCCGTTCTTCCGGCGGCAGCGATTCCTTCAATCGGAGGAAAGCCCAGCCGAACAGGACGGTAGCGATGATGCCCAGCAGGATGAAGATCCAGTGCCAGTTGGCATAGAGGATGATGAGCTGGCCGACGGAGGGGGCAACGATCGGCACGATCATGAAGACGATCATCACATAGGACATCACACGGGCCATTTCGCGGCCACCGAAGCAGTCGCGTACCATGGCCATGGTGGTGATGCGCACCGCAGCACCGCCCACACCCTGAACGAAACGCATGACGAGCAGCATTTCGAAGCTGCCGGTCGCTGCGGCGGCAAACATTCCGACAATATAGCAGGCCAGGCCGCCGAGCAGGATGTTGCGGCGGCCGAACGTATCCGAAAGGCTGCCGAAGAAGATCTGCGAGACGCCGAAGCCTAAGAAGAACACGCCGATGATCAGCTGCGCGTCGTTGGTATTGGTGACGCCGAGGGAATGGCCGATATTGGGCAATGCCGGCAGCATGCTGTCGATCGCCATGGCGACGCTGGCGGTCATGATGGCGATGGTAACGACGAATTCGCCAAAGCCCATGCCGATGCGGCGGGAGCCCTGGTTTTCCTGGTGCGGTTTATGCGGCGGCGTCATGTGGTGAAATCCCGGATGCGAATGAGGCCAGCCGTTCAGACGGCTGGGTTCTGCGATTGGAAGAGGCGGCCCTTCTCGGCGATCAGCACGAAGACGAGCCCGATGATCGACACGACGAAGTAACCGGCGACCATCGGCAGCGCGGTGCCGTCGAAGGCCTGGCCGATGCCGGCGCCGATAATGGCGCCGCCGACCGTGCTCATGAATCCGAGGACGGAGGAGGCGGTGCCGGCGACGTGGCCGAGCGGCTCCATCGCGAGTGAATTGAAGTTCGAGCCGATCCAGCCGAATTGGAACATGGAAAGGCCGAAGAAGGAGATGAACAGAGCGAAGGGCATCGGCTCGGTGCTGGCCATCTGGACGATCAGCCAGATGGTGTTGATGGCGATGAAGCCGATGAGCGAGCCATGCGACAGGCGGCGCATACCGAGCTTGCCGACGAAGCGCGAATTGAAGAAGGACGACAGCGACATGAAGATCGCCACGCCGGCAAAGGCGAAGGGGAAATAGACGCCGAGGTCGTAAATGCCGACATAGACCTGCTGGGCCGAATTGATGAAGCCGAACAGCGCGCCGAAGATGAAGGTGCTGGCAATGGTGTAGCAGAGCGCGACGCGATTGGTCAGCACCAGCTTGAAGGCGCCGAAGATCGAGCGGGCGGTGAAGGGCCTGACATTGGCGGGATGCAGGGTTTCCGGCAGGCGTAGATAGGCCCAGACGGCAATCGCCGTCGCCATGGTGGCGATGAAGAGGAAGATCAGGTGCCAGTTACCGAAGAACATGACGATCTGGCCGGTGCCGGGCGCAATCACCGGCACGATCATGAATACCATCATGATCAACGACATGACTTCGGCCATCTGCCGTCCGCCATAGATATCGCGGACGATGGAGATGGTGATGACGCGGGTGGCCGCCGAGCCGATGCCCTGGACGAAGCGCAGCACCAGCAGGCCGGCGAAGGAGGGAACGAAGACGATGCCGATGGCCGAAACGATATAAACGACGAGGCCGAACAACAGCGGCGTGCGGCGGCCGAAGCGATCGGAAAGCGGTCCGTAGAAAAGCTGGGCGCAGCCGAAGCCGAGCAGATAGGAGGAGACGACGAACTGGCGGTGGTTCTCGCTTTCGACGCCGAGGCTCGCGCCGATCTGCTGCAAGGCCGGGAGCATGATATCGATCGCCAGCGAGTTGATGGCCATCAGGAAGGCTGCGAGCGCGATGAATTCTCGCTTGCCCATGGGCAGGCGGCCCGCGGACACGGCTTGTGAAGAATCTGTCACAATGAAATTCCCATAAACAGGTCAAGGCGCTGCTGGCCGCAGCGCCTCGAACTCAAGAAACAGATTTGGAAACCGGGCGGACGTCCGGTGACCGGTCAGGAGGCGGCGCGCACCGCGATGCCATTTTCCTGGAGATGCTGCTGCAGTTCACCAGCCTGGAACATTTCCCGGACGATGTCACAGCCGCCGACGAACTCGCCCTTTACGTAGAGCTGCGGGATTGTCGGCCAGTTGGAATATTCCTTGATGCCCTGGCGGATTTCCGAATCGGCGAGCACGTTGACGCTCTTGTAGTCGACACCAATGTAATCAAGAATTTGCACGACCTGGCCGGAGAAACCGCACTGCGGAAACTGCGGCGTGCCCTTCATGAAGAGGACGACGTCGTTAGTCTTGATTTCGTTGTCGATGAATTCGTGAATGCCGCTCATGGGGACCTAATCCTTTCAACAGGCGGGTTAAAGGCCCACCGTTTCAATCGTTGCCTTTAGATAGCATGCGACAGCAGGAATTCCAGCCGCCCGAACCAAAAAAAGACCAGTTCGGGCAGGCCGCTGCCGGGTTGTTGCCGTCGCGTTACGGTCGACGGGCGAGATAGGTCTGAATCTGTTCGATTTCGACATCGGTGAAATGGCTGAAGTCCCATTGGGAAACCTCTGTCATCACGCCGAGATCGCGGCCGCCGACACCCTTGCCGGTGCGCAGCAGCGTCTTAAAATCGGCAGCCGAATAGGATTGTGCCAGTGGCTTAAGCGCCGGCGCCAGGAAGGCTTCCGACTGTTTTGCCGTATCGAGATTGTGGCAATGGCCGCAACCCGTCTTGAAGGCATATTCGCCGATATCGGCCGGGCGAGTGGCGGCAGGGGTGATGACAGCCGGCACCAGATCAGCTTCGAAAGGGATCTTGTCGAGCGCCAGGCCGATGCGTCCGAGCGGCCCCCATTGCGTCGTTCCGGCCACCGCATCGGGAAGCTGCTTCAAACTGCGCATCCAGGCAATGATCGCTGCTATATCATCATCGGTGATATTGGCGAAGTTGCTAGCCGGCATGATGAAGGCGCCGGTACCGTCCTTCTTGACGCCATGGCGGATGAGGCGAACGAGTTCCGCGTCGCTGTACATCGGCACGAAGCGGGTCATGTTCGGCGCGACGATCCGGCCGACGCCCGGCTCGTCGATGAGCACGTTGCCGGCATCGTGATGACAGCCGCCGCACATCAGCGTGCGGGCGCGGCGTTCGGCTTCCTCGGCAGGCAGCGTCGTTTTGACGGAGAAATCGGCGGCCGCAACGTCGTACGTCCTGGAAAGGCGTATCTCCGACAGGGCGTAGACGCCGGCGACGGCGATGAGACAGATCGCGACGACCGCCGCGAGAATGATTTTCACAATGCGTATCATCCGTTATGCCCTCAAGAGCGCCGCAGAATTCGTCCGAAAACCGCTCGCATTTTCATCGTGCCTTAGCTGCGACGCTGACGGCTGCGGCCCGCGGCGGTGCGGCGCTTGCTCACCTGTTTGCGGGCGGGCTTGGGCTTGGCCGCGGTCGCCTTGCGGGCAGCCGTCGTCGGCGCGGCGGGGCGTGTCTTACGCCTTTTGCGCTTCGTCGTGGCGCGGCCGGTGGTTTTCTTCAGGATCTCCTTCAGCACGGTGTCGACGACGCCTGATATCAATTCTTTGACTAGGTCGACCACAAAACCCCTCCGTTCGTGATGGAAACGACATGGCTGCTATTGAATTCCGGAAGAGTTCGGTTAGCAAGACGGCTTCGAGACCATAGCTGCTTTTTACCCATATCAGTGGCGCAGCAGCCGGATCGCAGCAACATGCCGGCCATTCGCCCGGCCGGAAGAGTGGAATGGAATTGATCGAGAAGCGGGTCGTCCTGCATTTCCCGGGCTTCGAGCCGCTTGACGGCGTTGCCCACAGGGCACGCTACGAGCGTTCGGCCAGGCAGAGTGCCGCCGTCTGGGGCTATGCGGTCGAGACGGGGCCAGTGGACGAGGGGAGCAATCCGGTCAGTTTCGAGGTCAGGACGGCTGAGAGGGTAGCGGCGCCCGAGGCAGGGACCGGTTCCCCCGGCTGGCAGACGAAGAGCCGGATCCATATGGTCGATCACGATAGGCTGGTGCGCCGGCTGCGCAGTGGCAACACGCTGAGCCAGATCATTGCAGGCTTCCGAAGCTGCGCCGAGATCATGCTGGAAGGCGGGATGCGGGGATATTTCCGCCATGCCTGGCGCTTCGGCCTGTTCTTCCTCTTCCCGTTCCTGCTGACGGCACTGGCGATCGCGCTGACGGTGCAGATCGCCATTCTGCCCTATGCTCTTAGCTTTTCGCCGTGGCACATGCTCTGGAGCGGACCGCTGGCGCTCTGTTTCTTCATCTTCGCCTTCCTGCCGTTTTCCGAACGCTTCCATACGCTGCATCTCTTTGCCGATTGGGAAATGGCCGTCGCCCTCGGCCGCATGGACCGGACATATTTCAACGACTGGCTGGAAGCCCAAGCCATTGCCGTGCGCAAGGCGCTTGAGGAAGAGGCGGACGAATATGTGATCTCCTCGCACAGCATGGGATCGAGCGTCGCCGCCCATGTCATCGGCATATTGCTGGAAAGGGAGCCGCAGATATTCAGAGGAAAGCGCGTGGTGTTTGCCACACTCGGCAGCGCCATCCTGCAATGCGCGCTCATGTCATCGGCAACGCTGCTTCGCGCCCGCGTCGGGCTGATCGCCCGCTGTCCCGAGATTTCCTGGCTCGACGTACAGTGCCTGACGGATTCGATCAATTTCTACAAGGTGCCGGTCGTTGACGTATCCGGCCATGCGGATGCGCCTCAGGCAAAGATGATCCTGATCCGCGTCAAGCAGATGCTGACGCGCGAGCACTATCGCAAGATCCGTAAGGACCAGTTGCGCGTTCACCGGCAATATGTGCTTGGGCCTGATCTGCAGGCGCCCTTCGATTTCACGCTGCTGACATCCGGGCCGATGCCGGCCTCGGTCTTTGCCGATCCCGACGAAAAGAGAATGCCCGGCTGAGGGCCGGGCATCGTCATCCGGATTGCGTCGGGCTCTATTCCGGCGCGGAGGTCTGCAGGGCCAAAGCGTGCAGCACGCCGCCCATATTGCCCTTCAGCGCCTCGTAGACCATCTGGTGCTGCTGCACACGGCTCTTGCCGCGGAAGACTTCTGCGACGACTTCGGCGGCGTAGTGATCGCCGTCGCCTGCCAGATCGCGGATCGTCACCTTGGCACCGGGAATCCCAGCCTTGATCATGTCTTCGATATCGCCGGGTTTCATGGCCATGATCGTTACTCCTTGCGCATCATTCCGCAGCAAGTTCGCCGCGGCCTTCCATGAAATCAGGGAACCATGATTCATGGGCATCGCGCAATTGCTGAATCGGCAGCGAGATGAGATCGCCGACGACGAGAGCCGTTCCTTCGACCGTGCCGAGACGGCGGAAGGGAACGCCGCCACCTTCTGCATTGACGCAGACGAAATCGGCGACATCGGCAGGCAACGTCAACACGTAGCGCGCCTGATCCTCGCCGAAGAGCAGCGCATGCGGTTCACCCTTGCCTTCGCTCAGATCGATCGTCAGGCCTTTGCCCGAGGCCATCGCCATTTCGGCGAGCGCCACCGCTAGACCACCCGAGGAAATGTCGTGGCAGGCGGTCGCCTGGCCGTTGCGGATCACGGAGCGAACGAAATCGCCATTGCGTCTTTCGGCGAACAGATCCACCTCCGGCGCCGGACCTTCGCGGCTGGAAAGCACATCGCGGAGATAGACGGACTGGCCGAGATGGTTGCCGTCGACGCCGATCATGATCACCTTATCGCCGTCGTTGGCGCTGCCAATGCGGGCCATCTTGCGCCAATCCGGCAGCAGGCCGACGCCTGCGATCGTCGGGGTCGGCAGGATGGCGACGCCGTTGGTCTCGTTGTAGAGCGAGACGTTGCCGGAGACGATCGGGAAATCCAGCGCGCGGCAGGCTTCGCCGATGCCCTTCACCGCCTGAACGAACTGGCCCATGATCTCGGGCTTTTCGGGATTGCCGAAGTTCAGATTGTCGGTGGCGGCGAGCGGTTCGGCGCCTGTCGCGGTGATGTTGCGCCAGCATTCGGCGACCGCCTGCTTGCCGCCTTCGAAGGGGTCTGCCTCGACATAACGCGGAGTGACGTCGGAGGAGAAGGCGAGCGCCTTGGAGGCATGGCCGTCGACACGCACGACGCCGGCATCGCCGCCCGGAAGCTGCAGCGAATTGCCCTGGATCAGCGTGTCGTATTGCTCATAGACCCAACGGCGGCTCGATTGGTTGGCGGAGCCGACGAGTTGCAACAGCGCCTGGCCGTAATCCTGAGGAGCGGCAACGAGATTGGCGGGCAGGGGAGCGTGTTTGCCGGATTCGCGCCAGGGGCGATCATATTCCGGCGCCTGGTCGCCGAGATCCTTGATCGGCAGGTTGGCGACTTCCTCACCTTGGTGCATGACGCGGAAGCGCAGATCGTCGGTCGTCCAGCCGACGATGGCAAAGTCGAGGCCCCACTTGACGAAGATCGCCTTGGCTTCCTCTTCCTTCTCCGGCTGCAGCACCATGAGCATGCGCTCCTGGCTTTCCGACAGCATCATCTCATAGGCCGTCATTCTCTCTTCGCGGACCGGCACCTTGTCGAGCTCAAGCAGGATGCCGAGATCGCCCTTGGCGCCCATTTCGACGGCTGAGCAGGTGAGGCCGGCCGCACCCATATCCTGGATGGCGATGACGGCGCCGGTCTTCATCAGCTCGAGGCAGGCTTCCAGCAGGCATTTTTCAGTGAAGGGGTCGCCGACCTGAACGGTCGGGCGCTTCTCCTCGATCGACTCGTCGAATTCTGCCGATGCCATCGTCGCGCCGCCGACGCCGTCGCGGCCGGTCTTGGCGCCGAGATAGACGACCGGAAGGCCGACGCCCTTGGCTTCGGACAGGAAGATGGCGTTGGACTTCGCAATACCGGCGGCAAAGGCGTTGACCAGGATGTTGCCGTTGTAGCGAGCGTCGAACTCAACCTCACCGCCGACCGTCGGCACGCCGAAGGAATTGCCATAGCCGCCGACGCCGGAAACGACGCCGGAGACGAGATGGCGGGTCTTCGGATGATCCGGCTCGCCGAAGCGCAGCGCGTTCATCGCGGCGATCGGGCGCGCGCCCATGGTGAAGACGTCGCGCAGGATGCCGCCGACGCCGGTCGCAGCACCTTGATAAGGCTCGATATAGGAGGGGTGGTTGTGGCTCTCCATCTTGAAGACGACGCAATCGCCGTCATCGATATCGACCACGCCGGCATTTTCGCCCGGGCCCTGGATGACGCGCGGCCCCTTGGTCGGCAGCGTGCGCAGCCACTTCTTCGAGGATTTGTAGGAGCAGTGCTCGTTCCACATGGCAGAGAAGATGCCGAGCTCGGTAAACGTCGGTTCGCGGCCGATCAGATCCAGAATACGCTGGTACTCGTCGGGCTTCAGGCCATGGCCCGCGATGAGTTCCGGCGTGATCGGGATGGTGTTTGGAATGGTCATGAGCTCTCGAAAGTCCCTGCCGTTGCGCGTTTTCCGCTCTTTAGCCTATGTAGGGACGGCGCGCGACAGGAAAATGCCCGCCGTCAACAGCGGGCGGGCGACTTCTTCGGCCCGGTACGGGCGGCCGCTTCTCAGAGTCTGTTTGACAACTTGCTTTTGATTCTCGATCGATAGCAATGAGGCAAGGCTCCGGCCTCAGCTTTTGTGTGTCGCTGATGTTTACTATAGGAAGCTTTTCTTCTTGGTTGATGGTATCGAGATACAATGCCGGACATACAACAACAGGCAGATGAAAAGGTGTTTGCCGGGCGCGCGCTTGTGGCTGGCGTCGCTACGGGGTCGATCGTATTCAGCGACACGGCGCTCAGCTTCTGGGGCGGCGTCGACTCCCGGACCGGAGAAGTCATCGACCGCCACCATCCCCTGTCGACACAGGTCCTGACAGGAAAGATTCTCGCCATCCCCGGCGGACGCGGCTCGTGTACGGGCAGCAGTGTGCTCATGGAGCTGATCATGAACGGGCACGCTCCCGCCGGTATCGTGGTCTCGCGCCAGGAGGAAATACTATCGCTTGGAGTCATCGTCGCTGACGAAGTGTTCGGCCGATCGATCCCCGTTGTCCAGCTCTCCGAAGACGACTTCGCCGAGCTGCACTCCATCCCTGAAGTCACCCTCATCGGCGATAAGGTCATTGCGAGCCGGATCGAAACCGCCCCAGGTTTCGATGCCGCCGATCGCACCTATGGAAATTCGATAGCGCTGACATCGAGGGATCGGTCCGCTTTGAACGGGGAAATGGGCAAGGCCGTGCAGGTGGCAATGAGGGCCACGACGCGCATGGCTGAAATTCAGGGAGCGACGGAACTCATCGATATCTCCCAGGTCCACATCGACGGCTGCATCTACACCGGGCCGACCAGCCTGGAATTCGCGAAACGCATGCGGGACTGGGAGGGTAGGGTTGCCGTTCCAACGACCCTGAACTCGATATCGGTGGACCAGATGCGTTGGCGGGAGCAGGGCGTGTCTCCCGGCGTCGCCGGACCCGCATCCGAATTGGGTGAGGCCTACGCCTCCATGGGAGCACGAAAGACGTTCACCTGCGCGCCCTATCAGCTGTCGTCCGCACCCAGGCAGGGTGAGCAGGTGGCCTGGGCGGAGTCGAACGCCGTCGTATTCGCGAACAGCGTTTTGGGTGCTCGCACTGCCAAGTATCCTGACTACCTGGATCTGTGCATCGCTCTCACCGGGCGCGCGCCGCTGACCGGGCCGCATATCGCCGACAACAGGCGCGCCAGCCTCGTAGTCAATGTGTCGGGTTTCGTGTCGCGGGATGACATGGTCTACCCCATTCTCGGCTACCACATCGGCAAGCTTGTCGGAGATGAAATTCCGGTCGTGATCGGCCTCGATACGTGGAAGCCGAATCTGGACGACCTAAAGGCGTTCGGGGCGGGTTTTGCGACGACATCAGGCTCTCCCATGTTCCATATCGTCGGTGTCACGCCGGAGGCCGACAGCCTTGAGAGCATTGTCGGAAGCAAGATCAAGGCGAGCTATGAAATCTGTCCCAAGGACGTCGTTGCGGACTGGAGGAAACTCAACGGCGGGTCTGTGGATGCCATCGAGTTCGTCGCGCTGGGCAATCCCCATTTCTCTTTCGACGAATGCGAGCGGCTGGCCGCGCTCTGCGACGGCCTGGCGAAACATCCTGACGTCAAGGTTCTGGTTACCTGCAACCGTGCGACGTTCGAAAGGGCTTCCGCTGCGAATCTCGTCGGCAAACTGTCGGACTTCGGCGTAGAATTCGTAACCGATGCGTGCTGGTGCACACTTGCGGAGCCTGTCATCCCAAAATCGGTCGATACAATTATCACCAATTCCGCGAAGTTCGCTCACTACGGTCCTGGATTGACGGGTAAGGCGCTTCGGTTTGGCAGCCTGGCGGACTGCGTCGCGGCGGCTTGTCAGGGCGAGTTAAAGCCTGTTCGTCCCAAATGGGACTGAACGGTTTCCGCCTGCCGATGGTCGATCAGACGGAGCAGTTCAATCATCCGTCGGCCAACCCGCTGAAATTGTCGAACGGATTCTCAGAACTTGTAGCCGACCTGCAAGCCGGCGCGTGTCATGCCGTCGTTCGGCCCATCGCAGAGATTGGCATGCGAGGAATGGGCGATCTGGGCCATGACATCCAGTGGGCGTTGAAACGGTAGCCGGCGCCCAGATATTCGTGGAAGAGGACGCGACAGCCGAGTTCCGGACCGTCATCATCGCCGTCGAGATCGCCGGTATGGATGACGCCGCCGAAGCCGGCTTCAGCAAAGAGCTTCTCGTTGAAATCGACCGTCCAGGTGAAACCGGTGAAGAACTGGGTGGCTTCGCCCGACGTGCCGATCGAAGTGCCGAGATGGACGCGGGGATGCAACAATTGTTGCTGCCAGCCGACCGCCGTCTTGTAGCCGAAAGGATCGAAGAGAGCGGTAATCTCCGGAAAGACGCCGTCTTCCCTGGAGTGGCCCGACTGCACAGAGGTCGAGACGCCGAAGCGCAATTCATCGAATATCTGGTCGCCGGCATTTGCCGGGTCTCCCGCCGAGATACCGGCTACTGCTGCCACTGATGCCATACTTAAAAAACGCAACGCGATCCTTCCGAAGTCGACCCTCATTTGCTGTCCTTTGATTCACATCAGGTGGGAACAACAATGAGGTAACACGGAGGTTGAGTCGCTGAAGCGCTCCGAATAGGCTCCGGCGTTTTTTCCGATTTATGACGTGTATTTGCAATATCTCATATTTCGCCGTCATAGGCGGAGCCGCCATTTTCCAACAGCCGGCGCAGGATCATCAGCCCCGAGGTCAGTTCCTGCCCCGTCTTCGGCGAAGACAAACCGATGCGAACGCGGTGATAGGCTTTCTCGCCGCGGGCCGCCTTGAACTCGTCCTCATCGTCGACGAGCACACCGTCGCGGTAGGCGGCGTTCTTGAAGGTGCCTGACATCCAGGGCTCCGGCAGTTTCAGCCAGAGGAAGGGCGCGTGGAGGTGCGATTCGAAATCGAAACCCTGCAACTGCTCGCGGGCGAGCTGGACGCGCCTGGAGAGTTCCTCGACACTTGCCTTGCGGATCTCGTGCGCTGTGCCGCTTTCGACGAGGCGCGCACAGGTCTCCGCCAGGATGAAGGGCAGGCCGCCGGTGATCATCTTGTGCGTCACCCTGATGCGCTGGGCAAAATGCGGAGGGCAGGCGACCCAGCCGCCGCGCACGCCGGCGGCAACCGATTTCGACAGGCCGTTGACGAGGAAGGTGCGATCGGGTGCGATCGAGGCGAGCAGCGGCGTATCGTCGTCGGCCATGCCGCCGTAGAGGTCGTCCTCGATCAGCCAGACACTGTGCTTCCTGGCGATTGCGGCGATATCAGCGCGCCGTTCATAGGGCATGATCGCCAACGTCGGATTGTGGACGGTCGGCATCAGGAAGGCGATCTTCGGATGCTGCTGCTGGCAGAGCCGCTCGAAATCCTCGGGGATCATGCCAAGCTTGTCGGAATCGACCGTCAGTGTGCGGCGGCCGAGAAGGCGGGCGCTGCGGCTGACCTGGGTGTAGGTGAGATCCTCGAAGACGATCTTGTCACCCGGCGCCGAGACGGCGGCGATAACGGCGATCGCCGCCGCATGGGCGCCGAGCGTCGGCACGATGTTTTCAACCTCCGGCGTCCAGCCGCTGCGGGCAAGCCACAGGCGGCCGGCCTCGAACCAGTTCTGCGGGAAACTCCGTGAATAGGAGGAGATTTCGGAAAGATGCTGCTCGCCGATCTCCGCGAGGATACCCGCTATGACCTTACCCTGGCCGAGATCGGGCGCGGCTGTCGTGTCAAAACGGATCTTGTTCGCCGGCGCATCCTGGATGCGGGTGCCGCCGAGCGAGACGGTCAGCGGATCGATCTGTTCCCCGGGCGGCGTCTCGGAGCGGTTTAGCACATAGGTGCCGCGCCCCACTTCGCCCGCGACCAGGCCGCGCTCATGCACCAGCGCATAGGCGCGGCCGATCGTGCCGATCGTCACGCCGATATCGTAGGCAAGGTTGCGCTGCGGCGGCAGCTTGCTGCCGGCGGGCAGGGCTCCGCTAGATATGGCGGATTCGATGCTGTCGGCGAGCCGGAGATAGACCGGCCCGGAACCGCGGGAAATATCGGGAAGCCAATTTGTCATGGTGACAATTGTATATATTGGCACATTGTACCCGTCAAGCGTATGAGTCAATTCCAACGGCAAACCGAGAGGATTCCTGGAATGTCTGCGTTGCCTGAGATCAAAATGCCGATTGTACCGATTGTCTCTTACGAGGACAGGAGGCAGATCATCCTCCCCGCCGCTCCCGCTGGGGTGACGACGCGCCTGGGCCGGATCTGGGCCTCCATTCTCCTCTGGCATCAGAAGCGGGAAGGCCGGCGCGCGCTGAGGGGCCTGACGGCGACCGAGCTCAAGGATATCGGAGTGTCACAGTCCGACGCGGCCCGCGAAGTCAGCAAGTCGTTCTTTTGGGACTGAAACGTGCCTTCGGAACTGACCGGGTCGATCAGCTGCAGGCCTTGTTGCCTGCCGACCAGCGATTGACGTCGGTGGTGATACGGCCGGCGACGGGCTCCTGCATCATCGGCCCGAAGGCCTGCAGGCGCGACGGGCTTCCCTCGGCCTGAACGACGAGCAGCGGCCGGCTTTCCGGGCTGCCCTTGTGGACCACCAGGATCCGCGGCCGGCCGGAGAAGGAATTGAGCTCCGGCGCGAGCTTGTAAGCAGCAAAGGCCGGATCACCCGATTTGAACCAGCAGGCATTGGCGCCGAGCGCCACGCGTTCCATCGTCGGCAGTGCGCCACGGTTCGGGCCTGCCGTCGGCGCCGGCGTCTGGCAGGCTGCGAGCATGGCTGCGAGAGCGGTCAACAGGGCGGCGTTTGCGAGGCGAAGGCGCATCAATCTTGCTCCAGATCCGGACGGAAGGATTTTCGGGTGCATGCCGTTGCCCAAGACCGCCGCGCGGTTTTGGACGACGTGCAGGGCTCAGGCGGCGATGACGTCGAGCGCCGAGGCGAAGAGGCCGCGGCCGTCCGAACCGCCATGAGCGGCTTCGATCAAGTTCTCGGGATGCGGCATCATGCCAAGCACGTTGCCGTTTTCGTTGATGACGGCGGCGATATCATTGATCGAGCCGTTCGGATTGGTGCCCTCGGCATAACGGAACACCACCTGGCCATTGCCTTCAATCGCAGCCAGCGTTGCATCGTCGGCGAAATAATTGCCGTCATGATGGGCAACCGGGCAGCGAATGACCTGGCCCTGCGCATAGGCGCGGGTGAAATCCGTCTCGGCATTGACGACTTCGAGCTTGATCTCGCGGCAGACGAATTTCAGCGAGGAATTGCGCATCAGCGCGCCGGGCAGCAGGCCGGCCTCGACGAGGATCTGGAAGCCGTTGCAGACGCCGAGCACCTTCACGCCCTTTGCAGCCTTGTCGATGATCGCCTGCATGACCGGCATGCGGGCGGCGATCGCGCCGCAACGCAGGTAATCGCCATAAGAAAAGCCACCGGGGATGACGATCAGGTCGACATCGGGGATCTCGGTTTCCGTCTGCCAGATCGTCACCGGTGGCTGGCCGGAGATCTTGGTCAAGGCGGCGATCATGTCGCGGTCGCGGTTGAGGCCCGGAAGTTGAACGACGGCTGATTTCATGGGGTCCCTGCGTTTCGCGAAAGATATTGAACTGGAACGCTTTCGGCGAGCCATACTCCATTGTCGGAGACAAAGAAAGAATGACCCTCGGAAAACATGCGGGCCGCATCAGGCGCATGACGCAAAACATAGCTCATATATTTCGAGACTTCCGTCTCCAGCTTTGCTTTCATCATGACGCCAAATCCTCAAAGTCCGCCAGACGACGGGTCTGTGATCATCAGTCGATCGCGATTGCGTAGTTCTCGATCACCGTGTTGGCGAGCAGTTTTTCGCACATGGCCTTGAGATCGGCCTCGGCCTTGCCCTTGTCGGCGCCTTCCAGCTCCAGGTCGAAGACCTTGCCCTGTCTTATATGGCCGACGCCCGAGAAGCCGAGGGCGCCAAGCGCACCCTCGATAGCCTTGCCCTGCGGATCGAGAACGCCGTTTTTCAGCGTGACGGTGACACGAGCCTTGATCACTTTGTCTTTCCTGCCTTACTTGACGAGAACCGGGCCGGTGCCGCGCACGGGCTCGTTTTCATTGATGATGCCGAGACGGCGCGCAACTTCGGAATAGGCTTCGAGCAATCCGCCGAGGTCACGGCGGAAGCGGTCCTTGTCCATTTTCTCGTGAGTTTCGATATCCCAGAGCCGGCAGCTGTCCGGCGAGATTTCGTCGGCGAGGATGATGCGCATCATATCGCCTTCGAAGAGGCGGCCGCATTCGATCTTGAAATCGACGAGCTGGATGCCGACGCCGAGGAAGAGGCCGGTCATGAAGTCGTTGACGCGAATGGCAAGCGCCATGATGTCATCGAGTTCGGCGGGGTTTGCCCAGCCGAAGGCGGTGATGTGCTCTTCGGAGACCATCGGATCGTCGAGCGCGTCGGACTTGTAGTAGAATTCGATGATCGAGCGCGGCAGCACGACGCCTTCGTCGATGCCGAGGCGCTTGGCGAGAGAACCGGCCGCGACATTGCGCACGACGATCTCCAGCGGGATCATCTCTACTTCCTTGATCAACTGCTCGCGCATGTTGAGCCGGCGGATGAAATGAGTGGGGATGCCGATCTTGTTCAGATGGCTGAAGATATATTCGGAGATGCGGTTGTTGAGGACGCCCTTGCCATCGATGACTTCGTGTTTCTTCTTGTTGAAGGCAGTGGCATCGTCCTTGAAGAACTGGATCAAAGTGCCCGGTTCCGGGCCCTCATACAGAATCTTTGCCTTGCCCTCGTAGATACGGCGGCGACGGTTCATCGTGGTCATTCTCTATTGTTGGCGCTCTTGGGATAGCGCGAGTGGATCGATCTCGTGGCGTCCCCTTAAAGGAAAAGAGAGGGTTTCACAATCCGCCTGTCGCTCCTTCCCTGGTTTCCGGATTTCGCGGCCCGGTTTCCGATTTTACGGAATACCGCCAAGAGAATCGAATGAATTCGCAAGACGAGTTTAGCGCTTTTTCCTCTACGGTGGAATGAAGGCGAAATGGCGAGCCGCTTATGCAGGTTTTTATTTGGCGGCTCTGCTTCGCAGCGCGCGGCGAAGCTGCGCCTGCAAGGCGCGAGCGGCGATTTGCCCGTGGCGCCAGCTTCCGGAGCGGATGAAGGAGGGGATCTGCATGGCCGGCATCGGCCGGGCGAGCGCGAAGCCCTGCAGCGTGTCACAGTCGAGTTCTTCGAGAATGCGGATATGCTCCGCCGTCTCGACGCCTTCGGCGATGACGAGAATGTTCAGCGAGCGGCCGATATCGATGATCGAGCCGACCAGTTTGCGCTGCTCGGCCGATTGCGGCAGCATGCGGATCAGCTCGCGGTCGATCTTCAGCGTCTTCGGGCTCAGGCGCAGCAGGCTGACGATCGAGGCATGGCCGGTGCCGAAATCGTCGATCTGGATGTCGATGCCGAGCTTGCGCAGCTTTTTCAGGTTGGCGGCCACCGCCTCGTCGCAATCGTCGAGCGAGATCGATTCCAGCAGCTCGAAGGAGAAGGTGCCGGGCTCGATCTTCAAGGCGCGCAGCTTCTTGCCCAGATCGGGATCGGCGAGCCGCCTGGCGGAGACGTTGACCGATATCTTCGGGATCGGCAGCCCGTCCTTCAGCCACACCTTCCGGTCGGCAATGGCGCGCTCCAGGATCAGCGCGTCGATGGTCGATACGACGTCGAGATCCTCTGCGATGTCGAGGAAGCGGTCGGGCGTCAGCAGCCCGTGCACCGGGTGCTGCCAGCGGGCAAGTGTTTCGACGCCTGCGACATCGAGCGTGCGGGCATCGAACTGCAACTGATAGAAGGGCACGAATTCATTGCGTTCGAGGCCGATCAGGATCTCGTCGGCAAGGTGCTTGGCGGAGATGATGTCGCGGCGGGCAGCGGCTGAGAAGAACTCGAAGCGGTTGCGGCCCAGGCCCTTGGCACGATAAAGGGCGATATCGGCGTCGAGGAGCATCTGCTTGGCGTCGAGCTTCGGTCCGCTGTCGATGGCGATGCCGATGCTGGCGCCGAAACGGCAATCGTGCCCCTCATATCTGACGGGTTTGCGCAATTCGCGGATGACACGTTCGGCAAGGCTGGCGATCTTCTTCGATGCGGGATCGATAATGCAAAGGATGACGAATTCGTCGCCGCCGATGCGGGCCACGAAATCGACGGCGCGGACGGACGTTCTCAGCACGCTTGCGGCATGCTGCAGCATGGCGTCGCCGGCCCGGTGGCCGAGCGTGTCGTTGATCTGCTTGAAGCGGTCGAGATCGATATGCAGGATCGCCAGCGCCAGGCCCTTGGCCCGGCATTCGGCCGCACGCTCGTCCAGCATCTTGTCGAGATAGCGGCGGTTCGGCAGGCCGGTGAGGTAATCGTGCAGCGCCAGGTGCTCGATGCTCTCCTTGGCGGCTTCGAGCTCCCGGTTGCGCGCCTCGGCCAGATCCTTGGCGCGGCGCAGCTCGTTGCGCAGCGCGACTTCTTCGGTGACGTCCCAGTTGGCGCCGATCAGCTTGCGGTGGCCGTTGCCGTCGATGAAGAAGGCCGAGCGGGCGCGGATGACGCGTTCGGCGCCGTCGCCGCGGATGATGCGGTATTCCTGCTGGAAATCACTGCCGCTTTCGACGCTGCGGTCGGACAAGCCAAGCACGCGCTCGCGGTCGTCGGGATGCAGGCTTTTCGCCCAGACGTCGCCGCCGATCTGACGCGAGGCGCCCTGCAGCCCGTAAATGGCGATGAGGCGGTCGTCCCATTCGACGGTATCATGCTCGATATCGGCTTCGAAGACGCCGATGCGGGAAACCTCCAGCGCCAGATCGAGCCGGCGCGACAAACGCGACAGCGTCTCCTCGGCTTCCTTGCGGGCGGTGATATCCGTATCCGTGCCGATGATGCGCGTCGGCACGCCGTCTTCGTCCCATTCGACGCAGGCGCCGCGACACTCGATCCACACCCAGTGGCCGTCCTTGTGGCGCTCGCGATATTCGAAGACCTGGTAATTTGGATCGCCGGCGTTCTGCCGGTCGATTGCATGGACGACGAAATCGCGATCGTCGGGATGAACGAGCTGCAGCCAGGCCTCGTAATCGCCGTCGGCTTCCTCGTCGGGGGCCATGCCGCGGATGGTTTTCCACGTCGGCGAGTAATATTTCCGGTCGAGACGGTAGTTGTGATCCCATACGCCGAGGCCAGAGCCGACGAGCGCATAATTCCAGCGGCTCTCCCGCTCGGTGAGGTCGGAATCGTCGGTTGTCCCATTGCCAATGCCTGCCTCAACCGCTGCGGCATCGCCATGCGGATCACCGGCCTCTGTATGGGCTTTCTTCACGGGCATTCTCGCTTATGTCACCTCGGCGCAGTCTGCTGTCATTCCATTAAGAAAGACTTAGAAAGCACCTGCTCAACAAGCGAGGCGGCGTCTTTTCCGCAATCAGGCGGAGAGCCGGCCGAGGAACTGGGCAAAGACCATGGTGCCTTCGGGCCAGGGGCCGTGACCGGAATCGGCGTTGATGTGGCCGGCCTCGCCGGCATCGACGAGGAAGGAGCCCCAGCTGCTGGCGACATCGTCGGCATGCTCGTAGGTGCCGAACGGATCGTTGCGGCTGGCCACCGTGATCGACGGGAAGGGCAGCGGATCGCGCGGATAGGGGCCGAAGGTCATCAGGTGCTTCGGGCGGATGTCGGGATTGGCGACATCGGGCGGGGCGACGAGGAAAGCGCCCGCCACTCGGTTGCGGAAATGCGGGATGGCATGGATCACGGAGGGCACGCCCAGCGAATGGGCGACGAGGACGACCGGACGGGTCGAGGCGTTCACTTCCTCGGCGATGCGGGCGATCCAGTCCTCGCGGACCGGCTTCGTCCATTCGGCCTGTTCGACACGCCGCGCCGTGCTGAGCTTTGCCTCCCAGCGGCTCTGCCAGTGGCTCGGGCCGGAATTGGTGTAACCGGGGATGATGAGGATATCTGCGTCTGAGGCTTTCATGATGCCGCCGATGTGAGAAAGCTGGTCCAAGATGTCAAGAGGGGGATGTCAAGGGAGGGAGCGACACGGGCCCTGAAAGTTGCTATATTCCTCCAGTGCCGGTTGCGGAATTCGTATCGGCTTGCCCGCCGGTGCTGTCCGCCGCCGATCAGGTCTCGGCTGAGGAGGAGAAAGCCATGGCGGCATTTCACGTCATGACGGGTGCAAGCGAAAGCTTAGCGCGGCCCGTCGTCAATCGCATCGGTATCGCCGACGTCTTCGACGCGCTGAAGCGCGGATACGACGATTTCATGGAGAAACCGTCCCACTATGTGTTCCTGTGCCTGATGTACCCGATCGCCGGCGTTTTCCTGACGCTGTGGACCTCGGGCGCCAACCTTTTGCCGATGGTCTTTCCGCTGATGGCGGGTTTCGTGCTGATCGGCCCGATCGCAGCGATTGGCCTCTACGAGATCAGCCGCCGGCGCGAGGCCGGCCTCGACACCTCATGGAAGCATGCACTCGAGGTGCGACATTCGCCGGCGCTGCCAGCGATCGTGGTGGTCGGGCTCATGCTCTGCGGCCTCTTCGTCGTCTGGCTGGTGACGGCACAGACGCTCTACAGCAATTTGCTCGGCGAGGTCTTTCCGCGCAGCATGGCGGATTTCTTCCGCCAGGTCTTCGGCACGTCAGAGGGCATGCAGCTGATCATCTGGGGCAATCTGATCGGCTTCGTCTTTGCGCTCGTCGTGCTGGCGATGACGGTCATCACCTTTCCGCTGCTGCTCGACCGCGATGTCGGGGCAGTCGCTGCCGTCACGGCGTCGATCCGCGCGCTGGTTCTCAATCCGGTGCCGGTGCTGCTCTGGGGCCTGATCGTCGCCGCGTTGCTCGTCATCGGCACGATCCCGGTCTTTGCCGGGCTTGCGCTGGTTATCCCGATCCTCGGCCATGCGACCTGGCATCTCTATCGCAAGCTGATTGCGCGGGAAGTCACAGCATAACCACGGCCCTGCCTGCGGGGAATCCCGGAGATCCCTCAGGAAATCTCGGATCCCTGGGGGAACCTCGATCCTGCCTCGGAGTTTGTTTTGCCGAGAGCATGATGTCTCGTCGACATCATGCTCCGGAGACGTCGAGGGAGGATTCCAGAGGTGACGATGAAGCATCTGTTCGCCCGCTTCGCAACAAAGGTATCAGAATGGGCGGGAAAACCCGTCATCTTCATCCTGGCACTGATCGCCGTCGTCATCTGGGCGGCACTCGGCCCCCTGTTCGATTATTCGGAAACCTGGCAGCTGGTCATCAATACCGGCACGACGATCGTCACTTTCCTGATGGTCTTCGTGCTGCAGAACGCCCAGACACGCGACACGCGGGCGATACAGGCCAAGCTCAACGAAATCATCCTGACCAGCCATGCCGAAAACCGTTTCATCGGCATCGAGAATCTCGACGAGGAGGAGCTGAAACGTCTCGACGAGCTGGTCGCCAAGGCGGCAAAGGGCAGGGGCGAGACGGAGGCTTGCAGGACATCGGAACCAACCGAAGCAGCAAATGCGACACCGTCGAAAAAGGCGGAGGCGCGCAACCGACGGGTTTCAGCCAAGCCGGTGAAGCAGAGGTAGAGATCGGTCGACTATTTTTATTGGGCTTACCGACTGCCTGAGATCACAGTGCGGACATATTCTCCTTCTTGCTCTCCTGAGCTTGGGCATGTCCCCGGCAAGGAGAAGGGGGGCCGAACAAAGGAAATCCCGTGTCGCCGGGTCACGGGAGTCCTCACAGTATCGAAGTTTGGTTCTTGGGCAGGCGGCGTCATGAGATCACGATGCCGGCTACCATCGCAGCTGGACTATTCGACAACGGTGATATTCAGCACACCTTCATCGACATGGCCGTTTTTATCGGACGTGCGAACAACAATTCTGTCCTTGCCGACAAAGCCCTTGTCAGACGTGTAGTACCCTACCGTGGCAAGCACCTTTGTACCATTGCACTTCTTATAATCGCCCTTGCCATTGGGGAATGCGAGTTCGCGCAGGCTCTCCACCTTGCCATGCTTCGGGGCCTCGCGGATGCGGACCTCTGGTACTACTTTCGCGCTGCAGTCAGGATTGAGGCTGAAGGCGACACCAAGCTTGGTGCGCTCACCGCTTGCCGCGGTGACATTTTTTTGATGACGCGACAATCCATCCGGACCGGTCGTCGTGCAACTCGTCAACGCTGCACTGACGCACATCGTGGCAACCGACAGAATAAATGCTTTCTTCACTAGAACCTCTGTTGTCATTGTTGATCTCGTATTTTGGGCGCAGGCGTCACTGCGTCAGCGGCTGAATCTGGTCATAGCGAATCGTGAACTCGTCGGACAAGGCCTCATCGCTCCCGCATCGCTTCCGATACGATCTCGGCCAACGGCGAATAGAGTTAATCAAGGATACGCCGGCTGCCGGTCTTGACCTTGACGCTGACGGACAAAGCTACGGTATTGGCTTCAGATGCATTCCGTACGATAAAGTCTGTCGTTTCCCGTGTGAACAGCGATGTCGGGTCTGCCATGGTATATCTCCTTTGAAATTTAGCCGTTTTCAATTAAATAGATGACCAGAGCGGTCCAAGCTGAGCCAAGTACAAATACTACAGACCAGATACACATTAGCTGCTTTATTACACCATCCCTATTCCTCAAATAAATCAAGAATCCGGAAAGTATCATCAGCGGATAAACCTGTGGAGATATCAATATCATTTCTACTAAATGGCCATTAAACCGAACAATATCGGAAAGTTCTTCGTATGTGCTATCGTAATATGCTGACTGCCTGAAAAGGCAGTAAAAAACAATAAAATAAGCGAAAGACAATATTACCATTGATCTTCTTGCTATGTGAATTTTATTCACGCTTATTTCCCCGCAATAGATACGCTATTCGACAGTGGTTTGAGTAATCCGTTGCCGAAGCGAACGAAGGATTCGGAACATCGGACAAAAAGAAATGTGTCAGCCGCGAGTACAACCATTTCATTATGCAAATCAGGCGGGACATTGAAAGGTTGCGCAACCACGCAAAGAAGCAGGAACAAAAAGTGGAACGGCGATCTCGGTATTCTTCTCGAGCATAGGCAGGACCAATGAAGTCGGCAGCAGCGTCCCCGAGGAAGGATAAGCGACGTCGATCGAAGAAGGAATGCTTTTCAGATTGATCGCAGCGTCCTTTGCAGGGCTAAAGTCTTTTGCTTTGCGCCACTCCCGCCAAAAATAGTGACGATGCTATGGGACGTGCTGACTTACTTCTTTCCAAGCGGTCGGCCAGAACCACGCTTTTCTGATCTCCCGGTGGGCTTCAGCCAAAAGAGCCTGAGCATCCATGCCGAGAACGTTTCATCGCATCGAAAATCTCGACGAGGAAGAGCTGAAACGACTCGACGAGTTGGTCGCCAAGGCCGCCAAAGGCGGGGAGCGGAGGCAGCGAATGCGGAACCGTCGAAAAAGGCGGAGGCACGCAAGCGTCCTGTGGCTGCCAAAGCGCCGAAGCAAAAACAACGGCCGCTTGAGAAAAGCTAGACTATGAAATACAATCGGCAATTATATTGAGTTCATTAAATCCAACTCCGTAGGGGAAAATGAACGACTCCCTTCTTAGAGAGCCGCAGGTCGAGCTGTTCTTTCAGGCTTATTTCATAGGAATGGCGTTAGGTCATTTGCCATTTTTCTTCGACGATATCGGCTTTATCGCGTTTATTCCAAAGTTTATTGTTTCGCTGCCAATCGTTTTTATATTATTTATTTTTTATCGCGTTAAATACAGTGAAATAAATTCACGGCCAGTTCTTTGGTCATTTATCATTTTTATAGCAATTTTATTGCTGATCACGGCGGCTTTCTTGCTGTTGTCAGGTGGCAGCATTCAAAGGCTGACCTTATTAGCTTTTTTCTTAGTCATTTCCCTGCCTTCTGTCTTCGTCGCCTGCATGTACTTTACAGTTATGATCAGGCTGCGACTGAGGGGAAAAGCCGTCCGATAGATTCTCGATGGAGAGGTATGCCGGCAGAAAAACGGCGCCTGCAAGGGCGCCGCTATATCGTTGGCCGCTATATCGTTGATTGCAGATCGCTCAGGCGTTGCCGAAGACGCGGCGGAAGATCGTGTCGACGTGTTTGGTGTGGTAGCCGAGGTCGAATTTTTCGCGGATGTCCTCTTCCGACAGTGCGGCGCGGACTTCCGCATCAGCAAGCAACTCCTCCAGGAAATCCTTGCCCTGTTCCCAGACCTTCATAGCGTTGCGCTGGACGAGGCGGTAGGCGTCCTCGCGGGAGGTGCCGGCCTGGGTCAGTGCCAGCAGGACACGCTGCGAATGGACGAGGCCGCGGAATTTGTTGAGGTTCTTTTCCATGTTCTCGGGATAAACCAGCAGCTTCTCGATGACGCCGGCAAGCCGCGACAGGGCGAAATCGAGCGTCACGGTGGCATCGGGGCCGATCATGCGCTCGACCGAGGAGTGGGAGATATCGCGCTCGTGCCAGAGGGCGACGTTTTCCATGGCCGGCATGGCATAGGAGCGGACCATGCGGGCAAGACCGGTCAGGTTTTCGGTCAGAACCGGGTTGCGCTTGTGCGGCATGGCCGAGGAGCCTTTCTGGCCGGGCGAGAAATATTCCTCGGCTTCGAGCACCTCGGTGCGCTGCAGGTGGCGGATCTCGGTTGCCAGCCGCTCGATCGACGAGGCGACGACGCCGAGGGTGGCGAAATACATGGCGTGGCGGTCACGCGGGATGACCTGCGTCGAAACCGGCTCGGCCTTTAGGCCAAGGGCCTCGGCGACATGTTCCTCGACGCGCGGATCGATATTGGCGAAGGTGCCGACGGCGCCCGAGATGGCGCAGGTCGCGACTTCCTCGCGGGCGGCGACGAGGCGCTGGCGGCAGCGCTCGAATTCGGCATAGGCGAGCGCCAGCTTGACGCCGAAGGTGGTGGGCTCGGCATGGATGCCGTGCGAACGGCCGATGGTGACGGTGTCCTTGTGTTCGAAGGCGCGGGTTTTCAGCGCCTCGAGCAGGCGATCGATATCGGCAAGCAGGATGTCGGTGGCGCGGACCAGCTGGACGTTGAAGCAAGTGTCGAGCACGTCGGACGAGGTCATGCCCTGGTGGACGAAGCGCGCATCCGGGCCGACGATCTCGGCGAGGTGGGTGAGGAAGGCGATGACGTCATGTTTGGTGACGGCCTCGATCTCATCGATGCGGTCGACGTCAAAGGTGGCGGCGCCGCCTTTCTCCCAGATCGTCTTTGCCGCCGATTTCGGGATGACGCCGAGTTCGGCCAGCGCGTCGCAGGCATGCGCCTCGATCTCGAACCAGATGCGGAACTTGGTTTCGGGAGACCAGATGTCGACCATTTCGGGCCGGGAATAACGCGGGATCATGGGCGGCTGCCTTTCAAGAGGTTTGTTAGCGCCCCTGTAGCAAAGACGGGCGGCAATCTCAACGCATGCGTTTGGCAAGATGATAGCTGCTTGCGACAAGACAGACGAGGCCGAGCGGCAGGAAGAGGCGCAGGCCGATCACCAGGAACTGGTAGACGGCGCTGATACTGGTGAAGACGAACTGGAAAGCCCAGACGATACTGCCGAAGGGGGCGTGCCAGCGCGAATAGAACATCCGGTATTCCATGGCGAAGAGGAAAGCGGTCATCAGGATCGTGGCCGCTGTCAGCGTCACGAAAAAAGCGGCAAAACGCGTTTCCAGTGGCCTGTCAAAGGCGAGGAAGCGGGCGACCGGCAGGGCGAACGGCCAGGCAAACAGGCCGCCGGCGAAATAGAGTGCGGCGATCTCGGCAAGGCGGCTCGTCTGCAGGCCGTTGCGCAGGTAAAGGCCGAGCATGGCGGCGGCAAGCATCTGCATGCCCCAAAGCAACGCGCCGGCGATCAGATCGGGGTAGGGCGGCCGTGCAGCTCTTAGACGATCCATCCGGGGGCGATCCGTCCTCGGGCGATCCATGTTCAGGGATGAACCGGAACGGCGATCCAGCGTCCGTTCCTGTCGGCATCGAAAGCCAGGACGAGGGCGATGTGAACCTGGTTTCCGCCTTCCGGCTGATAGACCACGGCGCCGCCGATCCGGTATTCGACGGAACATACGCGCTCGGCCGGAACTGCGGTGGCCTGGCGCGCCGCCTGCCGGTTCGGAGCGCCTTCCTTCTCGATCATCTGCAGGCTGAAGCCGATGACCCGCTTGTCGACTGCAGCGCAATCCTTCGGCGTTGGTACCGGCATCTCGCCGAGCGAGAGCGTATAGGGCGATTTCGGCGGGCCGTCGGTCGCAAGTGTCGTGTAGCGGATCGTCTTCGAAGGGGAGCCGAGTTCGGTCGGCGGATTGAAGGCGGCGATCAGGCCGGGATTGGTCAGAAGATCGTATTTGTCCATCTGGCTGCGCGCCGCCGTCAGGTTCTGCCGCCGCGCCTTGGAAAGATTGGCATCCTTGTCGGTCAGCTCCGTGTGGAAGGGCGTGCCCTCGAGATAGTGGCCGTCTTCAGTATCGATGAAATAGGTGTTGGAGTAGGGAAGGTTGCCGCTCTCCTGGATGCCGAACTCCTGAAATCCGAAGACCTTGCCGTCGGCGGAAAAGCCGATCGGCTGGATATTGGCGATGTCGCCGGCAAGCGACAGGCCGGGCAGGCCGGCAAATGTGACGGCAAGCATGCCACCGATAATCAGACGTTTCTTCATGCTCGTGCCCCTTCGGCTGCCTGACGCAGATCGGCGACAGTCCGGCGATAATCCTCGACCGTATCGCCCTTGAAAATTGCCGAGCCGGCGACGAGAACGTTGCCGCCCGCCCGCGCGATATCAGGCGCCGTTTCCACCGTGACGCCGCCGTCGACCTCGAGCTCAATCGGCCGATCACCGATCAGTGACTTCGCCGCCGCGATCTTCTTCGCCATCGCCGGAATGAACTTCTGCCCACCGAAGCCGGGATTGACCGACATGATCAGGATGAGATCGACATCGTCGAGCACGTTCTCGATGGCGCTGAGCGGTGTCGCCGGATTGATCGTCACCCCGACCTTCTTGCCGAGATTGCGGATAGTCTGCAGCGAGCGGTGCAGATGCGGTCCGGCTTCGGCATGGACGGTGATACGGTCACAGCCGGCCTTGGCGAAGGCTTCGAGATAGTCGTCGACCGGGGAGATCATCAGGTGGCAGTCGAAGGTGGCTGACGTATAGGAGCGCAGCGACTTGATGACATCGGGGCCGAAGGAGATGTTCGGCACGAAATGGCCGTCCATCACGTCGAGATGGATCCAGTCGGCGCCGGCGGCCGTCACGTCGCGGACCTCCTCGCCGAGCCTGGCGAAATCCGCTGCGAGGATCGAGGGGGCAATGCGAATGGGCAGCGTCATCAAATCTTACTCCGTATGGGCCGCCATTTGAGCGCGGGGCCCGAATTCAAGGCTGGCGCGCCGCTCATTGCGTCGGCGCGGCAGGTGGAAAAAAGCCGTTGCCCCGCCATTCGAGCAGGCGGTAGGGATTTTGCGAAAGTTCATGCGCGCCGGTGAAGGCGATAGCGCCGACCGGCGTCTGGAATGTCGTGCCGAGAAGCATCTCCTGAAGGGGCTTGCCCACCGCAGTTGCGGCTTGTCCCGCCTGGCCGGCAATGAGGGCGGCGGCCAGCGACGGCAGGACATAACCTTCCGGCTCGATGCCTTTGGCGCGCAGCGCGTCTGCCGCGGCCGTGCCTTCCTGCAGGATGGCATATTCGGGCAGGGCGACGGCGCGCACGCCGGCATCAAGCGGCAGCGGCTGGTCGGCAGCGCGCATGGCATCGCCGCCGAGGATGGAAAGCTGGATGTTCTCGGCCTTGGCGTCGCGGGCGATGACGGCGACGTCGTTGCGGTCGCCGCCGATGAAGACCCTGGTGGCGCCGGCCCGTTTCAGGCGGCGGACGAGGGCAATCTGCTGTTCCTGTCCCGGCCGGTAGGTATCGGTAAAGACTGGCTTCAGGCCGTTCTGCTCCAGCGCATTGCGCACCGCTTCCGTCAGTTCGCGGCCATGAATGGTGCCGTCCTCGATCAGGGCGATCGGATCGGCGGCCCAGTCCTTCAGGATCACCTCGATGACCTTTGCCGCCTCGGCACCGTCGGCGGGCGCCGCGCGGAAAAGCGGCCAGCCGTTCTTCAACGCATCCTCCATCAGGATGCGGGAGCGCACGGAGACGGTGATCGCGGGGATATTGGCATCCTTCAGCTTCGGCAGCGCGTCTTCCAGCGTCTCGCTGCAGAGAAAGCCGACCGCGACCTGTACCTTGGCATTGACAAGCGCATCGGCGACCGCGGCACCACTATTCTCCTCGCAGGTCTCGTTGATGGCGACGAGGGTATTTCCGGACTGCTGGATCTCGAAACCGGCGCCGGCGGCAATCTGGGCGCCGAGGAGGGCGAGCGGGCCGTTCTGAGGGGCGACGACGCCGATCGTCACGCCGGCCGCATGGCTTTCAGCCGCCGCTCCCAGCAGCGCCAGAAAAGCTGCTATGCCACGCAGGTTGATCATGAAAGGCGGAGATCCCTAGCCATCGTCCATGCCCTTTTATCCGCAAGGCCGCGATCGTCAAAGAAAAACAAGCGCAACGCAGCGCTTTTCACCGGTCCTATTGTAGAAAAGGTAACCGATGCTCGCCATATTGGCGCGATAGCAAGTCGATCCAGACAGAGTAAGCGCGTACGGGAGAAGCAGGTGTTGAACAGGCAGCATATCGACCCCGGCCTTTATCGCGATGCCATGAGCCGTTATGCCGGCCATGTGCAGCTCGTGACGACGGCAATGGGCGAGCTGCGCCGCGGCGTCACCATCACCGCCGCCTGCTCGGTCTCGGACAATCCGGCCTCGGTGCTGATCTGCCTCAACAACACCAATCCGAAGAACGAGATCTTCTTTCGCAGCGGCATCTTCGCGCTTAACACGCTCGGCGCCCACCACCAGGGCGTGGCCGACGCCTTTTCCGGGCGCACGTCGCTTGCCAATGACGACCGTTTCGCCAGCGCCCGTTTCGATATGCTTGCCACCGGTGCGCCCGTGCTGGCCGACGCACTTGCCGCCTTCGATTGCCGGGTGATCGATATCAAGGAAATGCCGACGCACAATGTCATCTTCGGCGAGGTCGCGGCTGTCCGCTTCAGCGAAAAACACCCGGCGCTCATCTATATGAACCGGGATTATCACGCGCTGTAATTGGAGCGCCGTGCGTCATTGCATTTCGAGGGAATAAAGAATGGACAATGCCGGGATCGAGGAAATGTTTCAGGGGCTTGGCCCCGTCACGGTCAAGCGCATGTTCGGCGGCAAAGGCATCTATCATCTCGGGCGCATCATTGCGCTCGAAGTGCGCGACGAGATGCTGCTGAAAGCCGACGAGACGAGCGCTCCGGAATTTGCCGCTGCCGGCGCCACGCAATGGACCTATGAGGGCAAGAAGGGCAAGCCGGTAAAAATGCCCTACTGGTCGATCCCCGACGAGGCCTACGACGATCCCGATCTAATGGCGAAATGGGTAAGGCTTGCCTATGAGGCGTCGCTTCGCGCCGAATAGCTAGAGCAATTCCAGCAAAAGTGCGTAGCGGTTTTGCGTCCGGAATTGCGTGAAAACAAAGAGATAGAGCATTTCGGTGATTCGGAGAAAAACGGAAATGCTCTAGCGTTCAGCGGTCGGCAAGGCTGCTATCGCAGCCTTGGTGAAGGCCGACAGTGGCTCGGGTAGATCCGTCAGCGGAAACCAGCCGAAATCCGAAAGCTTGTCCGGTTCGGTCAGTTGCGGCTCGCCCTCGACGTCGCGGGCGAGATAGAGGATCGAGATCCAGTGTTGGCGGTCGGCATCGATGATCTGTTCGGTCACGCTGATTCGTTCGATGCGGCCGATCGTCAGGCCGGTTTCCTCCTCGGCCTCACGGCGCGCGGCAGTCTCTGCCGGCTCCATATGATCGACCTTGCCGCCGACGATATTCCAATAGCCGGCTTCAGGTGGTCGCATGCGTTTGTAAAGAAGGATCCTGGCGTCGCGCAGAATCACCAGACCGACGCCGAGACCCGGAAAATCAATGCCGGGCCTGCCCATAGTAATGCTTAGACCTTGGCGCTGCCGGCGATCAGCATGAAGGCGGGGATATCGTCGCCGAAGCCGACCGGGGTCGGGCCGTCGTCGTGGTCGCGATGGCGGCGGCGGTCGCGGCTGTCATCGTTTGCCGGGTAAGGCCGACTATTGCGCGCGTTGTTCTGCGGCTTCTGCTCTGCTTTGCGCTCGTTCTTCACGATGTCGGCCTTTACTGGTGCTGCTTCGATCACGTCTACGCCATTATCCTGTATGTCGTTATCAGATTTATGACTCGCAGCGGCGCGATTGCCGCGTCCGCGTCCACGATCTTTGTCGCCATTCTCTCTCGGCGCACGATCTCGGCCTGCACCATCTCTGGCGCCACGTTCGCGGCTGTTGCGGCGCGGGCGTTCGCTGTCCCTGCTGTCTTCTGCCGGCGGCGGCAGCGACGTCAGGTCGCCGCTCAGCCATTCGACCTTCTGGCCGATCAGCTTCTCGATGGCATCGACGAATTTGGTGTCGCGCTTGGTAACGAGCGTGAAGGCGGCACCCGAGCGGCCGGCACGGCCGGTGCGGCCGATGCGGTGGACGTAATCCTCGGAATGGATCGGCACGTCGAAATTGAAGACGTGGCTGACATCAGGGATATCGAGGCCGCGGGCGGCGACGTCGGAAGCGACCAGAAGCTGGAGGTTGCCATCGCGGAAGCTCTGCAGCGTCATCGTGCGGGAACGCTGGTCCATATCGCCATGCAGGGCGCCGACCGAGAAGCCGTGACGCTCGAGCGACCGGAAGAGATCGGCGACATCCTTCTTGCGGTTGCAGAAGACGATAGCGTTCTTGAGCTCGGTCTGGGCGCGGACGAGTTCGCGCAGAACCGCTCGCTTCTCGTAATCCTTGCCGTGCGAAGCGACGAAGCGCTGCGTCACGGTCTCGGCAGCGGAAGCCGGCTTTGCGACCTCGATGCGCTCTGGATTCTGCAGGAAGCGGTCCGCGAGCTTCTGAATCTCCGACGGCATGGTTGCCGAGAAGAACAACGTCTGGCGGGTGAACGGGATCATCTTGGCGATGCGTTCGATATCGGGGATGAAACCCATGTCGAGCATTCGGTCGGCCTCGTCGATGACGAGGATCTCGACGCCGCTCATCAGGAGCTTGCCGCGCTCGAAATGGTCGAGCAGGCGGCCGGGGGTGCAGATCAGCACATCGGCGCCGCGTTCGAGCTTGCGGTCCTGGTCCTCGAAGGAAACGCCGCCGATGAGAAGGGCAACGTTGAGGCGGTGGTTCTTGCCGTATTTCTCGAAGTTCTCGGCGACCTGGGCGGCGAGTTCGCGCGTCGGCTCGAGAATCAGCGTGCGGGGCATGCGCGCGCGCGCACGGCCCTTCTCCAGAAGCGACAGCATCGGCAGAACGAAGGATGCCGTCTTGCCAGTGCCGGTCTGCGCGATGCCGCAAATATCGCGGCGCTCGAGCGCAAACGGGATGGCGCCCGCCTGAATAGGCGTTGGGATCGTGTAGCCCGCGTCCGTAACAGCGGATAGCACTTTTTGGCTTAGGCCAAGGTCAGCAAATGTCGTCAAAGGGAAAACTGTTTCCATTCCGTTCGGCCGAGCTCTGAACGAGTCGGCGGGATTGCATGCCGCAATGCAGCGCGACATAGCCCCGAATGGCCGGCAAGTCAAGAAATAGAGACGCGGCACCCATTGCAGAGTGAAGCGTTGGTTACCCGGCAGGAGTTACTTGATATAGGTGGCGAGTTTAAGGCCGGCATTCATGAAATATACTGGATCGACGGCATGACCGTCCTGGCGCACTTCATAATGCAGGTGCGTGCCGGTCGAGCGGCCGGTGCTGCCGGCAAGGCCGATGACGTCGTTGCGGTCGACCGTGTCGCCGACCTTGACCAGAACCTCCGACATATGCCCGTAACGCGTCGAGATGCCGTTGCCGTGATCGACCTCGACCATGTTGCCGTAGCCGCCGGTCCAGCCGGCCGAAATCACCTTGCCGGGCGCCGTCGGGCGGATCCTTTCGCCCGGCGAAAAGCGGAAGTCGATGCCGGAATGGAGCGCGAGGCGGCCGAGGAAGGGATCACGGCGATTGCCGAAGGGGCTGGTCACATCCTTGCCGATAGCGGGATTGCGGAAGGGCAGGGATTCGGCAGTGCTGCGCACGGCTTCGAGCCGGGTCAGCGCGCCGTCGAGCGCTGCCAGCGAATTGTTGAAGCCGTCGTTGCTTTCAGGCTCGACATAGGGGCCGCCGACGGCATCGTCGTCGTCTTTCCTGGCAGCGGTCTCGGGCATCGGAATCTTGAAGCGGGTCAGCACAGTCTCGATGGCGTTGGCGGCATTGCCGGCATCGCTCGTCAGCTGTTCGACACGGCTGCGTTGATCCTGTTCGACATCTTTGAGCGACAGCGTCACCTTGGAGAAGATGCGGTCGGCACGGTCGCCGACCGTGTCGGTGGCCGGCACATAGGCAAGCGTTGAATTGTCGGGCGTCGCATCGGCGGGCGCGCCGCTCGCCAGCTGTTTCTCGATTGCCTCGATGCCGCTACCGGAGAGCGAAGCGCGCTTGTCCTTGACATCGGGTGCATAGGACTGAACGGGCGAAGACGGCGCAGGCGGGGCGCCGTCCTTTTCCGTCAGGCCGGAGCTTTCGGCCCGGTCGAGCAGATTGTCGAGTTTGCCATGGCGCGAGGTCAGCGCCATCTGCTGCTCCATCAGCTTGTCGACCTTGTCTTCGACCACCTGCTGGTCGAGAAGCTGGCGGGAGGTGATGCGGTCGACCTGCGCGCGGAGGGCGGCGATGCGGTCTTCATAGTCGTGCTGCATGCGGGCCTGGCGGGCCATGGTGGCGCCGATCAGATCGTCGCGCAGCACGAGATAGGACGTGGCCAGCAGGTAGCCGATAGAGAAAACCCCGATGAAGCAGAAGGCAAGTGCTGCCATCCATGGCCGGACCGTCATATGGCGGACCTTGTCGCCGCTTGCGAGGATGAGGATATGTTCCTGCGCCCGCCTGCCGAATACCCGGTGCTGATGTCCGCTGTTCACGCAGGCTCTCCCGATTGATGCTCTACGCCTCTTTCGGAAATTAGACACCGTTATGGTTAATGAATGCTTTCATTGTCGCCGTCGCGTCATAAATTTCAGTGACTTCAAGCGTGGCTGATCGATGCGAGCGATCGGTAGAAGGACGGCGTCAGCCCGGCCTCGGCGCGGGCAAGGTCGTTGAAGGGCGGCTTCAGCGGTCCGCGGAAATTGGCGCGCACCAGCTCCTGGAAGGCCTTTGCCGGATCGCGCTTCTCGCGGGCGCAGAGGAAGCGGAACCATTTGGCGCCGACGGCGACATGGCCTTTCTCGTCATTGTAGATGACGTCGAGCACCGCTGCACTTTCGAGATCGCCTGTCTGGCGCATCTTCGCCTGCAGCGATGGCGTGACGTCGAGGCCGCGGGCTTCCAGAATCAGCGGTACGACGGCGAGCCTTGCCGTCAGGTCGTTGCGCGTCGAATGGGCGGCCTGCCAGAGCCCGTCATGGGCGGGCAGATCGCCGTAATCGGCGCCGAGATCGTTGAGCCTGGCGCGCACCATACGGAAATGTTTCGCCTCCTCGAAGGCGACCAGCATCCAGCCGTCGAAAAAGGAATTGGGCACCTGCTCGGTCGCGAATCGCGCGACGATATCGAGCGCCAGATCGACGGCGTTGAGTTCGATATGGGCGATGGCGTGCAGCAGGGCGATCCGCCCTTTGAGCGTATGCAGCGAGCGCTTCTCCACCTGGGTCGGCGGCGTCAGCACCGGTTTCTCAGGACGGCCGGGCCTGTCGGGCAGGGCGGCATCGAGCGGCGAGCGCAGCGACACCCGGCGGGCGAACCAGCGGGTGGCGCTTTCCTGGGCAAGCGCCGTCTTGCGGTCGAGATCGGCGGAAGAGATCGCATCGATGGCGCCGCCGCGCAGCGACGTTATCGTGAGATCCCCGGTCACGCCGCCAGGTTCCTCACGGCCTCGAGCACGGTTTCGGCATGGCCCTGCACCTTCACCTTCTGCCAGATGGTGGCGATCGTCCCGTCCTGGCGAATCAGGAAGGTGGTGCGCTCGACACCCATGAAGTTGCGGCCGTACATGCTCTTTTCCTTCCAGACGCCATAGGCCTGCAGCGTCGTCTTTTCCTCGTCCGAGGCGAGCGCCACCGAAAGACGGTGCTTCTTGATGAATTTGTCATGGCAGGCGGCCGAATCGGGCGACATGCCGATGACGGCAGCACCGGCCGCTTCGAACTCGGCTGCTAACGCGGTGAAAGCCAGTGATTCGGCGGTGCAGCCCGTCGTGTCATCCTTGGGATAGAAGAACAACACGAGCGGCTTGCCGTGGAATTCGGCCAGCGAAACGCGGCCGCCGCCGTCGCGGGGAAGGTTGAAATCAGGGGCCGAGACGCCGATGCCGGGAACCGCCATTGGGAAAACCTTTCTTTTGCCGGGTTTGTGGATGACACTTTCTCTCCCCGAATTATATAGTGGACGGATACCCGTCCAGCATGGCCGGGTTCAATTCTTCACTTAAAGGGAGAGCCCGAGGGCGCATGTCAGCCATCCGCGGCGAAAAGGTCACGTTTCGCAAGAAGGATATCGTTGCGCTGGACCGCTTGCCGTCCGCCCAGGCCGAGGATCCGATCATCGTTCATTGCCCGCCGCCGCGTTCGCCGATGCGCCGCACGGCGAAGCTGACCTGCGGATTTCTGGGGCTGATCCTCGTTATTCTCGCTGGCATCGTTTTCACCGTCGAGAGCGGCATGTTCGACAAGCCGCTGTCGCAGCAGGCTCAGGCGGCGCTGAATGGCGTGGCCGGACCGCGCTACCGTGCCGAGGTCGGCTCCACCGTCATCCGCTTCACCTCGGATTTTCGGCTGGCGCTGGAAGCGCGCAACGTCAACATGATCGACCAGGAGAGCGGCCAGCACCTGTCGACGACGGGTTCGGTGCGCCTGGGGCTCGATCCGCTGCAGCTTTTCCGCGGCCGCATCGCCGTCGCGGATATCGAAGCGGAGGATATCGCGCTCGATACCGCGCTTTTGCCCTCCGGCAATGCCGTCAAGCTCGACGATCTGCGCATCGACGCCATGCCGGCGGCGATGGAGAAGATCTTCTCGCAGTTCGACATGTTCGACAGCATCGTGACGCGCGGCTCGACCAATTCGGTGCGCATCTCCGGCATCGACATCAAGCTTGCCGATACCGCCAACGGTCCGCTGTCGCTCGTCATCGACAATCTCGTCTTTGCCCATGCCGGCCCGTCCTCGCTGCAATTGACCGGCGAAGTCGCGCTCAACGGCGAAGTGGCGGAGCTCGACGTGCTGGCCGACAAGGAAGACGGCCACGTGTCCAAGGTCGTGGCGACGCTCAAGCATGCCGACCTCACGCCTTTCGCGCTGAAACGCAACGATCAGGGCATGATCCGGCAAGGACTGAGTGCCTTTGCCGATCTGACAGTGTCGGCCACCCGGGCGCGCGATGGCGTGCAGCCGGCGCTGGCGGCGACGATCGACATCAATCCTGGCCAGATCTATGCGGATGGCGATCCGCAGGAGTTGTCGGGCGGGCAAATCAATCTCGTCTATGATTTCACCAAGCAGACGCTCGAGATCGCCCGATCGAACGCCCGGTTCGGCGCGACCACGCTTCCCATCAACGGCGCGCTGATCGATCTCGACAAACTCGACCCGCAGGCAGGCAAAGGCTTCGGTATCGACCTGCTCGTCAGCGGCGGCACGGCAGCCCCCGGCGGCTCCGGCGAGCCGCCGCTTTCCTTCGACATCCAGGCGACAGGGCGCTACATGGTCGCCGGCCGCGAATTCCAGTTTCCCAACATGACCGTCTCCAGCTCGCTCGGCGCGCTCTACGGATCGCTGCACGTCAAGCTCGGCGACAAGTCCCCGGAAATCAGCTTCGCCGGCCAGTCGGCGCAGCTGCAGACGACAGCGATCAAGCAGCTCTGGCCGTTCTGGATGGCGCCCAAGGTGCGCACCTGGGTGCACGGCAATCTCTTTGGCGGCACCGTCACCAACGCTACCATATCCGTCTTCATTCCTTTCGGCAGGCTGGACGAGGCAGCCGGCGGCAAGGGCCTGAAGCTCGACGCCAACCAGATCCGCATCGGCTTCGACATTGCAGAGGCGCGGATGAACGTCGCCGGCGACATTCCGCCGATCCGCGACACGTCAGCACATTTCGACCTGACCGGTCCGGTTGCGACGATCGCGATCAAGAGCGGCACCTCCTATTTCCCCTCCGGCCGGTCCGTCGGTCTCGGGCAGGGGACGTTCATTCTGCCCGCCACCTACGATAAACCGCTGATGGCCGATATCGATCTCGCGGTCTCAGGGGCGGCGGACGCTGTCGGCGAGCTTCTGACCTACCGGCCGATCCGGGTGCTGCAGCGCGCCGGCTTTACGCCCGATGACCTCAAGGGCCGGATCGAGGCGCATGTGAAGGCTCATTTCGGCCTGCTCTCCTCGCAAAACCCGCCGCCTGCCGAATGGACGGCGGCAATGAAGCTCACCGATATCGATCTTGCCAAGCCGTTTTCCGGCAGGATGATCAGCAATCTCGACGGCACGCTGAACGGCAATCCGAAGCGGATCACGCTCGATGCCAAAGCCCAGATCGACGGTGTCCCGGCCGATATCGATCTTACCGAACCGGTCGAGGCATCCGACACAGCGGCCAAACAACGGGTGATCACCGCGACCCTTTCCGAGGACCAGCGCAACAAGCTGATACCCGGCCTTTCCGGCATCGTCGGCGGCAGCGTGAAGATGGTGCTGACGCGGATCGACGACGACCGGCAGGACGTCCAGCTCGACCTCACCAGGTCGCTGCTCGAACTGCCGTGGATCGGCTGGGCGAAGGGCAGCGGCATTGCCGCCACTGCCGAATTCGAAACATCAGGCCCGGCCGACAATACCCAGATCAAGAACTTTCGATTGAAGGGCGACGGTTTCGGCGCCAACGGATCGCTGAACATTGGCAAAGGCGGGCTGATCTCGGCCGATTTCGACAGCGTCAAGCTCTCCTCGCTCGACGATTTCGCCCTGTCGGTGAAACGCAGCAAAGGCAATTTCGACGTCTCGGTCTCCGGCGACAGCGCCGATGCGCGGCCGGTCATCCAGCGGTTGAAATCAGGCTCGGACGGTGATGGTGATGGGGATGCCGGCGACACCGGCGTATCGGTGCGCGCCAGGCTGAAAAACGTCATCGGCTTCAACGACGAGAAGGTCGGCAATTTTCAGGCGCAAATATCACTGCGCGGCGACAAGCTGCAGGCGCTCAATTTTTCCGCCGTTACTGACAGCGGCGAGGCCGTGGTCAGCCAGATGAAGGACGGCGGCGTCATCAACATCACCAGCGGCGATGCCGGCGCGGTTTCGCGTTTCGCCGATCTCTACCAGCACATGCAGGGCGGCCTGCTCAATCTGGCGATCCGGCTGGGGGCGGAGGGCGGCTGGGACGGCTCGCTCGACGTGCGCCGCTTCGCGATCGTCAACGAACAACGCCTGCGGTCGATCGTTTCGACGCCGGTCGGAAGTGAGCAGCGCAGCCTCAACGAAGCGGTCAAGCGCGACATCGATACCTCGTCGCAGCGCTTCCAGCGCGGCTTTGCCCGTGTCGTCTCGCGCAACGGCATGGTCGGCATCGAGAACGGCGTGCTGCGCGGCGACCAGATCGGCGCAACCTTCCAGGGCATCGTGCGCGACCGCAAGGGCAACATGGACATGACCGGCACTTTCATGCCCGCCTACGGCCTCAACCGCCTCTTCGCCGAACTGCCACTGATCGGCGTCATCCTCGGCAATGGCAGCGACCGCGGCCTGATCGGCATTACCTTCAAGCTGACAGGCAAGTTCGACCAGCCGAACCTGCAGATCAATCCGCTGTCAATCATCGCGCCTGGTGTTTTCCGGCAGATCTTCGAATTCCAGTGAGGCGGGGGAAGCCGGGAGGTCGCAAATCCCGGCAGGTGCAAAAGGTTCCGACAAATCGTCCGGTGTGTGACTTGTTGCCGGATCGCAGCAGAGAAAAGCGCAGGTTTGTCCTCGGCAAGGCCAATTCCGACCTATCCTGACCAGTCCGACATTGATGCTTTGCCTATTTTAGGTAAATCTGATGTACTATATTGTCCCGGCCAGCAAGCAACGGCTGGTGCAATGTCGGAGGATGCGATGCAGTGCGCCCGGACAGTTTCTTTCGCATCGGCCGCCATGGTGGCTGTCACATTTGCCGACGCTTCGCTTGCCGCGGAAAAGGTCGTGCGGTTGAAACCGCAAGAAGCGGTCATCCGTTCCGACCACGTCCTTATCGTTCCCCTCGACGCGATGATGACGCCGCCGATCTTCTCGATCAGCTGGTGGTCGCGGGTAAAGCCCGCTTCAAGCATCGATCCGCCGGGCTATCTTCTTAAGAGACCAAATGAGATGACGCGGAATACCGGCGGGGAGCTGAATGATCTTGCTCGCCGGTCCGAATAGTGAGGCAAAGAAAAAGCCGGCACGGGCGCCGGCTTTGGTATCTGTTCGGAACTGACACCGCTTACGCCGCGCGGCGGATCAGGATGTGTTTCTTCTTGCCGAGCGAGAGCTTGATGACGCCGTCGGCGGTGATTTCGCCGCTGCCGATCATCTTGCGTTCGTCGCTGATCGCCTCGTCGTTGATGCGGACCGCGCCGCCTTGGACGTGACGACGAGCTTCGCCGTTCGACGAGGCAAGGCCGGCACGAACGATCAGCGACAGCAGGCCGATGCCGCCGTCGAGTTCGGTGGCGGGGATATCGACCGAGGGCAGGTTCTCCGAGAGGCTGCCTTCCTCGAAGGTCTTGCGCGCGGTTTCAGCGGCCTGCTCGGCGGCCGGGCGGCCGTGCAGGATCGCGGTAACCTCAGTTGCCAAGATCTTCTTGACCTCGTTGATCTCCGAGCCGCCGAGTGCGGCGAGACGGGCGATTTCATCCATCGCTAGCGTTGTGTAGAGCTTCAGGAAACGCGAGACGTCGGCATCCTCGGTGTTGCGCCAATACTGCCAGAAATCATAGGCCGAGAGCATGTCGGCGTTCAGCCAGACAGCGCCCGTCGCCGACTTGCCCATCTTGGCACCCGACGACGTCGTCAGCAGCGGTGACGTCAGCGCATAGAGCTGCGGTGTCCCCATGCGGTGACCGAGATCGATACCGTTGACGATATTGCCCCACTGGTCCGAACCACCCATCTGCAGTCGGCAATCGTAGCGCTTGGCAAGCTCGACGAAGTCATAGGCCTGGAGGATCATGTAGTTGAATTCCAGGAAAGACAGGGACTGTTCGCGGTCGAGACGCGTCTTAACACTGTCGAAGGACAGCATGCGGTTGACCGAGAAGTGCTTGCCGACATCGCGCAGGAATTCGAGGTAGTTCAGCGAGCGCAGCCATTCGGCATTGTTGATCATCAGCGCGTCCTTGGGGCCGTCGCCGTAGTTCAGGTAATTGGAAAAGACGCGCTTGATCGAGGCGATGTTGCCTTCGATCGTATCCACGGTCATGAGTTGGCGCGCTTCTTCCTTGAAGGAGGGATCGCCGACCATGCCGGTGCCGCCGCCCATCAGCGAGATGGCGCGATGACCGGTCTTCTGCATCCAGTGCAGCATCATGATCTGGATCAGCGAGCCGGCGTGCAGGCTGGGTGCCGTCGGATCGAAGCCGATATAGGCCGTCACGGTTTCCTTGGCGAACAGGTCGTCGAGGCCGCTTTCATCGGAGACCTGATGAATGAAGCCGCGCTCTTTCAGCGTGCGGAGGAAATCGGACTTGAACTCGGACATAGGTTTCGTCTCTTGGTGTCTGCTCCGCACCCCATGGGGGCTTGAAGCAAGTTCGTTGTTGTTGATCTGTCGCGGCGCGTTTAGCACTGTTTTTATAAAAGTGCATCCGGGAATCGCATGGGAGGCAAGCCTCATGGATGTCATCAGGACCGCGATCGGGCTGATGAGCGGCACGTCGATGGACGGAATCGACGTCGCGTTGATCAGGACCGACGGCCGCGGCTTCATCGAGCGCGGGCCGTTCATGGGCGTGCCCTATGACGCGGATTTTCGCGGGCAGCTCAAACGGGCGCTGAAACTGTCGCGTCCACTGACCGACAGGAGCGAACGACCCGCTGAGCTTCGCGATATCGAGCTTGAACTGACGTTGCGGCATGCAATTGCCGTTACGGCATTCATGGAGCGTTTTGGGCTTTCTGCCGATGCCGTCGATATTCTCGGCTTCCATGGCCAGACGGTGCTTCATCGCCCTGACGAGGGATTGACGATTCAGATCGGGGACGGCGGGGAACTGGCGAAGAGAACCGGCATATCGGTGGTCTACGACATGCGCGCCAACGATATGGTTCATGGCGGGCAGGGCGCGCCGCTGGTGCCGGCCTATCACGCGGCACTTGCGGGAAAATTTCAGCAGGCGGGACAGGCAGTGTGCTTCGTCAATATCGGCGGCATCTCCAATCTCACCTTTATCGGCACCGACGGCCGGATATCGGCGTTCGACAGCGGTCCGGGCAATACGCTGATCGACCAGTGGGTGGAGATGCAGACCGGCAAAACCTATGACCCCGGCGGCGAGATCGGTGGGCGCGGCAAGGTCGTGGCCAGCTTGGCGGAACGCTATCTGCAAAGCCCGTTCTTCCGCGGCAATGTTCGCCGCTCGCTGGACCGCGGCGATTTCGCGCCGCTTCGGCCGGAGGAGGCGGGTCTTGAAGACGGCGCCCGGACGCTCGCGCATGTCGCCGCTGCCTCGATCATCAAATCCGCCGGTTTCCTGGCGGAGACCCCAGCGCTGTATATCGTCTGCGGCGGCGGGCGGCTGAACGCCACTCTCATGGCAGAGTTCTCAGTCATGGCCGAAAGGCTGGGCTCGAGGGTGTTGACGGCCGAGGAGGCGGGCTTCGACGGCGATGCGATGGAAGCCGAGGCCTGGGCCTATCTCGCCGTCCGGTCGCTGGACGGGCTGCCGCTGACATTCCCCGGCACGACAGGGGTCGCGGCTCCTGTCAGCGGTGGGGTGCTGGCAACGCCATGACAGAGCAAAAGGTCATACTGAAGACGCCACGGCTTACCTTCGTCATGTGGGACGAAGGCGATGGGACCCTGGTGCAACAGCTGCATTCGACGATGGCGACGACCCGATATTTGTCCGGCAACGTGCCGTGGAGCCTCCAAAAGGCTGAGGAACGGCTGCGCGGCTGGTTCGAGGAACAGGCGCGCGACGGCACGACCAAATACAAGCTCCTCGCTGAGGACGGTCGATTTCTCGGCCGTGCGGGGATTTCAAAGTTCAGGAACGAGCAATTCGAACTCGGCTATTCCCTGCGCGAGGAGGCGTGGGGCAAGGGCCTGGCAACGGAAGCGGCGAGCGCGCTTGCCGACTGGTTCTTCGAAAGGAAGTTTGCATCGGGCTTCATCGCCTTCACGCATCCCGAAAACATCGCCTCGCAACGCGTCCTCAGAAAGATCGGCATGCGCGAACGCGCGCCGATCCTGATCGATGGAGTGCTTGGCACGGCTTTCGAACTCACCGCCGATATGCGGCTGACGAAAGACTCCTAACTCTTTACGGCGACCGGCCGGACATGAGATTCGCGCCCAGCCTGATTGCCATCCTCGACGCCCCTGACCTGGGCGATGAACGAGAATTTCTTGCGAAGGCCGAGGATCGGCTTCTCGATGAAATGCCAGGACAGCACTGCAACGGCGAGAGCCGATGGCAGGCCGACGAGATAGAGCGCCAGCGCACCATATTTTGGATAGAGGAAAACCGACGGGAACGAGCTGATCCAGATCTGCAAAAACGGGTCGTGATAGAGATAGACGCCGTAGGAATAGTCGCCTTTCTTGAAAAAGGCCGGGATGGGCACCTCGGACAAGCCGACGAAGACGGTGATGTAGACAAGAGAGGTGATGACCAAGGGCCGGTTGAGCACCGACTCCGTCGCGCGGCTGTCCAGGGTGAGGATGGCGACGATGCAGACCAGGCAGGCAGCGCCGAATATCCAGCGGGAATGCGGAATGACTGCCCTGAACTGAAAGGCGACGATGCCCATCATGAAGGCCGTTATCAGCTGGGAGCCTCGGCTCATGAACAGGAAGCGCGCGATCGGCTTGATCGAGCCTGGCAACAGATAGGGCATCTTCTGCACGATAAGGCCGATGACGATGTAGGCGATCGCCACCGCCAGCAGCTTGTAGCGCGTCTTCACGATGGCGGTGATCATCAGGAACGACATGATGATGTAGCAGAAGATTTCCCAGGGAACCGTCCACAGAGCGCCGTTGACGCGCTGGCTCGGATTATCCTGGAAAACGCCCGGCAGCTCGTAATGGATCCAGCCGACGATATTCAGGAAGTATTTGAAAAACCGCTGATCGGTAAAATATTCGGAATGATAGACGACCGTGATGATCGGTCCGATGATCAGCGAACAAACGACGATATCGACGGCAAGCGCTGGGACGATGCGCAAGCCTCGGTTGATCAGGAAATTCCGGAGGCTCAGGCGCTGTGCACTGCCAGCGATCAGAAATCCGCTCAAAGCGAAGAACATCGGAACAAGAGCGTATTCCGTGAACCAGAATACTGACCCCCTGATGAAGTCATTGTTGTCGGTTAACAAAAAGGAATGGGTCAATACGATGGAAAAGGCGAGCCCTATTCGAAGAAAATCGAACCCCGGACCAATTCCCCTATACTTATCGAGGACTTCCCCGAACGACTTGGTCATTGCGGACCTCGCTTTTGTTAGGATCGCGAGGACCCTACCGCACTGCAACATGGATTGCAACACGATAGGTGATCTGTTCCGGCACAGCCGGCCCGGTTGTGTTCCGGACCGTCATGGCATTGATGAGGCTGAGATTTGTGGTGTCAGCGAATCCGCTTGGCGGCCGGTTCCGGCACCAGTTCGCCGTTGAGGCGGCGGTCGAGATAATCCTCGCATTCGCCCATAAGCGTTTCCACCTGACCGTTGAAGAAGTGGTTGGCGTTGGCGACGGTGCGATGGGTAATCAGGATGCCCTTCTGGGTCTTTAGCTTCTCCACAAGGCCGTTGACATCCTTCTCAGGCGCCACCTTGTCCGCCTCGCCGTTGATGATCAGGCCGGAGGAGGGGCAGGGCGCCAGGAAGGAGAAGTCGTAGGTGTTCGGCTGGGGCGAGATCGACATGAAGCCTTCGATTTCCGGCCGGCGCATCAGGAGCTGCATGCCGATCCAGGAGCCGAAGGAATAACCGGCGACCCAACAGGTCTTGGAATCAGGATGCAGGCTCTGCACCCAGTCGAGCGCCGAGGCGGCATCCGAGAGCTCGCCGGCGCCGTGGTCGAATTCGCCCTGGCTGCGGCCGATTCCCCGGAAATTGAAGCGCAGCGTCGTGAACCCGCGCTTCTGGAACATGTAGAAGAGCTGGTAGACGATCTGATTGTTCATCGTGCCGCCGAACTGCGGATGCGGATGCAGAATCAGGGCGATGGGCGCGCTTTTTTCCTTGGAGGGCTGGTAGCGGCCTTCAAGACGGCCGGCTGGGCCGTTGAAAATAACTTCGGGCATTGGTACTCCGGGTTTTATTTCGCGTTCGCGCTGCGTTGGATGACAACATGACTTGACTAGTGTTGTCAGCTTTTCTAAAACGCAGTTTAGAACAATTCGAAACTTGCATGGCGATCCACGCATCGTGGAATGTGTCATAAGGCAAGCCCGGCGGAAATTTCAAGAAAAATGAACCGCGGATGCTGAAGCAAGCTCGTCAAGCGCAGGACTGAAGATCATGGCGCCGCCACGCCTTTATCTCGACTGGAACGCCACAGCGCCGCTGCACCCCGCAGCACGCGCGGCGATCATGCGCGCCATCGACATTTTCGGCAATCCAAATTCCGTTCACGGCGAGGGCCGGGCCGCCCGCGCCGCCATCGAAGGCGCACGGCGCAAGGTGGCAGCACTTGCCGGCACCGATGCCGGCAATGTGGTCTTTACCAGCGGCGCGACCGAGGCCGCCAATCTGGTGCTGACGTCGGATTTCCGCATGGGCCGCACGCCGCTCCGCCTTGGCCATCTCTATTTCTCGGCGATCGAGCATCCGGCGGTGCGCGAAGGCGGCCGCTTCGCCAAAGAGAAGATGACGGAGATCCCGGTGACGGAAGCCGGCATCGTCGATCTCGATGCGCTCGGCCTGCTGCTCGAAGCGCATGACAAGGCCGCCGGCCTGCCGATGGTCGCTATCATGCTCGTCAATAACGAGACGGGCATTGTCCAGCCGGTCGAGGCGGCGGCAAAGATCGTCCACGCCCATGGCGGCCTCTTCGTCGTCGACGCCGTGCAGGCGGCCGGCCGGATCGCGCTCGATATCGGCAAGATCGGCGCCGACTTCATGATCGTTTCCTCGCACAAGATCGGCGGGCCGAAGGGTGCCGGCGCGCTCATTGCGCAGGGCGAGGCGCTGATGCCCAGGCCGCTGATCCAAGGCGGCGGGCAGGAGCGGGGTCACCGCTCAGGGACACAGAATTCGCTGGCGCTGATCGGCTTCGGCGCGGCGGCAGAAGCCGCGGCAGACGAACTCGAGGCGCGCAATGCGGCAATCGGCGTGTTGCGCGAGCGGCTGGAAGCCGGCATGCGTGAGGTAGCAGCCGATGTGATGATCCACGGCGAGGGCGGCGAGCGCGTCGCCAATACGATCTTCTTCACCCTACCGGGGCTGAAGGCCGAGACTGGACAGATTGCTTTCGACCTCGAAGGCGTTGCCCTATCCGCAGGCTCTGCCTGCTCGTCCGGCCGGCTCGGCGAAAGCCATGTGCTGACGGCGATGGGCCGTGACGCCAAGCTCGGGGCGCTGCGCATCTCGCTCGGCTTTTCGACGACGGAAGAGGATATCGACAGGGCGATTGCGGCTTTCGCAAAGATCGCCAACCGGCGCAGGTCGGCTGGGGAGGCGGCGTGCGCGCTGTCAAAACTTGCGGAAACGCAAATTTCTGCTTGCCAATCGGGCTGAAAAGTCCCTTTTGGCCTCTTACATGAGGGGCAAGGTAATTGCCCAAACGCTACAAGCTGCCGGACCTTGTATCCGGCGAGATTGGAGAATGAGATGGCTGCGGTGCAGGAAACAATCGACCAGGTGCGCCTGATCGATGTGGACCAGTATAAATACGGTTTCGAGACCGTCATCGAGATGGACAAGGCGCCGAAAGGCCTGTCCGAAGATATCATCCGCTTCATTTCGGCGAAGAAGCAGGAGCCGGAGTGGATGCTGGAATGGCGTCTCGAGGCCTATCGTCGCTGGCTGACGCTGGAAGAGCCGACCTGGGCGCGCGTCAACTATCCGAAGATCGATTTCAACGACATCTATTATTACGCCGCGCCGAAGAGCACGCCGGGTCCAAAATCGCTCGACGAGGTCGATCCGGAGCTGTTGAAGGTCTATGAGAAGCTCGGCATTCCGCTGCGTGAGCAGGAGATCCTTGCCGGTGTCGAGAGGCCGAAGATCGCCGTCGACGCCGTTTTCGACAGCGTCTCGGTCGTCACCACCTTCAAGGCAGAGCTGAAGAAGGCCGGCGTGATCTTCATGTCGATCTCGGAAGCCATCCGCGAGTATCCGGAACTGGTGCAGAAGTACCTCGGCTCGGTCGTGCCGACCACGGACAATTATTACGCGACGCTGAATTCGGCGGTCTTTACCGACGGCTCCTTCGTCTTCGTGCCGAAGGGCGTTCGCTGCCCGATGGAGCTTTCCACCTATTTCCGCATCAACGAGAAGGGCACCGGCCAGTTCGAGCGCACGCTGATCATCGCGGAAGAGGGCGCTTACGTCTCCTATCTCGAAGGCTGCACGGCGCCGCAGCGCGACGAAAACCAGCTGCATGCGGCTGTCGTCGAACTCGTTGCGCTCGATGATGCCGAGATCAAATATTCGACCGTCCAGAACTGGTATCCTGGCGACAAGAACGGCAAGGGCGGCATCTACAACTTCGTCACCAAGCGCGGCGATTGCCGCGGCGACCGTTCGAAGATTTCCTGGACGCAGGTCGAAACCGGCTCGGCAATCACCTGGAAATATCCGTCCTGCATCCTGCGCGGCGACGACAGCCGCGGCGAGTTCTATTCGATCGCCGTGTCCAACGGCCATCAGCAGATCGACAGCGGCACCAAGATGATCCATCTCGGCAAGAACACGTCGAGCCGCATCGTTTCCAAGGGCATCGCCGCCGGTGTTTCCAACAATACCTATCGCGGCCAGGTTTCGGCTCACCGCAAAGCGTCGAACGCGCGCAACTTCACCCAGTGCGATTCGCTGCTGATCGGCGACAAGTGCGGCGCCCATACCGTGCCTTACATCGAGGCGAAGAATTCGACGGCGCAGTTCGAGCATGAAGCGACGACCTCGAAGATCTCCGAGGACCAGCTGTTTTATTGCCTGCAGCGCGGCATCCCGACCGAAGCGGCGATCGCATTGATCGTCAACGGCTTCGTCAAGGAAGTCCTGCAGGAACTGCCGATGGAATTCGCCGTCGAGGCCCAGAAGCTGATCAGCATCTCGCTGGAAGGCTCGGTCGGCTAAACACGATTTCCGTCATCCTCGGGCTTGGCTTAGATCCTCGGGACAAGCCCGAGGATGACGATCGAGACCGATGAGAACGGTCTATTGGGCGGCACTTGAACCCGCTTTATGAACAGGAACAAAAGATGCTTGAAATCAGAAACCTTCATGCCCGTATCGCCGAAGACGGCACCGAGATCATTCGTGGTCTGAACCTTACGGTGAAGGCCGGCGAAGTTGCCGCGATCATGGGGCCCAATGGTTCCGGCAAGTCGACGCTCTCTTATGTGCTGTCCGGCCGCAGCGATTACGAAGTCACCGAGGGCGACATTCTCTATAATGGCGAGAGCATTCTCGAGCTCGATCCGGCCGAGCGCGCCGCCAAGGGCATCTTCCTCGCCTTCCAGTATCCGGTCGAAATTCCGGGTGTTGCCACCATGCAGTTCCTGAAGGTGGCGATGAACGAGCAGCGTAAAGCGCGCGGCGAGGACGAGTTGACGACACCGGATTTCATGCGCCGGGTCAAGGATGCCGCCGGCAAGCTGCAGATCAATACCGAGATGCTGAAGCGGCCGCTGAACGTCGGCTTCTCCGGCGGCGAAAAGAAGCGGGCCGAGATCCTGCAGATGGCGCTGCTCGAACCGAAGCTGTGCGTGCTTGACGAAACCGATTCCGGCCTCGACATCGATGCGCTGAAGATCGTCGCCGACGGCGTCAACGCGCTGCGTTCGCCGGACCGCGCGGTCGTGGTTATCACCCACTACCAGCGCCTGCTCGACTATATCGTGCCGGATACCGTCCATGTGCTCTACAAGGGCCAGGTGATCAAGTCGGGCGACAAGACGCTGGCGCATGAGCTGGAAGCCAACGGCTATGCCGACATCATCGGCACGGCGGCCTGAGTTTCGGGTGGAAAGGACGACGTCCATGAACATGCAGACGACGAGCCGCCTGACTGCGGCCGAGACGGCGCTGATCGAGGCTTTCAACCAGCAGATCGGCGAGCTGCCGGGCAATGGCGCGGTGACGGCACTGCGCGACCGGCTTCTCGACGACCTGAAGAAGGCCGGCCTGCCGACGCGCCGCATCGAGGCCTGGCATTATACCGACCTCAAGAATCTTCTGCGCACTGTCCCGCAGCAGGCGGGCGATGCCGGCTCGGAGGCTTTGGAGCCGCTCGTTGCTGATACCACGGTGCTGGCGGTGATCCAGGGCCATTCCAACCGGAATGCCGTTGCCGACGGTCTTGGCATTTCGGCCTATTCCGAACGTCTGCTTGACGGTTCTGCCGCAGGCGGACTCGATGCGCTTGGCAGCGACGACGCGGTCGGCCGCATCAATGGCAGCTTCGTGCGCGACGGCTATGTCGTCGACGTGCCTGCCGATACCGAGCTTGAAAACCCCCTTGAAATCCAGTTCATCCATGCCGGCGGGCAGACACATACGCGCCTGCCTGTGTCCTTCGGCGCCGGCGTCAAGGCGACCGTCATCGAGCGTCACCGCACGGTGACCGGTGATGCAGCGCTGGTGTCCCATGTCAGTGACATCACGGTTGGCGAAGGCGCCGAACTGACCTGGATCATCCTGCAGCAGCAGGGGGCCGACGATACGCATCTCGGGCAGATCCGCATCGATCTCGGCGCTGACGCCAAGCTCCGGCTTTTCGTCATCAATGCCGGCGGCAAGCTGGTGCGCCAGGAGCTGCATATCAAGGTGACGGGCGAGGGCGCCGATCTGACGTTGCGCGGCATCAACCTGCTCGGGGCAGAAAGCCATACCGACGTGACGATGGTGCTCGGCCACGACGTGCCGAATACCGGCTCTACCGAAGTCATCCGCAACGTCGTCTTCGACCGCGCCAAGGGCGTCTTCCAGGGCATGATCCGGGTGGCGCCCGATGCGCAGAAAACCGATGCCAAGATGGCCTGCAACACGCTGTTGATGTCCGACGATGCCGAATTCTCGGTCAAGCCCGAGCTCGAAATCTTCGCCGACGACGTGCAGTGCGGCCACGGCGCCACGGTGACCGATATCGACGCCAACCATCTCTATTACATGATGGCGCGCGGCATTCCGGAGAACAAGGCGCGGGCGATGCTCGTCAACGCCTTCGTCGCCGAGATCGTCGAGGAACTTGATGATGAAGCCCTGGTCGAGGCGCTGGAAGGCGTGATTTCGGCCTGGCTCGAAAAGCACGCCTGATCGGATATATCAATGGACAAGATAGTGCCGGCCACGCAATACGACGTCGAAGCCATCCGCCGGGATTTCCCGATCCTGGCGGAAAAGGTGCATGGCAAGCCGCTGGTCTATCTCGACAACGGCGCATCGGCGCAGAAGCCGCAGGTGGTGATCGACGCCATCTCGCATGCCTATTCCCATGAATATGCCAATGTGCATCGTGGCCTGCACTATCTTTCCAACGCCGCGACGGATGCCTATGAGGGAGCGCGCGAGAAGGTCCGCCGCTTCCTCAACGCGCCTTCGGTGAACGACATCGTCTTCACCAAGAATTCGACGGAAGCGATCAATACCGTCGCCTATGGCTGGGGCATGCCGAAGATTGGCGAAGGCGACGAGATCGTCCTGACGATCATGGAGCACCATTCCAACATCGTGCCCTGGCACTTCATCCGCGATCGGCAAGGGGCCAAACTCGTCTGGGTGCCGGTCGACGACGAGGGCGCCTTCCATATCGAGGATTTCGAAAAGAGCCTGACGGAGCGCACCAAGCTCGTCGCCATCACCCATATGTCGAATGCGCTCGGCACGATCGTTCCCGTCAAGGAAGTCTGCCGGATCGCGCATGAGCGCGGAATTCCAGTGCTGATCGACGGCAGCCAGGGCGCTGTGCATCTGCCTGTCGACGTGCAGGATATCGATTGCGACTGGTACGTCATGACCGGCCATAAGCTCTATGGCCCGTCCGGCATTGGCGTGCTCTACGGCAAGAAGGAGCGGCTTTTCGAGATGCGCCCCTTCCAGGGCGGCGGCGAGATGATCTTCGAAGTCGCCGAGGACGTGGTTACCTATAATGATCCGCCCCATCGCTTCGAGGCCGGCACGCCGCCGATCGTGCAGGCGATCGGGCTGGGTTACGCGCTCGATTATATGGAGAAGATCGGCCGCGAGGCGATCGCCCGGCATGAGGCCGATCTTGCCGCCTATGCGGTCGAGCGACTGAAATCCGTCAACTCGCTGCGCGTCTTCGGGACGGCGCCCGACAAGGGCAGCATCTTTTCCTTCGAGCTTGCCGGCATTCATGCCCATGACGTCTCGATGGTGATCGACCGGCAGGGTGTTGCGGTCAGGGCCGGCACGCATTGCGCCATGCCGCTCTTGAAACGCTTCGGCGTCACCTCCACATGCCGTGCATCCTTCGGCATGTACAATACCCGCGCCGAGGTCGATGCCCTGGCCGATGCGCTTGATTATGCGCGCAAGTTCTTTGCTTGAGGAGTGTCCGTGATGAGCCTGGACGAAAGCGAACAGAAGATCGACGTGCGCGAAGGCATCGTGCATTCCAGCATTCCGGCCGATGAGCTGGCACGGCTGAGCGACGACGTCATCAGCGCGCTGAAGACGGTCTACGATCCGGAAATTCCCGCCGATATCTTCGAGCTCGGTCTGATCTACAAGATCGACATCGAGGACGACCGGATGGTGAAAATCATGATGACGCTGACTGCACCCGGCTGCCCGGTGGCCGGCGAGATGCCCGGCTGGGTCGAAAACGCCGTCGGCGCCGTCGAGGGCGTGTCGGGCGTCGAGGTTGCCATGACCTTCGATCCGCCATGGACGCCGGACCGCATGTCGGAAGAGGCGCAGGTCGCCGTCGGCTGGTACTGATACAGTACCGTGGTATTGATCCGTTTACCTCGGAAGACTACATTTGAATCACGAAGCGCCGGATCTTGACCCCGGTTGCGGAAGGAGAATGAGCCGATGGGCTTTGCAATCATGAGCATGACGGACGGTGCTGCGGCTCGCGTCAAGGCGATCGTCGAGAACTCGGGACCGGATGCCAAGGGCGTGCGCGTCGGCATCAAGAAGGGCGGCTGCGCCGGGATGGAATATACCATCGACCTCGTGACCGAGCCCAATGCCAAGGACGACCTGATCGAGCGCGATGGTGCAAAGGTCTGGGTCGAGCCATCCGCGGCTCTTTACCTGCTCGGCACCGAGATGGGATTCGAGACGACGACGCTCCGCTCCGGCTTCACCTTCACCAATCCGAACCAGACATCGGCCTGCGGCTGCGGCGAATCCGTCGAGCTGAAGCCTGCCGATCTCGCGGCCCTTGCCGCCCAGCGCCAGGGCGAGCCGGCGCATTCCTGACAGCTTCAGAGCGGCGGAAAATTCTCCGCCAGCAAGTCTCCGATGAAATCGGGCGTGTTCAGTCGCGCTTGATGCTCATCAGCATTTCCCACATGTCGGCGCCGGTCTCGAAGACCACGGCGTTCGCCTTGTAGCTCTGCTCGGCTTCGATCAGGTCGGTGAGTTCGGTGGCAGGATCGACATCTGATGCGGTCGGGCTGACGACGGCCTGGACGCCGCCTGATGCAACGGAGGTGATGCTGGTGTTCAGCCTTGCATAGCCCGGCGTGCTGCTGTTTGCGATGTTGTTGGCAATTGCGCCGACCCGCGTCGTCTGCGCCCGCATTCCCGAAAGAGCAGTGCTCGTAATGCCCGACATGCTCATCAGCCGTTTCCCCAGAACTGGATGAAATTCTTGTACATGCAAGGGCTTAGGGAATGTTGAAGGCGTTGCGTTAGCAAAGACCTATAGGTTCGCGCATCTTCGCATCCATCTGTTCCGGATTGGCACGGAACGGGGTCGGGGGCGCGGAGCCATGGCCAGCTTCGCTAACGCGACGCCACCCAGTCGTGCCAATCGCTCTCGTTGCCGTTGAAGACGTTGAGGTCGATCTTGCCGTCGACGCCTTCGGAAAGGCCAGAGCCGGAATACTGCCAGAAGACCCACTTGCGGCCGGGATAGACCTTGGAGGGATGAGCGGCCACCGAGCGCAGCCAGAAGGGATAGTCGAGCAGTTGACCCTTCAAATTGTCGCGGTAGAAATCCGGCGCGGTATAGATGATCGGGCGCTGACCGTAATGGCGCTCCAGCTTATCCATGAAAACCTGCATCTTTTCCCGAACACGTGTGGGGGAGATGCGCCTCTTGCAGCTCGATTCGCCGTTCCATTCGACGTCGATGACGGGCGGAAGAGCGTTGGCTTCCCTTGGCACGTTGCGGATGAACCAGTCGGCCTGCTCACCGGCTGTCCGGCACCAGTAGAAGAAGTGATAGGCGCCGTGTTTCAGGCCGGCTTCCTTGGCCCGGCGCCAGTTCTTCTTGAACATCGGATCAAGGTGATCGCCGCCGTCGGTCGCCTTGATGTAGACGAAGTTGGCGCCTTGCCGCCGCAACGTCTGCCAGTCGATCTCGCCCTGCCAACGCGACACGTCGACGCCGTGCACGGCAAGCTTTCTCGGCGAGGTGGAGCCGAAGTTGATAGGCTTGGCATCGCGGAAGCGGTGGCCGTAAATTTGTCCGCGTGTCGGCGATCTCGTGCCGACATCGGGCATTGCATTGCCGGCGGGATTGGCCGGCATCAGCAGCGCGACCGGTTTATCTGTCGGCAGCGGCATGCCGACCGGCCTGTCGGCGGGCACGAGCGCCTGCGGCTCGGGAACTTGTCCAGCCCAGCTCAACGCCTGCTGCGGCGGGCTTGCCTGCGGCGCTGAAACGCCCACCGCGGCGGCAGGAATCGGGCCGCTCGGCTGGGCGATGGCATTGGTCGTTTCCGGAGACGGCACGTTGCCCAGCACATCTTCGGCGCCAGAACTGGCAGCGCATCCCGAGAGGATCAGGGCGGCGAGGAGGATTGCTGGCACTGCCGATGGACGCATAAGAACCTGCACGCAAAACAAGGGATCGACGGTGATCCATATTGATGGAAGCCGCCTTTCTAAAAGGCTAACAGAGACTTGCTAAGAAAGGTTAAATTTGATCCCACTGCATAATTTCGCAATTATGTAGGATCCGCCACCCAGACGAGATCGCGACCTTTGAGCCGCAGCGAGCTGCTTTCGACACGGTCCTGCAAGTCTACGACGAGAATTAGCGTCCTGACGGCGCTGTCCGAATTCGTTCGAGAAAACCTCCGAAGATCGCTGCAAGTTCGGTCACGCCGCTATTCAAGGACATCGACAAACGCGGAACTCTCCTGCGCATCCTAAGGGAAGCAGACACTCCAGTGTCGACTTTCGACTGTGCCAGGAAATTCGCGTTGCAAACTTCGAGGTGACCGAGAATTCTCGGCGGCACTTCTGGCATCGGATCGGATAGCAGCGCTCGTGTCCGCAGTTGATGCAAACCGGGCGGCCCCCGTCTCCGGCTAACGGATCAGGCAGAAAGCCTTGAAGGTGTCGTCCTCGGAGACCTCCCGAAGCTTCTTAAGGGTGAATGTCCGGCTTTCCGGCGACAACAGGTATCAATCTGAACATTCCTTAGACCTAGCAGATCCGCAGGAGTGCGCGTCGATCGGGCGTGCTTTGAATGGTAAATCGATTCTTCAAGAAGACTTTTCTGCGCGAGGATCAAACTGGAATCGACTGACAGGTGTGGGCATTTACCGCGTATGTTACTGTAACGTACTTGCTATTTCACGGCATCGTGAAAGGGTTTCACATCGTCCGATTTGCAGGCCCACTGGCTCAAAAATCTCATGAGGACAATCTTGTCCAAAAGTATTCGCGGAGCAAGCTCGGGTGACGGGACATGTGCATCGCGCCATAGACACCCGGTAACGTGGTGTTGTCCGCGCCAATCCAAAGTCTTACTCAAGAAATGGAGGACAGCATGACACATATCGGAAGAAAGCTTTCATTTGTTGCAGTTTTTATCACCGCAACCGTGGTCAACGGCGGGAATCTAGCTTTCGGCCAGACGGCGGGCGAAATCCCACCGATCCTGGTTACCCCGGATAAAGTCGAGTCTCGCATTGGTACGCTCGAGTTCAAGGACGGTGCTCCCAGCCCAGAAACTGTCAAAAAGGTTTATGACACGCTTGATTTTACCCGCGCCCTTGACGTGTTCCTCAACAGCTATGGTGGCGCATCCGCCTATGCGATCCGAAAGGGGCTTCTCAGCATCGGCGCTGAGGACAATACGGTCACCCTTTACCCCGAGTTGATGGATTCGAAGTCGCTGTTCCTCACGGCCAATGCCGATACCGTCTACTATTTCAGCATCGTGGATTTGACTAAGGGGCCGATCGTGGTCGAGCAGCCTCCTATGGGGGTAGGTACGATCAACGACATGTGGTTTGGCTGGATCATCGATGTCGGGTTCCCCGGCCCCGACCGCGGTGAAGGCGGAAGATACCTGCTGCTGCCACCCGGCTATGACGGTCCGGTTCCCGAAGGCGGTTTCTATGTAGCGCGGTCGAAGACGAACCGGGTCATCTATGCATCTCGCGGTTACCTCGTAGACAACGATCCGAAGCCGACTGTCGAGAACATCAAGAAGAATATGAAGATCTATCCCTACACGCCGGGCGGTGTCGGCACGAGCATCGCAACGGCGCTCGAAGGCAAAGTCAGGCTTGAATCGAACCCGCCGGTTCCTGAAACCAGGTTCCTCGAGGCGAGCGGCAAGGCGTTCAATACGATCCCCCCAAGCGACTATTCGTTCTTCGAGATGATCAACGCCAATGTTCAGGCAGAGCCGGCCGATTCCTACAATCCGGAACTTGCAGGCCAATTGGCAGCCATCGGTATCGTCAAGGGCAAGGAATTCAAACCGGACGACCGGATGAAGAAGATTCTGACCGACGCAGCAGCGGTGGGAAACGCGGCCAGCCGTGCGCTGAACTGGCGTTCCAGCGGCCCCCATCCTGATTGGTCGTACTATCCAGACTCAATGTGGGGAAACATGCTGTGGGAGGGTGGCGCAAATTTCGAAACCCCGCCGCCGATGATTACCAAAGAGGGTCTTTTCGCACCATTGCCGCCGACCGGTGCTCGAACCCTCGACTCGAAAACCGCGTTCTACTTCGGCTACACGCTCGACTCGCCCGGCATGATCATGCGGCTCCCCAAGGTCGGGTCGCAATATCTCATGGGTTTCCTGGACGCCAACAAGAACGACCTCGACGGCGGCAAAACCTACAAGGTGACGCTACCGAAGGACATTCCAGCGGCCGCGTTCTGGTCCTTTACCCTCTACGACAACCAGTCGCGCTCGATGCTCCAGACGCCGCAAGGCTACCCGCGCGCCGGCAGCCAGAGCTATCCATCGCCCGCCGCCGAAGCGGACGCGGATGGCGCGACGACAATCTATTTCGCCCCGACCCAACCCGAGGGCGTGAAACGGGGCAATTGGATCCAGACCATGCCCGGCAAGGGCTGGTTCACGCTCCTTCGCCTCTACAGCCCGCTTGAGACGTTCTTCACGAAGGAGTGGCGGTTGAGCGAAATCGAACTCGTTCCCTAATGTTGGGAATGTGGGAGCAATGCTGACCATCGCGCGGAAGTAGTCTCTTGCGACAGGCGTCCTTTGCTGAAAAGACGCGCGGCGCTGTAGTGCGCCAAATGCGGGCAGCCCCTCCGAAGCACGGGAGGGCCTGCCCGAATTGCTGTTATTCCGCGGCCTCCGCGTAGCTTTCCACCGGCGGGCAGGTGCAGATCAGGTTGCGGTCGCCATAGACATTGTCGACGCGATTAACAGGCGACCAGTATTTGTCGACGCGGAAAGCGCCGGGCGGGAAGCAGGCCTGTTCTCGGCTGTAGGGGCGATCCCATTCGCCGACGAGGTCTTCCACCGTATGCGGGGCGTTCTTCAGCGGGTTGTTGGCCTTGTCCATGCGGCCGTCCTCGATGGCGCGGGCTTCCTCGCGGATCGCCAGCATCGCCTCGCAGAAGCGGTCGAGTTCGGCCTTGGTCTCGCTTTCCGTCGGCTCGATCATCAGCGTGCCGGCAACCGGCCAGCTCATGGTGGGCGCATGGAAGCCGCAGTCGATCAGGCGCTTGGCGACGTCGTCGACGGTGACGCCGCAGCTATCGACCAGCGGACGGGTGTCGATGATGCATTCATGCGCGACGCGGCCGGCAGCCGACTTGTAGAGCACGTCATAGGCGCCCTTCAGCCGGGTGGCGATATAGTTGGCGTTGAGGATAGCCACCTTGGTCGCCTGCGTCAGGCCTTCGCCGCCCATCATCAGGCAATAGCTCCAGGAGATCGGCAGGATCGAGGCCGAGCCGAAGGCGGCGGCCGAGACCGCACCCGAACGGCCGTCGGTTTCGGGATGGCCGGGCAGGTAGGGGGCCAGATGCGCCTTGACGCCGATCGGGCCCATGCCGGGTCCGCCGCCGCCATGCGGGATGCAGAAGGTCTTGTGCAGGTTCAGGTGGCTGACGTCGGAGCCGATGTCACCGGGGCGGGACAGGCCGACCATGGCGTTCATGTTGGCGCCGTCGAGATAGACCTGGCCGCCATGCTCATGCACCAAATCGCAGATTTCCTTGACGGTCTCCTCGAAGACGCCGTGCGTCGAAGGGTAGGTGATCATGCAGCAGGAGAGGTTTGCCGCATGCTGCTCCGCCTTGGCGCGGAAATCGTCGAGATCGATATCGCCATTTTCACGCACCTTGACGACCACCACCTTCATGCCGACCATCTGGGCCGAAGCCGGATTGGTACCGTGCGCCGAGGTCGGGATCAGGCAGACGTCGCGATGGCCGTCGCCATTGGCGATATGATAGTTGCGGATCGTCAGCAGGCCGGCATATTCGCCCTGCGCACCGGAATTCGGCTGCATGGAGAAGGCGTCGTAGCCGGTGACGGCGCAGAGCTTTTCGATCAGGTCGTCGATCATCTCGCGGTAGCCGAGCGCCTGGTCGGCCGGCACGAAGGGATGGATGTCGGAAAATTCCGGCCAGGTGATCGGCAGCATTTCCGCCGTCGCATTGAGCTTCATCGTGCAGGAGCCGAGCGGGATCATCGAGCGGTCAAGCGCCAGATCCCGGTCGGAAAGCCGGCGGATGTAACGCGTCATCTCGCTTTCGGCGCGGTTCATGTGGAAGATCGGATGGGTGAGGTACTCGCTGGTCCTGAGCAGGCCCTTCGGCAGGCGGTAGGAAGGCTCGAAATCGGCAATGGTGAAATTGCCGCCGAAAGCGCGCCAGACGGCTTCGAGCGTCGCCGGCCGGGTGCGTTCGTCGAGACTCATGCCGATTTTGGTTTCACCGACCTTGCGCAGATTGACGCCTTCGGCGACGGCGGCGCGCAGGATGAGGCCCTGCATATGGCCGACATCGACGGTGATAGTGTCGAAGAAGGTCTCGGGCTCAACCTTGTAACCGAGCTTTTCCAGGCCCTTGGCCATCAGCACGGCCTTCTGGTGCACCTGCTGGGCGATCGCCTTGATGCCCTTCGGGCCGTGGAAGACGGCATACATCGAGGCCATGACGGCCAGCAACACCTGGGCGGTGCAGATGTTCGACGTCGCCTTTTCGCGGCGGATATGCTGTTCGCGGGTCTGCAGCGACAGGCGATAGGCGCGGTTGCCACGGGCATCGACGGAAACGCCGACGAGGCGGCCAGGCATGGAGCGCTTGATGGCATCTTTGACCGACATATAGGCTGCGTGCGGGCCGCCATAGCCGACCGGGACGCCGAAGCGCTGCGAGGATCCGACGGCGATATCGGCACCCATTTCGCCGGGCGATTTCAACAACGTCAACGCCAGGATATCGGCGGCGACGATTGCTATGGCGCCAGTCTGGTGCAGGCGCGAGATCAGGCCGGTAAAATCATGCACGTGACCGTGCGTGCCGGGATATTGGAAGATCGCGCCAAAGACGTCGACAGGATCGAGATCGGTGAAGGGGTTGCCGACGATGACGCTCCAGCCGAGCGGCTCGGCGCGGGTGCGGATCAGGGCAATAGTCTGCGGATGGCAGTCGGCATCGACGAAGAAGGATTTCGCCTTCGACTTGGCGACGCGCTCGGCGATCGCCATGCCTTCGGCGGCGGCGGTCGCCTCGTCGAGGAGCGAGGCGTTGGCAACGTCGAGACCCGTCAGATCACAGATCATCGTCTGGTAGTTCAGGAGCGCTTCCAGGCGGCCCTGGCTGATCTCCGGCTGGTAGGGCGTATAGGCGGTGTACCAGGCCGGGTTTTCCAGGATGTTGCGCTGGATGACCGGCGGCGTAATCGTGCCGTAATAACCCTGGCCGATCAGCGAGACCAGTACCTTGTTCTTGTTGGCGGTCTCGCGCAGCTTGTCGAGCGCCTCGCGCTCGGTCATCGGCGCGCCCCAGACGAGCGGCGCCTTTTGGCGGATCGAGGGCGGCAGCGTCGCGTCGATCAGGCCATCGAGGCTGTTGTAGCCGATCACCTTCAGCATATCGGTCATCTCGGCCGGCGAGGGTCCGATATGGCGGCGATTGGCGAAATCGTAGGGCTGATAGTCGGTGAACTGGAATTCTGTCGGCGTCGTCATTACGCAGTGAGCTCCTTGTAGGCCGCCTCGTCGAGCAGGCCATCGGCGTCCGCAGCATTTGCCAGCTTCAGCTTGAAGAACCAGCCGGCGCCCTGAGGATCGGAATTGACCAGCGACGGATCTGCAACGATGGCCGGATTGACCTCAGTGATCTCGCCATCAAGCGGACAATAGACATCGGAAGCAGCCTTGACCGATTCAACGGTCGCGGCATTGCCGTTCTTGGAGAAGGTCGCGCCGACTTCCGGCAATTCGACGAAAACCAGGTCGCCGAGCTGTTCGACGGCATAGGTGGTGATGCCGACCGTCGCAACGCCGCCTTCGATCTTCAGCCATTCGTGTTCTTCGGTAAATTTCAGCATTGTTCGTCCTCTCTGGAAAAGGTTTAGCGCTTGTAGGTCGGTGTGACGAAGGGCAGGGCGCTGACGGTGGTCGGCAGATATTTGCCGCGCACCTCGGCATAGACGAGCGTGCCTGCCGCAGCATGGGAGAGCGGCACGTAGCCCATGGCGACGGGGCCTTCGACGCTGGGGCCAAAGCCGCCCGAGGTGACTTCGCCGATTTCGACCTTGCCCTCGGCATCGGCATAGAGCTTGGCATGGCCGCGCACCGGCGCCTTGCCTTCCGGCTTCAGGCCGACGCGGCGGCGGGCAGCGCCGTTCTCGAGTTCGGACAGGATGCGGCCGGAGCCCGGGAAGCCGCCGGCACGCGCACCGTTGCCGCGCCTTGCCTTCTGCATGGCCCATTCCAGCGCCGCCTCGACCGGCGAGGTAGTCGTGTCGATATCGTTGCCGTAGAGGCAGAGGCCGGCTTCCAGGCGCAGCGAATCGCGGGCGCCGAGGCCGATCGCCTGGACATCGGGATGTTCGAGCAACCGCATGGTGACATCCACGGCCTTGTCTGATGGAATCGAGATCTCGAAGCCGTCCTCGCCGCTATAGCCGGAGCGGGAAACAAGACAGGAAACGTCGTGCAGGCGGCAGTGGCGCACGTCCATGAATTTCATCGCCGCGACGTCGGCCCAGAGCTCGGCAAGAACCGCAACCGCACGCGGCCCCTGCAGCGCGATCAAAGCGCGATCGAGAAGCGTGACGTCGCACTGGTCGCCGATATGGGCCTTGAGATGGGCGAGATCGGCTTCCTTGCAGGCGGCGTTGACGACGACGAAGAGGTGGTCGTCGAGATGGGCGATCATCAGGTCGTCGAGAATGCAGCCGGTGTCGTCGGTGAAAAAGCCGTAGCGCTGGCGGCCTTCGGCAAGGCCTAGGATGTCAACGGGCACGAGGCTTTCAAGCGCCAGCGCCGCATCCTCGTAGCTGCCCGATTTCGCCTTTACGATGACCTGGCCCATGTGGGAGACATCGAAGAGGCCGGCTTCGGCGCGGGTATGAAGATGCTCCTTCATCACGCCTGCGGGATATTGCACCGGCATGTCGTAACCGGCGAACGGCACCATGCGGGCGCCGAGCGAAAGATGCAGGGCATGCAGCGGGGTTTTCTTCAGGGCAGCAGTATCGTCCAAAAGACGCCTCCGGGGTTTGCGCCTTCTCGCGAAGGCGCGGGCTCAAATCTGAAGGCGCGGCTGCGCACTTCTCTCCTGAGCCCCCTCTGTCCCTTTGCCTGAGATTGTTATCCCTTCGGCGAGCGTTTCGAGAACGCTTCTCTCCAGAGTTCCGTCTGCCCCTTGCTGGTCCTTTTGCCTGAGAGTTTCCGGGGCGGTTGCTCCTTCGGCACCGGTGGCGAAAGCACCGGCTTCTCCCAACAAGGTTGGCGCAATTATCCGGCGGGTGCAGCGCTTGGCAAGGCCAAATGTCGTGACCGGACAATTTTTTGTCGCCATATGCCGGCTGAGCCCTGATCTACGGCAATCTGCTTTTGCATTTCGCGGGGAAACCGGCTATCGCGACATGCTGTTGAAGGGGATATTATGCGGCAGACCGGACTGAAAGCGACGCTCTTCCTGCGCATGCTTTGCGCATTGAGCCTGCTTTTGCTCGGCCTGGCCCATCAGGCGCCGCAGGCTGTCGCCTCCGAAGCCTACGATAGCGCGGCCTATGTGCTGCCCGACGGCACTTTCGCCTCGCTCTGCATTACCGTGAAGGACGCCGACGGCAAGACCTTCGCCTTCAAACCGAATTGCGAAGCCTGCCGACTGTCGGCCTCCGTCATCCTGCCGATGCCGGATGCGAGCTCCTGGCTCGAGCGCAAACTCGCCTCGCTGATCAACGCGCCGATCGAAATGTCAGCCGTTGCTGGTGCCAGCGCTGTCAGCCGGCCAAATTCCCGCGCGCCTCCCATCCTCGCCTGATCTGCCTTCGCAATCATGAGCAGCATGCCGGTCCGCCCGAGAGAAGTCAGCGGCCGGCGAGGAGACATCCAATGAAAACTATCAAGACATTTGGCAAGACATTCGGGCTTGCCGCCGTTCTTTCCGCGGCCGCCTTTGCCGGCGCCGAGGCGCATGTGACCTTCCTCGACAGAGAGGCGACGCAGGACAGCACCATTCTCGCCACGCTGCAGGTGCCGCATGGCTGCGACGGCAAGGCGACCACGGAAGTGCGGGTCAAGCTGCCGGAAGGTTTCGTCTTCGCCAAGCCGCAGCCGAAGGCAGGCTGGGAGCTTGAGGTGATCAAGGGTGACTACCAGAAGACCTACGACAATCACGGCGACAAGGTGAAGACAGGCGCGATCGAAGTGCGCTGGAAGAACGGCAATCTCTCCGACGATTTCTACGAGACCTTCGTTATCCAGGGTAGGGTATCGGGCGTTGAAGCCGGCACCTCGCTCGCTTTTCCGGTGACGCAGATGTGCGGCGATACGGTCGCGGCCTGGGACCAGGTGGCCAAGGAAGGCGGCGATGCGCATGGGCTGAAAAGCCCGGCGCCGCTGTTGAAGGTCGTTGCCGGCGAAGGTGGCCATGACCATGACGACATGGCCGGCATGGATATGTCCGGTATGGCAGGCATGGGCGCTGCGGCGCCGGCCGGCGAAACGGTCAAGCCCGGCGATCTCGAAGTCTCCGGCGGCTTCGCCAAGGCGATGCTGCCCGGCCAGCCGGTCGGCGGCGGCTTCTTCACGGTGAAGAACAACGGCCAGACGGACGATCGCCTGGTATCCGTTAGCTCGCCTGCAGCTGGTGAGGTTCAGATCCACGAGATGGTGACGAAGGACAATGTCATGCGGATGCGGCAGCTGAAGGATGGTATCGCCATCGGCGCCGGCGAGACGGTCAAGCTCGAGCCCGGCAACCTGCACCTGATGTTCCAGAAGGTAAAGACGCCTTTCAAGCAGGGCGATACGGTGCCGGTGACGCTGACCTTCGAAAAGGCCGGCAAGGTCGATCTGGTCCTGCAGGTGCTCTCCGCCCAGGGCAAATGAGAGCAGCGATTCAAAGTGCTATAGCGTCCTTTGCGCATCTGAAAAGACGCGCGGCGCTGTAGTTAAAACAAAAAAGCCCGCGACTGTAACGGCAGTCGCGGGCTTTCGTTTGGAAGGCGATGGCCTCAGAAGTCTTCGTAGGATCGCAGCGCCTGTTTCAGGCCGGCCTGCGGCTGGCGATTGCCCTTGGCCATCAGGTCGAGGGCCACTTCGGTCGACTGGATGATGCTGGAGGGCTCGTCTATTTCCTCAGTGCCTTCGGCCTTCAACTGCCGGTCGGCAATGCGGCGCGCATCGCGTGCGGCGGTGCTCGTCGCGACACGCTGCGGGATTCGGAGCGATTCGAAGGCAATGGCGGCAGTGGTGGCCGATATGGACAGAAGCTGGGTCATGCCGTTACCGTATCGGCACGACCTTGGCGCCATTATAAGAAAATCATCGGCATTTTACCGGATGGTAAGAATTCATTCCTTCCCGATTGGAATCGCTGCGGAGTTGCGATAAATCCGGCTGATGATCCAGGCTCTTCTCGTCGCCGTCGGCGGCGCTATCGGTTCCCTTCTCAGATATTATGTCGGCCAATGGGCGCTGAGACTCATGGGTCCGGCATTTCCCTGGGGCACGCTCGTCGTCAATGTCGTCGGCTGTTTCGTCATCGGCGTCTTCGCCGAGCTGATCGCGCGGAAGTTCAACGCTTCGGTGGAGCTGCGCCTGCTGCTGATCACCGGCTTCCTCGGCGGCTTCACAACCTTCTCGGCTTTCTCACTGGATGCGATCTCGCTATTCGAGCGCGGCGAGGCAGTCGCCGGCGGTATTTATATCGCTGCGAGCGTCGGATTTTCGATGGCGGCCGTCATCGCCGGCCTTGCCGTCATGCGCGCTTTGGCCTGATTTCTTTTCCGGTTTCCGTTTTGCGCGAAAATGCTCTAAAGGCTGCGGCAAGAACGCCGGCTCGGCCTGCGCTGCAATTTCCGAAAGATTTCTTATGGCTGGCATAGAACATATCAAGGTTGAACCCGATGAAGCCGGCATGCGGCTCGATCGCTGGTTCAAGGTGCACTTTCCGGGGCTCGGCTTCGGTCCGCTGCAGAAGCTCTTGCGCTCCGGCCAGGTGCGCGTCGACGGTGGGCGTGTCAAATCGGATGCGCGCGTGCAGCCCGGCCAGACGGTGCGCGTGCCGCCGATGGATGTCGATGCGAAGCTGAAATCCGGACCGATCGCCGGCAAGGATCTCAAACATTCGACGGATTTCCAACTCTTGTCGCGCATGGTGCTGCACGAGGACGAAAAGGTGATCATACTCAACAAGCCCCCCGGTCTTGCGGTCCAGGGCGGTTCCGGTGTGGCCAGGCATATCGACCAGATGCTCGACGCTTGGACCAGCCCGAAGGGTGAGAAGCCGCGGCTCGTCCATCGTCTCGATCGCGACACTTCAGGTGTTCTCGTCATCGCCCGCACCCGCGGCGCGGCGCAGAAGCTGACGGCGGCGTTCCGCGAGCGCGACACCAAAAAGACCTACTGGGCGCTGGTCAAGGGCGTGCCGCGCAAGCACGAGGACAAGATTTCGACCTGGCTCGTCAAGGAGCCGACCGCCGACGGTGACCGCATGCGCATCGCCAAGCATGGCGAGGACGGCGCCGACCATGCGATTTCCTTCTACCGCGTGCTGGAGACGGCGGCACAGAACCTCGCTTGGCTGGAGATGGAGCCCTATACCGGCCGTACCCATCAGCTGCGCGTCCATGCCCTGCATATCGGCCACCCGATCATCGGCGATCCGAAATATTTCGACGACGATCCGAATTGGGATTTTCCAGGCGGCGTGCAGAAGAAGCTGCATCTGCACGCGCGTCATATCGACATCCCGCATCCCTCCGGCGGCCGCCTGCGCGTCAGCGCGCCGCTGCCAGCGCATATGGTGCAGACCTGGAACCTTCTCGGTCTCGACCTTGCCGGCGCTGAAAGGGACGCCGAATGAAGCTGGCCCTTTTCGATTGCGACGGCACGCTGGTCGATAGCGCCAGTCTGATCCACGAAACCATGCGCAGGACCTTCGACAAGTTCGGCAAGCCGGAACCGCGATTTGAAGACACCAAGGCTATTATCGGCTTGTCCCTCGATATTGCGATCGCCCGCATGCAGGGCAGGCCGCATGTGGAGCAGCAAGACATCGACATGACGGCGCATTACAAATCGCTGTTTTCGATCGTGCGTCAGGATCTTGACTATAAGGAGCCGCTGTTTCCCGGCATTCGCGAGATGATCGACGCACTGGCTGGGCGAGAAGACCTGCTGATCGGCGCGGTGACCGGCAAATCCAGGCGCGGGCTCAAGCTTGTGATGGAGACGCATGGCTTCGATAAGCATTTCATCGTCGCACGCACCGCCGACGATTGCCCCTCCAAACCGCATCCGGCCATGGTGACGGAATGCTGCGATGAAACCGGCATGAATGCTGCCGACACCATTGTCATCGGCGATGCGGTTTACGATATGCAGATGGCCAAGGCTGCCGGGGCCAAGGCGATCGGCGTTGCCTGGGGCTATGCCAGCGTGGATGAGCTGATCGCCAACGGCGCTGATGCGATCGCCTACCATCCGAACGAGATATTGCGTCATTTTTCCTGAGGTGAGCCCATGCGCGATCTGCTGAACGACCTTTCCGAAGGCCTGAGCCATCCCGATCCCATCCGCCGCGCGCAGATCCAGATGAAGAAGCCGCTGCCGAAGCGTTTCTATACCGATGTCTCCGTTGCCGAGCACGAGGGTGGTTTTGCGATCACGCTCGACGGCAAGATGGTGCGTACGCCGGCGCGCCAGGTTCTCGCAGTACCGACCGAAGCGCTGGCGCGGCTTGTCGCCGCCGAATGGCAGGCCCAGGGCGAAGAGATCAATCCCGTGAGCATGCCGGTGACCCGGCTCGTCAACACCGCACTCGACGGCGTTGCCGCCAACGCGCAGGCGATCTTCGAGGATATATTGCGTTTTTCATCCAGCGACCTCATCTGCTACCGCGCCGAGGAGCCGGAACTGCTGGTCGAGCGCCAGGCCGAGCACTGGGATCCGGTGATCGACTGGGCGGCGACCGATCTCGGCGCTCGCTTCATCCTCGTCGAAGGGGTGATGCCTCATGAGCAGCCGCGCGAGGCGATTGCCGCCTTCGCCGTCACGCTCGCGAGATATGATAGCCCGATGGCGCTGGCCGCCCTCCACACAGTCACCACGCTGACGGGCTCGGCGATCCTGGCGCTGGCCTTCGCCGAGAGCCGGGTAACGGTGGAGGAGGCTTGGTCGCTTGCCCATCTCGACGAGGACTGGACGATCGAGCATTGGGGCAGCGACGAGGAAGCCGAGGAGCGGCGGGCCAAGCGCTTTGCCGAGTTCAAAGCCGCAGCCGATGTTTTTTTCGCCCTAAGCGCCTGAAACATATTGCCTTCCAATGCATTATGACGAAGTCTGCGACTCCAACGGGGTGGTGCGGGATTTTGCAATGAATTGGCTGAGGTCGTGTTTTTGCCGGGCGACACTCGTCTGTGTCGCGCTCACGGCCTGCGGCAGCCTCTCGGCCACCAAGCCGGCGGCGCCGGTCTATGATGTGCGCAGCGCCGTCGTTCTCTCCGGCCCGAACATGCCGGCCGAGCTGCTTTCCGGCATCAACGACCGCGTCAATGCGGCGATCAACGCCACTGTGCGCGACACCGTGCTGCCGCGGGTGGTGCTGACGATCCGTGTGGTTTCCATCCAGAAGGGCCTTGGCTTCCAGAAGGACCGCAACGTCGCCAAGATCAGCATCGACGCGGCCTCGGTCGAGGACGGCTCGGTCATCGCCGTCAGCGCCTTCGACGTCACCAGCATCGCTGCCGATCCCAAGCTTGCCGACGAGATCCTGGCCGAGGATGCCGCCGCAAGGATACGCTCGGTTTTCTCACTCAGCGGGCGCGGCGCTAAATAATTGGAGCATGATGTTGTCCGAAAACCGCTCACACTTTTCGGCATCATGCTCTAGCGCATAATCTAACCGCCGGATTGCCGCCCGCAGCGGCGAGGGAGATCGCATGAAGGAAATTCTCGAAGAACTGGAACGGCGCCGCGACGTCGCCCGCCTTGGCGGCGGCGAGGCGCGCATCGCCGCCCAGCACAAGCGCGGCAAGCTGACGGCGCGCGAGCGCATCGATCTCTTCCTCGACGAAGGCTCCTTCGAGGAATTCGACATGTTCGTCGAACACCGCTCCACCGATTTCGGCATGGACAAGAGCCGCATTGCCGGCGACGGCGTCGTCACCGGCTGGGGCACGGTCAATGGCCGCACCGTGTTCGTCTTCGCCAAGGACTTCACCGTCTTCGGCGGCTCGCTGTCGGAAGCGCATGCCGAGAAGATCATGAAGGTGCAGGACATGGCGCTGAAGAACCGCGCGCCGATCGTCGGCATCTATGATGCGGGCGGCGCCCGTATCCAGGAGGGCGTGGCGGCTCTCGGCGGATATGCAGAGGTATTCCAGCGCAATGTGCTCGCCTCCGGCGTCATTCCGCAGATCTCGGTGATCATGGGTCCCTGCGCCGGCGGCGACGTCTATTCGCCTGCAATGACCGATTTCATCTTCATGGTACGGGATACTTCCTACATGTTCGTCACCGGGCCGGACGTGGTCAAAACCGTCACCAACGAGACGGTGACGGCAGAAGAACTCGGCGGCGCCGTGGTGCATACGGTGCGCTCGTCGATTGCCGACGGCGCCTACGAGAATGATGTCGAAACGCTGCTGCAGGTGCGCCGGCTGATCGATTTCCTGCCGCTTTCGAACACGGCGCCGCTGCCGGAGATCGAATGTTACCAGTCGGTGATAGATGTCGATGCCTCGCTCGATACGCTGGTGCCGGCGAGTTCCAACAAACCTTACGACATCAAGGAACTGATCCGGAAGGTGGCGGACGAGGGGGATTTCTTCGAGATCCAGGCGAGCTTTGCCAAAAACATCGTCTGCGGCTTCGGCCGCGTCGAAGGCTCCACTGTCGGTTTTGTCGCCAACCAGCCGATGGTGCTGGCCGGCGTTCTCGACAGCGACGCCTCGCGCAAGGCGGCCCGTTTCGTGCGCTTCTGCGACTGCTTCAATATTCCCATCGTCACCTTCGTCGACGTGCCGGGCTTCCTGCCGGGTACGGCGCAGGAGTATGGCGGCCTCATCAAGCACGGCGCCAAGCTGCTCTTCGCCTATGCCGAGGCGACGGTGCCGAAGCTCACCGTCATCACCCGCAAGGCCTTCGGCGGCGCCTATGACGTGATGGCGTCGAAACATCTGCGCGGCGACCTCAACTATGCCTGGCCAACGGCGCAGATCGCCGTGATGGGCGCCAAGGGCGCTGTCGAGATCATCTTCCGCAAGGATATTGCCGATCCGGAGAAGATCGCCGCGCACACGAAAATGTACGAGGACCGGTTCCTCTCGCCCTTCGTCGCCGCCGAGCGCGGTTATGTCGACGAGGTGATCATGCCGCACTCAACCCGGCGGCGGCTGGCGCGCGGTTTGAAGATGCTGCGCAACAAGGATCTCGCCAATCCGTGGAAGAAACACGACAACATCCCGCTTTGACCATGGCGCGGGCGAATAAGACCGTCCATTCAGGCGTTTAGCTGCTGTCGAAAAAGTGAACGGATGTCAGCAATCCGTGTGTTCAATCATTGGCGAGGACAGGTTAACGCTCGGCTGTGTCTTTTAAAGAGGGGTTTTAATGTCAACTTTCGACCGTCTTTCCGCCTATCAGCCCTATGGGCTGGCTGCGCTCAGAATCATCACCGCGCTGCTGTTCATCGAACACGGCACGATGAAGCTTTTCGGCTTCCCGGCCTCGCAGATGTCGGGCTCGTTGCCGCCGTTGATGCTGTTCGCCGCCCTTCTCGAGCTTGTCGGCGGCATCCTCATTCTCGTCGGCCTACTGACGCGTCCGGTCGCCTTCCTGCTGGCCGGCGAAATGGCGGTCGCCTATTTCATGGCGCATGCCCCGAGCAGCTTCTTCCCGGCCGTCAACCAGGGCGACGCCGCGATCCTGTTCTGCTTCGTTTTCCTCTACCTGGTCTTCTCCGGTCCCGGCGCTTTTGCCGTCGATAACCGCAAGACAGCCTGAACGATACACTGAGGGGCGTCGGTGTGACGCCCCTCAGCTTCATGTCAGGCAGTAAGCTTGAGGCCGGCGATGCCGGCGACGATCAGCGTAATGCAGGCAAGGCGGGAGACACTTGCCTCATCGCCAAGCAGCCAGATTCCGAGGAATACGGTGCCGACCGTGCCGATGCCGGTCCAGACCGCATAGGCGGTGCCGATCGGTAGATGCTTCACCGCCAGGCCGAGCAGCACGATGCTGATCACCATCGATATGACGGTCAGCGCCGTCGGCATCGGCCGTGTGAAGCCTTCGGTATACTTAAGGCCGATCGCCCAGCCACATTCGAAAAGACCGGCGAGAAAAAGCAGAAACCAGGCCATGCGACTCTCCTTGTTCAAGAGCGAGGCCGTCCCCGCGACGGTTGCATCCCGGAGGATGCCGCAGTCGTCTGCGATAGCGCCTATATGCGTGAGGAAACGGCCGACTTCAAGGTAGGAATCGGCATGGCTGCCATGCCACCCGTTTCTTGCGAGCCTGTGCGAGCCAGATCAAGATTGCCCGCCAGCCTCCGCGGCAAGGCTTTTGGCGCGGCGGCAGAGGCGATCGAAGGTTTCGAGGAAGCGTGAGCGGTCCTTCGGGCTGAAGGCGGCGTTGTAGCCCTTGCTCTCGCCGGTTTCGCGCAAATGCGCGCCGAGATCGCGCATGGCGCTCGCCATGCCGATATTGGTCTCGTCGAAGACGCGCCCCGTGGGGCCGCTGACGAAGGCGCCGGTCGCGACACAGCGCACGGCAAGTGGCACATCGGCGGTGACGACGACATCGCCCGCGCCGGCGCGTTCGGCGATCCAGTTGTCGGCGGCGTCGAAGGCGTTGGAGACGATGACGTTGCGGATCATCGGATCGCGCGAGGGACGCAGGCCGGAATTGGCAACGAAGGTGACCTCGAGGCCGTGACGTTCGGCCACCTTCAGGACTTCCTGCTTCACCGGGCAGGCATCGGCGTCGACATAGATCATGACAATATCCTCATGCCGGTTGCGTGGCCTGCTGGCGGACCATATCGATATGGGGAATGCCGTCTTCCAGATATTCCTGCGATGTCCCGATAAAACCGAAGGATTCGTAGAAACGCCGCAGATGGGCCTGCGCCGACAAGGCGATGGGGTTTGCCGGAAAAAGCCGCTCGCACTCAGCGATCGCCTCGCTCATCAATGCATCGCCCAGACGCTTGCCGCGATGGGCGGGCGAGACGGCCACGCGGCCGATCTTTGAGGGATACTGCGCATTGTCGGGCTTTAGCAGCCGCGCAGAGGCGAGCAGTTCGCCGCCGTCCAGCAGCCGCAGATGCAGAGCATCGATATCCTTGCCGTCGAGTTCGGAATAGGGGCAGTTCTGCTCGACGACGAAGACGTCAACGCGCATCCGCAGGAGGTCGTAAAGTTCGCGCGCGGAGAACTCGTCAAGACCCTTGAGGTCGGTTGTGTAGGTAGTCGGAGCCATCATTTGACCACGCTGCGGATGCTCTCGCCGGAATGCATGAGCTCGAGGTTTTCCGTATATGTACGACGGGAACGCTGACTTCAAGCGAGGAAATGTTTGCTCCTGTTTTGCTAATCTTCGCGAAGGTACTGATGAAAGTTCAAGCCGTACGCATGAGGAGCCTCTGTCGGAGGCTGCTGCGGTTCGGTCGAGTAAACATAGATTCGCCTGGACGCGCTAAATCCCAAATCCCGACCAATCGTCACGATCATATCAACAGCTTGGTCATTGTCGGTCGCCCAAGCTTGTATGGTAAAGAAGGCTGCCGAGCCCGCCGTGGTACCGAAGTCCGGATTGGAGTTTATGATCTCTCCCTCTGCAATAACGGTAAAGTGGCGGAAAGCAGTTTTCAGCTTTCCGTATCGTAGTTTCAATTTCCAGTTCTTTAGCAAATCCATATACGATCAAAACAAGGTTTAGGCTGCGAATAGACATCCGGATTGCATCAGCTCACAGCCCCTGTTGATGTCATCCAGCGGTATGGGATGGGTGGTCATCGCGTCGATCGCGATTTGCTGTGTCACGGCCAATCTTCGCTAGGCGGTAGGCCGAGCGCGGAAGGTCTGGCCTGCCACTTTTGCCTCAGGCGAATTCCATGATCACGGCATCGACGGCCAGGCTTTCGCCGGCCGCAGCATTGATCTTCGAGACGACGAGATCACGGTCGGCGCGCAGCACGTTTTCCATCTTCATCGCTTCGACGATCGCAAGCGTCTCTCCGGCCTTGACCTCCTGGCCCTCGGCCACCGCGATGGCGACGACGAGGCCGGGCATCGGGCAGAGCAGGAGCTTGGAAGTATCGGGCGGCAGCTTCACCGGCATCAGCCTGTCGAGTTCGGCATGACGCGGCGAAAAGACCTTGGTCGTCACCGAAAGCCCCTGCCAGTCGATACGCAAGCCGTTCAGAACGGGGCGAATCTGCGCGGTGATGTCGCGACCGCCGACCTTGCCGTTCCAGACAGGGTCGCCCGGTCTCCAATCGGTGACAACATTCTGGCTCCCGCCCTCGATCGCCCCATCGATCGCGATATCCATATCGAAGGGGATGGTGACGAGGCCGTCGAGCAATCTTGCCGTGACGTGGTTGTCGCCGATCTTGACCACCCAATCCTCGCGCAGCGCGCCCGCTGCGGCGCGCAGGCGATCGGCGAAACGTTCGCGGCGGTTCGTCTCGATCAGCGAGGCGGAAAGCGCGATGCCGGCAAGCACGGCTTCTTCCGCCCGGTCCGGTTTCATCGGCGCAAAGCCATCGGGATATTCCTCGGCGATGAAGCCTGTGGAAAGCCGGCCCTCGCGCCAGCGCGGATGTTTCATCAGCGCCGACAGGAAAGGAACATTGTGCTCGATGCCATCGACGACGAAGCCGTCGAGCGCCTGACCCATGGCCTCGATCGCTTCCAGCCGCGTCGGCGCCCAGGTGCAGAGTTTGGCGATCATGGGGTCGTAATACATCGAAATCTCCGCACCTTCGAAGACGCCGGTATCGTTGCGGACGACGACATTGCCGGTCCGTCCTTCCGCTGGCGGCCGGTAGCGCGTCAGGCGGCCGATCGAGGGCAGGAAGTTGCGATAGGGATCCTCGGCATAGAGCCGGCTCTCGACCGCCCAGCCGTCAAGCCTGATATCCTCCTGGGCAAAGGGAAGGGGTTCTCCCGCTGCGACACGGATCATCTGCTCGACGAGGTCGATACCGGTGATGAGTTCGGTCACGGGATGCTCGACCTGCAGGCGGGTGTTCATTTCGAGGAAGTAGAAATTGCGGTCCCGGTCGACGATGAATTCGACGGTGCCGGCGCTCTGGTAATCGACGGCTCTCGCCAGCGCCACCGATTGTTCGCCCATCGCCTTGCGGGTCGCTTCGTCGAGGAAGGGCGAGGGCGCCTCTTCCGCCACCTTCTGGTTCCGCCGCTGAATCGAGCATTCTCGCTCGCCGAGATAGACGATGTTGCCATGCGCATCGGCCAGGACCTGGATCTCGATATGGCGCGGCTCGACCACGAACTTCTCGATGAAGACGCGGTCGTCGCCGAACGAGCTTTTCGCCTCCGAGCGGGCACGCTCGAAGCCGTCGCGCACTTCCGCCTCGTTCCAGGCAATGCGCATGCCCTTGCCGCCGCCGCCGGCCGAGGCCTTGATCATGACGGGATAACCGATCCCGCCCGATATCACTTCCGCATGGGCGGCATCCTCGATGATGCCGAGGTGGCCGGGCACGGTGGATACACCGGCTGCATTGGCGAATTTCTTCGATTCGATCTTGTCGCCCATCGCCATGATGGCTTTCGGCTTCGGGCCGATGAAGATGATGCCCTGTTTTTCCAGTTCAGCGCAGAAGGAGGCGCGTTCGGACAGGAAGCCGTAGCCGGGATGCACTGCCTCGGCGCCGGTTGCCTTGCAGGCGGCAATGATCTTTTCCGCAACCAGATAACTCTCCGACGCCGCGGCCGGGCCGATATGCACAGCCTCGTCGGCCATCTCGACATGCAGCGCGTCCCGATCCGCATCCGAATAGACCGCGACGGTCAAAATGCCCATGCGGCGCGCAGTCTTGATCACGCGGCAGGCGATTTCGCCGCGATTCGCGATCAGGATTTTCTTGAACATCGAGACTCCACCCAGAAATGCATCCCGGAGTTTTACGCACAAAACACCGGAACGCACAATCAGGCTTGCGGAGCGTCAGGCCACGGCAGCTTCTGCGACGGGTTCCTCGTCGACGATGCGCAGCCAGCGGCTGCGCCGCGGCTCGGCATAGTCGCGCAGCTCGACGGCAGCCATGATCCCCGCCCAGTGCGGATGATTGGCGCCGCGCAGCGTTGCCTGCTCGATCTGCTGGAGAACGCCGTATTCGACCGACGAGACCGGGATGGTGCCGCCTTCGGCGACGCTTCTGAAGATGCGCATCGCATAGTCGATGTCCTGGCGGGTGATGCCCCTGCGATCGATGGCGCGCGACAGCTTGTAGCCACCGATATTGTCGGTGATCGCCAGGCGGAGCTGATCGAGGGCGAGCGCTCTCAACTCGACTGGGACATCGGCCGAAATCTCCATGACGTGGAGAATGAGCTCGAGTTCGAGCGCCGAGTTGACGACACCATCGGTCGTGAACATGCGCATGATCCAGGCGACGTTGATTTCATCCAGCGAGCCCTGCGGATAGGTGTAATGGACGATGAAACCGGCGAGCTGCTCCACGAAGAAAGCGTTCCAGTCGGCACATTTTTCAGGGCAGGAATTATTGAGCGCCAACATCGCCACGACATCGTCGGATGTCCGGATACCCTCCGGAAAACTATGTTTGCGCAACAGTACTATATCTTCGGCCGTCAGCCGAAGCTTGCCGGCCACGACACAGGCCGGAAAAGCGAGACGAAATTCGCTCATGTTTTAACTCCAGGCTTCATCATGAAACCGGAGACAGTTTTACCGTCTGCGAATTGACGATCCCTCAAGAAGAGGAGTTAACCCGATATTCCCGAGGTCAGGAAGATCTTAACGATTGCGCCTGCAGCCGCTCGCGCCAGATGATGAAGAGGCCTGACGCAACGATGATGAAGATGCCGATCCATTTGGAAAAGCTCGGGAAATCGTTGAATAGCGCATAGCCGAGAACGGTCGCCGAGATGATCTCGAAGTACTGGAATGGCGCAAGCAGCGACAAGGGCGCGAGACGAAAAGCCCGGACGACGAGCATATGCGCATATCCCGAGATCGAGCCAAGGGCGAGAAGCAGGACAAGGCCGAGGCTGGAGGAGGGCAGAGAGACGGCAAAATCGGCATTGCCGGAACTGTTGCCGAGGAAAAGGGCGGCCGCCATGAACACTGTTCCGCCGATGCCGGCCATCGTCTGCATGGTCAGCGGCGAATCGGCCTCGCCGATGGCGCGGTTGAGGAAGAGATAGAGCGAGAACAGAAAGGCGCAGGCGACCGGTAGCAGCGCCTTCAGGCCGAAAATCTCGTAGCTCGGCTGAATGACGATCATCGCGCCGCCGAAACCGACGACAATCGCCGTCCAGCGCCGCCAGCCGACCTTCTCTCCGAGAAACAGCGCCGACAGGGCGGTCAGCATGAAGGGCTCGACGAAATAGATGGCGAAGACATCGGCAAGCGGCATGTATTTGACGGCGACGAAGAAAAGCAGGCTCGCACCACCATGCAGCGCACCGCGCAACAGGTTCATCCACGGCCGTTGCGCCGAAAGCGCCTTCGGGCCGAAAAGGGCGAAAAGAATCGGCAGGGTGCAGGCGATCTGGAAGAAGAATCGATAGAAGGTCACCTGACCCGGCGACATCGCTTCGAAGGTCGCCATGTATTTGGCGATGGCATCCATGATCGGCAGGATGAGCATGGCGCCGGACATGATGGCCATGCCCTGCAGGGAATTTTGATGGGGCTCTGACATGGCTGCTGATTCTTGCGAGGATGACGCCATCAACCACGGGAAGGCCGGGCAATCAAGCCGAGCAATCGCGAATGGCTTCGAGGTGAAAACGAAATCGTCGCTTAGAGAGCGTTTCCCTGAAGGGAAAATGGTGCGGTCGAGAAGACTCGAACTTCCACGGGTTGCCCCACAGCGACCTCAACGCTGCGCGTCTACCAATTCCGCCACGACCGCATCGTGGTAGGTGCCGATTTGCGTCGGCGGGGCAGCATGTAGCAAAAGCATCTGGGGTGCACAAGGGCGATATGACAGTTTTTTTGAAAACCGCTCACAGCATTTGAATTGGCCCCGAAACGGGTCCATATAGCTGTGCTGCCGCCCCTTTTTTCTGGCATTTCGGGAGAGCGGCAAGGAATGGCCATGCTTCGAACCGATCTCGAATTTTCCATGCTTCCCCAACTCGGAACCCGGCCGGTACGCTGGCGCATCGCCGACGGTCTCGTTCCCTATGAGGAGGCGGTGGAGACGATGGAGCGCGAGGTGGCGATAATCGCCGATGGCGGTGATGAACTCGTCTGGCTCGTCGAACATCCGCCGCTCTATACCGCCGGCACCAGCGCCAATGCGAGGGACCTCGTCCAGCCGAACCGGTTTCCGGTCTTTGCGACCGGGCGTGGCGGTGAATACACCTATCATGGACCCGGCCAGCGCGTCGCTTATGTCATGCTCGATCTGAAGAGGCGGCGTCAGGACGTGCGCGCCTTCGTCGCCGCTCTCGAAGATGTCGTCATCCGCACGCTGGACATGATGAATGTGCGCGGGGAGCGACGTGAAGATCGCGTCGGCGTCTGGGTGCGCCGGCTGGAAAAGCCGTTGCTGGCCGATGGGACGATGGCCGAGGACAAGATCGCCGCCCTCGGCATAAGGCTGCGGAAATGGGTGACCTTCCACGGACTGTCGCTCAACGTCGACCCCGATCTCGATCATTTCGACGGCATCGTGCCCTGCGGGATATCAGCCTATGGCGTGACCAGCCTCGTCGATCTGGGCCTGCCTGTGATGATGGCTGATGTCGATATCCGGCTGCGCGCCGCCTTCGAAGCGGTTTTCGGCGAAACGACGGGCGAAACCTGACGCTTTAGGGAACCGCTCGCCGGGCATGTAGAGATGGATTGAAAAGAGAAGGGCCGATTTCCGGCCCTTTCTTTTATCGAATCCCGGTCTTTTATGGATCAATGCGTCGCGCGGCATGCTTCGGTGCGGGAGGCGCCGCTGTCTGCACCCTTGGTGTGGGAGCCCTTGGGGCCAATCATGCTGTGGCATGGGGGCAGGGAGTTGATGCTGGCCGTTGCGGTCTTGTCGACGACAGGAGACGCCATGGCGCTCGGGGCGAAGCCGTCGCTGTCGTTGGTGTAGTCGCTGGAATAGGCCGGGGCCTTGCGGCTGCTGTAGTGGACAGGAGCGGGCTTCGACATCGGGCTCGGGGCGAAGCCGTCGCTGTCGTTGGTGTAATCGCTGGAATAGGTCGGCTGTGCGAAGGCAGCGCCTGCAAGGCTGACGGCGAACAGGGACGCGGCAAGGGCAAATTTGATGCGCATGGGTCTATCTCCTCAATCTGCTGTTGAACTCGACAACATAAACTCACCCTCGGCACACACGAGTTCGCGCCCCAATTCAGGCAATTTTGTGATAATATGGCGACGCAGCCGCGACCATTTGTCCGAATGAAATCACAGTGTTGTCAACGGAATTGACGTTCTCGTGACAGAAGCCGCCTAACAGAAATTGGCAATTGGTCTCGTGAATAAGACAGTTGTTGCTACAATCGTAAATTGTTAACTTTTGGTAATGTTGAGAACGATCATCAACGGAAGGCGGCAGCCCTCCCGTTGATGATTTGCGCCGTGCTTAATGCGTTAGTCCTCGTTCGGGATATGCGCGTCAACACCGGTCAGCTGCAACTTGTTGCGGACATGATGGACGCCGTCGACCGAAAGCGCGCCGAGTTCGACCTTGCGGGCGATGCCGATCGTTTCCACCGATCCTTTCAGGGTGACGACGTGACCGTCTGCGTGAACCTCGATGCTGTCGATATCAACCTCGGGAATGTTTTCGAGATTGTCGTTCACCCGCGCTTCGAGGTCGTCGCTTTCACCGCGGTCGATTGTATCTGCGCGCAGCGAATCTTTCAGGCGGTTCTCGTTGCCGTCTTCATCCGTGCCATCTATCCGGAAGCCCTTGTTGGGATCGCTGTCGAAATTGGCCGTGGTCTCGCCGTAAGGACGATTATCCGGACCGCCGGTGTCTGCGCCGCTGCCATCGGCATAGGGCCAGCCTTCGTCGAGATTGCGCTCTTCGAGGTCGCGATAATCTTCCTCCCGGGAAAGCTCAGGCTTCTCCCGGGAAAACTGGGTCTTGTCACCGATCCTTGCCATTGCACTCGCTCCTTGTTTCTTTGCTGGAAACGCCGGCAGCGGCGAATGGTTCGGTGCAGACGGCGATTTGTCAGCCGTGATTGTCAGCCCTGTGCCTTCTCCCATTTCTTCACCAGACGGTCGCGCTTCAGCCGTGAGAGGCGCTGCAGCCAGAAAATGCCGTCGAGCTGGTCGACTTCGTGCTGGATGCAGATGGCGAGGAAATCTTCGGCACCGTCCTCGTGCACGGCGCCCTCGGTATCCTGATAGCGGAAGCGGATCGCCCGTGGGCGCGTGATCTCGTCTGTCGCGCCGGGCATCGAGACGCTACCTTCGGTATGGTTCATCATCTCCTTCGAAAACCAGGTGATATGAGGATTGACGTAAAGGCGCACGCCGTCGGCCTTGTCGAGCTCCAGCACCGTGACACGGCTGAAGACGCCGATATGGGCGGCGGTGATGCCGACGCCGGGGGCTGCGCGCATCGTCGCCAGCAGGTCCTCAGCAAGCGCTGTGAGCGAGGAATCGAAGACCGTCACCGGCGCGCAGACAGTTTTGAGGCCCGGATGCGGATAACGCAGAATCGGACGGATGGGCATGGGGCAGGCTTCCTCTGCTTGGACGGGTGAGGAAACTATCGCCGGCCGCGTGCATTGTCATCACGAAGCACGGTTTGCCGCTTTACGACACGGATGCTTTGGGCTAGCAGGGGCCAAGAATTCCGGCTGCGGGAGCCTCGCGCGGGATTCGCTTATCCGCTTGTTGACAATGTGTTTTCGGCCGACATTTGCGAATGCGGCGCGGCAGTCGTTGAAATTCGAACCAGATGCGAGGGCGGCAGATGACGACGACCGATGGGGAAGACCGCATTCGCAGGCGTCCCGATGACGAGGAAGCCGATATCTACGACGAGGACGGCAATGTCCGCGGCGATTTCCTGGCGCTCGTGGGTGCTGCGATCGCCGACCGCGACACGCTGTTCCTGCGCCAGAACGTTGCCCGCCTGCATGAATCGGAAATAGGCGACCTGCTGGAATCGATCCAGCCGGATCAGCGCCTGGCGCTGGTGCGCCTGCTCGGCGACGATTTCGATATGACGGCGCTGACCGAGGTCGACGAGGCGATCCGCCGCGAAATCGTCGACCAGATGCCGAACGCGCAGATCGCCGCCGCGATCGGTGAGCTCGATTCGGACGATGCCGTCTACATTCTCGAAGACCTCGACAAGGAAGACCGGGAAGAGATCCTCGCCCAGCTGCCGTTTACCGAGCGGGTGCGGCTGCGCCGGGCGCTCGACTATCCCGAAAGCTCGGCCGGGCGCCGCATGCAGACGGAATTCGTCGCCGTGCCGCCGTTCTGGACGGTCGGTCAGACGATCGACTACATGCGCGACGAGGAGGATCTGCCCTATTCCTTCTCGCAGATCTTCGTCATCGATCCGACCTTCAAGCTGCTCGGCGCCGTCGATCTGGACCAGATCCTGCGCACCAAGCGGCAGACGAAGATCGAGCAGATCATGCGTGAGACCAACCATCCGGTTCCGGCCGAGATGGACCAGGAGGAGGCGGCCCAGCTCTTCGAGCAGTACGACCTTCTCTCGGCCGCCGTCGTCGACGAAAACGGCCGGCTGGTCGGCGTGCTGACCATCGACGACGTCGTCGACGTCATCCACGAGGAGGCGGACGAGGACATCAAGCGCCTCGGCGGCGTCGGCGACGAAGAGCTGTCGGACAATGTGCTCTCGACGGTGCGTTCGCGCTTCCTGTGGCTTTTGATCAACCTCGGCACGGCGATGCTGTCGGCCAGCGTCATCGGGCTGTTCGACGGCTCGATCGAGAAGATGATCGCGCTTGCCGTCCTGATGCCGATCGTCGCCTCGATGGGCGGCAATGCCGGCACGCAGACGATGACGGTGACGGTGCGCGCGCTCGCGACCCGCGACCTCGACATCTACAATGCCGGCCGCATCATCCGCAGGGAGGCGGGCGTCGGCATCCTCAACGGCGTCGTCTTCGCGACGATCATGGGCGCGATCGCCGGGACCTGGTTCCACGACTACCAGCTCGGTGGGGTGATTGCGGCGGCGATGATGATTAATCTGATAGCGGCGGCCCTTGCCGGCATCCTGCTGCCGCTGCTGCTCGACAAGATGGGGGCCGACCCGGCGATCGCCTCTTCCGTCTTCGTCACGACGGTGACGGACTGTACCGGCTTCTTCGCCTTTCTTGGTATCGCCACATGGTGGTTCGGCATCTGAACCGCCCAAAAATTGACTATTACGTAAAAGTCAATATTATCGTCTGTCCGACGACGGGGAACACATGCCGGTGAACAAATATTATAGCATAACGGAACTGACGCGCGAATTCGGGGTCTCGACGCGCACGCTCCGCTTCTACGAGGACGAGGGACTGATCCATCCGGAGCGGCGCGGGCGCACGCGTCTGTTCCGGCAAGCCGACCGGCGGCTGATCGGCGAAATCCTGCGCGGCCGGCGCATCGGCTTCACCATCGCGGAGATCCGCGAGATCATCCAGGTCTACAAAGAACCGCCGGGCGAACTCGGCCAGTTGAAGCTCCTGATGAAGCGCGTCGACGAGAAGCGCGACGACCTGCGCCAGAAGCGCAAGGATATCGACGACACGCTGGCGGAACTCGACGCTATCGAAGAGACCTGCCTCGGCCGCCTCGCCGAAATCGGCGTCACCACCTGATCACGCGCCGTATTGTCGGTGAACTCATTCAGCCTCGGCGCTGCATTCGGCAGCGATCGTCTGGACCCGCTCGTCGTTCTGTATATCGATCGCGCCCTCCTGCAGCGGCGTGAACAGGGCTTGCGCCTGCAATTTCCCCAGCGTGCACTGGCAGAAGCTGTGGCAGAGCGCTTCGCCTTGTTGCATGACGCAAGAGGCGTTGCATTGCCTTAGGTAAGTTGCGACCGGATCCGGCGCCTGAGGCGGGACGACGAGGGAAATCCCATAGGCGATGGCGATCAATACCGGCTGATGGATCAGATAGAAGGCAAGGCTGTGGCGGCCGAGCCTTGCCGGCCACCAGGAGCCGGTGCCGACGGCGGCAAGCCGGTGCAGCAGCCTGGTTCTGATGGAGATCGAGGCGATACTCAATCCAGCGAAGAAGGGCGTTGCCCAGGGAAACAGCGGCACATAGTCGTTGGACCGTTCCGGCGCAACGGCAAGACCGATCCAGGCGAGATAGCGCGGATCGAAGAAGGATGAGCGAAGCAGGCCGGGTGGCCCGAAATTATCGGTGATCCAGGCGGCAAGGAGCGCGAGCGTGGCGATGAGCGTGAAGGCGAGCGGCAGTCTCAAGAAAACGACGCCGATGAGCGTGAGCACCGCGATACAATGCAGGATGCCGAAATAGATCCACTCGTTCGGCATCGCGATGCGCGTGGCGATCGAGATCACCGCGGCTGCCGCGGCGATCATGCCGAAGCGCTTCCAGAAGGAGGGCCAGCGAATCTCAGGCCTGCTCGACAGCACCAGGCTGATGCCGACGATGAAGAGGAAGGTCGTGGCGATCGCCCGGGCATAGATCTTCAGCCAACCGGTCTCGGCCGTGCCTGGCGCGAGATACCCCATGAACTCCATGTCCCAGCTGAAATGGTAGCTCGCCATGGCGATCAGCGCGACGCCGCGCGCCGTATCCAATAGACCGATGCGCGGCGGTTTTGCCGCCGCATCGGCTTCCCTTGCCGGCAATGTCATCAAAGTCCCTCGGGCAAATCACGTCCGTCGCTCGACGGCCTATCGCGGCGAATAGCAGAAAGGTGGAGATTTGATGGCGGGCCCGCATCCATGATCGCCAGCCGCGCCTCCGAGAAGAACTGCCGCCGCGCCAGTACGAAGATGACGGTCGCCGTCGTCAGCATGAAGACATAGGGGTTGATGAACCAGCCAAGATAGCCGATCGACAGGAAGATCGCCCTGAGGCCCTCGTTGAAATTGCTGCCGGCAATGACGTTCATGCGGATGACGCGTTCGGCGGCCCGCTCGGCGGCGATGATGTCGCGCTCGGTGTCACGCATCATCGGGATCGAGCCGAAGAGGATGGTGCAGTAGTTGAACAGCCGGTAGGACCAGCCGAATTTGAAGAAGGCATAGCCGAAAAGTGCTGCCAGGCCGCCGACCTTCATCTCGAAGACGGCATGGCCGCCATGGAAGACGAAGGGCAGGTCGGCGAAGACGGCGTCGACCTTCTCCGTCGCGCCGAGCAAAGCAAAGCAGCTGCCGATCGCGAAGATCGAAGTCGAAGCGAAGAAGGCGGTGCCGTTCTGCAGGCCGGCCATGATCTGCGTGTCGATCATCTTCAGGTCGCGGCGCAGCGAATTGTAGATCCATTCCCGGCGCCGTTCGGTCATCGCATGGGTCAGGCTGGTGCGCCCGAAGAAGGTACGGCCATGCAGCAGCCAGGAATAGCCCATCCAGACAAAGGCAAAGAAAGCCAGAGCGATATAATCCGCCGTCGTCATCAGTGATTCAGTCTCCGCATGAACGCGGCCACTATGCCGCAAGTCGGATTATGCCGCATGGCCGAGTTCGGCGGCTTTACGCGGGCTTTCGGCCATGCGGCAGTTCGGCATAATCGAGCCGTCGGGAAACGACAAGGCTTGGTGGATAGCCGACCGGCATCTTCTGGAACGACCGACAGCAATGCGGTCATCCGTCAGCTTGCGGATTCGGGGCGGCGACCCAAAGAAAGGAAGGCGCTACCCCTCCAGCGCCTCAATCATCCCCACCCGCGTCGCATGCCGGCCGCCCTCGAAACGAGCGGTCAGGAACGCATCCACGATATCGAGTGCCAGCCCTTCGCCGACTACGCGCACGCCAATCGAAAGCATGTTGGCATCGTTGTGCTGGCGGATCATGCGGGCCGAGAAAGTGTCGACGCACACGCCGCAACGGATGCCCTTTACCTTGTTCGCCGCCATCATGATGCCCTGGCCGGTGCCGCATAGAATGATGCCAAACCGACAATCGCCGGAGGCGACGAGCCGCGCCGCCGCTTCACCGTGCTTGGGATAGTGTGTGCTCTCCGGCGTTGTCGGTCCGATATCGACCGCTATCCAGCCTTGCGCCGCGATATGACCGGCAATGGCCTGCCGGAGCTGAATGGCGGCGTGGTCGCTGGAGAGGGCGATGCGGTTGGTGGCTGGCATGGAGAAGTGGTCCCGTTTTCCAAAGCAATTTTTCGTTCTGACGATGCACGCTGGCGCGAGGCCAGTCTAGAGGCGCACCAGCAGGGCGCCGCGTTAACCGCTTTTAAAGTCGTGATGGCCAATTCTTCAGGACTGAACCTGAACTCCGAATTCAAAAGTGACCCATGAGTCGGCCGGATTACATCCCGAGTCTTGATGGCCTGCGCGGTGTCGCTGCGCTTCTGGTCGTTGGAGCCCATGTTGGCCTTGTTTTTCCGATCACAGCTCCGCATCTCGTGACGATGGGCGACGAAGCTGTCGGTTTGTTTTTTGCTCTCAGCGGCTTCCTGATGGCTCATCTCTACGGCTCACGGCCGGTCACGAGAGAAAATGTGCTGGATTTTCTTGTGAGCCGCTTTGCCCGCATCTATCCGGTTTACCTGGTGGCCGTCGTTCTCGTAGCGATGCTGTCGAGCATGCAAAATCTGGATTTTGTTCAGCCGATCGCTGGCGGCACGGATTTTGTGCGCCATGTCTTTCTTCTCGGCTCGAGTGGTGTTTTCTGGTCGATACCACCCGAGATCCAATTCTATCTGCTCTTTCCCGTCCTGTGGCTCTGCTTGGCCCAGCCGCACCGCTATAGCGGCATGATTGTCGGCCTCACGGTGGCCGTCGTCGTGGATGGCCTGGTTGAATTGCCAGGCCCGGGAATAGTGCTCGTCTCCAAGCTTCCTTACTTTCTTTTCGGCGCACTTGCCGGGATCATGCATTCCTACTGGAACAGCTGGATTCCATCTGCCCTCACAGGCATTTCAACGCTTTTCCTTCTGGCGGTGTTTTTCACTTACCGGCATATCTTCCCCGGCTTTTCCCCGGAATTTTGGAGCCTGCAAAGTGCCGTGGCCGCAGCCGTCATTGTCGGGCTCGTCGCTCGACAGCCTCCCATCGCAACCCGTGTCCTGGCAGCTGCACCAGTACGGTTTTTCGGAAAGATCAGTTTTTCACTTTACCTTTTCCATGTCCCCACCATGTTCCTGGCGCGTTTGACCTTTGATGCCTTGATGCCCGAACCGGCGCTCATCGTGGTGACGCTTTGCGTTGCGGTCGTCGGGGCATGGTTCATCCATGAGACGATAGAGGTTCCGGGCCGGCGGCTGCTGGTCCTGATATGGCAGGATAATCGCTGGCGTCTGGTTTCGCGCGAAACTCCGGCCGACCAAATGGACCGCGCAATTCTCGACCTGCAGGAGATCGAAAAGCGCCTGCTGCGCGGGGCAACGTCAACCATGGACGATCAACGACAAATCTCGACGACGCCCGAACCCCGGGATGGCGCCGACGGCACGGTCATTCAAGATGAACGCGACGAGAAGCGTCGCGCATAGCTCAGCTAAGCTCTTGGGCGAGTCCGATGAGAAGCCCTCCAGGCCCGCGGATGTAGCAGAGCCGATAGGTGTCTTGATAGTCCACGACTTCGCCGACGAGCTGCGCGCCGCGCTTGCTGAGCCTCTCAAGCGTCTCGTCGATGTCATCAAGGGCGAACATGACGCGGAGGTAGCCTAGAGCGTTCACCGGGGCATTACGGTGATCCGCAACGGCAGGCGGCCTGAGGAAGCGGGAGAGCTCGAGCCGGCTGTGGCCATCAGGCGTGCGCATCATGGCAATCTCGACGTGCTGATCGCCCAGTCCAGTGACACGTCCAGCCCATTCTCCTTCGATCATGGCCCGCCCTTCGAGCTCGAGGCCGAGGTCGCGAAAGAAATCAATCGTCTCTTCGAGGTCATCGACGACGATTCCCACGTTGTCCATCCGTTTGAGCGCCATGTGTCCAATCTCCCAATCTGCAAGGTGTCGTCTAGCATCGACGTCAGCAGGACATTGGGAGTCGGGGCAGACTGTCAAGATAAGGCTACCAGTTCTTCCGCCGCATAGGTTTCATTGAATGCAGCAATGAGTGGCAAGGCGGACCACTTGGTTTAGGGCATGACCCCGAAAATCGGATTCGATTTTCGGGAAGGATTATGCGCACACTCAAAGTGCCTGCGCGTCCTATTGGACACGCGGCGCTCCAGTGTGCAGCCGGAATGTCGCACCGGCTCCATGCGATGTCGGTGTGCTGCACGGATTCGAAACCGACCTCGCTTAAGCTTGCATCCTCGTATTCAGAAGGCGCACCCATGTTTCTCTCGGTATTCGATATCTTCAAGATTGGTGTCGGGCCGTCGAGCTCACACACGATGGGTCCGATGTCGGCGGCCAACCGGTTTCTCGAGCTGATCCTCTCGAACGAATGGCCGCGGCCGTCATCTGGCGCGCAGGTCACAGCCATCAAGGTCAGCCTGCACGGCTCACTCGCCCATACCGGTATCGGCCACGGCACGGGCAGGGCTGTCATTCTCGGGCTGATGGGCGAGGCGCCCGACAGCGTCGATCCCGACAAGATGGACGGCATCGTCGACACGGTGGAGCGCACCGGCCGCATCACGCCGGAGGGCCATCCCGCCTATCAATTCCAGCCGAAAATCGACCTGATCTTCGACAAGAAGCAGCCGCTGCCCGGCCATGCCAACGGCATGGTCTTTTCCGCCTATGACAGGGACGGCCGGCTGCTCGTCAAGCGCATCTATTATTCGGTCGGCGGCGGCTTCGTCGTCACCGACACCGAGCTGGAGCAGATGCGGGCGAAGAAGAACGCGCCCGGCGGCACGCGTGTGCCCTATCCCTTCTCCACCGCCAAGCAGATGCTCGAGATGGCGGAGCGCTCGGGGTTGTCGATCGCCCAGATGAAACGGGCGAACGAGGAGAGCCAGCGCAGCCAAGAGGCACTCGACCAGGGGCTTGACCGCATCTGGGAGGCGATGCGCTCCTGCATCGAGCGCGGCCTCAAGGTCGAGGGCATCATGCCGGGAGGCCTCAACGTCAAGCGGCGCGCGCGCAGGATTCACGACAAGCTGGAAGAGGAATGGCGCAGCAACCGCATCAACCCGCTGCTCGCCAACGACTGGCTGAGCGTCTATGCGATGGCCGTCAACGAAGAGAATGCGGCCGGCGGGCGCGTCGTCACGGCGCCGACCAACGGGGCGGCCGGCGTCATTCCGGCGACGATCCGCTATTACGAGCATTTCCACGAGGACTGGGACCAGAACGGCATCCGCGACTATCTGCTGACGGCAGCCGCCATCGGCGGCATCATCAAGCACAATGCCTCGATCTCGGGCGCCGAGGTCGGCTGTCAGGGCGAAGTGGGGTCGGCGGCGGCGATGGCTGCCGCGGGCCTTGCCGCGGTCATGGGCGGGACGCCGGAGCAGATCGAGAACGCCGCCGAAATCGCACTCGAACATCATCTCGGCATGACCTGCGATCCGATCGCGGGCCTCGTGCAGGTTCCCTGCATCGAGCGCAATGCGCTCGGCGCCGTCAAGGCCGTCACGGCGGCCTCGCTCGCCATCAAGGGCGACGGCCAGCATTTCGTGCCGCTCGATGCCTGTATCGAGACCATGCGCCAGACCGGGCATGATATGAGCGAGAAATACAAGGAAACCTCGACCGGGGGACTCGCCGTCAACGTCGTCGAATGCTGAGTTTGTGGATGCCGGATGCTTGGTGCTTGACGCTCGCTGCCAAAAAGATTTCAACGGCAGCATGGCATTGCATCTCATCAAACTCTGTGTCGGCGCCGACTCGATAGACGACCTGCGCGAATGGGTGGCGGAACGCTCGCTGCGCGCCATCGCCGCCGGGCTCGAGCCGCATTCGGTGCATACGACGCGCATGGCGCCGAAGCGTATGGAGGAACTGCTTGACGGCGGCTCGCTCTACTGGGTGATCAAGGGGCAGGTGCAGGCCCGGCAGAAGCTGCTCGACATCGAGACCTTCACCGACGGCGAGGGGATTTCGCGCTGCCGCCTGATGCTCGGCCCGGAGGTCATAGAGACGGCCGTACAGCCGAAACGTCCCTTCCAGGGCTGGCGTTATTACACTGAGGACGACGTGCCGCGCGACCTGACAAGCCTCGGCGCCGGCATTGCCGAAATGCCCGCGGATCTCCGCCGCGAGCTTACGGACCTTGGTCTGCTCTAATCCCCGAAAATCGGAGCCGATTTCCGGAAAGGTTCATGTGTGGATTGAACGTCCTCCGCGCGGCCTTTCGGGCGCGCGGTCCTGTGTAGTTCAGCGCAGGCGCAACTGCACCGGCGCGCTGCCGTCCGGCGAGGTCACATGCAGATGGATGCGGGCTTCAGGCTGGGAATAGCGCCAGGCGCGTGCACCATGGCACAGCAGCAGATTGATGAGATCCCGGGTCTTCGGAGACTTCGCCTTCGGCCGTTGCAGGCCGATCTCGGCGAGGCGCAAAGCCGCCTCGTGCAGCGGATGCAGAGATGAGCGCCCCTTGGCCGCCATGCGACGGTCTGAAGGCATTCCCGGAACATTCTCATTGATCGCCATTGTTTTCCCCGTACGCAATACTGATCGAGTTCAAGAACGGTGGCCGGAAACGCAAACACCGATTCCGGCCGTCACCGATGCCGCCGGCCATCTTGCAGGCAGCATCGAATAGCTCATTGGGCAGCCGCCCAGCACTTGATGCCGGCCTTCTTCAAGGCCTTGCAGGCGTTGACGGCATCGCGCTGATCATCGAAGCCGCCGAAGCGGGCGCGGTAAAGCTGGTCACCACCAGCGGCGTAGGCGACCGCGAAAGGTTTTGCCGAGGCCAATGCCTTGCCGCCCTTGCTCTTGGCGCCCTCCAGGAGGTCCATGGCCATCTGCCGGCTCGGCGAGACGCCGACTTGCACCACCCAGCCGGTCGGACCGTTGCTGGTTGAAGCAGCACGAGTCGGGGAGGGAGTGGTCGACGCAGTGGTGAGGTTATCGACCGACGTCTCGCCCTGTTCCGTCGGCATAGATGCGGGCGTCGGCTTTGGTGCGGCGACCGCTGCCTGCTGCTTGAAGGTCATGGTCTTGACCTTGGTCGGCGCCGGCATCGGCTGGGCTACCAGCGGATTGTCGGAATTCGGCGCAGCGGTCTCGGCATAGGCGACCTCGGTCTCGGCGACCTGATAGCGCGCATCCGGCAGCGGGCCTTTGTGCGGCAGGCTGAGATCGGCAGCGGCTGCCGAAACCGGCGGCTGGGCTGCGGTGATGGTCTTCGCCATTTGCTGAGCCTTCTTGGGCTGGACCGGAGCCGGCGTCACGATCATCGCCGGGGCAGGGGCTGCCTGGGCGATCAGCGCCGACGATCCGCCACGGCTCGATGCCTTCGGCAGATAGGTGGCGATCAGATTGCGCATCTGGGCATCGCGGGCAGGCGTCGAGGCGCCACCCATCACGACGCCGACGATCGTTTTGCCATCGACCTGCACCGAGCTGACCAGATTGAAACCGGCAGCCCGCGTGTAACCGGTCTTGATGCCGTCGACGCCGCGCACTGAACCGACCAGGCGGTTGTGGCTGCGGATCGTCCGGCTGCCGAACTTGAAGGCACGGGTAGAGAAATAGCCGTAATATTGCGGGAAATGCTGGCGAAGGGCGATGCCGAGGCGGGCCTGGTCGCGCGCTGTCGTCATCTGCGCCGTATTCGGCAGGCCGTTGGCATTGCGATAGGTGGTGCGCGTCATGCCGAGCGCATGCGCCTTGGCGGTCATCAATTGGGCGAAGCGATCCTCGCTGCCGCCGCCCAGCATCTCGCCGAGCGCCGTTGCCGCATCATTGGCCGACAGGGTGACGAGACCGAGAATGCCCTGCTCGACGGTGATCGTACCGCCGGCGCGGACGCCGAGCTTGGTCGGCGCCTGGGCTGACGCATGGGCGGAGAAGGGAACCGGCGTATCGAGACGGATGCGACCCTGCTCCAATGCCTCGAAGGTCATGTAGAGGGTCATCATCTTGGTCAGGGAGGCGGGGTATTGCAGCCGGTCGGCGTTCTCACTGTAGAGAACGTTGCCGGTCTTGGCGTCGACGACGATGCCTGCATATTTCGGATTTGCCGCTTCCGCGTCGGCATTCACCGAATCGACCACAACGATCGTGATGGCCACCGAAAGGACCGCCAGCAGCCTTGCGAAAAAACTGCCGGATCGGGACGATGATACGGAGGAGACTGACCTTGACACTATTCCACTCTTCGCTTGCATTTCAGATATTTGGCACTTCAGTTTTTGGCAGGAACCGCACACCTCCCGCCGCACAGCTCGTCTTCTAAAATTACCGGTTGGGCGTTACCAATCCGTTTATGATGAATCCTTTATTTCGCTGTCCGGAGAGCATTTTAGGGACTTGTCGCAGAACGGTTCACAAGACGCGCGTCTACAAAGGTGCGGATAGCGGCATCAATATGTTCCCAGTCGTCGAGATGGCTGCTTGAGAAGCGGTAGAGAACGCTGAGATCTCGACCGACTTTGATATCGCGCTGACAATCTCCGCCCGCTGCCTTATCCGGGGCTGACGGCAATATGCAGCGCACGACGTAATCCGGCCCGCCCTTGACGGGCGCCGTCAGCAGCACCTCGTCGCCGTAACCCGCATCGGCGCGAAGACGGTGCAGCGTCAGCCCGTCGCGGAAGGGCTCCGCAGGTCCTTCGAGCAGATGCGAATAGATCGGCTCCAGCCGCCCGGACATGTCGCGCGACATGGTGCTCTGGGTGATCTGCAGGAAGATCAGTCCGGAGGATTGAGCGATATCGTCGAATCGTAGGTGATTTTCCTTGCCGTAACCCTGCATTTCAGGCCAGGCGAGGTAGAGATCGACGCGCTCGGCGGCGCCTTCATGCCTTTGACTCGGGAAACGGATGACATTCTCGGGGAATTTCACGGTGTCGCGGCCGATGGCCAGCTGGATTTCCACCGTGCTGTCGGTGTTGCCGGCAAGCGAGATATGCTGGCCGAACCAACGGCCGCCGATGCTGATGGCAACAGTCAGGACCGCCATGACTGAGATCACCGCCATCGTGCGGAGGAGAAACCCCATGGAAAGAAGCGGCTGCTCGTCGGGTGCGCTGTGCGCGGCATGGCTCATGGCGGTTCTTCGCGTTTCGGTCCGCCGCAGGAAGAACATGAGCCGCCGGTGCCGATGATGATTCTCATCGCGATGATCTGACCGGCAGGGTTAATAATTCGCTAAGATGCTGGTGGGCTAAGCCCCGAAAGGGGGCGAGCCGTTCCCGGGACAGCGGGAACGGCTCTTGGGCACCGGTCGGGGACGGGATGCGGGGACTGACCGGGCCGCAGGCAACAACCGGCAATGGCCGGCAGGCTGTTCTTACTTGACGCTACCGACTGCGACAGCGCGGCCGTCCTGAAGCTTCGACCAGCGGGCCGGATCGTCGGCGGACTGGCGCTTCAGATAGGTGTATTCGGTGTCCGACCACAGCAGAACCTTGTTGCGCATGTTGTCGAGAATGAAGTCGCCATGATCGGTACGAACAGTCAGCACGGCATGGCCTTCGCCATTCGGCTGCAGCACGACTGTTATCAGCGTGTCGGACGGCGAGAAACCGTCGTCGATCAGCATCTTGCGCTTCAGCAGGGCGTAATCCTCGCAGTCGCCTACGGTGCGCGGATAGGCCCAGCGCTCCTCGACCCCGTAGATCTGCTCATCCGTCATCGGCTGGATCGTCGAATTGACAGTGTAGTTGACCTTGAGAATTTCCTTCCAGCGATCCTCTGTGAGAATGGCCGGTCCGGCATCGCCGCCGACTTCGACACATTCCGTCGGATTCGCCTTGCAGAATTCGTAGTGTCCGATCGGCGGGCTGGCATTGCCTGCCAGGGCCATGCTGGCGGGCATCGCCTGTCCCGAACCCGCCATTGCCATCATGATGGCACCGGCCAGAAGGCCGCCTTTCAGGATGTTCGCAGTTGTCATTGCCGTCTCCCCGTAAGTTGAGGTGACAATGGCACAGACGTTTTTATCTCACGCAAAATTACGTAATAGAATTAAAGGCTTAGTTGATTCAAATGCCGAGAAAACTCGACTAAAAACAGATTCGAATGCGCATAAAATTTGACGCGGATTTGTCTTGAAATCGATTAAAATTGTAATCGACGCAACAAGGCTTTCGCCCGCGAAAACGCTGCGTTGCCGTCCTGATGTTAAGGATTTTCGTTGAGCCGGGTAAATCTCAGCAGTGTGCTGGCGATCTGCGGCAGCGCGTAGCCGACCGGCGATGCCGCCGGAATGGGCCGATTCGGCTGGTTCAAAAGCAGAATATCGCTTAGATCGCCGATCCGGGCGGGAAAATTATTTTTGAGGAAAGTCGCGAAATCGATCGGTGGCAGCCACAATCGCCGCGCTCATATCGGGATTTGCGGTGGAATGGGCAGCATGCGGAAGGATGGTGAGCTCGCTTTGCGGCCAGGCGCGGGCCAGTTCCCAGGCGGTGACGAGCGGCGCCTCGATGTCGAGCCTTCCCTGCAGCAGGATACCGGGAATGCCGATGAGCCGAGCGGCGTTCTTCAAGAGCTGGCCGTCCTCCAGCCAGGCGCCATTGCTGAAGTAATGGGTGATGATGCGGGCGCGCGTGAGCATATAGGCCGGATCGGCCCAGCGGCGTGGCAGGCCTTGGGGATCGGCAAGCAGAATCGAGGCCGCCTCCCAATCATGCCAGTCACGCGCCGCCTTGAAGCGCGTTTCCGGATCCGGATCGTTGAGAAGACGATGATAGGCGGCGACGATGTCCTCGTCTCGTCCTTGGCTGTCTGCGGGAATCACCTGGCGGAAACGGTGCCATTCCTCCGGAAAGAGTGGCGCCATGCCGCGACAGAGCCAGTCGATTTCCGAACGCCGGGTGGTGGTCACGCCTGACAGGACGATCGCTGCGACGCGCTCCGGATGGGTTTCGGCATAGGCCAGCGCCAGTGTCGAACCCCAGGAATTGCCGAAAAGGAGCCAGCTGTCGATGCCGAGATGGGCCTGCAGCCGCTCGATGTCCGCAACGAGATGCCAGGTGGTATTGACGGAGAGATCGGTTTTAGGATCGGCAGCACTCGGCAGGCTGCGGCCGCAATTGCGCTGATCGAACAGAATGATTCGGTAGGCGTCGGGATCGAAATAGCTCCGCGCCGCGGTCGAGCAGCCGGAGCCCGGCCCGCCATGCAGCACCAGCGCCGGCCTGCCCGCCGGATTGCCGCAGACCTCCCAATAGATCAGATTGCCGTCGCCCGTATCGAGCTGACCATGATCATGGGGTTCGATTTCGGGATAAAGAGCTGACATGGACGCGCCTCTCGAATTAAGGCGGGCCTTATCCGTCATATCCGTGACGAATGGATGACGACGGGCGAGGGCAGGGCATTCCCGGACGCAAAATCACTGCACAATTTTGCGCAACCTTATTGCGTGCCGATCGGTGTCGCAGCTTGTTCCACTCATAATGTTGTCTAACGACTGGGTGGAACGACTTGCGACAGGATTTCGCGGCTTCTTTCCAAAGCCAGATTCGTTGCCGCTTGCAAATCTCCTGCCGTGAAGGGCGGGCGTTTTCAACGCGACCTGACCGGGGCCGCACCGGAGGGCAGCGTCATTTCAGCAGCTGTTAAAGGAATTCGCGCAGCGTCTCGCGGGACTGGATCGACAGGAATTCGATCGCCACGCCTTCGACGAAGTGGCGCACGACGCGACCACGCATATTGCCGAGGCGCACGGCCGTTCCGATCGAAGGGCGCATCTCGACGTCGACGGCAGCGCCCGACAGCGAAAGGTCCATGATGCGGCAGGAATAACGCGTGCCGTCCTCGAGCGTCAGCTCGGTCTTCGTGTCGCGTGGCGTCAGACGGTCGTGGCGGCGATCCTCGGGCAGGCCGAGCTCGTGCTTGTTGGCAAGCCAGGTGAGCTGGGCCGCGAGCTTCTCGCGCTTCCGGTCGGTGGCATTGATCGACATGGTGAAACCGCGGCCATCGATCGTCTGGACATAGCCTTCGACGCGGCCGAGATGGTCAATATAGGCGACAACGCGTTCGTTGGCGCGCGGCCGGCCGAGGCAGGTGACGTACATATCGCCAGGCGACATGTCGATCACCATGCATTCGAATTCCTCGTAGTTCGCAAGCATCAGCCGGCCCTGCATGTTGATGGGCACGCGCTGAAAAACGCCCTGTTCAGGGCGCGGCGCAGGTCGTTGCGTCTGAGCTGGCTGGAACGAGTGCATCAAAGGGCTTCTTCATGAAAATCGCAGAGACCGATCTTTACCCACAATCCATTAACAGAAGGTTGTTTTGCCCGATCCCCATATAGCGGAAAACGAGTATGCCGGATGTGCCGAAATGGGATTGTCAGCGCGCCTCCGCGCTCAGCAGCTGCGACACCATGCGGCGCATGACCTGGCCGAAATGGATGCTTTTGCCAGCGACGATCCTGTTGATGGGGCGCGGTTCGGTCGGTGCTGCCTTGTCGAATTTTTCGGGCAGCAGGCGGCTGCGGTCGAGCGCCAGGAATTCGAGCGGCACGATCTCCAGCCAGCTCGCGGCCGCTGCCGGCGCGATCGCGCCGAGCAGCCGGTCGCAGGCGCCGTCCGGCGAACGCAGCGGCATCATGATAATCTCGAAGGAGGCCTGATGACCGACAGTGCTGTAGCCGGTGGCGTTGAACAGGGCCGGCATGGCATGGTCCATGACGCCCATCGCCGTGCGTTCGATGTCCGCGAGCTGACCATTTGCCCAGAGAGACGAAAAACGTTCGCCGCGCAGGTCACGCCCAAAGAGATCACAGATGCGGGTGCCGGCGAGCCGGAAACCGATGTCTCCGCCCTCGCGCTTCTCAAGAATGAACAGACTTTGGAGCAGGTGGGGGACGGCGGAGGGTTCGACCTGTGATTTCAGCGGCGCATCGGCAGCGCCGCGGATACGGTTCCAGTAGTCAAAAATTTCGATGGTCGTTTGCACACGCATTTCACACCAACCTGTCCCATTCCGGAGCATTTTCGGGCAGTCATTGCCCTTACAGGCTCTACCTTGCGGATTTCATGCCAGATCGCGGCGGTTAAGGTTAAGAGATGGTTTCGGTTGAGATGCAGTGCCCGTCGTGACACTGTCCTGCCATCGCTTCGACTTTCGAAGTTCAGCACAACCTGCCCGGGCCGAGGTCTTTCCTGGAGCTCCCGGTACGCCGTCCGGCCCTTCGGACGGCTTTTTTTTTGACAGTCGCTCCTGTATGGCTGTGGCCTCAACGAGGCAAAACACAGATGAATGAGCAGACGGCCGAGCCGCATAAGGCGCCCGAACCTCCCGAGGTCCAGCCGCCGGCACGGCCACCGCGCGAACCGGTCTTCAACCTTCCGCCGGCGCTGTTCTTCAGCCTTTGCCTGCTTGGTGTCATCTATGCGGTGCAGGAACTCCTGCTCTCCGACGATGCGATGAACTGGCTGTTCTTCACCTTCGGCTTCGTTCCCGCCCGCTATGTAATTCCGCTGTCGCAGCAGGGGCCGGAACTGTTCTGGACGCCCGTCACCTATTCGCTGCTGCACGGCAGCGTCCAGCATATCCTCTTCAACGCCTTCTGGCTGATGGCCTTCGGCGCGCCGGTCGTGCGCCGCATCGGGACGCTGCGTTTCGTGCTCTTCTGGGTTTTTTCCGCCGTCGCATCCGCCATTCTGCACGCGGCCCTGAACTGGGGAGACGTGTCGCTGCTGATCGGTGCGTCGGGCGTCATCTCCGGGCTGATGGGGGCCGCCTGCCGATTCGCCTTTCCGGCCGAACGGCGGCCGATGCTGCCAGCGCATCTCAATCCCCGGCTTTCCATCGTCGAGGCGCTGAAGAGCCGCACCGTCATCATCTTCATGCTGCTCTGGCTGGTCGGCAATGCGTTAATCGCTGTCGGCATCCCGCTCGTCGGCGACAGCGACCAGGCGATTGCCTGGGACGCGCATATCGGCGGCTTCGTCTTCGGCTTCCTGCTGTTTTCGCTGTTCGACCGGGCGCCGCGCCCGCCGGTGATGGAACCTGACGGAACCGAGAAGGATGTGTTGCAATCCTGAGCCGGGCAGTGCACCATCGACCTATATCCGTGCCGGGGGGAGAAACCGCCGCGGATGCCTGTGACAAGTGTTTCACGGACATAGGAGGTTCGAATGACCAGTTCAGTCAAAGCAATCCTCGACCTGAAGGGCAGGGACGTCGTCACCGCCGGGCCGAACGCCACCGTCGCCGAGGCGGCCGCCATCCTCAGCAAAAAGAAGATCGGCGCCATCGTCGTCGTCGGCATGGAGAACCGGATTTCGGGCATGTTCACCGAGCGCGATCTCGTGCATGCGATCGCCAAACACGGCAAGGAAGGCCTCGACCAACCGCTGGCTCAGGTCATGACCGCAAAGGTCTACCGCTGCCATGAGGAGACGACCGTCAACGAGTTGATGGAACTGATGACCAGCCGACGTTTCCGTCACGTGCCGGTGGAAAGCAACGGCAAGCTTGCCGGCATCATCTCGATCGGGGACGTGGTGAAATCGCGTATCGCCGAAGTGGAGCGTGAGGCCGAGGAAATCAAGGCCTATATCGCCGGCTGAGGTTTTCGCGTGCTTCGCTAGACTAGTCTCGTCGTCCCAAACCGCCACGCGCTTTTGGACGACGTGCATCAGGGGTTGCTTGCGTAGACTTCCTGCATGCGCTTGATCTCGGGGAGCCGGGCTCTGGCCTCCTCGTAGCCGCGTTCGATCGCCTCGCCGGCCCGGTGGAATTCGGAAAGGCCGATATAGCTGAGACGCGGCTGCAGCGAAATATCCGGCGGGTCGCCGGCAAGGCGGGCCCGGGCGATCCTGTCCTGGATGATGTTGAAGGCCTGCACCATGACGCCGGTCATGCCGAGGCGCGCATAGGGCGCCTCTTCCTGTTTCTGCACTTCCTGCGGCGAGAGGCTGGCATTGTGCCGGACGACGGCCGAGCGGCCGTAGAGATCGTAATTGAGATTGACGGCGACGACGAGCGGCTGTTCGTAGGCGCGGCAGACGGAGACGGGGACGGGATTGACCAGTGCGCCGTCGACCAGCGTGCGGTGATTGCTGCGCACCGGCTCGAAAATGCCGGGCAGGGCATAGGAGGCGCGCAGCGCCGTGATCAGCGAACCATTGGCGATCCAGACCTCATGACCGGTATTGACCTCGGCCGCGACCGCGACGAACGGCCGGTCGAGATCCTCGACGTTCAGGCCTTCGAGATGTTCCTGCATACGCTTGGTCAGCCGCATGCCGCCGAACAGGCCGCTGCCGCCGATGGTGAGATCGAGGAGACTTGCGATGCGGCGCATCGTCAGCGAGCGCGCGAAGCTTTCGAGTTCATCGAGCTTGCCGGCAAGATAGCAGCCGCCGACCAGCGCGCCGATCGAGGTGCCGGCAATCATGCCGATCTCGACCTTTGCCTCGTCGAGGGCGCGCAGCACGCCGATATGGGCCCAGCCGCGGGCAGCGCCGCCGCCGAGTGCCAGCGCGATCTTGATTTTCTTTTGAGGCGCAGGAGGCGGGAGCATATCGAGCGTGGTCGACATGCCGGAATCGGAACCCTCGCCTTCAGAGCTTTGACGATGCAGACTCCAGCTCAGCATGGCGCTCTCCCCTCCCAGCAGAACACTTGATTTTCGATAGTGTGCCCGATCAGTTTCCAAATGGTATAGAGATGCGGTTTCTGGCGCAATAAGGAGCAAATGCCAGGAATTTCAGGCTATTTTCCGTAGACATCCTGCGGATCGAAATGAAGCTCGTCGTCAACGATATCAAGCATCGGCTTTCCGTCTCGAAGCGTGATCGTCCGGTAGAAGCAGGAGCGGCGGCCGGTGTGACAGGTAGCGTCGTGGCCGGCGACCTCGACCTTCAGCCAGATGGCGTCCTGATCGCAATCGGTGCGGATTTCCTTCACCGTCTGGAGATTGCCCGAGGTTTCGCCTTTCTTCCAGAGCTTGCCGCGCGAACGGCTGAAATAGTGCGCCGTGCCGGTCTGGATGGTCAGCGCCAGCGCCTGGGCATTCATATGCGCCACCATCAGCAGCTCACCGTCGCCGGCATCGGTGACGATCGCGGTGATCAGGCCGCGGTCGTCGAAACGCGGCGTGAAATCGCCGGCGTCTTCCAACGCCGACTTGTCCTCGGATGGTTGATTGAAGATCAGTTGACTCATCGCGGCCCTCCTGAGGGAGCCGGTATCAGCGGCTCCGCACCATGGTCATGAAACGGGCCTGATCGGCCGGCTCAGTCTTGAACGTTCCCGTAAACGTCGTCGTCAACGTGGTCGAGCCCTGCTTCTGAACGCCGCGCATCGCCATGCACATATGTTCGGCCTCGATCAACACCGCGACACCGCGCGGATTAAGCGTATCGTCGATGGCCCGGGCGATCTGCGCGGTCATCGTTTCCTGCGTCTGCAGGCGGCGGCCATAGATCTCGACGACACGGGCAATCTTCGACAGGCCGAGCACGCGCCCGTCCGGCATGTAGGCGACGTGGGCCTTGCCGATGATCGGAACCATGTGGTGTTCGCAATGCGAGTAGAACGGAATATCCTTGACGAGAACCATGTCATCGTAACCGGCGACTTCTTCGAAGGTGCGACCGAGCACGTCTTCCGCCGCCATGTCGTAACCGGAAAAAAGCTCGCGGTACGATTTGACGACGCGGGCCGGCGTTTCGAGCAGGCCTTCACGCGTCGGGTCGTCACCGGCCCAGCGCAGCAGAACGCGAACGGCTTCCTCAGCCTCCTGCTGGGAGGGGCGATCCGAGTCGCGGTTCGTCTGCGGAAAGTTCTTTACGATGGCGTCCATGAACAATGGTCTCCTGGCCCGCACCGCGGACCCATCTATCGGAATCGCCACTGGTCAATCCCATGCGGGAATTCATGCACCTTTGGCAGGCTCCGGGGCTTTCAGGGCAAGTTTAGCCCGTCCGGCACGGTTTCCCAATCAAACTTACACCAGGCCATTGCATTTTCATGGCCTTCGAACGACATACATATAGGAAGACGGCCATCGTATGTAAGTATCCTCACACGACACGGTGTGTTTTTTGTTTTGACGACAATAACGCCCCCACAGAGGCCGATCCGCAGCGATTTTGGAGCGGAAATCCAGCATGGACGATATCTACAACAGCAAAATCCTCGAATTCGCCGGCAATATTCCGCTGACCGGCACGCTTGATGATGCCGATGCGAGCGCCCAGGCCCATTCCAAGCTCTGCGGCTCGAAGGTGCGGATCTGGCTGAAGATGGATGGCGACACCGTGACCGGTTTTGCTCATGACGTGAAGGCCTGCGCGCTCGGCCAGGCCTCGTCCTCGATCATGGCCCGCCATGTCGTCGGCGCCACATCGGACGAATTGCGCCAGGCCCGCCAGGACATGCTCGCGATGTTGAAGGCGGACGGGGCGGGGCCTCATGGACGATTCGAAGACATGCGCTATCTGCTGCCGGTGCGGGACTACAAGGCCCGCCATGCCTCGACGATGCTGACCTTTGATGCCGTCGTCGATGCGATCGGGCAGATCGAGGCGAAACGGGCGGAAGTTGTCGAGGCGTAACTGACATGTGCGAGTTCTGCGTTCGGCAGGCCGATGATGAGGACGACGGCGGTGCCGCCGGATCAGCAAAGCCGCGCGCAAAGGCAGCACGCACTTCCCGCAACTATACCGGTCCGTTCCGCAAGACGCCCGACCGCCTGCTCGGCATGGGGCTTATCCGCCTCTACCAGCTGACGCTTTCCGGCTTTGTCGGCAATTCCTGCCGCCATATCCCGACCTGCTCCGAATATGGCTACGAGTCGATCGCCCGCCACGGTCTTTGGGCCGGCGGCTGGATGACGCTGTTTCGCGTCGGCCGCTGCGGCCCGGGCGGCACCAGCGGCCTCGACCAGGTGCCGGAGATGCTCGGCGACAGCTTGCGCTGGTGGACGCCGTGGCGTTATCTCGCCCTCGGGCGGAAGAAAGGGTGAGCGCCATGAGCACCTTCATTGCCCTTCTGCACAGCATTGTCCTGACGCCCGACCGCCGCGTCATCATGCAGGATTTGCGCGCACTTGCCGAAGAGCTCGGTTATCGCGAGCCGCGCACGCTGGTTTCTACAGGCAATCTTGTCTTCGAGGCGGACGAGATGCGGCCGCACGAAGTCGAGACCCATCTGGAAGAGGGCTTTGAAGAAAAGTTCGGCAAACATGTCGATATCATCGTGCGCAGCGACTGCACCTGGATGGCGCTTTGCAGCACCAATCCCTTCAAGGACGGCAATGGCGACCAGGTCATCGTCCGGGTGATGCGTCTGCCGGTCGATCCCAAGAAGGTAGAGGCGCTGAAACCGCTTATGACGGAGGGACAGCGCATCGCTGTCGTCGGCGGCGATCTCTGGATCGATTTCGCCGGCAAGCCGAGCCAATCCAAGCTGCTTTCGGCGCTGACGACCAAGCGACTCGGCGTCGGTACGATGCGCAACTGGAACACCGTGCGCGGGCTGACTGAAATGATTATATAACCCCGCTTTTTCTTTACTCAGACAGGAAATCTGGCTATCAGGCGGCTGCGCATTCAGCTCCGCGGAGGCGCTTTCATGTCAACCACCCGCATTCGTTGGCGGGACTGGACAAGGAGAATTTCGATGTCCCAAGCTATTTCCCTGACATTTCCCGATGGTTCCGTGCGCGGCTATGATGCCGGCGCAACCGGCCGGGATGTCGCCGAATCCATTTCCAAGTCGCTCGCCAAGAAGGCGGTCGCCGTTGCGATCGACGGCACCGTGCGCGACCTTTCCGATGCCGTGACGACAGGCAAGATCGAGATCATCACCCGCAATGACGACCGCGCGCTGGAACTCATCCGCCATGACGCGGCGCATGTCATGGCCGAAGCGGTGCAGGAGATCTGGCCCGGCACCCAGGTGACGATCGGCCCGGTCATCGAAAACGGCTTCTATTACGACTTCGCCAAGAACGAGCCCTTCACACTCGACGATCTGCCGAAGATCGAAAAGAAGATGAAGGAGATCATCGCCCGCAACGCCGCCTTCACCAAGCAGGTCTGGTCGCGCGAGAAGGCGAAACAGGTCTTCGCCGACAAGGGCGAGCAGTACAAGGTCGAACTCGTCGATGCGATCCCGGAAGGGCAGGATCTCAAGATCTATTATCAGGGCGACTGGTTCGACCTCTGCCGCGGTCCGCACATGGCCTCGACCGGCCAGATCGGCAGCGCCTTCAAGCTCTTGAAGGTGGCCGGCGCCTATTGGCGCGGCGACAGCAACAATCCGATGCTGAGCCGCATCTACGGCACGGCCTTCGCCGAGCAGTCGGAACTCGACAACTACCTGCATATGCTTGCCGAAGCCGAAAAGCGCGATCATCGCCGGCTCGGCCGCGAGATGGATCTCTTTCATTTCCAGGAAGAGGGTCCGGGCGTCGTCTTCTGGCACGGCAAGGGCTGGCGCGTATTCCAGACGCTGGTTGCCTATATGCGCCGTCGGCTTGCCGGCGACTATCAGGAAGTCAACGCGCCGCAGGTGCTCGACAAGTCGCTCTGGGAAACCTCCGGTCACTGGGGCTGGTATCGCGACAACATGTTCAAGGTAACGGTTGCCGGCGACGACACCGATGACGACCGCGTCTTCGCGCTGAAGCCGATGAACTGCCCCGGCCATATCCAGATCTTCAAGCACGGGCTGAAATCCTACCGCGAGCTGCCGATCCGGCTTGCCGAATTCGGCAATGTCCACCGCTACGAGCCGTCGGGCGCGCTGCACGGGCTGATGCGCGTGCGCGGCTTCACGCAGGACGATGCCCATATCTTCTGCACCGACGAGCAGATGGCCGCCGAATGCCTGAAGATCAACGACCTGATCCTTTCGGTCTATAAGGATTTCGGCTTCGATGAAGTCACGATCAAGCTCTCCACCCGGCCGGACAAGCGCGTCGGTTCGGACGAGCTCTGGGACCGCGCCGAAAGCGTGATGATGGGCGTGCTGGAGACGATCCAGCAGCAGTCCAACAATATCAAGACCGGCATCCTGCCGGGCGAGGGCGCCTTCTACGGTCCGAAGTTCGAATATACGCTCAAGGATGCGATCGGCCGCGAATGGCAGTGCGGGACGACGCAGGTCGACTTCAACCTGCCGGAACGGTTCGGTGCCTTCTACATCGACAGCAACTCGGAAAAGACGCAGCCGGTGATGATCCATCGCGCCATCTGCGGCTCGATGGAGCGTTTCCTCGGCATCCTGATCGAGAACTTCGCGGGCCATATGCCGCTCTGGGTATCGCCGCTGCAGGTGGTGGTCGCAACGATCACCTCGGAAGCCGATGCCTACGGGCTTGAGGTGGCCGAGGCGCTGCGTGAGGCCGGCCTCAACGTCGAGACCGACTTCCGCAACGAGAAGATCAACTACAAGATCCGCGAGCATTCGGTCACCAAGGTTCCTGTCATCATCGTCTGCGGCAGGAAAGAGGCCGAGGAGCGCACGGTCAACATCCGCCGCCTCGGCAGCCAGGACCAGGTTTCGATGGGGCTAGACGCCGCCGTCGAGAGCCTTGCCCTCGAAGCGACACCGCCCGACATTCGTCGCAAGGCCGAAGCAAAGAAAGCCAAGGCCGCGTGAAATAGCCGGAATCCGACAGCGCCAGGCTTTGGCGCTGTCGGAAGTCTGATCTAGAGCCCGCAATGTTGCCGCCGCCATGATCAGAGAACGGATCACGCCGAGCTGCAACGCTTCAGAAAATTCCCGATACCAATGATGGAACGCGCGTCTGAAGCGTTCTCGATCTGCGCGTCTTCTCCAAACATCTCGGCTGAGCCGAAACCGCTCACGGAAAAATCAATCGAGGCTGGTGTCGTCGCCGCCCTGCGGCACGAGCTGTTCGTAGGACGGCAGCGGCGCAACCGGGGCCGGCTGGACACCCGGCGGTGTCGGTGTGCCCACAGGCACCTGCTGTACCGTGCGGGCCGCGTCGCTCACCGGCGGCTGCGGCTGCTGGTCCTTCATCAGAACCTCGACATCGGTGTTCCTGCCGGCGACGACGGTGAAATCGCGCTGGTAGATCTTGTCCTTGTTGCGGGCGACGGCGGAATATCCGCCTTCGGCGAGAACCATAGTCGGGAAGGCGCTGACGCTTTCGCCGACACTGTCGCCGGCTGCCGTCAGGATCGACCATGCCGTATCGGCGACCGCCTCGCCGCCGGTATTGGAGACCAGCTTGAAGGTGATCTGCGCGGCACGATGCTGGATCGTCGCCTCGGTCAGTTTGCCGGCATCGACCTGGATGTCGGCGCGGATCACGGCATTGACGCTGCCATATTCGGAAACGATGTGATAGGTGCCGGCATTGAGACGGACGACGGTATTCGGCGAGACATCGGCCACCACGAGGCCGCGCTCGCCATCGTCGCGCACTTCCGAGGAATAGATCGAGAAGCTCAACTGGTCGGGGCGAATGCGGGCGTCGGCGCCGGAGACGGCATTGAGCAGCAGGCCGCCGGCATCGAGCACCATCACCTGCTTGTCTACCTCGCCTTCAGCGGGCACGGTCAGTTTCTTGGTGACCCCGGCGCGGCCGAAGGAGACGTTGACGAAATAATCGCCGGGGGCGAGCTGGAAGGCGGCGGGGCCGCCCTTGGCGCTGGCGATCAGCGGCAGCTTGCCATCGGTTCCGGCGATCGGGCTGAAGACGTACCAGGAAAGGCCCTCTTCAACCGGCGTGCCGTCGGCCGTCAGCTTGGCTTCCATCGGAACGTCGCGCAGCTTGACCCCTTCGGGCACCGTGCCGGGCGCGATAAAGGCATCGAGCTTCGGCATCTTCGGTGTCGATTCAAGCTGTTTGAATTCCTTGAAGGCATCCTGAGCGCCGGCGCCGAGGGGCATCAATACCATCAGGGCAATGGCAAGGCCGATGCGTGCAAAAGGCAAAATGCCAAACATCTGTTTCGTGAACCGATTGACTTCTGAAATCGCAAAGGTCACTTCAAGACCAACGCGATGGCAAATTCAAGACCCACCCTTTGCAGCAGCATAAAAATGAGAGCTTCTCCCGTATGAAATCCGATATCAAGCTGATCGACTACCTCGCCGTGCGCCGCTCCATCCCCGCTTTCCAGATGTGCGAACCAGGCCCCGAGAAAGCTGAGATCGAGGAGATCCTGCGTCTTGCCTCGCGTGTTCCCGATCACGGCAAGATCGCGCCCTGGCGCTTCATCGTCTATCGCGGAGAGCAGCGCGTGCGTCTCGGAGAGGAACTTCTGACGCTGGCGCTTCAGACAAAGCCCGACCTTTCCGAAGAGATGATCCAGGTCGAGCGCAGCCGTTTCACCCGTGCGCCGGTGGTGGTCGCCATCGTCAGCAAGGCGGGGCCGCATATCAAGATCCCGGAATGGGAGCAAATGATGTCGGCAGGCGCGCTTTGCTTCAACGTCATCCTCGCCGCCAATGCCAATGGTTATGTCGCCAACTGGCTGACGGAGTGGTTCGCCTATGATGAGCGCGCCTATCCGCTGCTCGGCGTCGGACCTGATGAAAAGGTGGCGGGCTTCATCCATATCGGCTCGACGACATTTCCGGCGATCGAGCGGCCGCGGCCGGAGCTTGCCGACACCGTGACCTGGGTTGGCGGAGAAGACTGATGTTCTACACCACCGACAGCAACCGGCACGGGCTCGCGCATGATCCGTTCAAGGCGATCGTGTCGCCGCGCCCGATCGGCTGGATCGGCAGTAAGGGCAGGGACGGATCGATCAATCTGGCGCCCTATTCCTTCTTCAATGCCGTTGCCGACCGGCCGAAGCTGGTGATGTTTTCTTCGGCCGGGCGCAAGCACAGCCAGCGCAATGCGGCCGAGACCGGTGTCTTCACCTGCAATTTCGTCAGCCGCGATCTCGCTGAAAAGATGAACCTCTCCTCGGCGGCGCTGCCCTACGGCGACAGCGAATTCGATTTTGCCGGCCTGACGGCGAAGCCGGCCGAACTGATCGACGCGCCCTATGTCGGCGAGGCTTTCGCGGTGCTCGAATGCAGGGTGACCGAGATCATCGAACCGAAGACGCTGTCGGGCGAACCATCCGAAAACGTCCTCGTCTTCGGCGAAGTGGTCGGCATCCGTATCGATGAAGCGATCGTCAGGGACGGCCGCCTCGACATGTCGATCGCCCGACCGTTGGCCCGCATGGGCTACATGGATTACAGCGAAGGCAGCGATGTTTTCGAGATGATCCGGCCGCAGACGCGGCAAGGCTGAGCCGAACCGGCAAGGCGTCCAAAGGCTTAAGAAACATGGTGAACCAATCTTAAACCTTTTGCCACTACGGTCGCAGCATTGAATGGAGCGCGAGGGAATCGCGTTCAAATGCTGGGGCGTCGCGTGATCGTAGAAGCTTTCCTTCGCTGGATCGAAACGGCCAAGACCGGTGACCGGGCCCGGGCCGCAAACGCCCTCGGGCGCGCCTATCTGCAGTCCGAAATGTCCGCGGACGAGCGGGCGGCGGCCGAAATGGCGATGACCTTTCTTCTCGACGATCCGTCGCCGCGCGTGCGGCTTGCGCTTGCCGAGGCGATCGCCTGGTCGCCCGATGCGCCGCGCAACCTTATTCTTTCGCTTGCCGAAGACCAGCCCGAGGTCGCCTGCCACGCGGTGACCTGCTCGCCACTTTTGAGCGACGCCGATCTCGTCGACCTTGCCGCGCGCGGCAACGGCGCCACCCGCATGCTGATCGCCGCCAGAGCGCATCTGACACGCCCGGTCTCCGCCGCCCTTGCGGAGGTCGGCGACGAGGAAGAACTGCTCTGCCTGCTGGAGAACGACGGCGCGGTGATCTCCAGCCTATCGTTGAAACGCATCGCCGAACGGCTCGGCGACTGCTGCGATATTCGCAACCTGCTTCTCGACCGCAGCGATCTTCCCGCCGATGCCCGGCAATTGCTGACCCAGCATGTCAGCAATGCGCTGGTCGGCCTGCCGCTGGCACAGGCGGCGATCGGCCTGCAGCGGCTTCAGCGCATCAGCCGCGAGGCGACCGAGGCCGCCATCGTTTCGATCGCCGGCGACATCGCGCCGCGCGAAATACCCGATCTCGTCCAGCATCTGCGCCTCAACGGCCGGCTGACGCCGTCCTTCCTGATGCATGCGCTCTGTGCCGGCAAGGTAGATTTCTTCGCCGGCGCGATCGTCGATCTGACCGCGTGCAGCGAGCGCCGCGTGCGCTCGATCCTGGCAACCGGGCGCATGCATGCGGTGCGCGCGCTCTATGAATCCGCCGGCCTGCCGAGGGACATCAGCGTGATCTTCGTCGAAGCGACGATGCTGTGGCGCGACGCCGCCAGAAAAGCGCCGGCCAGCGTGCTCGGCAATGTCTGCGGCCGTCTTCTCGAAAAATTCCGCCATCACGACGCGCATGGCGCAATCGGCGAGTTGCTCGACATGGTGGAAAAGCTGCACGTTAACGAGCAGCGACAATCCGCGCGCGTCTACGCGGCGCTTGCGGCCGCTTAATCGGCCAGCCGCGTCACCACCCAGGAATAGCTGGCGGAGACGAAGTGCACGGGTTTGGTCAGTGTGTCCTTGACGCTTCTGCCCGAGGGCAGGTGGGCGCGGACCTGGCCGGCGATGCCTTCTGCAAAACCGGCAATCCTTCCTGCGGGTTGGGGCGCTGCGACAGCGACCTCGGGCGCGGCGGCAGGCACGGGCGCCGATTTCGGCGGCTCGGCGGCGGCGATGGCTTTCGGCGCCTCGCACACCGCAATCACCGAGGGATAGTTGACATTCACATAGGTCTTCAGCCGTCGTTCGGCTTCGGCATCGCAGGCGGCAACGGTTTCCCAGCGTTTATCGACCGTCGCGACATAATTGCACTGGCTGATGGAATCGTCGCAGCCGAGAATGGTCATCGCGATCAGCACCGCTTGCATATTCTGCTTCCTTGATTATTGAGCACATCATCGTCTTAGAGGGCGCAATTCCAACCGAATGAAGGCAAGGACGCTAACTGTTCGTCATATCGGGGGAAATATTGTCACGCGCCGGCAGAGGGAGCCAACATGTCCGTCACCATCGCTCTTGAACCGCCACGCCAGGAGGGCGTCATCCGGCTTCTCGATCTCTCTGATGCCTATGCGCAATCGCTCTATCCTGCGGAGAGCAACCATCTGGTCGACCTTTCCGTGCTGGAGAAGCCTTCGGTGAGCTTCCTCGTCGCGCGCAATGGCGATGCGACCGTCGGCTGCTGCGCGCTGGTCGAGGCCGGCGACGGCACGGCGGAGATCAAGCGCATGTTCGTCGACCCCGAGGCGAGGGGGCTGAGGATCGCCAGCGGCCTGATGAATGCGCTCGAAGCGATCGCCGGGGAAAAGGGTCTAACGGCGATCCGGCTTGAAACCGGCATCTACCAGCCCGAGGCGATCGCTCTCTACCGCAAATACGGATATCGGGAAATCGAGCCGTTCGGCAGCTATCTGCCGGATCCGCTCAGCCTGTTCATGGAAAAGCGGCTGGGGTAGCCGGTCTGCGAAGCCATGTTCAGCCTTCGGCGACGCGCGGCATGGTTTTCGGCGAACCGGGGACCGGCGGCGGGGCCCGTTCGTCGATGATGATCTGCGGTCCGGTCTCGCTCTTGTCGGCGTTGCGGGCCTCGTGGATCCATTCGCGCCAGATGGCGACGATCAGCGCCATCAGCACCGGGCCGATGAAGAGGCCGAGGAAACCCATCGTCTTGACGCCGCCGACGAGGCCGAAGAAGGTCGGCAGGAAGGGCAGCTTGATCGGACCGCCGACGAGCTTCGGCCGCAGCGTCTTGTCGACGATGAATAGCTCGACCGTCCCCCAGACGAAGAGACTGATGCCGGCGACATGCGAGCCGCTCGCCAGCAGATAGATGGAGACCAGCGTGAAGGAGAGCGGCGCACCGCCAGGTATCAGCGCCATCACGCCCGTCAATACGCCGAGCGTCACCGGCGAGGGCACGCCGGCAATCCAGTAGGCAAGGCCGAGCACGATGCCTTCGCCGATCGCGATCAGCGTCATGCCCATGACGGTGGAGCTGATCGTCGCCGGCACGACGCGAGAAATTCGCTCCCAGCGGTTGGGCAGGATGCGCTCACCCAGCATGTCGATCTGCTTGGAGAAGGAGAAGCCGTCGCGATAAACGAAGAACAGCGCGATCAGCATGAAAAGCAGCGTCAGCAGCAGATGGAAGGCGCCGCCGCCAGCCGCCAGCACGGCACGGTATATGTTGCCGATATTGGCGCCGCTGACCGCCTGGATGACCTCGCCGAGCGCGCCGGGACTGCCGATATATTTTGTCCAGACTTCATCGAGATAGGCGCCGGCCCAAGGCAGCGCGACGATCCAGTTTGGCGTCGGGGCACCGGCGCGGTTGGCATGGATGGCCCAGGCGACCCAGGTACGCACTTCGCCGGTCGTATAGGTGACTGCAAGCCCGATCGGGATGACCAGGAAGGTGATGATCAGGATGATGGCGATGGTCGCGGCGATCGTCGTATTGCCGCCGACGCGGGCAAGAAGCTTGCGGTAGAGCGGCCAGCTGGCAAAGCCGATGACGAGGGCTGCGAGCACCGGCACGAGGAAGCCGTAGAAGAAATAGACGCCGGCAGCGACGACTAGGACCAGCAGCCAGCGCGCCGCCGAAATGGAGGGAATCAGCGGCGTACGCGTCTGAGCCGACGATCCGAGCCATCGCGGTTCATGATTGCTTTTCTGACGGTCGAACACACCCACGCGCGCCTCTTCTTTTTCTTGTACTCTGGTTATGGGCCATCAACCCGGTGGTTTCAAGGTCCGCACCGTGAAAGCGTATACAAAGCGTGCCTATTCGACCCTCATATCCGGACGTCTTACTGCTGCGGGCGGTTGAGAACCTTGAAGGCATAGAATTGCGTCTTCTGGCCGGCCGAGAAATTATTGTCGGAGCCGAGAATGAGAACATCGGTGCCGTCCTTGGCCTTGCCGAGCGACATGGCCTCGATATTGTCGGGAACGAGGCCGATCGCCCTCAAATCGAGGACCTGGCTTTTGCGGACGGGGACGACGCGCTGGTCGTTTTTGGCGAGGGACGCGATGGCGGATACATCGGTGGCATCAGTCAGATCCATCATCATGATCTTGATGGTGTTGCCGAAGCCCTGGGCATAGCTGCGTTCGACGGCGAGCAGGCGGTGATCGTCGAGGGCAAGAATCTCGGACATGCCGTTGTCATTGCCGCCGTCGGCCTTGGTGGCGGCCTGCGGGATCGGCGAGACGGGGTAGACGTACTCAGCCTTCGGCTCGCCGGTGGCGCCGTCATAGCGGACGATGCGCGACAGGCTGCCCGACGTCAGCGAGGGGTTCGGACCATCCTGGTAAAGGGCCGCTTCAACACCGACGAAAACGTCGCCGGAGGGCGCGATGGCAAGATCCTCGAAGGCAAGATTGTCCCGGATGCCGGTCGACTTGTCCGCGGTCGGCGCAAAGCCCTCCGGCAGCATGAATTCGCGGACGAAGGAACCGTCCGGCGACGCGACGCGGACGAAGGGTGTCAGCAGCGCCTTGCCGTCGCCTTCGCTGCCCCAATAGATGCCGTCCTTGCCGAGGCGGATCGATTCCGGATCGACGGTCCGGGCAGCGAAGGGCTCGCCATTCTTGTCCTTCAGGGTCACCTGCTTGACGACCGAAACGCCCTTGAGGCCTGACGCGTCGAGATCGACGTCGAGTTCATAGAAGCGAGCCGGGCCTCTTTCCGAGCGGTCGTCGCTGATGGCGAGATAGTGGCCGGTGGCGGCATCGAAATCGAGGCCGGAAATGCCGCCGAATTCGACGCCGTTTTCCATGTGGCCGGTCGGGATAATGAACTCACCGAGATAGGAAAGCGAAATGCCGGCGGCGCAATCGCCGAAGGGGCAGGCAGTCGCGACGGTGGCGCCGATATCGGTGGCGCTGACGGTGACGGTGCTGGACAGGAGAACGAAAGCGGCAGCCGCGAGAAAACGCTTGGTCATGACAAAAATCCGGCAAAAGTTGAAAACAGTTCGACCGGCGCAATGCTCTCAGGGGAAGACGCGCCGACTGCTTCATGCGCCGGTTGTTTGACGGAGTTGTTACGGTTCTTCGTCAGTTCCGTGAAATCGTGAATGCTAAAATGCGTGGCGACGAACCCGTGTCTATCCGACCGTTTGGCGCGCTCGACCTAATACCCTAGATATCGAGGTTTTCAGCGAAAGCCGCACGGTCCTGGATGAAGCGGAAGCGGGCTTCCGGCTTGGTGCCCATCAGATCGTCGACGGCGGCGCGCGTGCCTTCGAAATCCACCTCGTCGATCAGCACCTTGAGCAGAGTGCGCTTGGACGGATCCATGGTGGTTTCCTTGAGTTGGGCGGGCATCATTTCGCCGAGACCTTTGAAGCGGCTGATCTCGACCTTGGCCTTGCCCTTAAACTCCGTCTGCATCAGCTCGGCGCGATGATTGTCGTCGCGGGCATAGGCGGATTTCGCCCCTTGGGTGATTTTGTAAAGCGGCGGCACGGCAAGGAAGAGATGGCCGCCGCGCACCAGCTCCGGCATCTCCTGATAGAAGAAGGTGATGAGCAGCGATGCGATATGGGCGCCGTCGACGTCGGCATCGGTCATGACGATGATGCGCTCGTAGCGCAGGTCTTCGTCGCGATATTTCGAGCGCGTGCCGCAGCCGAGAGCCTGGACGAGATCGGCGAGCTGCTGGTTGGCGCCAAGTTTTTCGCGGCCGGCGCTGGCAACGTTGAGGATCTTGCCACGCAGCGGCAGAATTGCCTGATTGGCGCGGTTGCGCGCCTGCTTGGCCGAACCGCCTGCCGAATCACCCTCGACGATGAAGAGTTCGGCGCCTTCGGCGGTGTTCTGCGAGCAATCGGCGAGCTTGCCGGGCAGGCGCAATTTGCGCACCGCACTCTTGCGGTTGACTTCCTTTTCCTTCCGGCGGCGCAGGCGCTCCTCGGCGCGCTCGATCACCCAGTCAAGCAGCTTGGCCGACTCATTCGGATTGTCGGCAAGGTAATGGTCGAAGGGATCGCGGAGCGCGTTCTCGACGATGCGCTGCGCCTCGACGGTCGCAAGCCTGTCCTTGGTCTGGCCGACGAATTCCGGCTCGCGGATGAAGACCGACAGCATGCCGACGGCTGAAATCATCACGTCGTCGGTGGTGATCTGCGCGGCGCGCTTGTTCTGCGTCAGCTCGGCATAGGCCTTCAGGCCCTTGGTCAGCGCAATGCGCAGCCCCGCTTCATGCGTGCCGCCTTCGGTCGTCGGGATGGTGTTGCAATAGGAATGCACCTGAGGATCGCCGCCATACCAGGTGATCGCCCATTCCATCGAGCCGTGGCCGCTCACCTTCTCCGTCTTGCCAGCGAAAATCTCGCGGGTGACGGTGAACTCCTTGCCCATCGTCGCCTGGAGATAGTCCTTCAGGCCGCCGGGGAAGTGGAAGACGGCCTTGTCAGGGACCTCGGAGCCTTCGGGCAGCACGCCCGCCTCACAGCTCCAGCGGATTTCGACGCCGCCGAACAGATAGGCTTTCGAGCGCGCCATGCGGAAGACGCGGGCGGCATCGAACTTCATGTGATCCCCAAAGATCTGGGGGTCGGGATGGAAGCGCACGCGGGTGCCGCGGCGGTTGTGAACGTCGCCCAACTCTTCGAGACCGCCCTGCGGCAGGCCGCGGGAGAAGCGTTGGCGGTAGAGTTTGCGGTTTCGCGCCACCTCGACCTCGAGGTCGTCGGAAAGCGCGTTGACGACCGAGACGCCGACGCCGTGCAGGCCGCCTGAAGTTTCGTAAGCCTTGCCGTCGAATTTACCGCCGGCATGCAGCTTGGTCATGATGACTTCGAGCGTCGACTTGCCCGGCACCTGCGGATGGTTCTCGACCGGGATGCCGCGGCCGTTGTCGGAGACGGTGAGATAACCCTCGAGGTCGAGATAGACCTCGATGAAATTGGCATGCCCGGCGACCGCCTCGTCCATCGCATTGTCGATGACTTCGGCAAAGAGGTGGTGCAGCGCCTTTTCATCGGTGCCGCCGATATACATGCCCGGGCGCATGCGCACCGGCTCGAGGCCTTCGAGGACGCGGATCGACGAGGCGCCGTAATCATCGGAGTTCGAGGCAGCGGGCGCCGGGCGTGCGGAGGCTCCGGCAGCCGGGGGTGCTGCCGCTGCGGCGGGCGCAGCCGTCACCGGCGGCCGTTCGGCGGGCGCCACAGGCTTCTGTGCCTCCTCGCGTTTTTCAGAGAGGGGCATTCCGGAAAAAAGGTCGTTGCTATCGTCCATGGAGCCGTTCAGATCTTCATCCTGTCTTAGGTCTGGCTTGGGCGGGCATCCGCCGCCGACCCAAAATCACCGCATTTCATGCCACGTTTGCGAATCAGGCAGATTTTGCCAGAAAGCACTTCTATACGCGACACCGCCTGATTTGGCGGGATTTTCCCAAATGATTTGCGTTGCCGGGCGCGGAATGGCAAGCGGCGGCAGGCTTCAGGAGCCATCCGAATGCGAATGTCCACAAGTCATTGCGCCATTATCACCGCAATTGCGGCGTTTTTCTTGTCCGCGGCCATCCTGTCCGCTGTTGGTCCGGCAGAGGCGGCCGACGCTTTGCCGCCTTTCAAGGACGATCTGTTTTCGAAGCAGACCGTGCTGCAGACAGGCGATGGTGGCGCCTTCGAGGTCATCGACTATGACGAGATGCGCGATATTAACGGCCGCGACCAGATCCCGCAAAAGCGGGTGCAGCAGAAATACGTGGCGCTCGGCATCCGCAAGGCGCAAGCGGACGACACGCTGTCTCTCGACGGCATCAAGCTCGATGTCACCAGGGTGGGACCGGCCCGAAATGCCGCCTTCACAGTTATTTTCATCCATGGGCGCGATGGCGACCGGCGGCTCGGGGCCAACGACTACAGCTTCGGCGGCAATTTCAACCGTCTCAAGAACCTCGTCGCCGGTAATGGCGCCGTTTATTATTCGCCGACGGTCAGGAGCTTCGACAGCAGCGGCGTTGCGGCGATCGCCGGCCTCATCCGGTATGCCAGCGCGCAATCGCCCGGCCGGCCGATCATCCTCTCCTGCGCCTCGATGGGTAGCCAGGTCTGCTGGGGCATTGCGCGGAACAGTGACAGCGTCAAGCGGCTGAAGGGCATGCTGATCATGAGCGGGGTCACCGATCCCGATTTCACCAGAAGCGCCTTCTACAAGACGAAGCTGCCGCTCTGGTTCGCCCACGGCAGTCGCGACCCGGTCTATGCTGCCGCTAACCAGCAGGCGCTGTTCGAAAGTCTGCACAAGGCAAAATATCCGGCGCGCTTCACGCTGTTTCAGACAGGAAATCACGGGACGCCGATCCGGATGATCGACTGGCGTCGGGTGTTGAACTGGATTCTGGCTGGCTAAAGCATGTCGCGCAAAAGTGTGCAGCGGTTTTTGCGACAACGCCATGCGAAAAAATACCGAAAGGGCAGTTTTCGGCAGAAATATGCGCGGGATCGACGAGATTCCCCTTACGTCAAGGGCATGATGCTTTTCTTTGCCGCAAGCTTTTGATATTGCCCAAGGCATAAGCAGATTGTGGAAGGCCAGCATGACACCTGATGTGCGCCCGCTTGTGGCGGGAAACTGGAAAATGAATGGCATGCGTGCCTCCCTGGATCAGATCAAGGCGATCGCCGAGGGTGTTCGCCCGCCGCTGGCCGACAAGGTCGAAGCGCTGATCTGCCCGCCGGCGACGCTGCTCTACGTGGCGACGGCACTGTGCACCGACAGCCCGCTGGCGATCGGCGCTCAGGACTGCCATCAGAACCCGTCCGGTGCGCATACCGGCGACATCTCGGCCGAGATGATTGCCGATTGTTTCGGCACCTATGTCATCGTCGGCCATTCCGAGCGGCGGACCGACCATGCCGAAACCGACCATCTGGTGCGCGCCAAGGCGGAGGCCGCCTTCGCCGCAGGGCTGACGGCGATCATCTGCATCGGCGAGACAGCGGATGAACGCCGGACGGGCCAGGCGCTCGACGTCATCAAGCGCCAGCTTTCCGCCTCGGTTCCGGACGGCGCCACCGCCGAGAGCACAGTCATCGCCTACGAACCGATCTGGGCGATCGGCACCGGCGTGACGCCGACATCAGGTGATGTCGAAAAGGCGCATGCCTTCATGCGGGCAGAGCTTGTGGCCCGTTTCGGCGACGAAGGCCGCAAGATGCGTCTTCTCTATGGCGGCTCGGTCAAGCCGGCCAATGCCCATGAGCTGATGGGCATTGCCAATGTCGACGGCGCGCTGATCGGCGGAGCGAGCTTGAAAGCGGCCGACTTCCTCGCCATCTACCGGGCCTATGAAGCGCTGCTCGCCTGAGGCATTTTTTATTCCTGGGTTTATTCCCGAGTTTATTCCTGGCCGAAGGGCTTGGAATAGATGAAAGCCTCATGTAAAGAGCCGCCAGAATTCTTACTTATGTCCGTCTCCAGGCGGGCAGGACTGGACCCATGCAGACCGTATTGATTGTCATCCATCTCATGATCGTGCTCGCCCTTGTCGGCGTCGTGCTCATCCAGCGCTCGGAAGGCGGCGGCCTCGGCATCGGCGGCGGTTCCGGCTTCATGTCGGCCCGCGGCACGGCCAATGCGCTGACGCGCACGACCGCGATCCTTGCGACCCTGTTTTTTCTGACCTCGCTCGGCCTCGGCATCCTGACGCGTTACGAGGGCCGTCCGAGCGACATTCTCGACCGCATTCCGGCAACAGGCGGCCAGGGCAACGGTATTCTCGATTCGCTCGGCGGCGCGCAGGCTCCGGCAACCCCGCCGGCCGGCAACGGCGTTCCGAGCAGCGGGGCGGCAGCGCCTGCACCACAGGCTCCCGCCGCTCAAGCTCCGGCAACTGGGGGCCCGGCAGCCACCGCACCTTCAACGACTGCTCCGGCAACGACTGCCCCGGCAACGCCCGCAGCTCCGGCCGCGCCGGCACCGGCTCAGCCCTCCGGCGTCCCGACGGGACAGTAAACCGGTCTTCGACATAAACGCCGGCAGGCCCTCGGGTCTGCCGGTTTTCTTTTGTTCAGATTCCTGCGCCACGCATCGAAAGTTCTGGAAAAGAATTTTTGGGCTGGTGGAATCGTTTTTGAAAAGGTATCCGGTGAATCCCATGGCGCGATACGTATTCATCACTGGCGGCGTGGTTTCTTCTCTCGGAAAAGGAATTGCGGCCGCGGCTCTCGGAGCGTTGCTGCAGGCCCGTGGATATCGGGTTCGGCTTCGCAAGCTCGACCCCTATCTGAACGTGGATCCGGGCACGATGAGCCCGACCCAGCACGGCGAGGTCTTCGTCACCGACGACGGCGCGGAAACCGATCTCGATCTCGGTCACTACGAACGCTTCACGGGGCGTTCGGCGACCAAGACCGACAACATCACCACCGGCCGCATCTACAAGAACATCATCGACAAGGAACGGCGCGGCGACTATCTCGGCGCGACGGTGCAGGTGATCCCGCACGTCACCAACGAGATCAAGGATTTCGTCATCGAGGGCAATGACGATTACGACTTCGTCATCTGCGAGATCGGCGGCACGGTCGGCGACATCGAAGCCATGCCGTTCATGGAGGCGATCCGCCAGCTCGGAAACGACCTGCCGCGCGGCACCGCCGTCTACGTTCACCTGACGCTGATGCCCTATATTCCGGCGGCCGGCGAGCTCAAGACCAAGCCGACGCAGCATTCGGTGAAGGAACTGCAGGCACTCGGCATTCATCCCGATATCCTGCTGGTGCGGGCCGACCGCGAAATTCCCGAAGCCGAACGCCGCAAGCTCTCGTTGTTCTGCAACGTTCGCCCGTCTGCCGTCATCCAGGCGCTAGACGTCGCCAACATCTACGATGTACCGATCGCCTACCACAAGGAAGGCCTCGACGACGAGGTGCTCGCGGCCTTCGGTATAGAGCCGGCGCCGAAGCCGCGGCTCGACCCGTGGGAAGAGGTCTGCAACCGCATCCGCACGCCGGAGGGCGAGGTGACGATCGCGATCGTCGGCAAATATACCGGCCTCAAGGATGCCTATAAGTCGCTGATCGAGGCGCTGCATCACGGTGGCATCGCCAATCGCGTCAAGGTCAATCTCGAATGGATCGAGTCAGAGGTCTTCGAAAAGGAAGATCCGGCGCCCTATCTCGAAAAAGTGCATGGCATCCTCGTGCCAGGCGGCTTCGGTGAACGCGGTTCGGAAGGCAAGATCCACGCTGCCCGCTTTGCCCGCGAGCGCAAGGTTCCGTATTTCGGCATCTGCTTCGGCATGCAGATGGCGGTCATCGAGGCGGCGCGCAATCTCGCCGACGTCTCCGGTGCCTCCTCGACCGAATTTGGCCCGACGAAAGAGCCGGTGGTCGGTCTGATGACCGAATGGGTCAAGGGCAACGAGTTGCAGAAGCGCACGGCAGCCGGGGATCTCGGCGGCACGATGCGCCTCGGCGCCTACAAGGCGGCGTTGAAGAAGGGCACGAAGATCTCGGATATCTACGGTTCCACCGATATTTCCGAGCGTCATCGCCACCGCTACGAGGTCAATATCGACTACAAGGATCGGCTCGAAAACTGCGGCCTGGTCTTTTCCGGCATGTCGCCGGACGGCGTTCTGCCGGAGACGATCGAATATCCGGATCATCCCTGGTTCATCGGCGTGCAGTACCACCCGGAACTGAAGAGCCGGCCGCTCGATCCGCATCCGCTGTTTGCCAGCTTCATAGAAGCAGCGACGGAACAGAGCCGTCTCGTCTGATCCATGCAAACCAGATCGCGTTGTTTCAGGCGCGATCTGGATAACATCCATGCCTGCGCTAACTTGTCGGCATGACCCCTTCACGCAGCACGACCGTCTCACGCTTCATCGCGGCACCACGCGAGCGCATCTACCGCGCCTTCCTCGATGCAGATGCGGTCGCCACCTGGCTTCCCCCTGATACAATGAAGGGCATCGTCCATGCCTTCGAGGGCAGGGAAGGCGGCGCCTTCAGCATGTCGCTCGTCTATCCCGACGACGAGACATCGCAATCGGGCAAGACCTCCGACAAGACGGACAGGTTCGAAGGCCGCTTTGCCAAGCTCGTGCCGGATGAAAACATCGTCTGGGCTACGGTCTTCGATTCCGAGGACGAGGGCTTTTCCGGCGAGATGACCGTCAGCACGATGTTGTCGCCTGCGGATGGAGGCACCGATGTGACGATGGTCTGCGACAATATTCCGTCCGGGATCCGCCTCGAAGACAATGAGGAAGGGTGCCGCTCGACGCTCGGCAATCTGGCCGCTTTCGTCGGCGGTTAGGGATCGGCGGCAGGACATGCTGCCGCCGAATTCAATCTTCACGCAGCCGCCGGTAGCGGCCCGATATAGACCGAGCGCGGCCGGATCAGCCGGCCGTCGAGCGCCTGTTCGCGGGCATGGGCCAGCCATCCGACGGTGCGGCCGATCGCGAAGACGCCGGTGAAGGCCTCGCGGGGAAAGCCGAGCGCTTCGAGCAGCAGCGCGGTATAAAACTCGACATTGACGTCGAGCGGCCGGTTCGGCTTGCGTGCCTTCAGGATCGCCAATGCAGCGACCTCCACGGCTTCCGCCAGCGCACCGCGGGCGCCGTTCACCTGGCTGGTTGATATCAGCGGCTTCAGCGCGCCCTTCAGTGCATCGGCGCGCGGATCGCGGACGCGATAGATACGGTGGCCGAAGCCCATCAGCCTTTCGCCGCGGTCGAGTGCTTCATCGAGCCACGGGTAAGCATTCTCCGCCGTTCCGATCGCATCCAGCATGTCGAGCACAGGACCGGGTGCGCCGCCATGCAGCGGCCCTTTCAGCGCGCTCACCGCCGCGAGCACGGAAGAGGTGAGGCCGGCCTGCGTCGAGGCAATGACGCGCGATGCGAAGGTCGAGGCATTGAGGCCATGGTCCGAAATCGTCACGAGATAGGTGTCGAGTGCCGCTGTCTGCTCCCTGGTCGGCAATTTTCCGGTCAGCATACGCAGGATATCGGCCGCCTGCGGTAGCGAGGCGTCGGGCGCGATCGGTCTTTTGCCGCTTTGCATGCGAAGGATCGCCGGCAGGAAAACTGCGGGCGCAGCCAGAAGGCTGAGAGCGGTATCGAAATCCTCGCCGTCGGGCAGGCGGGCGATCAGCGCCCGCATCGCATCAACAGGAGGCAAAGCGAGCAGGGCGGCATCGGCGGCCTTGATATGGCCGAAAATCCTCGTTCGCTCCTGCGCCAACCAGTCGCGCAATTCTGCTTCGTCGAAGCTTTTTTCCATCAGCCCATCAAGCAATAGGGCGGCGACGCCTTCATAGGTGCCGTCTGCAACCAGGTGATCCAGCGATACGCCGCGAATGATCAGTCGTCCCGCTTCGCCATCGACATCCGAAAGCTGCGTTTCGGCAGCAATGACATCTTCCAAGCCGTTTTTCATGTTGTTTTCTCCTTTACGACAATGATCATCCGACCTAGTCTCATTGACGTCAATCTTGATGCAATTGATCAATGTGAGGTTACCCATGTCTTGGCTGACCGCCGAGGAGGCGCTGCAGGCGCTGAAGACCAAGCCGCAGACGCTTTATGCCAATGTCAGTCGCGGGCGCATCCGCGCCAGGCCCGATCCCGCCGACTCGCGCCGCAGCCTCTACCAGGCTGCCGACGTACAGCGGCTTGCCGAACGCCATGCCGGCCGCCGCAAGACCGAAACGGTCGCCGCCGAGGCGATCCGCTGGGGCGATCCGGTTCTGTCCTCGGCAATCTCCACCATCATCGGCGGACGGCTTTTCTATCGCGGAAAGGATGCGGCCGGTTTGGCTGAAGTCGCGACGCTTGAGCAGACGGCGGCACTGCTCTGGAACGGCGCGGAGCTACTCTCCTCCGGCAGCGGGACCGGACATGCCTCTCCGTCGCTTCAGGCGGCATTCCTGGCGCTGGCAGGGCGGGTGACATCGGATCTACCGTCGCTCGGCCGCTCGCAGCCAGCACTTCGGCGTGAAGCAAGCGGGGTTCTCTACACGGTCGCCAAAGCGCTGGCGCCTGGGCCTTTCGACCAGCCGCTGCATTTGCGGCTTGCGGCAAGCTGGCAGCGGCCGGATGCTGCCGATTGTCTACGCCGCGCGCTGGTGCTGCTTGCCGATCACGAACTCAACGCTTCAACCTTTGCGGCGCGGGTCACCGCATCGGCGGGTGCAGCTCTTTCGGCCACCGTGCTGTCCGGGCTGGCGACGCTGACAGGGCCGCTGCATGGTGCCGCCTGGCAAGGCGTCGACGCCTTGATCGAGACCGCTTCCACCCTCGGGGCGGAGCAGGCGATTCGCCGTACGCTTGCCCAGGGCAATCGCCTGTCGGCCTTCGGCCATCCGCTCTATCCCGATGGCGATGTCAGAGCCTTGGCGCTGCTGTCGCACTTCCCTCTGCCGCCGCAGTTTGCCGAAGTCCGGGAAGTGGGCGAGGAGATGGTCGGCGAGAAGGTCAACGTCGATTTTGCGCTTGCCGCAATGGCCGCCGCCTTCGATCTCCCAAGGGAGGCGCCGATCATCATTTTCTCGCTTGCCCGTTCAGTCGGTTGGCTTGCCCATGCAATGGAACAGATCCACAGCGGCGAATTGATCCGGCCGCGGGCGCGTTATACCGGACCGGCGCCTGAAACGGATAATAGAACGTAATAATTCCGCCGGCGATTGCGACGATTTGCTTTTTTGGTCTAGGGAAATATTTGAATTCGGCTATCATGCTTCATATTAGAAGACGGTTGGGAAGAAGACGGTTGGCGGGCGCTTTCGAAAAGAGCTGTTCCGCACGGTCAAGGGGACTTTCCATGAATACGACGTTTCGCAGCCTGCTTGCCGCCGCACTCGCTGCCGGCCTCATTCCGCATGGGGCGGCCTTTGCGCAGTCTGCCGGCTGCACGGTATCGCGTGATGCCGGCGCCCGCCAGGTGCTCAGCTGTCCCGGCGGCGTCACGGTGACGGCGGAGGCCGGCGCGGCCTACAGCCTCGTCGACCGCAACCGTGACGGCAGCCCCGATTCGGCATCGCTGCGCCGCAAGGCCATTCTCGTCGATGTCGATAACACCCAGCACGCCGGTGGTTTCCAGGTCGTGACGCCGCAGGCGATTGCGGCCGTGCGCGGCACCCAATGGGCTGTCGATGTCGCAGGCGGCCAGACCTCGGTGCTGGTCGTCAGAGGCAGCGTCGCGGTTCGCCGGCCGGCCGGCGAGCCGGTGGTGCTGTCGCCGGGCGAGGGCGTCGACGTTACCGCCGGAACCGAACCCCTCGTCGTGCGTCGCTGGCCGGCGCCGCGCGCCGCTGCCCTTCTTGCCCGTCTCGGCCAATAAATCCGATGAACCATCGCCTGCTGACTGTGATCGCGCTGCTGCTCGCCGGTCTTTGGGGGGCTGCGCTCGGCTATGTCAATCTCCATGCCGGAAGTGGCCTTCTCGACCGGATGGAGGCCTCGCTTGCCGATATCCGCAGTGCCATCGTCGGGGCGAAGACACCACCTCCCGTCGTCTCGATCGTCGCGATCGACGACCGTACCGCTAGGGCACACGGCTATCCGCTCGATCGGGCGACACTTGCGCGCCTCGCCAATGCGATCACCGCGTTGAAGCCGAAGGCCCTGGCGATCGACATTCTGCTCGTCGATCCGGGGCCGGAGGCGGGTGATGCGGCGCTGACTACCGCCCTTCGCCAGGGGCCAAGCGTGATTGCGGCCGCAGCCACCTTTGCGCAAAGCAGTCAGCGGGTCACCGATGCGGCCGGGGATCCGCTTGCTGCCATCCCGGAGGCAAACCAGCTGCTGTTGCCGCTTCCCCGCTTTGCCGAGGCCGCCGCGGTCGGCATCGTCAACGTCGCGACCGACCAGACCGGCACGCCGCGCTTCATCCCGCTGATCTCGCGTGCCGCAGACCGGCTGGATCCGGCTTTTCCGCTGCGTGCCGCGTCGGTGGCGCTCGGCGTCGATCCCACCATCGAACGTGACGCCATCATGCTCGGAAAGCTGCGTATTCCCACAGATATCGGCCAGCGTCTGCCGGTGACCTTCTATGGCGGGCACGGCAGCATAGCCACCTTCAGCGCCGCCGATGCGCTGGATGGCAAGCTTTCGCCGGATGCGGTCGCAGGCCGCATCGTCGTCATCGGTTCGACTGTCACCGGCGGCGGCGACGTCTTCCCGACGCCGTTCGATCCCGTCATGCCCGGCGTCGAGGTGATGTCGACGGCGATCACCCATCTTGTTACCGGTGACGGCATGGTGCGCGACCGAAGGATGCGGCTGATCGATGCCGCCACCGCCATCGGACTGCCGATCGTGCTCGTGTCGCTGGTCGCCTGGCGCCGGAGTGCGGCAGGCTATGTCATCATCGTGCTGACGCTGATCGTCTGGGCGATGCTCAATCTGTCGGCCTTCGCACATGGCTACTGGCTGAGTGCGGCGCTGCCGATCGCCGCAGCGCTGCCGCCGGCGCTGGCTTATGGCGCGGCCGAACTTTGGTTTGACCGCGGCCGCGCCCGTCATTTCGCCGAGCAGAGCGCGCTCCTGCAGCGCATCGAGGCGCCCGGGCTCGGCGAGTGGCTGGCGCGCGATCCGAATTTCCTTGCCGCGCCGGTGCGCCAGAACGCCGCCGTCATCTTCATCGATCTCTCGGGCTTCACGGGCCTCAGCGAAAATGTCGGGCCGGTGGCGGTGAGCGAGATGCTGAGCGGCTTCTTCGAACTGGTCGACGAGGAGGCGCGCGCCCATGGTGGCGCCATCACCAGCTTCATGGGAGACGGGGCGATGATCCTGTTTGGCCTGCCGGAGCCTGCCGATGACGACGCCGCCCGCGCCGCTGCCTGCGCGGTCAGCCTCTGCGAGCGCACAAGGGCCTGGCTTCAAGCGCATGCGGGCTTTGCCCAGAAGAAGATCGGCTTCAAGGTCGGCGCCCATTGTGGCCCGATCGTCGCCTCGCGGTTGGGCACCGGCGACCGGCAGCAGATCACGGCGGCAGGCGATACCATCAATGTCGGCAGCCGGCTGATGGAGGTGGCCGCCCGCCACGGCGTCGAGCTGGCGCTGAGCGCCGAAATCGTCCGCGCCGCCGGTCCCGATAGCGTGCTCACGCAGTCCGGCCGGATGGAGGGACCGTTGGAAACGGCGCTGCGCGGCCGGGCAAGCCGCATCGACGCCTGGCTGTGGCGTAGCCGCACGCTTTGACAATCGCCGCGGGAGCGGCTAGGAACGGCGCAAATACCCCGCCGGCTGGCTCCGGCCATGGCGCAGCAACGCGCCTGACAGCTCCGAAAGATCGAACTCATGACAGAATTTAACGGCGTCGTTCCGGCGATCGCCAAGGCGTTGCAGAAGCGCGGTTACGCCGAACTCACCCCGGTGCAGAAGGCGATGCTCGATCCGGCGCTTGCCGCTTCCGACGCGCTGGTCTCGGCCCAGACCGGTTCCGGCAAGACTGTCGCCTTCGGCCTGGCGCTGGCGCCGACGCTGCTCGAGGGCAGGGAGCGCTTCGGCAATGCCGGCGCGCCGCTCGCACTCGTCATCGCCCCGACGCGCGAGCTTGCCCTGCAGGTGAAGCGCGAGCTCGACTGGCTCTTCGAGATGACCGGCGCGGTGATCGTCAGCTGCGTCGGCGGCATGGACATCCGCAGCGAGCGCCGCTCGCTCGAACGCGGCGCCCATATCGTCGTCGGCACCCCCGGCCGGCTTTGCGACCATATCCGCCGCAGGGCGCTCGACATGTCGGAACTGAAGGCTGCCGTGCTCGACGAGGCCGACGAGATGCTCGATCTCGGCTTCCGCGAAGACCTCGAATTCATCCTCGATGCGGCGCCGGACGAACGCCGGACGCTTATGTTCTCGGCAACGGTGCCGGCGGCGATTGCCAAGCTTGCCAAGAGCTACCAGCGCGATGCCGTGCGCATCAGCACCGCGGCCGAGGAAAAGCAGCATATCGACATCGAATATCGCGCACTGATGGTCGCCCCGAGCGACCGCGAGAATGCGATCATCAACGTGCTGCGCTATTACGAGGCGACCAATGCCATCGTCTTCTGCTCGACGCGCGCGGCCGTCAATCATCTGACCGCACGCTTCAACAACCGCAATTTCGCCGTCGTGGCGCTTTCCGGCGAGCTGACGCAGAACGAGCGCACCCACGCACTGCAGGCGATGCGCGACGGGCGCGCCCGTGTCTGCATCGCGACCGACGTTGCCGCCCGCGGCATCGACCTGCCGGGGCTCGATCTCGTCATCCATGCCGACCTGCCGACCAATCCGGACACGCTGCTGCACCGCAGCGGCCGAACCGGCCGGGCCGGACGCAAGGGCATCAGCGCCATGATCGTGCCACTGAATGCACGGCGCAAGGCAGAGCGCCTGCTTGAGAATGCCGGAATTTCGGCTGCCTGGGCGCGACCGCCTTCGGCCGAGGAAGTAAGCGAGCGCGACGACGAGCGGCTGCTCGCCGATCCGATCTTCAACGAAACGCCGCAGGAGGAAGAGCAGGGGCTGGTACAGCAGCTTCTCGCCAGCCACGGCGCCGAAAAGCTTGCCGCCGCTTTCTTACGTCTTTACCGCACCAATCATTCGGCGCCGGAGGATCTGATCGAGGTCACCGTGCAGGACGACCGCAGCCGCAAGCGCCGCGACAATGCCGAGCCCTACGAGCCGGCGCAGAAGGGACCGCGCGAAGATTTCGGCGCCAGCGTCTGGTTTTCCGTCTCGGTCGGGCGCAAGCAGAATGCCGAGCCGCGCTGGCTGATCCCGATGCTCTGCCGCAACGGCAATGTGACGAAGCGCGAGATCGGCGCGATCAAGATGCAGCCCGAGGAAACTTTCGTGGAGATCGCCGCGGCGAGTGCCGAAAGCTTCCTGGCGGCGATCGGACCGAACAAGGCGCTCGAACGCGGCATCCGTGTGACCAAGCTTTCCGGCACGCCGGATTTCAGCCGGGCGCCTGCGCCGAAGCCTTATGCCGGCAAGCCATCTCGCGACGAGCGGCCCGATGATTCGTTCCGCAGCGAGCGGCCGAAGAACAAGTTCGGCAAGGGTCCGGGCGGCGGATATGCCGCGGCCGACAATAGCGGCGGGGACAAACGGGATAGCAAGCCCTGGAGCAAGAAGCCGGGCAAACCCCCTTTCGATGGCCCGAAGTCCGACAAGCCGAAATTCGACAAGCCGAAATTCGAAGGTGCTAGGTCCGAAGGCCCCAAATATGAGGGCAAGGGCGGCGCCGCACCGAAGAATAAGTTTTCAAAGAAGAAGCCCGGCTGATTTTACCGGCAGCCCTTCGCTGGTCCAGCGGAGGGCTTTGGGCCGTATCCCTGAGGGAGGCAAGGATGGTGATGGAAACGGCGATCCTCAGCGTCCCGGTTTTCAGTACGCTCTGCAATGAGGCCTTCCGGCTGCGGCGCGCTATTTTCGTCCATGAGCAGAAGGTTCCCGAAGCCGAGGAATTCGATGCCGACGATCTCAACGCCCATCATCTTGTCGCCGTCACGGCGGGCGAAGTCTCCGGCACCCTGCGGGTGATTTATGCCGAGGAAGATGTGAAGATCGGCCGGGTTGCGGTTGCCGGCCAATGGCGCGGCCAAGGCATTGCAGCCGCAATGATCGGGCCAGCGATAGACCTGCATCGCGCTGCCCGCGACAAACGATTCTATCTCACAGCACAGGCGGACAAGCTGCCGCTCTACGAGCGTTTCGGCTTCGTCGCCTATGGCGCGGAATTTCTTGACGGCGGGATACCACATCTTGCGATGAAGAATTACTGAGCATCTGCAAAGCGTCGTTTCAGGCCTGGGATTTCACGTCAAAGGCAAGCGAACTTGAAAGATCCCGGTAGGCATCGATCTGTTGCTGCAACAGCGCGATTTTCTGTTCCACCATGCCAACAGCATCAGCTCCGGCGATGAACCGGCGAGGTAGCTCCGGATGGTTGACCAGGGTGATCAGCGCTTGGGCGAGTTTTGCGGGATCGCCGCTCTGCTGGCCGCTGGCGGATTTCCAGAATGCCAGGCGTTGGGAGCGTCTTTCGTCGTAGTCGCTGACAGATGACGGAGCATATTGGGTTGATTCGTCAGTCAGCAATTCCGTGCGGAAGAAGCCCGGATTGACGATCATCGTTTCGATCCCAAACGGCGCCACTTCGGGTTGCAGCGATTCCATCCAACCATCGAGGGCAAACTTCGCGGCAGAGTAAGCGCTGCAAAACTCAAAGCCAAGCAGGCTGGCCGTCGATGAGATCGAGATGATCTTGCCGGACCCCTGCCGGCGCATCACCGGCAGGACGGCGCGGGTGACGCTCATGGGGCCGAGGAGACTACTGGCCAGTTGCAGATTGATCTGAGGCGGCGTCAGCTCCTCAAAATAGCCTGAGTAGAAGTTTGCGGCATTGTTGACCAATATGTCGATGCGACCAAAGCGTTCGAGTGCGGCCTTGACGGCAGAGTCGGCGTCGGTCGGCTTGGTTACATCCAACGTGACGACGAGCAGATTTTCCGACTGGCCGATCGCCTTGGCAATGCGCTCCGGATTGCGGCCGGTTGCAACGAGTTTGTCGTCAGCAGCCAGAACCGCCTTTGCGAAATCCAGGCCCATGCCGCGCCCGGCTCCTGTGATCAACCAAACCTTACTCATCGAATTTTCCTTCATGCGAGATTGTGTGCCGATGCTCTATGCGGTGGCCTTCTGCCGCTGCGCTTCGTGATCATCGTTGATGTTGAACCAGCCGGTGGCCGCCTCGATGACGCCCCAGAGTTTGGCTGGAAGGGCAATTTCCGGGATTGTCGTGGTCCTGATCTGGTTCTCGATCAGCTTCTCATTGCCACTGCGTGAAAGTTCGACCCACTCTGGGTTTATCACCAGCCCTTGGCCGACAGCCACAAGCGAAAGGCCCAGATGAAGGGCGCTTTCCGCCTGTCGGGGTGACTTGATCTGGCCAGCGGCGATAACCGGAACGCGCCCTGCTACCCTGGCGGCGATCAGTTCAGCGATAGGACGATCGGCGATGGCTTCGAGTGGTTGGGCCTCGAGTACGTTCGTCAGCGAAGCATGGATGTAGTCGACGCCGCCGTCGATCAGATGCTCGATGAGTTCGTAGGTGTCTTCAATACGAAGGCCGCCTTCTTCAGGTTCTTCGGGCGAGACCCGGTATCCCAGAAGAAACGGACGCGTCGCGTGTGTGCCTATCACCCGCCTCACGTTGCGGATCACGGCGAGCGGAAACCGCATGCGGTTTTCCGGCGTGCCTCCCCATTCGTCGTCGCGATAATTGTGGAGCGGCGAGTAAAAGTTCTGGATCAGGAAGCCGTGGGCCGCATGCAGTTCGACCCCATCGAAGCCGGCTTCGATAGCGCGGCGGGTTGCTTCGCCGAAAGCAGAAATCACATCAAGGATTTCGTCGTGGCTCAGTGCGCGCGTCGTGCCGCCGCCTGGATTGAAAGGACCGGCTGAAACTTGCAGCGAACTGGCGCTGACAACGTCTCCGTCCGGGATAAGCGCCGGCACGGCCTTGCTGCCGGCGTGAAAAATTTGAAGAATCGCTGGCGCACCGCCGCTTTTGGCCGCCTCGGCCAGACGCCGGAGGCTTGGTGTGAAGCTGTCATCATAAGAAGCGAATTCGCCCGTGAACCCGATGCCATTGGGCAAGACATGCGTGCAACCCGTTAGAACGAGGCCAACGCCGTTCACCCTGCGTCGATAGTACGACACTTCCTCATCCGAGACTGTTCCGTCGTCATTGGCTGACCACGTCGTCATCGGAGCCATGACGACCCGGTTTCGAAGCGTGATCCCATTGGCGAAAACGAAGGGTTCAAATAGTGCGGGGGTGGCTTCCATCATCATTCGTCTCTCTTGCATGCCGTTCAAGCGGTTTGTGAAATGACAGGTAGCAATGAAGACAAACTTTGATTAGTTGATATAATCTGCATGAAGTTAGAAATGAGAGAGATAAATGAGGCACGGTGATTTCAGCGAGCTTGCAGCCTTCATCGCCGTCGCCGAAGCCGGAAGTTTCACGCGAGCCTCCGCCAAGCTGGGACTTTCCCAGTCTGCCGTCAGTTACTCAGTCAGGATGCTGGAGCAGAGGCTGGGGGTGCGGCTAATCTCACGCACCACGCGAAGCTTGTCGCTGACCGATGCCGGAGAGCGTATGCTTCGGAGCCTCCGCCCTGCCTTCGAACACATCGAAAGCGAGATCGCAGCCGTCAGCGCACTTCGTGACAAGCCGGCGGGCACTATCCGCATCACGACGTTTCGATATGCCGCCATGAGCGTGCTTTGGCCTGTCATGACAACATTCTTGGCGGAATACCCGGATATTGAAATGGAGGTCACTCTTGACGAGGGCCTGACGGATATCGTGGCCGGCCGGTTCGACGCCGGTATTCGCATTGGAGAACAGGTTCAAAAAGACATGGTTGCCGTCAGGATCGGCCCTGACCTTCGCATGGCGGTCGTGGGATCGCCGTCCTACTTCCAGAACCGCACAATCCCGATGACGCCCCGCGATCTCGGCGACCACCGGGGTATTAGCTACCGGCAAACCACGGGAGGTGGATTGTATGCCTGGGAGTTCGAGCGCGACGGCGAGGAGCTAGTGGTCAGAATGAACGGGCCGCTCATCATCAACGATAGTTTGATGCTGGAAGCCGCTGCTTTGGATGGGCTCGGGCTTGCCTACACTTTCGAAAGTCAAGTTTCACAATACATTGCAGACGGGCGACTGATCCGAGTCCTCGACGATTGGTGTCAGCCGTTCCCTGGCTATCACCTTTATTACCCAAGCCGACGTCAGCATACGGCCGCGTTTGCGCTCCTCGTCGAGGCGCTTCGTTTCAAAGGCTGACGCTCCTGCCAAGGCGGTCCGGAAGATGGTCGCGATGGGTTGGGGGACTGATCTCAGTTGCGCGATTGCCGATAGATGTGAGGTCCTGCCTGCCCTGATTGCTGGTGAGCCGCGCGGTCATCGCTGACCGCGAAGTCTTAGCGCCATTATTGTCAAGACGCCACGCGACAGGAACATCGCGGCCCTGTGCGGCCCGCTGCATTCAGCGGCACACAGGACCGGGGCAGGCTCTCGTCCGAGCCAGGTTCTAAGCGAGGTTGAAAGGCATCTGTCGGACTGGCTTGCCCGTCAAACGCGAGATGGCATTGGCAAATGCCGGCGCCAAAGGCGGCAGGCCGGGTTCGCCCATGCCTGTCGGCGCATCCGCGCTTGGTACGATGTTGACGTCGAACTCCGGCACATCCGTGATCCTTGCCACGGTGAATTCGCTGAAGTTGCTTTGCTCCACAACACCGTCCTTGAGCGTGATTTCTGCGCCGGCAAGGCATGTCGACAAGCCCATGATCGCCGCGCCCTGGACCTGCGCCTCCACAGTCCGAGGGTTGACGGCCAGATTACAGTGCACCCCCGCCGTAACCCGATGCAGCTTAGGCTGCCCGTCGACGACGGAGGCTTCCACCACGTAGGCCACCACGGATGAAAAGGATTCGTGCACGGCCACACCCCAGGCCCGGCCTTCTGCCAATGTCCTACTGCCGTAACCGCTCTTGTCTACGGCGAGCTGCAGTGCATCGCGATGACGAGGATGCTCGTTGCCAAACATCTTCATGCGATATGCGACCGGGTCTTGGTCGGTGGCTCGCGCTATATCGTCAAGCAAGGTCTCCATCACGAAGGCCGTATGGGTGGAGCCAACGCTGCGCCACCACAGAACCGGCACGTTGGCAACAGGATGATGCACTGTCAGGCGCATGGGAAGCGGATAGGGGCTCCGCATCCCCTCGGTCGTGGCGGCATCGATGCCGTCCTTCACCTGGAACTTCTCGAACACGGTTCCCGTCAGTATGGACTGGCCGACGATGGTGTGGTCCCAGGCCAACACATTGCCCTCTTTGTCGAAGCCGATGCGAGCGCGGTGAAGATGCGTTGGACGGTAGTAGCCGCCCCTCATATCGTCCTCGCGGCTCCAGAGCGTTCGCACTGGCGCGTTCAGCCCCGCCGCCCTGGCGGCTTTGGCTATCTGGCAGGCCTCCATTGCCGTGTCGCTGCTGCTGGAAAAGCGCCGGCCGAAGCCACCACCCGATGTTTGCACGTTCACCACGACCTGTTCCGGCTTGAGGCCGAGCACGTTTGCTGCAACGCCGGCATCGAGCCCTGCACTTTGGCTCCCCATCCAGATCTCGGCACGATCGTCGGAAAGCCGAACCGTACAGTTCAGCGGTTCCATCGCCGCGTGGGCGAGATACGGGAACACAAACTCGGCTTCCAGACTCAAGGGTGCGGCTTCCAATGGCGCCATGTCGGCATCGAACTGGCGCGGGCCGGGGCGATTGGCGATCTCGCGAAACTGGGCAAGTTGCTTTTCACTATCGACCTTTTCGACAGCCGATGTGTCCCACTCCACCTTAAGGGCGTTGCGACCCTGAGACGCCTGCCAATATCCGTCGGCCACCACGGCCACACCCTCAGCACCGCGATCCAGCGGTACACGCAAAACAGCTTTCACGCCCTTTACTGAACGTGCTGCGCTGTCGTCGAGGGAGGCTATCTTGGCTCCGAAGACCGGAGGGCGAGCCACCACGGCTGTCAATTGTCCCGGCAGCTTGAAGTCGATGCCAAAACTCTGTTGGCCGCTGCTCTTGGCTTGTGCGTCCAGACGCTGGGTGGGCTGGCCGATGATGCGGAAATCCTTCGGGTCCTTCAACGCTATTTTCAGAGGCACGGGCAGGGCCATGGCCGCTTCGGAAAGTTCTCCATAACCGAGCTTGCGGCCATCGGGAGCCAGAACCACTCCGGCCTCGGTTCTCAGCGCGGAAAAATCGACGTTCCAGCGGTCCGCCGCGGCCGCAAGTAGCATGGCGCGGACGCGGGCACCCAGCTCGCGATACTGCGTAAAGCTGTTCTTGATGGTGTTCGAACCGCCGGTAAGGTGCATGCCGAAGAGCGGATCAACATAAGCCATGTCATTGGTGCCGAGCTGACTGCGTACTAAATTCCAGTCCGCGTCGAGTTCTTCGGCAAGGATCATCGGCAATGCCGTTTGGACGCCTTGACCGAACTCCAGGCGGTTGATTGTGACCATAACCTCGCCATTTGGCGCAATTTGAACAAATGCGGAAGGCTGCTCGGTCGGCTTCAGAGCGATGGGCGCCTCACCCGCGTCGGTGGACTGGGCGGCGGCCAGATGGGGGAAAATGCCGACAGCCAAACCGAGGGTCCCCGTCAGCTTTAGAAAGCTGCGGCGTGGCAACGCCTGGACCGGTGTTGAACGGCCTCGTTCCAGCATGTGCTGCAGCGCACGCGGTAATTCACTATAATCCATGTTCGGCAACATATGGCGTCTCCTTCAGACAAGATTGCTGGCAGCATCGGCTATGGCGGCGCGGATACGGGTATAAGTTCCGCAACGACAAATATTGCCTTCCATTGCCGTATCTATCTCCGAGGCGGTCGGCTGCGAGCCGGAGGGCAGGGATGCCAGGAACGCCGTGGCGCTCATGATCTGACCGCTCTGACAATAACCGCACTGCGCTACATCGTGCTTGACCCAAGCTGCGCTTACAGCGGCGCCGACGCGGTCGCTGCCGTCGGTCGCTTTTTCTATGGTGGTGATATTCAGGCCCTCGGCAGCGGAAAGAGGGGTGCTGCAGGAACGGACGGCCTCACCATCCAGATGTATCGTGCACGCGCCGCAAAGCGCGGCGCCGCAGCCGAACTTGGTCCCGGTCATGCCGAGCGTGTCGCGCAGGACCCAAAGGATGGGTGTCTCCGGGTCGGCATCGACCTCGTGCTGAGTTCCGTTGATATTCAGTGTGATCATGACTGGTCGGTTCTCCGATGTTTCATAATGGATGTGCTCGTTGCCGATCTCTAAGGAGAGCGACGGCGACGGGAGTGCCGCCAGCAACCTCCAGGATGATGAGACGCCGTCGACCAAGAGCCTGCTCTCCGCGGCAACGTTAGCTCGTCCGGCGGCGCCAAATTAGTTGGCAAAACCTGCACGACGTTAGAAAGGCGGCTTCTGAATACGAGGCAAAAGCACGAGCAGACCCGTCAACCTAAGACCGGTCAGCGATGATCAGCCGCGTTGGGTGCCCCATCAATCGCCGGCTTGCTCAGCCAAGAGGTTCGCCGCTATTCCGACAGGGACTTCAAGTAAGCGATGATGTTTAGCCGATCCTCAGGCTTGGGTACGCCCACGGTCATCGTGGTGGTCGGTACAACTTCGCGAGGCGCTGCTAGAAATCGGTCCAACGTCGCCTCGTCCCATACCAATCCCGACGCCTTCATGGCCGCCGAATAGCGGACGCCTTCCGCAGCGCCGGCCGCGCGCCCGACAACGCCACCGAGCCCCGGCCCAGCCTTTTTCTGATCCGTGGTCGAATGACAGGCGGAACAGCGCTGAAACGCTTTTTGCCCCAAGGCGACATCTCCCTCCGCTGCCGCAGGAGCCGTCGCCGACACAAGGATCAAGGTGGAGACCACAACAGAAGTGAAAATTTTTGTCATGCGTGTTCTTCCCGAATACAGGCTGTAGAAGCCCTGAAAGGACGGTTGAGTAGCGCGCGCCAGCACCGTTGCTGGCAGGCCGCGCTAAAGACCTTAGACCCAAGACACGCCTCATCTTCGCCGGACATGGCATCGCACTGGAGACGGCGGTCGGTTGGGGACGTTACCTCGCCTCTGCATGGAGCATTAGGCGGTACTATCTGCATGATGTTAGAAATGAGGTTCATAAATGCCCGAGAGCCAACGATCGTCGACGAAGGGTGTCTGCCGCAGCATGCAATCAGTGAAGCTTAAGCTTCCCTCGGAGAGGTTCTGCAGACATCGGTTGCAGCGCGGAAGTTCGCCTATTTAGAAACGGCATTCATAACTTCATGCGAGCTACGACGGCTAATCGAGCCGTTCGGTCTCCGCTATCGCTCTTCACTGCCCATAGTGGAGTCTTCCACCCAGAAGCCGAGGCTCGCAAGACGGTCTCGCTTCAACGGCCTGTGTTGCGTTCTTGAATGGCATATGGCACGCCTCATCACGAATAGCGGCTCAGTTCCTTGCGAAAAGCCTGGCTCGTCTTCATTATTTCACCTAAATCGTGGCGTGCATAAATGGCGGGGAATTCCACAACGGCGGCCTGCTCTTGCTATTAAAAACGATACGCCGTTACAGCGCCGGCAGGAGCAGACGACGATGAAACGCCCCGGCATGTCGCAACCCGATCCGGCCGCCTTCATCAAGGCCAACCTGCCGATATCACCTGTTCCCTCCATCCCCGAGATCCGGCTTCATACGGCAGGACCTGCGAGCGGGCTCTGGCGGCTTGCCGGCCGCGGAGAGGCCGATCCGCCGCCTTACTGGGCCTATCCCTGGGCTGGCGGCGCGGTGCTTGCCCGCCATCTGCTCGACCAGCCGGAAACGGTCGCCGGCCGCCGTGTCCTCGATCTCGGCGCCGGCTCCGGGCTCGTCGCCATCGCGGCGGCGAAGGCCGGAGCAGCCAAGGTGACGGCGGTCGACATCGATGCCAATGCAATTGCCGCGATCGGGCTCAACGCAGCGATCAACGGTGTGAACATCGTGGCCTGGGTCGCCGATATCATCGAGGCGCCGCCACCCGCGACCGACCTTCTCGTGGTCGGCGATCTGTTCTACGATCCCTCGCTTGCCCTGCGAGTAATGGCCTTCCTCCGGCGTTGCCAGGCGTGCGGCATCGAGGTGCTGATCGGCGATCCCGAGCGGGCCTACCTGCCGGAGGGAGAACTCAACCGAATCGCCACCCATGCGGTTGCGGATTTCGGCGGAGGCAGCGGCGGCGGGGCGGTGCCGGCGGGCGTCTTTGCGCTCTTCGGCTACGACTGAAAGGCTGAGATTATGCCAAGAGATCCGGCCGCAACAGCATGACCGGGCAGGGCGCTCCGGCCGGCAATTCCCCCGCATGCGGCGGGCGGATGACGAGGCAGTCGGCTGCAGCGAAGACCTTCATCATCGAGGAATCCTGCTTGCCGAAGGGTTCGGCGAGCCAGTGGCCGGCAGCGGATTTCGAAAGTTTCGCCCGGATATAGTCCTGCCGGTGGTCATTGGCGCGCAGTGTGACGGCCGCCTCCACCGTTACCTCGCGCTGCACCGGCGGCAGGGAGGCAAGCTTGCGGATCAGCGGCTCCAGGAAGAGCAGCGAACAGACGAGGCTGGAGACCGGATTGCCGGGCAGGCCGAGTACATGCGTCTCGCCGAAGCTGCCGACCATCAGCGGTTTGCCAGGGCGCATGGCGATGCGCCAGAAATCGAGCTGCATGCCGGCCTCGATCAGCGTGGCCTGCACCAGATCATGGTCGCCGACCGAAGCGCCGCCGAGCGTGACGATCACATCGACCTTGGCGTCCCGCGCTGTGTCGATCGCCGCGCTGATCTTGGCCTTATCGTCAGGCACGATGCCGAGATCGAGCACATCGGCGCCGGCTTTGCGGGCAAGGGCTGCAATACCGAACGTATTGGATGCGATGATCTGCGAAGGGCCGGGCGTGCTTCCGGGCGGCAGCAGTTCGTCGCCTGTCGCGAGGATGGCGATCAGCGGGCGACGCAGCACCTCGACATCAGGCCGGTTCATGCCGGCAGCAACCGTCAGCCGCGAGAAATCGAGCACGGTGCCAGCAGACAGCACGGCTTCGCCTTCCGCGAAATCCTGGCCGCGCGGACGCACATGCTGGCCATGCCGGACAGGGAAATTGGTTCTGATGCCGCCCTCGATCTTCTCGGCATCCTCCTGCAGCAGGACGCTATCGGCGCCTGGCGGAACCGGCGCGCCGGTGAAAATACGGACGGCTTCACCCTGGCCGACGCTTCCCTCGAAGCCGTGGCCGGCGGATGACATGCCGATGACCTTCAGCTCGGCGCCCGGTTCCGGCGCGTCTTCGCGGCGTAACGCATAGCCATCCATGGCGGAAGCATTGAAGGGCGGCTGGGTCAGGCCGGCGGTCAAATCGACGGCCAGGACGCGGCCCTCGGCCTCGGCAAGCGGCAGCGTCTCGGACGCAGCAATGGGCTTTGCGCGGGAGAGCAAGCGGTTCAGGGCCTCGGCGACCGGGAGAAGGTTCATCTTGCCTCCGGATGACGGAAATCGCCGGATTTTCCGCCGGACTTTTCAAGGAGCCGGATGCCACCGATCTCCATTGCCTTATCGGCCGCCTTGGCCATGTCGTAAATGGTCAGACAAGCGACCGAGACGGCAGTCAGCGCCTCCATCTCCACACCGGTCTTGCCGGTCAGCTTGGCGGTCGCCGTAACGCGCAGGCCGGGCAGGGCGGCATCTTCCTCAATCTCGACCGTGACCTTCGTCAGCATCAGAGGATGGCAGAGCGGAATGAGATCGGCGGTGCGTTTTGCCGCCATGATGCCGGCTAGGCGCGCCGTGCCGATCACATCGCCCTTCTTGGCATTGCCTTGGCGGATGAGAGCGAGCGTTTCCGGCGCCATCTTCACATGGCCCTCGGCAGTGGCGATGCGCACCGTCTCGGCCTTGTCGGAGACATCGACCATATGCGCCTCGCCGGAGGCACCGATATGCGTGAGGCCTGGCTTTTGGCCGCTCATATCATTCGGCCGCGATGGCGGCTTCGCCAAAGAGCAGCGCGCGGGTGGCGGCGACGACGTCCTCCTTGCGCATCAGGCTTTCGCCGACAAGGAAGGTATTGATGTCGACGGCCTGCAGGCGCTTGCAATCGGCATGGGTGAAGATGCCGCTTTCGCCAACCAGGAGCCGGTCATCAGGCACCATAGGGGCGAGCGCCTCACTGACGGTGAGGCTGACCTCGAAGGTGCGCAGATTGCGGTTGTTGATGCCGATGAGCGGCGAGGAGAGTTTTAGCGCCCGCTCCATCTCCTCGGCGTCGTGGACTTCGACCAGAACGTCCATGCCGAGGGCGAAGGCCTCGTCCTGCAGGCGTTCGGCCTCGTCGTCGGACAGCGAGGCCATGATCAGCAGGATGCAGTCGGCGCCCCAGGCGCGGGCCTCGTGCACCTGATAGGTCTCGAACATGAAATCCTTGCGCAGCGCCGGCAGCGTGCAGGCAGCGCGGGCGGCGGTCAGAAATTCCGGCGCCCCCTGGAAGCTCGGTCTGTCAGTCAGCACCGAAAGGCAGGCGGCACCGCCGGCCTCATAGGCGCTCGCCAGCGACGGCGGATCGAAATCCGGGCGAATGAGGCCCTTCGAGGGGCTTGCCTTCTTGATTTCGGCAATCAGGCCGAAGCGGCCGGCATCACGCTTGGCAATGAGCGCCTTGTGGAAGCCGCGCGGGTCGGACTGACCGGCCTGCATCGCCTTCAGATCGGCAAGCGACACGGCCGCCTTGGCAGCGGCGATCTCCTCGCGCTTGTAGAGTTCGATCTTCTTCAGGATATCGGTCATCGAACAATCCTAGTCGATATCGTTGGAAACGGCGATGAGTTTGTCGAGGGCGAGCGCGGTCGCACCGCTATCCAGCGACTGCGTGGCCAGCGTCATGCCGTCGCGGATCGTCTCGACCTTGCCGGCGATGACGAGCGAGGCGGCGGCATTGGCGAGCGAGACATCGCGATAGGCATTCTTGGCGCCGCCGAGCACTTCGCGAAGCGCTGCGGCGTTGGCGACACCATCACCGCCCTTGATGTCGGCGAGCACGCAAGGGCTGACGCCGAAATCGGCGGGCGAGAGCTCGAAGGTACGGATCTTGCCGTCTTCGAGTGCTGCAACTTTTGTGATGCCGGTGGTGGTGATCTCGTCGAGGCCGTCGCCATGGACCACCCAGACGCATTCGGAGCCGAGATCGCGCATGACTTCGGCAAGCGGTACCAGCCATTGCGGCGAGAAGACGCCGAGCAGCTGGCGGCGCACGCCAGCCGGACTGGAGAGCGGCCCGAGCAGGTTGAAGATCGTCCGCGTGCCGAGCTCAACCCTTGAGGGGCCGACATGGCGCATGGCGGAATGATGCAGCTGCGCGAACATGAAGCCGACGCCGGCCTCGGCAATGCAGCGGGAGATGATCTCGGGACCGACGTCGAGCTTGACGCCGAGTGCTGCCAGATTGTCGGCTGCGCCCGATTTCGAACTCAGCGCCCGGTTGCCATGCTTGGCGACGGGCACACCGGCGCCGGCGACGATCAGCGCCGCCAGCGTCGAGATATTGTAGGTGCCGCTGGCATCGCCGCCAGTGCCGACGATGTCGATCGCATCGGCCGGCGCCTCGACTGTCAGCATTTTCGAGCGCATCGCGGTGACCGCGCCGACGATCTCATCGACGGTTTCGCCGCGCACGCGCAGCGCCATCAGGAAGCCGCCGATCTGCGAGGGCGTCGCCTGGCCCGACATCAGGATGTCGAAGGCGGCGCGGGCCTCGTCACGCGTCAGCGGCTCGCGGCTTGCGGCCTTGGCCAGGAACGGCTTCAGATCGGTCATAAAATCTCCTAGCGGACCGTCGCCTTTTCAGCGAGCGTCTGGTTGATCTGCGCGCCGTACTGCGTCTGCAGCAGGTTGACCATCTGATCGAGAATATCATCGCCGGCGGCATTGGCCATGGCGGTGATCTGGGCATCGCGGTTGTTCAGCACATCGCCGGTCGGCTGGGTGTTGACTTCGGTGACCTTCAGCAGGATCTGCGTCGAGGGATCGGCGCCGACAGCACTTGCGACCGTGTCGATGGGGCCGGAGAAGGCAGCGGTGACGCCGGCCCGGCCGAGGACCGCATCATCGGTGGAGCGGGTGACGCCGCTCTTGCTCTCGACGGCGATGCCGAGCGGCGTCGCGATATCGGCAAGTGCTGTGCCCTTGGCCGCTTCGGCCTTCAATTCGCCGGCCTTCTTGGCGAGCTCGGCCTTCTGCTGTTCCACCGTCCAGTCCTCGACGGCCTTTTCGCGCACTTCGGCGACCGGGCGGTCGCGGTCCGGCGTGATTTCGCGGACGTTGAACCAGACATAGCCGTCATTGCCGATCGGGAGCGGCGGCGCATCGACGCCGACCTCGGTCTTGAAGGCTTCGCCGAGCAGCTGCTGCTTGGCTGGGATATCCTTGACCTCTTTGCCATCCTTCTCGGCGCCGGTCATATCGACGGCATCGACGGCCACGGCGGTGAGCTTCAGCTGGCCGGCAATATCCTCGAGCGTCGAACCGCCCGCGCGCAGATCCTCGATGCGATCGTGAACGTTGATCACTTCCTGAGAGGCGTTGGAGAGCGCCAGCTGCTTGCGGATATCCTCCTTCACCTCGTCGAAATTCTTCGTCGTTTCCGGCTTGATGTTGGTGACGCGCAGGATGACGGGGCCGAAGGAGCCATCGACGACAGGCGTCGTGCCGCCATCGCGCGAAACCGTAAAGGCCGCATCGGCAACGGCCTGGTCGGGAACCTTGTCCTTGGTGAACTCACCGAGAAGCACATCGCTTGCCGTCTTGCCCTGGTCGGAGACCAGCTGATCGAAGCTGGTGCCGCTCTTCAACGCCGTTTCGGCGGCGGCGGCGAGATCCTTGCTGGCGAAGGTCAGCTGTTCGATGGTGCGGCTTTCCGGCGTGCGATAAGTATCCTTGCTCTTGTCGAAGGCTTCGTGGATCTGGTCGTCGGTGACGGTCGCGGCATCGGCAATATCGCCAGGCTGCAGCTTGAGATAGACGAGCTTGCGGTATTCGGGTGCCCGGTAGCGCTGCTTGACACCTTCGAACCACGTCGCCAGCACGTCGTCGGCAGGCGCCTTGATCGGCTCGATATTGGCATTGGTGAGCAGCAGGTATTCGACGCTTCGGCTTTCGTCACCATAGAGCTTCAGGGCGTCGACCAGCGTCTTCGGTGCGGTGAAGCCGTTGGAGATGGCATCGACCACCTGGCTGCGGACAGCAACCTTGCTGCGCTCCTTGATGTAATCGTCCTGGCGGATACCGGCATTTTGCAGGCGCGAGATGAAGAGCTCGCGGTCGAACCGGCCATTGACGGCCTTGAAAGCCGGATCGTCAGCGATAAGCTGGGCAAGGCGATCTTCGGAAAGGCCGAGGTTCATGTCTTCGGCGAGCTGGTCGAGCGAGGCGCCGGCGACGAGTTGGGCGAGCACCTGCTGCTCGACGCCGAAGGCGCGGGCCTGCTCGGGGGTGAGGCGCGTGCCGAACTGCTGGCTGAGGCTTGCCACCTGGCGTTGATAGGCGAGGTGGAATTCGTTGACGTCCACATGCTGATCGCCGACGGTCACGACCGTGGTGCTGTTGCCGCCTGACAGCAGCTCATGCGACACGCCCCAGACGCCGAAGGACGCGACGAGCAGAAGCAGGAGGAGCTTGGCAACCCAGGTCTGAGCAGCTCTTCTCAGGATATGGAACATAGAAACGCAAACCTCGCAGTATCATTGACCCGCGCGCGGCGGACATTCGACGTTCCTTAAAACAAACCCGACAGGAAATGAAGGGTTTGTCGCGCGAAAAGCTGCACAAGGCGGCCGCTCGGCCGCGGCGGCTTTGCGGCGAACAAAAGATCGGTTGCGGCGGAACCTTTCGGGCCGCCATTTCGTTGAAGCGGCATCCCATGAAACAGGAGCAGACCATGGCAGAATTGAAAACCGCTTCCGCCGAATCCACCGCTGCGCGCGTCAAGGCTGATATAGCAGCAGACGATCTGTCGGCGCAGGTCGCAGCCCTTCGCAACGATCTCTCCCGGCTGACGGAAAGCGTGGTCGCGCTGGGGCAGGGGGCGAAGTCGGCGGTGACTGACGAGGCTTCGGTGATGACGGAAAGACTGCGCGACAAGGTGCGCGAAGAACCGCTCGTGGCACTCGCCGTGACGGCAGGCATTGCCTACGTGTTCGGCCTGCTCAGCCGCCGCTGAACGGTAATTCAGAGTGAAGAAAAGCCGGGCGTCATGAACGCCCGGCTTTTAGTGTTTGCATCCGTCCAAAAGTAACCGGGCCAGTTGACGCGACCGGGCTCAGCTGGCGCGACCAAGTCAGCGGCGGATGACGCGCCCGATCGCGATCAAGATGCAGGCACCGACGAAACCGGTGATCAGGTAGCCCAGCCAACCGGCGAGCGGCTGGATGTGCAACAGACCCAGGATCCAGTTGGCGACAATAGCGCCGATGATGCCGAGCAATATGTTCATGAGCAGGCTCATGCTGCTGCGCATGGCCTTTTCCGCCAGCCATCCGGCGACACCGCCGATAATGATGGCTGCAATCCAACCCACGCCTGCGCTTTCCATGGTTATCTCCCTCCTGGCAAAACGAGTCACAGAATGCACGAAACGAAACGAAGTTCCACTGCTAGTTACTGAGATTGCTTTGCGGGTTCAGCAACTTATGTAACTCACGGCTGCAGCAGGGTGACCGGGGAGTGCAGCGCGTAGGCGACGATCTGGAACAGGAGGCCGGCAATGGCAAGCAATGCGAAGCCAAAAGGCATAATCAAGCTTTTGCTAAACATCTTTCCTCTCCCGTTTGTGTAAAGCATAAGCGGAAGCGGGCGGAGCGCAACAATATTGTTAATGGATAGTTAATTATGGCAATTAATTAAAATTTAATACATTCGCGGACGCCGTAATACTTTCGGATGTCAAAACGCTTATTTTTGCAGCCTTGCCGTGTCCGCTGACGGATCGTGCTACTTTCGTTCCAGACCTTCCACTCTCTGCCGGCTCGTCGCCTTTTGCGCGACATGCTTTAGACGCAGCAGCACCTAGAGATGCAGTCTCTCTCTCTCTCTCTCTCTCTCTCTCTCTCGCAGACAAGCGGCCGCAGAACGGGCGGCGCTGTCGCGCGCCTTCGGGCAATCCGCCGTCGCGGGCGATCAGGTCCGGTGGACGATCAGCATAAAGACGAGGAAAGACGCTGTTGCGACCGTCGCGGCGAAGGCAAGCTCATAATCCATGTCGTTAACCCGGTTGGATGGCTCCCCTAAACGCCGATCCGCGTCAGGGAGTTCCCTACCGCCAGTCGAGCTTATCGCCTGCGGATTGATTTTGCCGAGGAGTGTATCATTTCCCTGGAACAGGATGATTTTAAGCCCAGTCGACCTAAAATCCGAATCCTGTTCTAAATTAAGAGTTAGAGCATGATGCCAAAATCCGCTCACACTTTTCGCGATCATGCTCTGAGTTGCCATACAACCGAGGGGACCACTTGATGCCAAAAGCTGCAATCGCCATCGCCTGCATCTGCCTGCTGACACTTTCCGGCTGCGGCAATACCGCCTACGGGCTGAAGAAGGATGGACAGGAAGCGAGCCACGCCATGGACAATGCGACACATCGGGTGCTTTCGGCCGGCGCCAAGAAGTGATGCAGACGATGGAATAAAAAAGCCCGCCTGGGGTGAGGCGGGCTTAGGATTAACAGGGAGAATGGACGGATAGACTCCGTCTCAAATAATAAAGCATTTTCTTAAGCGCATGACTTTACGTCATTCGACGTAACGGCGACCGGCAACGACCGATGCGGCCATGATTCGGAGTCGAATCGGAGATATCCTGATCGAATCAGAAGTTGCCCCAGTTCTGAGCGCGGGCACGAGCGCGAATAATCCGGTATTCGCGACCGCCATAGAGCGAGCCGATTGTCAGCAGAAGCGTCAGAACGTCCCAGATGATATGCATGTTATCCTCTTAGGTTGGACGGCCCTGCCGTCGATCGGTGAAGATACAATAGCAATCTTTCGAACGTGCTTATATGACAAGAAATCGGGATGAGCGGGAAAGCCGGCAGGGCGCTTCCGCAGAAGAGGGGCGGCGTTTCCGCCTTGGAGCAGCAAAGTGAACAGATTCGACGGTGGCTTATGACGATTTTCTCCGTCCGCCACATCACGTCCTATCGTTACGTCAGGGACGTCGATTTCGGCGAGCATCGCTTGATGTTCCGACCGCGCGACAGTTTCGACCAGCGGCTGATCGAAGCGTCGTTGACGATCTATCCCGAGGAAAGTCATGTGCGCTGGATCCACGATGTTTTCGGCAATTGCGTGGCGCTCGTCGATTTTTCGAGGCCGGCATCCGAACTTCGTTTCGAAACCTGGATCACGCTCGATCATACGCCTCAGGTCGCCCTGGATCTCAAGGTCGACGACGCAGCCCTGACCTATCCATTCTCCTACGACAAGGACGAGATCGCCGATCTCACGCCGGCGATGCAGCGCCATTATCCCGACCCGAACGACGAGGTCGGACGCTGGGCGCGCCAATTCGTGCGCCAGGGGCGTCCGACTGAGACCGGGCATCTGCTGATGACGCTCTGCTACGCCATCCGCGAGAGCTTCGTCTATGCGCGGCGCCATGAACATGGAACGCAGACACCGGTGCAGACCCTGCAGCTTCGCTCCGGCACCTGCCGGGATTTTGCGCTGCTGATGATGGAGGCGGCACGCATCCTCGGCCTCGCGGCGCGGTTCGTCACGGGCTATGTCTATGTTCCCGACCGGGACGGCTCCACCGTGCTCGGCGGCGGTTCCACGCATGCATGGTGCCAGATCTATCTTCCAGGCGCCGGTTGGACGGAGTTCGATCCGACCAACGGCATCGTCGGCAACCGCGATCTCATTCGTGTCGCGGTTGCCCGTGATCCGCGCCAGGCAGTCCCGTTGAGCGGCAGCTATGACGGGGACGGGAAGGATTTCGACAGCATGACGGTGCAGGTCAACGTCACCACGAGGTGACTCAGAAGTCATCTTGGATGACTCCGAGCCGGCTGTGCGGCGACAATTCCGCGGCCACGGAACCGGGTAGCGCGATCAACGTTCCATACTCACCTCCATCGATGCGGAGACGCGACAAGGAAGCGACAATGAAGATACGCGCCGGGTTTCATCTGGGCTATGAATGCACGCAGCCGACGCCGATGCTGCTCGTCCTCAACATCCATCCCTCCCGTCGCGCCGATCTTCTCAGCGATCAGATCCTGACATTCGACCGGCCGATCGAGGCCTGGGGCTATACCGATGTGTTCGGCAATGCCTGCAGCCGGATCGTCGCTCCGCCGGGGCTGACGACGATCTCCACGGAGTTCGAGATCTACGACAGCGGCCAACCCGACATCGTTCCCGACGATGCCGTCCAGCACGCGATCAATGACCTGCCCGACGATGTGCTGGTCTTCCTGCTCGGCAGCCGCTATTGCGACACCGACAGGCTTGCAGATTTCGCCTGGGCGACGTTCTCGTCGACACCGCTCGGCTGGGCGCGCGTGCAGGCGATCTGCGATTTCGTCCATGACCACATCACCTTCGACTACCTGAAGGCCGACGTGCTCAGGACCGCGCATGGCGGCTTTGTCGACAAGGCAGGCGTCTGCCGCGACTTTGCCCATCTCGCCATCGCGCTTTGCCGATGCATGAATATCCCGGCACGATATTGCACTGGTTATCTCGGCGATATCGGCGTTCCGATCGATCCCAATCCGATGGATTTCAGCGCCTGGTTCGAGGTCTTTCTCGGCGGCCATTGGCATACTGTCGATGCCCGCCACAACACGCCGCGCATCGGCCGGATCCTGATGGGAACCGGCCGCGACGCCACTGACGTCGCCATGTCGACGGCCTTCGGCCCGGCAACGCTTTCCCGTTTCGAGGTGATCACCGAGGAAGTGCCGCCGGAGGCGGTGAAAGCCGATTGATCGCGGAGTCGCGGGCGAGGGACTTTATGCCTTCTTCAAAAACTCGGTTTTCAACACGAGGCCTTTGACCTGCTTGGTGCTGCACTCGATCTCGCCCGGATTGTCGGTCAGACGAATGCCCTTGACCAGCGTTCCACGCTTCAGCGTCTCGGAAGTTCCCTTGACCTTGAGGTCCTTGATCAGCGTCACGGAATCGCCGTCGTGAAGCTGGCTTCCGTTGCTGTCCTTTACAATGATGTCGGTCATAACGTCCCCGTTTGGTGATCCCGGACGGGAAATCATGGCGCCGCGGGATAGTCAACCACACGAACGGATCAATCGGCCCGACCTCAGATCCTGCGCGGCCCTTCAATCAGCTCGCGCGCAGGCGTCCCGAACGCAGCCGCGCAGCCAGCGATGCGCGGGATCGGCATCCATCCTGGGGTGCCAGAGCAATGACACCGTGATCTCAGGCGTCGGGACGGGGAGGGGAAAACTGTGCATTCCCGCGCGCAAGGCTCCGGTGTGCCGTTCGGGCACGCTGGCGATCAGATCGGAGTTCCGGGCGAGCGCCAGTGCCGTAGAAAAGCCGCTGACGATGGTGGCGATCTGCCGTTCCAGCCCGAGCGCATTCAAGGCGTCATCGATCGGTCCCTTGTCGAGGCCGCGCCGCGAGACGTAGATGTGCTGGCCGCCGGCATAAAGGGAGGGTGTCATCTCGCGCTCGCAAAGCGGATGCCCCAAGCGCACGACGCCGATGAAACGATCGCGAAACAGGGCCTGCGCCCGCACCTCCGGACCCGTCGTCCCGCTGACGACGCCGGTTTCCAGATCGACGGTCCCATCGCGAAGCGGGGCGCTGTCCTTGTCCGGCTTCTGCACGAAGCGCAGCCGCACGCCGGGCGCTTGCCGACCGAGGCGGGCGATGAGATCAGGTCCGAAGCTCTCGGCAAAGCCTTCGCTGGTGCGCAACGTGAACGGCCGGACCAAGCGTTGAAGATCGAGCGCCTCGGCAGGACGCAGAACTGCCTGCGCATCCTCGACGAGCCGGGCGACCCGCTCGCGCAGTTCAAGCGCGCGCGGCGTTGGGACGAGGCCGCGGCCGGCCCGCACCAACAGCGGATCGCCCGTCGTTTCGCGCAATCGTGCTAAGGCCCGGCTCATCGCCGACGGGCTGAGCCGCAGCCTTTGCGCCGCACGCGCAACGCTGCCCTCGGCAAGCAGCACATCAAGGGTGACTAGCAGGTTGAGATCGGGTGTCGACATGTATCAGGTATAACATGGTTTCATCCTGATGTGGCGTCAAACGCATGGATGACGTGCAAATCATGCGCCTTCCGCCATATCAAGCCGAGGACTAGGTTTTCATCAGTCCCATTCTGGGGAGCTAAGAGAAAACGGAGTTCACGGGTGAAGCCGATCATTGCAGAACGAGGCGAGGCAATCGCCGAACGGACACCTTCCGTCCGCTGGGCGCTTGCCAGTCTTTCCCTCTCCATGTTGTTGCCGTCACTCGGCACCAGCATCGCCAATGTAGGCCTGCCGAGCCTGGCGCAAGCATTCAACGCCGCCTTCCAGGATGTGCAGTGGATCGTTCTCGCCTATCTCCTTGCCATCACCACCCTGATCGTCAGCGTCGGACGGCTCGGCGACATCACCGGCCGACGCCGGCTGCTGCTCATCGGCATCCTGCTCTTCACGCTGGCCTCGGTCCTCTGCGGCGTCGCGCCGACGTTATGGCTGATGATTGCCGCGCGCGCTGTGCAGGGCCTGGGTGCAGCCATCATGATGGCGCTCACCATGGCCTTTGTCGGCGAAACGGTGCCGAAGGAAAGAACTGGGAGCGCCATGGGGCTGCTTGGAACGATGTCGGCGATCGGTACCGCTCTTGGGCCCTCGCTGGGCGGCCTGCTGATTGCCGGGCTCGGCTGGCCGGCAATCTTTCTCGTCAACGTGCCGCTCGGCGTTCTGACCTTCGTTCTCGTCTATCGCCATCTGCCCGCCGATATCAGCGAGGGGAAGACGGATCGGAAGGGCTTCGACTTGGCGGGCACACTGCTGCTTGCGCTGACGCTTTCGGCCTATGCGCTGGCGATGACGATCGGGCACGGCCGCTTTGGCGTACTGAACATCGTCCTGCTCTCAGCCGCCGTCTTCGGCACCGGTTTCTTCGTCTTCGCCGAGGCAAGAGTGGCATCGCCGCTGATCCGGTTGACAGTATTTCGCAATCGCGTGCTCACCGCCAGCCTGGCGATGAACATGCTGGTTTCGACTGTGATGATGTCGACGCTGGTAGTCGCGCCGTTCTACCTCTCCCATGCGCTCGGGCTCAATCAAGCGCTCGTCGGCATCGTCATGTCGATCGGCCCGGTCATCTCCATTTTGAGCGGGGTCCCGGCCGGTCGGCTGGTGGACCGTATGGACGCGGCATTCGTGGTTGTCGCGGGGCTCGTTGCCATGGCGGCAGGCTCCCTCGCCATGGCCGTACTTCCCGGGATATCAGGCTACATCGCCGCCATTGCCATGCTGACACCCGGCTATCAGCTGTTTCAGGCGGCCAACAACACAGCCGTCATGGCGGATGTCCGCCCGGACCAGCGGGGCGTCATCTCGGGCATGCTCAACCTGTCGCGCAATCTCGGGCTGATTACCGGCGCGTCCGTGATGGGCGCCGTCTTCGCGTTCTCTTCGGGAACACCCGATATCACAGCGGCGCATCCCGAGGCCGTCGCCTCAGGCATGCGGATCACCTTTGCCGTCGCAGCAGCACTGATTATCGTCGCGCTCGCTATTGCACTCGGGACTTACCGCCGCCGCCGAGCGCTCGGGGAGAGTTGAGCCCGGCACTTATCGGCCGCGCGAGCGAAACCCAGACCAAGGTCCGATCCATCCCGGACTTCGTGCCCATAGGAACTTTCCGTCGATGCAATAGGTAGCTTCGACATGCGTGGAGGTGTTCGGAGTTTTGCTGTGACTAAAATGTTCGTTGCGGGGATGATACTGACGCCTCTTATCTTCTGGGGTTCTGTCGGCGTCCTGATATATTCGTACTTCTCGTGAGGGCTGTCCGGCGAAACATCGACTTCGCCGAGCCCGTATTTTCGAAACATTTCCGCGCCTTGACGATACCGGCCTCGATGGCGCCGAAGAGATACCGGGCTACCGCCCGGCCGCCGACATATCGGGATCAGTTCGAGTGACCACGGAAGATCGCAACGGCCGCAGTGACCAGCGCGGCATTGTCGTTGGCAATCGTCCCATCCGGGAGGTGCTTACCATCTTCCAGGCCGATACGGGTGGAGTAGCGCCGCTCGCGCGCCAACCTGACGAAGGGCCAGACGGTGTCGTCGAAACCATGCAGAAGAATGGGCCGCTTGACCCGGCCATCCCCGAGCGCCTTGATAATGCCGTCCGCGATATCGCATGCGCGCTGCAAATCCTGTTCGTTATCGAGCTCGATGAGCACGCGAAAGACCCGCTCATGATCATCGAGGCCGATGTAGCGCTCCGCATCGGCGACCGATGCCAGCCCGACTTCGATGCCGATACCCTTCTGCTGCAGCAACTGCATGACACCAGGGCCATCGTCTTCCGAGAGGTTCACCGAGGCATAATCCGGCAGAACGGACCAACGGCGGATGGCTTCCCGCGTTTTCTCCCGATCGCCTTCGATCCAGGCGCCCGTGGACACACCGATCAGCGTTCCCGGACAGACACGGCGGATCGCGCCGACAGTGTCGTCGACGGCGGCAAGGCTCTCCTTGCCATCGGCTCCGCGCGGATGAACGTGGAGCTCCGCAGCGCCGGCAGCGACCGAAGCCGTGGCATCACGCACCATGGCATCAATCGTCAGCGGAAGGAGCGGATGGAAATCGCTCGGCCGCGCGCCGTTGATGCAAGCTTGAACGATCATAAAGGAGCCTCGCGCTTGTTGGGCCGCTTAAGACGCCGGGTATACCAAATTGGAAACCTGAAGACTTAGGGGCGCTGCTGACAAAGTCATTTCCCTTGCCGTTACAGCCCCAATAATATCAAAACAGTCGAGATAGGCGACTGCTGCTCTCGTGCAGGGTCAAGCTGTGCGGACGCCGACTAGAGGACGGCCACGTGATCTCGTGGCAGCGACGTGACGTCAATCTGCCGCCCGACCCCATTCTTAAGTTAATGGCGGTCGCGTCCTGTTGCTGCCTGTACATCATCTCATCGTCGACGCAAAGGAGGAGGGTGAAACTCATCTGTTGCCCTCAGGGAAGGCCAACCTTCCTGAGGTACAAAACCGCAATTTTCGGAAAACGACGGATGGCGGAAGGGTCGCGAACTCTACGAGATCGAAATTCTTAGCTCAGCTCACGGCAGGCAGCGGCGAACAGTCGTTGACCCGGCCATCGAACCCATCACCGGCTGATCATGACCTGCCACATTCAGAACCGCATCAAGATACGCGAGAAACAGGGCGGCGGCCGCTGCTACTGCCTCCAGCCTATGGTTCTGAGTGACAAACCGCCACATAAGCAGCCGCGGAATGCCGAAACCCTTGAGCACCCGCGGTGCCGCTCTGATCGCGGCCGCAACAATCGAGACAACATCGCTTTGGCGTGCAAGCGTTGCAACGAAGAGCGCCGCGGCATGGACTGGCTCCTGTACACGAGCTACCGCCGCGGAGAGATCTGGGAACTAATCGAATGCGCGCCGCCCTGTGCGCATCGGCGTGGGTCGTAGACCTGCGCTAGCCAGCTGCCGAGCCGCATCGACGGCGGGACCAACACCATAGGCCGGCGCGATCACCATCCGCGACCACACCAGCGGCACGCAGGCCGGTGTTTTCTGGGATGCTCGCACCGTTCATCGGAGGTTAATGCTTATTAACCCAGAATCGCAGCCTGAAAGGATGCGCCGATGAAGATGCTCTTTACCTCACTTGCAGCCATGATCTTGTCTGCATCTTTCGCCCTGCCGCTGAACGCCGCGCCGATCGTCGTGCCGAACGCAGTACATATGCATACCTCCGACGTCGAGCAGGTCAAACACCGTCGCCACGGTAATGGACATGCGTATGGCCACCGGAAGAAACACCGGTACGCTTACCGCGACTGTCGGTATTACGGCTCGTGCTATCGTCCGCGGTATTACGGCAGTCGCGACTATTACGGCTATCGCGACCGTTACCCCTATCGTCGTCGGTCAGGTGTGACCGTGTATTTCGATTTTTAGCCGGCAGCGCCACTGAAACCAACCTTGGTGCTCAACAAATGCGCCGCCAGCCTCACCAGCTGGCGGTTTTCATACCAGAAGCGGGTTTATGACAAGCGTGCAATTCTCGCGCGGAAAGCGGAAATTGTGCAATAAAATCAATATAAGATGGCGGAAGAGGTGGGATTCGAACCCACGGTACGGTTTCCCGCACGCCGGTTTTCAAGACCGGTTCCTTAAACCACTCGGACACTCTTCCATCTGATTGAAAAGGTTGAGACATCAACATGCTGTTGATTTCTACGAACCGGTCATTGCTACCGATTTGCGACCCAATCACTCGATGGCTGGCTTTTTAGCAGCTTTGGTAGCAGCGTCAACGTGCTCTGCAGCATTTGCCAGCATCTTCGCCATGACGTGCGACTAGCTCGAGAGAGCCGACCTTCAGCTGTTCTTCAGCCTGCGCGAGCCGGTAGAGGTTCCGGCGCAAGGACGCTGGAGGTCAACCCGACGCTGCTGAACAACTCAACCCTGTTGCGACCCTTGTTTTTGGCAATGTAGAGCGCCTGATCTGCACGCTTCTGGACGTCTTGTTCGGTTAGACCCGCTTCCCAAAGTGCCACACCTGCACTGACGGAAGGTGTGACCTGATTTCCTTCGAAGACAAGGCTCAGGGCGTTGACAGCCTCGCGTACCTGCTCAGCGAGCGCAAAAGCAGAGGCTGCCGTTTGGCCGCGAAAAAAGAGGCTGAACTCCTCGCCGCCCAACCGACCTAACACGCAGGAAGAGTGGGCACTCCGAGCAATCGTCCGAGCGACATTTATGAGAACGACATCACCTTTGTCGTGTCCGTACATATCGTTAACACGCTTGAAAAAGTCGATATCGATGAGGACGAAGGCGTCCCCGGGGGCGAGGACTTTCGGAAGGGAATTGAAGAAATGCTGCCGGTTGGGAATGCCGGTCAGCATATCGGTATTTGCAAGTCTGATAAGCTTTTCTTCGGCTCTTTCCTGCACGAGGACGAGCACGAACAAAGCCACTGCGAAATGACAGATGATCAGCAGAAAGAAAGCGTAGCGCGGGGGAAGAGGCGCATCGTTTGGAAGGATGAAACCAATGACGACCAAAGCCGAGAGAGACGTTGCCACCCATATTGAGGCGGAAAGGGCGAGCCGCGCGGTAAGACGCTCATGGAAGAAGTCGCGGGCGATCACGAAACCTGACAAGGCAAGCAGGATTGCGGCGTTGCCATTGAACACCGATGCTCTCAATCCATTGTTCAAATACCATGGCGTGATCGCCGCACTCAGCATCAGGACGACGGGCAGGAGCAATGGCCACCAATCTCGTATAGAATTTTGACGCCGGCTGAGGCCGAAAAGACCAACCGCCATCAGCCCGTAACCATTGGCGCCCAGTGCAAAACTCCAGAACGTCCTGGCATTATCGGACATGTGAAGGCTCTCGTCCCACCCAGCCAGCGTTGAGGCGATCGCGAGCAAAGTAAAACCAACTGCAAGTACGCCGAGCCCCGGCGTCGCTCCAGAACGCCATCTCACATAGAAGAAGCAGATCGCTCCGACGATGAAGGAAGACTTGTGTAGAAGAAGGACTGTCGCAAGATCCATTGCCGGAACCCGATGTGAGAGAAGCGGGGTCCGAATAACGGCTAAAATCTACTTTTCGATGAACGCCGCGCGACCTTCTGACGGCGGAACTCGCTGCTCTTCCGGAGACTGGCGACCGAGATCGTTGGGACCCCGTCCATATATTGGAAATGACTCGCGTTCTCCCCGGCTTGAGCGTTAACTGTGTTGTTCTGGCGGAGGAAACAAACCATGGCCATGTATCTCACGCGCTTCAGCTACACGCCCGAGACCTGGGCGCGGATGATCGAAAATCCCGAGGATCGCCGAGAGGCGGCACGCAGTTACATTGAATCCGTGGGCGGAAAGCTGCATGGCTTCTGGTACGCCTTCGGCGAGCATGATGGTTGGAATCTGTGGGAGGCGCCCGATAACGTATCGATGGCGGCCGTAGCACTTGCGATCGGTGCAGGAGGTGCACTCAGCTCCATGGAGACCACTGTCCTCCTCAGCGTCGAGGATACGATCGCAGCCTTGGAAAAGGCGAAGTCGGTACGCTATCGTCCACCGGCAGCATAGGCGGCGGCCCACGGCTTCCCATCCACGTCGAAGATCAGCGCTTTGCGCTTCTCGTTCCGGCGCAAACTTTCTGTGAATTGCGCCGGAGACATGACAGACTTAGCTTCCGTCAGATCCAAGGCCCTTCGGACCGTTGAGCTGGTTCATATCCTCGCCGAGAGATCGAACCGCCTCCATCGTCACCGCAAGGGCCGACATCAGGATTGCGATGTCGTTATCTTCATCCGGCTGGGAAAGCGCGCGAGATCGAGCGTGCAACTGCTGGCTGACCGTGTCGAGCTGCTTCAGGGTTTCATCGTTCATAGTGATCCTCCAAAGGTCTAAACCTTCAAAGCCCGCGGCAGACAATTCGTTCCCATACAGAAGGAAGCGCCGCCCCGCATCAAATACGCGCAGGCCGTGTTTCAATATGGAGCTTTGGGGGCGTTCGGAAGCGCCCGGATGTTCACCATATGCCCCGCATCGGCACGATGATTTCGGGCCTCATTGCGGCGGCGAAAGGGCAGGCGGAAAGGGCTTTCGTTAGTGATTTATAAACCATAATCATTAGAATTGTCGCTATCGCTGCGAAATCGTTCGTAAATTTGCCACGAACTTAGCAAGATTAAAGCCTCGTTAGGCGGGCGGGAATAAGGCGCTATTGCCCCAAGATGGGGCAGGGTTCCTTAACCATAACGATCTTTGAGCGGCGTGGGGCATATGAAACTGGATTACGGGGCGGCGTCTTTCGCAACGGCAGCACGGTGGCTGGCGATCTCGGCGATGTGTGCGACGGTTGCGGCTTGCGGCACGACGCAGGCGGTGCCGAAGAAAAAAGCCCACGGCAAAGAGTATTTCTCCGAATCCGAATATGGGGTGAAGGCGAGCCCGCGGGTCGCCACCGGCAACAATATCCCGAAGGGCGGCGGCCGCTACATCGTCGGCAACGCTTACGAGGTGAAGGGCAAGTGGTATTATCCGAAGGAAGATTTCGCCTATAACAAGGTCGGCGTCGCCTCCTGGTATGGCTCGGCCTTTCACGGGCGCCTGACGGCGAACGGCGAAGTCTACGACCAGATGCATCTTTCCGCTGCACATCCGACCTTCCCGCTGCCGAGCTATGCGCGCGTCACCAATCTCGAAAGTGGTTCTTCCGTCATCGTGCGCGTCAACGATCGCGGCCCCTATCACGAAGGCCGCATCATCGACCTTTCCAACAAGACGGCCGACATGCTGGACCTGCAGCACAGCGGCACCGGCAAGGTGCGCGTGCAATATGTCGGCCGCGCCCGCATGGACGGCCACGACATGCCCTATCTGATGGCCTCCTACGCGCCGAAGGGCAGCCGCATTCCCGGCGTCAATCCTGAAGGCCAGATCGCAAGCGGCGTGATGGTCGCCTCCAACAGCCGAAAGATCACCCGCGACCAGCTGCAGAGTTCGGAAAACTACGAGACGCCGGCTAACGTGCCGGTGCCGAGGTCGGCCACCTCCTATGCCGGCTCGACGCCGAGCGCCCGCAACAATGCGGCAGCCGCCGCCGCACCCGTTCTGGCGCCGGCTGCCCATGTTCTGGTGGCGCCATCAGCGCCGTCCTTCAACAATGGTGCGCAGGCCATGGACCAGATGGTCGTGCTGCCGGAGATCGGTCCGATGCCCTATGAGCGGCCCCAGAATTCGCTGGCGCTCGGCTACCAGAACGAAGAGGTGAAGACGGTGACCGTCGATCTCGCCTTCGACGCGGTGATGGTGCGCAATGACGGGCTGACCCAAGAGTCCATTCTTGCCTCCGCCAAGCGCCAGCAGGCAAAGTTCGCCGCCCGCTGAGCATGGCATTGCATCGAATTCCCCCTCGCTCTAACCTCCCGACATACGCCGCTCCATAAGTGGAAATTGCGATGCTGAAGCCCGCGCTTCGCCTGCTTGCATGCCTGATGCCGTTCGCCACCGGAGCCTTTGCAGCCGATGGCGGTGCCGCCGGCTTCGCCACCAAGGCGGCGCAGGCCTATATGATCGAGGCCACCACCGGCACCGTGCTTCTCGCTAAGAACGAGGATCAGAGCTTTTCGCCGGCCTCACTCGCCAAGCTGATGACGATGGATCTCGTTTTCGAGGCGCTGACCAGGGGCCAGATCACGCTCGATACCGAATATCCCGTTTCCGAATATGCCTGGCGGACGGGCGGCGCGCCGTCGCGGACGGCGACAATGTTTGCCAGCCTGAAATCACGCGTGCGCGTCGAGGACCTGATCAAGGGCATCGCCATCCAGGGCGCCAATGACAGCTGCATCATCCTTGCCGAGGGCATGGCCGGAAGCGAGCAGCAATTTGCCGTGTCGATGACGCGTCGTGCCCGCGAGCTCGGCATGGAGAAGGCGGAGTTCGGCAATTCCACCGGCCTTCCCGATGGCAAGAGCAAGGTGACGGCACGCGAGATGGTGACGCTCGCCGCCGCCCTTCAGCAATCCTATCCCAATCTCTATCCCTATTTTGCGCAGCCGGATTTCGAGTGGAACAAGATCTTCCAGCGCAACCGCAACCCGCTGCTCGGGCTCGATCTCGGCGCCGACGGGCTGGCGACTGGCTTTACCGAGGGCGAGGGCTATTCGATCGTCGCTTCGGTTCAGCGCGACGGCAGGCGGCTGTTTCTGGCGCTTGCCGGCATCGCTTCCGACAAGGAGCGGACGGAAGAGGCCAAGCGGGTGCTCGAATGGGGGCTGACGGCCTTCGAGAACCGGCAGATCTTCGCCGACAAGGAAGTGATTGGCGCCGCCAGCGTCTATGGCGGCACGTCGCGCACGGTCGATCTCGTCGCCAAGGCGCCGGTCAGCGTCTATATCCCGATCAGCAATCCCGACCGGCTGTCGGCGCGCATCATCTATCGCTGGCCGCTGACGGCGCCGGTCAAGCCGGATACCCAGGCAGGGACGCTGAGGATTTTCGCCGGCAGCCGGCTGCTCAGGGAAGTGCCGCTCTATACCGTGCAAGCGGTCGGCGAAGGCTCACTCAGCAGCCGGGCGATCGACGCCATGCTGGAACTCGGCGAATCGCTGTTCTTCTCCTGGCTCTGGGACAAGCCCGCGCCCGTCTGACGAGCTGTTTCCAATGCAATTTGCCGGGAAAGGTGAATATGTCGCCGCGGCGAAAGGTTTTCCTCCCTGATATCTTCGGATAGATAGAAGGAGCAGGGCGCGTGCGGCGCCTGGAATGCGGGAAGTTGTCATTGTCATCCGGTACGGGATTGTTCGTTACGTTTGAAGGCGGGGAAGGCGCTGGGAAATCCACGCAGATCCGCCGCCTCGCCGAGGCGCTGAAGGGCGAAGGTCACGACGTGCTGATGACGCGCGAACCAGGCGGATCGCCGGGCGCCGAAGCCGTGCGCCACGTGCTGCTGTCGGGGGCTGCCGAAGCCTTCGGCACGCGGATGGAGGCAATCCTCTTTGCCGCGGCCCGCAACGACCATGTCGAAGAGGTGATCCGGCCGGCCCTGGCCGCAGGCAAGGTCGTGCTCTGCGACCGCTTCATGGATTCCTCCCGCGTCTACCAGGGTATTACCGGTAATCTCGAGCCCGATTTCATCGAGACGCTGCAGCGCATCGCCATCAACGGCGTGATGCCGGATTGCACCGTGATCCTCGACATCCCCGCCAAGGTCGGGCTGGAGCGGGCGCAGAAGCGCGCCGCGACCGATGCTCCCGATCGCTTCGAGAAGGAGCGGCTGGAAACGCACGAGAAACGGCGCGAGGCCTTTCTCGATATCGCTGCCCGCGAGCCGGAGCGCTGCCACGTCGTCAACGCCATGCAGACAGAGGAGGCGATCGCCGCCGAGATCCTGGCGATCATCCAACAACTGCTGTCGCCGGCAGGCCGTGCGCGAATGCCGGAAGCCGCCCATCATGAGTGAAGCCAATTATGAGTGAGGAAAGGCCCGGACTGCTCCACGGCGCCATCTGGCCGGGGGAAAATACCAGGCTGTTCGGGCATGCGGAGGCGGAAGCCTTCCTTGCGCAGTCCTACCGCTCCGGCAAGGGCCACCACGCCGTCCTGATCGAGGGGCCGGAAGGCATCGGCAAGGCGACGCTCGCCTTCCGCTTTGCCAATCACGTGCTCTCGCATCCCGATCCCGAGACAGCGCCGGAGACAATCGGCGATCCGGATCCGGCCTCTTCCGTCAGCCGGCAGATCGCCTCCGGCGCCTCGCATAATCTGCTGCATCTTGCCCGGCCGGTGGACGAAAAGACCGGCAAGGTGAAATCGGCAATCACCGTCGACGAGGTGCGCCGCGCCGGCAAGTTCTTCTCGCAGACATCTGGCACCGGCAACTGGCGGATCGTCATCATCGACCCGGCCGACGACATGAACCGCAATGCGGCCAACGCCATCCTGAAGATCCTGGAAGAACCGCCGAAGCGGGCGCTGTTCCTGGTGCTGTCGCATGCGCCGGGACGATTGCTACCGACGATCCGCTCACGCTGCCTGCCGCTGAAACTCGCGCCGCTTTCCGACGATGAACTCGTCGCGGCCCTTGCCAATCTCGGCATATCAGGCGAGGGCGGGGCGGTGCTTTCGGCCGCCAAGGGTAGCGTCGGCGAGGCGCTGAAACTCCTGAACTACGGCGGCGGCGAGATCATCGCCGCTTATGATGAGATGCTATCCGCCGAGGGGCCGACAGCCCGCAAGGCGATGCATCGGCTGGCCGACGCGCTTTCGGGTCGGGAGAGCGACACGATCTTCGATTTCTTCGTCAGCCATGTCGGCGACGACATCATGAACCGCGCGCGCGCGGCAGCCGGCGAGGGGCGGATCGCGGCGGCGGAGCGGCTGGCGCGGCTCTATTCCGAGATCACCGAGCGGCTGACCATTTCCGATGGCTACAATCTCGACCGCAAGCAGACGATCATCAGCATTCTCGCCGATATCAAGCAGCCGGGCCTTTAAAGCGCGTCACCGCTGACACTTTCGGCACCGTGCTCTGATCAGCCGGTCAGCAGCTTGACTGCGACAACAGCAAGCGTGGCGGCAAGGACGATGCGGATGGTGCGTTCGTGCAGCTTCGGCGCCAGAAGGCTGCCGATGATGATGCCGGGGATAGAGCCGATCAGCAGGGCAAACAGCATCGGCCAGTCGATCTCGCCGATCAGCCAATAGCCCGTGCCGCCGATCAACGTGAGCGGTACTGCATGAACGATATCGGAACCGACGATCTCGCGTACATCGAGCCTGGGATAAAGGACCAGCAGGATCGTCACACCCAGCGCGCCGGCACCGACCGAGGTCAAGGTGACGAGGACGCCGAGAACGAATCCGAGAATGACGGTGAGGGCGAGGATGGTCGTCGGCTTCGGCGGTGTGCGATCGCCGATGGCGCGCCGCGCCAGCTCGAGGATCGGGCCACGGAAGACCAGCATGATCGCGGTCATGACCAGAAGCCAGCCGAGTGCCGTGGTGATCGTATTGGTCACGCCGATGCTTTTGCGATCGACGCCGGCCAGCAGCCAGAGCATCAGCAGGGCGGCCGGCAGGCTGCCGGCCGCGAGGCTGCCGACGATCTTCCAGTTGACCCGCCCATGCATGCCGTGAACGGCGGTACCGGCCGTCTTGGTGATCGCCGCGTAGAGAAGATCGGTGCCGACGGCGGTGGCGGGATGGACGCCGAAGAGCAGCACCAACAGCGGCGTCATCAGCGAACCGCCGCCAACGCCGGTGATGCCGACGAGCGCGCCGACGAACAGGCCGGAAAGCGAATAGAGCGGTTCGAATGTCAAACAAGCGCCCCTGACGGCGCGCGGCCACGACAAATCCGATAGATGAAAACTCGCACTTCGTTCTTGTCCCGCCCTCTTTCCCAAGACGGGTAGATTGGGCGAGAAGCTGAGTCAAGTTCACGCCCCCATCGTCCCGGAAATCATCGACGACTGGAAAGTTGAGGTTTCGCTTGACGGTGACATGCGCTAAGAGCGGCTGACCATTTTTATAGAGTTAGCCGGACATTGGCCGCCATGACAGACAAGACACCCTTCTACATCACCACCGCGATTTCCTACCCTAACGGCAAGCCGCATATCGGCCATGCCTATGAGCTGATCGCGACCGATGCGATGGCGCGTTATCAGCGCCTGGATGGCAAGGATGTCTTCTTCCTGACCGGCACCGACGAACACGGCCAGAAGATGCAGCAGACGGCCCGCGCCGAGGGCATCACCGCGCAGGCGCTCGCCGACCGAAACTCCGGCGAATTCCAGGCGATGGCGACGCTGCTCAACGCCTCGAATGATGATTTCATCCGCACCACGCAGGAGCGTCATCACGAGACGTCGCGCAACATCTGGAAGCTGATGGCCGACAATGGCGACATCTACAGGGACAGCTATGCCGGCTGGTATTCGGTGCGCGACGAGGCCTACTACCAGGAAAACGAGACGGAGCTGCGCGCCGACGGCGTGCGCTACGGGCCGCAGGGCACACCCGTCGAGTGGGTGGAAGAGGCAAGCTATTTCTTCAAGCTCTCCGAATACCAGGAGAAGCTGCTTGCGCATTATGAGGCGAACCCCGACTTCATCGCTCCGGCCGAGCGCCGCAACGAGGTGATCTCCTTCGTCAAGTCGGGACTCAAGGACCTCTCGGTCTCGCGCACGACCTTCGACTGGGGCATCAAGGTGCCGGACGATCCGGCCCACGTGATGTATGTCTGGGTCGACGCGCTGACCAATTACATCACCGCGACAGGCTATATCGAGGACCGGAACGGCCCGCGGGCGAAATACTGGCCGGCTGACGTGCACATCATCGGCAAGGACATCATCCGCTTCCACGCCGTCTACTGGCCGGCCTTCCTGATGTCGGCGAAGCTGCCGCTGCCGAAGCGCGTCTTTGCCCACGGCTTCCTGCTCAACAAGGGCGAGAAGATGTCGAAGTCGCTCGGCAATGTCGTCGATCCGGTCAATCTGGTGAACCATTTCGGCCTCGACCAGGTGCGCTACTTCTTTCTGCGTGAAGTGTCCTTCGGCCAGGACGGCAGCTACAGCGAAGAGGCGATCGGCACTCGCATCAACTCCGACCTCGCCAACGGCATCGGCAATCTCGCCAGCCGCTCGCTATCGATGATCGTCAAGAATTGCGACGGCAAGATCCCGGAATGCGGCGCGCTCAGCGACGAGGACAAGGCGATGCTGGCTGAGGTCGATGCGCTGCATGCCTCGACCCGCGAGGATATGGGCAAGCAGCAGATCCACCGGGCGCTCGCCTCGATCATTTCGGTCGTTTCCGAGACTGACCGTTATTTCGCCGGTCAGGCGCCGTGGGCGCTGAAGAAGACCGATCCGGAGCGGATGGGCACCGTGCTTTACGTGACTGCCGAAGTCGTGCGCCAGATTGCCATCCTGCTGCAGCCCTTCATGCCGGACTCATCGGCCAAGCTGCTCGATCTGGTCGCAGCACCCGAAGACAAGCGCGACTTTGCTGCCCTCGGCGAAGCCGGCCGTCTCATTGCCGGAACGACGCTCGAAGCGCCGACGCCGGTCTTCCCGCGCTACGTGGCTCCGGAGGCTTGAGGCCGTGCTGATCGACACGCATTGCCATCTTGATTTCGCCGACTTCGAGGCGGAGCGGGACGAGATCGTCGCGCGCGCCCATCAAGCTGGCGTCGCGCAGATGGTGACGATCTCGACGCGGGTGCGCAAGCTCGGCGCGTTGCTTGCTATCACAGAGAAGTATCCCTCGGTATTCTGCTCGGTCGGCACGCATCCGAACAATGCCGACGAAGAGCTGGAGATCCAGACGGAAGAGCTGGTGCGTCTCGCCAATGCCCATGAGAAGGTGGTCGCGATCGGCGAGGCCGGTCTCGACTATTTCTACGATACGCAAAAGCCTGAGGACCAGCAGACCGGCTTCCGCCGCCATATCGCCGCGGCGCGCGAGACCCGGCTGCCGCTCGTCATCCACAGCCGCAGCGCGGACGAGGACATGGCTGACATACTAACCGAGGAAACCGGGAAGGGGGCCTTCCCCTTCATTCTCCATTGTTTCTCGGCAGGCCCGGAGCTTGCCAAGACTGGCGTCGCGCTTGGCGGCTACATTTCCTTCTCGGGCATCCTGACCTTCCCGAAGTCGGAAGAGCTGCGGGAGATCGCCAAGACGATCCCGCAGGATCGGCTGCTTGTGGAAACGGACGCGCCCTATCTGGCGCCGAAGCGCTGGCGCGGTAAGCGCAATGAGCCGTCCTATGTCGTCAACACGGCCGAAGTGCTCGCCGAGACGATCGGCCTTGCTACCGAAGAGGTCGCACGGATCACGACAGAGAACGCTTTCCGGCTGTTCTCGAAGATGCCGAGGATCTAGCGGCGTGCTCTACCGGCGGCGTTTCACCATTCTCGGCTGTTCGTCGTCACCGGGCGTGCCGCGCATCACCGGCGACTGGGGTGCCTGCAATCCCGACAATCCGAAGAACCGGCGCACGCGCGCTGCCTTCATGGTGCAGCAATTCGCACCCGATGGCGGTGTCACGACCGTCGTCATCGATACCGGGCCGGACTTCCGCGAGCAGATGATCAGGGCAGGGGCCGACCATGTCGATGCCGTGCTCTACAGCCATCCGCATGCCGATCATATTCATGGCATCGACGATCTGCGCGGCTATTTTCACAATACGCGCCGCCGGGTGCCGATCTTTGCCGACCAATTTACGATGGACAGGTTGCGGGAAGCCTTCGGCTATTGCCTGGAAACGCCGCCGGGCAGCAACTACCCGCCGATCGTGCTGCCTGTTGTCATCGAAAACCTCGACGCGCCCGTGGAAATCCATGGTCCCGGCGGAACGATCGCCTTCCATCCGCATATCCAGCAGCATGGGGATATCCACTCGCTCGGCTTCCGCATCGGCGATGTGGCTTATTGCAGCGATATTAGCGATTTCCCGCCGCAGACCGTCGAAAAGCTTCAGAACCTCGACATGCTGATTATCGACGCGCTGCAATATACCTACCATCCGAGCCACCTGTCGCTGGAACAGTCGCTCGACTGGATCGGCCGGCTGAAGCCGAAACAGGCGATCCTCACCCATATGCACACGCCGCTCGATTACGACGTGGTGATGGCTGAGACGCCGGACCATGTGGTGCCGGCGTATGACCAGATGAGCTTCGAGACCGAGGTCAGGCTCTAAAGCTTTAACCCGCTCGCTTGCACGTACGGCCACAGTTCGACGCCACCGCGGTGGATCATGTCGAGCGAGACGTAGAGGATGATCAGCAGGCCGACATAGGCGATCCAGCGATGGTTGGTGAGCAACCGGGCGATAAAGTTTGCGGCAATACCCATTAGCGCGATCGACAGGGCAAGACCGATGACTAGCACGCTCGGATGTTCGCGCGCAGCACCGGCAACGGCCAGCACGTTGTCGAGGGACATCGAGACGTCAGCAATGACGATTTGGGTCGCCGCCTGGAAGAAGGTCTTTCTCGGCGCGCCTTCGGCACCCACCGCTCCGTGATTCTCGCCATGGCCGGCGCGAAGCTCGCGCCACATCTTCCAGCAGACCCAGAGCAGCAACAGGCCGCCGGCCAGCAGCAGGCCGACGATCGCCAGCAGATAGACTGCGACGCTGGCAAAGAGAATACGCAGAACGGTCGCGGCCACAATGCCGACGATGATCGCCTTGCGGCGCTGCGTCGCCTCGAGGCCGGCAGCAGCAAGACCGATAACCACGGCGTTGTCGCCGGCGAGAACGAGGTCGATAGCAATGACCTGCAGCAAAGCCGTCATACCGGCTGCCGTAAACATGTCCATATGAATTATCCCCAATGCGTCAAAGCCGTGCTAGCGTCTCGAAGGTTTGACGTCAACCGCTGAGAGATTTCGCAAGCGGCGTATTTGCGAGTCTGCGCGCCGAAATGGCAGGCGGCAATGAAACAGCAAGCGATGCAGTGGAGCATCGCCATTCCCCTGGAACATTCAACTCAGCCGACGGTTCTTCAAGTCAGGAAACCAGACACCGGTCAATCATCGGCCAAACTTCGCATTGGCGGCTGGATCTGCACATCGAGAGGAGAGTCCCATGGGCAGCATTTACAACGATACCAACCCGACTTTTTCAGGCCCGACAGGCGGCAGCAGCCTTGCCGCATTTTTTGACAACCGATCGGACGCCGAATCCGCCGTCTCCCGTCTTGAGGACGCAGGCGTGCCGGTTGCGAGAATAAGGCTGATGCCCGGATATGAGGCGGGCGCAAAAAATACCGGCGCAATGAGCGAAGACCGCAGCGGCTTCTTCGACGCGCTGGCCGACTTCTTCCTCCCAGACGAGGATCGCGCGGTCTACGCAGAAGGGCTGCGGCGAGGTGGATTCCTCGTCCAGGTCAATGATATCGATGACCCGCTCTACGAGACCGTCCACGATATTCTGGACGACGAGGGCAGCATCGACATGGATGAGCGGGCGGATCTCTGGTCGTTGGAAGACAGACAGCAAGGCGCGTCCAATACCGGTTTTGCCGGATCGGCCCAGGGCGGCAAAGCCTCGGAAAACCTCGCCGTGTCCGAGAGTGCATTTGACGATGCGCGCCCGGTGGCAATGCGGGACACCGCGCATGGAAGCGCCAAGGTGCGTGCCTATACCTTCCCCGAGCCTGGCACCACGTCATCGGACGAAACCAATCGCCAATCCCAAGGCCAGTCCCAAACCCAATCGCAAGGCGGATCTCACCAGAGCCAGGGTTTCCGGCGCGACCATTGATATTATGAGGCCCGGCCGCAATGCCGGGCCTCATTTCCTCTCGCTCACCTATTCGAGGACATGTCGATGCAATCATCCATCAACCGCCACGGTCTTCCGCCCGACCCCGACGAACTGATCGCGGAAGGTGATCCGCCTTTTGCCGATGCGGCTGAGCAGACCGCGCGTGAAAAGGCCGACGAGAGCCTGAACGCCCTGCAGCACGAGGTAAGGCTGCTGAATGCCCGCATAGGCGTGCTGCGCGAGGACGCCGAAGCGGCATTGAAAGCCAAGGCCACATCGGTCGATGCGAGTGCCCATGTGCAGCTCGGCGATTACCCCTGGCTGAAACTTGCCGCGGCAATCGGCGCAACCTTCATTGCAGCCAGACTGGTTCGGCGTCTTCCGCTCGGTGTGCTGCTTGCGGGATTTGCCGGCCATATCCACGAAGTGAGACGGCAGTGACGGTTTGAGCGTGCTCCTGGCATAGGCGCCGTTGACCCTGTCGCGCAGGTTAGCCTGCTGCGGCACGTCGGCGGCCGGCGTGATTTGGCACCGCCGCTGTTAGCCACTCGCATGATCCTTGGAGGCACTCCGTAGCGCTACGATCGCATTCGGCGCCTCGATATAAGAGAGGCAGCAAGCTCGTCCCCGTTTTACGCCGAAGTCAGATGCTGCCCGAAAAAGTCGCTGAGCTTCGCGATTGCAGGCCCGACGAATTGCGGCTTGTCATAGAGGTCGACGTGGGTCGCACCATCCACAACGAAGAGTTCCTTAGGCTCCCTGGCCTTTTCATAGACCTGGTCGCTCCAGAATTTTGTCTCGGCTTTGGAACCCGCGATCACCAGAAGAGGCCGAGGCGAAATTGTCTCGATCATCTCGAACGGGTAGAATGCCATCTGCTGAGGCAAGCTCGAGAATATATAGCGATTAACGGAATTCGGATGCTGACCGCGAGCCGTGCGGTAGTATTCATAACCCTCCCTGTACATGACGGGAGTCGCTGGCGTGAAGTCGTCGGGAGAATTGGCCACAACAGGCACAAGGCGAACTGGTTCGCCACGCGCTTCACGGCTGCGCTGCTCGCCGGCATCCTTCAGCCGCTTGACGCGCTCTTCATAGGAGATGGAGTTCGAAAGTCCCTCGCGACGACCCTGGCCAATATCGAAAGTGCTCACGGCTGCGACGGCCCTTACGCGGTGCTCGTGCTGTGCGTGGTTCAACGCGTAGCTGCCGCCGATGCAAATTCCCAATGAGCCGATCCGCGCCGGATCGACCTGCGGATGCTGAACCAGGAAATCAATGGCGCAACTGATATCATCCACGCGCTGTGCCGGCACTTCCATAAGACGCGGCTCGCCGCCACTTTCGCCTTGATAGGATGCATCATAGGCCAGGCCGATAAATCCCGCTTCGGCAAGGCGCTGGGCATAGAGACCGGAGGACTGTTCCTTTACGGCGCCGAACGGATGGGTCACCACAACTGCCGCATACTTCCTGCTGCTGTCGAAATTGGCGGGCTTAAACAAGTTAGCGACAATGTTCGTGCCCATGTTCCGTGCAGGGTAGGTGACACGTTCAATCGTCACGCCTTTGTCGTTCGGGTAGTTGACAACAGCGGGTCCTTTGACCTTAGCAGATTGACCCGACGCCGCGGCGTTTCCAGCCAGTACTGAGCCGGCGACGGCAGCGCCAGACAAGACAAGCGCAGACGTTCCGAGAAACTGCCGCCGCTTCTCATCGATAAATTCATTGTCCATTGTAAAACTCCCTTGCTAGCGATCTGATTTGGAAGGATCAACGCGCTCATTTGGCGGTGATCTTTGTTCTTCTTGGTGCCAAGAATCGAACTCAACTTGTCGATCTCTCCTTGGTGAATGAGCCGCGGGAATTAGGTTCAGTCCCGCCTTGTGAAGGCGATCTCCCTGAACGGGCATTCCCCCGACAGTAAAGATGATGTGCTGCTTGAGCCGGACCTCAGATATTGATACGGCACTCCGGCGGCTCCGCTCCTTCAACGTTTTCATGCGCGACGATCTTTGGAATGACCCTATACGGCTGTGTCTGGGGCCTTAGCGCGCTCCAGGTCCGCGAGAAACTGCCGCATTAAGGGGGAATCTCCAAACCGGCGATAGTCGCGTTCCGATTTTAGCGAAAACTCGGGATTTTCCCTGACAAGGTCGGCCATCGTCGTTTGGGCATCGCCCAGATCGTCCCTCGCAGCCTGCAGCGCGGTTTGGATTAACAAGCAATTTGCGTCTTGCGGCGACCGGATCAGGCATTCGCGGATGACATTTGCTGCCTCGTCGCGGCGACCGGCCGCGTAGAGAGCCTGCCCATGCACGTAAGCATAATATTCGGGGGCAATTGGATGAAGGCGGCGCGCGCGCTCGGCATTCGAAACAGCAGCCGCATAGTCTCCAAATCGAACTTGTGCCTTGGCTAGCGCCATTAGGCTATCTGGGGCGTTCGGGTTGAGCTCCACGGATCGTTTCGCGGCCTGTAGCGCGCCGGGATAGTCGCCGGCGGCGGACAGGCCGAAGCTGAGCACCTGGTAACCGATCGCCAGATTTGGGTCGAGGCGGATAGACTGGCGCGCCTCGCTCAAACCGATTTCCACGTCTCTTTCCGTCGCCCGACCGGTGACCCGTTGCGTCATGTCGAAGATGTACGTCATACCGAGGCTGGCGCGCGCGACCGCATAGGACGGGTCCAGTTCCAGCGCCTTCTGGTAAAGTCCGCGTGCGGCCAGGAGTCCCTCGATATCCTTCGCGTCGTGCTTGAACCGATTTCGGGCCTGCAGGACAAGATCGTAGGCCTGCAGGTTCTTCGTCGGGCGCCGGATCGCCACTTCTTGCTCCGTTCTGCCGACATAAGACACGAGACTGGCGACGATCTGGGATGTCAGTTCGCTTTCAACGGAGAAAATATCCTCGACATTCCGGTCATAACTTTGTGTCCAGAGATGCGCTCCGCTTTTCACGTCGATCAGCTGCGCGGCGATACGAAGCTGATCACCGACACGACGCGCGCTTCCATCGACTACATAGGCAACATTCAAGCGGTCACCAATCGTTCGAATGTTACCCGCATCATCCCGCACTGCAGATGTAGAGTCCGGGTCGATCACCTGGAGATCAGGATTGCGCGCAAGCTGGGTCGTAATGTCCTCGGTAAGGCCATCGGCAAAGTAGGCCTGCGCGGGGTCGCCACTCATATTGTCGAAAGGCATCACCGCTACGGACGGTCGCGGATCGATTCTTTCCGCGTTCGCTAGCATGGTAAAGTCGGACGGTATCCCGGCGATCATCGCAGACAGTGGAATTGGCTGAAGCGAAAGTCCGATCCCGAGCGAAATTGCCCCGACCCCATAGGCGAGCCGAACGCCCACGTGGGGCACGAAGGAACGCACGCGGCTCCAACGTCGATTTCGCCGGCTCGGTCGTTTGACGGCGTAGACGTCGAGGCGTTCGGGAATGTTCTTCGCCGTTCGGCGCCCAATATGGGAAAAGCTCTTGCCGCGGCTGCGGTCGGCGCTCAACACCACCGCGTTACTGACAAAAATGCTACCCGGGTCGGCCATGGCTTCGAGCCGGGAAGCCACGTTGACGCCGTCGCCATAAATGTCGCCATTGTCCTCAATGACATCGCCGAGATTGACGCCGATCCGGAACTCGAATCGTTGGTTCTCGAAGCCGTTCTGGATCTCTACTGCCGCATCCAGCGCGTCGTTGACACTGGGGAAGGTTGCGAGAAAACCGTCGCCAGTGCTTTTGAACGTTCGTCCGCCATGTTGGCTGACAGTCGGTTCGATCAGGTCGTCGAATACAGAGCGGAGCTCTGCGTAAGTTGTCGCCTCGTTTTCAGCCATGAGACGACTGTAGCCAACAATGTCTCCGGCCATGATCGCCGCAAGCTTACGTTCCATCGCCACAGCGGCCGCGCCAGTTAACGCCAGAGCCGAAACCCCGAGCAGGTGTCTCCTGTTCAAGTCAACACAGCGGTCCGGCATGTTCGTAATCCTCTAGGGTCGATGCGGAAAAAGGGGCATCCTTGTTTAAAATGGTCGTCCTGTTCAGGCGTCGATCATGCGGAGGGCACCCTCGTGGAGCCGCTGGCCTTGGATGGAAATCCGGGCCAACGCTTCCTCGATGGCCTGCCGGTCGATTGGGGTCAGCACGACCTCAGTGGCTCCGAGATTTTCTTTGAGACGGTGTAGTTTCGTGGTGCCGGGGATCGGCGCGATCCAGGGCTTCTGAACGAGAAGCCATGCGAGGGCGAGTTGGGCAGGCGTCGCCCCCTTGCCATCGGCGATCCGCTTTAAGACATCCACCAAAGCCATGTTGGCGGCACGAGCCTCTGGCGAAAAGCGGGGTCCGTTGGCACGGAAATCGGTCGGGGCGATCTTGGTCTCGGCGGTGATCGCACCGGTGAGGAAACCTGCACCGAGAGGGCTCCACGGCACAAATCCGATGCCCAGTTCCTCGCAGGCGGTTAGAATGCCATTCTGCTCGACATCCCTTGTCCAAAGCGAGTACTCGCTCTGTATGGCGGCGAGCGCCTGTACGGTGTGGGCACGGCGGATTGTCGACGCATTGGCTTCCGAAAGACCCCAATGTTTGACCTTGCCCTCTGCGATAAGCCGTCCCACCTCGCCGGCGACATCTTCGATCGGCACGGTGGGATCGACGCGGTGCTGGTAGAGAAGGTCGATCGCGTCCACCTTCAGGCGGGACAGCGAGCCGTCGACAGACTTTCGAATTGTCTTCGGGCGGCTGTCCAGGCCTGTGCGTCCACCGTCAGGGTTCAGGCCGAAACCGAACTTGGTGGCGATGATCACTTGGTCCCGGAAGGGAGCAAGGGCGTCGCCGACCAATTTTTCGTTGATGTAGGGGCCGTAGACTTCGGCGGTGTCGAAAAAGGTAATGCCACTTTCGACGGCTGCGTGGATCATCCGAACGCCATCGACGTGATTGAGCGGCTGACCATAGGTGGTGTTCAACCCCATGCAGCCGAAACCGAGTGCGGAAACCTTTAGTTTCCCGAGGTTGCGCTTTTCCATTGAACTCTCCGATCGCCGTTTCGGACGGATTAAGCCGCCCGCAAATCCTTGCCGCCATTTTGGCAGCAGAACCTTTTGTGCTGAGATGAAGATAGGCCAATGGCTGATTGTTGATTAGTCGCTATAATCGGAATGGGCCTATGTCAGGAGTGGATAAATGCGGCGGCAGGATTTTGGAGAACTGAATGCCTTCATGGTGGTTGCGGAAGAGCGCAGTTTCACACGGGCGGCGGCGAAGCTGGGCACGTCCCAGTCCACGCTCAGCCAGACGATACGGCGCCTAGAGACGCGCCTCGGCCTTAGATTGCTGACTCGCTCGACCCGAAGCGTTGCGCCGACCGAGGCGGGAGAGCGTCTTCTCGAAACGTTGCGCCCCGCCTTCGACGATATCGACGACAGGCTCGCGGCACTGACCGAGTTCCGCGAGAAACCCGCTGGAACGGTTCGGATCAACGCCACTGACCAGGTTGCCGAATCCCTTCTCTGGCCCGTATTAAAGCGGTTGCTGGCAGATTATCCCGACATTCAGATCGAGCTGACCGCCGAGTCCGGGCTCACCGATATCGTGGCTGGTCGTTACGACGCAGGCGTTCGTCTGGGCGAACTCGTCGATAAGGACATGATCGCCGTGCGCATCGGACCGGAAATGCGCATGGTGGCTGTCGCTTCACCCGCATATTTCGCCCGCAATCCGACACCGCTGACCCCACACGATCTCGCGAAACATGAGTGCATCAACCTGCGCCTGCCTTCCCTTGGCGGGCTATACGCCTGGGAATTCGAGAAGGACGGGCATGAGCTGCGTGTCCGGGTAGAAGGGTCGTTGGCATTTAATAGTGGTAGATTGATCATTGCCGCGGCCCTTGATGGCTTTGGCATAGGCTACGTGACAAGTGATTACGCCGACAAGCCAGTCAAAGACGGACGATTGATGAGCGTGCTGGAGGACTGGTCGCCCCCGTTTGCAGGCTACCATCTCTACTATCCCAGCCGCCGACAGCTAACGCCCGCGTTTGCGCTCGTCGTGGACGCGCTCCGCTATCGCCGTGTCTAGGCCAGTTCGATAGAGTATTTATTCATTTCAGCTCATGCTTGCCGGATTTGCTGGTCATCTCTCGGAGGTGAGACGGCAGTGATGATCGTTGATGGGGCTGCCTATGCGGACGAATATCGTTCCACGAACCGAAGGCAAATCGCTTGATAGGTCGCCTTCTGCTTGAGAATGGAGCCGGTGATCGATATGCGAACAAGCGCTCATGCTAGCAGCAGGCCAGCAATTCCGGCCAAAGTCGCGACACCGCCGGCGATCGCGAAACGAACCGCATAGGCGATGCTCCCCATACTTGCAGCAAGAACGGCTTTTGCAAGAAAGTTGGCGAAAGCGGCGACCGCTATGGCGCGAGCGGCCGCATCCGCGGGCACCTGGATGGATGGCAATTTCGCCACGGCAAGCGTTATCGCATCGAGATCGCCCAGTCCTGTGATGAACGCAAGCGCGATCAGCGACTGAGTTCCAAAGACGGTCAAGGTCATTCGCGTTAGGACTGTCACGACGGCGAGAACGAGTGCGAAGCGCAGCACGACCATCACCTCGAGCGGGTTTCGAGGTGAAAAATCGGTGCTATCATCCGGGCGTTGCAGCAATGCGGCGAAGCCGCCAGCTATGGCGAGGATAGCGGCAGCCGGAGCGAGGGATAGAGCAAGATCCCTGAAAATGGCTGGTGCAATGACGCTGCAAATCAAAAGCACGCGGGCGAGAGAAACGGCTCCCGCAAGCATTGCGCCCGCCGAGAGGAGTGGCGAGAGGGCCGGCATCTGCTTCGATTGACGGGCAAAGGAAAGCGTCAGGGCCGTCGAGGAGACGATGCCACCGCTGGTCCCGGTCAGCAATATTCCGGCTCGGGCGCCGCTCAGCTTGATCAGGATATAACCGGCAAAGGAAACGGCTCCCACGAGGATCGTCATCATCCAAAGCTCGAAAGGATTGATTGCCTGCCAAGGATCAATCGGCCTGTTGGGAAGGATCGGGAGGATGACGATGGTCATCGTCAAGAGGATCAGGGCGGCCCTGAGCTCAAGCCAGGTCAATCGGCGAAGAAATCCATGCAACGGTTCCCGCGCTGCAAGAAGGGCGGTTATTGCCACAGCGCTTGCGGCCGTTACCGTCATATCCGCCACAACCGCACCAAAGCCCAGCGCAAAGACCGCCAGGGCCGCAATGGTGCCGGTGGCGCTGTAATCCTCTTCTTGTGCCGCCTGCATGCGGCTGAAGAGGAGAACCGTGATGCAAAAGAATATAAAGATAGCTGTCGGCAGAATCGGCCCTGTCACAGGCTGCAGGAAACCGCAGAAACCGCCAAGGAAACTTGACAGGCCATAGGTGCGGATACCGGCTACTCTTTTGCCTGGCGCAGCCTCACGATCCCGCCAGCCGCGCTCAATGCCGACAAGGATGCCGATTGCAAGCGCCAGGCTGAGGCGCTGGAATGCTTCCGTCGTTACCAATGATGTCATCATCCGATGGGTCCAAGCGCGCCAGCTGATTCATCGAAGGCAGTTGCGCCGTATATGCCATTGCTGTTCATCCGCAAGCTGCTGCTCGGCGGCGTCCGGACGGGTTTGCGCCGCGAAGTGCTGATATTCAATCGCGCTTCGCATTTCATCGCTTAACATAGATCGTTGCCGCTTCGCCCAACGAATTCCGCTTGCTTCCTGATGAGGACGGTCAATATCACGCTCGCGCTTTCGCGGTGGAGCGACCTTGATCTTCGTCAAAGCGCGGGAGACACCTCTGCGCTATGATACCTCCAATCATCGGGAGGACATCAGCCGTGAAAGCACAATTCCATTTACCGCTGGCCACCTATCCAGACGCAAGCTCCTTCTCGCTCCTTCAGAACGCTGTCGCTGTTTCCCTTCACCAGAAGGCCGGGTTGACGGCAAGTATACCGCTGGTCAGGATCGAACCCTTTCAGCCGCGATTTCCATCACTCCTTGACGTAGACAAAATGCGTGCGGAGGCGGAGCGATTGAGTAAAGACAATGGAACCGTTCTCGGGCAGACGCTCCATGATTATGCGAAAAAAGCCGAGGTCGAGGTCGAGATCCAGCCATTCGATGCGAGGGAGCCATTTGTCGCACAAACTCTTGCCGAGTTGTCGCGCGTATACGATCTTTCCATTTTGGAAGCATCTGTGCTGATGAGGCCGCTGATCGAGAGCGTGCTGTTTGAAAGCGGGAGACCGCTCCTGCTTTTCCCCCCGGATAATTTCTGCGGCCGGATCGATGCTGTCGCCGTCGCCTGGGATGGAGGAGCCACCGTCGCGCGGGCACTGGCGGGTGCCAGGTTCTTGCTGGAACGGGTACCGCGTGTCGTCCTGATTTCCGTCACCGATGATAAGCAGATTGACGAGCGCAGCCGAGATCACCTTGCGGCTGCGCTTCGGAAGGCTGGTCTTGCCGTCGATGTCGCAGCCGTGCAAGCGAAGGGAGATTCGCCAGCCAGCGTCATTCAAGCTGCCGCCCTGGAACACAAGGCAGATTTGCTCGTCGCCGGCGCATTCGGTCATTCGAGACTACGCGAATTCCTCTTGGGAGGGGTGACACGGTCGCTGTTGACCCACCTCGAAATGCCCACTCTCCTTTGTCACTAATTCAGAGTGCGCGCGGCGCGTCGCCGATAGCAGCAATATCGCCATCACCGAAAGTCTGATGCCACAACCAACGCTTTGGAAGGAATCAATGAACCTGCGCGACGTCTGAAGGCATCGGCTTGGCAAGCTCCTTGACGATCGCTTCAAGCGCATCGGCCGTCGTCCGCAGGCCGGATGACCGCGCAATTTTCAGTGCCGCTTTGCAATGAGCGGACAATTCGTCTTGCTCCCCGTGATCATTCGTCGGGAAGACGATGCCCGCATATTGCGACGGGTTTCCGGCTTCATCCCTGAAGCAGCGGCCCAAGGCCGCGACGCCGACTATTTGCCCGCTTCGATCAAATACCCGATAATCACAGCGATACGGATTTCCTGTGATCACCGATTCTGAAATTGCCTTGGCCACGGATGGCTTGTCGTCCGGATGAATCCGGTCGAGGTATCTGATGACCGGCAGCCCCGTGAGAGTCTCTTCGGGATCAAGCCCAAAGAGGTTTGCCAGCGCCGAATCCGCATAAACCTTGTCGGTCGCCAAGTCCCAGGTGAAAATGCCAGGCTCTTCGGTAAAAGAAAATTCGGACGTTCCCAAAGCTCTGTTGACAAGACTCATTCCGCATCCCCGGTCTGCACGCCAATGCTGCCGGGTGGCTAGGTCACCTGGCTCTTGAAAGAATACGACGCGCTCGATCAGCGACAGGGCGGTCGACCATTTCACCCCCGATTTTAGCCACGTTTCCATCGGACGCAACTGCAAGGACAATCCACGGGCCTGCGACCACCAGACACGCTCGTTGCGCGCAACCAGCGGCGTCGTTTTCTTGACGGGAACGGCGAAGATGTGCTCCACCTCGGCTTCGACTTTCCAGAATGCGACGAAGCTGACAAGACCGGCGCGAAGGGTTGACGGAAATCATGACGAAAATCGATCTCAATTCTGATCTGGGGGAGGCGTTTGGACCCTGGCGCATGGGCGACGACAAGGCGATCCTTGACGTCGTTACCAGTGCGAACATCGCATGCGGCGGGCACGCCGGAGATCCCGCGACCATGGTGGAGACGCTCGCGCTCGCAAGCGAACGGGGTGTCGTCGCCGGAGCCCATCCGGGCTTTGCAGATCGCGAGGGCTTCGGGCGACGTCTGATCCCCTTGAGCATCCGGGAAGTGGAGCAGCTTGTGGCGACGCAGACAGGCGCGCTGATGGGAGCTGCGGCTCTGGCGGGCGCCCGCGTCCGCTACGTCAAACCACACGGCGCACTCGCCAATTGGGCGGCCGACGAACGGCCGGTCGCCGACGCCATCATACGCGCAACCCGAGCGGTTTCGCCGGAACTTGCCATACTGGCGATCTCCGGGACAGAGCTGGAGCATGCGGCCCGCGATGCCGGGATGACCGTCTTCAGCGAGATTTTTGCCGACCGCGGCTACCTCTCCACGGGTCGGCTCGTTCCGCGCAACTTGCCGGGAGCGATGATCGATGATCCCGCGGAGGCGGCTTCGAGATTGATCGGGTACCTGTCCAGCGGCCTCATGCCGACGGTCGACGGCGTTCCGATCCCTCTCGATGTGCATTCGATCTGCGTTCACGGGGACAGCCCAGGAGCGCTCGCCATGGCCGTCCACGTGCGCCAGGAACTGCAAAAGGCAGGCATCGAGGTGGCACCATTCCTCCAGCCGACACAGGAAAACAGGTGATGGCCAAAGGCTATCTTATCGCCCAGGTTACCGTCACCGATCCGGAAGCCTACGGGACCTGCGCGCGGGCAGCGGATGCGGATTTCATTCTGATCGAAGGCGCCGACTGAGGTGCCACAGGACCCGTCCGCATCGCCCGGCAGCGTTCCGACCTACCGCCCGGTGGGCGGGCACGCGGTGCTCGTCGAATTCGGCGCGACCATCGATAAATGGATCCACGATCAGGTCGTCAAGCTGGATGCCGCCTTGAAGGCGGCACCCTTTGAAGGATTCGTCGAAGCCGTTCCGGCCTATGCCAGCATTCTCGTATGCTTCGATCCGCTCGTGGCCGATCACCGGACAACGGAGGCGGCCATTGAGGAGCTTCTGGGGGCTGAGGTTCCAGAGACGATCGGAGCGATGCGCGAAGTCGAAGTCTGCTACGATCCTGATCTTGCGCCCGATCTTGCCGCCGTCGCCGAGGCAAGCGGATTATCGCCGGAAGACGTTATATCCGCCCATCTCTCCGGCGACTACAGCGTCTTCATGTACGGCTTCGCTCCAGGATACGCTTACCTCGCAGGCGTGCCCAAAGCCATTCAGCAGCCGAGGAAGCCGGCGCCTATTCGCGGCATCGCCGCCGGAAGCGTGCTGATTGCCGGTCCGCAATGCCTGGTGAGCACGCTCACCATGCCGACCGGCTGGTGGATCATCGGCCGCTCGCCGACGAAGATCCTCGACGCCGCGTCCAACGACCGTCCGTTCCTCTTCGACGTCGGCGACGCGGTGCGTTTCCGCCGCATATCGAGGGCCGAATTCGACGCGAGGTGCCTCGCATGAGCGAAGCGGTCCTTGCAATCAACTTCGCAGGCCCTCACGTCGCTGTCCAGGACGGAGGACGTCGCGGATTGATGCGTTACGGCGTCCCGGCCTCCGGTCCGATGGACAGGACCTCGTTTGCCGCCGCCAACGTCGCCGTCGGCAATCCTGCCTGTCAGCCCGCAATCGAAGTCTCCATGGGCGGCCTGGTTCTCGACTGCGTGTCGGGGGAGGTTACGTTCGCCGTCGCGGGAGGGGGATTCATCGTAGAGCATGCCGGCGACAAGCGCGGCGCATGGATGGTCGCCACCTTGAGGGCCGGCGAGCGGCTGGCAGTTCGTCCGGGACACTGGGGAAGCTGGACGTATCTGGCCTTCGCCGGTCATATCGAGGCGAAGACCTGGCTGGGCAGCATGTCGACGCACAGTCTCTCCGGCCTCGGCGGCGGGCGCCTTGCAGCCGGGCAGACCATCACCGTCGCCGACCCGGAAGTGCGAGACGATCGACATGGTCCGATTACATGTCCGGTCATCGCAAGACCGCGATCCGAGCTGCGTGTGGTGGTCGGTCCACAGGATCGGTTCTTCTCGAAAGGAACCTTGTCGAATTTCCTTTCGTCGCCCTTCCGCCTGAGCGACGCCTATGACCGCATGGGTGTACGTCTTCAAGGTCCGTCGCTTGCACCAAGCGTCGCGCTGGACATGCCGTCGGAAGCGATCGTGCGGGGCTCGGTGCAGGTCGCCGGAGACGGTGTTCCCACCATTCTGCTGGCCGACCACCAGACGACCGGAGGATATCCCAAGATCGCCACTGTGGTGGATTCGGATCTGGACGCCTTCGTCCAGCTACGCCCACGCGACCATATCGGTTTCCTGGCCGTGACACCGCAGCAGGCGATCGAACACATTCGGCTTCGGGCTTCGACGGTGTCCCGTTACCTCGCGGCGCTGTAGAGGACCTCGCCAGGTTTTTCATGCGCGAAAAGCTTGGCAAGACTGTCAGGCTGGTGGTAATCTTTACCACCACAAGAGTCTGGAGGTGCCACATGGCCAATGTTGAAAAGATCAGCGTCTCAATGACGCCGCAGCAGGCGGACCTGCTTCGCGACGCGGTCAAGAGCGGTGCCTATGCCAGCAGCAGCGAAGTAATCCGCGAAGCCATGCGTGACTGGTCAGCCAAATGGGAAACCCGCAAGGGCGACATCCAGCGTCTGCGGACCCTGTGGTCCGAAGGCAAGGCGAGTGGCACGGCCATCCCGGCCGACTTTGATGATGCGCTTGAAGAGGCGCGCCAGGAAGCCAAGTCTACCGCCTCGCATGCCCGCTAAGCTGATCTGGACACCCGCCGCCCGTGCCGGCGCGAAGAAAATTTACGTCGACATCGCCCGCGAGCAGCCCCAGGCGGCCGAGCGGTATTTCCAGCGGTTCCGTATCAAGGCCACGTCGCTGATCGAGCAGCCGCGCCTGGGCCAGCGTCATCTGGAGATCCATCCGGCCGCCCGCATGCTGGTCGAGGCGCCCTATGTGATCCTCTATCAAACTCACCCCAACACGGATGACGGTCCCATCGAGATCGTCGAGATCGTTCACGTCGTCGATGGCCGGCGTGATTTGGCAGCGCTCTACTAGCCAAGCGGCACGATTAGAAGGGCACTCTTTCCCTTGGCCAATGTCGCGGGCGTAGTCAGCGCCGCCGACGCCCGCGATACCGCCACCGTATACGCTTGGAGCTGCCGTTAGCTCGAAGTAGTGTTCAGGAAAATCCAGATTCAATTCGGGGGCACCATGGATTTTCTGAACGTCGCGGCTATCGCTTTCTTCCTTCTCGTCTGGGTGGCGGTCGAGCCTTTGATGGCAGCGGGATGGCCGAGAAGGAACGATAGCCTTTCCGTCGATATGGTGCGCATTCGCACAGCCTGGATGCGCGAGGTTCTGACGCGTGACAACAACTTCATCGGCGACGCCGCGATCCTCGGGCACACGATCAATTCGGCATCCTTCTTCGGCTCCGCCAATCTCATCGTCATCGTTGGCCTGAGCGGCGCGCTGTTCATGGAGCCGAACTATGGGTCGGGTGGCGGGCTGATCGCAATGTTTGCGGCTCAGGACCCAGCGTGGTTTTTCCAGTGCAAAGTCCTCCTGATCATGGCGACGCTGCTGCGGGGACTATCCGATTTCATCTGGGCGGTCCGGCAGATCAACTACTGTCTGGCGGCGATCGGGGCCAGCCCATCCCGGGATGAAGACAGGGACATCGCCGGTTGGACAAACGCCCTGACTCTCGTTTTGAACCCTGCGCTTCGATCGTTCAGCGTCGGTGTCCGATCTTACTACTTCACCTTTGCAGCCGCCTTCTGGTTTCTCGGGCCGATCCCCTTCGCTGTTGCCACCATCCTCAGCGTCGGCATTTTGATCTGGCGTCAATCCTGGTCGGATGCTGCAAAAGGGATCATGGCCATACGGAAGCTGCTTGACTAGAACAGGATGATTTTAGGCCGGGTAGGCCTAAAATGTGAATCCTGTTCTAAGTTAAAGAGTTAGAGCATGATGTCGTCCGAAACCGATCACAGTTTTCGGCATCATGCTCTAAAGCCAAGCCTTAGGCTGGCTTGCCAAGAAGCGGTATCTTACTGGCGGTGTCCGATGGATCGTCTCGAAGCGATGCGTATGTTACTGGCCGTGGTCGACGCCGGAAGCATCTCTGCCGGCAGCAGGAAGCTCAACGCGCCATTGCCCAGCGTTAGCCGAAAAGTGGCCGAACTTGAGCGACATCTTGGGGCAAACCTCATCGTGCGCACCAGCCGCAATCTGCAGCTCACCGATGCCGGACGCGACTATGTCGATGCCGCCCGAAAGATCATGGCGGATCTTGAGGAGGCCGAACGAAGGGCGTCCGGGGAATACCAGACGCCCAGAGGCGTGCTGACGATCACGATGCCGATCGAATACGGCAGCCGCTACGTGCTGCCCGTTGCGCTGAGCTTCATGGACAAATACCGGGAGGTGTCGCTGAACCTTCTGTCGCTCGACCGCACGGTCGATCTCGTGTCCGAGCAGGTGGATATCGCGATCCGTCTCGGCGAGCTCGCCGACAGCGCCCTCCATGCCGTGAAGATCGGCGAATTCCGCCTGCTGACCTGCGCGAGCCCCGTCTATCTCGAGCGCCATGGCACACCTGAGCGTCCCGGCGATCTCATCGATCGCGACGGGATCATCTTCAACAAGCGAACATTCTTCTGGACATTCGACGTCGATGGTACACCGATGGAGACGGTGCCCCGCAACCGGCTGGAAGTGAATACCGCGGCAAACTGCGTTGCGGCGACCGTCGGCGGGGCGGGGATCGCGCGGCTGTTCGACTATCAGATTCCCGACGAACTGGCGTCTGGCGCGCTCGTCCCCATCCTTGGCGATTTCGACGGGCCGCCACAGCCCATTCATATCGTCTACTCGCGCCAGGGGCTTCTCGCGTTGAAAGTACGCGCTTTCGTCGACTGGGCATTGCCGCAGCTGCGGAATATCCGCTAAGATAATCTAATGTTATCTGAATGATGCGCCTATTTCTTCAATCGTTTGTTCCGGTTTCTGAAGGTGCGGGAAGTGGCCGATACCTGAGAGGATATCGACTTTTGCACCGATCTTGGCGGCGAACTCGATGCCCATCTCGCTTGTGATATAGATGTCTTTCTCGCCCCAGATCACCTTCACGGGCGTCTTCAGCCAGGTGAGGTTGGCCTCGAGATAATGCTGATCGCCGGTGAAATTCGCGTAGTAGTGGGCGAAGGCATCCGCTGAAGTCATTCCGTCAAGGCTCCACGAACGGGTCATGTCCTGCTGGACGTCAGCCGGCAGATCGAATTGCTCATCGGGCGAGAGGCCGCGCCTGTGCACGTTCTGAAGGATCTCGTCGCTTGTCTTGTTCATGTAGGCACGGGTCGGCGAGGCGGTCGGCTCGGCTTTGAGGTTCTGCAGGTTCTCCCACATGTATTGCGGCCGGTCGAACGGCGCGAAGTCTCCGACGATGATCTGCCTGGCGATCGTCGGCTCGTCGAGAGCAAGCAGCAGGACGGGCAGGGCACCGATGTCAGTCGCGTAGATCACGAGCTTCGACCGGTCGATGCCTGCCCGGTCGATATAGGCCTTCAACACCTGGGCGTACGCCCTCGGCGCATAGGAAAACCGTTCCGAAGCCGGGCGCGACGATTGCCCGTAGCCCGGCCAATCGAAGGCATGGACGTCGTAGTCGTGAGCAAGCGTTGTCGCGATGCCGTTCCACACAGTCAGTGTTTCCGGAAACCCATGGAGGAAAAGCACGGTGCCTTTTGGCGCGGGGGCGCGGATTGCCATCCTCCTCAGCGTCAGGACTTCGTCGATCTCGATGAAGCCGACGGCGTCGTGCGCGGCTTGCGTACAAGCGAAGGCTTCAGACGAGTGGGAAGCGGGAGTTGCCGCGACTGATGCAGCATTTACGGTTTTGTCCTTAGACATAGGATGTCCTTTCTGAACGGCGGTCAGCCAAAGCCCAAAAGCCGGCTGTCTGCACAAATAATTGAGCATGGCGTCAGCTCGCGGTAGCCGGAGAAAGTGAGAGGAACCCTCTCTACGGCGGCAGCGCGGCAACCCGGCTGCCCAAGGCTGACAGCTGAACGAGAGGGTGCCTCTCAATTTCCCGAGGTGCCGGCCGGCCGTCGACCCGCCCAAATATCCACCAGCCGCCGATTTGCGACAGCTCGTTGGCGTTTGCGTGCGGAAGGCAGAGCGTCGGCCGCGACAATATAAGGAAGAACTGATATGACTGACATTGCCCAAAGCAGACAGGTTGCGGCCGCCCCCGACAAGGTCCGCGGCCTCCCGGGCCACGCCACTGTCGGCACGAACGATCTGGATGTCGCCTCGGTATTCTACGACAAGCTTCTGGCCGTGTTCGGGATCGGACGAGTCCTCGTCCAGCCCAACCGAGCCATCTACTACGGTCATCGCACGCTCGAATTCGGCATCATCAAGCCGTTCGATGGCCGCCCTGCCACCGTCGGCAACGGTGGAATGATTGCTTTCGAAGCTTCGTCCCGTTCAAAGGTCGACGAAGCCCATGCAACGGCATTGGCGGCGGGTGGCTCGGACGAAGGGGCTCCCGGTCCGCGTGGCGAGAACGGTACGGGTCCTTACTGCGCCTATTTTCGCGATCCCGAAGGCAACAAGTTTCTGATCTTTCGTTCCGGCGCGGACGAGGCCTGACGTTTTCGGCATTGAAGCGGGGCAGGGCATCTTTTCCTCTCCTCGATATCACGAAAGGACACGGCATCATGGCAATGCTGAACGTTTTGAAACACCGCGACGTATCGCGCCGCTCGCTGCTGTCAGGCTTTGCCGCGGCCGGCATAATCGCCGTTCTCCTTCCGCGCGCTTCCGACGCCGCTGATGTCGTCGGCGTCGCGTCCGCGGAGGTTCGACCTTTCAAGGTTGAGGTCTCCGAGGCGGAGCTCGCAGATCTCAGGCGGCGTCTTGCCGAGACGCGGTGGCCCGACGGCGAAACCGTCGTGGATCGTTCGCAGGGTGTGCAGCCCGACAGGCTGAAGGAACTGGTGCGCTACTGGCAGTCGTCATACGACTGGCGGAAGGCGGAGAGCAGGCTGAATGCATTTCCGCAGTTTCTCACCACCATCGATGGACTGGACATCCATTTCATCCATGTTCGTTCCCGTCATGAAAATGCGCTGCCGCTGATCATGACCCACGGCTGGCCAGGTTCGGTCTTCGAGCTGCTTGATGTCATCGGCCCGCTGACCGATCCGACGGCGCATGGCGGCACGGCTGATGATGCCTTCCATCTGGTGATCCCGTCGATTCCAGGATTCGGCTTTTCCGGGAAACCTCCAGCGACGGGTTGGAACCCCCAGCGGATAGCGGCCGCCTGGGACGTGCTGATGAAGCGTCTGAACTATGACCGCTATGTCTCGCAAGGCGGCGACTGGGGCGCGATCATCAGCGACGCCCTGGGCCGCCAGGCGCCCGATGGGCTGCTCGCAATCCATGTCAACAGGATCGAGCGGGCCACAACGTTTCCATCGGATGCAGCCCAGGCTCTCAAAGATGGAGGGCCGGCTCCCGACAGCTTGTCTGCGGATGAGAAAGTCGTCTTCGACGAAGCCCGGAACTTCCTCAACAACGGCTTCGGCTACGCAGCGATCATGAGCACGCGGCCGGAGACGGTCGGTTACGGCATTGCGGATTCTCCGGTCGGCCTGGCCGCCTGGCTCTACGACAAGATAGCCGACTGGGTGTATACACGCGGCGATCCCGAACAGGCGCTTGGCAAGGATGCCATTCTCGACAACATCACGCTGTATTGGCTGACGAACACCGGCCCCTCCAGCGGTCGCATCTATTGGGAAAACGCCATGTCGGGCGCAAAACTCACGCCCGTCAAAGTACCCGTCGCCGTCACGGTGTTTCCCGGAGAGGTCTACAAGCCGCCAAAGCACTGGCTGTCGAAGGCCTATCCGACGCTCATCTACTACAACCGCGCCTCCCAGGGCGGTCACTTCGCTGCCTGGGAGGAGCCAGAACTCTTCAGTCAGGAGATCCGGGAGGCCTTCAGAAGCTTGCGGTCCTAAAGCCGCCTGGCCTTTGGTTCGCAGTCTGCGTCCGCCAGACCGGTTCGTCGATTGACGTTGGTCGTGCAACGCTTCACAAAGTCCGAAGTTTCGACCAACCCAGCAAAAGCGACGACACCATCGCGGGGACCACGGCCACATGCGCATCATCTACGACCGTCATCCCCTCCGCAGAGTGTGCGCATTCCTGACGCTGGTACTTTCAACGCTTCTGCTGGTGAGCGCAAACCCCGCCTCGGCGGCTGAGCCGACCAATTCCTCGGCGCCGATCCGGGTTATTATCGAATTGCCGAATGATGATTCCGGACGAGCGCTGGTTAATCGAATCGTTCCGGGCAATCAGGAACCGGCGCAGCCCGTAGCAGTCTCGCAAGAGGCGGCACCGACATCGATTGCCACGTCACTACAGGATTTGCGCCAGAGGTTGCTGACACTCGTCGATGCCGTTCCGACCCTTCCCGGGCAGATCCAGTCGGCGATCCGGGTCTTCCAAACGGATGATCGTATCGAACCGGTCGGCCTGATCTTAGCGGTCATACTCTTCGTCGCAGGCGGGTTCGTTGCGCAGCGCCTTGCCTGGTGGTCAGGGCGAGGGTTGCTCCATTTCGTGCTGAACGCGCCTGCCGACACCGTCCGGCAGCGGCTCAGGCTCCACGCCGCCCGGCTTTCCATGGGTCTTCTCGCGTTGGTCGGTTACCTGATCGGAAGCCTCGGCGCGTTTATCCTCTTTCCATGGCCTGCCGTGTTTCGCGATATCGCGCTCATCCTGCTATCGGCTGCGCTCATGGTGCGCCTTGGTGTGCTTGTGGGCCGTATTGTCATCGCGCCAGGCGCCCGTCTGCCGCATATGCGGCTTCTGACGCTTGTCACCTCGCTTGCCTGGTTCTGGTACTACTGGCTCCTCGGAATCGTCGCGGTGCTGGCGGCTGGCTGGGCCACCATTGAAGTGATAGGGACGATCCGGGCTTCACCGATCTTGGCCGATCTCTTTACCGCAGCATGGCTCGGTGTCGTTTCAATCGCTTTGATCGTCATGATTTGGCTGCGGCACTTTCGTTCTGACGGGCCGCTGGTGGGCCGGCTGGTCTGTGTCGGCTTCAGCGCGAGCATCCTGCTATCGTGGCTGTTATGGGTGTCCGGTCTCCACGGGGCATTCTGGACGGTGATCATCATTACGCTTCTGCCTCTTACCGTTTCGGTGGCTCGTGATATCATTCGTCGCATTATTCAATCCGGGGAGGGGCAGGCGGTCGAAGATCCGGCCATCGTCGGATGGTCCGTTGTCATCATGCAAACGCTGCGGAACGGCCTCATTGTGGTCGCTGCGCTGCTCATTGCCCGCGCCTGGAATGTCAATCTCAGTGACCTCGCCGCAGCCGAAACGGTGACCACGCGTCTGATCCGCGCAGGAATCCGCATTGTTATCGTGCTGCTGGTGACCGACGTTATCTGGAAGCTCGCAAGCACTCTGATCGACAGCCAGATGGCGGTGGCGTCGCGAAGCGTGCAGGCAGGGCATCAGGACGGACCCGACGCGCGCCGGCGTCAGCGGTTGAATACCCTTCTTCCCATTCTTCGCAATGTGCTGTTCCTGGCGATCGGAGCCGTCGGCTTCCTGATGATTCTGGATGCCGTTGGCATTCAGATCGGACCGCTGCTGGCGGGCGCCGGGGTCGTCGGCATAGCCGTCGGCTTCGGTGCCCAAACACTCGTCAAGGACATCATCTCCGGCGTCTTCTATCTGTTCGACGATGCCTTTCGCATCGGCGAATACATCCAGGCGGCAAAATATAAAGGCACGGTCGAAGGTTTCTCGCTGCGATCGATCCGCTTGCGCCATCACCGCGGCCCGGTCACGATCGTTCCCTTCGGCGAACTCGGCGCGGTGCAAAACCTCAGCCGTGACTGGGTCATCGACATCATTACGCTAACCCTGAATTATGACAACGACCTCGAGGAGGTCCGCAAGACCATCAAGCGCATCGGCGTTGAGCTTCTGGAGGATGCCGAACTCGGGCCTAACATCATCGAGCCCTTGAAAATGCAAGGGATCGAGCAGATGGCGGATTATGGTGTGCAGATACGGCTGAAGTTCATGACGAAACCCGGCGAACAGTTCGGCGTTCGCCGAAAGGCGCTCGCCATGCTCAAAAAGACATTCGCGGAAAAAGGCATCCAGTTTGCAACGCCGACCGTTCATGTTTCCGGCGGTCCCGCCGATGCAGCGGCAACCGCTGCCGCCTCGGAGCTGCAAAGACCATCGAAAGTCATCCCGACACTTGAGGAATAGCAACGGCGAGCTTCCCGTCGAATCCCGTCAATGCTCAACACTCTGACCCGGACGTTATCGCCAAGCACGCGTCGTCCGAGACACGGGTTTCGGAAGAGTTTGTTGGCTGGGATCAGCTGTTCTATGAGGGCACGTCTGCAGGTCAACTCGTCGATGTGCTGGATCGTCAAGATGCAAATTCGAGCAGGCCGATTTCAAAAGAGTGGGCCTCTGAGATGGAGGAGGAAGGTATGCCATTGTAATCAAACAGCATCACTATGTTCCATAATCTATCTTATGCGATTAATGTATGTGGGGCTATTTAGTAATGCGACAGTTGGGCCAGTTAGAGATGCGACAATCTCGCCTCTCGACGCGCTGGTCAATGCCAACGTTGGGAGCAAGGATGACGACCTTCAGCCTGGTCGAGACCATGAGCGATCGGAGTCGTCATGTCCTTTATGATCACCATGTCGCAGAAAGAATTGCATCGCCTCGAAGTTATTCAGAAGATCCGTGATCAGCGCCTGAGCGTCGTCCAGGCCGCCGAACTGCTTGGGCTCAGCCGAAGTCAGGTCCACAGGCTGCTGCAGGCCTATGATGAGTCCGGTGCAGCCGGGCTGGTTTCGAAGAAGCGATCGCGGCCGAGCAATCGGCGCCACAGCGAGGATTTCCGCAACGCGGCGCTGGATCTAATCCGCGAGCGCTATCTGGATTTCGGGCCGACATTGGCGCGCGAGAAGCTGATCGAGCTGCACCGGATCTCGGTGGCCAAAGAGACGCTGCGGCAATGGATGACCGAGGCCGGCATCTGGATCTCACGTCGCGAGCGTAAGAAGCGGGTTTTCCAACCGCGCGGCCGGCGCGACTGTTTTGGTGAACTCGTGCAGTTCGATGGGGCGGCGCCCTCACCCGCCCCGATCTGATCTTGCAAAACGGACTATCTCAACGGGCCAAGGTCACGACACGCATGGCCCCATCCACTGACCTAGTCCCGATTGGCCACCACTGGCAAACTGCCTTCGTTCGAAAGACGGGTTTCGGTCTGCCGGGCGGCGGCGACAAGACGGCGCTTTGCGCGGATTGCGTGCCATTGTTGGTCGATCAGGACGCCGATGAGGATCACCCCACCCATGACGGCGAAATTCAGCGACGAGGGAATACCAAGGAGATTCACGAGATTCTGCAACTCCTGGAGCAGGACCGTGCCCAGCACGACGCCGACGATCGACCCCTCGCCGCCGCGGAGCGAAAAGCCGCCAAGCACGGCTGCGGCAATCGCGTAGAGTTCGTAGAACTGGCCATGGCTCGCCGGCGAGATCGAGCGCGTGTACATGGCGAAATAAATCGCCGAAAGCGCCGTCAGCAGCCCGCAAATGACATAGGCCGACATGATCATGCGGCCGGTACGGATACCGGAATAACGGGCCGCCTCCTCGTTCTTCCCGATCGCGTAAAGATAACGTCCGAAGACAGAGCGATGCAGCATGATCCACATGACCACGGCAATGATGACGAGTGCGATGAAGGTGTTGGGAACACCGTAAAACCGCCCAGCGGTCAGGAATTCGAGGTCGGGGAAATTTTGGCCGAAGGCAAAACCCGCAGTTCCGTCGGCCGTATAGAAGCGCGCTGCCCCACGATAAATCAGGAGGCCGCAGAGGGTGACGACGAAGGGCTGCAGGTTGAGCCGGGTGATCAGCCAGCCGTGGACGGCGCCTATGACCGCGCCGAGCGCGAGAATGAGCGGCAGCGCCAGCATCCAGGACATATCCTGGACCGCGATGAAGTCGACAAACAGCACACCGAGAAGCGCGACGAGCGAGCCCACAGAAAGCTCGATACCGCCTGTGATGATGACAAAGGCCTGGCCGATCGACAGAATGCCGAACAGGCCGATCAGGTTGGCAGTGTTGGCCAGGTTGATCGGCAGCAGGAAGCGCGGATTGATGATGGCGACGACGATGCCGACGACGACGATCAAAAGCAGCAGTCCGAGATCTTTTTTGATCATTCGAGATCCATCCCCGATACCTTATTTTGTATTGGCCGCAGCCGCTATTTTACCCTTTTGCCGACAGCAAGCAAAAGGACGCTTTCCTGGCTGATTTCGTCCTCTTCCAATATGCCGGCGATCTGGCCCTCGTGCATGACGGCGATGCGGTCAGAAACGCCGATCACCTCTTCCATATCGCTGGAGATCATCAGGATCGCCACTCCGGCATCGGCAAGCGCTCGCATCAGACCGTAGATCTCGTTCTTCGCGCCGATATCGATGCCGCGTGTCGGCTCGTCGAAGATCATCACCTTCGGGCTCATCGACAACCACTTGGCAAGCACCACCTTCTGCTGGTTGCCGCCGGACAGAGTGCCGGTTCGCGTCGAAACGGAGGGCGCCTTGATACCGAGGCGAACGCGCTGCTTTTCGGCCGCCGCCCTCTCCCGCTCGGCAGAAAGCATGAAGTGGCTGGAGAGCTTGGGGAGATCGGCAAGGGTTATATTCTGGGCGATCGGGAAATCAAGAAGAATGCCGTTGCGCTTGCGATCCTCCGGGACCAGGAAAATGCCACGAGCGACGGCGTCCCGGGCAGAACTGACCGCAATTTGCCGCCCGTCCTGCAGGATGGCTCCGCCGTAACTCCGGTCGATGCCGAAGAGTACTTTTGCAAGCTCGGTGCGGCCCGACCCAACGAGCCCTGCAAGCCCCATGATTTCTCCATACCGGATTTCCAGATCAACGGGACGGCCGGGATAGGCCTCGGTGCGCACGCCGCTTGCCTTCAGCGCAACCGAGCCGGGCGAGCGCTGCGGTTTTGCGGTCCGGGCCGCAAGCACCCGGCCGATCATCAGCTTGACCATCTGGTCGTGGCCGATGTCTTTCTTGGCAAGCGTGCCCACAAGCGTGCCGTCACGCAGGACTACGACCCGGTCTGCGACGCGCTCAACCTCGTGGAGGCGATGCGAGATGAAAATTACACTGATGCCATCCGCTTTCAGCGATTTGATAATGCTCAGGAGCCGCTCGGTTTCGGCGAGCGGTAGGCTGGACGTGGGTTCGTCGAAGATGACGAGCCTGGCGTTGATGGACAGCGCCTTGGCGATTTCCACCATCTGCTGCTCGGCAAGGGAAAGAGATGCCACGGGTGTGTCGGCGGAAAAATGAGCCCCTACCCGCTTCAAGAGCGGCTTCACCATGTCTCGCAGTCGATCGCGATCGACGAGCTTGAAAGGTCCAGCCTTCAGCGGTTCGCGGCCCAGGAAGATATTGGCGGCAACGTCGAGATTCTCAAAGAGATTGAGTTCTTGGTGCACGAAGGCGATGCCGGATGCGATGCTCGATTCAACAGTGAGGAAACGAAGCTCTGCGCCGTCGAGCAGGATCGTGCCCCGGTCGGGGGCGATCACGCCGCCAAGAATCTTCATCAGCGTCGATTTTCCGGCGCCGTTCTCGCCGACGAGGCCGATGACCTCTCCTGGTATGATGTCGATCGACAGGCCCTCAAGCGCAACGACGCCTGGATAGGTCTTGCCAACGCCGGAAAGCGACAGGAACGGCGTTGCAAGCGCGTCCGGTGACGGGATGTCGGAGCTGTGGTTCATCGCCTGTCCATGGCTGCTGATGCTGTCGGCATGAGACGTCTTTCCCGGCGGCGGCAAGTGCCGCCGCCGGGAAGGAAGGTTATTTTCCAGACATGGCCTTCAGGCTGGCGGCATATTTGTCAACGTCATCCTTGCCGATGATCACCGTCGGGATGATGATCAAGCCGTTGCTGGGAACGCCTGATTTGTCGCCCTTGAGGTAGGCCGCCATCAGCTTCATGCCCTGATAGGCCCATTCAAACGGCTGCTGCACGACGGTCGCTGCGATCGTCCCTTCCTTGACGCCGCCGAGCGTGATCGGATCGTCATCAAAACCGACGACGGTGATCTGGCCGAGTTTGCCGGCGTCGCGCAGCGCCTCATAGATGCGCGGCGTATTGTAGGAGTAGAAGCCGACCATACAGGTGACGTCGGGGCTGGCCACCAGCGCGTCCTCGACATTCTTCTTTGCGCGCGTCTGGTCGATATCGTCGCCGCGTACATCTGTCAGCTCGATCTTCGTGCCCTTCAGGCCGTCCTTCATGCCTTGGATGCGCTCCTTGGCATTGTCGGCACCGAGCAGGCCAACGAAGCCGATGCATTTGCCACCGTCCGGCATCGCTTTCTTGGCGATTTCGGCGGCCTGCAGGCCGGCGTCGATATTCGATGAACCGATATAGGCGACGCGGTTGGTCTGCGGCGCGTCACTATCGGTCGTGAAGAGAGCGGTCTGCGAGCCGATCTTATTCAAGCCGTCCGTCTGGGTCTTGGGATCGACTGCGGAAACCATGACCCCCTTGACGCCGGCACTGACCAAGTCTTCCATAAGCCGTTGCTGAACGGCGACAGATGCCTGCTCAGGGTACTTCAGCTCCATCTGGTAGTCTGGCATCTCGCCCTGCGCCTTCTTCACGCCCGCCTCTGCGGCTTTCCAGAAGTCGGATGCGCCATTGACGACAAATGCAAGTGTCGGCTTGTCGGCAGCATGCGATACGGCAATCGGCGCCGCGCTCAGCATCAACCCGGCGAAGAACAAGGCTGCATTGCGTTTCAGCTGTTTCATAATACACCTCCCGAGGGGCCGCAGTTGCACGGGCCCGTTTCCGATTTACGGCCGGCCGGATGCGCGCCCCCTCCTAGGGCCGTCGCAAAGCGACGAGTGGCATAGGTTCCGATCGCTCCCTGACGGTATACAAGAAATTTAATTAGTAAATAGTATTATCAATGCATATCGAAACATTTCGTCGCACAGTGGCTAGGGCTGCAATTTTGTACTGAAAGGTGCCAATAACTGATAGTGTTACAGCAATTCATGCAATTGCCAACGCTTTCAGATAGATGCTAATATTATTATCAGAAAACGACAATCAATCACCCTACCTCCATTATCTGAAGCAGAGACAGTTTCCACGAATGCGAAAACCCAAGACCCAAAAGAGGAATAAGCCTGTGCGTGTGACGATGATGGACATCGCCGCGGCGGCTGGCTGCTCGCAGGCGGCCGTCTCCTTCGTCCTCAACGACACGCCCGGCACCCGTATCTCCCAGCAGACGCGCGATCGCGTATGGGAGGCGGCGCGTGCGCTCGGTTACATGGAGAAGACCTATACGACGAAGGCCTCTTATTCGGGACTGGACAACGTCATCGGTTTCGCCGTGGATCAACTCGCCACCAGCCCGGAAGCGATCGTTGCGATCGAAGGCGCGCGGCAAGCCTCGTGGAACGCCGGCAATGTCCTTCTGGTAACCCAAACGCTTAGTGACCCCGTCATGGAGCCGAAGGCAATCGAGGCGTTGACGAACGGAGGCATATCAGCGCTCATATATATGACGATCTATACCCGCCAGGTGGAGCTTCCATCCTATGTCAACAAGCTCAACATCCCGACGGTCCTGCTGAACTGTTATACGGCGGACCATGCCTTTCCCGCCGTGGTGCCGAGCGAAATCGCGGGAGGGCAGAGCTCCACCCGGCATCTGATCATGCACGGACACCATCGTATCGCGACGATCACCGGCGAAATCTGGATGCAGGCTGCGCAGGACCGGCTGACGGGATATCGCCGCGCGCTGGCGACCGCCGATATACCCTTCGATCCGGAATTGGTCATTGAGGGCGACTGGTCGGCCGGTGCCGGCTATGCCTCCACGATGAAACTGCTTGCTCTGAAAGAGCCGCCCACCGCGATCTTCTGCCAGAACGACCGGACTGCCATCGGGTGCTACGAAGCGCTCAAGGATGCAGGGCTTCGTATTCCCCAGGACATGTCGGTGGTGGGTTATGACGACGAAGAAATTTCACGACATCTCGTCCCTCCGCTGACGACTTCGGTTCTTCCGCATCTTGCCATGGGGCAATGGGCGATCGAACATCTCAACCCGGAAGGTGTGCCCGGCAAGCGCTATCCCATTGCGAAGCTCGAATGCTCGCTCGTCAAGCGTCATTCCGTCGCCGCGCCGCGGGCCGAGGCGCGGCAGATCCTCGATGGCGCATATACCTCGCCATAGGACTTGGGTTCGCGCCGGGACCGAACGCCGGCGGCTGGCTCGGAACCCCTGACCGACGCACACTGGAAGAAGCGGTCGAAATCGCTTAGCGGGCGATAGAACGGCCGGAGTTTGCCTTGTCGACAGGGTTGCGAACGGGTTTCCCCCTGCCCTTGCCTCGTCACTGACCAACCAACCAACCAATCTCAAATATTCTCAACCACAGATACAATCTACGCAGAGACGTCGTTGACGACGTGTAGATTTGGAGCTAGCTCTATCGGCCATGAAAATCGCAATGGTTCTCGTAGTGGTGATATCGCGCATGGGCAGGACGGTCTGATCGTCCGGCAATAGCCACCCATGCGCCGAAAACAGGTCCCTGACGGGGCCTTTTTTTATGCCCCGTCGCAGCTATCACCTCACTCACGACGGAACCCAGATATGACCGGCGAGACAGCCAACTCTTCCCTCAACAACCCCACTGATCGTCGCATGAACGGCGGCGAGATCGTTCTGCAGGCGCTGCGCGACAACGGTGTCGAACACATTTTCGGTTACCCCGGCGCCGCGGTGCTGCCGATTTATGATGAAATCTTCCAACAAGAGGACATTAAACATTTCCTGGTGCGCCACGAGCAAGGCGCCGGACACGCAGCCGAAGGCTATGCCCGTTCGACGGGACGAGTTGGCGTCATGCTGGTGACATCGGGACCGGGCGTTACAAATGCGGTCACGGCGCTGCAGAATGCCCTTATGGACTCCGTTCCGATCGTCTGCCTCTCCGGTCAGGTGCCGACAAATCTGATCGGCACGGACGCTTTTCAGGAATGCGATACGGTCGGCATCACCCGCCCCTGCACAAAGCACAATTTCCTGGTCAACCACATCGACGATCTGGCCAAAACGATTCATCTGGCTTTCCGGATTGCGGCGGCGGGTCGACCCGGCCCTGTTCTCGTCGACATGCCGAAGGACGTGCTCTTCGCCAGTGGGGCCTATGTCTCACCCGACCAGGTATCTCCGCTGCCGAGCTACCAGCCCGCGGTGCAAGGCGATCAGAATGCGATCCGGGCGACTGTCGCATTGATGGCCGAAGCCCGACGACCCATCATCTATACAGGCGGCGGCGTCATCAATTCGGGACCGGAGGCGTCGCGATTGTTGCGCGAACTCGCCGACCTCACCGGCTTCCCGGTCACCTCCACGCTCATGGGTCTTGGAGCCTATCCGGCCACCGGACCGAGTTGGCTGCGAGTCGCCGGACAGGACGGCTCGCATGAAGCCAATACGGCAATTGGCGATTGCGACCTGATGATCGCCATCGGCGCGCGGTTTGACGATCTCCCAATCTCGCGCGTCCATGAGTTTTCGCCTCAATCGAAGAAAATCCATATCGATATCGATGCCTCGTCGATCAACAAACGCGTTCCCGTCGATATCGGCATTCAAGGCGACGCCGCGCATGTGCTGGCGGATATGGTCCATGCCTGGCGGTCACTTTCCACCGCCCCCGACCAGAAGCGGTTGCGGGCGTGGTGGACACAGATCGACCTTTGGCGAGCCCATCATTCGTTTTCCTACGAGCGGCTGGACCATGCAATCATGCCGCAACATGCCCTGGAGCGCCTGCATGCGCTGACAAAGTCGCACGACCCCATCATCGCCACGGAGATCGGTCAGCAGACGTGGGTGGCGCAGTTCTTCGGTTTTGACAGGCCAAATCGCTGGATTATCTCAGGGCGATTGGGAACTATGGGCTTCGGTCTTCCTGCCGCGCTGGGGGCGCAGCTCGCAAATCCCGGCCGCCTTGTCATCGACATTGCCGGCGACGCGTCGGTGCAGACGACGATGAAAGAGCTGTCGACGGCGATACAGCATCAAGCGCCGATCAAGATCTTCATCTTGAGCGATGAGCATCCGGGCATGGCGCGAGAATGGGGTCAGGTACCGGATGACAATGGTCGATCGCGCGCTTATTCGGCCTCGCTGCCCGATTTCACCAAGCTCGCGGAAGCCTATGGCGCCGTCGGCCTTCGCTGCGAGAGCCCGAGCGAACTCGATGCCAGGATCGAGGAGATGATCAACGTGGACCGGCCGGTGCTCCTTCACTGCCGAGTTGCAAGGCTCGCCGACACCCTTCGGCAGTAACGGCCGGTGATCGAACACCCCAAAAGCAAGCCGTGCGATCCTGCAGCCCGCAGTCATCGTCTATGCTTGCCCAGGACCTCATGATCGAGGCTGGCGTCTCGGTCATGTATTTATGCCGCTCTATGAGATCGATTTTCTTCAGGCCGCAGAGAAGCCGAATGCGGTCCGAGGAATTCCAGGTACGCGCCGTTCCGACCAAAGATAGTATGTCACGACTCTTTGTTTGAAAGAGCGGCCAGGTCCTCTTTAAGCCGCACCGGTAAATCCATCCGTTCGTGAAGAATGCTCATGACGCCAAGATCACCGTTCTCAAGTTCACGAAAGAACAGGTAGTGATGCTCATAGCGGCTGAAATAGGCCCGACGCCTGATGTCAGCGGGAACTGCCAACCGTTGCGGAAGCCGTCGCCAGATCAGGCGATCCTCGAATAAACGCTGCAAATAAACGTGCAGCCCGAGAATGTACGCATCTGCCTGTTTTTCTCCCCACGCCTCGAAAGTGTCACGCCAAATCTTGTCCTGCGCGGCGTCAGCGCGTGGATAAAACCGATAGGCTACCATGCTCAGCGGCGCTTGTTGCGGCGGATAACGTCTTCAGCGGAAACGACGACAAACTCGCTGTCGTCGGCACGCATCGCGGGTGCAAGTTCCTTTTGCAGGGCATCCCATGCCTCGTCGCGCGTTTGCAAGTCGCGTCGGATCAGTGCGCGAATGTACTCGCTCGCATTCTCATAGAGGCCGTCGTCACCGATCTGCTGCTGAATGTGATCTTGCAGCACGCCGCTGACCTTCACATGAATGCTGCCCGATGCCATCGGCCTACCCTTTCGTTCTTCCTCTAACGTGGGGCAGCGTAGCATATATTGTCAATATTCATCACAAAGAATTTGATCGTGACATGGTTTCTCGAACCTCACTCTGCGACCTGGCTGTCTTAAGATCTTCTGACCAGGATCATCATAGTCGTTCCGCCGCTTGTGTTTAGTGCTTGCGGGCCTGGGGCAGCAGGTTCATGCTTGTCCCCTGTCTGAGGCCTGCTGGTTGCGGCTGAAATAGCCGTACATCGGGGTTTCGTGAGATGCGTCCGATGGAGTGCAGCGGCTGCGGGTTCGATGTTCAGAGCGGTTTTGCTTTCTGTCCGCGATGCGGCGCAAGGCAACCGATATCGTGCGCCGCCTGCGGCTATCCTTGTCAGCCCGATTTTGCCTTCTGCCCCCAATGTGGCGCGCCGATATCCGGTAAAGTCCAACCCGCAACGAAGCCGAAGATTGAGGCGCTACCTCAATCGGAGGGCGATGCCGACCGGCGGCCGGTGACCGTGCTCTTTGCCGATCTCTGCGGCTTCACGACCCTGAGCGAGCAGATCGATCCTGAAGTCATGCGGGTGCTGCAGAACGAATTGTTCGAAGAGATGACCCAGGCGGTCGAAGCCTATGGCGGCTTCGTCGACAAGTTCGTCGGCGATGCACTGCTGGCGCTGTTCGGCGCGCCGGTCGCCCATGAGGACGATCCGGTCCGGGCGCTTGGTGCTGCACTCGATATGATCGGTCGGGCGACGCAGGTCGGCGAGCGCTGGCACGCCCGCGCCGGCGTGCCGCTGCGTCTGCATATCGGCATCAATAGCGGCCCTGTCGTTACCGGCGGCTTTGGTGCGGTCAGTACAAAATCCTATTCCGTGACCGGCGACACGGTAAACACCGCCCAACGCCTGCAATCCATGGCCGGCGAAAACGATATCCTTGTCGGGCCGCTGACCTATCGCCTCACCCGCCATGCCTTTGCCTTCGACAGTCTCGGCGCGCAGACGTTGCGCGGCAAAAGCGGAAACGTCCTTGTCCATCGGCTGACAGGGCTGTCGGAAGCGCCGCATACGGCGCGCGGGCTTGAAAGTTTCGGCCTTCGGGCGCCGATGATCGGACGGGATACGGAGTTGTCGGGGTTGCTGACATGCCTCGACCTTGCCTGCGGCGGCGCAGCGCAGCTTGTCCGGCTGATCGGCGAAGCCGGTATCGGCAAGTCGCGGCTGGTCAACGAATTCGTCGCAACCGCCGGCAATGCCGCCCGTTTCCAGGGCCTCGCCATCCGCAAAGCGACCTGCTCTCCGCTCGGCGAACAATCCTATGGTACGCTCGGCGCGGTCGTACGCATCGCCTACGGCATCGGCGAGCGGGACGATCTCGACAGGGCGCGGCAATTGCTGGCAACGGGGTTCCGCGCGCTCGATCTGGCGCAGGAGGAGGTCGAGGGGCTTCTGCCGCTCTTTCTGCATGTCCTGGGCCTCGGCGATCCCGATGGCGCGTTGCGGCACATCGAGCCAGAGCAGTTGCGGCGGCAGATCTTCTATGGCATCCGCACCGTCTTCGAGCGGCGGCTGGCGCAAGGTCCCCTGCTGCTTGTCATCGAGGATCTGCACTGGGCCGACGCCGCCTCGCTGGAAGTGCTTCGCTTCATGATGGACCGGCTGGAGCGCAGCCGGTTGATGCTGCTGGCGATCTACCGGCCGACATCGCAGACCGACCCACTGGACTCCAATCGTGTCAGTGTCACCGTGCAGCGTCTTGCCCCACTCTTTGCCGCCGACGGGCAGAAGCTGCTTGCTGCGTTTTTTGGTGTGGATCATGGCAAGTTGCCGGTAACGATGCGCAAGCGCATCCTCGACCGCGCTGGCGGCAATCCGCTTTTCATCGAAGAAATCCTTCGGGCACTGATCGACATGGGCACGTTGCACAATGACGGCCAACGCTGGCATGTCGCAGCAGAAGACACGGATGTCGATATCCCGGTGAACCTGCAAGCCCTGTTGCTTGCCCGCGTCGATCGTCTACCACAGGACATCAGACGGCTGGCGCAAGAGGCGGCGGTGGTCGGCCCGAAGTTCGATACCGCCCTGCTCCGCACTATCGCCACCGACCCGGCCGCCATCGATGCTGCATTGGATCATCTCTGCGATGCCAATATCATCGAGGAATTGCGCGGGCCCGATGCCGGCAGCTCGCCTGGCTATCGCTTCAGCCAAACGCTGATGCACGACGTCATCTACCACAATCTCCTGCTGCAACGGCGCATGGAGCTTCATCAACGGATCGGCCGGGTTCTGGAACGTCAATATGGCGTAGCGCCCGACCGGCCCGAGCATCTGGCGCAGCTCGGCCATCACTTCAGCCTGACCACTGAAAAGGCCAAGGGGGCCAGCTATCTGATGGCGGCGGGCGATCTGGCGCGCAAAACCTACGCCAATGACGATGCGATGCGCCTCTACCGTCAGGCCCTTGCGGCCTTCGCAAACGAGGCGGAGGTTACACCAGAGCAACTCGCGCTTCTCGAGCGTCTTGCCGATCTCTGTGGCCCTGCCGGCCTCCGCGACGCCGCCGTAAACCATTATCAACGAGCGCTTGCGATTCACCGGACCAAAGACAACCCTATTGCCGCAGCGCGGATATTGCGCAAGGTCGGCCGTTTGCATCTTGATGCAGGACGCCGCGATCAAGCGGAGACACATTTGGCCGAAGCCGAAGCGATAATCGCAACAATCGATGCGCCGGTCGAACGTGCACATGTCCTGCAGGAGCGCGGCCATCTGGCCTTCCGCATGGGGGATCAGGCCGCTGCCGCCGAGTGGGCGACGCAGGCATTGCAATGCCTGCAAACGCTGCCGATCGACGGGACGACCGAGACCGGACGGGAGACAGCGCGAGCGATGGCGGAGGCGCTGAACACCAAGGGGGCGGCCTTTGCGCGGCTCGGGCGTCGCCGCGAGGCCGTGCAGGAAGTGGAGCGCAGCCTCTCGGTCGCTGAAAAAGCCGATCTGCAAAGTGCCGCCTGTCGCGCCTATTCCAATCTCGGCGTTCTCTACACGATTGTCGACCCGGCCAACGCCATCAAGATCTGCCGGCGCGGGCTGGAGCTTGCGACCCGTATCGGCGATCTCGGCTTCCAGGCGCGGCTTCTCGCCAACCTCGCCGTTGCCTGCTGCACCTTTACCGATCGCTGCGCCGCCGAGGGTGTACCGGCCGCGGAAAAAGCCGTCGAAATCGACCGGGCGCTCGATCAGCGCGACCATCTCTCCGTGCCGCTGATCGTGCTGGGCCAAATTCATCAATGCCACGGGCAGCCGAAGCTAGCCCGTAAGTATTACGAGGAAGCCCTTGAGGTTGCGAAGGAAATTGACGAGCCGCAACTGCTGTTTCCGTGCTATGATGGCTTGGCGACACTCAGCCTCGAGCATGACGACATGGACGAGGCAGAACGGTATTTCACGCTGGCACAGGATGTGTGCATCCGCCACAACCTCGATCCAGGCACGCTCGTCGTCCTGCCGTTTCTCGACTGACTGTCCCCGTTCAACAACCGCAGGAGATCGATTAGGCAAATCGATTCAAAAGCATAAAGGGAGGAACGAAACATGCAGGAGAACCACGCCGCAAGACCATTGCAGCCGGGAGATCGCGCGCCGAACGTGGTGCTGGATGCGATCACCCGCCAGGGCAAGGTTGCCATCGACGATTTTCGCGGCCAGAAGCCGGTGTTCGTCGGGTTGTTCCGCGGATTGCATTGCCCCTTCTGTCGCCGGCAGATCGCCGCCATGGCCGAACTCACCGACGCATTGCAGGAGAAAGGCATCGATAGCCTGACCATCGTCAACACGCCGATCGAGCGCGCTCGCCTCTATTTCCGCTACCATCCGCTTCCCAATCTGCTGGCGGCGTCAGACCCGGAACGGGTATCGCACAGGGCCTTCGGCCTGCCGAATCTTCAATTCACCGAAGATGAGAATGAGTGGCCGCGCAAAGTCAGCATGAACACGGTGATGTCGATGCGCATCGACATGCCGGGCGAGCTTCCAGCGCCTATGGACCCGATGGCGGCGTCGGAATTCCTCGACAAGGCGGACGGCTATGAAATCACCGAGGATGACAAGCAGATGATCGCCACCGGCCACGGCCAACTCGTCGGCGAATTCCTGCTCGATCGGGATGGCGTCGTGCGCTGGTGTTTCACGGAAGTCGAGGAGGATGGTCGCCATATGTTCGGCGGTCCCGCCCCTCGGGAAGTGATGTCGGCTGCGTCGAACATGGCTGTTTGAAGCGAATGAGGCCGTGCTTGAAAGGTCGGACGATTGAACAAGGCGAGCAATTCCCGGTCCCGCGTGATCGCCCTTATTCCATCCAGAACTTGGCGTGGCAGGTCGTGCAGGTCTGGAGCATGAGGTGGAACGCGTGTTCCGCCGGCATTGCCAGCAGTCTGGAACACGCTGGTCGCCCGTGACGAGACGGTCGACCGGATGGTGTTCTCGCGCCGGAAACGATCAGCCGAGAATTTCTAGAGTTGCCAGCGTCAGCACGACATAGCGGCCGGTCTTGGCGACGAACACCAGGATCGTGAACGGGATGAGCGGCTCCGTGCCACATAAAGGACTCGAACATCGACGACAGATGAGTCGCAATTGAAATCGAGCTGCTTTGAATGTAGTTCGAGGAGCATGGGCAAGATGTACCGAATCGCAATGAGCAGGCTGCTCGTGATGATGCGGCTGGTGATCATCGTATCACTGGCGGGGTACTCGCTGTCGAACGCCAGCGCCGCCATGCATGGCTCCTCGTTCCCCGAAATGGCAGCGGTCGTGTCCGAAACCGATGCTGTGCAGCATCACGATAGCCATGACATGACGAAGATGGCTGTTCATGACCACTCCCAGGGCGACGTCAGTGACGACGCAGATGGCGCATCGAAGCCTGTCAAGCAAAAATGCTGCAAGGATTTCTGTGGCGGGCTCGGCATCATTTGTGAAGGCCAGGATGTCGGCGGACCCGTCGTAACCTCGATCCGGCAGTTCATCGACGATCGAACAACCGTTGGCGAGCTGCCGCCCCTCCACCGTCCCCCGAATATCTGAATAGAGACGTACCCGTTTGATCGGGTCTAGTCGGACGCTTGCCTGCTTCGGGGCGAGCGGCCCGTAGGCTATCTCCTATTCGGAAATTTCATAATGAAACCCTCGCTTTTCGTGGTGGGGCTGCCGCTTATCGTCGGCGGCTGCGCATCCACACTTCCTCCCGACGTGGTGGCGTCTCCCACCGCGGTCGACCAGCCGTCCGCACTTCCGGCGGCATACAGGTCGCCGATCGCAGGCTATGTCGCCCGGCAGCCGGTCGATCCCAAACCCTGGCGCAGACAGAACGATCTGCAGTCTCCCATGAATGGAGACGACTCATGATCGGCACCACAAGACTGATCGCGGCGCTGGCACTCCCGCTCGCCTTGAGCGGCTGCGTTACAGGCGCCGACTATTCCCGCAATGAGGCGGGTTTCACCTCCGTTGCCAACAAAACCGCCATTGTCACGGCGAAAGAGACCGTCTGGATCCAGAACCAGAACCAGGCCCGATCGGCGGCCGCGCAGGTCAAAAGTCTGCTTGCTCGGACGAAGCCTCTCGACGTCGAGACGGCCGTCCAGATCGCGTTGCTCAACAACAAGGGCCTCCAAGCCGCCTATGCCGACCTTGGCGACAGCGCCGCCGACGCTTGGCAGTCGACGATTTTCATCAACCCGACCGTCTCCATCGGCACGACCGGGATCGGAACTCCGGAACTGCAGGCGTTCAAAACGATCGAAGGGATGATCACGACGAACATCCTGGCGCTCGCCACGAAGAACAGGGACATGGCGATCGCCGACACCCGCTTCCGGCAAGCGCAATTGACCGCGGCGGTGAAGACACTTCAGGTCGCCGCCGACACCCGGCGCGCCTGGATCGGCGCGGTGGCGTCATGGGAGACCGTCGGGCAGCTCCAGCGTGCCCAGGCGACCGCCGACGCAGCCTCGGAACTCGCGGAGAAGCTTGGCGAGACCGGCGCAATGACCAAGGGCGCTCAAGCCCGTGAACATGTCTTCGTCGCCGAACTCGCCGGAGAAACGGCGAAGGCCCGCCTGTCCGCCCGTCTTGCCAAGGAGGAGTTGACGCGGCTGATGGGTCTCTGGGGCTCCGATCTGGACTATCAGGTCCAGAACAGCCTGCCGCCGCTCCCCAACTCCGTCGTCCGACGCAATACCATCGAGGCCGAGGCTCTCAGGAACCGCATCGATCTGCAGATCGCAAAGCTCGACCTTGAGGCCACGGGCAAGTCCTACGGCCTTACCGAGGCGACACGCTATGTGACCGACCTCCAAGTCCTGACCGGTTTCGAAACGGAACGCGAAATCGAGGACGACGAGACGAAAACGCGAACCACTGCGCAGGTCGAACTGGAGTTCGCCATTCCGATCTTCGACACCGGCAAGGCCCGGATGCGCAAGTCCGAGCTGGCCTACATGCGGGCGGCGAACCTCTTGGCGGAGAAAGCCGTCAACGTCCGCTCGGAAGCACGCTCCGCCTACGAGGCTTACCGCTCGAACTACGATATCGCGCGGCACTACCGCAACAACGTCGTGCCGCTGCGCACCAAGGTCGAGGAAGAATCCCTGCTGACCTACAACGGCATGATCTCGAACACCTTCGAGCTGCTGACAGACACCCGCGACAAGATCAACTCCATCCTGCTCTCCGTCAACGCGAAGCGAGATTTCTGGCTGGCCGAAGCCGATCTGGCGCCTGCGATCTACGGCGGCGGCGCGACGAAGGCGTCGGCAGAGACCGAGGTCGCCGCTGCTTCCGAAAGCAGCGCTGGCGGCGGTCATTGAGAAAGGACACTCCATGTTCAACAGACGACAACTTTTTGGAGCCAGCGCCGCTCTGCTCACCGCAGCCGCCTGGACGAAGACGGCGGCGATGGGCCTGCCCGACGCACCGACTATGGAATCGGCGGACATGCAGCCGCCACTCCACCCTGCCTCAGGTCCAGACTATCAGCCCGTGGTCACCCTCAACGGCTGGACCCTGCCGCACAGGATGAACAATGGCGTCAAGGAGTTCCACCTGGTCGCCGAACCGGTCGAACGCGAGATGGCAGACGGCATGACCGCCTATCTGTGGGGCTACAACGGACAGTCACCGGGACCGACGATCGAGGCGGTCGAGGGCGATCGCGTCCGCATCTTCGTCACCAACAAGCTGCCGGAGCACACGACGATCCACTGGCACGGCATGATCCTGCCGTCAGGCATGGACGGCGTCGGCGGCCTGACACAGCCGCATATTCCAGTCGGCAAGACCTATGTGTACGAGTTCGACCTCGTGAAATCCGGCACCTTCATGTACCACCCGCATTCCGACGAGATGGTGCAGATGGCCATGGGCATGATGGGTTTCTTCGTGATCCATCCGAAAGATCCCAAGTTCATGCGCGTCGACCGAGACTTCGTCTTCCTGCTCAACGCCTACGACATCGACCCCGGCTCCTACGTACCGCGGATCATGGAGATGACCGACTTCAACATGTGGTGCTGGAACAGCCGCGTGTTCCCGGACATCAGCCCTCTCGTCGTGTCCAGGAATGACCGGGTGCGCGTCCGCGTCGGCAACCTGACGATGACCAACCATCCGGTCCACATGCATGGCTACGATTTCGAAGTGACCTGTACCGACGGTGGCTGGGTGCGGCCGGAAGCGCGGTGGCCGGAGGTAAGCATCGACATCCCTGTCGGCGCGATGCGTGCCTACGAGTTCGACGCCAAGTATCTCGGCGACTGGGCGATCCACTGCCACAAGTCGCACCACACGATGAACGCCATGGGTCACGACATTCCAACCTTCATCGGTGCGGACAAATCGAAGGTTGCCGAGAAAATCAGGAAGCTGCAGCCGGAATACATGCCCATGGGCACCAAGGGGATGGCCGATATGGGCGAAATGGAGATGCCCATCCCCGAGAATACCGTTCCGATGATGACCGGCTGGGGACCGCATGGTCCGATCGAAATGGGCGGCATGTTCTCGGTGGTGAAAGTCCGCGAGGGGATTTCGGCGGACGATTACTCAGATCCTGGCTGGTACGAAAACCCGCCCGGAACGCAGGCCTTCGAGTGGACCGGAGAACTTCCGGACGCGACCAAGGCCAAAGACGCGAAAACGCAAATCACGCCGAAGCCGACAAACGGCTGAGGTCCGATCTCAACATCGAAAAGGAATTACGGATGAAGAATTATTTCATGGCTCTGGCCCTCGCAGCACTCGCGTCGCCAGCACTTGCCGCCGGCAATCATGCCGGTGGCCACGGCGAGAAGATGGCTATCGGAGAACCCGGCGACAAGGCCAAGGCGACACAGACCATCCGCGTCACGATGAAGGAAACCGACGACGGAAAGATGCTGTTTACTCCCGCAGCCTTCAACGTCCGCAAGGGGCAGACGGTCAAGATCGCGATCAAGAATGCCGGAACGATCGACCACGAATTCGTGCTCGATCAGGAAGACAAGATTCTGGAGCACAAGAAGATCATGGAGAAGTTCCCGGAAATGGAACACGCCGACGCCAATTCCATCCGCCTTCCGGCTGGTCAATCCGGCGAGATCGTCTGGAAGTTCACTACCGACGGCGAATTCAAGTTCGCCTGCCTGATCCCCGGCCATTACGAAGCCGGCATGCACGGCGACGTCACCGTCGCTGGGAAATAATCCGCAAAAAAGGAGCTACGAACATGAAAACTGCCATGATCAAAATCAGCGTGGCCGTCCTGCTCTCTGCCAGCGCGGTCTTTGGTGCGTTCGCCCAGGAATTCACCAAGGGTGTCGTCAACAAGGTCGACGCCAAAGCGAACAAGGTGACCATCAAGCATGAGGAGCTGAAGAACCTCGACATGCCTGCGATGACGATGGTTTTCCGGGTCGAAGACCCGGCTCTGCTCGAAAGGCTGAAGGAAGGTTCGAAGATCGAGTTCGTCGCCGAACGCGTGAATGGCAAGCTGACCGTCACCGAAGTAAAATAGGGGGCTCCTGCCGCCCGGTCTCGATCCGGGCGGCAGAACATCAAGGAGTGGAGACGATGCACAGGAGAAGCTTTATTACAATGGCGGCATCCGCCCTGGCGTTCCTTGGCGGAGGGACACGCGCCGCCGCGCCGGCGAAGATGACCGTCTACAAGGATCCAAACTGCGGCTGCTGTCATGAATGGTCGAAGGCGATGGCAGCGGCAGGATTTTCCCTCGACGCTCGCGACACCGACGACCTTGCAGCGGTCAAGGCGCGGTTGGGCGTGCCGGCCGACATGCAGGGGTGCCACACCGCCGTCGTCGAGGAATATTACGTCGAGGGACACGTGCCGCTCGATGCCGTCCAGCGCCTGTTGCAGGAGCGACCGCCGGTCCGAGGGCTGGCCGTGCCGGGCATGCCGTCCGGCTCGTTGGGGATGGGCGACGACCCGCAGGCGTCCTATGATGTATATGCGATCCCCTCGGGAACCGGCGCGCCATACGTATTCCTGGAGGTCCGTCCCCGGAAGGGCTGACGTCGCGATCGATCAGGCCAGAGCCGGCGGCCGATCAGGGAACCGGAGCGGAATCGCGCTGCGCCAGACTGAGACTGATCGACCGGTTGCCGCGTCGACGGCGTCGAACATGGCTGTTGAAACGAATGATCTTTAAAGCGCGCCGCATCGAATTGGATTCATGCGACGCGCTTTCGATGAGACGAACGACACGTTCGGCGCCCTCACCGAGCCCTCTTACCTCAAGGAACAAATCTCGCATGGCGATGTTGTCATTACGATAAACATAGGATCATGGGAGGAACTCATGCGGAAATCTCTTCAGTTCGTACTGGTCGGCTTGGCTGCGATAAGCGGCTTGACGATCTCGCCGACGATCGCGGCAGCGCAGGACTTGGAGTTGCGGGTCGGCCCCGGTGGCGTCGGGGTTTACGATCGTAATCGCGATCGTGACAGATATGACGGATATGATCGGCGCGGACGGCGCGGATGCGACCCGGATGATGCTCTCGACATCGCACGTAGCGAAGGACTTCGCAGAGCGCAGATCGTACGCATGTCTCCCCGCAGTATCGTCGTGCAGGGGATGACTCGCCGTGGACCGGAACGAATGACCTTTGCAAACCGCCGAGGCTGCCCGGAAATCTGACCGCGGCGTGAGCAAATGAAGTGGGACAGCTGGCCTTCGAGATCGTCGAACGGTCAGCCGTGAGCCCTTGTTTTCAAAGCGGCGGAACCTTTGGCCCCTCTGGACATTGCTGCCCATGCAGCGCCCTACTTTGGGTCGCGTGCACCTTGGAGCACCATAGGAGGATTCATCATGATGAGCGGTCAATTGAAGGCGCTTCTCGCCGTCCTTGCCGTTGCCGGCTACCAAAACAGAGACAAGATCGGAGAGCTCCTACGGGGCATCCAGAACCCCCAGCAGGCTGGCGCGGGAAACCAGCAGCCCGGCGGGCTTGGCGGCCTTCTTGGCGGACTGACCGGTTCGGGTGGTCTCGGCGGCCTTCTGGGCGGGTTGACATCAGGCAGCATCGTCAGCGGCGGTCTCGGCGATCTGCTGAAGACGTTTCAGCAGAATGGTCACGGTGACAAGGCGGAGTCGTGGGTACAGCCCGGTCCAAATGCCGACATCGATGACGGCCAGCTCGCGGAAGCACTGGGGCCGGAGGTTCTCAACGAGATCGCTGCCAATACCGGCCTTTCGCATCAAGAGATTCTTGAGCGGCTGAAGCGCGATCTTCCCAAAGCGGTCGACGACCTGACACCAAACGGAAAACTGCCCACCGCCGAAGAGGATTTTTTGTCTTCCGCGAGCCAGTTCACCACCTCCACGCGGCCCGGCACCATCTAATCACGGGCCGTCTTGAGGCACGCGTCACTCCGGAAGTCCCGCCTTGCGGTAGCCGTCAACGAAATGCTCAAGCGTCCGAGCGTCGCGGAATGGCTCGGTCGCCGCCCAGTGGCGGGTTGAAAAATCCGGGTTGGCGACGAGAAACAGTTCGGCCTCGGCGCGTGCCTCGTCGAGCCGGCCGAGTTGGGCAAGACTTGCCGCCAGGAAACGGCGTGAGCTCGTGCGATAGGTCTCGTCGTTGCGCAGCGTCTCGACAGCGGTTGCGTATTGGCCGGCAGCATATTGCGCCTGGCCGAGCGCCAGATAGTACCAGCTTGCCGGAAACGGGTTCAACCGGAAGGCCTTGGCGATATGCTCGAGGCCCTCCCCGACCCGCCCGGCCAGGACCGCGATGTCGGATAGCGCCGCGAAGGTGTCGGCCTCGTTCGGGTCGAGTTCGATCGCCTTGGCAAATTCTGCTTCCGCCTCGTCGAAGCTGCGCTCATAGGCAAGTAGATAAGCCAGTATCCAGCGGCAGCCGGCATCGTTGGGATCGATCGCGACAGCCTTGCGCGCCAGCCCCAAAGCAAGGTCACGGGTGGGTTGCGTTGGTCCGCCGCTATGCACCTCTCCCATCCAGTGGTTCATGGCAAGCCAGCGATAGGCCTCGGCATAATCAGGATCGAGGACAATCGCGCGCGTCAGCATCAGATGCGCTTCCCGCGCCGTCTGCGGCGTATCGTCCATCAGCCTGCGCGCCCGCACGCAGAGATCGTAAGCCTCGAGATTTTTGGGCCGGTTGCGCGGCGGCGGTACGCGCAGCCGGCCGAGCAGCGCCTCCACGATCTTGGCCGTCACCTCGTCCTGAACGGCAAAGATATCGTCCAGGCTGCGATCGAAGCGTTCCGCCCATAGATGATCGCCACTTGCCGCATCGACCAGCTGGGCGTTGATGCGCACGCGCGCCTCGACACGTCTTGCACTGCCCTGCAGCAGATAGCGCACGCCGAGCTCCTCGGCGATCTCGCGCACATCCATCGCCTTTCCCTTGTAGGCGAAAGCCGAGTTGCGGGCGATGACGAACAGGCCCGGCATCCTGGAGAGGTCGGTGATCAGGTCTTCGGTCAGCCCATCCGCGAAGGATTCCTGCTCGGGATCGTTGCTGATATTCACGAAGGGCAGCACTGATATCGATGGTTTGTCGGGCAGCGGCAAAGGTTTTCGTTTGACGCCGCCGAGCTGATTGATGGCACCTATGAAGCGGTAGCCGACGCGCGGAACCGTGGAGATCCATTCACCGCCGTCGGCGGCCGGACCAAGCAGCTTGCGCAGCTGCGCGATCTGGACGGTTAGGTTGCCTTCCTCGACTGATATGCCCGGCCACGCCGCGTCCATCAACTCGGCCTTCCCCAAGATTTCGCCGGATCGTTCGACGAGTGCTGCAAGCAGCTTCAGCCCGCGATGGCCGACTGCGACGGGATCATCGTTCCGAAGGAGCGTTCCCGCCACCGGATCAAGCACGAACGGACCAAAGGCAAAGCGCGATCCCTGCATGGGGCGCATCTATAATCGGTTTGGACGTTTTTGAGAACTTTTTGGGAAAGCTTAAGTACGACGCTCACCCTATCCTGCAGAATTCATCCTCTTTCAGGTAGAAGGCCCTCGGTCCTTCAAACCCTATGGAGGTCACTGTGAACGATACTTCCTGCGTGGAGCCGGCGGACCTGTCGCATCGGCACTTGCACGGCACGACATCGCTGCGAGCGGAGCGGATCCCATGGGCCGCGATGGCGGGCATCATCGCGACGGTCACGGTGTTCGCCGTGGCACAGGGGCTGACCTATCCGCTGCTCAGCTTCATCCTGGAACGGCAGGGAACGACATCGGGCCTGATCGGCTTGTCGGCGGCTATGACGCCGCTCGGTTTCATTCTATCGGCGCCCTTCATTCCGGCGCTTTCGCGGCGCGTGGGTGGGGCGCGGTTGGCGATCTTGTGTTCGATCCTGGCCGCCCTCGCCCTGATTGCGATCGCCTGGACTGAGGACCTCTGGACCTGGATGCCGCTGCGCTTCCTGCTCGGCGTCTTCGCCAATCCGCTTTACGTGATCAGCGAAACCTGGCTGATCTCGATCACACCGGCGCCGCGCCGGGGCCGGATCATGGGCCTCTATTCATCGATCGTTTCGGGCGGCTTCGCCATCGGTCCGCTGTCGCTCTGGCTCACCGGCACCGAGGGTTGGTCGCCCTTCGTGATCGGCATTACGGCCTTCCTTCTCTGTGGCCTGATTGTGCTTGCCGTCGTCCCACGCCTGCCTGAGATGCCTGACGAAGGCGAGGCAACATCGGTCGGCGGCTTCTTCGCACTGGCGCCGCTGCTGTTGTTCGCGGTTTTCACGGCTGCCGCCTTCGAGCAGACCCTGCTTTCCCTCTTCGCGGTCTATGGCGCAGCCCTCGGCAGCGCCGAGGGGCGTATCGCTTCGCTGATCACCTGTTTCATCGCCGGCAATGCCGTGCTGCAGATTTTGCTCGGGCGCTTGGCCGAACGGTTCAGCTCGACGCGGATGATGCTCTTCTGTGTCCTGGCTTGCCTCGCCAGTTGCCTGCTGCTGCCGTCGGCCTTCAATTCGTGGCTTATCTGGCCCCTCGTTTTCGTCTGGGGCGGGGTCTCGTTCGGGATCTACACCTTGTCGCTGATCCAGCTCGGCGAGCGTTTCACCGGCCAGGCCCTAATCGCCGGAAATGCGACCTTCGCCTTGGTATGGGGCATCGGCGGCATCGTCGGATCGCCCGCGACAGGACTGGCGATGCAACTGATCGGACATCAGGGTTTGCCATTGTCCCTTGGCCTGCTCAGCTGTGTGCTGGCGGTGTTTCTGGTGGCCAGGAGATGGCGGGGCTGATCGAGGCACTTGCTCGTGCCGCCCTGCCCCGGCTTCACCTGCCGGCCCTTTGCTCAGAAGAATTGCCATTTAATGCATAACATGTTATATAACATCCCATACAAATGGAGATCGGCATGGTCGAGGATGTGGTCCGAACGCTCGGGTTTCTGTGCATGGGCAGCCGGCTGCGGCGCATCGGAGAAAGGCTGCAGGCCGATACCCAGCAGGTCATCGACGAGGCCGGTCTCAGCATTCAGGCGGGCCAATATCCATTCCTTGCAGCGATCGATCGGTCTGGGCCGCTGACGATCGGCGAGCTCGCACAGGCGGTGGGCATCACCCAGCCCGGCGCAACCCGCACCATCGGCCAGCTTCTCGAACTCGGTTACGTCGACATGCAGCCGGCCCCGGATGATCAGCGCCGGAGACTGGTCTCGCTGACCGACAAGGGACAGGACCTCGTCGATCATTCGAAAAAGGTGATCTGGCCGCGCATCGCCGCCGCCGTTGCGGATCTCTGCGGCGATCTCGACGGGCCGATCCTCGAACAGCTCGCGGCCATCGAGGACGGGCTTGCGGCGGTGCCGCTTGCGCGCCGCAACGCCGCCAAGGAGGAAACACAATGAAACATATTCTCGACCGACCGATTTGGAGCGCGTTGGAGACCGCGCATGCCGATCTTGCCGAAGGTGGCATGTCCGCGCGGCGATACCCACCCTCCATCGTTCCTTTCGCGGCATCAGCCGACGATACGCCGGAGAGCCTCGACGCCCTGAAGAACCTGCTTTCGCCGGAGGAGAGCATGATTCTCGTCGAATCCGGGCCGATCGCCATTCCACCGGGTCTTGCCGTCGCCGCGGAAGCATCGGTGGTCCAGATGGTTGCCGAGCGGCCCCATGAGAGGATTTCGGATTCTCGCATCCAGCCGCTGACGGAGTCCGATGCCGCCGACATGCTTGATTTGGCGACACTGACCAAACCTGGGCCGTTCACGTTGCGAGCCCAAAGCCTCGGCAGCTTCTGGGGGATCAAGAGCGAAGGCCGCCTAGTGGCGATGGCCGGGCAACGGATGCGGCAGACAGGCTTCATCGAGCTCAGCGGGCTTTGCACCCATCCCGATTTCCAGGGACGCGGCCTCGGCACCCTGCTCTTTCGCTTCGTTGCCGGCGAAATCGCATCGAGCGGCGACACCGCCTATCTGCACGCCTATGCGGCGAACACGTCGGCCATTTCGCTCTACAAGACACATGGTTTTGCGCTTCGCGCGGAGATGAACATGCGCGTGGTCAAACGCCGTTCCTGAGCCGTGCCCACGACCTATCGCACCGGCGGCGGCAGCACTTCGAATTTCCAGAATTTTTCCGGGCTGAAATAAGTCGCGGCAAACGCGCGGATATCTGCGGCGGCGACCTTGTCGTAGCCGCTGAGATTGTCGCGTATCCGGTCTAAGCCGCGCGAATCCGTCTGAGCGCCGCGCAAATATTCAATCCAATATTCGTTACCCTGCTGCTGATGCTTCAGTGTCTCGATGATGGGTTCCCGGGCGCGCGCAAGTTCGTCCGGGGAGACATCATGCGACCGCAGATCCTCGGCGATCTCGTCGACGAGTGCGTAGAAGCGCGCGACCTTTGCCGGGTCTGTCTCGGCGTAGAAATATGCGTAGCCGTAGCCAGGGACTTCACTTGACAGGTCAGCATCGCCCTCCAGCACATAACCTGCTCCTTCTGCGATGCGAAACTGGTCGATCAACCTGTTTTGGAAAATCTGGGTGGCGAGATTGGCGGCGAAGGACCGCGGCAGGTCGGAAAGCAAATCACCAATCGGAGCCCCTACCGCGGCGGCGGCGTTATCTGCCCTGCCGTTATGGGTCTCCACAACGGGCTTCTCGTTCGTCACCGGAAAACGCACCTCGTTCCGATCGTCGCTCGACATCATCTCCGGGCGCGGCGGCAAGGCGCCAAAGGTTTCAGCCGTCAGCCGGATCGCGTCATCCACCGCCACGTCGCCGACAATGGTGATATCGATCGGGCCGTTGGAGATCATAGGTTGGAATAGCGCCTCGAAATCGTCTGGATGAGCGGCCGACAACTGCGCGCGATCGGGGAAGGTCCAGCGCCGGTCGCCCGAATGCACGAGACCTGGGAAATCGCGGCTGACAATGCCGCCGGGCGTCGCCTCATACTGATCGAGACCGCTCAAATAGGCTTGCTGCACGCGCTTGAACGCCTCGGGGCGATAGGCAGGATCGGAGGTGTATGCGGTCATGAGCTGCAGTTGCGTCGCAAGATCTTCAGTCCTTGTATGACCGTCGAACCTGAAGGAGCTGTCGCCTACCGAAAAATCGATGCTGACGATGTTGGCCGTCAGCGCTTTCTGGATATCCTGGTAATCCATGGCCTGCACGCCGGACAGCACGACGGCCGGAGATGCCCAGATCGGAGCGGAACGGTCGTGCGGCAGGTGCAGCCGACCGCCGCCGATATCTTCACGCACCAGCACTTCGTTGGCACGCAGCTTGGTTGGCTTGACGGTAAGCCGCACGCCGTTGGAAAAGCGCACCATGGTCAAGCCGAGATCGTCGATGGCGCGGCGTTCGACCACAGCGCCTGGCGCGCCGAAATGGGCGTAGGGCCAGGCGACGTCAGTTGCACTGGATAGTGCCGAGACGGCAACGGCATTTGACGCATCGTAGACTTGCCGAACCGCGTCGGCTCCGCCCTCAGGTGATTGGGCCGTCTGTAGCACGACCTGCGGACCGTTGCCGGAGAAAGCATGCTGCAGCGCCTGATTGACCTCGGCCGCCGTGACGCCGTTCGTCATCGTCTCGAACAGCGAGAGTTCTTCGGTAGGCGAGGTGAAGACTTGATCGTCATCGACGCTGCTCGCCAACATGGAAGCGACGTCGGTGGTCGTGCGCGTCGCGGCTCCGGCCGCAGCAGCCTGCAGGGCCGAGCGATAGTCGAGAATTTCGCGATCGATTTCCGCCTGCGTAGCGCCGAACTCCTGGATACGACGCTGTTCCTGGTCAATGGCCGTGAGCGCCGCCTGCCATTTGTCCGGCTCGGAGTTCGCCGCGATCAGGACGACATGAGCGGAATCGAGGAGATCTTGAGAGCCGATGCCCGCACTGATGAATGGAGCATCCGCCTTGCCGGCGATGGTGCTAACCCGGCGATTGAGCACGATGAGACCGAGATTTTCAATAAGCTCAGCGCGGCGCTTGGCGAAGGTGTCAGGCGCGGCGTCATAGAGACGTGTCCAGGCGACCTGTACGCTCGTCATGCCGCCGGGAACAACGATGAGGTTGGCGCTTTCGCCTTTCGTCACCAGCGTGCCGAGATCCGGTTTTGTCGGCGTCGGATCCACAGCCTTCCAGTCGCCGAAGCGCTGCCGGATTTCCGTTTCCATGGCGACGGGGTCGACATCGCCCACCACCACCAGCGTTGCCCGATCGGGTCGGTAATTGGCCCGGTAATAATCACGGACAAGGGCCACAGGCGCATTGCTGATGATGTCGGCTTTACCGATCGGTGCCCGCATGGTCGCGCGCTTGCCGGCGAGCAACGAATTCATGATTTCGAGCGCCGCGCGATACTGCGGCGTGTCGCGCAGCCGCTCCTCCGACAGGATGACGCCGCGTTCGCGATCGAAGGCGCCGGCGTCGAGGGTCAGCTCGCTCGCCGTTTCTCGCATCAGCATCAGGCCCGTCGAAACCGTGTCTGCATCGACCTCGGGCAGATCGAGTGCATAGACAGTCTCGTCATAAGAGGTATGGGCGTTGGTGTCCGGCCCGAAAGCCAAACCCTTGCGCTGCAAGATACGGATCATCTCCCCTTCGGCGACATGTGTCGAACCCTTGAAGGCCATGTGCTCAAGAAAATGCGCCAGACCCTGCTGGTTGTCGTTTTCGTCGAGCGAACCTGAGCCAATGCGAAAGCGGATCGCTGCCTGTCCGGGCGGCGTGACATTGCGCATAGTCGCAAACCGCATGCCGTTGGCGAGCATGCCGAAACGCACATGAGGGTCGGCTTTGATGTCGCTTTGCGTTTGTGGCCAGGGCACGGACAGGCTGTTCGCATAGGCTGGCGACGTGAAGCTTGCGACGAGGGAGACCGTCGCGAGAAACCAGCACACCGTGGAGCATTCCATTTTTTTATGAGACATTCTTGTCCAGGTGATGAGAATGAATGGGGTAGATGGCGTCAATCTGACTATTCCACAGGTTGCATTTCCCATCAACTTCCATGTGTGTAACGAATAAGAAGTAGATAACTCTGCCCAGAACAGGATGATTTTTGGGCCCGGTCGGCCTAAAATCTGAATCCTGTTCTCAATTAAAGAGTTAGAGCATGATGTCGTCCGAAAACCGCTCACACTTTTCGGCATCATGCTCTAGGTGTCAGACCAATGTCATCGAACCCGCCTAAGGGATTGCGCCTCGATGCAGTCACCAGGAGGCGTTTTTCGATGGCGACATTGGAGCAGGTCGCGTTCCGAGCAGGATGCTCGCTGGCGACCGCAAGCAGGGTTCTCAACCGCAACGGACCGGCCAGCGACCTGATGGTGCGCAAGGTGCGCCGCGCGGCCGCCGAACTCGGCTATCGCCCGGCCGGTCTGTCTGCTGGGCGGCTCGGACGCAGGCCCGTCATCGGCGTGCTGATCCCGAGCATCACCAATCCGGTCTTTGCCTCGTCGCTGTCGAGCATCCAGAACCGCATGCTGGTGGCCGGGCATGGTGTCTTGATCGCCCAGTCGAATTACGATCCGGCGCGCGAGGCCGATGCCGTCGCAGCACTCTTGAACGACCGGCCGACCGGGCTGATCCTCACCGTCTGCGATCCATCCACCAGCAAGGCGCTGCTTGCGAAGCTCCCGCCGACCGTGCTGCTCAACAACCTGCCGACGGCGCAGTTTCCGGCGGCTGTTACCGCCGACAATCGCGGCGCCGGCCGCGAGATCACGACCTTCCTGATCGGCATGGGCCATCGCCGCATTCTGTTTCTCTCCGGTAATTTTGCCGCCTCCGACCGCGCCCACCTTCGCTACCGCGGTTACCTCGACGCCATGGCCGTGAGCGGGCTGACACCCCTCGATGCCGTGCAGATCCCGTTCGTCAGCGGCTATGACCAGCTCGATCTTGGCGTCGCGATGACTTCGCTTGCGCCGACGGCGATCATCGCCTCCAACGATCTGCTGGCGCTCGGCGTCATCGGCGCGCTGAAGCGCGAGGGGCTGTCGGTGCCTGGGGATGTTTCGGTCGCCGGCTTCGACGGCATCGCCATCGGCCGGCTGATCGATCCACCCCTGACGACCATTGAAATGCCGGATGCCAGCATGGGGGCAACGGCCGCCTCGCTGCTTCTCGACATGGCGGAGAATGCCGCCCCTGCCCGTCATCTCGATGTCGCCTATACGCTTCGCCGCGGCGGCACCGTGCGCGCCATCTGACGCTTGCGAAACAAGAAGGCCGCCACGCGCTCGGCGTGGCGGCCTTGCCCTGTTCCCAATCGGGAAGCCGATCAGCTGCGCGGCAGCATGCCCTCGACATCGGCGGCTGCGTCATCGAGCGCTTCCTTCGGCTCGGCCGACTGGTCGACGATGCGCGAGAGGTTGTCGACGATCGTCTGCGTGACCTTGACGCCGTTCGAGCCTGGGAAGGCATACCAGGGGATCATCACCGGCATCTGGCTGAGGCCTGCCTGGAACAGCGGGTTCTGCTTGTAGAAATCGCCGAGATAGTCGGCAGATTTCGCGGCGAGCTCGTTGTTCGGGACATAACCGGTGCCGGGGACGACGACGGAAGCGCCATAAGGGCCGGCGGCGAATTTGGCGAACTTCCAGGCAGCATCCTGCTTGGCGGCATCATGCGTCAGGATGACGACGGCGTTGCCGCCCGTCGGCAGGCGGCCATTCACCGGATCGATCAATGGGATCTTGGCGGTGCGCAGATCGAATTTGTTGCCGACATTCTTGATCGTGTTGCGCAGCGCGCCTGTGGTCTGGAATTCGAAACCGACCTTGCCGGCTGCGAAAGCCTGTTCGCCGGCGGCCTTGGTGAACACAGGCATGCCGCCCTCGGTGACCAGGCGATGCAGGACCTCGACGGCCTTCTGACCTTCCGGGCCGTTGAAGGCGACCTTGCTTTCGTCGTCGCTCAGCATCTTGCCGCCGGCGCCGAAGAGCAGTGCCGAAAACATCCAGTCATCACCCTGCCAACGGAAATCGATGCCGTCGACGCCATCGCCGAGCGCCTTGATCTTGCCGCCGAGCGCGATGACCTCATCCCAGGTCTTCGGCGGATTTTCTGGGTCGCCACCGGCCGCCTTCACGAGATCGGCGTTGTAATACATGATCGGGTTGGAAGTCGCGAAAGCCAGGCCCACCTGCTTGCCCTTGACCTGGGCGAGCTTGAGGATCGTGTCGGAGAAGCCCTGCTCGGCCATATTGCCGTCCTTCTGGACGAGCGGGCCGAGGTCGACGGCGACGTCGCGTTCGTCGAGCATGCGCAGGCGGTTGAGGCCGATGAAGGTGATATCGGGCATTGCGCTGGTGCCGACCTGGCGAAGGATCGTCTGGATGCCTTCTTCATAGGTCGCCGACGGGCTGGCGAACTGGATCTTGATATCGGGATTTTCTTCCATGAACTTCTTCGAGATCGTATCCATCACGTCTTTGAAGAAGCCCGGCATCGGGTAGTGAACCGTCAGCGTCGTCTCGGCATGCGCGGGAAGCGCGATTGCCATCGAGACGGCCGCTGCGGCGAGAAGCTGGGTGATATGTTTCATCGCTCGTTCTCCTGGGTTGAAACCGGTCAGCCTTTGAGACCGGTCATGGTGATGCCCTCGACGAACCGCTTCTGCGCAAGCAGGAAGGCGATGACGAGGGGAAGGGTAATGATGAGGGTCGCCGCCATCAGCGCGCCGTAGTCGTCGCCGGCCTCGGCGGCGCGGAAATACATCAGACCGAGCGGCGGCGTAGCGTAGTCCTGCTTGCTGATGACAATCAGCGGCCAGTAGAGATCGTTCCAATGGGCGACGACCGAAAAGATGGCGAAGGCGGTGACCGCCGGCCAGGCATTCGGCACGATGACGCGGGCGACAATGCCGAGTTCCGACATGCCGTCGAGACGCGCGGCATGGATGAGATCATCCGGCATGGCGCGGAAGAACTGCAGGAACATGAAGATCGCAAAGACCGAAATGGTGAAGGGCGCGACAAGGGCGGCATAGCTGTTGAGCAGCGAGGCGCGGTCGAAAGCGACATAGAGCGGCAGCGCGGTCGCGTGGATCGGCACCAGCAGGCCGAGCATGACAAGCACCATCATGGCGCGGGCGGCGCCGAAGCGCAGCTTTGCCATGGCATAGGCGCAAGGGATCGCCACCAGTACCTGGAAGAAGAAGATCAGCCCGCAGACGACGACGCCGTTCCACAACAGCTGCGCCATCGGCACTCGGCTCAAGGCCTTGGCGAAATTCTCGGCATAGGTGAAGTGCGCCGGGATCAACGACAGCGACGAGGTGAAGATGTCGCTTTGGGCTTTGCCTGCCGTCGAGATCATGAAGACATAGGGCGACAGGAAGATGATCGCGCCCAAGGAAAGCAAGGTGAGACGGATTATCCTGCCGAGGGAAAAAGCGCTCGTCATCATGTGTAATGCACCCGGCGGTCGAGAATGCGGTACTGCAGGAACATCAGCACCACCAGTATCAGGAGGAAAACCACCGTCATCGCCGAGGCATAACCGACGCGCAGGTAGACGAAGCCCTCCTGGTAGATCGTAAAGAGCAGCACCTCCGACGCCTTGTTCGGGCCGCCCTCGGTCAGAGTCTTCACCGTTTCGAAGACCTTGACTGAATTGGTGATACTGATGGTGATGACGAAGAGCGTCGTCGGCCCGAGCATCGGCCAGGTGACGAGCAGAAAACGGTCGAGGGAGGATCTGGCGCCATCCACCTCGGCTGCCGCGTAAAGCTCGCGCGGGATCGCCGTCAGCCCGGCGAGGAACAGCACCATGTTGAAGCCGGCCGATTGCCAGACGCCGATGATCGAGAGGCTGTAGAGCACCGTGCCGGAGCTGCCGAGCCAGTTCGGGCCTGGAAGCCCGACGAGGGCGAGCAGCGCATTGAGCGGGCCGATTGTGGGGTGGAACATATATTGCCAGACGGTCGCCATGGCGACGATCAGCGAAGCGACCGGCAGAAAATAGGCGGTGCGGAAGAAGCTGCGCGCCTTAGTCTCACTCTCGATCAGCATGGCGATGCCGAGGCCGAGAAGGATCGAGACCGGTGCGACGAGCGCCGTGTACACCGTCGTATTCCACAGCGACTTGCGAAACGTCCGGTCGGTGATCAGGTGCGCGTAATTCTCGAAGCCGACGAAACGGAACTTACCGTAGCCGAGTTCGAAATCGGTGAAGCCGAGCACGATGACTGATACAACCGGCAAAAGCACGAAGAGGAACAGCAGGATCATAGCCGGCATCACCAGCATCCAGGCGATGCGGGCCTCGCTGCGCCGATGCGCAACGGCGGCATCGTGTGGCACGGCCATGGAGACGATGCTAGCCATGCGCCCTCTCCCGCTGGGCATCGCTTATTGCGAGCCCGGCATCGCTTGCAGCGAGCCCGGCATCGCTATTGGCGAGCCCGGCATCGGCAGCGCCGAGCCCGGCATCACCCGTTGCAACGCCGCCGGCCAGCCGGCTGCCGTCCTCGGCAAAGATCAGCGTGCGGCCGGGCGAAAGCCGCAGCCCGACCGGATCGCCGGCCACAAGGCCGGAGGCTTCGGCGGGTTGAACCTTGGCAACGATAGTCTCGCCGATCGCCTCGAGCCGGCAATGGAGGATGACTTCGGAGCCCAGGAATTCGACGCGTTCGATCCGGGCGGCAAGGCCGTCATGCCGGTTCTTGGACAGAAAGACGAATTCGGGGCGAATGGCGAGCGTGACCGGCATCTTCCCGTCGTGCGCATTTTCAAGCGTCAGGCGCAGGCCGCCGCAGAGAATGACGCCGCCTTCTGCAAAGGCCGGCAGCAGATTGATGCGTGGCTGGCCGATGAAGCGGGCGACCTCGATATGGGCTGGATCGTCATAGATGACCTCGGGGCTCGCGATCTGCAGCAACTTTCCGCCCATCATCACGGCGACCCGGTCGGCCATGGACAGCGCTTCCGCCTGGTCGTGGGTGACATAGAGCGTCGGCACGCCGGCGCGGCGATGCAGGTCGACGATCTCGCCGCGGGCGTGGACGCGCAGATTGGCATCGAGATTGGAGAGCGGTTCGTCCATCAGGAAGATGCTCGGCTGGCGCACCATGGCGCGGGCCAGCGCCACGCGCTGGCGCTGGCCGCCCGACATCTGGCCGGGCTTGCGGTCGAGCAGATGGTCGATCTTCAGCGACGTCGCCATATCCCTGACGTCGCGGGCGATCGCCCTGCGGGTGGCGCGCTGGCCCCGTATCAACGACCCGATGAAGGGCAGTCGCTGCAACCTCGATAGCCGGCGCATGGCCAAGGGCACGGCGATATTCTCAGAGGCCGTCAGATGCGGATAGAGCGCGTAGGACTGAAAGACCATGGCGATGTTGCGGTCGGCAGCGGCAACGCCCGACATATCCAGCCCGCCGATCAGGATCTCGCCTTGGTCGGCGTGGTCGAGGCCGGCGAGAACGCGCAACAGCGTGCTCTTGCCGCAGCCGGAAGGGCCGACCAGCGCGATGAATTCGCCGGCGGCGACATCCAGGCTGACACCACTAAGGATCTGGTTGCCGCCGAACGCCTTGGTGATGCCGCGAAGCGAGAGCGCGCTCATTCGACGGGTTCCCGCTGCTTGACCGCCTGGGGGTAGACTTCGTGCACGACATGGTCGAGCACATGCGCGGTCATGCCGGGAACGGCGACGATGGTGCTTTCGACTGTCGTACCGAATTCGTGGACGACCGCGCCGATCAGGCGCTCGCCCGGCATCTCGCGCTCCATCTTGTCGATGATGAAGGCGGCCGAGGGACCCCATGTCAGCTGGGTATTGTCAAAGCGCCCCTGCCAGGCCCAGTGGAGATGGCCGCTCGCAAACAGCGCCACGTCATGGGCAGCAATCAGATCATAGAGCCGGCGGCGCTGAGTCGGGCGAACGCTCCAATATCCGGTATCGCCTTCGTCGGGTGCATCGACGAACAGCGGCTTGTGCGCGAACAACGCTACGCGCCGCCCTGCCCTGCCGGACAGCGACTGATCGAGCCATTCGAACTGCGCCTCCTCTTCGTCATCCTCATGGCCGAGAAGCAGCGCGTTCAATCCGATGAAGCGCCAGCCGGCCGCATCCTCCAGCCAGCGGTCGGGGCCGGCTAGGCTGCGCCAGCGCGACAGCCGCTCGGCATTGACCGGCTGGTCCGATCCTTTGAGATGGCCGACATCGTGATTGCCGGGGACGATCAGCATCGGGATAGACACCTGACGCATCAGGTCCATCGAGAAGGTGATATCCGCGTCCTTGTCGGCGCCATCGACGGTGAGATCGCCGGTATGGACGATCAGGTCCGCGCCGGTCCCTTCGATCCAGCTCAGAAGCGGCGCCCAATTGCCGTTGAAATGCGGCTTATCGGGGCTGAAATGAGTGTCGGTGATCTGAATGATTTTCATGGGGGCGCGTCTCCGAGACGTCGGCAGCACCTCACCGGCGCTCCCTTCTCGTGCCCTCTCTAGAAGGCTCCCATGTCAATCACACAGCTGAAGTTTTCAGCTGTTTCTCAGTTCTGACATCAATCTGTCATGCTGGTGAAGACCGCCTGCCGGAACCGGGACAGCCTTCACCTGTATTTGGAATTAAGAATACGCAGTTGCGTTGCAATCAGTGCCGTGGTGCGTTGGCGGGAATGGACGATACCGTTGCCGAGACTGGGTCGCTTGCAGGAAAGCTGTCCTCGAGGCCTTCATCGAGTTCCTCTTCCAACGTTTGCCTGTCGCCGGCCGAGCGCGCACTCGGCTGGCCGATCAAGCCCTTGCTGCCTTCGTCGAAATTGCCGTTGCTCAAGGCATCGTAACGGTTGATGCTGCCATCTGCTTCCACGCCGGCAAAAGAGGTCAGCTGAACCATCATGACCTTGGCGTGGTCGACCGCCTTCGTATCATCGAGTTCGCCATGGGAGTTGTCGATTTTGACGGAAATCGATTCTCCTCCCTCGCCCAGGAATTCGACGGTAAAGATGTCGCCGGCCTGTGTAACTCGCGTATCGATCAGCTGCATGGAAACCTCCTGTGTTTCATGCACCTCAACGGCCCATCCAGGTCCGGAGTTCCACGGCAACGCCATTTCCGGGCAAAGCGATGGGTCATCGAGCAATGGGCCAGCTCGGAACAAAAAGCGGCTATGCGAGTTCATACGCAGTTCAACAGGTCGCATCCATGCCGAAATTGCCACTGTCGCCTTCCGAGAAACGCTCGTTCTCCACTATTCCCGCAGATCAGAAACTCGCTTTGATATCGAGCTATTCAGAAGCGCTACGTAAGCTCGCCAGATCGACTGAGGCGGTCGGACGGGCCGATATGCTGCCGAAACTGATCCAGGTGGCGGACGGACTGGACGGTCTGGCAACCGCGATTGCCGAGACGGAGGCCGGAACCGAGGTGATGGCGCGCACGGCGCGGCTGATCCGGGCGACCGAGGGGATGCTGGCGTCGATGTCCTCGTCATTAGTCATCCATTAAATGTCACCCTTCGCGAGTGACCGGATCAAATGCCGCCGCGCCCCTCGCTCCTGAGTTTTATGGTTAATTTATTAATAACTCTGGATTTATAAAAGGAACCGGACGCCCTTTCCAAATGTTGATGCTCCGCCTGGAGGAACCCTCGATGATCCTGAAAATCCTTGCCCCCAAGATCGACGCCGATTGCCATGACACCGGCACCTGGCCCGACGGAATTTTCGCCGAAAACCGGATCGATCTTTCCGCTCGCCGCGACGGCCGCCGTCGCTCGCCGCATGAGCGCGACTACGCCAATGACAGGAAAGTGGAAAATCTGCCGCTCGGCTTTGTCTGACCGTTCCGGGCGTGGCGCGTCACAACCTACGAAAGACCAGAACGCCTGATGCCGGCAACACGGCATTCAGCACTCCCGCAGTGGCTCTGATCCTTCCGCCGCCATTACCAACGTTCCAGCCGCCATATGTGTCAGCATCGGTATTGAAGATCTCCTCCCAGAGATCATCCCCCAGACGTTCGCTGTGCAGCCGATAGCCGTGTTCGAAGGGCGCGTCGTTCAGCGACCCCACAACAAGGAAATCCTCGCCGTCATTCCATCGATGAAAAGCGATCACCCGATTTTCGTCGTGAACCAGGGGAATGTCGATGTTGCGGGAGCGAATGGCATCCTGATGGACGCTGAGCGCGATCAGATCGCGATAACAGCTGAGCATCCCTGCGCCGCTACCATCAGCTTCGCCGAGAATATTCTCCCGGTTGTCGAGGAAATCATTGTAGCGATAGGGCTTCTGGGCGCCGATTTCCTCGCCCATGAAAAACATCGGCGTGCCCGGCGATAGCAGCGTCATCGCCGCCGCGAACCTCGATCTCGCCTCCGCCCATGCCCTGGTCTCACCGACAACAGGCGCGAAATTGACGGCGATAACAGCGGTTCGCGCCGATCCCTCACGATTGCCGCAATCGTCATGCGACTGGTTGTAGACCACCTTGGATCGCGCGCTCGTTTGCAGCGCGCCGGCAAGAGACGACATGGTCAGCGCCCGCTTGTCCCCGAAACCGGCATTCTTCAACAGCTGCGCCTGTGCGCCGCCGTGATATTCGACGAGGTTGTGATGAAAATCGCCGTACCAGGTCGCATCGAAGCCGAGCCCGTCGCCGGTCAGGCTCGGCTCGGTCATCGCCGACCAGTCCGAATAATCCTCGGCCGTCAGGAAAAGCTGCGGTTTGATCAGCCGCATCGTGCGGGTCCACTGCTTCAGAAACTTGGCCCCGAAGGCAGCGGCCCGATCGGCGCGCCGGCCATCGGCATGCAGGACCGGATATTGGTGGATCGAACTTGTCTGATCGAGCCGGAAACCATCGATATGGCAGACGGAGACGAGAAATGCTGCGCTGGAGATAAAAAGCTGGCGCACGGCTTCCTCATCGAAGCGGGGCGCCCATCCCGTGGAGATGTTGTCGATATAGCCGCCTGTCGGGTCGGCGTAGTCGCCGGGGCGTCCCTCGTACCAATAATAGATATTGCGGGTGTGATCGTTGGAATCATAGGCCCATTGCGCCCGTTCGCCATCCGGATCGAAGTGGTTGTAACAGACATCAAGGATGACGGCGATGCCGCGCTGGTGGCAGACCTTGACGAACATCTTCAGCCGATCGGTGCCGCCTGCCCCCTGATCGGCGGCAAAGAAATGCGACGTGCCGTAACCCCAGTTGGCCCGCGTCTCGAATTCCGCAATCGGCAGCAGTTCCACGGCGTTGACGCCGAGTGCCGACAGATGCTCGATGAAGGCGATGGCATCGTCAAGCGTGCCGGGCGCGGCCTTGCCGAAACCGAGCGCGCCGACGTGCAGTTCATAGATCACCAGATCCTCAAGCCGCTCCGGAAGTGTTCGACCTCCAACGAATTCGTCAGCCCAGAACGTCTCGGCGGCAACCTCCTGCGCGGATGGAAGTACGACCCGCTTCGGATCGCAGACGACCGAGCAGCTTTGCGGTCCGTCCAATGCGGCCGGCGATCCGTGATAGATCGCTCCATCCGGATCGAAGTCTCCCGCGCCGATCTGCATGAGCGACCAGATATCGGTGCGGTAGGCGAGCGATCCATCATCCCTGGTGATGCGGTACATATAGGGCGTGCCGACCATGCTGTCGAAATCGGAAAGGCCGTGGTCCTCGCCGGTTTCAACGCTCCAGAATCCATCAACGGTCTTTCGCATCCCGATGGTTGCCACCGTTCCGGTGCCGTCATCGGCGATGTAACCGATGGCGGGATCGGCAAGCACGAGCGAAACGGCCCTGGCATTCGGCGCCCAGACCGAAAAGCGAATGCCGTCGACACTGTTGCGCCTTTCAACCCGGTTCGCCCCCAGACGGCCGATCCATGTCAGATAATAGGTCTGTGGCGCCATCCCCTGCTGGAGATCGAAGGAACGTTCCCGACGCGTCGAGGCCTTGTCGTCCAATTCGGCGGTGATCGCCCACAGGCTTGAAGCGCCGGGGCGATCGAGTTCGATCCCCCAGCGAAAATGCGTGTCGACCTCGTCATCGGGAAAAGAAACCCTCGCGACGAAGACATCATAGCCATCCTCGTCGCGAGAGCGCTGCATCGGAATAGATGTCCACTCGTTCGAGGGACGGCCCTGCTCGTCCCAACTGCCGCGGAGACGGACATTATCGAACGCCGTCGACGGCAAGCCGCTGCGAAACCGGAATTGAACATTAACGGTCATCGGATCCTCCGGGCCACGTTGGACTTCGCCAGATTCTGCCTATGCGTCTGTTTCACGGGGTCATGATCGGCCGGCTGGATGCAAAAATGCAAGCGCAGATTCTGTATTAAAACCGATCCGGCGCGGGCCACATTCAGGACAATTTATCATGGTTAACGGGCAGTACTGCACGGCCCTCCTCGTGTATTAAATCGAATTGGCATCAGAAATGTGAAGAATAAATTCCCATCGCCAATTCCCTCATAAACTGGGAGAAAAACTTTGGCTCAAGCCGTTAGAATAAACGATATTATTCGTTCCTTTGGAATTGACACGCATATCGACTACACCGACGGAAAATATTCCAATGTCGGAGAAGTTGTTAAGGCTCTCGACTATCTTGGCCTTGATACCGTTCGCGATCACGCCCCCAACTCCGCCTCCGATCCCAACGGCCAAACGCATCTCGGCGATGCCGCGGAAGCCGGCGTGCAATTCGTTTTCAGCGCCCAGCGCGAAGTCGACCCCGCCACTGTCGCCCAGCGGCTGCATGCCTTCGTGCAAGCCCATCCCGGATCGGTCGTCGGCATCGAAGGTCCGAACGAAGTCAATAACTGGCCGGTCAGCTATCATGGGCTGAGCGGCCAGGCAGCAGCAGTCGCCTATCAGAAGGACCTGTCTGCCGCGGTCAACGCCGATCCCTTGCTGAAGAATATCCCAGTCCTCGGCTTTACCGGATATACGGTCGCTTCGGCCTCCGACTACACGACGATCCACACCTATGCGAAGGATGGCGACCAGCCATTCTCGTGGCTTTCCCGAGAATCCGGCGTTCAGCGCGCTGCCGATCCGGGCAAGCCACTGGCGATCACCGAAACCGGTTACCACACCTCGCTCACCGCCGACACCAATGGCGGTTGGGAAGGCGTCAGCGAAGCGACGCAGGCAAAGCTCCTGCTCAATACGCTGATGGACGGTGCGGCCCTCGGATCGAAAAAGACATTCATCTACGAGCTGCTGGACGCCTATTCCGATCCGCAGGGCACCAACCAGGAGCGGCATTTCGGTCTCTTTCATCTCGACTATTCAGCCAAACCGGCTGCAACGGCGATCCACAATCTGACCGCCATCCTTGAAGACGACGGCGCAACGAAGGCGAGCTTCAGCGCGGGAACACTCAATTATTCGATCGACGGTCTGCCGTCGTCGGCCCGCAGCCTGCTGACGGAAAAATCGGACGGAAGCTACCAGATCATCGTCTGGAACGAGCCAGATATCTGGAACCAGTCCTCCGACACAGCCATTCAGGCCGCGACAACAGCCGTCAAAGTCAATCTCGGGGCCTCGTTCGGCTCTGTGAAGGTCTTCGACCCGGTGACCGGGACGACGGCGATCAAAAGCCTCAGCAACGTGTCGTCGCTGACGCTCGATGTCACCGATCATCCCTTGATCATCGAGGTAGCAGGCAGCGGCGCCAGCACGCCGCCGGCCACCAACCATCTCTATGGCGGCGCCGGCAACGACACCTTCACCGTGACCAATGCGAACCAGATCGTCGACGAAAGCCGGGGCGGCGGAACGGATACTGTAAAGGCTTCGATCAGCTTCAGCCTGGCCGATCAGAAGCATACGGTCGGAATGATCGAAAACCTCACCTTGACCGGGACGGCCAATCTCAGCGCGACAGGCAACAATACGGCCAACATTCTCACGGGCAACGACGGAAACAATTTTCTCAACGGCGGGAAAGGGAACGACCGATTGATCGGCGGGCTTGGCAATGACAAGCTGATCGGCAAGACCGGTGCTGACGTTCTCACGGGCGGAGGCGGAGGCGATTCCTTCGTCTTCGATGTGAAGCCCAGCAATACCAGCGTTGACAAGATCGTCGATTTCTCTTCAGCCGCAGGCGATAAGCTGGTGTTCGACGACGCTGTCTTCACCGGGCTCAAGCCATCGAGCTTTTCGGCCGAGAATTTCGTTCTGGGAACGAAGGCGCTCGAGGCTGATGACAAGCTGATCTACGATCAGGCCAGCGGCATTTTATCCTATGATGCGGATGGAAGCGCAGCAGGCGGGGCAATCCATGTCGCCGATCTCGACAATTCCGCCGCACTTCACTTCAAAGATCTCCTGCTTGTCTGAGCCGGTCGGCTCGTCTCATTGCGGGGGCCGGCCTGCAGCGTCACGGGCGGTCGCATCCCCCCTCTTGCCGGAGCCTAAATCCCGGCCACATTCTCCGTTGACGCCACTCGTGCCGCAACGGAGAAGCCTTTGCCCTGGATCGCCTATATCGTCCATTTCATCGCCGCGGCATTTCTGACCAACGGCATCCCGCATTTCGTCGCCGGGGTCAGCGGCCGGCGCTTCCGCATCCCCTTCGCGCAAGGGGCAAAGCTCGGCTCACCGACGGCGAATGTCGTGTGGGGCTGGGCGAATTTCCTCATCGCCTTCCTGCTCTTTGCCAATATCGGGCCGCTCTATATCGGCACGCCGGGTGACACGATCTTCGTGGCAGCGGGCATGCTCGTTGCCGGCATCCTGCTTGCCCGTATTTTCGAGGGTGACGTTTGAGATAACTAACTTGCATGATGATAGTCACTGCTGTAGTGACATCAGCCATGCAGCGAACGAGTTTCAGCGATTTCAAATGCCCGGCGGCGCGCGCGCTCGACAGCGTCGGCGACTGGTGGAGCATGCTGATCCTGCGCGATGCCTTCCAGGGGCTTTCACGCTTCGACGAATTCCAGAAAAGCCTCGGCGTGGCGCCGAACATCCTGACGCGGCGGCTGAAACATCTGACGGAAAAGGGGCTGTTCGAACGGCGTCTCTACCATCAGCGCCCTGCCCGCTACGAATATCGGCTGACGGACAAGGGCCGTGACTTCTTTCCTGTTCTGATGACGCTGTTTTCCTGGGGAAGCCGGCACATTCCCGAAGCGGACCTCGCCTTTCTCTTGGGCGATACCGCTTCCGGCAAAGAGCGCCAGACGATGCTGGTCGATGCGCGGACCGGCGAAGAAGTGACACCTGAAAACACCAGCCTGCTTGCAGGTCCAGCCGCCGACGAGGAGGTGCACCAGCGGATCGCCCGCATGCGCGCCTGGTATCTCGGCATCGACGCATAGAAAGGACAAAAGAATGGATCGCATCGTTGTCACCGGTATGGGACTTGTCTCGCCCCTCGGCACCGGCGTCGAGCCCACCTGGAAGCGTCTTCTCGATGGCGGTTCGGGGCTGCGGGTGCTGGCGGAGGATATTGTCGGCGAGCTCTCGGCCAAGGTCGGTGGCATCGTTCCTGGTATCGCGGAAGATGCTGAGGCTGGTTTCGATCCCGACCGTTGCATCCCGCCGAAGGACCAGAAGAAGATGGACCGTTTCATCCACTTCGCCATTGCAGCGACGGAGGAAGCGGTGAGGCAGGCCGGCTGGATGCCGACCGACGAAGGCGAGCGCGAGCGCACGGCAACGATCATCGCGTCGGGCGTCGGCGGCTTTCCGGCGATCGCCGAAGCGGTGCGGATCGGCGAAACGCGTGGTGTGCGGCGGCTGTCGCCTTTCACCGTGCCCTCCTTCCTCGTCAACCTCGCCGCCGGCCAGGTCAGCATCCGTTATGGCTTCAAGGGGCCGCTCGGGGCTCCGGTGACGGCCTGTGCCGCCAGCGTCCAGGCAATCGGCGATGCGGCGCGGCTGATCCGCTCCGGCGAAGCGGATGTGGCGATCTGCGGCGGCGCCGAGGCCTGCATCGACAAGGTGAGCCTCGGCGGCTTTGCCGCTGCGCGTGCGCTTTCCACCGGTTTCAACGAGACGCCGGAACTGGCGTCTCGCCCCTTCGACACGGCGCGCGACGGTTTCGTCATGGGCGAAGGCGCAGGCATCCTGGTCATCGAGACGCTGGAGCACGCGCTTGCCCGCGGCGCCACGCCGCTCGCCGAACTCGTCGGCTATGGCACGGCTGCGGACGCCTACCACATGACATCAGGCCCCGAAGACGGCAACGGCGCCCGCCGGGCGATGGAGGCAGCACTCAGGCAGGCGAAGATCCCGGCTTCGGAGGTCAGGCATCTCAACGCGCATGCGACCTCGACACCGGTCGGTGACAGAGGCGAGATCGCGGCGATCGGCACGGTCTTCGGCCGCAATGGCGGTGTTGCCGTCAGCGCGACGAAATCGGCGACCGGCCACCTGCTTGGCGCCGCCGGCGGGCTGGAGGCGATCTTCACCATCCTTGCGCTGCGCGACCAGATTGCACCGCCGACCCGCAACCTCGATGAGGTCGATCCAGCCGCCGACGGCATCGATATCGTCGGCAAGACGGCGCGGACGCTGGCGATGGACTACGCCATTACCAACGGTTTCGGCTTCGGCGGGGTGAATGCCAGCGCCCTGTTCCGCCGCTGGTCGTAAAGTCCACTTTCCTTGCGCTGAAAATCGCCTACACTTCTGCTCTATCGGCGATCCTTTCCCCGATAGAGCCGGAGATACCCCATGCGCGCCTTCTTCGCAGTTCTCATCCTGTGTGCCGCGTCCGCCCTCTCCCCCGTCTCGGCCCGCGCCGAAGATCCGATCGACACGACGCGGACGATGATCGAGGACCAGATCAACGCCTTTCTCAAGGACGATGCCGAGACCGCCTATTCCTTCGCCGCTCCCGGCATCCGGGCGCTGTATCCCGACAAGAACCTGTTCTTCGCCATGGTGAAGAAGAGCTACGAGCCGGTCTATCACCCCGGCAATTACGCCTTCGGGCGCAGCCGCTCGATCGACAACGGCGCGCTGATCTATCACGAGGTGCTGATTTCAGGCCGGGACGGCAAGGACTGGACAGCGATCTACCAGATCATGCGTCAACCGGACGGCAGCTACAGGATCAACGGCGTGCAGATCATGCCGGACGCAGACAGCAAGGGCATTTGATCCCGATCTGATCAAACTTCGTCTGATTGGCTTAAACCGGTTCGAGATCGCCCCTCGCCCATTCCTCCTGCGTTTCCGCCATGAAATCGGCGAAGCGGCCTTCGGCGATCGCCTTGCGGATGCCCTGCATGAGCTCCTGGTAATAGGCGAGATTGTGCCAGGAGAGCAGCATGCCGCCGAGCGCTTCGTTGGCGCGGACGAGATGATGCAGATAGGCGCGCGAATAATCACGCGAGGCCGGGCAGTTCGACTGTTCGTCGAGCGGGCGCATATCCTCGGCATGGCGGGCATTGCGGATATTGACCTTGCCGCGGCGAGTGAAGGCGAGACCGTGGCGGCCGGAACGGGTCGGCATGACGCAGTCGAACATGTCGATGCCCCGGGCGACCGATTTCAGAATATCATCAGGCGTGCCGACACCCATGAGGTAACGCGGCTTTTCCAGAGGAAGGACCGGCAGCGTCGTTTCCAGCATCTGCAGCATGACGTCCTGCGGCTCGCCGACGGCAAGGCCGCCGATGGCATAACCCTTGAGGTCGAGCTGGCTCAGCGCCTCGGCCGAGCGGATGCGTAGCGCCGGGATATCGCCGCCCTGGACGATGCCAAACATCGCCTTGCCGGGCTGCTCGCCGAAGGCGACCCTGCAGCGCTCGGCCCAGCGCAGCGACATTTCCATGGCGCGCTCGATCTCCTTCGGCTCAGCCGGCAGCGCCACGCATTCGTCGAGCTGCATCTGGATGTCGGAGCCGAGCAGCCCCTGGATTTCGATGGAGCGCTCCGGCGACATATGGTGCAGGCTGCCATCGACATGTGACTTGAAGGTGACGCCCTGCTCGTCGAGCTTGCGCAGGCCGGACAGCGACATGACCTGGAAGCCGCCCGAGTCCGTCAGGATCGGATGTTCCCAGCGAATGAGCTTATGCAAGCCGCCGAGCCGGGCGACGCGCTCGGCCGTCGGGCGCAGCATCAGGTGATAGGTATTGCCGAGGATGATGTCGGCGCCGGTCTCGCGCACCTGGTCGAGATACATCGCCTTGACCGTACCGACGGTGCCGACCGGCATGAAGGCCGGCGTGCGGATCTCGCCGCGCGGCATGGAGATTTGGCCAAGGCGTGCGCCGGCGTCGGTCTTGTCAAGGGTGAATTGGAAGTTATCTGTCATCTGTCTTTCCGGAAAAGAAGGCTCGCGTCGCCGTAAGAGTAGAAGCGGTAGCCCGTCGAAATGGCGTGTTTATAAGCCGCGTGCATGGTCTCGAAGCCGGCGAAGGCCGAGACCAGCATGAACAGCGTCGAGCGCGGCAGGTGGAAATTGGTCATCAGCATGTCGACCGCCTTGAAGCGGTAACCGGGCGTGATGAAGATGCCGGTAGCGCCGGCCCAGGGCATGATCTCTCCGCTTTCCTCGGCGGCACTCTCGATGAGCCGCAACGAGGTCGTGCCGACACAGACGACGCGCCCGCCTCTTTCCCGCACGGCATTCAGCCGGGCGGCGATCTCGGCGCTGACATAGCCGCTTTCCAGATGCATCTTGTGATCGGCAGTATCGTCGGCCTTGACCGGCAGGAAGGTGCCGGCGCCGACATGCAGCGTGACGAAATGGCGTTCGATGCCGGCCTTGTCGAGCGCTTCGAACAGCGCAGGTGTGAAATGCAGGCCGGCGGTGGGGGCGGCAACGGCGCCCTCCTCGCGAGCGTAGATCGTCTGGTAATCGGCGCGGTCGCGCTCGTCGTCAGGGCGCTTGGCGGCGATATAGGGCGGCAGCGGGATATGGCCGACGGCGGCGATCGCCTCGTCGAGCGCCGGGCCCGAGAGATCAAACAGCAGCGTCACCTCGCCGGCCTCGCCCTTTTCCTCGACGGTGGCATCGAGCGAACCGAGGAAACAGCTTTCGCCGGAATGGCCGAAGCCGATGCGATCGCCCTGCTTGATGCGCTTGCCGGGCTTGGCGAAGGCCTTCCAGCGGCTGGGGCCGGTGCGCATGTGCAGCGTGGCAGACACCTGTTGGCCGCCGGCGCCGTCGCGATGGCGGATGCCCTCGAGCTGGGCGGGAATGACCTTGGTATCGTTGAAGACCAGTGCGTCGCCAGCCCGCAAGAAGGATGTGAGATCGCCGACGCGGTGATCCGACAGGCTGTTTTCCGCATTCGGATCGATGACGAGCAGGCGCGCGCTGTCACGCGGCTCGGCGGGCCGCAACGCTATGCGTTCGTCGGGCAGATCGAAATCGAAAAGGTCTACGCGCATCAGGGCACTTTCAGGCAAAGCGAAACCCGCCCCACGCAGCTATGCGCAAGGGCGGGTTTCAGCAGAAATCATAATCAGACGTCGGCGGCAACCCGCATGGAGACGATCGAGTCCGGATCGGAAACCGGCTCGCCGCGCTTGATCTTGTCGACGTTGTCCATGCCTTCGATGACCTGGCCCCAGACCGAATACTGCTTGTTCAGCCAGGGCGCGTCGGTGAAGCAGATGAAGAACTGCGAATTGGCCGAGTTCGGGTTCTGCGAACGGGCCATCGAGCAGGTGCCGCGCGTATGCGTGGTCGCCGAGAATTCGGCCTTCAGATCCGGCTTCGAGGAGCCGCCCATGCCGGCGCGGCTGGGATTGAAGGTTTCCGAGCCCTTCTTGCCGAATTCGACATCGCCCGTCTGGGCCATGAAGTCCTGGATGACGCGGTGGAAAACGACGCCGTCATAGGCCTTCTCGCGAGCGAGTTCCTTGATGCGGGCGACATGCTCCGGGGCGACCTGCGGCAAAAGCTGAATAACAACCTTGCCCTTGGTGGTTTCCAGAATGACGGTGTTTTCGGGATCCTTGATCTCGGCCATTGTCTTCTCCTCTTGTTTCTCTCGTAACTTACTTCTTGCCCAGGGTGACCTTGATCATCCGGTCGGGACTTTTGACTTCGCCGTTCTGGCCTTCGCCCTTCTTGATCTTGTCGATGTTCTCCATGCCGGAGACGACCTTGCCGACGACGGTGTACTGGCCGTTCAAGAAGGAGCCTTCGGCGAACATGATGAAGAACTGCGAATTGGCGGAATTCGGATCCTGCGAGCGGGCCATGCCGACCGTACCGCGCACGAACGGGGTCTTGGAGAATTCAGCCGGGATGTCAGGCATATCCGAGGAGCCGGTGCCGGCGAGGCTCGCATCGAAGCCCTTTTCCATGTTGCCGTATTTGACGTCGCCGGTCTGAGCCATGAAGCCATCGATGACGCGATGGAAGGCGACGTTATCGTATTCGCCCTTCTTGGCCAGCGCCTCGATCTGGGCGACATGCTTCGGCGCCACTTCAGGCATGAGCTGGATGACAACAGGGCCATCCTTCAGCTGGATGGTGAGATAATGATCGGCCGACTGGGCGAAGGCATCCCCCGCGAAGGAGGCGAGATACAACACGCCGGCAAATGCGAGATAAAAGAGTTTCATATGAGCTCCATTGCGGCGGGTTCCGCCTAGTCTTTGCGCTTGCTAGTTTGGGCGCTTGGATGTGAGGGCTTGCAAGACAGCGGCCGGCACGAAAGCGCTGACATCGCCGCCCATGGCGGCGATCTGGCGGACCAATGTGGCGGTAATGGGCCGCGAGGCCGTGCCCGCCGGCAAAAAGATGGTCTGGATATCGGGCGCCATCGTCCGGTTCATGCCGGCCATCTGCATTTCGTAATCGAGGTCGGTTCCGTCGCGCAGACCGCGGATCAACAGCGTGGCGCCATGGATGCGGGCGGCATCGACGACCAGATTGTCGAAGGAGACGACGGTGATGTCGCCGGTCTTGCCAGGCAGCGCTTCAGCCAGAGAACGGCGGATCAGCTCAGCTCTCTCCTCGAAGGAAAAGAGCGGCGCCTTGCCGGGATGGATGCCGATCGCGACGATCACCTTTTCGGCGACGTTGAGCGCCTGGACCAGAACATCCACATGCCCATTGGTGATCGGGTCGAAGGACCCCGGATAGAAAGCTGTCGTCATGTGGCCCGACCGTTGGTTTGACGCCTTTTGTCACGGATGACGCCTTCTCGCAAGTGATTTGCCCAGCTCCGGCTAGACCGCCGCGCGTCTTTTCAGACGCGTAAAGGACGTTATGCGCCGGGCGGTTAAACGGCGGATGAATGGCCCGTTCAAGACCGTTTCAGACTGGATCTGCTTAACTCCGATCATCAAAGCAGCCGATGCCATTCCGGCATCCGGCGCTCCCCCGAAAGACCAGGTCCATGCTGATCGTGCTCGTTGCACTTGCCGTCATTTCCTCCCTCGCCGCCGAGATGGCCTATGGCTATTTCGCCGATCGATACGAGATGAGCTGGGTGCGGCCGGAGCTTGCCGAGCATGCGGCGATCGTGCGCGCCCAGGGCCGGCTGCGCGAAAAACGAGCTTCGAATCTGAATGCCAGATGAACGAGACATTCAAGGTCGCTTCAGATCGGCATTGGTAAACACCCGATCAACATCCGGCGGAACCATTTACAGACGGATGCGTTCATTCAACCGATACATAGAGCGGCGCGGAAGGATTAAAAATGCCCGGCAAGATTACGATGATTAACGTGCTCTGGATGGTAATGGTCACGGGCATGCTGACCGCAACTGTCGCTCTCTATGATCAGAAGGTTGATACGTCCAAGGTTTATGGACCCTATGCTTCGGCCCGGACGGCCGTACTGGGCCAGTACTGAGGGGCGAGAACGCAACTCCCCAGGAAAGGAATGCCTATGTTCACGATCTTGACAGTGCTCACCGCCCTCATCAGCGTGATGTTCATCGTGTCTGTGGCCTCGACGATTTCAGCGCTCCGGCGCGAAGGCGAAGAGGTGAAGGCGCTGAACGAAAAACATAGAGCATTCTGACGTTCCTTTCTCTCCTCTTCCCACCCTTGAGCGGCACCCTTCCGTCGCCAGGGCTATTCAAAGCCGGATGCACCCAGCGTCCGGCTTTTTTCTTTGGGTGCAGTCCTCAACCATCATCCGGTTTGAAAAGAAAAAGGGCGGCTTGAAAAGAAAAGGGCGGCTCGAAGCCGCCCCGTTCATTTGATCATTCCTCGGCCGGCCCGGCCGGATCGCCATCGGCAATCGGCGCCTCGTCGCCGCCACCTTCATCGGCAGAACCTTCGTCGGTGACAGGGGCGCCTTCGGCGACCTCGACAGCCTCTTCCGTCTCATCCTCTTCCGGCTCGCTGATGCGCTCGACCGAGACGACTTTCTCATCCTTTGCCGTCGAGAAGATGGTAACGCCCTTGGTGGCGCGGCTGGCGATGCGGATGCCGCCGACCGGCACGCGGATCAGCTGACCACCATCGGAGACCAGCATGATCTGGTCGCCGTCATCGACAGGGAAGGCCGCGACCAGCTCGCCGATCTCGCCGGTCTTCGACGTGTCGGTGGCGCGGATGCCCTTGCCGCCGCGGCCGGAGATGCGGAAGTCGTAGGAGGACGAACGCTTGCCGAAGCCCTTTTGGGAGACGGTGAGCACGAATTGTTCGCGTGCTCTCAACTCGTCATAGCGCTCGTCGGAGAGCTGTCCCTCCTCGGTGACTTCTTCACCGACCAGCGCAATATCCTCTTCATCCACGCCCGTCGCCCGGCGTTCGGTGGCGGAACGCTTGAGATAGGCAGCACGCTCCCACGGCTCGGCATCGACATGACCAACGATCGTCATGGAGATGATGCGGTCGCTATCGCCGAGATTGATGCCGCGCACGCCGATCGAGTTGCGGCCGGCAAAGACCCGGACGTCGTCGACGGAGAAGCGGATGCACTGACCGAGCGCCGTGGTCAGCAACACGTCGTCATTTTCCGTGCAGGTCTCGACGGAGAGGATTTCGTCGCCCTCCTCCTCGAGCTTCATGGCGATCTTGCCGTTGCGGTTGACCTGGACGAAGTCCGACAGCTTGTTGCGGCGAACCGTGCCGCGCGTCGTCGAGAACATGACGTCGAGATTGTCCCAACTCGTCTCGTCCTCGGGCAAGGGCAGAATGGTGGTGATGCGCTCGCCGGGTGCGAGCGGCAGCATATTGATCAGCGCCTTGCCGCGCGAGGTCGGCGTGCCGATCGGCAGGCGCCAGACCTTCTCCTTGTAGACGATGCCGCGCGAGGAGAAGAACAGCACCGGCGTATGGGTATTGACAACGAATAGCCGGCTAACAAAATCCTCGTCGCGGGTGGTCATGCCGGAGCGACCCTTGCCGCCGCGGCGCTGGGCGCGGTAGGTAGTCAGCGGCACACGCTTGATATAACCGAGATGCGAGACGGTGACGACCATGTCTTCGCGGGCGATCAGATCCTCGTCATCCATTTCGAGACCGCCATCGACGATCTCGGTGCGGCGCGGCGTACCGAACTCGTCGCGGACGGCGAGAAGTTCGTCCTTGACGATGGTCTGGATGCGGACGCGCGAGGAGAGAATATCGAGATAATCCTTGATTTCCTCGCCGATCTTGTTGAGTTCGTCGCCGATTTCGTCGCGGCCAAGCGCCGTCAGGCGGGCAAGGCGCAGTTCGAGGATGGCGCGCGCCTGCTCTTCGGAGAGATTATAGGTGAGGTCGTCATTGATGCGATGGCGCGGATCGTCGATCAGACGGATCAGGCTTTCGACATCTTCCGCCGGCCAGCGGCGGGTCATCAGTTCTTCGCGGGCGGACTGCGGATCGGGCGCCTGGCGGATGACGCGAATGACTTCGTCGATATTGGCGACGGCAATGGCCAGACCGACCAACACATGGGCACGGTCACGCGCCTTGCGCAGCAGGAATTTCGTTCTCCGGCTAACGACTTCCTCGCGGAAGGAGACGAAAGCGCGCAGCATGTCGAGCAGCGTCAGCTGTTCGGGCTTGCCACCGTTCAGCGCCACCATGTTGCAGCCGAAGGAGGTCTGCAGCGGCGTATAGCGATAAAGCTGGTTGAGGATGACCTCGGCGTTGGCATCGCGCTTCAGCTCGACGACGACGCGGTACCCCTGGCGGTCGGATTCGTCGCGCAGATCGGAGATGCCTTCGATGCGTTTGTCGCGCACCAGCTCGGCCATCTTTTCGATCATCGTCGCCTTGTTCACCTGGTAGGGAATCTCGGTGATGATGATTTGCTCGCGGTCACCGCGCATCGGCTCGATGGCGGCGACGCCGCGCATGATGACGGAGCCGCGGCCGGTCTCATAGGCCGAGCGGATGCCGGCACGGCCGAGGATCTTCGCTCCCGTCGGGAAGTCGGGACCGGGAATGATCTGGATCAGTTCCGGCAGCTCGATGGCCGGGTCGTCGATCAGCGCGATACAGCCGTCGATGACTTCGGAGAGGTTGTGCGGCGGAATGTTGGTCGCCATGCCGACGGCGATGCCGCCGGCGCCGTTGACGAGCAAGTTCGGGAATTTGGCGGGCACTACGACCGGCTCGGAGAGCGTGCCGTCGTAGTTGTCGCGGAAATCGACGGTTTCCTTGTCGAGATCGTCGAGCAGCGAGTGGGCAGCCTTTTCCAGGCGGCATTCGGTATAACGTTCGGCCGCCGGCGGATCACCATCGACCGAGCCGAAATTGCCCTGACCATCGATCAGCGGCAGACGCAGCGACCATGGCTGCGCCATGCGGGCGAGCGCATCATAGATCGCGGAATTGCCATGCGGATGGAATTTACCCATCACGTCACCGGTGACGCGGGCGCATTTGACGTATTTCTTGTTCCAGTCGATGCCGAGCTCGGACATGCCGTAGAGGATGCGCCGGTGCACGGGCTTCAGGCCGTCGCGCACGTCGGGCAGCGCGCGGCTGACGATGACGCTCATGGCGTAATCGAGATACGACCGCTGCATTTCCTCCATGATGGAGATGGGCTCGATGCCTGGCGGGAGCTTCCCGCCGCCGGGGGGTGTTTGCTCAGTCAAAACAGATCACGATCTCTTCTAGAATCACTTGAAGATTTATAGCGGAAAGCCTGTTGCCGCGCCAATTTCACAGCGCGTTTTGAACAGGCTTTTGCGGCTTAAAGAGGGTAAAACATGCAAGTTGCGCGGCCGGACCGGACAAATCCGCCGCGAGCCGCCGCGGAATATTTGCCAAATCGAAATCCCCGCTTCACAATCATAAAAACCACGCACCCATGTGGGGTTCCGGAGAGCCGATGGCAAGCGCCGACCAATTGATCAACGCCTTCACGACGCTGCTCGTCACCATCGATCCACCGGGGCTTGCGCCGATCTTTCTGGGCCTGACGACGGGCATGAGCCGAACCGAGCGCAAGCAGGTGGCGCTGCGCGGCTCGGTCATCGCTTTCATCATCCTCGCCGTCTTCGCGCTGTTTGGCGCCGGCGTGCTCGGCGTGCTCGGGATTTCGATCGGCGCCTTCCGCATCGCCGGCGGGCTGCTGCTGTTCTGGATCGCCTTCGAGATGGTGTTCGAGAGGCGGCAGGAGCGCAAGGAGAAGGCGACCGAGGCGGCGATCACCAAGGATCATATCGAGAATATCGCCGTCTTCCCCCTCGCCTTGCCGCTGATTGCCGGCCCGGGTGCGATCTCGGCGACGATCCTGCTTGCCGGCACGCTGGCCACCTCGATCGGAAAAGCGCAGCTGATCGGCGTCATTGCCGCCAATCTGCTGCTGACCTTCCTCATGCTGCTCATCGCCGAAAGGCTTGACCGTTTCCTCGGCGTCACCGGCCGGGCCATCCTGACACGGCTCCTCGGCGTCATCCTCGCAGCGCTTGCCGCACAATTCGTCGTCGACGGGGCTAAGTCGGCGTTCAACCTCATCAGCGCGACGCCGCACTGAAAAACCTCGAGCGCCTTTCAATCTAAACTGCGAGAAGTGCGAACGCCTCATCCGGCGTTTCAGGAACCTGCTCCATAGTCAATGCGCGCACGATAGCTCTCGTCAACTCGCGAAAAATATCTATCGACGAACCTATGTCCGAATGCGCCATGCGATCAAAGGAGAGAATTCCAAAACTGGGCAATGCAGCCTCACCAAGATCCTCTATCCCCTTGAACAGCCCCGGCATGTACTCCGCGGCAAATCCGGTAAGCACTTTGTGGTGACTTGGAGCAAGTGATAGGGACCAACTCTCTCCCTTGGTACGTTCAATCGGGACATTCACCTGCAGATCTTGCGTTTTAATGGACTGATCCAGGGTGACTGACAGCAAACCATATACCGTCATGCCTCCAACCGGCCGAGCTATTTCCGCAGCCACGCTTTTCCGATGAGGAATCCCTTCTCCGCTGACGAAAACTTTGCTCTCCCACAGATGGCATCGCGTTGAATCCATCGACGGCGGTGCCTCGTCCAACCAAAGTCGGAGGCGCGTACCGGAATCTTTCTTAAAGATGTGGCAGCTCATTCCGAAATAACTCCCCAAAATGGTGCGAAATCATTCAGGCGGATGTGGTCTGAAGCATCTGCCGCGAAATCAAAGAAAAAGAGCATGACGCCATCCAAGGCATCATGCTCTCTCACGTCTTTCACAAAGCCCGGAAAGGCTACCGATCAGAACGGGATATCGTCGTCGAGATCCCGCGAGAAGTTGCCGCCGCTGCCACCGCCGCGGCTCGGCGATGAAGCGGGAGCCGGAGCACCGTAGTCATCGCCATAATCGTTGCCGCCACCGGCACTGCCACGGCCGCCGCTCGCACCCCCGCCTTCACCGCGACCGTCGAGCATCGTCAGCGTCGAACCGAAACCCTGCAGCACCACTTCCGTGCTGTAGCGGTCCTGGCCCTGCTGGTCCTGCCACTTGCGGGTCTGCAGCTGGCCTTCGATATAGAGCTTGGCGCCCTTCTTCACATATTGTTCGACGACCTTGCAGAGGCCCTCGTTGAAGACGACGACGGTGTGCCATTCGGTCTTCTCACGGCGCTCGCCGGAATTGCGGTCGCGCCAGGTCTCCGAGGTCGCGATACGAAGATTGGCGATCGGCCGGCCATCCTGAGTGCGACGGATTTCGGGGTCCGCACCGACGTTTCCAATCAGAATTACCTTATTCACACTACCAGCCATACTTCTCACCCTGCCTGCCGCCCTGCCCGGCGGCGTTTAATCGATCGGCGCACCTTAAACCATCACGGACCGCCGATGCGCATGGGCGGCATTTAATCCACATGTTTATCCATCAGAAAGCCGCATGCATTCATCAGGAATTTTGTTCTTTATTTGTTCTAGTTTATCCGTATGATCCTGTCAACAGAATCGAAAACCTTGACCGTAGTGGACATTCAGCCTCGACTCGCCCGTCGGCATCACTAAATAAGGGCTGTCATCCAGAAAACCAAAGCAGAGACGATGAGCGAACTGAAGACGATCTCCATCCGCGGCGCGCGCGAGCATAATCTCAAGAGCATCGATCTCGATCTGCCGCGTAACAAGCTGATCGTCATGACCGGGCTTTCGGGTTCCGGCAAATCCTCGCTCGCCTTCGACACGATCTATGCCGAGGGCCAGCGGCGCTATGTCGAGAGCCTGTCGGCCTATGCCCGGCAATTCCTCGAAATGATGCAGAAGCCAGATGTCGACCAGATCGACGGGCTGTCGCCGGCAATCTCGATCGAGCAGAAGACGACCTCGCGCAATCCGCGCTCGACGGTCGGCACCGTTACCGAGATCTACGACTACATGCGCCTGCTCTTTGCCCGCGTCGGCGTTCCCTATTCGCCGGCGACCGGCCTGCCGATCGAAAGCCAGACCGTCAGCCAGATGGTCGACCGCATCCTGGATTTCGGCGAGGGCACCCGTCTTTATATCCTTGCGCCGCTCGTGCGCGGGCGCAAGGGCGAATACAAGAAGGAACTGGCGGAGCTGATGAAGAAGGGCTTCCAGCGCGTCAAGGTCGACGGGCAGTTCTACGAGATCGCCGAGGCGCCGGTGCTCGACAAGAAATACAAGCACGACATCGACGTGGTGGTCGACCGCATCGTCGTGCGCTCGGATGTCTCCGCGCGCCTGGCGGACAGTCTGGAGACCTGCCTGAAGCTTGCCGACGGGCTGGCGGTCGCCGAATTCGCCGACAAGCCGCTGCCGCCGGAAGAGACGTCGGCCGGCGGCTCGGCCAACAAGTCGCTGAACGAGACGCATGAACGCGTGCTGTTTTCGGAGAAGTTTGCCTGCCCGGTCTCCGGCTTCACCATTCCGGAGATCGAACCCAGGCTCTTCTCCTTCAACAATCCCTTCGGCGCCTGCCCGACCTGCGATGGCCTCGGTGCTCAGCAGAAGATCGATCCGGATCTGATCGTGCCCGAGCCCGAGCGGACGCTGCGCGACGGGGCGATCGCGCCCTGGGCCAAGTCGACCTCGCCCTATTACAATCAGACGCTGGAAGCGCTCGGCAAACATTACGGCTTCAAGCTCGGTACCCGCTGGAACGATCTTTCCGACGAGGCCAAGGACGTCATCCTCAACGGCACCAACGATAAGATCGAATTCCACTATGCCGACGGCGCCCGCTCCTACACGACGCAGAAGAATTTCGAAGGCATCATCACCAATCTCGAGCGCCGCTGGAAAGAGACCGATTCCGCCTGGGCGCGCGAGGATATCGAGCGCTTCATGTCGGCCGCCCCCTGCCCTTCCTGCAACGGCTTCCGCCTGAAGCCCGAGGCCTTGGCGGTGAAGATCGACACTCTGCATATCGGCGAAGTGACCGGTATGTCGATCCGCGTCGCCCGCGACTGGTTCGAGACGCTGCCGGCAAGCTTCAATGCCAAGCAGAACGAGATCGCCGTGCGCATCCTCAAGGAAATCCGCGACCGGCTGCGCTTCCTCAACGATGTCGGCCTGGAATATCTCAGCCTGTCGCGCAATTCCGGCACCTTGTCGGGCGGCGAAAGCCAGCGCATCCGGCTTGCCTCGCAGATCGGCTCGGGGCTGACCGGCGTGCTCTACGTGCTCGATGAGCCGTCGATCGGCCTGCATCAGCGCGACAATGCCCGGCTGCTCGACACGCTGAAGCACCTGCGCGACATCGGCAACACCGTCATCGTCGTCGAACATGACGAGGATGCGATCATGACGGCCGACGACGTCGTCGATATCGGCCCGGCGGCCGGCATTCACGGCGGCCAGGTCATCGCCCATGGTACGCCGCAGGACATCATGGCCAATCCGAAGTCACTGACCGGCAAATATCTCTCCGGCGAACTCGGCGTTCCCGTTCCCGACGAACGTCGCAAGCCAAAGAAGGGCCGCGAGATCAAAGTGGTCGGCGCGCGCGGCAACAATCTGAAGAACGTCACGGCGTCGATTCCGCTCGGCGTGTTCACAGCGGTGACCGGCGTTTCCGGCGGCGGCAAATCCACCTTCCTGATCGAGACGCTCTATAAATCGGCAGCACGCCGCGTCATGGGCGCGCGTGAAAACCCGGCCGATCACGACCGCATCGACGGCTTCGAGCATATCGACAAGGTGATCGACATCGATCAATCGCCGATCGGCCGCACGCCGCGCTCGAACCCGGCAACTTATACCGGCGCCTTCACGCCGATCCGCGACTGGTTCGCCGGCCTGCCGGAGGCCAAGGCACGCGGCTACCAGCCGGGCCGTTTCTCCTTCAACGTCAAGGGCGGACGCTGCGAGGCCTGCCAGGGCGACGGCGTCATCAAGATCGAGATGCACTTCCTGCCTGATGTCTACGTCACCTGCGACGTCTGCCACGGCAAGCGCTACAATCGCGAGACACTCAACGTCACCTTCAAACAGAGGTCGATCGCCGACGTGCTCGACATGACGGTGGAGGAAGGCGTCGATTTCTTCGCGGCGGTGCCTGCGGTGCGCGACAAGCTGCAAGCGCTGAAGGATGTCGGTCTCGGCTACATCAAGGTCGGCCAGCAGGCCAATACGCTCTCCGGCGGCGAGGCCCAACGCGTCAAGCTTGCCAAGGAGCTGTCGAAACGCTCGACGGGACGTACGCTCTACATTCTCGACGAACCGACGACCGGTCTGCATTTCCACGACGTCGCCAAGCTGCTCGAAATGCTGCACGAACTGGTCAACCAGGGTAACTCGGTGGTGGTGATCGAACACAATCTCGAAGTCATCAAGACGGCCGATTGGGTGCTCGATTTCGGCCCCGAAGGCGGCGACGGCGGCGGCGAGATCGTCGCGACCGGCACGCCCGAAGCGATCGTCAAGGAGAAGCGGTCCTATACCGGACACTTCCTGAAGGAATTGCTGGAACGGCGGCCGGCGAAGAAGGCGGTTGCGGCGGAATGACGATGAGACCAGCGTCGCCCGATGATCTGGAAACGATCGCGACGCTGACGTCAGCCGCCTATCGGCCCTATAGCGAGCTGTTCGGCGCTCCGCCGATCCCGGTGACGGAGGATTACACGCCGCGGATCGAACGCGGCGAGGTCTGGCTGTGCGAGATCGGCGGGCAAACGGCCGGCCTGGTGGTCGTCGAGCAGCACGCCGATCACCTCATGCTGTTCAGCATCGCGGTCTCGCCGGCCTTTCAGGGTGCCGGGCATGGGCTGGCGATGCTGCGCTGGCTGGAGGGCAAGGCGCGGGAATGGGCCGTGCCGGAGATCCGGCTCTACACCAATGCGCGGATGGAGCGGAACATCGCGCTCTACAGCGCCTTCGGATTTCAGGAAACGGGTCGCCGGCCGAACCCTTATCGGCCAGGATGGACGCTCGTCGACATGACGAAAGAGATCAATGCGGCCTGTGCGGCTGCGAATGGGGAGGACGACATGACGAAATCCGGCACTATCCGCACCGGCATCGGCGGCTGGACCTTCGAGCCCTGGCGCGGGCATTTCTTTCCCGAGAGCCTGAAACAGAAGGACGAGCTGAATTATGCCAGCCGCCAGTTGAAGGTCATCGAGGTCAACGGCACCTATTACAGCACGCAGAAGCCTGCGGTCTTCGCCAAATGGGCGGCTGACGTGCCCGACGGTTTCATCTTCTCGCTGAAGGCGACGCGTTTCGTCACCAATCGGCGGGTGCTTGCCGAAGCCGGTGAATCGATGGAGCGGTTCCTGTCATCGGGCATCAGCGAACTCGGCGATCATCTCGGGCCGCTGCTGTGGCAGTTCGCACCGACGAAGAGGTTCGATTCGGATGATTTCGAAGCCTTCCTGAAGCTGCTGCCGGCAAAACAGGATGGGTTGGCGCTCCGCCACGTGGTCGAGGTGCGGCACGATTCCTTCAAGGTGCCGGAGTTCGTGGCGCTGCTTTCGAAATACGGCGTAGCGCCGGTCTGCGCTGAACATTTCGAATATCCGATGATCGCCGACGTGACGGCCGATTTCGTCTATGCGCGGCTGCAGAAGGGCTCGGACGATATTCCGACCTGCTACCCGGAAAAGGACCTGAAGGCCTGGGCAGATCGGCTGGAGACCTGGGCCGAGGGCAAGGTTCCTGATGACCTGCCGCTGCTCGATGGAGATCGCAAAGTGAAGACCGAGCCACGCGACGTCTTCGCCTTCATGATCCATGAGGGCAAGGTCAATGCGCCGCACGGGGCGATCGCCCTGCAGCAGGCGCTGGCGAAATAGGCCGGGCTGGATAGTCACAAAAGGATCGCAACATTGTGGGTATCACATCGTCAGTCACGCATTCCATGAGGGCATCATGATCGTGGTAACCCGGGAGCCCGCATGAGCGTTGCCGCATCCTATCTCTATCGCAACGGACGGCGGGTCGAGGCCATAGCTTTCGAGGCGGCCTCCATTCCGGCGACGGACAACGAATTCATCTGGATCGGGCTGCACAAGCCTAGCCGGGACGAGCTCCTGCTGCTGCAAGGCCGTTTTGGCCTTCACGAACTCTCGATCGCCGATGCGCTCAGCTCTTTGCAGATGCCGAAGCTCAGCGTTTATGACGACCAGTTGTTCGTCATCGCAAAGACGGCACAGCTCGAGGGGGACCATATCACCTACGGGGAAACCGCAATTTTCGTCGGCAAGCGCTATATCATCACCGTCCGCAATGGGTCGGAGCGCGGGCACGGAGAACTGCGGGGCCGGCTAGAGACATCGCCGCAAACGCTCTGCCATGGCACCGACTACATTCTGCATGCCATTCTCGATTTCATTATCGACGGCTATCTTCCCATCGTGCGCACGATCGAGGATTCCGTTCTCGAGATGGAACGAAAAATGCTCGATGCGTTTCTCGACCGCAACCAGATCGCCCGCATTTTCAAGTTGCGCCGGGAAGTCATTCTGTTTCAGCGGGTGCTGGATGCGATGCTGGACCTTTGCGGCAAGCTCTACCATCTCGACCTGCCGTCGCTTGACAGGGAAGCGAAGCCCTATTTCCGCGATGCGCTTCAGCACATGCACCGCGTCGAGACGATGGTTGCAAGCTTGCGCGACGTGATCACATCGGTTTTCGAAGCGAGCAATCTGATTGAACAGCAAAGACAGGGCACAATCACAAGACAGTTGGCGGCCTGGGCTGCCATTCTCGCCGTTCCGACGGCGATCGCCGGCATTTACGGCATGAATTTCGACAATATGCCCGAGCTGAAAACCAGCTACGGCTATTTTGTCGTTTTGGCAGTCATCACTGTCATGTGCATCGCACTTTTCATCCGTTTCAAGCGCGCCCGCTGGATATGACGCCTTGCTCGTCGATGGGCTTCATTTCTTCCCGTCCGCCAACGCCTCTTTCCGGCGGCGCGGCAGGAGCGATTTGAGGTACCGCCATATCGGCGAGACAGCGTAGCCTGCGACCGGAATTGCGATCAAGCCGGCGACGATACCGACGATGCCCGCTCCTGCTGCCTCGACGATCCAGCGCAGCACGGATGGCAGAACGGGAATGGCATGCGCCGTCGCCTCGCCGGCATCATGGATCAGATGCGCAGGGCCGCCGATACCATAGGCTTCGAGGCCATGAACGATGATGCCGCCGCCGACCCAGATCATGGCGGCCGTTCCGACGATGCCGAGCACTTTCAGAAAATAAGGCATGCCTGTGACAAGCCCCTTTCCGATCGCACGCGAGAAGCCGCCCATCGCAGATGCCGTCCGCACACGTGCCAGCATCAGACCGAGATCATCAGCCTTCACGATAAGCGCCACGCCGCCATAGACCAAGACTGTGATGCCCAGTCCAACAACGGCTAGGATGAGGGCCTGCGTGAACACGCTGCCAGACGGCACCGCGGCGAGCGTAATCGCCATGATTTCGGCCGACAGGATGAAATCCGTCTTGATGGCACCGGCGACCTTTTGGTCTTCTACCGATTTGGCATCGAGGCTTGTCGTCTCGAGTGCCGTTTCATGGGCGTGAGCTGCATGCGGCAACACCAGTGCGTAGACTTTTTCCACACCCTCGTAGCAGAGATAAAGTCCGCCGATCATCAGCAGCGGTGTGATCGCCTGCGGTGCGACAAGGCTCAGGATCAGCGCCGCGGGAAGCAGGATCAGAAGCTTGTTCTTCAGCGAGCCGAGCGCGATCTTGCCGATGATCGGCAATTCGCGCGCTGCCGAAAATCCGGTGACGTAGCGGGGTGTGACTGCCGCATCATCAATGACGACGCCGGCCGCTTTCGCGCCTGCCTTGGCAGCCTGGCCGGCAATATCGTCGAGCGACGCCGCAGCCACCTTGGCCAATGCCGCGATATCATCAAGAAGGGCGATCAGGCCAACACTCATTCGAGCCTCCGTCGGGAAGACAGACTTACGCAGTGAAAAACGGAAAACCCGTCAACGAAACGTGGCATCCTCCGGCGGGAAGATGCCACGCAAGGATCGCGACGACAATGGCCGTTATTCAGCCGGCATCGGGCTCAAGCCGCCCTCGTCCAGCGGAGGACGTGCCTGCCGTTCGCGTTTCTGCGAAACCCGCGACAGAACGCTCTGCCGGTTCACGGATTTGCGCTCCTCGTCGATGCGGCGGATCAGGATCTCCGCGCGCTCTACCGAGCCGAGAAGCGCCAGGATCGTGCCGCGTTCGGCCGCGCCGGCATTCGGGCCAAGTGCCAGTGTCTGTTCCCGCAGTTCGGTGACATTGGGAAGGCTGACATGGCCGGCCGGCATGGACGGACGAACCACGCCATAGTCGGGCATGATATCCTGCAAAGAGGCATCGAGCTTGCTCAGTGCCAGATTGACGATCGCCAAAGCGGGTTCGCTGAATTTTTCACGCTTCACCCGCCGCGCGACCTGATGCATCGATTCCGTCAATGCAGCGGTGAAATCCGCTTCCTCGATCAGGCTGGCGACCAGATCGAGTTGCTCGTAAGGCAGATCCTCTTTCATCAGCGATGCGGTATAATCGCGAATATCACGGCTGAGGATATCGGTGGCAAGATAATGTTCGCCCGGATCTGATGGAGCCGACTTGGCGGATCGGGCAATATCCAGGAACATCGCACCGGCCTGCAGATGACGCGCGGTCTCCTGCTGGACGGCCGGAACGGCCCGCGCGAAGTCGCTTGTGAGCCTGCGGTCGAGGAATTTCGGCGTCGAATAATCTTCCACATCCTCGGCGTCGATACGGCCGATGCGCGACAAGACACGTTCGAAGACGCTGACGAAGGGAAACAGCAGCGCCGTGTTGAAGACGTTGAAGAAGGTCGAATAGAGACCGACAGCGACCGGAACCAGCGGAAATGTCTCCTTGCCCTCGACCACGACCGGAACGCCGGGATCGCCGCCGAACCACTGCATCGCCCATGCCAGAACGTCGATCGAGACGAAGAACAAGGGCACAGTGATGCAGACGCCGATAATATTGAAGGACATATGGGCATAGGCAGCGCGTTTGGCGTTCTTCGACAGATTGAGCGAGGCAATCCAGGAGGTGATCGTGGTTCCGAGATCCGCACCCAGCGAGAAGGCAACCGCCGTCGTCCAGTCAAGGACACCGGCCGCGCCGAGCCCCATGACGATACCGATCGTCGCCGACGAGGAGTGGATCATCGCGGTGACGCCGGCGGCAATCAGCACGCATTTGATCAGGTTATAATAGGAGTCGGCGGTCAGCGTCGACAGAACGTCCATGACCTCCGGAATGTTGCGCAGCGGCCGAAGGCCGCCGGTCATCAGATTGAGACCGTAGAAAATCAGCGCGAAGCCCATGCAGGCAAGCGCGACGTTGCGGATTCGCTCGCTCTTGGCAAAGCAGTAGACCAGCGAAAAAACGCCCGCAAAGATCAGGCCAAGAGGACCCAGCGGCAAGGCGATCAGGCCGTTTCCGAGCGTCGTCCCGATGTTGGCGCCCATGATGACGCTGATCGCCGGACGCAATCCGACAACGCCGGCATTGACGAGGCCGACGACCATGACCGTCATTGCCGTCGATGACTGGATGACACCGGTGATGAGCGTTCCCGCGATGACGCCCTTGATCGGCGTGCCTGCGGCTCTCGCGAGAAATGCGCGCATCTTGTTGACGGAGAGTGCCTGGATGCCGTTCGACATGAACTCCAGACCGAGCATGAATATCCCCAGCCCGCCAATAACAGGCACAAGAATATCCTTGAAAATGTCGATGTTCATTACGCCTTACCCCCTTGGCGCCAAAATGGCGCGCTTTCAACGACGCCCCCGCGTCTCACATGTCCGATTTCATACGGTCGGGGATGTCCCGACCGCGTATGCGCGCGAAGGAATTACTGGCTCGCGGATGCATCCTGCTTCAGCCAGTATTTGACGATCTGACTGACGAGCTGCGGCGGCAAAGGCACATAGCCCAGCGCTTCGGCATCCTTACTGCCTGTCTCAAACGCCAGGCGGAAAAAGTCATGCACGCGGCGATAGCGATTGGGCGCCTGTCCCGTCACTGGAACGACCGCAAATGTCGCCCCGCTGATCGGATAGGCCGCCTCCCCCGGTTGATCCGTGAGCGACACCGAAAAATCTTTCGCTTCATCCCATGAGGCGGTGTTGGCGGCAGCCCGCACGCCATCCGGTCCCGGTTTTACGAACTGGCCGGATTTGTTCTGAACGGCGGCATAGGGCAGGTTTGCACGCTCGACCTGGCCAAAATCGGCATAGGCGATCGCCCCCTTGGTAGCCTGCACCGCGCGAATGAGATCCCCGGTTCCCTCGACACTCGTCCCCACAGGCCAGGCGATCAACGTATCCGCTCCATGTGCCGCCTTCCATTCCGGGCTTGCCGAGGACAGGAATTCGGTGAACATGAAGGTGGTGCCTGATCCGTCCTTGCGGGTAACCGGGCTGATTTTCTGATCGGGAAGACTGATCTCCGGGTTGATCGCCTTGATGGCAGGATCGGCCCATGACTGGATCTTGCCGAGATAGATATTCGCAAGCAGCGGGCCAGTCAGGTTGATACGGCCCTTGTCGATACCGTCAAGGTTGACGGCAATCGCCACGCTGCCGAGCACGATCGGAAACTGCTGGCGGCCATGCTTTAAAAGCTCGTCGTGGGAGACAGGCACATCGGTCGCAGCGAAATCCAGCTCCGGCTGATCAAGGCGCATCAGACCTGCGAGCGAACCAACGAGCTCGTAGTCTACCGTCCAGTCGGGTGAGCTGAAGTCGCCGTCATCCATCCGCGCCTTCTCGTAGATTTCCGCCCACTTCGCGATGATGGGTGCCGCGAAAGTGGAGCCGGCGCCGCGAATGGGCTCGGCCCTGGCTGCAGGAGCGATGAAGAGTGATGCCACAACTGCCGCAAGTCCGGCAAAGCCGGCGGCGGCGGTCGTCACTCTGTGGACTTGCCGAAAAAAACGTTCCATCGGCGCTTCCCCTCGCAACCGTTGACTGCGCACTTCGATCAGAATTCAAACCAGATCAGCTCAGGACCCGCTGTACGAACCCGTGGTCCAGCCGACAGGAATTCCTGCCACCACTAAGTATTTCCGTTCATTAACATTTTAATGACAGTTTAGTTTTGCGGGTTTCCGTATCTCGCCGCAGGACATTCTTTCGCTGATCGATGTCGCTCTAAAAATTCCAAATAAAACCGTCACCCAACTGACACATCGGACGCATTTACAATGGTAAAACAACGCAGCCCGCGCCACGGCCAGACCGACGGTGCAGATTACTTCTGCGTTCGAGGTGAAAGAGGATGCGGCGGCGCTAAAGCGGCAATACCTCGGCTGCGAGTTCCTCCGCCGTCAGCCCTTTGCCGGCGCGTTGGCCGGCCTCGCCGTGCAGCCAGACGCCGGCAGCCGCGGCCTCGAAGGCCGGTAGGCCCTGGGCGAGCAAGCCGCCGATGATGCCGGCAAGCACGTCGCCTGAACCGGCGGTGGCAAGCCAGACGGGAGCGTTGGTATTGATGAGCGCACGTCCATCAGATGCTGCGATGACGGTATCGGCGCCCTTGTAGATAATCGCGGCATTGGCGCGGCGGGCGGCGGCCACAGCCTTGTCCACCTTGCCGAGCCCATCGTCGCCGCCGATATCGGGAAAGAGCCGCGCGAATTCACCCTCGTGCGGCGTCAGCACCAGACGCGGCTCACCCCGGAAAAGATCAAACAGCTGCTGCGGATCGTCCTTGAACGAGGAGATGCCGTCGGCATCGAGCACCAGATGACGATCGGCAAGGGCCGAGACGAAGCCGCGCGCCCTGGCGCCGATGCCGAAACCGGGGCCGAGGACGAAGGTCTGCAGCCGCTTGTCGGATAGCCAGTCGCCGAGGTCGGCCTCGTCGTCGATGGCATGCAGCATGACGGCGGTCAGATGCGCGGCATTGGCGGCCATCGCCGCGCGGGGGGCGGCGATCGTCACTAGGCCGGCGCCGGCCTTAAGGCCCGAGATCGCCGACATGCGCGCCGCACCCGTCTTGTCGGCCTCACCTGAGAAGACGACCAGATGACCGCGCTTGTATTTGTGGGTTTCCAGTTGCTCGGCCGGCAGCGCACCCTTCCAGGCATCCGGCGTGTTCTCGGCGATGACGCCGCTTGCCTCAGCCCTGACGATGCGGGCGGGGATACCGATGTCGAAGACCTCCAATTCACCGCAAAGCTCCCTGCCCGGCATCAGCAGATGGCCGGGCTTGCGAGTCATGAAGGTGATGGTGTTGCAGGCCCGGAAGGCGGCACCCAGCACCTTGCCGGTGCGACCATCAAGACCGGAGGGCAGATCGATGGCAAGCACGGGGATACCGGCCTCTGTGACGCGCTCGATCAGCGCGTGCACATCGGCCGACACCGCGCGGCCAAGCCCCGCCCCGAACAAGCCATCGATGACGACGTCGCCGGGTTCCGGCCGATAGAAATCAAGTTCCTGTCCCTTGAGCGCGCAGCCCATGCGGGCGCGGGCGGCATCACCCTTCAGCCGCATGGGATCGCCGAGGTGGAAGAGCGCCACCCTCGCCCCGCTCTGCTGCAGATGACGTGCGGCGACATAGGCGTCGCCGCCATTGTTGCCGGGTCCACAGAAGACGACGAAGCGCAACGCTCCGGGATGAAGGCGCAGCGCAGCGGCCGCGACCGCGGCACCTGCCCTCTCCATCAGGCCGAAGGAGTCGATGCCGCATGCGGCCGCAGCCGCGTCGACGGCGGCCATTTCGGCAGGCGTGAGAAGAAGATCGGACAGATGTTTGTTCATCATCCTATTCAATCAAAAAACGCCTAAAAAACAACCGCCTGAAACACCAAAGAGAAGGACGCAATTTAGGCATTTGCCTATATTTTCATCTCAGCGTGACGTGTATTCGCAGTTGCGAAAATACATGACTTTTTCCATTTCGGATGTGATTTTGATCGGAGACAATGTTTTTCCACCTATTCCGGCACCAAAACGACATGGAATTCCCCGCAAACGCGCCGGTTTTGGCAGAATCGACGTCTTTTTTCGATAAGATGGATTTCAAACTGGCACGATATCTGCATCATATCCGGCGAGCGGGAAAATTCCTGCCATAACAAGAGAAGCGGAGAGACATTTTCTCATGAAAAAGATCGAAGCGATCATTAAGCCTTTCAAGCTGGACGAAGTGAAGGAAGCCCTTCAGGAAGTTGGCCTGCAGGGTATCACGGTCACGGAAGCCAAGGGTTTCGGCCGTCAGAAGGGCCACACGGAACTCTACCGCGGAGCTGAATACGTCGTCGATTTCCTGCCGAAGGTCAAAGTCGAGGTCGTACTTGCCGACGAGAACGCGGAGGCCGTCATCGATGCGATCCGCAAGGCGGCGCAGACCGGCCGCATCGGCGATGGAAAGATCTTCGTCTCCAATATCGAAGAGGTTATCCGCATCCGCACCGGCGAGACCGGCATCGATGCCATCTGACCACTTTGCCAATCGCGCAAAGTCCGTTACCGTCATCGCCGACCTACACCGTCATCGCAAATCGGAGGAAACTCATTAATGGCGACCGCAAGCGAAATTCTGAAGCAGATCAAGGAGAACGACGTAAAGTTCGTCGATCTGCGTTTCACCGACCCGAAGGGCAAGCTGCAGCATGTGACGATGGACGTTGTCTGCGTCGACGAAGACATGTTCGCTGACGGCGTGATGTTCGATGGCTCCTCGATCGGTGGCTGGAAGGCCATCAACGAGTCCGACATGGTGCTGATGCCCGATACCGAAACGGTGCATATGGACCCGTTTTTCGCCCAGTCGACCATGGTCATCGTCTGCGACATCCTCGATCCAGTCTCCGGCGAGGCCTATAACCGCGATCCGCGCGGCACCGCCAAGAAGGCCGAAGCCTACCTCAAGGCATCCGGCATCGGCGATACAGTCTTCGTCGGCCCCGAAGCCGAATTCTTCGTCTTCGACGACGTCAAGTACAAGGCCGATCCCTACAATACCGGCTTCAAGCTCGATTCGACCGAACTGCCGTCGAACGACGATACCGATTACGAGACCGGCAACCTCGGCCATCGCCCGCGCGTCAAGGGCGGCTATTTCCCGGTTCCCCCCGTCGACAGCGCCCAGGACATGCGTTCGGAAATGCTAACGGTGCTCTCCGAAATGGGCGTCGTCGTCGAAAAGCATCACCATGAAGTCGCCGCCGCCCAGCACGAACTCGGAATCAAGTTCGATACGCTGGTGCGCAACGCCGACAAGATGCAGATCTACAAATATGTCGTGCACCAGGTGGCCAACGCCTACGGCAAGACGGCGACCTTCATGCCGAAGCCGATCTTCGGCGACAACGGCTCGGGCATGCATGTGCACCAGTCGATCTGGAAGGGCGGCAAGCCGACCTTTGCCGGCGACGAATATGCCGGCCTTTCCGAGAGCTGCCTGTTCTACATCGGCGGCATCATCAAGCATGCCAAGGCGATCAACGCCTTCACCAATCCGTCGACGAACTCCTACAAGCGCCTCGTCCCGGGTTACGAAGCCCCTGTGCTGCTTGCCTATTCGGCCCGCAACCGTTCGGCTTCCTGCCGCATTCCGTTCGGCTCCAACCCGAAGGCCAAGCGCGTCGAAGTCCGCTTCCCGGATCCGACCGCCAATCCCTATCTCGCCTTTGCTGCCATGCTGATGGCCGGTCTCGACGGCATCAAGAACAAGATCCATCCCGGCAAGGCCATGGACAAGGACCTCTACGACCTGCCGCCGAAGGAATTGAAGAAGATCCCGACCGTCTGCGGCTCACTGCGCGAAGCGCTCGAAAGCCTCGACAAGGACCGCAAGTTCCTGACAGCCGGCGGCGTCTTCGACGACGACCAGATCGATGCGTTCATCGAGCTGAAGATGGCTGAGGTAATGCGTTTCGAAATGACGCCGCATCCGGTCGAATACGACATGTACTATTCGGCCTGATCGGGCTCAGAACACAGAAAGTCCCGGCCCGCCGGGGCTTTCGCCTCCCAGGTCATGAACGGCAAATGGCGAGGATATGACGTTCATGTGACGAACGGCGTGCAAAATCTTGATTTGCGCGGCACCAATCACCAAATTTGGTGATGAAAGGAAGTCGTACCATGAAAGAAAGAGTAGCAAAGTTCAGTATCGGCGAAGTGGTTCGGCACAAGGTTTTTCCGTTTCGCGGCGTCATCTTCGACGTTGATCCGGAGTTCGCGAATACGGAGGAATGGTGGAATTCCATTCCCGCCGAGGTGCGCCCGAGCAGGGACCAGCCCTTCTATCACCTGCTCGCCGAGAATGACGAAAGCGAATATGTCGCCTACGTTTCCGAGCAGAACCTGATGAACGACGAAAGCGGCACGCCGCTTCGCAACCCACAGATCTACCAGATTTTCGATCAGGCCCCGTCAGGACAGTTCAAACCCAAGATGAGCTTCGCCCACTAAGTCACTCGTGCCGATCGTTGAATCAAGGCCTCGCTTCTCCCGGCGAGGCCTTTTCTTTGTGCAACAAAAAACCCGGCGCGAAGCCGGGTTTTGTTTCAAAGAAGGTGGCAGGATTACTGCGCCTTGGCTGCCTTCTGGGCATCTTCCAGCTTCTTGCGGGCTTCCTCGGCCTTCTTCTGCATGCTGTCCTGCAGGCTGCGCTGGCTTTCAGCGAGCTTGGATTCGGAAACCGGTTCGCCGTCATAAGCGCCGGTGAAGCCTTCAAGCGAAATCTTGATCGGGTTCGGGGCGCGGCGGAAGTTGATCGACGTGAAGATCACGTCGCTGCCCTTCTTGAGGCTGGCGATCATCGCGTCGGTCAGCGGAATTTCGGCGGTGCACTTGTCCGGCAGGCAGACGGCGTAGTCGAGCTTCTGGCCCTTGCCGCCATCGATCTGCATGATGACGCCGGGAGGAACGAGGCGTGCCGTGGGAACCGAGACCTGCAGGAGCTTGCGGTTGATCTTGCCGGAAACCGAGATCAGGCCGACGGCCGTGACGAGCTGACCGCCATTGGCGAGGATCAGGTTCTGGACAACACAGATGTCGTTGTCTTCCTGCTTGCTGCAGGTCTTGTACCAGCCGAGCTTCGGCGCTCCTGCGGCCTGTGCCGGGGCATCGGCCGGAGCCTGTGCCGCCGCATCCTGTGCGAAGGCGGAGACCGGAGCCGAAGCGCCGAACACCACTGCCAGAACGGACAGCGCTGCCCGCATTTTCTTTTCAGACTTGAACATCATAACGAATTCCGTCTCCTGATATCCGTTCGGGGCAGCGTCTTGCCGCCCCAACCATCGGGTCGTTCGGCACTCCACCTCTTAAAAAAATAAGGCAAATGCATGACCCCGAAACTTCGGGTTCACCTGTTACATCGCAGCGTTCAAGATATCCAGCATTTCTTTGGCAATTTGAGGTGCATTTCGTCGCGATGCCAAAGAAATCGCCGCTCCGTGTTGGAATCGGTCGACCCCATGATAATCTCCGCGGTGAATCATGCCCCGTTTTCACGGATCAAGGATTGCCGAATGCTCCGGATTGTCGTCCCTCTCGTCCTCTCGCTGCTGTGCGGCACTGTCGCTGCCGAGCCGCTGCACGGCATCGCGATGCATGGCGAGCCGGCTTTGCCGGCCGACTACAAACACTTCCCTTACGTCAATCCCGACGTGAAAAAGGGCGGCAAGATCACCTACGGCGTCGTCGGCACCTTCGACAACCTCAACCCGTTCATCCTGAAGAGCATGCGCACGACGGCGCGCGGCATGTGGGATCCGGATTATGGCAATCTCGTCTACGAATCGCTGATGCAGCGCTCCAGGGACGAGCCCTTCACACTCTACGGCCTGCTTGCCGAAACGGTGGAATGGGACGATGATCGGAGCTTCATCCAGTTCAACCTCAATCCGAAGGCGAAATGGGCCGATGGCCAGTCGGTGACGCCCGAGGATGTGATGTTCACCTTCGAGCTGATGCGCGACAAGGGCCGCGTGCCCTTCGCCAACCGCCTCAACGTCGTCGCCAAGATGGAAAAGGTCGGCGAGCACAGCGTGCGCTTCACCTTCAACGACAAGGCCGACCGCGAGACGCCGCTGATCTTTGGCCTGTTCCCGGTGTTGCCGAAACATGCGATCGATCCGGCAACCTTCGACCGTTCGTCGCTGACGCCGCCGGTCGGCTCCGGTCCCTACAAGGTGAAGACGGTGAAGCCCGGCGAGAGCATCACCTATGAGCGCGATCCGAATTACTGGGGCAAGGACATTCCCGCCAAGGTCGGCACCGACAATTACGACCAGATCACCGTCCAGTATTTCCTGCAGGACACGACGCTGTTCGAGGCCTTCAAGAAGGGCGATGTCGACATCTATCCCGACGGCAATCCCGGTCATTGGGCCAATGCCTATAATTTCCCCGCCGTCACCTCGGGGGCCGTGGTCAAGGACGTGTTCACGCCGAAACTGCCGAGCGGCATGCTCGGCTTCGTGTTCAACACGCGCCGGCCGATCTTTGCCGATCCCAAGGTGCGCGAAGGCCTGTCACTGGTGTTCGACTTCGAATGGGCGAACAAGAACCTTTATTCCGGCGCCTATAAACGCACGCAGAGCTTCTGGCAGAATTCCGAGCTGTCGAGTTTCGGCGTTCCCGCCAATGCGGCCGAGCTTGCCGTGCTCGGGCCGATCAAGGGCAAAATTGCGCCGGAGATTCTCGACGGCACCTACAAGCTGCCGGTCACCGACGGTTCCGGCCGCGACCGCAATGTGCTGAAACAGGCCGTCGAGCAACTGAAACAGGGCGGCTATACCATCCAGGGCGGCAAGATGCTCGATGCCTCCGGCCGCCAGCTCGCCTTCGAGATCATGACGCAGAACGCCGACCAGGAGAAGCTCGCGGTCGCCTTTCAGCGTTCGCTGCAGACGATCGGCATCGCCGCTTCGATTCGCACCGTCGACGATTCGCAGTATCAGAGCCGGACGAACAGCTTCGACTACGATATGATCATGAAGTCCTACACGTCCTCGCTATCGCCTGGAAACGAACAGCTCGGCCGCTGGTCTTCGGCCGCCAAGACCCGCGAAGGCAGCGACAGTTTCGCGGGCGCTGCCGACCCCGATCTCGATGCCTTGATCGATCACCTGCTCCGGGCGCGCTCGGCCGAGGATTTCACCGCGGCGGTGCGCTCCTACGACCGGCTGCTGCTGTCCAGCCATTACGTGCTGCCGCTCTATCATATGGGCCAGCAATGGGTGGCGCGCAGCAAGCGCATCGGCCATCCCGACGCGGTGCCGCTCTATGGCTATCAGCTGCCGCTATGGTGGGATACGAGCGCCCAATAACAAGCAGCCGAACCGCCCCGGCTTTGAATGTCTCTCTTGGGAGACGCACAGAATAAGGAAAATCATCATGGAGCGTATCACCATCGACGTCGTCTCGGATGTCGTCTGCCCCTGGTGCTATCTCGGCAAGGCGCGGCTGGAGCTCGCCATCGCCGAGGTGCAGGACGAAATCGGCGTCGACATCAACTGGCGGCCGTACCGGCTCAATCCCGACTACCCCAAGGAAGGCGTCGACCAGAAGAAGGCGCTGGCGGAGAAGCTCGGCGGCGAGGAGCGCGTGGCGCAGGCGCACAAGATGCTCACCGATTATGGCCGCGAGGTCGGCATCGCCTTCGATTTCGAGGCGATCAAGATCGGCCCGAACACGCTCGATGCGCATCGGTTGGTCCACTGGTCGATGATCGAAGGCCGCGAGAAGCAGGACAAGGTCGTTGCCGCCCTGTTCAAGGCGAATTTCGAGGAAGGCCGCAATGTCGGCGACCATGCGGTGTTGCTCGATATCGCCGAAAAGTCCGGCCTCGACCGCTCGGTCATCGCCTCGCTGCTTGCCTCCGATGCCGATCGCGATCTGATCGCCGCCGAGATCAAGGCGGCCCAGGAGATGGGCGTCAACGGCGTGCCGTTCTTCATCTTCGACCAGCAATATGCCGTCAGCGGCGCACAGACGCCTGACGTGCTGGCGAACGCACTGCGCGATATCGCCAAGGCGAAGGCCGAGGCGCGATCAGGCCTCAACTGAGGCCGCTGGCCATGCGGATCGAGATCGAACAGCCGCGACAGAGTTGGGTCGAGGATTTCGTGATTCTCAAGCGCGCCGTCATGGGCGCGGCGCCGGCCGGAGCCTATCTGCATCATATCGGCTCGACGGCCATACCCGGCCTTCCCGCCAAGGATATCATTGATATTCAGCTCACCGTGAACGAACTGGCCGATGTCGATGCCGACGCATTCGAACGGGCGGGTTTCGAGCGCAGGCCAATCGTCATTGATCACTGCCCTCCGGGACTTGAACTGGCGGAAGGCGCAAGGCCTTCTATCGCAGCAAAGGACGCCCCGCCAATCTGCATATCCGGCAAAGAGGCCGTTTCAATCAGCGTTACTCTCTTCTTTGCCGCGACTTCCTGCGCGCCCATCCGACAGGGGCAAACGCCTACGCCCTGATCAAGCAGCGGCTCGCCCAGCGTTTTCCCGATGACGTCGATTTCTACTACGACATCAAGGACCCGGTGTTCGACATCATCATGGACGGCGCCAATGAATGGGCAAAGCTGTTCGGCTGGTCTGAGCCGCCGGGCGACTAACCGGCTTTGGCCCTCAGCCCAGAACCGGAACGCAGCGCACATCGGTCTTCACCGAATTGGCAATGAAGCATTCGTCGTGAGCGCGATGATGCAGGGCTTCGAACTCGCTTAACGACGGCTGCTTCTCACCGTTGAAGACGACATGCGGACGCAGCGTCACGACGGTCATGGCAAGACGGCCGTCGGCATTCTTCTCCATGATGCCCTCGGCGGCATCGGTGTAGCTGTCGACGCAAAAGCGCTGTTTGGCGGCGAGCGACAGGAACCAGAGCATGTGGCAGCTGGAGAGCGAGGCGACGAAAGCCTCTTCCGGATCGACGGCATCCTCGGCGGAATAGGGCAGCGGCACGACATGCGCGGACGAGGACGCCCTCACCTCGATGCCGCCGTCGAAGGTCCAGCGGTGGGCGCGGCTGTAGCGGTTGTCGGTGAAGGTCTCGCCGTTGCGCTGCCAGGCAATCGTTGCGCCGTATTTCGCCATCCTTGTCTCCTTTTTCCACGCAATTCCGGACGCAAAACCGCGGCACAGTTTTGCTGGAATTGCTCTATTTCGCGAATTCGGCCAGCTGCGTCATGATGACGGCAGCGCCCTGCAGGCGTTTTTCCGGCGTCGGCAGGTCGCGGGTCAGGAACAGGCTGTGGTCGGGGCGGATCTTCGCCATCGTGCCCTGCTTGCCGATATAACCGACGAGGTTTGCCGGATTGGGGAATTCCTTGTTGCGGAACTGCACGACGACGCCCTTCGGGCCGGCATCGAGCTTTTCGACATTGGCGGTGCGGCAGAGTGATTTGATGTAGACGATCTTCAGCAGATGCTGGACTTCGATCGGCATCGGGCCGAAGCGGTCGATCATCTCGGCGCCGAAGCCGTCGATCTCCTTGAGCTCGGTGATTTCGCCAAGGCGGCGGTAGAGGGCCATGCGCAGGTGCAGATCGGGCACGTAGCCTTCCGGGATCATCACCGTCGTGCCGACGGAGATCTGCGGCGACCAGCCGGTGTCGTGGATCTCGTCGACACCCTTGACCTCAGCGACCGCCTCTTCCAGCATCTGCTGGTAGAGTTCGAAGCCGACCTCCTTGATATGGCCGGACTGCTCCTCGCCGAGCAGGTTGCCGGCGCCGCGAATGTCGAGGTCGTGGCTTGCCAACTGGAAGCCGGCGCCGAGCGTATCCAGCGACTGCAGCACCTTCAACCGGCGTTCGGCGGTTGCCGTCAGCACCTTGTTGACCGGCAGGGTGAAGAGCGCGAAGGCGCGCACCTTCGAGCGGCCGACGCGGCCGCGCAGCTGATAGAGCTGGGCAAGGCCGAACATGTCGGCGCGGTGGACGATCAGCGTGTTGGCTGTGGGAACGTCGAGGCCGGATTCGACGATGGTGGTCGAGAGAAGCACGTCGTAACGGCCTTCATAAAAGGCGTTCATGATGTCTTCGAGTTCGCCGGCCGGCATCTGGCCATGGGCGATGGCGACCTTCAGCTCCGGCACATCCGACTGCAGGAAGGCATGCACGTCCTCGAGGTCGGCAAGCCTGGGGCATACATAGAAGCTCTGGCCGCCGCGATAATGCTCGCGCATCAGCGTCTCGCGGATGACCAGGCTGTCGAAGGGCGAAATGAAGGTGCGCACCGCCATGCGGTCGACCGGCGGCGTGGTGATCAGCGACAGTTCGCGCACACCGGTCATGGCAAGCTGCAGCGTGCGCGGGATCGGTGTCGCCGATAGCGTCAGCACGTGCACGTCGCTCTTCAGCTCCTTCAGCCGCTCCTTGTGCTTGACGCCGAAATGCTGTTCCTCATCGATGACAAGCAGACCGAGATTGGCGAATTTGATGCCGGCGCCGAGCAGCGCATGCGTGCCGACGACGATATCGGTCTTGCCTTCCGCCACTTCCTTCTTGGTCAGCGCCAGCTCCTTGGCGCCCACGAGGCGCGAGGCCTGCTGGATGCGCACCGGCAAACCACGGAAACGATCGGAAAAGGTCTTGAAATGCTGGCGGGAAAGCAGTGTCGTCGGCACGACGATGGCGACCTGGGCGCCGTTCATCGCGGCGACGAAGGCGGCGCGCAGCGCCACTTCCGTCTTGCCGAAACCGACGTCGCCGCAGACGAGGCGGTCCATCGGCCGGCCGGCGCCGAGGTCGGAGCGCACCGCCTCGATGGCGTTTTCCTGGTCCTCGGTCTCGTCATAGGGGAAGCGGGCGGCGAATTCGTCGTAGAGACCTTCCGGCGTCGTCAGCATCGGCGCATGGCGCGTCAGGCGCTCGGCGGCGATGCGGATCAGCGCATCGGCCATGTCGAGCAGGCGCTTCTTGAGCTTGGCCTTGCGCATCTGCCAGGCGCCGCCGCCGAGCTTGTCGAGCTGCGCTTCGGTCCCCTCGCCGCCATAGCGCGAAAGCAGATCGATGTTTTCGACCGGCAGGAACAGCTTGGCCTCGTCGGCATATTGCAGTTCGAGGCAGGCATGCGGGGCGCCTGCCGCCTCGATGGTCCTCAGCCCGATGAAGCGCCCGATGCCGTGTTCAGCGTGGACAACGATCGAGCCCTCGTCGAGGCCCGCGACTTCCGAGATGAAATCGGCTGCGCGCTTGCGACGCTTGGAGCGGCGCACCATGCGGTCGCCGAGGATGTCCTGCTCGCCGATGACGACGAGATCGCCGGCCTCGAAGCCGGCTTCGAGACTGAGCACGGCAGCCGCCGCCTCGCCTCTCGCCAGCGAACCGACATCCTTCAGCGCATCGATCGGCTTGACCTTTTCCAGGCCGTGTTCGTTCAGCACCTGCAGCAGGCGCTCCAGCGAACCTTCGGTCCAGGCGGTGACCAGAACTTTCGCGCCGGCGGCACGGCGGTCGGCAATATGCTTGACGACGACGTCGAAGATATTGATGCGTTCGGCATCGCCGCCGCCTTCGGCATTCGAACGGGCCCAGCGCTGGCCCTGGCGGGCGTCGACATTGACGACCCGGCGCGCCTCGCCCTCATGCTCGTTGAAGGGGCTGATACGGATCGCGCCGAGTGCGTCGAGGGTTTTGACGAAAAGCTTGCTGTCGAGATAGAGCTGGCCCGGTGTCACCGGCTTGTAGGGCGTGCCCTGCGTCATCCCCTTGGCCGGCTGGCCGGAATTCAGGCGGGCGTCGTAATAGTCGAAAACGAGCTTGGAGCGCTCTTCGGCTGCTTCACGCACAGTATGGTCGATGACAATACGGAAGCCGCTGAGATAATCGAAGACGGTATCGAGCTTCTCGTAGAAGAGCGGCAGCCAGTGCTCCATGCCAGGGTAACGGCGGCCTTCGGAGACGGCAAGATAGAGCGCGTCGTCGCGTGTGGTCGCGCCGAAAGCGGAGAGGTAATTCTTGCGGAAACGGCTGATCGTATCGGGCGTCAGCGTCACCTCGCTCATCGGATTGAGATCGAGGGAGCGCACCTGTCCGATCGTGCGCTGGCTTGCCGGATCGAAGCTGCGGATGCTTTCCAGCGTGTCGCCGAAGAAATCGAGGCGGACCGGCTCTTCGGAACCGGGCACGAAGACATCGAGAATGCCGCCGCGCACGGCATATTCGCCGACCTCGCGAACGGTCGCGACGCGCTCGAAGCCATTGCGCTCCAGGCGACCGGCAAGATCGTCCATGCGCAGCTGGTTGCCGGGACGGGCCGAAAAAGTCAGGCTTTCGATGACATCCTGCGGCGCCACCTTCTGCAGCATGGCATTGGCCGTGACGAGCACGATTGCCGCATGCGGCTTCTTGCGATGGGCGATGAGGCCGCCGAGTGCCGCCAGCCGGCGGGCCGAGGTGTCGGCGCTCGGCGAGACGCGGTCATAGGGCAGACAGTCCCAGGCCGGCAGGGTGAGAACCGGAATGTCGGGGGCGACAAAGCTCAGCATCTGTTCGAGATCGGCCATGCGGTGGCCGTCGGACATGACATAGGCGACCGGCTCTCCCGTTCGGGCGAGCTCGGCGAGCAGCAGCGTTTCAAGACCTGCCGGCACATTGCCGATCGTCAGCGGCTCGGTGATGGCCGCAAGCTTCTTCGCATCGAAACCAGGGATCATTCCGGCGTCCTGAGGGGCTTGTCAAAATCGGGCTTGTAGGCGGCGATGCGGGCAAACATCGGTGTCTGGAAACGCTCAGGCACCGGCCATGTTCCCATGACCCAGCGAACGAGATCATTGTCCTCTTCCGCCATGATCGTCTCGAACTCGTCGAGCTCGGCTTCCGACAGCCTGGCGATCTCAGCTTCGGCGAACTGGCCGAAGACCAGATCCATTTCGCGGATGCCGCGATGCCAGCAGCGGAAAAGGATCCGGCGGCGGCGCGGGTCGAGACCGGCACTGGTGAGCGTGACACCTGTCATGGCATACCTTCCTGTTGATGCGCCTCTATAGACCCTGGAAAGCGGCTTGTCAGCCTTGCCAAGGCCGCATTGTTCATCGCATTTTGGCCGCATGCGCCCCGCCATTCTCGATCCTCTGTTTTCCCCCATTTCTGGCCTTCCGGGCGTCGGCCCGAAGATCGCCGACCTGTTGGTCAAGCTGCTCGGGCGCGAGACGCTGGAGGATTGCCGGGTGATCGACCTGCTCTTCCACGCGCCCTTTTCGCTGATCGACAGGCGCAACCAGCCTGGCATCGCGCGCGCGCCGCAGGGCGCGATCGTGACGATCACGGCGCGCGTCGACCGCCATCAGGTGCCGCCGGGCGGCAAAAGCAATATTCCCTACCGCGTCTTCCTGCATGACGAGACCGGCGAACTGACGCTGGTCTTCTTCCGCGGACAGGCGGCGTGGCTGGAAAAGCAGCTGCCTGTTGACGCGGAGGTGACGGTCAGCGGCAAGATCGACTGGTTCAACGGCCGCGCCTCGATGGTGCATCCCGACTATATCGTCAGGGCCGACGAGGCGGAGAGCCTGCCGCTCGTCGAGCCAATCTATCCGCTGACGGCGGGGCTTTCGCCGAAGACGCTCCGCAAGATCATCGACGCCGGCCTGCCGCGTTTTCCCGAGCTGCCGGAATGGATCGACCTGGCGCTGACGGAGAAGCAAGGCCTGCCGTCGATCCGCGACAGTTTCCACATGCTGCATGAGCCGCGCGATCCCAGCGATATCGACCCGCAGGCCCCTGCCCGGCGGCGGCTTGCCTATGACGAGTTCCTCGCCGGCCAGCTGTCGCTGAGCCTGGTGCGGCAAAGGCTGCGCAAGGTAGCGGGCCAGCCGGTGCATGCCACCGGCGCCATCAGCAGCAAGATCCTGAAGACCTTGCCCTTCTCGCTGACCGGCAGCCAGAACGAGGCGATCGCCGAGGTTTTGCAGGATATGGCCGGCAACGAGCGCATGCTGCGGCTGCTGCAGGGCGATGTCGGTTCCGGCAAGACGCTGGTGGCGCTGATGGCGATGGCGGCGGTGATCGAGAGCGGCGGCCAGGCCGTGCTGATGGCGCCGACCGAAATCCTGGCTCGGCAGCACCACGCAACGATCTCGAAATTCGCCGCCTCCGCCGGGCTCGGCATCGAGGTGCTGACCGGGCGCACGAAGGGACGCGAACGGGAGGAAATCCTGGAGCGCATCGCCTCGGGTGCTGCCCAGATCATCATCGGCACGCATGCGCTGTTCCAGGACAGTGTTGGCTACGCCAATCTGATGCTTGCTGTCGTCGACGAGCAGCACCGTTTCGGCGTGCATCAGCGCCTGCGGTTGACCGCCAAGGGCCTCTCGCCGCATATGCTGGTCATGACGGCGACGCCGATCCCGCGCACGCTGGTGCTCGCCGCCTTCGGCGATATGGACGTCTCCAAGCTCACCGAAAAACCGGCCGGCCGCAAGCCGATCCAGACGATCACCGTGCCGATGGAACGGACCGGCGAAATCGTCGGCCGGCTGCAAAGCGCAATCGCCGAGGGCAAGAAGGCCTACTGGATCTGCCCGCTGGTCGAGGAGTCCGAGGAACTCGACCTGATGTCGGCCGAGGAGCGGCATGCGACGCTGGTCTCAGCACTGGGTCCGGGCATCGGCCTCATCCACGGCCGCATGAGCGGACCGGAGAAGGACGCGGCGATGATGGCGTTCAAGAACGGCGAGACCCGGCTGCTCGTCGCCACGACCGTCGTCGAGGTCGGCGTCGACGTGCCGGATGCGACGATCATGGTGATCGAACATGCCGAACGCTTCGGCCTGGCGCAATTGCATCAGCTGCGCGGCCGCGTCGGGCGTGGCGACGAGGCATCGACCTGCATCCTGCTCTATAAGGGGCCGCTCGGCGAGACCGGCCATGCCAGGCTTTCGATCATGCGGGAGACGGAAGACGGTTTCCGCATTGCCGAGGAGGATCTGAAGCTGCGCGGCGAAGGCGAATTGCTCGGCACAAGGCAATCCGGCACGCCGGGCTTTCGCATCGCCAGCCTCGAGGCGCATGCCGACCTGCTGGAGATCGCCCGCAAGGATGCCGCTTACCTCATCGAGCGGGATCCGGAGCTGACCAGCGAAAGGGGAGCGGCGATCCGCACCCTGCTCTATCTCTTCCGCCGCGACGAGGCGATCCGTTTTCTTAGAGCGGGTTAAAGCGCACCGAGGCGCGCTTTAAGTCTTTGTCCTATGCATGTCGTTACCCCAAAACCGCTGAACACTTTTGGGCGACATGCATCATTCAGCCTTGGAAACCGCCACCGGCTTCGGCCGCGGCAAATGCTTCTGCTTCGGATCGGCCGGCTTGTGTTCGGGCGCCACGAGCCCGCCTGAAATCAGGAACTTGGCGGCGTCTTCCGGCGACATATCGAGCATGACGATCTTCTCGCGCGGCACGAAGATGAGGAAACCGGCTGTCGGCACCGGCGTCGGCGGCAGGAAGACGGCGACCATGTCCTGGCCCATGGCATTGAACTTCGAAGCGATTTCGCCCTTGGCGTCGGTGGCGATGAAGATCAGTGCCCAGAGTCCGGGACCCGGATATTCGATGAGGCCGACCTTCTTGAAGGAGTTCGCCTGTTCCTTCAGCACGGTTTCGAAAATCTGCTTCACGCTTCTGTAGATCGTGCGCACCAGCGGCATGCGCTGGACGATCGATTCGCCGAAACGGACGATGCTCTGGCCAATGAGGTTCTTGCCAAGAAAGCCGACGACGGTGATCAGAACGACGGCGATCAGCAGGCCGAAACCGGGAATGGCGAAATTGAGGTAACTTTCCGGATTCCAGCGCGCCGGAATATAGGGCCGGACCCAGCTGTCCGACCAATGGATGAAGGTCCAGGTCAGCCAGATGGTAATCGCGATCGGCGCGCAGATGATCAGCCCTGCGAGAAAATTATTTCTCAGCCGGGTCGCGACCGGCATTCTGGGGATGTTGTCGGTCATCGTTTCCTGATGATCTCCATCTCAGTCGTGGACAGGCCGGAACGCCGGCCCTTCCCCCTTGTCCGCAGACCAAAATTGCCAGAATTCGGGGTCCCGCACAATATGTTTCGAAGCGAAGGTCGCAGCGTTACAGGCTTATTCCACGGTCACGGATTTCGCCAGGTTGCGCGGCTGGTCGACATCGGTGCCCATGAAGACGGCGGTGTGATAGGCGAGCAGTTGGATCGGCAGCGAGAAGATCATCGGCGCGATGATTTCGTCGACCACAGGCAGGGTGATCGTCGCCATGGTCGGCAGTTTCGAGGCCGCCGCGCCGGCCTCGTCGGTGATGAAGATGATGCGGCCGCCGCGGGCTGCGACTTCCTGCATGTTCGAGACGGTCTTTTCGAAGAACCGGTCGTAGGGGGCGATGACGATGACAGGCATGTTCTCATCGATCAGCGCGATCGGTCCGTGCTTCAATTCGCCGGCGGCGTAACCTTCGGCATGGATATAGGAAATTTCCTTGAGCTTCAGCGCACCTTCCATGGCAAGCGGGAAGCTGGTGCCGCGGCCGAGATAGAGCACGTCCTTGCACTTCGACAGCTCGCGCGACAGGCTTTCCATCTGCGGCTGGATGAGGTTCAGCACCCGGCTCATGATGCGCGGCATTTCGGCGAGATGGCGCACCAGCGCCCTCTCCTCGTCAGCACTCACCGTGCCGCGCGCCTTGCCGGCGCCGATCGCCAACGCTGCCAGCACGGCAAGCTGGCAGGTGAAGGCCTTGGTCGAGGCGACGCCGATTTCGGGCCCGGCCATGATCGGGAAGACGGCGTCGGATTCACGCGCAATCGTCGATTCGCGGACATTGACGACGGCGCCGATCTTCAACCCGTTGTCGCGGCAATAGCGCAACGAGGCCAACGTATCGGCGGTCTCGCCTGACTGCGAGATGAAGAGGGCCGCCTGTGACGGCGACAGCGGCATTTCGCGGTAGCGGAATTCGGAGGCGACGTCGATCTCGACCGGCAGGCGGGCATAACGCTCGAACCAGTATTTGCCGACGAGGCCGGCGAGATAGGCGGTGCCGCAGGCCGAGATCGCCAAGCCGGTCGCCGCCTTGAAGTCGATCGCGGCGGCATTGGCACCAATCGTATTCTCGGCGAAATCGACATAGTGGCTGAGCGCGTGAGAGATCACCTCCGGCTGCTCGTAGATTTCCTTTTCCATGAAGTGGCGGTGGTTGCCCTTGTCGACGACATAGGCGGTCGCCTGCGAGATCTGCCGGGCGCGTTTGACCGGCTTGCCGGCGAAATCGAGCACCGCGACGCTGTCGCGGGTGAGGATGGCGCAATCGCCGTCGACGAGATAGGTGATCTCGTTGGTGAAGGGCGAGAGCGCGATCGCGTCCGAGCCGAGGAACATTTCGCCGCGGCCATAGCCGACGGCAAGCGGCGGGCCGGAACGGGCGGCCATGATCGTGCCGGGATCGGCCTTGAGCATGATGGCCAGCGCATAGGCGCCGGTCACGCGGTTCAGCATCTTCAGCATGGCGTCGCGCGGCTCGAGGCCTTCGCGCAGGTATTTCGCCATCAGATGGGCGACCACCTCGGTGTCGGTCTGGGTTTGGAACACCGAACCCTCTTCAGTTAGTTCGTCGCGAAGCTCGGAGAAGTTCTCGATGATGCCGTTGTGGACGACGGCGACGCCTTCGACGAAATGCGGATGGGCATTGGTCTCGTTCGGAACGCCGTGGGTCGCCCAGCGCGTGTGGGCGATGCCGACGGTGCCGGGCAGCGGTTCGCTGTCGAGGCGCTTTTCCAGATTAAACAGCTTGCCCTCGGCGCGGCGGCGATCCATCACGCCGTCATGAATGGTGGCGACACCGGCGGAATCGTAACCGCGATATTCGAGACGCTTCAGCGCATCGACCAGGCGCCCGGCAACAGGCGCAGTCCCGACGATCCCCACAATTCCACACATGCAACATCCCCACTAGGCCTCAACAATGAGGCCAGTCCTAACGATTCCTGCTTATTTCTCAATCACCTCGGCGGTCACTTTGAATTTCCGCCGGTTACGCAAGGCCGGTCAGGCTTTCGCCTTCTTCGCCGCCTTGATGGCGAGCGCACGCTCACGCAGCAGCGTCGCGCGGCCGGGCTTGATTTCCTGCCGGGCACGGCCGAGCGCCAGCGCGTCGGCCGGCACATCGACGGTGATGACGCTGCCGGAGGCGATATAGGCGCCGTCGCCGATCGTCACTGGCGCGACCAGTGAGGAATTGGAACCGATGAAGGCGTTTTCGCCGATCACCGTCTCGCTCTTGTTGACGCCGTCATAGTTGCAGGTGATCGTGCCGGCGCCAATATTGCTGCCGGCGCCGATGACCGCATCGCCGATATAGGTGAGGTGATTGACCTTGGCGCCTTCGCCCAGCCGGCCGTTCTTGACCTCGCAGAAATTGCCGACCTTCGAACCGGTACCAAGATCCGCACCCGGCCGCAGCCGCGCAAAGGGGCCGACCGTCGCGCCCTGGCTGACATGCGCGCCTTCGATATGCGAGAAAGCATGGATGACGGCGCCGCTGTCGATCACCGCGCCGGGACCGAAGACGACGTTCGGCTCGATCAACGCATCCTGGCCGATGGTGGTATCGTAGGAGAGAAAAACGGTTTCCGGCGCGATCATGGTGACGCCTGAAAGCATCATCTGGTGGCGGCGGCGCTCCTGCCAGAAGCGCTCGATGACGGCGAGTTCGGCACGGGTGTTGCAGCCGGTCATCTCGATCTCAGGAGCATCGACCGCGGTCACGCGTCCGCCGAGCGAACGGGCGATCTCGACGAGATCGGTCAGATAGAATTCGCCCTTGGCATTGGCATTGCCGATGCGCGTGAGAAGATCGAGCGCCTTGCGGCCATTGATCGCCATCAGCCCGCTGTTGCACCAGGTGACGGTGCGCTCGGCATCGGTCGCATCTTTCTCCTCGCGGATGGCGATGAGTTCGCCGTCCTTGACGAGCAGGCGGCCATAGCCGGTCGGGCGGTCGGTGTGGAAGCCGATGACGACGACATCGCTGCCATCGGCAAGGCCCTGGCGGGCGGCTTTGAGCGGCCCGTCGGTCTGGAGCGGCACGTCGCCATAGGTGACGAGGATATCGTCATAACCCTTGGCGATCGCGTCGCGGGCCGCCAACACTGCGTGGCCGGTGCCGAGGCGTTCCTTCTGCAGATAGGATTCGATGCTGACGCCGCCGATGCTCGCCGCCTTTGCCACATCCTCAGCATCGCGGCCGACGACAAGGGCGACGGACGAGATGCCGGCGGAGGCAACCGCCTCGACCACATGGGCGATCATCGGCCGTCCGGCGACAGGATGCAGCACCTTCGATTTCGAGGATTTCATCCGCGTGCTGTCACCGGCGGCAAGGATGACGGCAAGACAAGTGCGTTCCATGATTTGCTCCGCGAATCCGCGCCACGAGGCGGCTTTATCGCCTCATACTGCAAAATTCCTTAAATCGGAATCGATTTGAGGATAAATTATCCAGCCATTCAAAGTGCTGCAGTGTCCTTTGCGGCTCCCGAAAAGACGCGTGGCGCTGTCGATAAACAAAGCCTTCACAAAGGTGAAATTGCGGCCGAAATCGACCCTATTGCGGCCTCGGAACCGCGGGCCACGAAGGCTTCGTGCACATGATGGCGGCCGTCCAGGATGACGTCCTCCATCGCGCGGCGCGCAGCACTGCTATCGCCGGAAACGATCGCGTCGACGATGCGCATATGGGTGTCGGCGATATTGGCGAAGCCATTTTCGGATGGCGGCGTGCTTATGCGGAACATGCCGACGAGAGCCGCTTCGATGAGGCTGCCCAGTGTCCGCATGAAGGGATTGTGCGAGGCTTCGGCGATCGCCAGGTGAAAACGAAGGTCGGCGAGTGCGAGGCTGTCGGCCGTATGACCAGCCGCTGCCATTTCGAGCGCCAGCCCACGCAGCATCTCGATATCCTCGGCATTCGCCCGCTCGGTGACGAGACCGGCGGCGAAGGGTTCGAAGGCGAGGCGAATATCGTAGAGCTGCAGCAGAAACTCTTCCGTCACACCGTTGTCGAAGTGCCAGGCGATGATCTCGCTGTCGAACATGTTCCAGAGGTTCTTTTCGGTCACACGCGTGCCGACCCGCGCCTTGGCGACGACCATGCCCTTGGCGGCGAGCGTCTTCATCGTCTCGCGCAAAACGGTGCGGGACACTTTGAAACGCTGCGCCAGTTCCGTATCGCCTGGCAGGATCGAGCCAACGGGATAGGTGCCGGCGACGATCGCCTTGCCGAGTTCGTCGACGACCTGGGCATGGCTCGTACGGGTTCTGCGCCCCGTCTTGCGTGTCTCGTCCAATTTGTAGCGCAAGCGATCCGTCTCCCCCTCAGGCGTACCTCTTGTTCAGACTGGAAACGAACAGGATAGCTTTCTGCATCAGGATGAATGCAAATAGCAGAAGGCCAATCAGGATCTTGGTCCACCAGCTCGACAGCGTGCCGTCGAAGGTGATGTAGGTCTGAATGAGCCCCTGGATCAGGATACCGATCAAGGTTCCCGCCACGAATCCCGCTCCTCCGGTCAGCAGCGTCCCCCCAATGACCACCGCCGCGATGGCATCGAGTTCGACGCCGACTGCTGCAAGAGAATATCCGGCAGAGGTGTACAGCGAAAAAACGATCCCGGATAGGCCCGCCAGAAAGCCCGACAGCGCATAGATCTGGATTGTCGTGCGGCCGACCGGCACGCCCATCAGCCGCGCCGTCTGCGTGCCGCCGCCGAGTGCATAGACATTGGTGCCGAAGCGGGTGCGCTGGGCGATGAAGATGCCGACGGCAAAGACCAGAAGCATGATGCCGCCGATCAGCGTCAGCCGCCCGCCGCCGGGCAGACGGTAATAGAGGCTCGTCAGCGTCGAATAATATTCGTGGTCGATCGGGATGCTGTCGATCGAGAGCACGAAGGCCATGCCGCGCGCCAGGAACATGCCGGCAAGGGTGACGATGAAGGCCGGCATTTCGAGATAGTGGATGATCGCGCCCATGATACCGCCAAAGGCAGTGGTGATGACGAGCACGATCGCGAAGGCGAGCAGCGGATGGATCGAGGTGTTCTGCAGGATCACCGCGAGGAAGACGCCGGTAAAGGCGATGACCGAGCCGATCGACAGATCGATGCCGCCCGAAATGATGACGAAGGTCATGCCGACGGCGGCGATGCCGAGAAAGGCATTGTCGGTCAGAAGATTGCCGATGACGCGCGTCGACAGAATGTTCGGATATTGCAGCGCGCAGCCGGCATAGGCGAGCACGAAGATGACGATGGTCGCAAGCAGCGGCAGGTATTTGGAGTTCATTTCGGCTGCTCCCTACCGCCCTGCCGGCGGCTGGCGAAGATGGCGAGCGATTGCACCGCCGGCGACTGGATGACGAGGATGACGATAATGATGACGGCCTTGATGATCAGGTTGAATTCAGGTGGGAAGCCGGCAGACAGGATGCCTGTGTTCACCGCCTGGATGATCATCGCGCCGATCAGCGATCCGAGAATGCTGAAGCGGCCGCCGAGCAGCGAATTGCCGCCGACGACGACGGCGAGGATCGCGTCCAGTTCCAGCCATAGGCCGGCGTTGTTGGCATCGGCGCCCTTGATGTCGGCTGCGACGATGATGCCTGCAATCGAGGCGCAGATCCCACTCAGCATATAGACCGCCATCAGCAGCACCGGCGTTTGAATGCCGGAGAGCGTGCTGGCGCGGCGATTGATGCCGACGGCCTCGATCAGCATGCCGAGCGCCGTGCGGCGGACGAGCAGGATGACGAGCAGGCCGACGACAAGCCAGATGATGACAGGCATCGGCAGAAGCAGCATGGAGCCGCTGCCGAAGAACGTCAGCCCGTCATCGTTGAAGGTCAGGATGGCGCCTTCGGTGATCAGCTGGGCGATGCCGCGGCCGGCCACCATCAGCACCAGCGTCGCAATGATCGGCTGGATATTGAGGACTGCCACCAGGAACCCGTTCCAGACGCCGCAGGCAAGCCCGATAACAAGCGTTAAGATAATGGTGTATGTAACTGAATTTCCTGAAACAATCGACGATGCAGCGATGGCGCCGCAGATGGCGATGACCGCGCCGACGGACAGGTCGATGCCCTTGGTGGCAATGACCAGCGTCATGCCGATCGCCAGCAGCGCCACCGGCGCACCGCGATTCAGCACATCGATCAGGCTGCCGTAAAGCCGGTCATTCTGAACCACGACATTAAAAAACTGCGGTGACGTGATGAAATTCAACAAAAGAATGACAACGAGCGCGATCAATTGTGGCGCCAGGCGATATGCCAGCGCTTTCAGCGAGGACCTCATGCATCCTCCATCTTGTGTTCGGCCGCAGCGATGGCTTCGACGATGCCGGCAGCGGTGATACGCTCGCCTGTCAGTTCGGCGATATGCTGCCTGTCGCGCAGTACGATGACACGTGAACTATAGGCGACAAGCTCTTCAAGTTCCGAGGAAATCACGATCAGAGACATACCGCCGGCACAGAGCTCTTCGATGAGCCGGATGATCTCGGCATGGGCACCGACATCGATGCCGCGGGTCGGCTCGTCGAGGATCAGAAACTTCGGATTGGTCGCCAGCCAGCGGGCGAGGATCGCCTTCTGCTGATTGCCGCCGGAGAGCAGCCGGATCGGTTTTTCGCGATCGGTGGTGCGGATATCGAGCGCCTTGATGTAGCGGTCGGCAAGCGTATTCTGCTCGGCGCGCGACAGCGGCCGCGTCCAGCCGCGGCGGGCCTGCAGCGCCAGCGCTATGTTCTCCCTGATCGACAGGTCGCCGATAATGCCATCGGTCTTGCGGTCCTCGGGGCAGAAGCCGAAGCCCTTTCCGATCGCCGCGCGCGGGCTCGAAATCGTCACCGGCTGGCCGTCGATCGTGGCGCTGCCGCTGTCGGCATGCTCGATGCCGAAGAGCAGTTCGGCGGTTTCGGTGCGGCCGGAGCCAAGCAGACCGGCGACGCCGACCACCTCTCCGGCGCGCACCTCAAGGTCGAACGGTTTTACCCTGCCGCGTTTGCCATAGCCTGAGAAACGGTATCGGACATCGCCGGCCGCAAGGCTGCGTTCCCTCACCGTCTCCTCAACATGCGCCAGTTCGCGGCCGAGCATCATGGCGATCAGGCCCTGGCGCGGCAGATCGGCGACGTCGCGGGTGCCGACGAGCTTGCCGTTGCGCAGCACGGTAATGCGGTCGCTAATCGCATAGACCTGTTCGAGAAAATGGGTGATGAAGACGATGCCCAGGCCGCGCTTCTTCAGGTCTTCGATGATGCGGAAGAGCAGCGCCACTTCTTGATTGTCGAGACTTGCGGTGGGCTCGTCGAGGATCAGCACCTTGCCGGAGAGATCGACGGCACGGGCGATGGCAACCACCTGCTGGACGGCGACGGAGAAACGGCCGAGCTCGGCGGTGACGTCGATATCGACGCCGTAGCCGGTGAGCAGGTCGCGCGCCTTGCGGTTCATCGCACGCACGTCGGTCATGCCGAAGCGCCGTGGCTGGCGGCCGAGAAAGAGATTTTCGGCAACGCTCAGATTGGCCAGCAGGTTGACCTCCTGGTAGACCGTGCCGATGCCGAGCTTCTGGGCGGCGAGCGTATTGGCCGGATTGATTTCCTGGTCGTTCAGCGTCAGGCTGCCCTCGTCACGATGATAGGCGCCAGTGATGCACTTGATCAGCGTCGACTTGCCGGCGCCGTTTTCGCCCAGCAATGCGTGCACCTCGCCTCTGCGGAGCGTGAAATCGACCTTATCCAGCGCCACTGCGCCGGGAAAGAATTTCGATATTCCGGAGGCCGCGAGAACGTTCTCGAAATCGTGAATCATAAGGGTCTGTTTTCCTGATATTGACGGCAAAAGCCGCGCCGCGGCCGGACATGACGTCCCAAGGCGGCAAAGGCAGTTCCGCACCGGTCCATGACGGGCCGGTGCGGTTCTACAGCGCCGCCTGGTCTTTTCAGACGCGTAGAGGACGCTGTAGCGCTTTGAATTGCTGCATGATTTTGTCCGGAAATCGAATTCCGATTTCAGGAATTATGCAGCGGCGTCACATCAGATCAGTAGCCCTGACCCTTCTTCTCTTCGTAGACCTTCATCGGTTCGTCGGCCGGCGTGTAGAGCTTCGATTCGGTCTGGATCCACTTGGCCGGAGCCTTCTTGTCCTTCAGATAGGCTTCGAGCGCATCGAAGGCCGGACCTGCCATATTCGGCGTCAGCTCGACCGTGGCATTGGCCTCGCCTTCGGACATCGCCTTGAAGATATCCGGCACGGCGTCGATGGAGACGACGAGGATATCCTTGCCAGGCTTCAGGCCGGCTTCCTTGATCGCCTGGATGGCGCCGACAGCCATGTCGTCGTTATGGGCGTAGAGAGCGCAGATATCCTTGCCGCCATTCTCGGCCTTCAGGAAGCTTTCCATGACTTCCTTGCCCTTGGTGCGGGTGAAGTCACCGGTCTGGCTGCGAACGATCTTGAGGTTGTCGTGGCCGGCAAGAGCTTCTTCGAAGCCCTTCTTGCGGGCGATGGCCGGCGACGAACCGGTGGTGCCCTGAAGCTCGACGACATTGCACTTCTTGTCGCCGACGGTCTTGACCAGGAAGTCGCCTGCGACCTTGCCTTCATGGACCAGGTCCGACGTCACCGCCGTCAGGTAGAGATCGTCGGGAGCCTTGATGGTACGGTCGAGAAGGATGACCGGGATTTCGGCTTCCTTGGCTTCCTTGAGAACGTCGTCCCAGCCGGTTTCGACGACCGGAGCAATGAGAATGGCATCGACGCCCTGAGCAATGAAGGAGCGCAGAGCCTTGATCTGGTTTTCCTGCTTCTGCTGCGCATCGGCAAACTTCAGATCGATGCCGCGCTTCTTGGCCTGTTCCTTGGTCACGGTCGTTTCAGCCGCACGCCAGCCCGATTCCGAGCCGATCTGCGAGAAGCCGACAGTGAGGCCGGCGGCCGAAGCCGAACCGAACATGCAGGCAGCCAGAATCGTGGCACTCAAAAGTGCAGTCTTCAATTTCATGATTTCCTCCCAATGCCGCATCTCGCGGCGCAGGGTCAAAAAATCATATAGTATTACTTTTGTAAATCGGAATCTTGGGATGCATTGCAGCAAAAAAAGAGCGCCCAAAAGGGCGCTCTTCGCATCCGCGAGATGGCTTGCGAGATTATTTACCAGGCAGCTTGTCGTCGATGCCTTCGACATAGAAGTTCATGCCAAGCAGCGTTCCGTCATCGGCCTTCTCGCCGGCCTTCAACCAGGGCGTGCCGTCCTGCTTGTTGATCGGCCCGGTGAAGGGATGCAGTTCTCCGGACTTGATCTTGGCTTCGGTTTCCTCGGCCATCTTCTTCACGTCGTCGGGCATGTTGGTATAGGGCGCCATCGTTAGGATGCCGTCCTTGAGGCCATCCCAGCTCTGCTCTGACTTCCAGGTGCCGTCGAGAAGCGCCTTAACGCGCTTGACGTAATAATTGCCCCAGGTGTCGATGATCGCGGTCAGCTGGACGTTCGGACCAGCCTTGATCATGTCGGAAGCCTGGCCGAAGGCCTTGACGCCGCGCTGCTCGGCGACCTGCATTGGAGCGGTCGTGTCCGTGTGCTGGGTGAGGATATCGACGCCCTGGTCGATCAGCGCCTTGGCGGCATCGGCTTCCTTGCCCGGGTCGAACCACGTGTTGACCCAGATAACCTTCATCTTGAAGTTCGGATTGACCGACTTGGCGCCAGTTTCGAAGGCATTGATGCCCATCACCACCTCGGGGATCGGGAAGGAGGCGATATAGCCGGCCGTGCCGGTTTTAGAGAGCTTGCCGGCGATAATGCCACTGATGTAGCGGCCTTCATAAAAGCGCGAATTGTAGGTCGCGACGTTGTCGGCGGCCTTGAAGCCTGTCGCATGCTCGAACTTCACTTTCGGGAACTTCTTGGCGACGGCAATAGTCGGGTCCATGAAACCGAAGGACGTGGTGAAAATCAGCGAGCAACCGGAGCGGGCCATGCGCTCGATGGCGCGTTCGGCATCCGGGCCTTCCGGGACGCTTTCGAGGTAGGGCGTCTCGATCTTGTCGCCGAATTCCTTCTCGACCTGGAGGCGGCCGTTCTCATGGGCCTGCGTCCAGCCGCCGTCGGTGCGGGTGCCGACATAAACGAAGCAGACCTTGGTCTTGTCAGCCGCCTCGGCGGCCGAACCGATGCTCAGGACGAGAGCAGCTGTCGCTGCGAGAGCAAGTGCAAGTTTTTTCATATTGATCCCTGTTGGTTGGAAGTTTCGAAACCCGTCTGCTTGTTGTTGTTCACCGGTCCGGCACGAAAGCTTTGCCGAGCGAGGCCGGCGTATTGATCAACGTCGTGCGCCGATTATGCGAGATGATGATGAGGACCACAACTGTCGCCGCATAGGGCAGCATCGAGAGGAACTGCGAGGGAACACCGATGCCGAAGGCCTGCGCGTGCAGTTGCAGGATCGTTACCGCCCCAAAGAGATAACCGCCGGCCAGCAGGCGCCAAGGCCGCCAGGAGGAGAAGACGACGAGCGCCAGCGCGATCCAGCCGCGCCCGCCGGACATGTTCTCTGTCCATTGCGGCGTATAGATCAGCGACAGCTGCGCGCCGGCAAGGCCGGCGCAGGCGCCGCCGAACATCACGGCGAGGTAGCGCATGCGGATGACGTCGATACCGAGCGCATGCGCCGAGGCGTGATTGTCGCCGATGGCGCGGATCTTCAGGCCGGTGCGACTCTTGAAGAGGAACCAGTTGACGGCGATAACAAGCAGGATCGACAGGTAGAAGATCAGATCCTGCCTGAAGAGGACCGTTCCGACATAGGGAATGGCCGAAAGCACCGGGATTTCGATTGGCAGCAGCCGGACGCCGGGCGCGCCGACGAAAGCCTCGCCGAGCATGCCGGAGGCGCCGAGGCCAAGGATCGTCAGCGCAAGGCCTGTCGCCACTTGATTGGCGACGAGCGTCAACGTCAGGAAGGCGAAGAGCAGCGAAAACAGCGCGCCGCTGACGACGCCGCCGACAATGCCGATATAGGCCGAGCCGGTGAGCTGTGCCGTGGCAAAGGCACCGACCGCGCCCATGATCATCATGCCTTCGACACCGAGATTGAGAACGCCGGAGCGCTCGGTCACCAGTTCGCCGAGTGCGGCGATGACGAGCGGTGTGGAGGCGGTGATGACGGTCAGCAGAATCGCTTCGAAGATGCTCATGCCGCCCTGCCCCTTACCCGCGACCAGACCAGGCGGATTTTGTAATAGATCAGCGTATCGCAGGAGAGCACGAAGAAGAGCAGCAGCCCCTGGAAGACGCGGGTGACCTTGTCGGAAACGCCGAGCGAAAGCTGTGCTGCCTCGCCGCCGAGATAAGTCAGCGCCAGCACCAGGCCCGATGCGATGATGCCGAGCGGATTGAGGCGGCCGAGGAAGGCGACGATGATGGCGGTGAAGCCGTAGCCCGGCGAGATCGCCGGCTGCAGGTGGCCGATCGAGCCGGAAACCTCGCTGATGCCAGCAAGGCCGGCAAGAGCGCCCGAGAAGAGAAAGCTGAACCAGATCATCTTCTTCGACGAGAATCCGGCAAAGCGCCCTGCCCGCTCCGATTGGCCGAGTACGACGATCTCGAAGCCTTTCAACGTATAGCGCAGCATGAACCAGGCGCCGACCGCCGCAATGATGGCGAAGATGAAGGCCCAATGGGCGCGGCCCGACTCTTCCCAGATCGCCGGCAGCACCGCTTCCGGCGCGAAATCACGCGAGACTGGAAAGTTGAAGCCCTGCGGATCGCGCCAGGCGCCACGAATCAGCCAGTCGAGGAAGAGCTGGGCGATATAGACCAGCATCAGCGATGTCAGGATTTCATTGGTGTTGAAATGCGCTTTCAACAGCGCCGGAATGGCGGCGAAGAGCGCACCGCCGAGCGCGCCCAATATCAGCATCAGCGGCAGCACCAGCGGGGAATGCCAGTCGTAGAAGATGATCGGCAGATAGGAGCCGGTGATCGCGCCGATGGTGAACTGGCCTTCAGCGCCGATATTCCAGTTGTTCGAGCGATAACAAACGGCCAAGCCGACGGCGATCAGGATCAGCGGCGCGGCCTTGATTGCCAGTTCGTGCAGCGACCAGACCTCGAGCAGCGGCTCGATGAAGAAGGCGTCGAGTGCTTCGACCGGATCCTTGCCGAGCATGGCGAACATGATGGCGCCGAATACCAGCGTCAGGACAAGGGCAAGCAGCGGCGAGACGAAAGCAAAGAGCTTCGAGACGTCGGGGCGTTTTTCGAGTTCAATGCGCATGGGACGCCTCCGGGGGAGAGCTGCTCTCGTGCAGTCCGCCCATCAGCAAGCCGATCCTTTCCCGCGTCAGTTCGCCCGCTGGAAACGGGCGGGAAAGACGGCCTTCGCAGATGACGGCAATATCGGTCGCCACTTCGAAGATCTCGTCGAGATCCTGGCTGATGACGACGACGGCCGAACCAGCCCTTGCGAGATCGACGATCGCCTGGCGGATGCGGCTCGCGGCCCCGGCATCGACACCCCAGGTCGGCTGGTTGACGACGAGTACTGCCGGCTGGCGGTCGAGCTCGCGGCCGACGATGAACTTCTGCAGGTTACCGCCGGACAGCGAGCCGGCCGCTGGGTCATCGCCGCTCTTGCGGACATCCATGGCCTCGGAAATGCGCCTTGCGGCAGATTTCACCGCGGCGTGGCGGATGATGCCGAGCAGACCCAGAAACGCCTTGCGGTCCGACTGGCTGCGGGCAAGGACGAGATTGTCCGACAGTTTCATGGCGGAGACGGCAGCATGGCCATGGCGCTCCTCCGGCACGAAGCCGGCGCCGAGAAGACGGCGGGCGGTAATACCCTGGTTGCCGACCGGCTTTCTGCGGATGACGATCGCCTCGGCCGTGGCGACCGGATATTCGCCGGAGAGAGCATCGAAGAGCTCGCTCTGGCCGTTGCCCGCGACACCGGCAATGGCGAGGATTTCGCCGGAGCGCACCGCCATCGACACATCGCGCAGCGGCATGGCAAAAGGGGTGCGCGCGGCGACGGAAAGACTGGCGACGGCAAGCTGCACCTCGCCTCTGTCACTACGCTCCGGATGCGTGACGGTCGCCACTTCACTGCCGACCATCATGCGGGCGAGCGAGGCCGGCGTTTCCTGTTTCGGATCGCAGGCGCCGGTCACGCGACCATGGCGCAAGACGGTGGCGCGATCGCAGATACGCTGCACCTCTTCCAGGCGGTGGCTGATATAGAGAACCGAGCGCCCTTCGGCGCGCAGCTTGAACAGCGTCTCGAACAGCCTGTCCGCCTCCTGCGGGGTCAGCACAGAGGTCGGCTCATCGAGGATGATCAGCTTCGGGTTCTGCAGCAGCGCGCGGACGATCTCGATGCGCTGGCGCTCGCCGACCGAGAGATCGGCGACATGGGCATGCGGATCGAGCGGCAGGCCGTAGGCGATCGACAGCGCCCTCGCCTCCTCGGCGATTTTGTCGATCGGGATGGCGTGATCGAGCGACAGGGCAATGTTTTCGGCAACCGTCAGCGCCTCGAACAGCGAGAAATGCTGGAAGACCATGCCGATGCCGAGCTTGCGGGCTTCACCGGGCGACGCGATCGCGACCGGCTGGCCCTGCCAGAGGATATGCCCGCCTGTCGGCTCGAGAACGCCGAACAGCATCTTCACCAGGGTGGATTTGCCTGCGCCATTTTCGCCGAGAAGCGCATGAATTTCGCCCGGCGCGATATCGAGATCGATTTCATTGCAGGCTGCAAAGCCACCGAAGAACTTCGTCAGCTTCTGGACCGATAATAACGCGCCGGAATCCGGCACATTCAATGGCGACACGTTCCCCTCATTTCTTCTGCCAACCGGTCCGTTCGGATCTCATGGAATCAGCAGCGTCGTTCCTGTTGTTTTTCTTGTTTCCAGATCCGCGTGAGCCTGCCCAACCTCACGCAGCGGATAGGTTTGATTGATATTGATACGCACTTTGTTGCTTTGCACAATATCAAATAGCGCTTTGGCACTGTCGATCAGTTCCTGGCGCGCCGCGATGTAGGTGAAGAGCGTCGGCCGCGTCGCAAAGAGCGAGCCCCTCTGGGCCAGCGCCGCAAGGGTGAAATTCTCGATCGGACCGGAAGATTGGCCGAAGGAGGCAAAAAGGCCGCGCGGTTTCAAGCAGTCAAGCGACTGTGGAAAAGTATCGCGGCCGATCGAATCGTAGACGACATCCACGCCCTTGCCGCCGGTGATTTCGCGGACACGGTCGACGAAGCTGTCACTCTTGTAGTTGATCACATGGTCGTAGCCATGGGCGAGCGCCAGCTCGATCTTGTCTTGCGACCCCGCCGTGCCGATAACGGTGGCGCCGAGCGCCTTTGCCCATTGGCCAGCGATCAAGCCGACACCGCCGGCAGCGGCGTGGAACAGCAGGACCGTCTGCGGGCCGACCTTGAAGGTGCTGTTCAAGAGATATTCGGCGGTCATACCCTTCAGCATCATCGCCGCTGCCGTTTCGAGCTCGATTCCCTCGGGCACATGCACCAGATGCCGCGTCTCGACATTGCGCTCGGCGCTATAGGCGCCGTCGGCACTGGCGTAGGCGACACGGTCGCCGACCTTGAAACCCTCGACGCCGGGGCCGACCGATGTCACGGTGCCGGCGCCCTCCTTGCCGGTGACGAAGGGCAGATGCGGCGTCTTGTAGGTGCCGTTGCGGAAATAGACATCGATGAAATTAAGCCCGACCGCCGCCTGCCTGATCTGCACTTCGCCCGCCGAGGGTGAGGGAAGATCGATCTCGACATAGTCGAAAACCTCCGGCCCGCCCGTCCTCGAGAATGAAACCGCCTGCGTTTTGGTCATCTGCCTATCCTAAGCTTCGCGTCCAAGGGCGGGGAAGAATTGCAGCACCGCGCCGATGACGTAAAGATAGGCGCCGGTCACGATGAAGAGAATGAGCGCCCATTCGGGCGTGTCGAAATGCATCAGCAGCGAAAAAATGCCGAGCGCCGACCATAGGAAAAAGACGCCGAGGTTGAGCGGGCGCAGCCTTTTGACCCGGACCGGGTGGAGGAAATTGATCGGCAGGAAGGTCAGCACCACCGAAACGATGACAACGGTGAGCGCCGTCGTGGCACTGGCATCGATGACGAACAGCGTGAAGACGATCATGTTCCAGACGACGGGGAAGCCGGAGAAGAAATACTCATCCGTCTTCATGCCCATATCGGCATAGTAGATGGCGCTGGAGACGACGATCATGCCGGCGGCGGCGAAGGACCAGGGCTCGCCGATCATGCCGCTCTGATAAAGCGCGAAGGCCGGCAGAAGCACATAGGTGACGTAATCGATGATATTGTCGAGCGTATCGCCCGACCAGTTCGGCAGCACTTCCTTGACGCGCACCTTGCGGGCGATCGGCCCGTCTATGCCGTCGACGAGAAGCGCAAGTCCCAGCCACCAGAACATGTCGATGAAGCGGTGCTCGGCGGCGGCAACGACACCGAGAAAGGCAAGGAAGGAGCCGGATGCCGTCAGGATATGGACGGAAAAGGCGCGCATCTCCGCGTAAGGAACACGCTTGTAGTTGAAAATCTTCATATTCCCCCGACCGCCCTATCGCGCTCGCCCCGGCAAGCATCTTTTTTTTCGCCACCATCGCCGAACCTGTTACTGAATCGGGTTCGACGCCGTAGGTCTTTGTTGTCGCACCATTTTTGCCGAAAACCGGCATCCGTTTCCGGCGTGCTGCTCTAATATGCATCCTTTGCCGGGCTTCGCCAGCGGGAAATACGACATTCCCCGCCTGCCCCTGTTCCCCATTGAATCCTGACAATGACATGCATATTTCCCTTTAGAAGCGTCGCGTGGAATGGAATGCCTTTAATTCCGGCCGGATTTGTAATATCTCGCTCGCATCCGACAGTTCATCCGACGAAAACGGGATCCGCTACCGAAATGAACGCGCCTGCAAAGACCGAAGACTTCGCCTTGTCCATCCCCGCCGGCGTCTATGCCGAGACGGTGCTCGATGTCACGCACTATACCGACCGGCTTTTCCGCTTCACGATGACCCGGCCGCAGGGCTTCCGTTTCCGTTCCGGCGAATTCGCGATGATCGGCCTGATGGTCGAGGGCAAGCCGGTGTTCCGCGCCTATTCGATCGCCAGCCCCGCCTGGGCCGAGGAGCTTGAATTCTTCTCGATCAAGGTGCCGGACGGCCCACTCACCTCCCATTTGCAGGCGATCAAGCCAGGCGACCAGGTGCTGATGCGCAAGAAGCCGACGGGCACGCTGGTACTCGACGCGCTGACGCCCGGCCGTCGTCTCTACATGTTCTCGACTGGAACGGGCATTGCGCCTTTCGCCAGCCTGATCCGCGATCCTGAGACCTATGAAAAGTTCGAGGAGGTCATCCTCACCCATACGACACGCGATGTCGCCGAGCTGAAATACGGCTTCGACCTCGTGCACGAGATTCAGAATGACGAGCTGCTGAAGGAAGTCGTCGGCGACAAGCTGCGCCACTATCCGACAGTCACGCGCGAGGATTTCGAATATCGCGGCCGCATCACCGACCTGATCTCCTCCGGCAAGCTGTTCACCGATCTCGGTGTGCCGCCGCTCGACCCGGTGATCGACCGCGGCATGATCTGCGGTTCCTCGGCCATGCTGAAGGATACCAAGGAACTGCTCGAAAAGGCCGGCCTCGATGAAGGCGCCAACAGCAAGCCTGCCGAATTCGTCATCGAGCGCGCTTTCGTCGGCTAAAGCATTTCTGACAATCCGATCAGTGAACGGCTCCGGAAACGGGGCCGTTTCTATGTCTGGCTGAGGTAGTCGATCAGCACCGCCATGGTGGCGCGCGCTTCATCCGGCCTGCCCTGATGGATGGCGCGGATGACGGCGACGTGGAGCGAGATGGCGCGATCCATGCGCTCCGGGCTTGCCTTGGAGTACCAGATGCGGCGCGAATGCGTCTGCACCGGGCCAAGTGCTGCCGTGATGAAGCCATTCGGGCAGGCATCTTCGAGGATTTCGTCGAAGGCCTTGTCGGCCGCGAAGAAGCCGGCGAGATCGCCGGTGACGGCGCATTCCTCCATCGCGCGGGCGCAATCGATGAGGCGCGCCCGCTGCTCGTCGCTCGCGTGTTCGGCAACGAGGCTTGCCGCGATCGGCTCCAGCTCGCGGCGCACCTGCATGACATTGCCATGATCCTCAGGCGCGATCTCGGCGACCTGCAGCCCGACGCGCGGCTTGACCAGGATCAGCCCCTGCCAGGCGAGCTTCTGGATCGCCTCGCGCACCGGCGTACGCCCGTGGCCCGCCATATCAATCAGCTGCTTTTCAGTTATCAGCGCGCCAGGCTTCAGCGCCAGCGTCACGATCAGATGCTCCAGCGCCAGATAGGCAAGATGGCTCTGTGAAGTCTGCAATAAGGAACTCCGTCGCCAAGTCTGATATATCACATAGTGGCACGGTCAAAAACCGAAGACAAGTCGGCACCGAAATATCAGAATAGAGACAGATAGATAACATTGGCGAGGCTGCTGAATGCTCAGCCTTGAGCCGAGCATCCACCCCGTATCCATCAGCAGCCCCGGCATGGATCCTCGGCTCAAGGCCGAGGAGGACGGAGAGTGTGGTTGGCCTTCTGGCAAAACTCGCCCTCGCCTACTTAAGCACACCGCCTCGCCTACGTCATCAGGCCGGCACTATCCCTTGGTCACCCCTTGCGAAAAGCCCGGCTGGAAACCGAGATCGAATTTTGACAAGGGTCTTTTGCATTAGCGAACTGATAGCCATCGGCCTTATGGATGGCACCGAACTTCAGGCCATTCTCCGCGCATCGACTGCAAAAGGCCTCGACATCTTCCACGTCGAAGACCAGCTTGACCGAGGATTGGCCGCTCCGCTGCCCCTTGGCGGCCTGGTGCAGCATGATATTCGCACCGCCGTCCTGAGCGACCAGTTCAATGATCCTGTCGCCCGGCAGGCTGGTCGCCTTGAAACCGAAGTGCTTCTCATAAAAGCGCGCCGTTTCTTCGACATTCCCAGCATAGATCACCAGCCTGTTGAGCGGCATGATGCTTGGCCTCCGATAGCGGTTGCGTTCGATTGACAAGAGTAGAGAGACATCATGCGTTTTGCCACGGCGCATTATTCGTGCCGCAGCGCCTCGATGGGATTGAGTTGCGCTGCCCTTCTCGCCGGGAAATAGCCGAAGATCATGCCGATCGCGGCAGAGAAGAGGAAGGCGACGGCGACCATGAGCGGGCTGAAGACGAAGGGCACCTTCAGGAGCGTCACGGCGCCGAAGCCGAGGCTGAGGCCGAGCACGATGCCGGTAATGCCGCCGAACAGCGATAGCGCCACGGCTTCGACCAGGAACTGGGTGAGCACCTGGTTTTCCAGCGCGCCGATCGCCAGGCGGATGCCGATTTCGCGGGTGCGCTCGGTGACGGAGACCAGCATGATGTTCATGATGCCGATGCCGCCGACGAGCAGGCTGATCGCGGCGACGGCGCCGAGCAGGCCGGTCAGCAGCGTCGTCGTGCCGGTCATCGCCTCGGCGATCTGGGTCATGTCGTTGACGTTGAAATCGTCCTGGCGGCCGGGCACGATCTTGCGGCGTTCGCGCAGGAGATTTTCGACATCGGACTGCACCTTGGCAGTGGAGACGCCGTCGCGCGCCGAGATGATGATCTGCGGCACGTTGCTGCTGCCGCTGATGCGCCGCTGAAACACCTTGACCGGCATGATGACGACATCGTCCTGGTCGTTGCCCATGCCGGACTGGCCGCGCTTGGCAAGCACGCCGATGACCGGGCACGAGACCTTGCCGACGCGGATCTGCTGGCCTGTGGGGTCGGCGCTGCCGAAGAGCTGCGAGCGCACCGTTTCGCCGATGATGCAGCGCGCCTGGCCGCGTTCCTCGGCGGGGAGAAAATTGCGGCCGAGCGCCAGATTCCAGTCCTGTGCGATGAAATAGTCGTTGGTGGTGCCGGAGACGCTGGTCGAATGGTTCTGGCCGCCGAAAATCACCGTCGCCGTCGACTGATTGAGCGGCGCCACGGCCCTGAGGCCGCCGATCTGGTCGCGGATCGCCGCGACGTCCTTGACGCTGAAGCGCTTGGCCTCGGAGCTTGCCCGGCCGGGGCCGAACTGGCCGGGGCGGACGAACAGCATGTTGGTGCCGAGCCGCGACAGCTCGGTCGAGACCTGCGCAGTGGTGCCGTTGCCGATCGTCACCAGCGCGATGACGGCGGCAACGCCGATGACGACGCCGAGCACGGTCAGGAACGAGCGCAGCATGTTGCGGCTGATGGCCCGCAGCGCCAGCTTCAGCGTCTCAAAGAACATGATCCGCCCTCCTGCGGTGCTCGACTTCCGTCTCCAGTTTGCCGTCGACGAAACGCAACAGCCGCTGCGCATAGGCGGCGATATCGGGCTCGTGGGTGACCATGACGATGGTGATGCCCTGCTCGCGGTTCAGCCGCGTCATCAGATCCATGATTTCGACGCTGGTCTTCGTGTCGAGATTGCCTGTGGGCTCATCGGCGAGCAGCAGAGCCGGCTCGGTGACGATGGCGCGGGCGATGGCGACGCGCTGCTGCTGGCCGCCTGACAGTTCCTGTGTCTTGTGATGTTCGCGCCCGGTGAGGCCGACCAGCGCCAAGGCTTCGCGGGCCCGTTCGCGCCGCTCGCGCACCGCCATGCCGCGATAGATCAGCGGCAGTTCGACATTCTCGACGGCCGAGGTACGCGACAGGAGGTTGAAGCCCTGGAAGACGAAGCCGAGCATGTGGCGGCGCAGCAGCGTCAGCTGGCTACGGTCGAAGCCGCTGGTCGGAATGCCCTCGAAGATGTAGTCGCCTGATGTCGGTACGTCGAGGCAGCCGAGAATGTTCATCGCCGTCGACTTGCCGGAGCCTGATGGACCCATGATCGCGACGAATTCATGGGCGTTGATCGCGAGGTCGACGTGGTCGAGCGCGCGGATCGCCGCCTCGCCCTCGCCGTAGATTTTCGAGACCTGTCTGAATTCGATGAGCGGCGGGCTTGCCATCCGTCTCTCCGCCTAGTTCGCACGCGTCGTGGCGTCGGTCACCAGTGCGTCGTTTTCCCTGATTTCGCCGGAGACGACCTGGGTGAACTGGCCGTCGGAGGAACCGACCTGGATGACGACAGGCACCGGGCGGCCGTTGCGCAGCACCCAGACGCGACGTTGCGTGCCCGTCAGCGCCGAACCGGCATTGTTGTTGCGCTGGCGTGGCGGGCCGAAGATGCCGAAAATGCCGCGGCCGCGCCTTTCGGCCTGCGCCGGAGCATAGCGCAGCGCCGCATTCGACACCATCAGCGTGTCCTTGACGGCCTCGACGGTGACATCGGCCGTCGCCGTCATGCCGGGGCGCAACAGCAGATCGGCATTGTCGACGGATAGGACCGCCTTATAGGTCACGACATTGTTGACCACTTCGGAGGCGAAGCGGATCTGCTCGATCTCGGCGGGAAAGGTCCGGTCGGGATAGGCATCGACCGTGAACTTCGCCTTCTGGCCGACAGCGATTTGGCCGACATCGGCCTCGTCGACATCAACCTGCAGCTCCATCTTCTTCAGGTCGCCGGCGATGGTGAAAAGGATCGGCGCCGAAAGCGAGGCTGCGACCGTAGCGCCCGGATTGACGGAGCGGGTGAGGATGACACCGTCGATCGGCGATATGATCTTCGCCTTGGCGAGATTGACTTCGGCGAGCTGCAGGTCGGCCTCCGAGGCGAGGACCTCGGCCTCGTTGATCTGTTTGGCGGCGACGGCGGAATCATATTTGTAGCTGGCGTCGTCGAGGCTCTGCTGGGTGGAAACGTTGCTCTTGACCAGACTCTTCAGCCGCTCGAGCGAGGTGCCTGCCGATTGCATATCGGCATTGGCTTTGACGACGTTCGCCTTGGCCGAATTGAGCTTGGCGCGCGAGCTCTTCACATCCGCCTCGAGCTTGTTCGTATCGAGGAGAGCGAGCACTTCGCCTGATTTGACCGTGCTGTTGTAATCGACATTGACGTCTCGAACCGTGCCGGAAAGCTCGCTCGATATATCCACCTGCTCGGTCGGCTGCACGGAGCCGGTGGCGGTGACGAGCACCGTCAGGTCACCGCGTTTTACCGGCTGGGTGTCATAGCTCAATTCACTTTGCCCACGGCCCATATAGAAATAAGCGGCGACGGCGGCGGCAGCCATGAGGATCAGCAGGATGAGCAGGCGTCCGAGCCAGCGGCCACGCTTGCCCTGCCGTCCCGATGCAGCAAGGACCGTGGCGAGATCGGACGCTGCGCCTGTCTTTGCTCCGGTCTCGCTGCCGCTTACGATTTTGTTCATGTCGTCCTCAATCCGTCAGTGGCCGCCTGCGGCCTCTGTGGTGAAATAATCACAACGCAGATGAACCGGCGATTAGCGTGCCGCCGAACTGGCACGGAATTGCGGATGGGTGAAATGAAATCTTGGTAAGGAAAGGTTGGTTCAAGCGCCGAAAGCGCCCGTCAATCCGCATCCTCGGCATATTGGTCCGCGCCGGGCAACGAATGCAACCAAGGCTCGCGCCGCTTGATCCAGACTTCATAACCAGGCGCAAGGTCGGTCGGCGGAGTGTCGAGCGAGCCCAGGCGGAGTTCCGCCTCATCTTCCCTGAGGCAGAAAAGCCTGCCGCCGCAGACGGGGCAGAAGCTGCGACCGGCGAACGTGGCGATCTCGCCGCTGTGGGAGAAAGCCCGGCGCTGCCAGACCGCGAAGAAGGTGAAGGCGGAGCCGCTCGATTTGCGGCAGTCGGCGCAGTGGCAGAGACCGGTGCGAAGCGGCTCGCCCTCCACCCTGTAGGCCACCGCCCCGCAAAGGCAGCTTCCGGTTCGGATCCTCATGGTGGGCCGTCAGGCGTCGAGATTGGTCGGCAGGCTCGGCGGGCGCCGCTTTGCCGCCATCAACAGGTCGAGTTCGGTGGCCGACGGGCCGAACTTGTCGTAGAGGCGCTTTGCCTCCTTGTCGTCCAACCGGTATTTCCTGGCAAATTCACCGATGCTGTAGGGGCGGCCACGCAACACTCTCCGCGCCGGGGTCGCCGTATTCGGTGCGTCGGTCATGGTCTTCTCCTTTTCGTCACGTCCCCTTTAAGCTAGTGCGACCCGTCGATTTGGAAAGAGCCGGCGCGCCGCATCGAGGCTTCCGGCATGGGGGAATGCGGTTGTTTTCCTGGAACCTTTTCGCCGATATGTGGGTTGTCGGACCGAGGTTGCGGGCCGCGCCAAGCGGACGCGGCGGTGCTGGAGAACATCGGGATTTTTCCGCTTTCTCCCGGTGGCCAACGAAATGGCAGGCGACTCCCTACCCGCCCGGTCCGCTCCCTCATCCCGCTCTGTTCGAATGGAAAACCGCTGCTCACTTTTGCGAGACATTCGTTAAGACAGGCGCCGGCCATCCTCGCCGAAGAGATGCAGCACGTCGGGGTCGAGATGCAGCGGCAGGCTGTCGCCTGATTTCAGCCGCTGCTGGCCGGCAAAAACCGCGATCAGCTTCTTCCCGGCCGCCTCGGCGTGGACGACGGTCTCCGAGCCCAGTTCCTCGACAAGGGTGACGCTTGTATCCAGCCTGCCCGCTGAGCCCGCGTCGGCAAGGGTGATATGCTGCGGCCGGATGCCGATGCTGACCCTTTCGCCCGCTGGGCGTGCCTCCTTGGCAAACACGGAAAGACGATGGCCGCCGACGGTTTCGACCTCAGCGAACCCGCCCTCGTGACCGACAATCGCACCTTCGAGGAAATTCATGTGTGGCGCGCCGATGAAGCCGGCGACGAAGCGGTTGGCCGGCTTGTTGTAGAGTTCCAGCGGTGTTCCCACCTGCTCGATCCTGCCGCCTCTCAACACGACGATGCGGTCGGCCAGCGTCATTGCCTCGACCTGATCGTGGGTGACATAGATCATCGTCGCCTTCAGGCGAGCGTGAAGGGCCGCCAGTTCGGCCCGCATGCTGACCCTGAGTTCGGCGTCGAGATTGGATAGCGGCTCGTCGAGCAGGAAGGCATCCGGCCGCCGCACGATGGCGCGGCCGATCGCAACGCGCTGGCGCTGGCCGCCGGAGAGCTGGCCCGGACGGCGCTGCAGGAAAGGCTCAATCTCCAGCATGCGCGCGGCGTCGGTGATGCGCGCTTCGATCTCGGCTTTCGCCACCTTGGTGTTCTCGAGACCGAAGGCGAGGTTTTCCCTGACGCTCATATGCGGATAGAGCGCATAGGACTGGAAGACCATGGCCAGGCCGCGATCGGCGGCACTGATAGCGGTAACATCCTTGCCGTCGATGGCAATGCTGCCGCCAGTCGGCTTATCGAGGCCGGCGATCAGGCGCAGCAGCGTCGATTTCCCGCAACCGGAAGGGCCGACGAAAGCGACGAACTCGCCGTCATTGACATGAAGCGAGACATCGCGAATGACCTCGACGGCGCCGAAATTCTTGACGATGTTCCTGAGCTCGAGCCCGCTCATGCACTCTCCTGTTTTCTTCTTTTAAGGTGGCCTATTTGAGCCCCGAGCCGGCAATGCCCGTGGTGATGAAGCGCTGCAGGAAGACGAAGATCAGCACGACCGGGATCATCGAGACGACGGTCATGGCGAGGATGTAGTGCCATTGCACATTGAGCTCGCCGGCATAGACGTTGAGGCCGACCTGCAGCGTATAGAGTTCCTTGCGCGAGAGCACGATCAGCGGCCAGAGGAAGTCGTTCCAGCGCCAGACGACCGAGAAGATCGCCAGCACTGCGAGAGCGGGCGCCGACAGCGGCAGGATGATGCGCCAGTAGATCTGCCATTCGCTGGCCTTGTCCATGCGCGCTGCGTCGAGCAATTCGTCGGGGATCGTCAGCATGTATTGCCTGAGCAGGAAGACCCCCGTCGGGGTGGCGACCGTCGGCAGGATGACGCCCCAGAGACTGTCGAAGAGGTTCAGCGTGCCGATGACGGAATAGAGCGGCACGACGATGACCGAGAGCGGCACCATCAGCGTCGCCAGGATCATCAGCATGACGGCGGTGCGGCCGGGGAACTGATATTTCGACAGCGCGAAGGCGGCCATGGAATTGACGAGCAGCGTAATCGCCGTCGCCACGACGGTGACGAAGACGGAGTTGCGCAGAAACAGGAAGAAATCGAAGCGCTGGAACGGTTCGGTGTAGTTGCCGCCGGCGAATTCGACCTGGCGCACCGGTGTGCGGTCCTTGATATTCGCCTTGACGATTTCGCCCGGCTGTTTCGGATCGACCATCTGGCCGATGATGCCGATGCGGCGGACTTCGGCGAGCACACGCGTGCTGCCATCCGGCATTGCGACATTATAGAGCGGCAACGGCTTGTCGTAGCCCGGCACCACTGCCTGTTCGGTGACATAGGGCAGGAAGGAGGGCGGGAACTCGGCAAGGGCCGCCGGCGTCTTGAACGAGGAGAAGACCAGCCAGACGGCCGGGCCGAACATCAGGAAGACGCCTGATATCAGCCAGATCCAGGTGACCACATCCGTCCAGTGCCAGCCTCGTCCTCGGCGGCGGAGCAGAAAGGCAGAGACGGCGCTCATTGGCGTGCTCCCTTCTTCTCGTTGCGGCTACTGACGCCGAGCTGGACCAGCGTCAGGATGACGAGCACGATGCCCATCAGGATCGAGGCGGCCGATGCCAGTCCCGGATTGCGCAGCGAACTCGCAAAGCCGGTCTCGTAGATGTATTGGGTGATGTACATGGTGCTGGTGCCCGGCCCGCCGCCGGTCAGCACGAAGACCTCGTCGAAGATCTGCACGGCGCGGATCAGCGCCAAGACCAGCACGACGATGAGGTTCGGCATCAGCAGCGGCAGGGTGATGCGCCGGAAGATGCGGGTCGGACGGGCGCTGTCCATCGCCGCCGCCTCGTAGAGATCCCGCGGGATCGCCTGCAGGCCGGCAAGCAGGATCAGCGCATAAAAGCCCATATGCGCCCAGACCGAGACGAAGACGGCAAAGAAGAAGGCCCAGAAACGATCGCTGAGCCAGGAGAAGGGCTCGAAGCCGAAGGGGCTCAGCGCATAGTTCAACAGGCCTTCGCGCTGCAGGATCCATTTCCAGATCAGGCCGACGACGACGGGCGACAGCAGCACCGGGAAGAAGAAGACGGCGCGCCAGAAGCCGCGATTGGAAAGCTCGCGGTTGAGGATCAGCGCCGTTGCGAGCGCTGCGATCAGCATCACAGTCACCTGGAAGACGACGAAGACGGCGGTGTTGCGCACCGCCGCCCAGAAGGTGTCGGCAGCACAGGTCGAGGGATCGAGATAGCTGCGGCAATCGAAGAGGATGCGGTACTGGTCGGCGCCGACATAGGTCCTGTTCTGCAGGAAGATGGCGCTGCCGCTCGTCGTCGAATAGATGAAGTTGATGACCAGCGGCAGCAGCACGAAGACGGTGAAGATCAGCATGTTGGGCGCCAGGAAGACGCCCGCCATGCCGTTCAGCCCGGTCAGTTTCTGCCAGCCACGCATGCGAATGTCGACGATCCCCATGGCAAGCCGGACAGGCGCCAAGAGCGCCTGCCGCAGACCGGTTCTCGCCGGTGGTTCAGAAGAAGCCGTCTTCGCCGTCATCTGTTTTTCCGTCAGTTGCCGGCGACCTTAGCCTTGATATCCTCGTCGATGCGGGCATAGGCGTCGTCGAGCTTCATTTCGCCGGCGATCACCTGGCTGATGCGGGCAACGATGGCGCTGTAATAGGCATCCGACCACTTCCAGCCGGGCAGCTTCATGGCGGGTGCCGCCGTCTGGCCGGCCGCTTCGACAAAGGCCTTCAGCGCCGCCTGCACATGCGGATTGTCGGTCTTGAAGTCCATCTGGCCGGCGGCAACACCCTTATGCGCCGGAATGAACAGGCTGCGTTCGGCAAATTCCTTCTGCACGTCGGCACCTGCCAGGTAGTCCATCACCTTGGCGACGTCCTTCGGGTTCTTGGTATATTTCACGGCGACGAGACCGGCGCCGCCCTGCATGCCGGAGCAAGCGGCCGTGCCGCAGGGGCTGCCCGCCATCACCCAGTCGAAATTGTCGCCAATCTTCTGGGCGAAGCCCGAAACCTGCCAGCTGCCCGAATAAAGATAGGCAAGGCCGCCATTGATGAAGTCCTCGGCGGCGGAGCGGTAGGTGGTGCCGGCAGCACTGACCCAGACATCCTTGTTGATGGTGCCGTCCTCGTTCCACTTGACGAAGCGGCTGAGGAAGTCCTTGGCGCCCTGATCGATCGGCGCCGGCTTGCCGTCGGCGGCGATGTAGTTGGCGCCGTAGGAGATGTTCGGGCCGGAGACACGGTGGCCGGAGCGGTCGATCGCCATGGCGAAGACCTTCTGGCTGTCGGCAACCTTCTTGGCGGCCGCCGCCCAGTCGTCCCAGGTGGCTTTCGGGCCGGGGATCTCGACGCCGGCCTGCTCGAACAGCGTCTTGTTGACGAAGCCACCGGTCAGCGTCAGCTGCGTCATGAAGCCGGTGATGGCGTTCGAGCCGTCCGGGCGCATCCAGTCGGCCTGGGCGCCGAAATTATCCTCCCAATATTTCGCGTCGGTGAGATAGGGGCGAAGATCGAGCCAGTGCTGGGCCGGCGCCTTCAGATTGGTGAGGCGGGCGATATCCGGCCCCTGCCCGGCTTCGAGCTGCACCGGCAGCTGTTCCTTGACGACGTCGTAGGAGACTTCGTCGAGGATGACGTTGACGTCGGGATTGGCCTTGGAGAAGCGCGAGAGCAGGTCCTTGATCACCTCGCCTTCGCCGCCGTCAGAATACCACATGATGCGCACGTCGCCGGCATGGGCGGCAACGGAACTCAACAGAACTGCAGCAAAAGCTGCGCCGATCGATTTCATTCTGGTCATTTTTTCCTCCTCTTGATCGATCAATTCCTGCGTCCGGCCGGTCCTCCACCTGCCGGACACGTCGTCTACGAGGCCGCGTGCCGAGGCTGCCTGCCCGGTATCTTCAGATGTACCGCGTCTCCCCGCACCGACCAGTCCGCCGGGCGAAGAATACGGCCTTCGGCGCGCACGGTGCCGTCCTCTTCGAAGAGGACCCGGCCATAATCCGGATCGATAACGATCAACGCGCCCTCGTCGTCGCGGCGGGCCGAAAGCGTTGCGAAACGCGCCTGCATGCCGTCAAGGCCACCCTCGCGCCCGAGATCCGAGAGACGGACGATCCAGCGGCCGTTGCGGCCGGCCAGACGCAGCTCGATATCCGTCGTCGGGCCGTGTTTTACCGGCTCCAGCGCGCCGTTGCCGATCAGCATCGCAATGCCGTTGCCGGAGCGGGCGAGCGCCAGATTGCCGTCGGCCACCGTGTCGTCGAAGGCCTCGAGCGGGAACCAGGCATGGGTGAAATCCGGCTGGCCCTCATGGATCTCGAAATCGAGGATCGCCAGATCGCGATATTGATGCACGCGCGGCAATGTCCCGCAGCCGCCCCAGAAGCTCGGCCGGCCATAACCGAACTGGATGGTTTCGCCGGGATGGTTGATCCAGATCTGCGCTTCCGGCCGGCTGCCCAGACGCAGGTGCAGCACTGTCTCCTGGTAGCCCCAGGCGCCGGGACGATAATGGGCGATGGTGCCGAGTGCAGTGTCACGGGTCTTATAGTGATAGAGGGCGGCGAAACGGTTCTCGCCCTGGGAAAAGGTCCATTCCTGCGCGTCGTCGGACTGGTGCGCGGCGATCGCAGCCAGCGTTTCTGGAAAACGCAGGCCGTGATCGCGAATGCAGACGGCAAGCTGCGGCAAAGCATGGACACGCCGGCCGTACCAGCCGCGGCCCCAGAGCAGCCGTGCGATAGCTGACAGTTCGACCGAGCGGCCGGGGCGCAGCGTATGTTCGTAGGAGCGGCCCTGGCTGCCGGTCAGCATGCCGTGATGGGCCGAGCGGGCGACGATCTCCATCAGGCGGACGATGCTGGCGCCCGCCCGGTTGCGGATCGTCTCATCCGGCGCACAGGCGGCCAGCGCCGTCAGGCCCTTGAGATCGATCGGGAAATAGGGAACGGAATTCCACTCGGCCATTTCCCAGCGCTCGAAATGATCGAGCCAGGCGCGGACACGCTCTTCGCCGACCTGCATCTGCTCGGCGCCGGTGCGGCCGGAGCGGACAAAGACGGCATCGCGGAAAAGCCTGCCGCCGAGATAGGCGGCGGTATGGAAGAGAAGCGCGTGGTTTTCCGAAAAATACCACTGAACGTCGTTGCCGGGCTCATCCATCCAGAAGCGGTAATTGAGGACAGCGTGCTCGATCCTGTCGCGCAGCGCAGGCGACAGCAGATCGCTCCAGCGCGTATAGGCAAAGAGCAGCGGCACCAGCACGAAATCGGCGCAGTCGTGACAATCCTCGATGACCGGCAGCATGGCCGAGATCATCGCTTCGGTTTCCTCGCCACCCTGCCCCAGCGCAAGACGCGCGAAAGCGCAGACCGTGTCGGGCTCCGAATGGGCAGCGACCTCGGCCAGCGCCTCGGCGACGCGGTCCTCAAGGGTGGCGGGTGCCTCCCCCTGTCGCTCAGGATGACAGATCTCGACGCCGAGCGTGCGACCGAGCGAAAGCGAGCCTGTTTTGAAGGTGATGCGGAAATGGCGGAAATCGGCGGGCATATCCGCCGAGGTGCCGAGTTCCAGCTTGGTTGCTCCGGCTTCCAGATCGAAATCATAATCGAAGCGCTCGATCGACATGAAGTCGCCTTCGATCTCGACATGGCAGCTCAGCGCCACCGGCAGCGGCGCGGGAAAAAGGATCGTCACATCTTCGCCGAGATAGGCGGTGCGGTCGAAGCGCATGCCTTCGAGGATCGTCTCCAGCGCATCCGCATCGCCGGCGGCGATGGGAACGGGAACTGATGTTTCGACCTCAGGCCCTTCGACATAATCCAGCTGGAAATAGAAACGGGCGTCGCGCTCGGCGAGATCGTCGAAATAGACGCGGATCTCGTTGAGGCCGGCCGCCAGCTCGACCTCGAACATCTGCTCGGCTTCGAGATTGCGCTGGTAAGGCGCCATGAAGCCCTGCTCGCAGCCATTGACGAAGAGGATCGCGCCGCCGCAGGTCGACAGGCGAAGCGTCGCACGCCCCACTGAGCGGGCATCGAGGAAGGTGCGCGCCCAGCAGCCGATGCGCGTCGGGCGAAACCAGAAGCCGGAGAGATCGACACGCGGGGAAGCAAAGGGAAGCCACCAGCGAACGGCCTCGAATTCGGCAGCCGGCTGCGGTCGCCTGTCCGAAAAGGCCTTCTTGAATTCGGTGCGGCAGGGATATTCATGCGGGATGAAATTCTTCGTCTTGGTGACGAAGAAAAACGGATCCATGCTGCCTTCCATCGGACGGTCGGCGACGTCATAGCGCTCCTGCCACAGATTGGCGAGCTGCCAGTAGACGATCGGGCTGTCCTTCGCCGTTGCACGGAGGAGATGGGATTGCTGCTCAGCGGTCATGCTTCAGCCCGCCCCAGAACAGCTAGAGCATGATGTCGTCCGAAAACCGCTCACACTTTTCGGCATCATGCTCGATCCTTGAGACCCCGGGTAAAACGCCGACGCATGGACTGGCCGTCTAGCCGCATCTTCAAAGCCTCCCTGCTCTGCCGCTTGTCGCGGACTCCTCAGGCAACAATTGTGCATAGGCATTCCATTTGCGCAATCTGAAAGATTTTTGCATAGTGGCTGGAAGCGAGGAGACAACATGGCGGCGGAAGAGAAAAAAGGCAGGCGCACGCGCCTCGACGACATTGCCGCCCGATGCGGCGTCTCGATCAGCACGGTGTCGCGTGCGCTGGCCGGTGAAAAGGGCGTCAGGCCGGAGATTCGCAAGCTGGTGCTGGAAACGGCAAGTGCGGTCAGCTACGCCCTGCCGGCCAGCGTTGCCGGCAAGAAGGTCATGCTCGTCGCCTCCGGCGCAGCGATGATCGACTATGTCCGCAACCAGTTCACGCTCTATGTGCTCGAAGGGTTGAATGCGCGTGCCGCCGCCCTCGGCATCGAACTGGCGATGCGCCCGGTCGCCGACAAGGGGGATGAAGCCCGCGTCGTCGCCGAGATGCGTGACGATCCGAGCTTCGGCGGGATGCTGATCCTGACCGTCGACGAAGAGGAGATGCTGGCGGCGGCGGCCGATCTCGGAAAGCCCGTCGTGCTGGTCAACAGCGACGATCCCTATATGCGGCTTTCGAGTGTGACGCCCTGCAACCGCTCGGCCGCCTTCATCGCCGCCGAGCGGCTGATCAAGGCCGGACATGAACGCATCCTGTTCATGCTGAGGCCGGGTCGGCGGACGATCGAGCGGCGCCTTGAGGGTTGGCGCGATGCCCTGCAGCATCATGGGCTGACCGCGGATGCCGATCTGGTGCTCGAGGTCGACGACTGGCTGCCGGAACTCGGCGCCGAGGCGGTTACCCGTCTTGTCCGCGAGAAAGGCCTCTCCTTCACCGCCATCCTGACGGCGGGCGACAGTCTTGCCAATGGCGCGGTGCGCGGCTTGCAGGCGATGGGGTATGCCGTACCGCAGGACATCTCGGTCATGGGCATAGACGACCTGCCACAGTCGGCTTTTCTCAATCCGCCGCTGTCGACGGTGCATATTCCGATGCGCGAACTCGGTGCCACCGCGCTCGATCTGCTGCGCGACATGATGCTCGGCCTTGCGGCCCCGCGGCGGCGGGTCGAGCTTGCCTGCCATCTCGTCGAAAGGGGCAGCGTCGCAGCGGTCAACCGCGTCCATGTCGCAACAGAGGATCGCTGAACCCACACCGCGATCGAGAATATCAAGCCTCGATAAAACTCGCTTCGAACAGTTCTCGCGCATAGGCATCATGCGTGGTGCCGGCTTGCAGATCCGCTTTGGTGAGTTCGTCGACGAAGCAACCATTCTTCATGATCAACACCCGGTCGCACATATGGCCGATGACCGCGAGGTCGTGGCTGACAAGCAGATAGGTCAGGCCCTTTTCCTCGCGCTGATCGGCCAGCAGGTTGAGGATTTCGGCCTGGACCGAGACATCGAGCGCCGATGTCGGCTCGTCGAGCAACAGGATGGGCGGCGACAGGATCAGGGCCCGGGCGATTGCCACCCTCTGCCGCTGGCCGCCGGAAAGCTCATGCGGAAAACGGTTTGCAAAGCTCGCCGGCAAACCCACCTGGATCAACGCCCTCTCGACCTTCGACCAGATATCGGAATGGCGCATGGCGCGCAGCGGCTCCGCCAAGGCGGTGCCGATACGATGGCGCGGATGCAAGGATCCGTATGGGTCCTGAAACACCATCTGAGCGAATTTCAGCTCCTCGCGGGAGCGTTTCTTGCCGATCGGTTTGCCACCAAGCTCGATGTGACCGGTCCAGCCGGCCTCCATGCCGGCGAGACACCGCAGCACCGTCGATTTGCCGCATCCGGATTCACCGACAATGCCAAGGGTCTCCCCTTGGTTGACCTGAAAACTGATGCCTCTGACGACATGGTTGCTTGATTTGCCGGAGGCAAAGACGACATCGAGGTCACGCACATTGATCATTGCGCCGTCTCCAGATCGAGTTTCGTCCTGTCGAGAACAGCAAGCCGGCGAACCGGGTTCCTGGGGTCGGGCAGCGCAGCGATCAGCCCGCGGGTATAGGGATGGCGAGCATCCTCGAGACGGGTCAGGGTCTCGACGATCCGGCCGGCATACATGACGATGATGCGCTCACAAAAGGCTGCCACCATGCGAATGTCGTGGCTGATCAACAGCAGTCCGGAATTATTCTCGCGCACCAACTCATCGAGCAGCAGCAGCACGTCCTTTCGGACGCTGACATCAAGCGCCGAGGTCGGCTCGTCGGCGATGACAAGCTTCGGCCGCGCCAACAGCATCATGGCGATCATCACGCGCTGGCCCATGCCGCCCGATATCTGGTGCGGATAAAGCGCCATGACCCGCTCCGCATCGCTGATGCGCACGCGCTCCAGCATGGCGCGGGCAGCCTCATGCGCCTGTTTCTTGTGAAGACCGAGGTGAAGGCGCGCGGCTTCGGCGATCTGCTTGCCGATCGAGAGCACCGGATTCAGCGAATAGCGCGGATCCTGCATGATCAGCGCGATGTCCTTGCCGCGTAGCGCTCCCATCTGACGCTCGCTCTTTGAAAGCAACGGATCGCCGCCGAGATCCATGCGTTCGGCCGAGACCACCGCGGCCGGCGGCAAAAGGCGCATGATGGCGCGACCCGTCGTCGATTTGCCGGAACCGGATTCTCCGACGATCCCGACGCGTTCGCGCCCGACGTCGAAACTGACGTTGGAAACGGCGGGCACGGCGCCTCGGCCGAAACGGACGGTCAATCCTTCGACGGAAAGAACGGGCTGCAGATCACGATCTTGCATTTCACGATCTGGCATGGCGAGGATCCAATAGGTCGCGCAGAGCATCTCCGGCGATGTTGAAGGCAAGGCTGGTGAGGAGGATGGCGATACCCGGCATGACGGCAACCCACCAATAATCCAGCATGAACTTGCGGCCGCTGGAGATCATCGCGCCCCATTCCGGCGCCGGCGGCTGGGCGCCAAGGCCGAGGAAGCCAAGCGAAGCCGCCGTTAGAATGATGCCCGCCATGTTGAGCGTCAGGCGAACAATGACGGAGGGAACGCACATCGGCGCGATATAGAGAAGAAGGATGCGCATCGGCGAGGCGCCATAAAGACGGGCGGCGACCACATAGTCGGCGTTTCTGACGACAAGGGCCTCGGCGCGCGCGAGCCTCGCAATCGGCGGCCATGCGGTCAGCGAGATCGCGATGATGGCCGTGGTCAAGCCGGCGCCGAGTGCCGCAGCAAAAGCCAGGGCCAGGATCAGCGACGGGAAAGAGAGAACGATATCGGTGGCGCGCATCAGCAGCGCATCGGTGCGCCCTCCGAAGAAGCCGGCAACGACGCCGATCAGCAGGCCGATCGGCCCGACGATCAAGGAGATCGACAGCACGGTCTGGATGGTGATGCGCGTGCCGAAGATGAGGCGGCTCAAGATATCCCGACCGAATTCGTCCGTGCCCGCCAGATGCGCGAGGCTCGGCGGCTGCAAGGCCTCGCCAAGCGACTGTATGGCCGGATCGTAGGGCGCCAGGAGCGGCGCGAAGATCGCGACAATGCAAAGTAGACCGAGGATGACGAAACCGGCAAGACCGAGCGGCTCGTGGGCCAATTTGCGGCCGGCGCGCGCAAACGACGCCGCGATACGGGTCAACACACTTGGCGGGCGGATATGAATCTCGCTGCGGATGACGTCGCTCATCGGGCCGCCTCCCGCATACGCGGATCAAAGACGGCGTAAGCGACGTCGGCCAGGAAGTTCAACAACATGAAAATGAATCCCACAATGATGGTGCCGGCGACGATGGCGTTCATGTCGCCGATCATCAGGGCGTTTGTCATGTACTGGCCAATGCCCGGCCAGGAGAAAACGATCTCGGTCACGACAGCGCCTTCGAGCAGACCGCCATAGGAAATGGCCAGGATGGTGATCAGCTGCACCGCAATGTTCGGCAGGACGTGGTGCCAGATCGTGCCGAGCGGGCTCACACCCTTGGCTCGGGCCGCAATGACATAATCCTGGCTCAACTGCTCCAGGGTGAAGCTGCGTGTCATGCGGGTGATGTAGGCCATCGCCGCATAGGCGAGGATGACGGCCGGCAGAATGATATGGCCGAGCGCATTCCAGAAGATTTCCGTCTCGCCCTGCAGCAGGCTGTCGACCAACAACAGCCCGGTTTGCGGCGTGACGAGGCCTTCGTAAAAGACATCGATCCTGCCCGGCCCGCCGACCCAGTTGAGGCCGGCGTAGAAGATGACAAGGCCGACGATGCCGAACCAGAAAACCGGGATCGAATGACCGACGAGTGCGACCACCCGGGCCGTCTTGTCAATGAAGCTGTCGCGAAACAGCGCCGCGACCAGCCCGAGCGGAACTCCGACGAAGGTCGAAATGATCACCGCCAGCGTCGCGAGTTCGAACGTCGCCGGAAAGGCTTGAGCGAGATCCGAAGAGACGGGATTGCCGGTGAGGACGGCCGTGCCGAAATCACCATGCGCCAACCCGTTCAGATAGAGGAAAAACTGCTGGTAGATCGGCAGATCGAGCCCCAGGCGCGCCCGCATGGCCGCATAGGCTGAGGGATCGGCGAGCTCGCCGACAATCGCGCCGACCGGATCGGTGGGCAAGACGCGGCCGATCACGAAGGTCACACATAAGAGGATGAACAGGCTGACCAGCAAATGCGCCAGGCGTCGGCCAAATTCGGCTACGGAGAGTTCCTTCATGATCGGCTGTCCTGAGAGTATTACTGGGTTTCGACCTTGGTCACGTTCTCGAGACGCGTCAGCTGAGACGGATGTCCCACATATCCCTCGACCTTGCTTGACAGGACGATCGGCTCAAAGCGCTCGAAGAGCGGAAGCACCGCCGGCTTCTGTTCGACGAACATCTTCTGCATCTGAACGTAGATTTCGCCACGCTTCTTGGCGTCCGGCTCCATCGATGCCTTGGCCGTCAGGGCCGTGAGTTCCGGGATGTCCCAGGCCGAGCGCCAGACGAAATTGCCGGCATTGTTGGCTTCCTTCGAGTTGTCGGGATTGGAGGAGAACTGCTCCATCGAGCCGAGGACGTTCGGCATATAGGCGCTGGTCTGCGGGATCAGCAGATCGAAATCCCTGGCGCGATGGGCGGCGATGATTTCCGAGCCGTTGCCCTGCTGGATGTCGACCTTGATGCCGATCTGGGCAAGCGATGCCTGGATGGCGGTGGCCAGATCGATGCGCGGCGTTTGCGCGATGGTCTTCAGCGACAGCGAGAAGCCGTCCTTGAAACCTGCCTCGCTCAGCAGCTGCTTGGACTTTTCGACGTCGAGATGCCAATCGGGGTTCGGGATGGCATATTCGAAATTCTCCGGAACGGGAACGTTTCTGGCCCGGCCATAAGGGCCCATGATCGTCTTTTCGATGCCCTTGTAGTCGATGCCGTAGGCAATGGCTTCGCGAACCTTCGGGTTGGCGAGGTATTTGTTGCCGGCATTCATCGACAGCACGTAGAAACCGCCCGTCGGAATACGCTGGATGGCAAAGCCCTTCTTGTCCTGGAAGGTCGCGAGATCCGATGCGGTCAGCGCGCTGGCAATATCGATATCGCCGCGTTCGAGCATCAGCCGCTCGACCTGGCTTTCAGGCACATGCCGGACGATGACGCGGCGCATTTTCGGCGCGCCGGCCATATAATCCTTGTTGGCATCGAGGATCACCAGTTCGTTCGGAGACCAGCGATTGAGGGTGAACGGACCTGAGCCGGCCGAATGGGTTCGCATCCAGGCGTTTCCGTAGTCGTTATCGACGGCGTGGCTCTCGACCTCGACGCTGTCGACCACGCTGGTCGTCGTCGTCGTCAGCCGGTAGAGCAGAAGCTCTGCCGTCACCTGGTCGGAGAGATCGATCCGCACCGTCTGATCATCGACGGCCTTGACGAGCTTTTCGACATTGTCCTTGTCGTAACCGACGCGCTTGAGGTTAGCGGCGGCGGCCTGGTCCATCTTCAGGAGCCGCGCCAGCGAGTAGACGACATCCTTTGAGGTGACCGGATTGCCGGAGGCGAAATTGGCCTTGCGCAACGTAAACGTGATGCCCTTGTCGTCAACTTTCCAGCTTTCCGCCAGCTGCGGAAGGATCTTGCCATCCGCTGTGCTGGCGACCAGCCGATCGTAAAGATTCGACATGATCTCGACCGCCTTGCCTTCGGTCGCCTGCTGCGGATCCAGCGACAGAACCTGCGCCAGCGATGTGCCGACCACCAGTTGGTCCTGCGGTGTGGCGGCCTGCGAGAGCGGTGCAGCGATCGTCAGGGCGCCGATCACGGCGCCGACGAACAAGCCCTTAGAAAAATGCTTCATTGTCAGTCCTCCCTAGACTACTATAAAAGACATATTATGTCTCCCGTATGTCGTATTATGATTTATCGAAGTCTGATATGATTTGCAAGACCCGAGCGGGAGACATGATGCAAAGGGATTGGGGGAACGGACAATGACGACACTCAGCGGTGGCCGGCAAAGACTGGCGCAGCAGGTCATCGATCAGTTGCGGGCGCAGATCGAGACGGGGAAGCTACGGGTCGGCGACCAGCTGCCGACCGAGCCGCAGCTTGAAGCGACATTTGGCGTCAGCCGCACCGTGGTGCGCGAGGCCATTGCCGATCTGAGGTCTGCAGGCTTCGTCAAGCCGATCCAGGGCAAAGGCGTCTTCGTCGCGGATCCGAAGGCGCATTCGGTCCTTTCTTTAACGCCAGTGGAAATCAAGAGCATTCCGGAAACCCTGGAATTGCTGGAGTTTCGCATGGCCGCCGAGGGTGAAGCGGCGGCGATCGCCGCCTATCGCCGCACCGCCGAGCAGGAAGCGGTGATCCGCGAAGCCAACCGCAGAATGGCAAACCTAATCGAAACCGGACAGCAAACGGTGGAAGCGGATTATGCCTTCCACATGGCGATTGCCGCCGCCACGAACAACCGATTCTATGTCGATGTCCTGCGCCATTTCGGCCCCAGAGCCATCCCCCGCGGCCAGTTTCCGACGCTGCCGGAAGCCAATGACCGCAGCTATCTTCAGAAGGTTTATGCCGAACATGTCGAAATCCTCTCGGCAATTGCCGATCAGGATCCAGAACGCGCCCGCCAGGCAATGCGCGCCCATATGCTGGCCAGCCAGCGCCGCTACCGCATGCTTGCCGAGCAGCAATAGGGCTCGACACCCTTCGAAATTCATATTATGTCATATGACATTGTGTAATTTCGAAAGAGACTCAAATGTATCTGGGAACGCAGGTCGCAGCGCGGGATGACGACGATTATCGTATCTTCGCGCAACTGGGTGTGAAGCATATCAACGCCGACCCTCCGGGAAAGCCGAGCAGCTGGACGCTCTCCGATCTCGAGCGGCATCGCGACAAGGTCGAAAGCTTCGGCCTGATCCTCGATATGATCCAGTTGCCCCTGCCCTCGCAGCCGATCGAGAAGGCTTCCTATCCCAATATCCTGCTTGCCGGCCCCGAGCGCGACAGACAGATCGACGCCGTCTGCAAGCTGATCGAGAATGCCGCAGCCGCAGGCATTCCTGCGGTGAAGTACAATCTCAACCTGATCGGCATTCCCCGCACGCCGGATGAACCGGGACGCGGCGGATCGCTGAATGCCAGCTTCCGCTGGGACAAGACGGACCAGCAGGCCGAGCCCGGTCTTGCCGGCGTGCTTTCCGAGGACGAAAACTGGGAGCGGATCGACTATTTCCTGGAACGCGTCGTTCCCGTTGCTGCAAGCAACCGCGTCCGGCTCGCCTGCCATCCGCACGATCCCTATACGCCGCCAGGTTATCGCGGCGTCACGCGGGTGCTGGGCACGGTGGAAGGCCTGAAGAAATTCGTGCTGATGCACGAAAACCCGTATCACGGCCTCAATTTCTGCCAGGGTTCGATCGGCGAGATGCTGGAAAATCCCGGCAAGGAAATCGACGATGTCATCCGCTGGTTCGGCCAGCGCGGCAAGATCTTCAATGTTCACTTCCGCAACATTCGCGGCGGCAAGCTGTCCTTCATGGAGACCTTCCCTGAAGAAGGCGACATGGACATGGTCCGCTCGGCCAGGATCTATAAGGAGGTGGGCTTCAAATACATGCTGATGCCCGACCATGTGCCGACGGTCAGCGGCAAGGATCCAACCGCCACCGCATTTGCCTTCTGCTACGGCTATATCGCCGCACTTCTGCAAGTGCTCGAGAGCGAGTGACCCGGTTTTCAACACCTAAGAAGTAGGACTTCATGATGAACCCGATTGAATTGAAGAAGGCCGTCGGTAGTGGTCTCCTGTCGTTTCCGGTGACCCATTTCGACGATCAACTCAAATTCGACGAAGCCAAGTACCGCCGTCATGTCGAGTGGCTTGCAGGTTACGACGCTGCTGCACTGTTTGCCGCCGGCGGCACTGGTGAATTTTTCTCGCTTAATCCGGCCGAGATTCCGCAGGTGATCCGAGCCGCCAAAGCGTCGGCGGGCAAGACGCCGATCATTTCGGGAACCGGCTACGGCACGTCGCTCGCCATCGAGATCGCAGTCGCGGCCGAGAAGGCCGGCGCGGACGGGCTGCTGCTGCTGCCGCCCTATCTGATGTTTGCCGAACAGGCGGGTCTCATCGCCCACGTCAAGGCGGTCTGCCAATCGGTCGGCATCGGCGTCATCGTCTATAACCGCGACAACGCCGTCCTGACCGCCGACAGCATCGCGCGCCTGGCGGAGGAATGCCCGAACCTGATCGGCTTCAAGGACGGCGTCGGCGATGTCGACAAGGTGATCGAGATCACCACCCTGCTTGGCGATCGTCTCGTCTATGTCGGCGGCATGCCGACCCACGAGGTTTATGCCCAGGCCTATTTCGCTGCAGGCGTGACGACCTATTCATCGGCCGTCTTCAACTTCGTTCCCGCCCTTGCCCAGCGCTTTTACGGCGCCTTGCGTACCGGCGATCAGGCAACCGTCGATGAGATCCTGAAGGGCTTCTTCTTCCCCTTCGTCGCCTTGCGCAACCGCAAGAAGGGATACGCCGTCTCGATCATCAAGGCCGGCCTTCGCGTCCTCGGACAGAACCCAGGCCCCGTGCGCCCGCCTCTGACGGATCTTTCCCAGGAAGAGCTCGCGCTGCTCGAAAAGATCGTCCAGGCCAACGGCGTCACACGGATCGCGGCCGAGTAATATATCGCGGCAGTCGGCCGCCGGGGTGGCCCGGCGGCTGTCCGATTCGCACCAACAACGGACATCGGCTCGGCTTAAATAGACGACCGCTATGGGGCCGGAAGCGGCGCATCTGTTATCGGGGCGAGTTCAGCAGAAGCTGCCATTCGGCATTCGACCCCACGTCGGACATTCGCGCGTTATAATCTGGTATGCATTACGCCGGATCTACACCATCATCGATCCTGAATAGTTGTCGATTTGGCATTCATGGGCGCAAAACCAAACTGCGCCTTGAAGGCTCGGCTGAAGGCTGCTTCGGAGTCATAGCCCACTTGTCTGGCGACCGACCCAACCTTGGCATCAGGCTGGCGCATCAAGCCCAAGGCGAGCGTCAGCCGCCAGCGGCTGTGGTAGGAAAGTGGCGCTTCTTTCACCAATGCTGTAAATCGCGCCGCGAAGCCGGACCGGGACAGGCCCGCCACCCGAGCCAGATCGAGCACGGTCCAGTGCCGATAAGGTTCGTCGTGGATGGCCTTGAGCGCGCGGCTGATGCGCGCATCCCCGAGCGCTCCAAGCCAGCCGACATTGCCGCCCCGCTCGATCCGCACCCAGCTCCGCAGGATACTGATCACCAGCACGTCGATCAGCCGTGAAATCATGATGGACGCGCCGGGATACACCTCCTGGGCTTCCTTCATCATGAAGTAGCCAAGCCCCTCGGCCCATCCGGCGGTCTCGCCGCTGGCTTTTGGAATGTGAATGACCGACGGCAATGCCGATACGAGCCAGGGCACGGAAGCGCTTTCGAACCGAAAGGCTCCGGCGATAAGCTTGGTCTGTTGGCCGCCTCCGCCGTAGGAGACATTGAGTTTTTCGGCGGTAACCTGCGCCGCCATCAGGGCTGCCAAGTCAGCCTCAGTTGCACACTCGCCATCGCTCAAGCCGTGTCCAAGGCCCCGCGGCAGCATGATCAGATCGCCAGTTACCACCTGCAAGGCATGGCCCTGATCGTTGACAACCGTCAGGCCCCCTTCGAGCACGATGAAGAAATAAGCCGCTCCTGGATGAAAGCGTAGCGCCCATGGTTGGCTGAGCTCGACTGTAAAGACTATTTCGCCATGCAGGCTGACCATGGCCAAAATCTGGGAGAGCAGATCCACCCGAGAGGCGAGCATAATCGCATTTTTGGACGATGGAGCATGCATTGCGGGGCTCGGGTCATGGTGATCCATCTCGGTAAGCCCTAGTTTGGTTTTGTCTTCAAAGAGGAATTATCTGGCAGTTCAAGTGTTTCCGCGAAGGCAAGGCCATCCTGGCCTTTCTGCCGTCGTGTAGGTGACAGCATTGCAGATTATCCGAATTAAGCAATCGGGCTGATGCGCCCTATAGGAGCTCTCCAAATGAAATCTCTTCTTATGTCCGCCCTAATGCTGACGACCGCCATGCTTGGTGCTGCACCCGCAAGGGCCCAGCCGGCTCTCCCGGATCAGACAATTAAGAATATCGTTCTTGTCCACGGCGCCTTCGTCGACGAAACCAGCTGGGACGGCGTCGCTGCAATCCTGACCGCCAAGGGCTACAAGGTGACTGCGGTGAAGAACCCACTGACCTCGCTTGCTGACGACGTCGCTGCCACCAATGCGGTGCTGGATGCGCAAAATGGCCCGGTTGTTCTGGTGGGCCATTCCTGGGGTGGCGTGGTGATCGGCGAGGCGGGCGACAACGCCAAGGTGGCATCACTCGTCTATGTCTCGGCCTTTGCGCCCGAGAAAGGTGAAACCATCACTGCATTGGCAGCCAGCGGTCCGGCAACCCCCGGAGCGGCGGCTATTCGGCCCGACGCAAAGGGTTACTTGAGCATCGATCCTGCAGTATTCCCCAGTGCAGTGGCGGGCGACCTGCCCAAGAAGATCGGTGAACATCTGGCAGCGCACCAGATGCCGATCAACCACACTGCCTTCGATGCGCCTGCTCAAGTCGCGGCATGGCACTACAAGCCAAGCTGGTACGTCCTGAGCTCCAAGGACCTCGTCCTTGATCCCCACGCACAGGCTTTCTTTGCCGAACGGATGAAGGCCAAGGTGACGACGGTCGAGGGTAGCCACGCCTCGCTGGCCTCGCACGCCAAGGAAGTGGCTGCGGTCATAGAAGCGGCCGCAGGAGCAAAGTAGCCCTCGTCAACCGATGCTATCGCCCGCCTAGCGGTGGTCGGTAGCATCGATGTGCAACGATCCCAGTCGCAGAGCGGCGAATAGCTCGAGCAAAGCCCGCCACTGCCAACGCGCCACGGCCTCGGACGCCGCACTGGCAACCGCCGGATTGGGACTCAGCCATCACGCCTCCTCGCCGCCCATGAGGCGGTATCGTGATCGGGGTGCTGGTTGGTGCTCTCCTTGATCGCCGCGGCCCAGTCGGCGCCGTTGTTTTCGGTCGCACCGGTATTTTCTATGCCCGTGATCGTATCGAACCATGTCACCATGTTCTCGGTGCAGGTATTGGCAAGCGGCGAGAAGGCATGCGGATCGTCAAGCGAACCGATCATCAGGTTGGTGCGACCGTTTTCGAGCTGGTGGAAGAACAATGGCGTGCCGCAATTGGCGCAGAAGCCGCGCTCGACAAGCTCCGAGCTATTCCAGATGCTCGGCTTGCCGCGTGTCCAGCTGAGCGCATCATCGGGCGCGGCGACGAGCGCGGCAAAGATGTTGCCCGAGGCTTTCTGGCACATGCGGCAATGGCAGAGATGCGAATTGTCAAGCATGGCGGTTGCGTGGTAGCGCACGGCACCGCACTGGCAGCCGCCGCTCACCCCCATCTCGATGCGTTTCATTTTTTCTCCTCCTTCAAGAGGCGGGTTTGGGCTTAATCTCTTTAGGGTTTTCGTCACTTTCCCGCTGCCCGAAGCTGTCATGCTGCCTTAGTGGTAGGTCACGACGGGATTGAACACCCTTTGCAGGAAGGGCCTGAGAGCTCTCTGCATGTGGTTCCTTGGAATTTGATGTCCACACTCAAAGACGTGAAGCGTCGCCAGGACTCCGGCATTGGACAGAGCTTTTGAGAAGAGTTCGGCTTGGGCAACAGGAGCACGATCGTCATGCTTTCCATGCAGCAACAACGTCTCAGACCGAACTTCGGGCGCATAATGCAATGCAGAGCGAGCCAGAAGGGCCTCTCTCGATAGGCCCGCCTCTTTCTCGATAGCCCACCGCAAACCGTCAGAACTCTCGCGATAAGCGACTTCAAGATCATAGACGCCGCTGGATAGAATGACTGCTCGCAGATCAGAAACCTGGGTAGCGACCATGGCCGATGCAACGGCGCCACGACTGTTTCCATAGAGAACAATTCGGTCAGGATCGACGGAAGGCTGGCCACGCAGGAAAGCGAGAGCAGCTATGATCGCTTGCTGGGTTTTGGGACCGCAGAAATCTCGAGGGCCATCTGACGCCCCAAAACCGGGCTGCGAGACTGCCGCCGCAGTGATATTCAGACCAGAACAGAACCGAAGCAATGCGCCGCTGTCGACCGCCTCTATCCCTCCAAGCAGACGGCCACCCTGATTGCCGTGGACAAATAGGATTGCTCCTGCGGGCGTTTCGCTTGCGGCTTGAGCTTGAAAAAGCTCAACCGTGGCTCCGTCACCCCGGTCAATGAGATGTCGAGTTACTACCGGCATAAACACCATCAGGTTTTTGCGTGCCGGACAGACAATAGTGCAACTTGTGGCATTGGCAACGTCCGGTGGCGGCGGATATGGTTGAGAAACCAAATGGCTTAGCCGCTCGTCCGTTCTCCCCTCGGCCAGAACGCGCCCGTAGGGCGGATAAGGGGGCGAAGCTGGTCTTTTAAACAACGCGTCATACGCCGGCGGCGGAATGCCGGGATAGGTTATGAGGAGAGGGCGTGCCGTGCAGCCCCCTCATCCACCTGCCGGCACTTCTCCCCGAGGGGAGAAGAGGATATGCCGCACCGTCCCGTTCCCCGCTCGTCGCCGCAAATCGGACAGCCGTAGGGCAAACCGCCCCGCCTACAGCGCCACGCCAGTACCGCGATCGAAGACGTGGACCTGATCGCTGGTGATGCTTGCCTCGAAGACGGCGCCGTAACGGGCGGGGTATTCGCCGTCGACGATGGCGGTCACCTGCTGTCCGGCGAGATCGAAGACCACATGGGTCTGGGCGCCTGTCGGTTCCACCAGCATCGTCCGGCCGGCGAGCGGCGTGCCGGCGGCAACACCTGGAATGAGATGTTCGGGGCGCAGGCCGATGGTGATGGCCTGGCCGGTCTTGACCTTGCGGTCGGGCGCGATGCGGATTGCCGTGCCGTCGCTGAGACGAGCAGCAGGCCCACCATTTTCGCCGTCGACCGTGCCTTCGAGCATGTTCATCGCCGGCGATCCGATGAAGGCGGCGACGAAGAGATTGGCGGGTTTCCTGTAGAGTTCGAGCGGCGTCCCCTCTTGCTCCACCCTGCCCTGATTGAGCACGACGATGCGGTCGGCAAGCGTCATCGCTTCGATCTGGTCGTGGGTGACGTAGATCGAGGTCGTCCTGACCTTCTGGTGCAGCGTCTTGATTTCCGAGCGCATCTGCACGCGCAGTTTGGCATCGAGGTTGGACAGCGGCTCGTCGAACAGGAAGACGGCGGGATTGCGCACGACGGCGCGACCCATGGCGACGCGCTGGCGCTGGCCGCCGGAAAGCTGGGCCGGCTTGCGGTCGAGGAGGTTGGCGAGATCCAGCATGCGGGCGGCTTCGGCCACCCGGGCCTCGATCTGGGGTTTGGCAACGCCGGCGAGCTTCAGATTGAAGCCCATGTTTTCAGCAACCGTCATGTGCGGGTAAAGCGCGTAGGATTGGAAGACCATGGCGATGTTGCGTTCGCGCGGCGTCATGCTGTTGACGACTTTGCCGCCGATGGCGATCTCGCCATCGGTGATCTCCTCAAGGCCGGCGATCATCCGCAGCAGCGTCGACTTTCCGCAACCGGACGGGCCGACGAGAGCGACGAATTCCCCATCCTCAATATGAAGCGAGATGCCGTGGATGACATCGACGGCGCCATAGGTCTTGCGAATATCGGTCAGTTCAACGGATGCCATGATGGTACTCCAACGGTTCGGCTCAGGACTTCACGGCACCGGCGGTCAGACCGGCGATGATGTGTCTCTGGGCGACGAAAAAGACGATGATGGTGGGAAGGATGGTCAGCGTAATGAAGGCCAGCACCAGCTGCCACTCCGTGCCGTACTCGCCGCGATAGACCATGATGCCGAGCGGCCAGGGATATTTCGATTCCGAGTTCAGCATGATCAGCGGCAGGATGTAGCTGTTCCAGCTGCCGACGAAGGAGATGATGCTGACGGTGGCGACGATCGGGCGCGAAAGCGGCAGCGAGATATGCCAGAAGAAGCGGAGATAACCGCATCCGTCGACAAAGGCCGCCTGAAACAATTCTTCCGGAAGATTGCGGAAGTAGTTTCGAAACAGCAGGATGCTCATGCCGAGGCCGAAGGCCACCTGCGGCAGCACCACACCCCAATAGGTATCGAGCAGGCCGAGATCGCGGATGCGGATGAAGAGCGGCAGGATCGCGGTCGCCGCCGGAAACATCAGGCCGAGTAGGAAATAATTGAGCAGGAACGACGATCCGAAAAAGCGGACATGGGCAAAGGCGAAAGCCGCCATGGACGAGACGATCAGCGTCAGGAGGACGGTGAGCGAGGCGATCACCAGAGAATTTCCGATCTGCAGCCAGTAGCGTTCACCGAAAAGAATGTCGGTATAGTTCGCCCATTGCCACTCAGTTGGCAGGCCGAAGGGATTGGTGCGCAGGTCGCCCAGCGTCTTGAAGCCGCCGAGCGCCGTCGTCAGCAGCGGCACGAGCACGATTGCGGCAATCAGGCTCAGCGACACGTAGAGATAGACGCGTGTTGATGTGCTCATGCGGATGGAAGAGCTCATATCAGTCATGGCGCATGAATATCCTTTTGTAACCGAAGGCGAGCGTCACGCAGATGATGAAGAGCACGACGCCGACGGCGCTGCCGAGGCCGACCTGCATGCGCATGACGCCATAGGTGTAGAGGAAGGTGACCATCGTCTGGGTGGAGTTGGATGGCCCGCCGCCGGTCAGCGGCATGATCATGTCGAAGAGCTGCAGCGAGCCGACGACGGCAAAGAAGATGGAAAGACGCAAGGTCGAGCCGAGCAGCGGCAGCGTGACGTAACGGAACTTCTGCCAGCCGGTGGCGCCGTCGATTTCGGCGGCCTCCAGCACGCTCTTGTCGACGGATTGCAGGCCGGCGATGAACAGCATCATGTGGAAGCCGAAATATTTCCAGACGATCACCCCAAGCACGGCATAGATCGCCACGTCCTTGTCGGCGAGCACGTAAGGGTTGGCGAAGCCGAAGAAGTTGGAAACGGCGGCAAACAGGCCATAGTCGCCATCATAGACGAAGCGCCAGATGAGACCCGCAGCAACGTCCGCCAGCACATAGGGCAGGAAGAAGATCAGGCGGTAACCGACGACACCCGGAATGCGGTGCGCCAGCATAGTCGCCAGCCAGATGGCAAGCGGCACCTGGATGCAGATCGAGATCACGATGATCAGGCCGTTATTGACCAGCGCCTGGGTGAAGGCCGCATTTCGAAACAGGACCTGGAAATTGCGCAGCGCGATGAACTCGGTCGGCGTGCCGTAGCCGTTCCACTTGTAGAGGCTGTACCAGGCCGCCTCGCCCATCGGCATGATGACGAAGAGCGTGAAAAGCAGCAGCGCCGGCGGCAGGAAGATCAACAGCACCGCCAGCCGGTCATGGGCGACCGAGCTCTTGCTGTTCGCGGCTCTTTTTACCGGCCTCGCGGCCGTGGTTATCGATGGGACTGAAATATTGGCCATGGGTCCTGCTTTCGCATCTCGTCGGCAGCAATGCTGGCGCTCCGAATTTTAGCGGAGCGCCAGGAAGGGTCTGCAGGCGCTGGTTATTGTTCCAGTTCGAAAGCGTCCTGGATCATCTGGGCGCCGTCCTTGGAATTCATCTGCCCGGAGACGATTTCCACCGACACGTCGTTGACGACGCGGCCGACCGCAGCGCCAAGATCCTGGTCGAAATAATTCTGATGCCAGGTCGAGCCGGCCAGCTGTTTTGCCGATTCGGCAAGCAGCGGGTTGGTGACGCCGTCGCCGGCGCCGACGGCAACGGGCAGAAGCATGCCGGCCTTGGCCATCGCCCGCTCATTGTCGGCATTGGTCAGGAAGGCGAGGAAATCGAGCGCTTCCTTGGAGGCCTTCTTGGTGACAGCCCAGCCGTTCAGACCGCCCAGCGTATCCGTCGGTTTACCGGCGCCGCCATCGACCGCCGGGAAGGCGAAGCGGCCGATATTTTCGGGTGCGAGACCCTTGCCGTCACCGGCATTCTTGCGCTGGTTGGCCTCGGTATTTTCAAAGCCGAGGATGATCGCAGCCTTGCCGTCACCGAAAACGCCGAGCGCCTGCGGCCAGGTCGAGCCGAGATAGCCGGGCTGGAACGGTTCGAGTTTTCCGAGTTCGGCGAGATCGTCGCCGGCCTTGATGATCGCAGGATCGAGGAAACCTTCGCCCTGGCCGGTCTTTGCCGCTTCGAAGACCTTCTGTCCGCCTTCGCGCATGACGAGATAGCTCCAGTAGAAGTGGATCGGCCACTTCTCACCGCCGCCACCGGCGATCGGCACAATGCCGGCGGCCTTGATCTTCTTCACAGTACCCAGAAAATCAGCCCAGTTCTTGATGTCCTCGGCCTTCACACCGGCCTTGGCAAACAGTTCCTTGTTGTAGAAGAAGCTGACCAGACCGACCTTATAGGGAACAGCCCAGGTCTTGCCCTCGAATGTCAGGCCGCTGACCGAAGCCGGGCTATAGGCGCCGCGCAGTTTGCCGCCATCGGCATCCAGTGCCGGTGTCACATCCTGGAGGGCACCGGTTTCGGATTGCTGCTTCAAGACGCCGCCGCCCCAGCTGAAAAAGAAATCCGGCACGTCGTCAGATTGCAGCAATGTCGGAAGCTTGGCCTTGAAGGCCTCGTTTTCGAGAAACTGCATCTGGATATCGACGTCGGGATGCTGGGCTTCGTATTTCTTGACGATGTCTTCCCAGGCCGCGACATATTTCGGGTCGAGCTCGAGATGCAGCCATTTGACGACTGTCGCCGCCGAGGCAGCACCTGCTCCGGCCAGCAACATGCCGGCAGCCGCGGCCATGGATGCGATACGCCTGCCGCCAAAAGCGGCGCTCTTGAACCTAAAAGTCATGATTTTCCTCCCAGGGGTCCTGTCCTCACAATTTTTCCCCTATGCGGATTAATTCAACGGAGCTTTCGCATATTGTCAACCCAATGCCTCTATTTTTATCAAATGCGCTTGACAGGACCGCTGAATTCCCTGCTATTTATTTCGTAACCCGTTAAAAATATTTGGGTTCCGCCCCAACGAAACGCTCGCCTGGCTAGTTCCAATGAAGACCGCAGATCCCGAATTAATGCGCGCGATCAATCGCTTGAACGTGCTCGATACCATCAGGCGCCATGGTCCGATCTCGCGGATAGAGATCAGCGAGCGTACCGAACTCTCCACCACCACCGTTTCGGCCATCACCGCCTCATTGCTCGACGACGGGCTGATCCTGCCGCGTCACGAAGGCGATATCCGCAATGAGGCGGTGCGCGGTCGGCCGCGGGTGATGCTGGAGCTCAATCCCGATGCCGCCCGCGTGGTCGGCGCCAAGATCGCCGCCAACAGGATGGTCTTCGTCGTCACCAATTTCCGCGGCGATGTGCTGTCGAAGCTCGCCTTGCCGATCCGCATCGACCGGCAGCCGATCGGCGTCATCGCCGATCTGGTCGAGGATGGCGTCAGGCGCTGCGTCGTCGATGCCGGGCTTTCGCTGGAGGATGTCGACAGCGTCTGCCTCGGCTTTCCCGGCGTCATCGAGCACCGCACCGGCTATATCAGAAGCAGCCCGATCTTTCGCGACACCAATGTCGATTTCGCCGCCGAAATGTCGACGCGGCTGGCAACGCCGACCATTGTCGAAAGCGACGCCCACGCCATCACGCTTGGCCATCACTGGTTCGGAAAGGCGCGCGATCTCGAGGATATGGTGCTAATTTCGCTGGAACAGACGCTGGGGCTCGGGGTCCTGCACGGCAACAGCCTGTTTCGCGGCGCCGGCGGCCTCAGCCACAATCTCGGCGATCTGGTGCTCGGCATGGGACCGAACGGCGTCGTCCGGCTTTTCAGCCAGGCCGGCGAAAGCGCGATCCTCGGCGAACAGCAGGCCGACGGGCGTTTTGCCGAAGCGATCCGTCTCGGCCGCGGCATGAACCATGCCCAGGCGCTGATCAAGGCCGATGACGACCGGCTGATCAGTGCCGCGATCCGCGCCGGCGAAGCGGTCGGATTGACCATTGCCAATATCGTCACGCTGTTTGCGCCGCCGCGGGTCATTCTTGTGGGATCGAGCCTGGCGCTCGGCGAACCCTTTCTCAACAGCCTGCGTGATGCCTATGCGCTCGCCATTCCGCCGTCGCTGCGCGGGGTGAGCGAACTCGTCTTCGACGATTCGACTGATGATTTCTGGGCGCAAGGTGCGGCTGCGGTGGCGCTCTACGAACTCTACGAATCGCCCTGGAGCACGACAGGGCCGGCGCTCTGACGGGCGTCACAATCAAGACTCAATGGAGGAATTCATGGACAAGGTCGGTATCGGCATCATCGGATGCGGCAATATTTCGGGCGCCTATCTCACGGCGATGGCATCCTTTCCCATCCTCGAGATCCGCGGCGTCGCCGATCTCAATCGGGAGCTGGCGGAAGCAAAGGCTGCGGAATTCAACGTTCCCGTCAAGGCCGTCGAGGAGCTTTTCGCCGATCCCAAGGTCGAGATCATCGTCAATCTGACGATCCCGAAGGCCCATGTTGCCGTGGCATTGCAGGCGCTTGAGGCCGGCAAGCACACCTATTCGGAAAAGCCGCTCGGGATTAATTTCGCGGAAGGGAAAAAATTGGCGGAAGCCGCCAAGGCGAGGAATCTCCGCATCGGCGCTGCCCCCGACACCTTCCTCGGCGGCGGCCACCAGACGGCGCGTGCCTTGATCGACCAAGGCGTCATCGGCCAGCCGGTCGGCGGCTCGGCAACCTTCATGTGCCCGGGCCATGAGCGCTGGCATCCGAACCCGGCCTTCTATTACGAAATCGGCGGCGGGCCGATGCTCGATATGGGCCCCTATTACATCACCGATCTCGTCAATCTTCTCGGACCTGTTTCACAAGTTGCGGGTTTTGCGACGACGCCGCGGCCGGAACGGCTGATCACCAGCGAACCGCGAAACGGCGAACGCATTCCCGTGCATGTGCCGACGCATGTCACCGGCATGATGGCCTGTGCCAATGGCGCCGTCGTCCAGATCGCCATGAGCTTCGATGTCGCCGGCCACAAGCATGTGCCGCTGGAGGTCTACGGAACCGAGGGCACGCTGATCGTTCCCGATCCGAACAAGTTCGGCGGCCCGGTGGAATATTTGAAGAAGGGCGGTTCGTTCGAGGACCAGCCGGTCACATCACCCTATGCCGACGGCAACTATCGCTCGCTCGGCGTTGCCGACATGGCGCATGCGATCCGCTCCAACCGGCCGCACCGCGCCAACGGCGATCTGGCACTGCATGTGCTCGAAGTCATGGAAGCGTTCCACACCGCTGCCGCAACCGGCCGGACGGTCGCGATCACCACGGCAACGGAGCGCCCTGCTCCGCTGTCCGATTCCATCGTCGACGGACGGCTGGCGAAATAAGTTTCAGGAGGAAAGACTATGCGTGAAGCACTGATCGTTTGGGGCGGCTGGAGCGGGCATGAGCCGCAGGAGTGCGCCGAAATCATCAAGACCATGCTCGAGGAGGACGGCTTCAAGGTCTACCTCGAACACGGCACCGAGGCGCTTGCCGACCCTTCCGTCCATGATCTCAGCCTCGTCGTGCCGATCATGACGATGTCGAAGATCGAGAAGGAAGAGGTCAAGAACCTCGCCACCGCAATCGAAAGCGGCGTCGGTATCGCCGGCTATCACGGCGGCGCGGGCGACGCCTTCCGCGAATCCGTCGACTACCAGTTCATCATCGGCGGCCAGTGGGTGGCTCATCCCGGCAACATCATCGACTATACCGTCAACATCACCCGCCCCGACGATCCGCTCATGGAGGGTATTGCCGATTTTCCCTATACCTCAGAGCAATATTACATGCATGTCGACCCGTCGAACGAGGTTCTGGCGACGACCAAGTTCACCGGCGAACACGCCTACTGGATCGACGGCGTCGTCATGCCCGTCGTCTGGAAGCGGAAATACGGCAAGGGCCGCGTCTTCTATTCCTCGCTCGGCCATCAGGCCAAGGAATTCGACGTTCCCCAGATGAAGACCATCTTCCGCCGCGGCGCCAACTGGGCTGCGCGGTAGGCTAGGCTGTTGAGGCGGATGCCGCATGAGGAGGGGCCAAGACATGGAGCCCTCTGGCAAGGGTTGCCCCTCATCCGCCTGCCGGCACCAACAGGGGTCGAGCCACGGGTCTCGACCCGTCCTTCGGACCCCCGCTTGCGGGGCGAAGGGGGATGCCGCGACCTCTCCGTTCCTCGCCAACTTTTCGCAGGGCACGTCCCCACGCCCCGTTTACGGGAAGAGGGTTAGGGTGAGGGGCAGCCCGCGATCTCAGCGGATGATCAATGCCGTCCCGTAGAGCCCCAGCGCAAAAACCGTATGAGCCAGCAGATTGAAGCAGCGGACCTTGTTCGGGGTCGGATGTTTGGAGGCGGCCCAGCCGATGCCGAGGCCCGGCTGCAGCAGGAACCACCCTGCCCCGACGGTGACGATGCCGAAGATCCAGGCGGGAAGAAATGTCGGGGCCGCCAGCCAGGCCGAGCCCATGATGATGGCGAAGATCACCCCATAGAGGATGCCGACGGCGTAATGGCTGATCCAGCCGAGCGCCAGTTCATGAGCATAGGGCTCGGCGTCGGCAATGCTCTCGTGAAAGACCTTGCCGCGGCCAAGGTGCCAGAACCAGCGTCCCACAGGAGCCCAGTTGGGCGCCGACTGGCCGAACTGGGTGAGCAGGATCGCCCAGAGGTCCATGAGGATGGTTGCGCCGGCGCCGATCACCAGGCCGCGCCACAGAATATCGAACATTGGGAATCACCGGAAAACGTTGCGATTGCAGGACGCTACAAGATCATTGCAGACGCGCCGGCGCAATGGCTCCGGTGAATTCAAAAGGCACATTCCGGAGTGATTCAGAGCCTAATCTGCCTGCGGTCCGTCCTCGCCCTGCGTCTTACCCGCGCCATTGCCGATATCGCCGCTGATATCCTCCGCAAACTTCCGCATGAGGCGCACGAGTTCATTGAAGTCGTGTTCGTCCCAGCTCTCGAAAATGGCCCGGCCCATCCGCTCGCGGGCGACGTCGATGCGATCGGTCATTGCCTTGCCCTTCGGGCTGATGACCGCCTCGCGCACGCGGCGGTCGGCGGCATTGCCGCGGCGCTCCACCAGATCGAGACTTTCGAGCTTGGCGACCTGGCGGCTGACGGTGGTGTAGTCGCGCCCGGCGCGGTCGGCGAGTTCGACCACGCCGATGGGACCGAGCCGTTCGATCGTGACCAGCAGCGGAAACAGCGCGCGATCGAGCGAAATCCCCGCCTCGCGGACCATCTGCTCGTCGCGCTGCGGGCGGTTCATGACGCTGACGATCTCGATCAAAGCCCCATGCAACTCGCGCAGTTTTCCGCTTATATGTGTATTTTGCACATTCTTTGTTGACGTCATGCCGTTTCTCCTATTATGTGCATAATACACACATGGAGAGATCAATGACAGAGAATTCCACAGTCGACGTGCTGATATCGGGCGGCGGGGCTGCCGGCCTGACGCTGGCAATCGAGCTGGCGCGGCGGGGCGTATCCTTCCGCCTGATCGAAAAATTGAACGACCCGTTCCGCGGTTCCCGCGGCAAGGGCATTCAGCCGCGGAGCCAGGAAGTGTTTGAGGATCTCGGCATTCTCGACCGGATCGTCGCCCAAGGCGGCACCTATCCCAGGCAGCGGGAATATCGTGACGACGGCAGCGTCAGCGAATCTGACGCCGTGGTGGGTGGGGAGCCGACACCGGCAGAGCCCTATCATCTTCCGCTGATGGTGCCGCAGTTCCTGACCGAAGGCGTGATGCGCGAGCGCCTGCTCGAACTTGGGCATCGCCCCGAATTTGGATGCGAACTGATCGGCTTCGAACAGGATGAGGCGGGCGTGACTGCTCGGCTTAAGGGCACATCCGGTGAAGAGGCCATCCGCGTGCGCTGGCTCGTCGGCGCCGATGGCGGCCGCAGCTTCGTGCGCCATGCGCTGGATATCGGCTTTCCCGGCAAGACGCTCGGCGTGCGCGCCATGGTCGCCGATGTCATTCTGACAGGGTTGGACCGAGAGGTATGGCATCGCTTCGGCGATGGCGACATGCAGCAGCAGATCGCCATTTGCCCACTCGCGGGGACGGATCTGTTCCAGATCCAGGGACCCATCCCGCTCGAAGGCGAGGTCGACCTCTCCGCGGCAGGCTTGACCGCCCTGGTGAAGGAACGCACCGGCCGCGACGACATCGAGGTCCAATCGGTCTCCTGGGCGTCAGCCTTCCATATGAACGCCCGGCTTGCCGATCGCTACCGGCTCGGCCGCGTGTTCCTGGTCGGCGATGCCGCCCATACGCATCCGCCGACCGGCGGACAAGGTCTGAATACCAGCGTTCAGGACGCCTATAATCTCGGATGGAAACTGGCTGCGGTCACTGCCGGTGCTCCCGACGCACTGCTCGACAGCTACGAGGAAGAGCGCCGCCCGGTCGCCGCCGCCGTGCTCGGTCTGGCGACCAATCTTCTCGACGCCATGAAGCGAGGCGATATGCGGCGCGGCCGCGATGTGCATCAACTCGATATCGGCTATCCCTCCTCCTCGTTCGCGCTGGAAAAGCCGGAGCGGAACGCCGGCCTGCTTGCGGGCGACCGTGCGCCCGATGCGCCGCTCAAAGGTGTCACCGGCCAGCCGACGCGTCTGTTCGAACTGTTCAGGGGGCCGCACTGGACGCTGCTGGGCTACGAGGCCGAGCAAGCCGCCGTGCCGCCGCGCCCGGGCCTGCATATCCACAGGATCGGCGAGCGCGGAGATGTCATCGACGAAGGCCGGCATTTCCATGATGCCTACGGTCTGGAATCGGGCGACTGGGTGCTCGTGCGTCCGGACGGTTACGTGGGCGCTATCATTGCGTCTGCTCACGCCTGGGCTCTGGAAGCCTATCTCGCAAATGTCGGCCTTGCTGCGTAAGCGGCAACTCAAAGCGCCACGGTCTCGGCGCGTCTGAAAACAGGTGTGCCGTAGCCAATCGCCACGCCGAGTAGCGCGCTTTCGTTTGCTAGCCGCCGCACAAGGCCCAAGAGAGCCTCATCCTGAGGAGCGTTGGAGGATGCCGCACCATAGACCAAGCGGCATCGAATCTTTCAGAGAGCATCCCGCTCGTATCGCGGCGCCCATCCGCGGGCCATCCCGCGGCTCATCACGCTTTCCGCCAGCGCCAATTGCTGGCGGAGATGTTTGCAGTCATCGAGCAGCGAGCGTATCGCCGCCTTGGCATTGTCGTCATGCCAGGCAAGCACGGCTTCGACTTCCCAGGCTTGATCGGGCCAGGTTTGGTCCGGCCAGGCTTGACCAGGTCCAGTTTGTTCGGGGCGTGCCCGATGGGGTTCCAAGGTTTTTGCCGGCTGCATCAGTTCAGCGCCAATGGCAATTGAACCGGCCGCGGCAAGGGCGGCAGCGGCCGGCTGAGTTCGACCTTTCTCTGCCAGGCGGCACGTCGCTGTTGATCTCGCTCGCGGGCTGCGCGGGACGCTTCGACAAGCGCGAGGGCGTTGGCGATCACCTGTTCCGTATGCGTCATGATCATCTCCAATGTTCCTGTTTTGTTCTAAGTTAGAACTTCGGCAGGAAAAGTCAAGCGTCGGGACGATCTGGCTTTGAGGATAGGTGGGGAAGCGCGGAGCGTATTCAGTCCGCCGCTTCTATGACGGCAATGCCGGCCTCCTGTGCCGCCCTGATGAAGGCGGCCCGCACGTGTTCCGGTGGGAGATCGCCGATAATCGCATCCAGGCACGACTTGACGGCCTCGAAATACTCTTCGCCGTCGTCTACCGGCCAGTCGCGCAGGAGCGTGCGCGCGGCGTCCCACACAGAGTTAATAACGGCATAATGGCCGAGCCCCATTGAGGCCAAGCCAACCGGTCGAAAATGTGCCGTCTGTCTCACTTTGCTATAGCTTTTCCCAATTTCGGTGGAGCTCATGGAATACGATGCAATTTGCGTGCCGTTGGCAAGCCGCCTACCGGCCGAAGCGTGGCTTTTGATCATAGAACAGGATGATTTTAGACTAGGTCGGCCTAAAATCTGAATCCTGTTCTACATTATATAGTTAGAGCATGACGTCGCCCGAAAACCGCTCACACTTTCGGCATCATGCTCTCGTCAATCATGGCCGTCACAGACGTGTTTCTCCATCCCTCCCGGATCCGGCAACAGCCGCGCTTGAGAACATGGAACGCCTGAAGACCCCGACAGCTCCCCCGACCAGTCATTAAGCGACTGATTATGGTAAATATCGGGCTTACATCCCACGTCCGCTGATTAAAACTCAGTCTTTCCTTTTATACTCTATAATGATTACAGCAACTCATATGCATTGCTGGAAGCAAGAACCTCTCTAATCACTCATGGATTGTGCCAGAGGTGGACGGAGTTTCATCCGGGTCGTACAATGCGATTTATCCTGCACGCGCCGGATCTGGGAGGAGCGCGCGATGCCTATTTTCATGGATCGACACTTTCTTGAAGGAACGTCAGCGGCTGACGTTGCTCAGGCACATCGCATGGATCTCGATATCCAGGACAAGTACGGCGTCAAGTTCCTGACCTACTGGTTCGATCAGCGGCGCGGGACCGCCTTTTGCCTCGTGGATGCGCCGGATGCCGAAACTGCGCAATGTGTGCATCGCGAGGCGCACGGCTTCGTCGCCGGCGAGATCGTCGAGGTCGCCTTGTCAGCGGTCGAGGCTTTTCTTGGCCGAATCCATGACCCTGAGCCGGCGCCCGGCCAATCCTCCGCTCAGGTGGATCCCGGCCACCGGGCAATCCTCTTTACCGATATCGTCGGATCGACAGCGATGACATCGCGCCTCGGCGACCGGATTGCGACCGAAATGGTCCGAGCCCATGACTCTATCGTGCGCCGATGCCTCAGCCAGAATTCAGGTCGGGAGGTGAAACACACCGGCGACGGCATCATGGCCGCCTTCGCCGCGACAACGGCAGCCGTCGAATGCGCCATGGCGATCCAGCGGGAATTCGAGCGTTACAACGGCGGAAACACCGAGCCTATCCATATCCGCATCGGACTGGACTGCGGCGAGCCGGTCGAGGACAGCAACGACCTCTTCGGCTCGACCGTGCAACTTGCCGCGCGACTATGCTCGGCAGCCTCCAGCGACCAGATCCTCGTCTCGGAGAATATTTTTCGGGAGTACGGCGCCGCCGATCTCTTCGCTCACGCAACGCGCCGACGGTTCAAGGGGTTCTCGAAGCCCATGCTGGTCTTCCGATGCGACTGGGCCAATGCCGGCGTAAACTAGGATCTGTTGGATCCGACACCCACCAAACTGCCGGCTGCCTCCTGGCAGGGCTTGCCGCGGCGCTTTGTGGCCAAGAAATAGGCGATCATACGATCTGTTGATATGGAAACCAGAACGCGCCGCAACTGATGTGACGGCGCGCCCTCCCTGCCATGCAGACAGCCCCCAACAGGCCTATATCTGACTAAGCATTACCAATTTGATGGTTCATCGGTCCGTCGAATTTGGGGCCACCCTCGACCTTCGCAAGGACGCCAGCCATGTTCAGGAACCGCCGGAAATTCTCGCGCGCAGCGCTCAGCGGGAAACGCCCGTTGGCCGCATCTCTGCACGCCTTCAACAGCGTGTCATATGCCAAACCCCGTTTGTCCTCCGGCCACCCGTCCAGAACATCGAAGATTTCATCGAGGCACGTGACCTCATCGATGATATGTTGACGATGAAGCAGAATCGGATCGAACCGAGTTGACGACATAGTATCCTCCCATTTATATTACTTTTTTATGGTGTAATTTTACTCAAAAACCACAATCTATTCAAGTCGAAATCGCGTCCGCTTGACTATTAACGTCGTGAAACTACTTCCATAACGACAGAATAGCCCGACCAGGCTAGACTTACGTGACTTTAATCATCGACTGAGGCGCGACGCATCACGATTATAGATTGATTGATCAATCGTGCGAATGTTTCGGCTCAGGTGAGCGTGATCTAGCGGGCCAGAAGTTTTCGTATAGGCTCGCGTTGGCATGGTAGATTGCGACCATGACAAGCTTATGAGGAGACGTTCAGATGAACCGATTTTTTCCATTGGTAGCGGGAGTGCTGATCGGTGTGTCCGCGTTCACGTCTTCCTGCACGTCGCCTGCAAGGCAGGATCACCAGGACTTTCAATATCAGCGGAATACATCGGTAAACCCGGCATGTGCGGATGGGTTCAGACCCAGCAATGCTCGCTCGTGCAGCTATTGAAAGGCATAGAGCCGGAAATTGGGCGGCACGCTACAGCAATTGGACCGGTTGGGAACTCCAAGCCCTGCCTCACCGTTAAGTGATCGGGTCACAACGGCCCGACACTCAACAGGAGAACGGTTTCCCATGAACAATTTGATCTGGCTTGTCGGCGCTGTCGTTATCGTGCTCGCGATTTTGAGTTTCTTCGGCTTCCGCTGATTACAGACGTTGCTTAAGTAAAGTGCGGCGGCTCAACCGCGCCTTCTCCTGCCGGCGATCAGAGGGACGATGAAATCCTCTGCGCCGATGGATCCATAGGGATTGAGAGCGCTCGTCCTACTTGGCGGGGCTGGGCTGACATTTGCACGTCGAGCGGCGTTTTGCCGAGTGCTGCCGCAATGTCTTTCGCCAGATTACTCAAAGCGTCGGGCTCGAATCGAGACTACCGCCGCTTCTTCGACTATCCGCAGAATGGCGTGTGATCAGCGCAAAAAGTGGATGATCACCCCCTCGGTCTTCCTTTACAGTAAGCCGTTTCGACCTCTCAAGGCAGATGGTAAAGGACAATCGATGGCTGGTCTTGTGGGTCCGGATGAAGCGGCTCAATCGGAAAAGCAGACTGCAAAAGGCGATCGGCCGGAGGGCTTGGCGCGGGATGTTACAGCCATCAAGATCGGCGACTGTCTGCTCGGTTACAAAGCCGTCCAGCGCCGCATGCGGGCCAGCCGTTGGAACCATTTCCGCGGCCGGATGCGCGAGATCGAAAAATTGATCCGGCATCGCCATGGAGACATCGTGCCCGAGGCCGATGACGCATTGATTTACGTCGAGGTGATCGCCGGCCTCGCCCTTGTCGAATTCAAGGAAGAGTTTGTTGAGTTGGTCCTCGGCTGGGCGGCGCGATGGCTTCCCTGGGCTGGGAAAGCCGACATAGAGGACGTCATCTACGAGCGGACAAAGGTGCGCTTTTCCGACTTGTCCGCCGACGCCCTCGGCCATGCTCTGCACTTAAGCTACGCAGAACGGAGCGCCCTCGATATCCGCACAATCGGTGCGTTCGATGTGCCGAAACGGAAGAGAGCAAAACTTCAAAAGGAAAAGCGGCGGCAGCGGGACCGAAGCCGAAAAGAGGAGCAGCGCCGTGCCGACGGCGCGCTTTCCAGAGCCGATTATCTAGCCAATTCTTTCAGCCAAGTGCGCCCCTGGGAGGCTTTCGGCATCAGCCGCCGGACATGGGAACGCCGCGGCAAACCGATGCCGGATGCCGCGACGATATCGGATTGCGCTCTGAACTCGCTCGCCGCTTAGTCAGCGCTTTTTCGGTGTTTAGCCGAGTGGACCGAACCAGCTATTCATCGCCTCTTGCAAACCATCCTGCATCCTGTCACCCACCCAGGCCACATATCCGTCGGGCCGGATCAACACTGCCGTTGGCGCGGAGACCAAGCCCAGCGCCGGCAGTTCCCAGGCGCCGTCATATCCGGCGTCGACCAACTTGATGCGGTCCGACCACGGCCCGATGTCGAAGCTGCCGGGCGGGCCGAGGTTCAAGAACACGGGCCGCGCATCCTGGAGCAGCGTAAAGAGAGGCAGAGGACCATCAGGCGTGGTGAGATCGAGGTCAGGCATGCGGCGGCCGAGCAGCGGATGCCCCTCGCCGAACTCGTAATGGATCGCCAATCCGGACATTTCGGCAGCGATCCGTTTGCGCGGCTCCTCCATGCCAAGCAGCTCCGTTACCACGTCACGCAAGGCTTCGGTGCGATCGTCGGTCCGCTGCAACGCCACCTGCGCCATTGTCATGCGCAACACGCGGGCAGCAACCGGATGCCGCTCGGCATGATAGGTGTCGAGCAAGGCGTCAGGCGACGTGCCTTTCACCACCTGGGCCAATTTCCAACCGACATTGACGGCATCCTGCACACCGGTATTCAGGCCTTGCCCGCCGACCGGAGAATGCACATGGGCGGCATCGCCGGCGAGGAGTACCCGGCCCTTGCGGTAGGCCGTCGCCTGCCTGGACATGTCGGTGAACCTGGAAATCCAGTTGACACGATGGAGTCCGTAATCCGTTCCGAAGGCGGCAATGAGCGCTTCCTTGAGATCTCCGAGCGTCGGCTCGCTCGTCGCGCCGGCATTCTTCTCGGGCACCATCAGGCCGATCGGACCTTCTTTGGCAAAGACGATCTTGCCGTCTTGGATTTCGTACTCCTCTCTGCCGAAGGCATAGATACCAAGGGCGGTGCGATGGATGCCCAACGGCGGCTCCTCTTCCATCTCTACTTCGGCCAGAATGTTGCCGGTCGTCGGATCCCATCCTTCAAACTCGATGCCGGCAGCCTTGCGAACCAGACTGCGGCCTCCATCGCAGCCGACGAGATAGCCTGCCCTGAGCAACGCGGCATCGGAGAGTTCAATGGTGACGCCGGTATCGTCCTGCGTGAAACCCGTTACCTCGAGGCCGCGATAGATCGGCACCGCCAGCTCGCCGACCCAGCCGGCCAGAATGCGCTCGATATGCTTCTGCCGCAGCGCCAGCCCGTAATTATGCCGGGTCGGAAAATCGCTGATATCCAGACGCGTGACCGCAAACCCCGTGACCTGGGCTATCTGCCCTTCCACGAGGAACCGGTCGACGATACCGCGCTGATCGAGAACCTCGAGCGTGCGGGCGCTCAGACCGCCGGCACGCATGCCGGCAAGCCCCTGGTCAGGGCGCCGCTCGACAATGGCGACGTCGACGCCCGCCAAGGCCAGCTCGCCTGCCAGCATCAGGCCTGTCGGCCCTGCCCCTGATATCACGACTTCATGTTCCCTCATCCGCAAACTCCCCTGTTCCGACGCACTCTTTCAGGATTCCAGACAGAGCTGGCCCCACTGCTTCTCCCCAATCTCATTGCTTCTGCGCAGATGCCGATTTTCTCTGTCGTAGGTTGTTCCTCCTATAATAAGAGTTCCATACTGGTTGGAAGGACTTGCGACAGGATGTCGGGCTTGCTCTCCAAAGCCCTATTGGCTGCCACTTGCGGGTCTCTTGCTGAGGAGCCCAAGCGTTTCAATACGACCTAACCGGGTGGGCGCCGGATGCGGCAGGCGCCGTCCGGGGTCGTTGCTCTCGAAGCGGATCAATCAATCCTCGGAAAGAGGTATCTTACTGCGGAGCCGGAGCTTTTTGCGGAATCGTCTCGGCCGCCGGTCGCTCGGACGGATCGGCGGGATGGCCATAGATCGTGTAGGCGGCGCCTGCCAGCACCCCCAGGACGAGAAGAGCGAGCACGTACAACATCATTCCGCGGATGGCTGTCTTCGGTGTCTTATCCATGAGAGATCTCCAGGATTGCTCAGCGGTCAAATTCAACGCGAGCGCTTTTGGTTCCGACGCGGCGGTTGTTCACGTGAGTAGCATTCACGGAACGATCAGGTCCGGATTTTGTTTAATCCGCATCGTCATCGCTAGCGGAGGCCATCATGTGGGCAATCCTCACCGGAGCCGCTCTCATCATCGGCGGACTTGTTTTTCTCTTTACCTCGGTGCTTGGTCGAAGACCGAGTGATCCGCATAAAATGCCGCAAGGCGGCACCACGCTGGAACCACGGCGCCAAGGCCTCAGGTTCCTTGGGATATCGCAAAACTGGCCGGCGCTCGCCGTTATCGCACTCGGCGCCCTTCTCCTGGCTTTTGGCGGATATTCATGACATCCGACAGTCATCAGCCGGCTTAACTCCTTCGGCAGCAAAAACCCGGCTTTCACCGGGTTTTTGTTCAGTCATTACCAAGTCTGGCATTACCAAGTCTGGCGACCAGACCAGTCATCGATGTCACGTTTAATACGGTCCTTTTCGATGCCATACCGCTCCTGGATCTTGCCTTCCAGCTGGTCGCGCTTGCCGGCGATCTGGTCGAGATCATCGTCGGTGAGTTTGCCCCACTGCTCCTTGACCTTGCCCTTCGCCTGCTTCCAGTTTCCTTCGATACGATTCCAATCCATGGTGGATTTCTCCTGTTGTTGATGAGGAGAAAACGGATCGCAGTGGAAATTGGTTCCTGAGTCTCAGCGGATTTCCGCGAAGCTCAATTCCAGCGGTAAAGACGCAAGGCGCTGCCCATGTCAACATCCACACCCTAATGAAGAAAACCATAAATAATTCGTGAAGAACGAATAGATTTATGAAATATTTATCTATGCATAAAGAAAATATTCCTCTCCTCTTGTGTTATACTGCTCCACAGGGAGAACAACAATGGCACTCGATGTATTCGTGAACCTCTACAATTTAGGTGGCTTGGACGCACTTAACGTTTCTCTGCGAAGCCTGTCAGATGACGACAGGCTTGGCGCTTTACTGTCGCTTGAGAAGATGGGGTACGAAGTGATCTGGAATGCCCAGAGAAAGCCGGCGTCTGCCTATGTGTGGAGCGGGCCGAACGAGAACTAGTTGTCAGATTGGGACAAAGACCTATCCCGAAAATAGGCGCGAGACCTCACGACCTTGTGTCTCCCTTCATTCGCTCAAAAAGCAGATGTTCCACCCTCCTATCGATCCGAAGGAAGTGAGAGCGATCATGATCCTATCCCAGATAGCCGAAGCACAAACAGTGTTGGGCGACGAAGAGGTTGCTCTCTGCCAGAGAGTATTCGACCACATCAGTTCAGTGCGACGAATCACAACAGACACCGAGCGTGAAGATCTGGCTCGGCGGGTTATCCATTCGTACCAGCATGGCGTGAAGGATGAGGGCGCGTTATTGCGACTGTTGATCTAGGATCGCTTCTTTCCGTGAAATTTATACCGGCGCTTGCCAACCCGTTCATGATTACGAAAAGCGATGCTTCGTGAGGCTCTCGCTTGCGGCAGGTGCGGATAGAATCCCGTGCACACGATGTCCAAAGAGATGATGACTTCGTCGTGAACGCCAATCATCACGTTAAATCAGATGGTGTGGCGTTTAATGTGCTAAAAATACTCTGTAGGCGGAGATGACACAAATCAGGGAGAAACAACGATGGCCGACTTAGGAGACCGCAAAAAGGCGATGGAGGATCAATACTTCCAAGACGCCGAGAGGTCCATCAAGCTCAAATCTCGCATGGACAAGCTTTTGGCGCAATGGATTGCAGGCCTCATTGGTCGGGATGATGTTGCGGGCTACGGCGCTGAAATCACTGATGCCCGCTTTAAAGGGGGTGGAGACGCTGGAGTTCTCTCGAAAGCTATGGCGGATCTTCAAGCGGTTGGTCAGAACGTCAGCGAGCAGGACGTGGCAGCAAAGATGAGTGAATTTCTGGTCGAGGCCGCTGGACAGCCTTAAGCACCAAGCGACCTGCACTGCGGGCGCGTTTCGTACGATATGTAGCCGTCGGCCTCACCAGCCGGCGGTTTTTTTACATGCCCATGTGTCATGTGCCGTAAAACTGCGTCATGTGCCGTAAAGTGCGTAAAAGGGCCCCAATCACTGACGCCCTTTACACATACTACAGTATTGATATTGCTTGAAATTTTGGTGAGAGCGTCGGGGTTCGAACCCGAGACCTACTGATTAAAAGTCAGTTGCTCTACCAGCTGAGCTACGCTCTCCCTCTCCGCGGGTGTGACCACCCCGGCTGGAAGTGGGCGGAACATAGGCAGGCGACCCATTGCGGTCAACCGAAAAATTTGCCTTTTTCTGCGCCCGGCACATTTCTTGCGGGCGCAAAGACAAATGGCTTGCGTGCAAAGACCGATGTCCTGCACGAGCGAAGACAGATTTCTTGCGCGCGCAAAAAGGTGATTGGCAATCGCTTGGCTGCAAAGCTAGGAACATCACGCAGATTGCAGCCGGAGAGAATGCGTGTCGATTGCCGATATTTCCCTGTGGAGCGCGCTCATTGCCGGGGCGCTTTCCTTCCTGTCGCCCTGCGTGCTGCCCCTCGTTCCGCCCTATCTCTGCTATATGGCCGGCATTTCCGTCGAGCAGTTCCGCGGCGGCGGTGCGGTGGCGGTGGCGCCCGACGTCAGGCGCGGCGTGTTTTTCTCGGCTCTGCTGTTCACGCTCGGCTTTGCCACCGTCTTCGTGGCACTCGGCGCCGGTGCTTCGAGCATCGGCATGGCGCTTCGCCAGCATCTCGACCTGCTGTCGAAGATCGGCGGGCTGATCATCATCGTCATGGGGCTGAACTTCCTTGGCCTCTTTCGAATCGGGGTGCTGGCGCGTGAGGCGCGCTTCCAGGGCAGCGGCAAGCCGGCGACGCTGACAGGCGCCTATATCATGGGCCTTGCCTTCGCCTTCGGCTGGACGCCCTGCATCGGCCCGGTGCTCGGGGCCATCCTCGGCGTTGCCGCCTCGCGCGAGACGGTCGGCTCCGGCGCCGGGCTGCTCGCCATCTATTCGCTCGGCCTTGCCATCCCCTTCTGGATCGCCGCCGGCTTTTCCGGCGCCTTCATGCGCTTCCTGTCGCGCTTCCGCCGCCATCTCGGCACGGTGGAAAAGGTGATGGGTCTGTTCCTCGTGCTTACCGGTCTCGCCTTCCTGTTCGGATGGGTCAGCAATGTGGCGATCTGGTTCCAGCAGACCTTTCCGATCCTGATGCAGATCGGCTAGGCCACCGGTTGCCGATGTTCCAGGCCATCGTGCAGGTGCATGGGCTCCTCCGCGTCCTCCAGCGCCGTCGGTCGTCGTGTGCAGGAACCGACGGGCAATGCGGCTTTTTGCGGGGCCTATCGAGAAAAGCGTTCCACGTTGCGCTATAGCCCATTGGTCAAAGGGACACTCCTCCGCACTCGCAGAACCTCTGGCATCCGCACGCCGACGCTGCCATAAATGAGCTTCATCGAGGGAGGCATCGTGATGCAGAAGAATGCGCCGGACTTCAGCCTTGAGGGCAAGGTGACCTTAGTGACGGGAGCGAGCCGTGGCATCGGTCGAGCTTGCGCACTTGCCTGTGCCGCAGCAGGTTCCGATATTGTTTTGGGGGTCCGCGATGTCGCAGCGTCGGCGAGCCTGGTTGCTGAACTGGAGGGCGCGGGACGAAAGGTTCTGCCCGTTGAACTGGCCATTCCCAACAAGGCCCATATCGCGCAAGCCGTCGACGCGGCGCTTGCGACGTTCGGTCGGATCGACATCCTCGTCAATAATGTCGGCGTGGCTCCGGGCAATCTCGCGGAACTCGTTGAGGAGAAGGATCTTAACGAGATACTCGATGTCAACATCAAGGGTACCTTTCTGATGACGCAGGCTGTGGGCCGGCACATGATCAAACGCAATGGCGGCCGGATCATCAACATCAGCTCACAGGCCGGTACCGTGGCACTGCGCGGCGAGGCAATCTATTGCATGAGCAAGGCGGCGATCAATCACCTTACGCGCTGCCTCGCAGCCGAATGGGCACGCTATAATGTCACCGTAAATACCGTATCGCCGACGTTCATTCACACCGATGGCACAGCACCTTTTCTATCCGATGCCGACAATCGCGAAGCGACGCTTGGTCACATTCCGCTCGGCCGGATCGGTGAAACCGATGATGTGGTGGGCGCCGTGGTCTTCCTTGCATCCCCGGCCGCGAGCCTGATCACCGGCGCGAACCTGCTGGTGGACGGTGGATGGTCCGTCGCCTGAGATCGAGGCGCCCCTGCAGTGCAAGTCTTGTCCAGACGAAAACAACGAATTGCCGGACAAGGATCGCCCTACGTCATCGGCAAAGGCGCTGGCGATGCTGATCTAAGATTTCGACCAGCATCAATAGCTCTCACGCAAACTGGCCACGAATTCGGCCCGGAGCGAAAGAGTGGTCGAGCAGAAAGACTGTCACCGAGGAGTTCGATCTCTTGGCGACTTGCGGACGCCAATGAGGGATCTACATTCCCTGGATGAAAACCTTCGAATCCGACAACGGCTCTCGGCAGAATTCGCTTCGTCAGGTGCTGCGAAGGCTCGATAGGGCCGACGGCAGGCAGGCGGTCACCTTTCGGCTGGTATTTGCTGCCATTGACGTCGCCATTCTCGCCTTCTTCCTGCTCGGCCCGTACCTGCGATCCGGTCCGTCCTATCTGATCATCGACTATGCGATAGCAGTGTGGATCGCCGCCGAGATGGTCGGCCGGGCGGTCGCCGCATACTCTGTGCGCGAGTGGATTCGGCGGCCGATGACCTGGATCGACTTCGTGGTGCTGGCCACGCTGTTGCTGCCGGACCTGCTCTTCAATTTCGCTTTCCTGCGGATCATGCGGCTCTGGGCGATCGGCACGAGTCCGCTGCTCAAGGACTTGCTGCGCAAGGCCGGCTATTTATACCTTCTCGACGTCGTCCGGGCGGTGATCAATCTGCTTGTGTTCCTCTTCATGGCAACCGGGTTCGTCTATACGTCCTTCTTCTACAACAGGGAGGGAAGCGAAGGATTCGTCGATGCGCTATACTTCACGGTCGCGACGGTGACGACGACGGGATTCGGAGACATCACGCTTCCGGGAACGCTGGGCAAGCTCACTTCCGTTGTGACGATGATCGTCGGCATCTCCCTATTCGTCAGGCTTGCTCAGGCAGTCGTCCGCCCTCACAAGGTGACCTATTCCTGCCACCGATGCGGCCTTCAGCGCCATGACGCCGACGCCGTTCATTGCAAGGCGTGCGGAGAGGTCTTGAACATACCGGACGAGGGATCGTGACCGTCGACCCTGGCTGGACGATACGCCAGGAAATCGCACGCAGTCGTCGTCTGAGAGGGCGCCCAAGATCGTATTGGGACAACCAGTGAACGCGGAATCTTGCAAGCGAGCCACGTCTTCAGGTTGGAGCGCAGCCCCGCGGATGTTGTTGTGCCAGCTCATTGGCTTGCGCCGCCCCGGCGCACCATTTCAAATCGGGTCCGTCGGATTGCAGCCCGCCCATGCCGGGGAGCACGCAGCCGTCGACATCATCCTCTCGCGAGAGGATTATCCGCATCGTGGGCTGTTGCGAGACCGGTCGCCAGTTCATACGTTCTGTCATCCAACCTCACAGGAGCAGAAGATGAAGATCGACCTTACAGGCAAGACCGCTCTGGTTACCGGATCCACCGAAGGCATTGGATACGCAATCGTCCGCCAGCTCGCGAGGGCGGGTGCGAACGTGGTGGTCAACGGCCGGTCCGAGGAAAAGACCGCGAAGGCCGCCGACCGCCTGAAAGGCGAAGGCGCCAAGGGAAGCGTGACCGCGGCGGCAGCGGATCTCGCAACCGCTGGCGGATGTGACGCTCTTGTCGCCCAAGTTCCTCACGTGGATATCCTCATCAACAACGCGGGCATCTTCCAGCCGCTAGACTTCTTCGATGCGGACGACGAGGTATGGGACCGCCACTGGCAGGTGAACGTCATGTCCGCCGTCAGGCTTTCGCGCGTATATCTTCCGGGCATGCAGAAGCTCGATTGGGGCCGCGTCATCTTCATCGCGTCGGAATCCGGCTTTAACATACCGGTCGAGATGATCCACTACGGTGTCAGCAAGACCGCAGACATCGCGGTTGCCCGCGGCCTTGCCAAACGCATGGCTGGCACGGGCGTCACCGTGAACTCCGTCCTTCCCGGCCCCACGCTGTCCGAAGGCGTCGAGGCGATGCTCGCCGAGGAACGTGCGAAGACAGGGAAACCGATCGAGGAGGTGGCGGCGGATTTCGTCAAGAAGCACCGCGCCGGTTCGATCATCCAACGCGCCGCGAGCGTCGAGGAAATTGCCAATCTCGTCACCTATCTGGCCTCCCCTTTGGCGTCCGCCACGACTGGAGCTTCGATGCGCGTGGACGGAGGCCTGATCGACACGCTCTGACGGACTTCACCGACCGGCCACTGCACCGTCTTCGTTGGAAGTTGTCTCCGCGATGCGCTGCAGTGGCGGGCTATTTTGGCGGCCTTTCCAAAGCCCTCCAATTCTCACCCTTTCGCAGACCAGTAGCTTATCGAAAAGACGGTGCTCGAAGTAGCCTTGATCTTTCGCGCGCCTACCATGGTCCGTTGGCCCGGCAAGGTGCCTCCCGGCAGTCTGCAAAACGGCATCATAACCGGCCTCGAATGGTTCCCCACATTCGTGGCCGCCGCCGGCGATCCCAACATCATTGATGAGCTTAACCTCAATGCGTCGTCTCCGAAACCACGGCACGTCAAGGAACCGCTGGCGACCGCCAAGGTTTAGCCTCGAGCCATCAGCGCAGATGAGTTCAATGGAAAACGCAACGAAAGACTTGGGCGAACAACGTCGACGGCTCGATGGCCGTTGCGTCGCGGCAATCGACCACTACCTTGGGAATTCAGCATGAACATCGAGACGATAATTTTCGAGCCGAGCGACTGGGTCCCGAACAACCCGCATCTTCCTGTATTGCTTTACAGAGGGCTGTTTGCCGACGGCGGACCGACCGATTTCGAACGTCGCTTCGCGGCAAACGGTTGGACAGGCATCTGGGCAAACGGTGTCTTCGATTATCAGCACTACCATTCCGGTGCCCATGAAGTGCTGGGGATTGGACTTGGTAGCGCCACGCTGCTGATTGGTGGTCCCGGCGGTCAAGCAATAGCGGTGGCGGCCGGAGACTGTCTGGTGCTTCCAGCCGGGACAGGGCATCAGAATCTCGGCTGCACGTCGAACTTCCAGGTCATCGGCGCTTATCCTAAGGGACAGCATGCCGACATTCAGACTTCGGCTGCTTCTAGCGAAACGCTGACGAAAATCTCGTCAGTACCCTTACCCCACACCGATCCCGTTCAAGGACCATCGGGATTTCTCATCGAGAAATGGCGGTAGCAGGGCTTGCCGCGTTCGCCAATCTGATCGACGCCGCCCCCATCAGCACCACGCCGGCAGCAAAAAGCGAGGCCTGCACCTATGCCGAGGTATGGCTCGGCCTGTCCCTCGACCCACTCGCCCTTATCCCTCGACCCAATCGATCGCAAACACGCCTCCATGTAGCGTCGTCGATGCCGCGCATAGGCGGCGGTCAGAAGGAGACAGACATGAGCCTCGAGACAAGCATGAGCCAGGAAAACACATTTCATCCCGGTAGACCCCCGCTCGACGAGTTGGTTCCGTCGCGCTATGCGCTGAATATCGGCGAGATTGAGGTGCTGGTGGTCAGCGATGGGGTGCTACCGCTCCCAACCGCGATGCTGGGACACAACATCGATCCCGCCGTCCGAGCGGCCTGGCTGAAAGACATGTTCCTGCCGCCGGACGCCTTGGATTGGGCGCTGAACGTGGTCGTGGTGCGCAGCGGCGACCAGACCATACTCCTCGACGCCGGGCTGGGGCTCGACCCGGACTTGCACCTGCCGAAGGCCGGGCAGCTGATCAAGCGACTGGAGGCCGCCGGCATCGATCTTGCGTCGGTGACCGACGTGGTCCTGACCCACATGCACATGGACCACATTGGCGGGCTGCTCGTCGACGGAGTGAAGGACCAGCTGCGTCCGGACCTGCGGATCCACGTGGCGGCGGCCGAGGTCAAGTTCTGGGAGGCGCCCGATTTCTCCCGGGTCTCCATGCCGCCGGGGTTCCCGGACGCGCTTCGGGCGACCGCCAAGCGGTTCGCCAAAGAGTATCGCAGCCATTTCAGGCTGTTCGATGACGAGTACGAGGTGGCGCCGGGCGTGGTCGTCCATCGCACCGGCGGCCACACCCCCGGGCACAGCGTGATCCGCCTGGCGTCCGGCGGCGACCGGCTGATGTTTGCCGGCGACGCCGTGTTCGCGGTGGGGTTCGAACACCCCGACTGGTTCAACGGCTTCGAACATGACCCCGAGGAGGCGGCGCGCGTTCGGATCCGTCTTTTGCGGGAGCTGGCGGAGACCGGCGAGCAGCTGGTGGCCACTCACCTGCCGTTCCCGTCCGTCGGCCGGGTGGCGGTCGACGGCGATGCCTTTCGTTGGGTGGCGGCCTTCTGGGACTATTAATCGCTTGTTGGGGGTCGTAGAGCGTGTGCTCATCGCGTGAATGAGTCCACGCTCTACTGGTTTGTTTTTGAGCAATTCCGAACGCTAAACCACTACACATTTTCACTCGGAATTGCTCTTGTTTCTGTGCAATTCCGGACGAAAACCGCTACACACTTTTGCTGGAATTGCTTAAGTCAGATCCTGACCCGCCCATCATCCCCGCGCCCTGGAAGACCTCTTGGCCGATATTGTCAGCCTGCTATTGCCGTTCTTCGGCCTGATCCTGATCGGTTACATCGCCGCCAAGGCGACGAAGCAGCCGGCCGAAGCGCTCGGCTGGCTGAATACCTTCATCATCTATGCCGCCCTGCCCGCTCTGTTCTTCAAGCTCGTCTCGCGTACGCCGATCGAGGAGCTGACGCGGGTCGATTTCATCGTCACCGATATCGCGGCGACCTATGCGGTCTTCATCCTGCTTTTCGTCATCGGCCGCGTCGTGCGCGGCAATTCGCTGGCCGATTGCACCATCCAGTCCTTTGCCGGCGCCTATGGCAATATCGGATATATGGGGCCGGGCTTGGCACTCTTGGCGCTCGGCGAAGGCGCGGCCGTGCCGGTGGCGCTGATCATCTGCTTCGAGAACGCGCTGCATTTCATCGTGGCGCCGGCGCTGATGGCCGCGGCCGGCGACGACAAGCGTTCAACAGGCCAACTCGCCGCCGATATCGTGCGGAAGGTCGCGCTGCATCCCTTCATCCTGTCGACGGCGCTGGGCTTTGCTGTGGCCGCCTTGCACATCGACCAGCCGACGGCGTTTCAGCGCTTGGTCGACTATCTCGCCCAGGCGGCAGCTCCCTGCGCGCTCTTTGCCATGGGCGTGACGCTGGCGCTCCGGCCGCTGAAACGGATCCCGGCTGAGATCTCCTATATCGTGCCGGCGAAGCTGATCCTGCATCCGATCGCGGTTTTCATTGCGCTGACAGCGGTTGGTGGTTTCGAGCCGGTCTGGATCCAGGCGGCCGTGCTGCTTGCCTCACTGCCGACGGCGACCAATGTCTTCGTCATCGGCCAGCAATATGGCGTCTGGCAGGAGCGTGCCTCGGCGACGATCCTGATCACCACCGTGTTTTCGGTGGTGACTGTCTCGCTCTGGCTGATCGTGATCCGATCAGGCCTTCTTCCGCTTCAGCTTTTCCCGTAGCGCATCCGGAATATCGCGAAAGCCGCGGCCGGGCTCGATGCCCTCGCGCATGACGATGTTGCGCAGCGGGTGTATGGACGAGAGGATATGCAGGCCGGCGGCCCGCAGCATCTGGACGGGCAGGAAATCCGAAAGCAGCGAGCGGTTGAGGATATCGACGCTTGCCGTGCGCGTCATGATGTCGGCGCGGCGCCTGCGGTCGAAGCTTTCGCCGGCATCGGCCGGCACCGGCAATTCCGCCCTGTCGCACAGGATATCGGCAAGCGCCATGATATCGCGCAGGCTGAGGTTCAGCCCCTGCGCCCCGATCGGCGGGAAGACATGGGCGGCCTCGCCGATCAGCGCGATCCGTCCCTTGCCGAAACGATGCGCCATCATGCCGGAGAGCGGCCAGACCTGGACGCCCTCTTCGACATCAACCTTGCCGAGCATGGATTGCATGCGCGCCTCGACAAGGGCGCTGAGATCGGCAAGCGGCAATTCCATCCGGCTCGCCGCCTCGGCCGGATCCTGCACCCAGACCAGGCTGGAGCGGCTTCCCGGCAGCGGAACCTGGGTGAAGGGGCCATGTTTGGTGTGGAATTCGGTCGAGATATTCTGGTGCGGCAGCGAATGGGCGAAATTCAGCACCATGGCCGATTGCGGATAGGACCAGTTGCGCACGGTGATGCCTGAGGTCTCGCGCAGCTTCGAGCCGCGGCCATCGGCGCCGACGGCAAAATCAGCCGACAGCGTCTCGCCGCCGGCAAGCGTGATCGAGACGGCCTCGACCGATACTTCGATCGATTCGGCCATATCGGTGAAGCGGGTAATATTGCCCTCGCCGGCCGCGGCCTCTTCGAGAATGCCGGTCAACGCCTTGTTGGGGAAATTGTAGCCAAAGGCATCGAGGCCGACCTCGGCCGCACGGAAAGTCGTGGTCGGGGCGCGCAGCAGCCGATCGGTACCGTCGACGATGCGCATGCTGGTGAGAGGGGCGGCTGCGGGGCGGAGCTTTTCCCAGAGCGCCAGGCGGTCGAGGAAGCGGATCGATTGATCCATCAGCGCCGTGGTGCGCCGATCCTCCTTCGGAGCGAGGGGTGCCACCAGCGCGACATTGCGACCGCCGCGCGCCAGCGCGATTGCGGCGATCATGCCGGCGAGACCGCCACCGATCACCGCCACTTCGAATCTCTTCATGCTACCGTTCCGTCAAGGTAAAACGGCTGACCAGCCGCTTATGCGGCCGGCTTCGCCTGACGGCGCCAACTATAGCCCTTGCCGGCGTCGGCGTCACGCACCGCCGGCTGATAATGATGGGGAATGGCGGGAAGACGGTTTTCGGAAAGCCGCTTCAGCGCCGTGGCGTTGGTGACGGAAAAGCTGTCAATGCCGACGCGCAGCATCAGCGGCACCTGATCGATCAGCACGTCGCCGACGGCACGCAGCTCATTGATGTAGCCGAGGCGCTGGCGCAGCAGCGAGGCGTGGCTGAAGGCGCGGCCGTCGTTGAACGCCGGAAAGGCGACGGCGACGATTTCGAGGCGATCGAGATAGGGCTCCAGCCGGCGCACGTCGTCGGCCGGCTTGATCAGCACGCCGAGGCCGACATCGTTGCTTTCGTCGGCCCTGGCGATCAGTTCATCGAGACCGAGCAGTGGCTTCTGCTCCTCGGTCGCCTTCACCTCGTCGGTTTCGATCACCCAGGGATCGTTTTCGACAAAACCGGTTTCTCTCCAGATCTTCGTCATCATCCCCTCCTTATGCCGCTTCGGCGGCCGAGCCGTAGAGCGCAGTCTTGAACGGCTGCGGTCCGACACGGCGATAAGCGGCGAGGAAGTTCTCGGAATGATCGAGGCGCAGGCCGAGATAGGTGTCGACGATCGTCTCGATCGCGTCCGTCACCCGGTCCGGCTCGAAGCCGCGGCCGATGATTTCGCCGATCGAGGTATGTTCGTCGCCGGAGCCGCCGAGCGTGATCTGGTAGAGTTCGGCACCCTTCTTCTCGACACCAAGCAGGCCGATATGGCCGACATGGTGATGGCCGCAGGCATTGATGCAGCCGGAGATCTTGATCTTCAGCTCACCGATCTCAGCCTGGCGTTCGGCATTGCCGAAGCGGCGGGAGATTTCCTGCGCCAGCGGAATGGAGCGCGCATTGGCGAGCGCGCAGTAGTCCAGCCCCGGACAGGCAATGATATCGGTGATCAGGCCGGCATTGGCTTCGGCAAGATTGATGGCGACGAGGCCGCGATAGACGGCTTCGAGATCGGCAAGCGCCACATGCGGCAGGATGAGGTTCTGCTCATGGCTGACGCGGATTTCATCGAAGGCATATTCCTCGGCAAGATCGGCGATCGCATCCATCTGCGCATCCGAGGCATCGCCCGGAATGCCGCCGATCGGCTTCAGCGAGATCGTCACCATGCCGTAATCGGGGTTCTTGTGCGGCTGCACGTTCTGCTGGACCCAGCGGGCGAAACCGGAATCGGCCTTCTTCCAGCGGGCGAGGTTTTCCCAGCCTTCGGCGCGCTCGGGCAGCTCAGGCGGCGCGAAATAGGCAGCGATCGACTGGACGTCCTTTTCCGGCAGCTTGAGCTCGGTATCCTTCAGCGCGGCGAATTCAGCCTCCACCTGGCGCGTCAGCTCCTCGGTGCCGGTTTCGTGCACGAGGATCTTGATGCGGGCCTTGTATTTGTTGTCGCGGCGGCCGTGCAGATTGTACACGCGCACGATAGCCGTGGTGTAGGAGAGCAGGTCTTCCTCGGGCAGGAAGTCGCGGATCAGCTTGGCGATCATCGGCGTACGGCCCTGGCCGCCGCCGACATAGACGGCAAAGCCGATCTCGCCCTTGTCGTTCGTCTTCACATGCAGGCCGATATCATGGACCTGGATTGCGGCGCGGTCACGCTCGGCGCCGGTGACGGCGATCTTGAACTTGCGCGGCAGGAAGGAGAATTCCGGGTGGACCGACGACCACTGGCGCAGGATTTCGGCGTAAGGACGCGGATCGGCGATCTCATCGGCGGCAGCACCGGCGAAATGATCGGCGGTGACGTTTCTGATGCAGTTGCCCGAGGTCTGCAGGGCATGCATTTCGACGCTCGCGAGGTCTGCCAGCGCATCTGGAATATCCGACAGCTTCGGCCAGTTGAACTGCAGGTTCTGGCGCGTGGTGAAGTGGCCATAGCCGCGGTCATAGGTCCGGGCGATATGGGCGAGCATGCGCAGCTGGCGCGAGCTCAGCGTGCCATAGGGAATGGCGATGCGCAGCATGTAGGCGTGGAGCTGCAGGTAGACGCCGTTCATCAGGCGCAGCGGCTTGAACGCGTCCTCGGCGAGCTCGCCGGAAAGGCGGCGCTGGACCTGATCGCGAAACTGCTCGACGCGCTCGGTAACAAAGGCATGGTCAAATTCGTCGTAACGGTACATCGTCTTCCTCAGACTGCAATGAATTCGGGATCGGCAGGAGCGTAGCCCGGGGCATATTCCATGGTCGGGCCTTGTGCGCGGATGCGCTCACGAAGGCGAAGCGGCCAGAGAATGCCGTTGGTTTCCTGAACGTCGACGACGGCGACGTCAACGACCTCGTTGTCGGCATAGGATTTCTTGCCGATCGCCTCCAGCGCCGCAACGGCCTCGGCATGACGGGCAACGAGCGCCTCCTGCAACGACGTGGACCACTTGCCGTTCGCATCCAGCCAGACGGCAATGCCGTCCGTCAGCCGGTTGGCGGTCAGAACCTTGTCACCCATATTCAGCTCCTTGCAAGTTCCTCGAGCCGGGCGTTTGCGCGCACCAAGGGCTCGGACAGTTCGAAATTGGCGCCGGCGACCGCATCGCCGATGATGACCATGACGGGCCCGGTCAACTCGTCGCGGTGCTGCAGATCGGGCAGATCGGCAAGCGTGCCATGCAGCAGGCGGCGATCGGCGCGGCTGGCATTTTCGATGACGGCGACAGTGGTTTCGGCGGGGATGCCCGCCTGCATCAGCCGCTCGGCGACGGAGGCGGCAACCGTGCGGCCCATATAGACGGCGATCGTCGCGCCGGAAACGGCAAGGCTTGCCCAATCGGGCAGCACGTCGCCTGTGAGATCATGGCCGGTGGTGAAGACCAGCGAGGAGGCGACGCCGCGCAGCGTCAGCGGCAGCTCGAAATCGGCAGCGGCGGCGAAAGCCGAGGTGATGCCAGGCACGACCTCATAGGTGATACCGGCAGCACGCAGTGCGGCCATCTCTTCCCCTGCCCGGCCGTAGACCAGCGGATCGCCGGATTTCAGACGGACGACACGTTTACCCTGGCGGCCGAGCTCGACCAGCAGGTCGTTGATTTCTTCCTGGGACTTCGAGTGGCAGCCCTTGCGCTTGCCGACAGAAAGCCGCTCGGCATCGCGGCGGCCCATATCGACGATCGCCTGCGGCACCAGCGCGTCATAGACGATGACGTCGGCTTCCATCATCACGCGCTGAGCGCGCAGCGTCAGCAGATCCTCGGCACCCGGACCGGCGCCGACCAGCCAGACGTGGCCGGCGACCTTGTCCATCGCGTGCAGCAGCCGGTCGGCGGCATGGCGGGCCTGCGGCAGGTTGCCGTTGGCGACCGCATCGGCAACGGCACCGGAAAAGAAGCGGCGCCAGAAGACCCGGCGGGAGACGCCTCTGGGAATCAGTTGTTCGACAGCCTTGCGGTAGCTCGTCGCCAGCCCGGCAAGGCGGCCGAGCGAGGGCGAAAGAAGCTGGTCGATCTGCGCGCGGATCATCTGCGCCAGAACCGGCCCTGCCCCTTCGGTGCCGATCGCAACAGCGACGGGTGCGCGGTTGACCAGCGCCGGCGTGAAGAAATCGCAGTAATCGGGCTGATCGACGGCATTGGCCGGAATTCTGGCAGCGCGAGCGGCATCGACGATGCTGCGGTCATCAGCTTCATTGCCGGTTGCGGCGAAAACGAGCGCTGAACCGTCGGCCTGTTCGGCTGAGAAGGCAGCGCGCACGGTCTCGATCCGGTTGGCGATCAGGAAAGCGTGGTAATCGGCTTCCGGCCGGTCGGCATAGGCGACAATCCGCGCCTTTGTGTTCAGCAGCAGCCGCACCTTGGCGAACGCTTCGTCACCATTGCCGAAGACAGCCGTCTTCTGGCCTTCCACGCGGAAGAAGGCGGGAAATACCGAAAGCTGTTCAGTCTTGGAAGGCATCATCAATCCACTTCGAGGTTGCCGGAATATGCCCTTGATCGACAAGGGATTGAAGGAACAGAAATTCGAAAGCCCAAGCAAGCAGGTATTCTTTTGCTCGTGCCGTCAGTGATTTGAGAAAAGTCACCCGTGCTGCCAAAAAGCCGCATATTCTCAGCCCGCTTGCTGCAGCGCAGTATAAAGCCTGTGACAAAAGACGTCCACCGCTGCTTCCCGCATTTCACTCGCGCCGCCAAGGCGATAGACTTAGGAAAACTGGAGGGCCCTCATGCCTGATAAGACCATTGCCTCCCGCCTGCTTCAGGTCATGGAAGAGGATATCCTGCCGCTGACGGAGCGTGGCGTTTCGCTTGGCAATAAGGTGTTCGGTGCGGCGATCTTAAGGAAATCCGATCTTTCGCTCGTTGTCGCCGAGACCAATAACGAGCTGGAGAATCCGCTCTGGCACGGCGAGGTGCATACGCTGAAGCGCTTCTACGAGCTTGGCGACAAGCCGCCGACCAAGGATCTGATCTTCCTGTCGACGCACGAACCCTGCACCATGTGCATGTCGGCGATCACCTGGGCGGGCTTCGATAATTTCTACTATTTCTTCAGCCATGAGGATTCCCGCGACGCCTTCGCCATTCCGCACGACCTGAAGATCCTGAAGGAGGTCTTCGGGCTTGAACCCGGCGGCTATCGCAGGCAAAACGCCTTCTGGAACAGCTTTGCCATCGCCGATCTTGTCGAGACCGAAGAGGCTCAGCTGAAGACCGCGCTGAAGGCGCAGACCGCCGGCATCAAGGCGCGCTACGACGCGCTGTCGTCCAGCTACCAATCGTCGAAGAGCGCCAACGACATCCCCCTAAACTGAGGGCCCCTGAACTGAGGGCCGCTGAACTGGCCCACCGAACTGAAGCCCGCTGAACCGAGGCAACATGGAACCTTCCAAAGACATTTCGCGGCTGATCGAGATCATGGCGGCGCTGCGCCATCCCGAAACCGGCTGCCCCTGGGACATCGTGCAGAACTTCGAGACGATCAAGCCCTATACGATCGAGGAGGCCTATGAGGTCTCCGATGCGATCGAGCGCGGCGATATGGACGATCTCTGCGACGAGCTGGGCGACCTGCTGCTGCAGGTGGTCTTTCACGCCCGCATGGCCGAGGAGGCCGGCGAATTTTCCTTCGGCGACGTGGTCAACGCCATCACCGCCAAGATGATCCGCCGCCACCCGCACGTCTTTGCCCGCTCGGCGGCGGATACACCGGACGCGGTGAAGATACAATGGGACGAGATCAAGCAGGCGGAGAAACGCGAGCGCGCCGAGCGGCGGTCACGGCGCGGCATCACCGAGGACTTCAACAGCGGCTTCCTCGGCTCCGTGCAGCGCAGCTTCCCGGCCTTGACGGAAGCCCTGAAGCTGCAGGAACGCGCAGCCAAGGTCGGCTTCGATTGGTCAGCGCCGGAGCCGATCCTCGACAAGATCGAGGAGGAGATCGGCGAATTGCGGGCAGCCCTCCGCGAAGGCGATCAGGCAAAGGTCAGCGACGAACTCGGCGACCTGATCTTCGCGGTCGTTAATATCGGCCGGCATGTCAAGGCGGATCCGGAACAGGCAGTGCGCGGTACGAATATGAAATTCCGTCGTCGGTTCAGCCATATAGAACAGGTTCTTGAAGCAGAAGGCGAGACGCTGAAAGACGCGACGCTGGAGCGGATGGAGGAAATCTGGCAGGCGGCGAAGGCGATCGAGCGGGTTGTGACGTCGGGGGCTGAGTGAGTTATCGCCTGTCCGGTTCGTGCAGATGGCTGCCCCTCACCCTAACCCTCTCCCCGTAAACGGGTAGAGGGGACGTGCCATACCAGAAATGCGCGGGAGCCGAGACATTGCGGCTTGTCCCTTCGCCCCGTTTACGGGGAGAAGGTGGCGGCAGCCGGATGAGGGGCTGGTCTCGCCGACCTTACCGCTCCCAATCTTCCTTTGAAAACTTCTGGCCATTGCCGATGCGGCGCTCGAGTTCGGTCGCCTCGGTTTCGGACAGGCGCAGATCGAGGGTGATCGTGCCGTCTTCATTGTCCTCACGGCCGTCGACGATCGCGTGATCGTAAAGCCAGGGCAGCAGCGCCAGCTTGTCGACCGGAAGGCGGATCGTCGCCACGGTCATCACGCCGGACAGCCTGCGGCTGATCTCTTCCATCAGCGTATCGACGCCCTCGCCGCTGACGGCGGAAACCGCCACCACGTTGCTGGCGCCAGCCGATTTCTGCACCATGGTGTCGTGCACCTCGGGCTCCAGCCGGTCGATCTTGTTCCAGACCTCGATCAGCCGCTTTTCGGCTTCGGCCTCGTCGATGCCGAGATCGTTCAGGATGCGCATCACGTCGGAGCTCTGCGCCTGGTTGTCGGCATCGGACATATCGCGGACATGCAGGATGAGATCGGCTTCCAGCACCTCTTCCAGCGTCGCCCGGAAAGCGGCGACCAGATGGGTCGGCAGGTCGGAGATGAAGCCGACGGTGTCGGACAGGATGACGGTGCGGCCGTGCGGCAGTTTCATGCGCCGAAGCGTCGGGTCGAGCGTGGCAAAGAGCATGTCTTCAGCCAGCACGCCGGCGCCGGTGATACGGTTGAACAGCGTCGACTTGCCGGCATTGGTGTAGCCGACCAGCGCCACGATCGGATGCGGCACCTTGCGGCGCTTGGCGCGGTGGAGCTGGCGGGTGCGCACGACCTGCTCCAGCTCGCGTTCAAGCTTGATGATGCGGTCCTGCAGCATCCGCCGGTCGGCTTCGATCTGGGTTTCGCCGGGGCCGCCCATGAAGCCGCCGCCGCCGCGCTGGCGTTCAAGGTGGGTCCAGCTTCGCACCAGACGGCCCTTCTGATAATTCAGATGGGCGAGATCGACCTGCAGCGTGCCTTCCTTGGTGGAGGCGCGGCGGCCGAAGATTTCGAGGATGAGGCCCGTCCGGTCGATGACCTTGGCGTTCCATACCTTTTCGAGGTTGCGCTGCTGCACCGGCGTCAACGGATGATCGACGATGACGAGCCCGGAATCGCGCTCGTCGAGCAGCGCCTTGATCTCCTCGATCTTGCCGGTGCCGAGCAGTGTGGCCGGTCTCGGATCGTTGACCGGGACGATAGAGCCGTTGACGACATCGAGGTCGATCGCCTGGGCAAGGCCCGTCGCCTCTTCGAGCCGGCTTTCCGGTGTGCGGGTCGAGGCCGATTCGCCCTGGCCGCCGCGACTGCGCGATTTCAGAACCGGCACGACGACAGTCGCGCGCATGTCGTCCCTGTGCTTGGCGGCCTCAGGGATGATCGAATCGTTCTTGGTATCGCGTGTCGAAATGACGGCTGATCCTGTTAGGACGCTGCTTCTTCGCTCTCGAACATCTGCATGGGCTGGCCCGGCATGATCGTCGAGATCGCATGCTTATACACGAGCTGCGAATGGCCGTCACGGCGAAGAAGAACACAGAAATTGTCAAAAGACGTAACAACGCCCGTGAGTTTCACGCCGTTGATCAGAAAGATTGTCAGGGAAATCTTTTGCTTGCGAACAGTATTGAGAAATAAGTCCTGAAGATTCTGAGAACGTTCCGCCATCGCGCCGCTTCTTTCTTTATTGCCGACCTGATCTGGCCGGTAGAATATCAATCAACCTCACCATGCAAAGACCGGTGGCATCCTCATTCCACCTGTCCAGCAAATCTTGGTATCAAATCGCAATCTTTTCCGCAACGTCGAAAAAGGCCTCGCGGACTTTCTGCGAAACGCTACCCGGATGGCCGTTGGCAATGGCCTGGCCATCGACGGAAACGACCGGAAAACAAATGCTTGTGGCTGCAGTGAGGAAGACCTCGCGGGCTGCGAGCATCTCCGAAACGGAGAAGTTCCGCTCGGCGATCGTCAACCCCAGCTTGGCTCCGACATCGATCAGAGTGGTGCGGGTAATGCCGCGCAGAATGCCGTGTTCGGCCGGGCGTGTGACCAGCGTTCCGTCCGGATCGACGATCCAGACATTGGTCGCCGCCCCTTCCTTCACCATGCCGTCGCCGTCGACATAGATCGCTTCCTGGGCGCCGGCCTCCTTGGCCTGCTGGCGGGCCATGGCATTCGGCAGCAGGCCGACGGACTTGATATCGACGCGGTCCCAGCGATTGTCGACAAGGGTGATAGCCTTGATGCCGTTGGCGTTCTTGGCGGCGATGATCTTGGCATCGGTGCTCTTGGCGGTGATGACAAGCGAGGGCGGCGTTCCCTCGGCCGGGAAGACATGATCGCGGCGGGCGACGCCGCGCGTCACCTGCATGTAGAAAAGCCCGTTGCGGACGTGGTTGCGGCGCAGCGTCTCGCGAATGACCTGCGTCAGCGCCGCCCGGCCCATCGGCCAGGCGATGCGCAACTCACCAAGCGATCGGTCGAGACGGTTCATATGGCGCGTGAGGTCGACGATATAGCCGTGGCGAACTTCGCAGACCTCGTAGACGCCATCGGCGAACTGGTAGCCGCGATCCTCGATATGCACGCTGGCATCGGAATGCTTGACGTAGCGGCCATTCACATAGGCAATTCTCGGCATGGGAAACCTGGTCTTCCGGGAAGCAATAGGGGACGCGGCGCGGCGTCGGGCCGCGCCGGATGCACTTAGACGCCGAGCGACTTCAGCTTGCGGTGCAGCGCCGAACGCTCCATGCCGACGAATTCCGCGGTGCGCGAGATATTGCCGCCGAAGCGGTTGATCTGGGCGATCAGATAGTCCTTCTCGAACATCTCGCGGGCTTCGCGCAGCGGCAACGTCATGATGTGATAGTCGTTCTTGGCGGACACCTTCGGCAGCATGTCGCCGAGATCGGTCGGCAGCATGTCGGCGGTGATCGGCGCATCCGGGCCGTCGGTGCGGGCAAGGATCATCAGCCGCTCGATATTGTTGCGCAGCTGGCGGATGTTGCCGGGCCAATCATGCGCCTGCAGCACGGCCATGGCGTCGTCGCCGATGCGGCGCGGACGGATGCCGGCCTGCTCGGAAATCTGGCGCATCAGCTGGTCGACAAGGAAGGGAATGTCCTCGCGCCGTTCGGCAAGTGCGGGCACACGCACCGGCACGACGGCAAGGCGATGGTAGAGATCCTCGCGGAACCAGCCCTCGGCGATGCGGCTCTCGAGATTATAGGCCGTCGAGGAGATGATGCGAACATCGACCTTGACACGCTTGGAACCGCCGACGCGCTCGAACTGCTGGTCGACCAGGACGCGGAGGATCTTGTTCTGCGTCTCGCGCGGCATTTCGCCGACTTCGTCGAGATAGAGGATGCCGCGATGGGCTTCCTCGAGCGCGCCGATCTTGCGCGCCTGGCCGGGCGTGCCCTCGGTGCCGAACAGCGCCACTTCCATGCGTTCGGGCGTGATGTTGGCGGCGTTGATCGCAACGAAGGGGCCGTTGGCGCGAGCCGACTTCTTGTGGATCATCCGCGCCACCAGCTCCTTGCCGGAGCCCGACGCGCCGAGGATCATGATGCGGCTGTTGGTCGGTGCAACCTTCTCGATCGTCTGGCGCAGCTGCGAAACGGCAACCGATGTGCCGATCAGCTCCAGCGCGTCCCCGGTGCGGCGCTTCAGATCTGAGACCTCGCGCTTCAGCTTGGAATTCTCCAGCGCGCGTTCGGCGATCAGGATCAGCCGGTCGGCCTTGAAGGGCTTTTCGATGAAATCGAAGGCGCCGCGCTTGATCGCCGAGACGGCGGTCTCGATGTTGCCATGGCCTGAGATCATCACGACGGGCAATTCCGGATGGCGGGTCCTGATCTCGTCGAGCAGTGACAGACCATCGAGCTTGCTGCCCTGCATCCAGATATCGAGGAAGATCAGCCGCGGCACGCGATCGGAAATCGCCGCCAGTGCGCTGTCGCTGTCGTGGGCCGTGCGCGTCTCGTGCCCTTCATCCGAGAGAATGCCGGAAACGATCTCGCGAATATCGTGCTCATCGTCGACGACGAGAATATCAGAGGCCATAAACGCTTTCCTTGTCATTGGCTGCGGGGGCAGAAGACGTCGGATCCAGGCGTGGCAGATGCACGCGGATCATGGCTCCTCTTCCCCGGTCAAAATCGGCGGGCGCATCATGCAGCTCGAGCTGCCCGCCATGTTCCTCGATGATCTTCTTGACGATGGCGAGGCCGAGGCCGGTGCCCTTCTCGCGCATCGTCATATAGGGTTCCAGAATGCTGTGGCGGTTCTCCACCGGCAGGCCGCGGCCATTGTCGATCACGTCGACGGTGAAGCGGTCGCGGCCGGTATCGAGTGCGGCGCGGACGAGAATCTTGCGTTCGTCCCGCTCGTCGCTCGGAACGGCCTCGATCGATTCGACGGCATTCTTGATGAGATTTCCGAAGGCCTGGCCGAGCATGCGGCTGTCGAACAGGCCCTCCAGCGGCTGGTCGCCGAAATCCTGCTCGAAGGTGACGTGATGGTTGCCCATCTCACGCAGGAAGATCGCGTCGCGCAGGATATTGCGCAGGTCGCTCGGCTCCTTGGTCGGCTTCGGCATGCGGGCAAAGGCGGAGAATTCGTCGACCATGCGGCCGATATCGCCGACTTGGCGGATGATGGTATCCGTGCACTGGTCGAAGACGGTCCGGTCACCCGGGTCGATCTGCTTGCCGTAGCGGCGCTGGATGCGCTCGGCGGAAAGCTGGATCGGCGTCAGCGGGTTCTTGATCTCATGGGCGATGCGCCTTGCCACGTCGCCCCAGGCGGTCGAGCGCTGGGCGATGACGAGATCGGTGATGTCGTCGAGCGTGATCACGTAGGATTCGCTCATGTCGCGCACTTCCTCGCGGGTAACCTGCACGCTCAGCGTCCTCACCGTACCGCCGCGCACGAGGGCGATCTGCTTGCGGAAATCGCCGCGATAACGCACCGCCGCCTCGGTCAGCACGTGATCGACCTCTGGCGCGATGTCGACCAGCTGCTTTCCGAGCATCTCGTCGGCCGACAGCGACATCAGCGTTTCGGCCGAACTATTGACGATGGCGATGCGGCGGTCCTGCTCGACGCCGATGACGGCGGCGGTGACGCCCGACAGCACCGCCTCGATGAAGCGACGGCGGTCATCGACCTCGTCCTTGGCCTCGAGGATCTCGTCGCGCTGGGTGCGGATTTCCGAGATCATCTTGTTGAAGGTGCGCGAGAGATTGGCGACGTCGCCATCGACGGCATGCACCGGCACGACGATATCCATATTGCCCGATGCAACGCTGTCGGCGGCGGTGATCAGCAGGCGGATCGGCCGGACGATGCGGTCGGCGACGGCGATTGCGGTCCAGATCGCCGCCAGGAGCACGATCAGCGCGAAGCCGATATAGAGCACGGCAAAGGCGACCTGCAGCGAGAAGCGGTTGGCCTCCATCGAGCGGTATTCGGTGGCGTTCTCCTCCATCATCCGCATGGCGCCCATGACCTTGGGATCAACGGCGCGCACCGTATAGAGGAAGGTGCCCTGGATGGCGTCGAGCTTGATGATGGCGCCGACGAGATTGGTAACGCCGGGCGGGATCAGCGTCGGCTGGCCGGCGGCGGCCTTTTCCAATGCGTCCTGCGGAATGGCCGGCAGCGGCTTTTCGGTGGCGATATCGGCCTGGACGATCACCGAGCCGTCGCGCTCGACGAGGAAGGCGCCGAGCAGGCCGCGCCCCCTCGCCTGGCGGGTCATCAGGTCGGCAAAACCCGTCCTGTCGAGGCTGTAGAGCGCGCGGTTGCGCTCCAGGTCGTTGGCCATGGAGACCGTCTGCCCCTGCAGGTAGCTGGCATTCTCCATCATATAAGCCTGGCCGATATTGCGCGACGAGCTGACGATCGACTGGGTGCGCAGGGCAAACCAGCGGTCAAGACCGGCATTCAGCGTGATGCTGGCAAAGATGGCGACGAGGATCGCCGGCGTGATCGCCACGATCGAAAAGAGCACGACGATGCGGATATGCAGGCGGGCTGCCGCACGGCCGCGGGTGCGCGCCTTGAGCAGCCTTGCCACCTCGCGGCCGATCAAGGCGAGCAGCGTCAGGACAAAGAAGGAATTGACGATCACCGAGGTGATGACGACATGCGAGGTCGGGGCGATCGGCGTCAGACCGAGCAGCACGAACAACGTCGCCGTGGCGCAGAGAAGCGCGCCGCCGGCGAGCACGAGGCCGGGCACGGCAAAAAGGGCGCGGCGGTCGGTCACCGTCGTCACCGTCTCGCCCGCCGCCGCCGGCGATACCCCATCCTGCGTCATTCGGCCTCTCTTCAGGCGGCACCCGCCGCCCTCGCCATCCGATCGAAAACCAAGCAACGCCGGCTTAAAAAAGCCAGCGCCGTAACGACTCGATCGGGAGCGAATGTTCAAAACCCTTGCGTGACCTTTAAGCAACGCATTGTGGCGAAAATGCAACGCGTGTCGTCACATTGTCAAGCCCTGCTTCCCTCGGCGAGCCTTAATCTGACCCGTCGAGGGAAGTTGTTTCACCTGAAGCGCGTCGCAATCTTTCAGATCGCTCCTCGCGCTTAGGTCTTTGTTTTTACGCATGTCGTTATCGCGCGACATGCTTTAGAAGCGACGTGGTCCTTCCGGTTTATTTCCGACGATCGTGTCGATCCGGTCCAGCACGTCAGACGTCATCTTCTCTCGGTGTGAGAGGGCTGCGAGATTGTCCTGCAGCTGGCTGGCGCGCGAGGCTCCAAGAATGACGGTCGAGACGTTGCGGTTGGCGAGGCACCACAAAAGGGCGAGATGCGTGATCGATATCCCGATCTCGTCCGCCAGCTTTGCAAGCTCGCCGACTTGTTTGAGCTGGGCGCGGCCGGCATCGCTGGACCATTTTTCCTTCAGCCATTCATAGCCCGGCAGGTTCATACGGCTGTCGGCCGGCACGCCGTCATTGTATTTGCCGGTCAGGACGCCCGAGGCGAGCGGTGACCAGATCGTGGTGCCAAGGCCGATCAGGTCATACAGCGGCAGATAATCAGACTCGACCTTCTGGCGTTCGAAGATGTTGTACTGCGGCTGCTCCATGGTCGGCGGCGTGATGCGCAAATCCCGGGCAACGGCGTAGGCTTCCGTCAACTGCTGCGCCGACCATTCCGACGTGCCCCAATAGAGCACCTTGCCCTGGGCGACGAGATCGTGCATCGCCCGGACCGTTTCCTCGATCGGCGTGTCGATATCCGGGCGGTGGCAGAAGTAAAGGTCGAGGTAGTCGACCTGAAGCCGCTTGAGTGCTGCGTGGCAGGCGTCGGTCACATGCTTGCGCGACAGGCCGCGCTGCGTCGGCTTCTGGCCTCCCCAGAAGACCTTGCTGGAGACGACGAAGCTGTCACGACTCCAGCCGAGCCTGCTGAGCGCCTCGCCCATCACGATCTCGGATTTGCCGCTTTCATATCCTTCGGCATTGTCGAAGAAGTTCACCCCGTTGTCATAGGCAAGCTTCATGAGGTCGACGGCGTCGCCTCCATTGACCTGCTTGCCGAACGTCACCCATGAGCCGAAGGAGAACTCGCTCACTTTCAGGCCCGACTTTCCCAAACGTCGATATTCCATCATGCAACTCCCGCAAATTATGAATATGTACCGGCCTGTCACCGGGGTCGGCGTCGCCCGATTGATCGACGACCGATTCGCGTAATCTATGGCATGCGCAACGATATGCGAGGCTCAGCCCGCCAAGTTCACCGGCATAGAACAAGATGTCGCAGTTCCCGTCAGCCCCCGACCGTAAAGAAAATGGGCGCTCCACGACATCAGTCGGAGCGCCCGTGGCATGCGATCGACGACGTTTGCGGCGGAGGTCGACGGCAGCAACGGCAGAATGATGAGATTCGGAACGGATAGGCAACATGCGATTGGAATCTGCGACATTATCGACCGCTGATTGATCCTGTCGTCCACCGGATATCCACAGCTTATCCACAGGCACGGCGACGACGACCGCAGCAACTTCAATGACATTCGCCTAGCGTCAAATCACTCCTCACAAATGCTTATGTGACTGTTGAATGACACCGCATTTTTGTTTGTCTGCTTGGATATAAACCGCGACTTCGCTCAGATAGGCTCACCTCTCCTCCCGACCGTGGCGGCGGACGCCGGGAGGGGTGGGCGGTGGGCAACATGAGGGCCCGCCGCCTTCTTTTTTATCGCGCCCCCCGAACACGCTCAGGCGGTGCGGGAACTCCTGTAGACCGAGACGCCAAGTTCCCTGATCTTCTTGCGCAAGGTGTTGCGGTAGAGACCGAGAAGATCGGCCGCCTTGATCTGGTTCCTAACGGCCGTACGTCATCCGCTCGCGCCTCGACAAAAGCTGGTTCAATGCGGCCGGAGGCAGAAAAGCCCTCCATCCGCATTGACGTGCCGCGCCACGCGACGTGCAACTTGGCTTACTGTGCGTGTTGCTTGCGCATGGCCTCGGCGATTTGTGCCTTGACTGCGTCTATTCCGAAGCTTGCGCCCTTCTGCATCGGCGGAAATTCAATGGCAGTCTTCGCCAGCTCTTCAACTTTTTGCTGAACGAGGACGAAACGCCAGAATTCGAACTTGTACCATTCAAAGTATTCTTGTGAACCAACGTTACCCTTGAAAAAGGCCGTACGCTCGAACGGATCAAGGCGCAGGTTTACAACGGTCGGCACGTCCAATTTCACCGTGCTGCCTATCCAACCGTCCGGCTGCTCCATGAACGTGTATTTATAGTCATCAATCCGGGCCGCCCCGAGCACGCTTTCGGCGAAATACCAGATTTCATGACGGTTCGACGGGCCAGTTCCGGTGATCATGCTGGTCTGATCATAGCCGTCCAGGTGAACCTTGTAGGTCTGGCCATTGAGTTCCTTCCCCGCTTTCAACTCGACGGCGATATTGGTGCTTCCAGCGGCGGCCGCAAGGGTGGGGAACCAGTCGAGGCCGGACATCAGCCCATTGCAAATCGAACCGGTAGGAACGTGCCCCGGCCAGCGGACCATTGCGGGGGCGCGGAAGCCGCCTTCGTATGTCGTGCCTTTTCCGCCGAAAAATGGTGTCTGACCACCATCCGGCCAGGTGAAGTTTTCGGTGCCATTGTCAGTCGTGAACACGACGATCGTATTCTCATCGTCGCCCATTTCTTTCAGTTTCTGCATGGTATCGCCAACAATGTCGTCAAGCTGCGCCATCCCAGCTTCATGGATGGTCCAACCATTCGCGGAATTACGCATCTTCTCGTACTTTTCCGATAGATGAGTAACAATGTGCATCCGTGTCGGGTTGAGCCAAAGGAAGAACGGCTTGCCATCGGCCTTGGCCCTGTCGATAAACTTGAAGGAAAGATCGCGAATCTCGTCGTCGACCGTCTTCATCCTTTCCGGATAGAGCGTGCCAGCATCTTCAATCTTTTGTTTGCCGACCTTGCCCCATCGCGGCATTTCCGTGGGGTCATCGGTTTCCGTGGCCCAGGAATGGACCATGTTGCGCGGGCCGACTACGTTCAGCAGTTCCTGCGGGTAGCCCGGATGCGCGGGGTCTTCCATCGCATCAAGATGATAAAGATAGCCGAAAAACTCATCGAAGCCATGAACCGTTGGCAGAAACTCGTTGAGATCGCCAAGATGGTTCTTGCCGAACTGTCCCGTGGCGTAGCCCAGAGACCTCAGCACGGTGGCAATGGTTGGCGCCGCAGCAGGAAGGCCGATGGGCGAGCCTGCCTGGCCAACCGTGGTCATGCCAGTTCGAACCGGAAGCTCGCCGGTGATGAAGTTCGCTCGCCCTGCGGTGCAGCTCGCCTCGGCGTAGTAGTCGGTAAAGAGCATCCCCTCTGCCGCAAGCCTGTCGAGATGTGGGGTACGACCGGCCATCATGCCGCGATTGTAAGCGCCGATATTCCAGATGCCGACATCATCGGCCATGATGACTACTATGTTGGGTTTTTTGCCCGTGGCTTGAGCCATTGCATTCCGGCTCATGGTGGTGCTCGCAGCCGTGCCAATCGCCGACATGGCGAGCAAAGATCCGCCGGTTAGCAAGATATCCCGCCTCGTTGGAGTCGCGTTCTCTGTCATGCCCATTTCTCCCTTTTTTGGTCAGGCGAAGCAAAGCTCAACACTGCAACGGATGCTGAATACGGTCCGACCGAGGTTCTCGAATGCTCTTGAGATAGCCGAGCGAAAGTGCATGCCGCGTTGAGAATAACAGGGCCTGTCGGCTTGCCTGGACGCGTACATAAGGCATAACAAATATAAGGAGAGCAAGTATCTTACGGTAACCTACAGGCGAAACCGCCGATAGGCAGGAACCAATGTCCGGGCGACAGTCGTCCAGAAACACCGATAGCGTGAAGGCGACATCGCCCATATCGGAAATCGGTAGCTTGGCTTGTCGGGGTCGCCCCCGACGCGGCGAACTCAGTCATGGCGCAGGCCCTGCGAGGCCCGCGCCTGACGCTGACTAGATTTGCGGCGGCCCAACCTTGACCGTCAGTTTGTCCAGCGTACCCGTAAACCGGAACGGCACCTGGTAGTCGCTGTCGTCGACAGGACTGCGGGTATCCACCCCCACGTCGAAGGACTCGTCGACCGTCACCAGAAACGGGATGGTATGCGGGATCGACTGCTCGGCCACCATCGTGCCATCGACGCTAAGCACACCCTTGCCGCCCTTCCCGTAACCGGGTCCCTCGTAGGTAAAGTCGAAGACGACGCTGTGTTTGCCTGCTGTCAGCGCGGTCTCGCCGGCCCACCGGAAGCGCTCCAGTCCAAGCAGGTTATAGGTGAAGACCGGCTTGCCCTTGAGGAGATAAAGGCCGTAGCCGCCGAAGCGGCCTCCAAGCGTCGCAAGCATTCCGTCTCCGCCGCCCTGCGGGACGTCGACTTCGGCGGTGATCGTGTAGGAGCGGGCCAGCGGATCGGGCGCCGAGGCCGGTGGCAGGCCCGAGAGTTCGCCTGAGTAGACGAACTCGGTTCGGCCAGCGGTGGCGCTTGGCCGCGGCGCGGTGGCACGCGAGATGACGGAGTTATCAAGCGGCAACACCTGGTATTTCGCGGCCTCCACGAGGAAGAGCTGCTGCATATCGCGCAGTTTGTCCGGCTCCTTGGCGGCGAGATCGTTGAACTGCGAGTAGTCCTCGGTCAGGTTGTAGAGTTCCCACTGATAGCCATCGACCACATCGGGCAGTTTGCCGAGTCCCATCAGCCAGGGCGCGGCGGGTGGGGTCGTGGAGGCGATCCAGCCCTCGTGGTAGATCGCGCGATTGCCGAACATCTCGAAATACTGTGTCGTGCGTGCAGAGGGGACGTCCTTGGCGCCCTTGGACCAGGTATAGGCCATGCTGACGCCTTCGATCGGCTTTTGGGCGATGCCGTTCACCGTGAGCGGCGCCTGGATGCCGGTGGCTTCGAGGATCGTCGGCACGATGTCGATCACATGGTGGAACTGGCTGCGGATGCCGCCCTTGTCGGTGATGTGACCCGGCCAAGACATCGCCATGCCCTGTCGGGTGCCGCCGAAGTGGGAGGCGACCTGCTTGGTCCATTTGAACGGCGTGTCGAAAGCCCAGGACCAGGCGACTGACATATGTGGCTCCGTCGTCGGGTCGCCCCAGGCGTCGTAGAATTTCAGCTGGTCGGCGACCGGCATGCTGATGGCCTGGATCGCGGCCAGGTCGAAGGCCGTGCCGATGGCCGTACCTTCGGCGCTGGTGCCGTTATCGCCCTCGATATAGATGATCAGGGTATCGTCGAGCTTGCCCTGCTTGCGAACCTCATCGACCACCCGGCCGATCTCGAAGTCGGCATAGGCGACAAAGGCGGCGTAGACCTCCGCCTGACGGGCGAACATCTTCTTGTCGTCTGCCGATAGCGTATCCCATTTCGGAAGGTCATCCGGCCACGGCGTCAGCTGGGTATTCTCCGGAACCACGCCGAGCCGTTTCTGGTTGGCGAGAATCTCGTCCCGCATGGCGTTCCAGCCGCCATCGAACTTGCCTTTGAACTTCTCGATCCACTCCTTCGTCGGATGGTGCGGGGCATGGGTTGCGCCGGGAACATAGTACATGAAGAACGGCTTGTCCGGCGTCGCGGCATTCACCTTGCGCAGATAGTCGATGGCGTCATCGGCCATGCCGGTGACCAGATTGTAGTCGGGCTTGTCGAGCCACGGGTAGATCTGGTCGTGGTTGCGGAACAGCCAGGGCGTCCACTGGTTGGATTCGCCGCCCTGGAAGCCATAGAAATAGTCGAAGCCCATGCCGGAGGGCCACTGGTCGAACGGTCCCGAGGCGGATAGCGCGTAGGTCGGGGTATTGTGGTTCTTGCCGAGCCATGAGGTGGCATAACCGTGATCCCTGAGTATCGAACCGATCGTGCCGTTGTTCGGGCCAATAATCGCATCATAGCCGGGATAGCCGGTGGATTGCTCGGCGATCACCCCGAAGCCCGCCGAATGGTGGTTTCGCCCGGTGATGAGAGCGGCGCGCGTGGGCGAGCACAGCGCGGTGGAGTGGAACTGCGTGAAGCGCAGTCCATTGGCTGCGATCTGATCGAGCGTCGGTGTCGGGATAACGCCGCCGAAGGTGCTGGAGACGCCATAGCCGGCGTCGTCGGTCATGATCAGCAGTATATTCGGCGCGCCCTTCGGCGGCACCACCTTGGGTGGCCACCACGGAATCGAGTCCTTGGCGTCCAGGTTGATGGTTCCGCCGAACGCCGGAGGTGCTGCCGGCAGCGACTGGCCGTTGATCGTCGACGTAGCGCTGGGTGAACCGGTTGCTCCGGTGAGATCCTGGGCGGCGGCGGGAAATGCTGAAAAACAACTGGCGGCGAGAACGGCTAGATAAACGCGCGTATTCATTGTTGATTGCTCCCTTTTGGACCCAAGGTAGAAAGGCAGAGCGAGCAATACTTTCCCGCTCTCAATGATGCTCGCATGCGCCGGCGAGAGTCAGATCGGCTGACATAGCCATCAGCTTAGCGATGACATTGCAGAGAGTGGCAGATTGCTACCAACGCGTCGCGTATATTACTGTAACCTACTATAAGAACTGCGGCTCCGAGGGGTAGTTATATAGGTGAATGGGCGGGGCACGCACCCGTACGTGAACGGCAATAACCTGCGGGAATGACAAAATGACATCCGACGTGCGCGCGACCGACGACGCGGGATTTTCAGGCCTGGTCTGGGTGGCCGGACGAACCTTCACCATGGGATCGAACGAGCATTATCCGGAGGAAGCGCCTGCTCATCCGGTAGCCGTCGACGGCTTCTGGATCGACGCCACCCCCGTCACCAACCGCCAGTTCGCTTCGTTCGTCAAAGCCACCGGACATGTGACCGTCGCCGAAAGGGCACCCCGTGCCGCCGACTATCCTGGAGCGCTTCCTAAAATGCTGCGAGCCGGATCTCTGGTGTTCACGCCGCCGAAAGCCATAGTCGGCCCCGACATTACCCAGTGGTGGTCGTTCAAGTTCGGCGCGGACTGGCGACACCCTTACGGCGGCCGCACCGACATCCGCGGCAAGCTCGATCATCCCGTCGTCCATGTCGCCTATAGCGACGCCATGGCCTATGCGCTCTGGGCGGAAAAAGATCTGCCGACCGAGGCAGAGTGGGAACTGGCGGCGTGCGGCGGCCTTGATGATGCGGAATTTGCCTGGGGCGACGAGTTGAACCCGGAAGGAAAGCTCATGGCCAACACTTGGCAGGGCACCTTCCCTACGCTGAGCACAAAGCCAGCCGGTGCGGACAGAACGTCCCCGGTCGGATCCTTTCCATCAAACGGCTACGGCATCTACGACATGATCGGCAATGTCTGGGAATGGACCTCTGACTTCTGGTCGACACGCCATCCCGAGCCTGCCAGCCATTCATGCTGCATCCCCAGCAATCCCCGCGGAGGCGACGCCGACGCCAGCTATGATCCGCGGCTGCCTGACATCAGGATCCCGCGGCGCGTGCTCAAGGGCGGATCCCACCTCTGCGCGCCGAACTACTGCAAGCGCTATCGTCCCGCCGCCAGACATGCAGAGCCTGAGGACACGTCCACAAGTCATGTCGGCTTCAGATGTGTCAAGCGCGTGTGAGGCGGCGTCATGGTCACATGTCGCGTCGGCGGAACAAAAGCCACCGATTGTGACAAGACCTTTCATGACATATCCTTCGTGGTCCGCAGGTTATGGGCGTACTCCCGTCGATTGCGGTTAGCAGCGGCAGCGCGAAACTGGAGTTCAAGCGTGTCGGACATGCTCTGAACGGCGAATTCCGCTTTCGTTCCCGTTCCTTACTGTAAACTACGTTGCTTCCGCCCTATTCCGGATCATCATGCACCACTTATAACGCGATGCGGCCGCCGGACTTGCAGAGGCCGCCTTGGAGGTAGGATGGATGGATTACGACACACGGTTCGCCAAGCGCATCTTTCCAGCCAGCGCCAAAACCATCGATACATTGGCCGCCCGTGACGATAACTTCCGTGAACTCTGTGCCGACTTCTCCGTTGCAGATGAATTGCGGAGAAAATGGGAAACATCCTCCGCCGCAGAGCGAAATGAGCGCCACGCGGAATTCGTCGAACTCGTGGAAACGCTGCGCAGCGAGATCGAAGCCGCTCTGGAAAGCGCCAGTGTGACCGTGATCAAGCTTCTCCCTCGCCGTTGAGGACCAGACTCCGGCATCAAAGACGGTTACTTCTGATCGGTCAGATAGATGGTCTTCCAATCGTCCTTCATGTTGACAACCGTCCACCCCTGAGCATGTGCTTCGTCCAGGCCCTTGTCGAGCTGGCCGATGCTGGACTTCCTGTCATAGGCAAATTCGCGCTCGGCGTCGGTGTGATGCACATAGAGGCAGAAGCGTGCACCAGGACCGCTACACGTCCATTGAAGCATCTGCAGGTCGCCGTCTGAATTGCCAAACGCAGCGATGGGTCGGCGGCCGATGAAAGTCTGGATGGCGATCGGTTTGGCATCCTTGTCGTCATAGAAAAACAGTTCGGGCTGCTTCACGAGGGCGGGCTTTCCGTCGCGCAGCTCGAACTGCAGCTTGCCGCTGCTGCCGATCACCTGTTCGGGTGGAATGCCATAGGTCTCGTCGGCGAAGGTGCGCATGAATTCGTTGCCGCCACCAGAGACGATGAAGGTCTTGAAGCCGTTGGCACGCAGATGGTCGAGAAGCTCCACCATCGGCTGATACGCCATCTCGGTGAACAGCTTGTCCGTCTTGGGGTTCCTGGCTGTAGCAAGCCATTCCTTGACGACCGTTGCGTATTCGTCGGTCGTCAGACCCGCCTGCGTCTCTCCGACGATTGCAAGCAGCGCCGGAGCGCCGCCCGCAAGCGCACTCTTCAGATCACCTTTCAATACGGATGCGAAAGGCTCCTTCGTCTTCCATTCCGGATGTTCGGGTGCGAGAACCTTGACCCGCTCCAGCGCGAAGAAAAGCTGGAAATAGAGCGGCTGCTCGGCCCAGAGCGTCCCATCATTGTCAAAGGTGGCGATGCGCTCTGCGGGCGGGACGAATTCCGGCGAGCCTTCCTTGGTCACCTTGGCGACGAAGTCGAGGATCGATTGTCTGGCCTTGCCATCGTTCCAGGATGGCAGCGTCTCCGCCGCCTGGACGATCGTGGCCGCGAAAAATGTGGTGCTGACCAACACCGCCGTGAGATAGGCCTGCTTTGGATTGGTGTTCATGATGAACCCTCTGTCGGAAACATGGACCGGCAGGCGAAGCGATGTCCGGCCCAGACCAGCGCCCGTCCGCAACAATATTCGCTCCAAGAGAGCTTTGCGCGTATCATACCGTAGTATCTGTCAGTCCGACGCCGCGGCAGCGGGACGATCAACCGTTCGGCCGTCGGTCGGAAATCGGGTCCGCAACGCGGTCTCCAATGTGACCGTTGGAGCGAACGCGGATCAACAGTGCATACTGTATGTTACTGGCGCGCACGCGATATGCGCCATACCCTCCCCAAATAAAACGGTCCACATCACGCGGAACCGGTGTCGACGATAACGACTACCAGGCACCATTCGCCTTCGACGGCAAGCTGAGCAGCTTGAAGACGGAACTTCAGCCGCGACCTTGGGGCAAGAGGTCCAGCGCAGAGCGCCCCATCGTCAAGGCGGCCCGTGCCGAAAGTGACGTTGACCGGGCCCGGGGATTCTGCGCCATGAACACAGCTCACCGACGCACGCTTCTGACCCTGTTTGCGATCGCAGAAGGTGCGATGGGACTGGGGCTTGTCGTGGCGCCGTCGATCCTCTTCGTTCTGCTGTTTGACACAAAGCAGGTCGCTTCAGAGGCACCACTGATAGGGCGGATCTGCGGTGCGGCGCTGCTCGCTCTTGCCGCGGCAAGCTGGGGTGCGCGTGACGCCGAAGACAGGCAAGGCACCCTGGGGCTCCTCGTCGGAGTGACGCTCTACAATTTCCTGACCACGGCCGTCTTGACCTATTCCGCCCTCGTTCTGGAGATGATCGGCGTCCTGTTGTGGCCTGCGATCCTCTATCACGCGGCGACTTCCCTGTGGTGCTTGCTCGCTATCTGGCGGGCGCGTTAGACCGAGTCGTCGTGGCACCTTGGGTGGTCATTTACGGCTTTGGCCGCTTTGGGTCGCGGGCTGCTACGAGGCGGCGAAGACGCGATGTCCGCTTCTGCAGTTCACGCGCCTGAAGTCCCCTTCCCTCGATCTGCGAAGTCGTCGAACGGGCCTGATACGGTGCCTTTGATGGACGAGGATCAGTTTCTGCGGTAGGTTACAAAAGTGGTAGTTAATAAAATCTCCGGTAGTCACGTCCCTCAAGAGCGGGTGAGGAGCAAGTCGTGCAGGATTCATTGCCATCAAGGCGCGATATCGCGCCGGATTCGACGCGACCACCCCCGACCCACGATGATGTTCGGGCTCAGCTTGAGCGAATCGTTACCAGCCCGCAATTTCCGCATATCGGTCGGAGTGCTGCATTTCTTACCTATGCCGTGGAGGAGACGCTTGCAGGCCGCGCAGACCGGATCAAGGGTTACTCTATCGCCGTCGAGGTTTTCAAGCGCCCCAACGGCTTCACGCAGGATGATCCGGTTGTTCGGATCGAGGCCGGAAGGCTCAGGCGGGTGCTCGAGCGCTATTATTTTACAGCGGGTCAACGCGATCCGATCCGAATAGACATTCCGAAAGGCGGTTACGTGCCGACCTTTGCCTGGAATAATCCGATTGCTGACAATTCCGATGCTGAAGACCAAAGTCTGCCGTCGGAGCGCGCCTATTCCCTTTTTCCCGGCTTAAGACGGCATATGTGGGCAGTGGCTCTTGGATTGATCGTGATCGTGGGCGGCACTTCAGCTCTGGCTGGCTTGACCTCCATTCGATTTGGCTCGATCTGGCCCTTCGCGGCTGCCGACATTACAGGATCTGATGGACCGACATTGGTGATCGCTCCATTTGCTAATCTCGGTGATGGTCCTCAGGCGGAACTCTATACGACAGGCCTCACCGAGGAACTCCTCACCGCCCTTCCCCGCTTCAAGGAGATCAAAGTCTTCGGTCGCGAGACATCCAGATCGTTGCCGCCAGAGGTGGAGACATCGCGGATTCGCGGAGAACTTGGCGCACGCTTCCTGCTGGCAGGCGGTGTTCGCGTCTCCGGAAGCCGAGTGCGTGTGACGGCACGTCTGCTCGACACGCAGACCGATGAGATCCTCTGGTCGCAGACCTACGACGACAACATCGGCGTCCGCGACCTGTTCACCATCCAGTCCGACGTCGCAAACAAGGTTGCGACCGCCGTGGCGCAGCCCTATGGCATCATGGCCCAGGCCGATGTCTCCAACCCGCCGCCTGATGATCTTGGCATCTACGGCTGCACGCTGAGCTTTTACACTTACCGTGCCGAGTTGAGCATCGAGCGGCACGAAGAGGTTCGAAACTGCCTCGAAAGCGCTGTCGCCCGCTATCCATCCTTTGCGACCGCCTGGGCGATGTTGTCCATCCTCTATCTCGACGAGGATCGTTTCAGGTTCAATCGGAAGCCCATTTCGTCCGCGCCGATAGATCGCAGCTTTCAGGCCGCCCGCCGTGCCATTCAACTGGATCCCGGCAACACCCGCGCCCTTCAGGCGTTGATGACGGCGTTGTTTTTCAGCCAGCGGGTTCCGGAGGCACTTCAGATCGGCGAACGGGCACTTGCGACCAATCCGAACGACACCGAATTGCTAGGAGAGTTTGGTACCCGGGTGGCGATGAGCGGGGAATGGCAGCGCGGGGCAGCGCTGCTGGATCGTGCCATTGCTCTCAACCCTGCCGGCGGCGGCTACTATCGCGGAACGCGCGCACTTGCAGCCTACATGCTGCACGACGACAAGACCGCGGTCATCGAGATCAGGCAGGCGGACCTGCAGAAGTTCCCGCTATTCCATGCGGTGGCTGCCGTCATCTACGTCGACGCCGGAATGATCGAGGACGCCCGCAACGAGGCCTCGCGGTTCAACGAAATGAGACCCGACTTCATTCCGAGCATCGTGGCCGAACTCAAGGCGCGCAATTTCCAGCCACAGGATCGGGCACGGATGATTGCCGATCTGCGAACGGCCGGGCTTCCTGCGATGGACGAGGTGCAGGCGACGATGTCGCTGCCGATCGACGGTTCCAAGGCCCTTCAGCCGCGGTAGCGCTGCTGTCAGGACAACTAGCACAGAACATACCCGATGGTTACACGCGCACGCCGTCGTCTCCGTGTAGGCTGTGGTCGCTGATAATCGTTCTTTCATGGCCGAGACCCAGGGAGCGACCTCAGTCGTCCGACCAAACCATTTAGAAGGGATTCGTCGATGACCAAAGCACCGCAGCGAGCCTTGCACCCTGCCGTGGCGGCGGTGTCGTCCGCGGCACTCGGCTTGATGATCATCTTGGGATGTGGATCGGCCGCAAGCGCTGCCGACGCAGACGCCAAGAAGCTGGTGAAAACCATGTCCGACTACCTGGCCGCAGAAAAGGCGATCTCCTTTTCGTATGACACCAACCTGGAGGTGGTCACCGTCGACCATCAGAAGCTTCTGCTGGCAAGTTCCGGCAAGATCGAAATGGGCCGACCGGATAAACTCCAGGTTACCCGGTTTGGTGGGTTCGCCAACGTTGAGGTCGCATTCGACGGCAAGACGCTCTCGCTGCTCGGCAAGAACGCCAACCTCTATGCCCAGGCAGAAGTCCCAGGCACCATAAATCACCTGATCGACGAATTGCGGGACAAGCTCCATAGACCCATACCGGGTGCCGATCTTCTGCTCCCGGATGCCTATGACGAGCTGATGCGCGACGTGGTCGACGTCAAGGACCTCGGCAGCGGTGTCATCGGCGGCGTCGAATGCGACCACCTTGCATTCCGCACCAAGGAAGTCGACTGGCAGATATGGATCGCTCAAGGCGAGCATCCGTATCCCTGTCGATATGTCATTACCGCAAGCCAGGTGGATCAAGGCCCACAATACAGCATCCAGATCAGTGACTGGAAGACAGGCACCGATGTCGTTGCCAACGATTTCGGTTTCAAAAACACCACGAACGCCAAGTCGACCTGACGAAGCTTGCCGATATTGACGAGCTTCCTGATCACTTTGCCATGGGAGGCACCAAATGACCGTCGTCAGAAAACTGAAACTCCTGCTGCTTGCTGCGGCGATCGGCGTGTCCGGCCTCGAACTTGGAAACGGACTTTCGATTCCGGGACTGAATGGCGTCTTCACGCCGGCAGAGGCCAGGATCGGCCGCCCGCTGACGCCGGTGAGTGTCGCTGGAGTTGCGCGCCGCACGGTCCGGCGTTGCGCCGTCGGCGTCTATTATTGCTAGAAAAACAGGTCCGGCGTTGCGCCGTCGGCGTCTATTATTGCTAGAAAAACAGGCCCGGCGAACGCATTCGACAAGCGCCCAGCATGAGGGAAATCGGTGGGAAGCAAAAACAACACGGGAATAGGGTCGATAGTTGCCGGGTATGTTCGGTGGCTTCTGCTGTGCGCATTGATCGTCATTCTGCCTGGGTGCGGCGGTCATCCGAAGGATGTGATGACGCCTGTTGCAGACACGTCTCCGAAGTCGACCAAGGTCAACTTGCTGATCGCCACGACACGCAGCAGGTCTCCGGTGCCAGGAGAGATGTTCAACGGAGAACGGGCGCGGACCCCGGCATTCGCCGATATCACCGTGTCCATCCCACCGAACACGATCCGCAAGGAGGGAGAGGTCGCCTGGCCAAAGAGGCTTCCCTCCAATCCGGCGACAGATTTCGCGACTTTAAAGGCCGACGATCTCAATATCGATGAGGCCAAACGCTGGCTGAGCGCCAGCGTCCGCAAGAGCCCCGACCACAGTGTCCTGGTGTTCATCCATGGTTTCAACAATCGGTTCGAAGACTCCGTCTACCGCTTCGCCCAGATCGTTCAGGACTCAGGTGTGCACAGCGCTCCCGTGCTGGTGACCTGGCCGTCGCGTGGCAGCCTTCTCGCCTACGGCTATGATCGGGAGAGCACGAACTATACGCGAAATGCTCTGGAGACACTCTTCCAGTATCTCGCAAAGGATCCGGAAGTGAAGGAGGTGTCCATCCTCGCTCATTCCATGGGGAACTGGCTGGCGTTGGAATCGCTGCGCCAGATGGCCATTCGTAATGGCCGACTGCCCGCCAAGTTCAAGAATGTCATGCTCGCGGCTCCGGACGTCGATGTCGACGTGTTCCGCCAGCAGATCGGCGACATGGGCAAACAGCATCCGCAGTTCACCTTGTTCGTATCCCGTGACGACCGTGCACTGGCGTTCTCGCGTCGGGTCTGGGGTGACGTATCCCGACTTGGAGCCATCGATCCCGAACAGGCGCGCTACAAGGCGGAGTTCGAGGCCAACAAGATCGTGGTGATCGATCTCACCAAGATCAAATCTGGCGATCGGATGAACCACGGCAAATTCGCGGAATCGCCGCAGATCGTTCAGCTCATCGGATCACGCATCTCGGAGGGGCAGACGCTCACCGACAGCAGGATTGGACTTGGCGACCAGATTCTGGTGGCGACAACCGGAACGGCGGCGGCAGCCGGGAACGTTGCTGGACTGATCCTTGCCGCTCCCGTCGCTGCTGTCGATCAGGACACGCGGGACAATTACGCCGGCCAGGTCAGTGGCCTGATGGGCACTGCCAAACCGCAGCCAGCAATTTTGAAAAACTGCGACGAGGTACGGCCAACGCCGAGCTGCAAGCCCTAACTCCGACATCGGCAGGACGAGCGCGGCAATGCCGCAGACAGACAGATATTACTGTAACATACTTATCCGCAGGCGGGTGTTGCGCCAGAGTTGAGCGGAGATCGATGATATGTTCGATTCGTCGGCGACCACGATGGAGACCGACAACGCAGGGGGAGTTTCATGACGGCTTTTCTTCTACGCGCGGCGGTCCTTTGCGCGGGTCTCGTAGCCTCCTCGCCCGCCTGGGCAGCCGATCCGACGCCGCTGACACCCGATGCCAAAGTGGTCGAGAGCCCGAGCGGTTGGACGTTCACCGTCGCGCCGTATTTCTGGATGGCGGGGATATCCGGAGACATTGCACAGTTCGGATTGCCGGAGGTTCATATCGACTCCGATTTCGACGACATCCTGCAGAACCTCGATTTCGCCTTCATGGCCGCGGGGGAAGCGCGGTACGACCGGTTCAGCATCTTCGGCGACATCATCTACACCAAGCTTGGCGCAGACGCGAATACGCCGCTTGGCATCCTCGCCGACAGCGTCGACGTCACCTCAAAGACCTTCGCCGGACTTCTCGGGGTCGGCTACTCGGTGCTGGAGGACCAGTCGGGACACCTCGATGTCGTCGGCGGCATCCGGGTGTGGTCGGTCGACACCAACATCTCCTTCAGTGGCGGGATCCTCGGTGGCGTCGAGCAAGATGACAGCGCGACCTGGGTCGACGGTCTGGTGGGCGTCCGAGGCAACTACTTCTTCACGCCGGAGATCTATCTGACAGGATGGGGTCTCGTCGGCGCCGGCGGCGCGGATCTCGACTGGGATGTGGCGCTCGCGCTCGGCTACAAGTTCACCGACACGATCTCAGCCGTTGCGGGATACCGCGCACTCGGCGTCGACTACGACAACGACGGCTTCGTCTTCGACGTCGTCGAGCAGGGTCCGATCCTCGGCGTCGTCATCCACTTCTGAGAACGACGTCCGGGACAGCAGATCGAGTTTTGTACGGTGGAGACGTCAATGAAGCTCATGATTTTTCGGCTGATGCAGCTTGCCGCGGCGCTGGTTCTGTCATCAGGTGCAGCCAACGCCCAGTCGAGCGAAGAACTCGCGAAGAAGCTGTCGAATCCGATCGCTTCGCTGATCAGCGTCCCGTTCCAGTTCAACTATGACCACGGCTACGGTCCCGAAGATGGTGACAAGGCAACGCTGAACATCCAGCCTGTCATTCCATTCTCTCTGAACGAGGACTGGAACCTCATATCGAGGACCATCCTCCCGGTCACATGGCAGAACGACATCGCCGGGCCATCAGGAACGCAGTTCGGTCTCGGCGACACGTTGCAGAGTTTCTTTCTCTCCCCTGCTAAACCGACGGAGACCGGTATCGTCTGGGGTGCCGGACCGGTGTTCCTCCTTCCCACCGCGACCGACGAGCTCCTCGGTGGCGGCAAATGGGGCGCTGGACCGACAGCAGTCGTTCTCAAACAGGACGGCCCCTGGACTTACGGCATTCTTGGGAACCACATCTGGTCGTTCGCTGGTCAAAGCGACCGGGAAGATGTGAGTTCGACGTTCCTCCAGCCGTTCATCTCCTACACGACCAAGGACGCCTGGACGTTCTCGCTGAATACTGAGTCCACCTATAACTGGGAAACGAACAATTGGTCGGTGCCAATCAACTTCGCAGTCGCCAAGCTGATCACCATCGATAAGCAGCCGATCAGTCTGACGGCAGGTATCCGCTATTGGGCAGACGCTCCGGAGAACGGCCCGGAAGGACTTGGCTTCCGGCTCGCGCTCACGTTCCTCTTTCCAAAGTGAATTCGCAGATCGACGATGCGCTCGGCCGAACGGTATTGCGTGGAACGCTGATGGATGAGGATCAGAGAGCGATCTTCTCAGACCTCACTGCAGCACCGTGCAAGCCCGAACAGGCTCAGGCGGTGCGGGAACTCCTGTAGACCGAGACGCCAAGTTCCCTGATCTTCTTGCGCAAGGTGTTGCGGTTGAGACCGAGAAGATCGGCCGCCTTGATCTGGTTGCCGCGCGTCGCCGTCAGGGCGGCGAGGATCAGCGGATATTCCATTTCGGTCAGCACACGGTCATAGAGGCCGGGCGGCGGCAGATTGTCCCCGAAGCCTGCGAAATAGCTGCGCATGTTCTCCTCGACGGCTTGCGCGATCGTCATCGAGCCGCTGCGCATCGGCCCCTTGTCGATCGGGCTGTCGGGCACGTCGGAACGCAGTTCCGCGTCGATGATCTCGCGGGTGATCACATCCTGCGGATAGAGCGCCATCAGGCGGCGGATGAGGTTCTCCAGTTCGCGGACGTTGCCCGGCCAGGCATAGGCCTTCATCAGTTCGAGCGCTTCCTGATCGAAGCGTTTGGAGCCGAGGCCTTCCTTTTCCGCCTGCTGGATGAAATGGCGCACCAGATCGGGAATGTCCTCGGCGCGGTCGCGCAGCGGCGGCAGGCGCAGCGGCACGACATTGAGGCGGTAATAGAGATCCTCGCGGAAGAGGCCCTGGTTGATCGCCTGCTTCAGGTCCTTGTTGGTAGCGGCGACGATGCGCACATCGGTGCGGATCGGCGTGCGGCCGCCGACGGTGGTATATTCGCCCTGCTGCAGGACGCGTAAGAGCCGCGTCTGGGCGTCCATCGGCATGTCGCCGATCTCGTCGAGGAAAAGCGTGCCGCCCTCGGCCTGCTCGAAGCGGCCGGTCGATCGGGTCTGGGCGCCGGTGAAGGCGCCCTTCTCATGGCCGAAGAGTTCGGATTCAATCAGGTCGCGCGGGATCGCCGCCATGTTGATCGCGACAAACGGGCCGTTGCGGCGCTTGCCGTAATCGTGCAGCGCGCGGGCGACGAGCTCCTTGCCGGTGCCGGATTCGCCGGTGATCATCAGCGTCAGGTCAGTCTGCATCAGGCGGGCAAGCACGCGGTAGATTTCCTGCATCGCCGCCGACCGGCCGACGAGCGGCATGCCGTCCTGCATGTCGTCTTCAAGCTTGGCGGGCTTGCGCTTCGGCTCGGCCAGCGCACGGCCGATGATGCCGATCAGCTCGGTGAGATCGAAGGGCTTCGGCAGATAGTCGTAGGCGCCCTTTTCCGAGGCCTTGATGGCAGTCATGAAGGTGTTCTGGGCGCTCATGACGAGGACAGGCAGGTCGGGCCGCGCCTTCTTGATGCGCGGCAGCAGATCGAAGGCGTTCTCGTCGGGCATCACCACATCGGTGACGACCAGATCGCCCTCGCCTGCCGAAATCCAGCGCCAGAGGGTAGCGGCGTTGGAGGTGATGCGAACGTCATAACCGGCGCGGCTCAAAGCCTGGTTGAGCACGGTCCGGATGGCCGCATCATCATCTGCAACGAGGATCGTGGCTGTCATCGAGAAGGTCCTGTCGAGCTTGCTATAGAGGCGTCTTCGAGCGAGGCGTCCTTCGACGCCGGCATGAGAACGCGGAATGTCGTGCGGCTGTTCTGGCTATCGCATTCGATGATGCCGCCGTGATCGCCGATGATCTTGGCGACCAGCGCCAGGCCGAGGCCGCTGCCGTTCGGCTTGGTGGTGATGAAGGGATCGAAGAGGTGCGGCAACAGATCGAGGGGAACGCCGGGGCCGTTGTCGTGGACGCAGAATTCCAGCGGCAGCGAGATCTTTTCGCGCGTGCCGGCGACCGAAAGACGGATGCCGGGGCGATAGGCCGTCGTCAGCATGATCTCGCCGTCCGACCGATCGCCGACCGCTTCGGCGGCGTTCTTCACCAGATTGAGAAAGACCTGAACGAGCTGGTCGCGATTGGCATAGACGGCTGGCAGCGACGGGTCGTAACTCTCGGTGACCCGGATGTTGCGAGCAAAACCCGCCTTGGCGACGGCCTTCACATGATCGAGCACGGAATGGATGTTGACCGGCATGCGGTCCACAGGGCGTTCGTCGGAAAAGACTTCCATCCGGTCGACCAGCGAGACGATGCGATCGGTCTCGTCGCAGATCAGCCGGGTCAGCGCCCGATCGTCGTCGTCCGCAGATTGTTCGAGCAGCTGGGCGGCGCCGCGGATGCCGGAGAGCGGGTTCTTGATCTCGTGCGCCAGCATCGAGGCAAGGCCGGTCACCGAGCGGGCGGCGGCGCGATGCGTCAGCTGCCGGTCGATCTTGTCGGCCATCGACCGTTCCTGAAAGACGATGACGACGGCGCCGGGCTCGCTGAGCACAGGGGCGACGTAGAGATCGACGAGCTTATCCTGGCCCAGGCGAGGCGAACTCAGGTCGACGCGATATTCGTTGACCGGCGCCTTGCGCTCGCGCACCTGGTCGATCAGGGCAAGCAGCGGGCTGCCGAAGGGAATGAAGGTCGAGATGCGGTAACGTGCCAGATGCGAGGCGCTGGCGCCGAAAAAGGCCTCCGCCTCCCAATTGGCGAAAACGACGAAGCCGGATTCGTCGACCATGACGACGGGGTTCTGGATGGCGTTCAACACGGCCATGGCGACGGTCCCGCCGGTGTGATCGGACGGAGATGTCATATCCTTCTTCATGCCGCCTCCCGGCTGTCGACAACACTGGTTGCCAATGCATCGTAAAGACGCGCGGCCACCTCGCGCGGATCGCGCGAGGTCATAATCTCCGCCTTTTCAGCGCCCAACAGAGCCGGCGCGAAACGCTGGAGATACCAGCCAAGATGCTTGCGGGCGTGGCGGATTGCCACCGCTTCGCCGTAGAAATCCAGCATCATCCGGTAATGCTCGACGGCGATATCGGCGATCTCCTGCGGTAGCGGCTCGGGCGCCCCTGATATGACGCCGGCATGCCATGGCCTGCCCTGGCAGCCCCTGCCGATCATCACGGCATCGGCGCCGGAGCGGCGTAATATTTCCTGCGCATCGCCTGCGGTTTCGACATCGCCATTGGCGATCAGCGGAATGGAGATCACCTCGCGGACGGCGCGGATCGCATCCCAATCGGCCCGGCCTTCATAGAATTGCATGCGGGTGCGCCCATGAATGGTGACAAGCTGGATGCCGGCCGCCTCGGCGCGGTGCGCAATGTCAGGCGCGTTGATCGAATTCTCGTCCCAGCCGAGGCGCATCTTCAGCGTCACAGGAATGTCGACGGCCTTGACCGTCGCCTCGATGAGACCGAGCGCGTGATCGGGATCGCGCATCAGCGCCGAGCCGGAATAACCGCCGATCACCTTCTTTGCCGGGCAACCCATGTTGATGTCGATGATATCGGCGCCGTGATCGGCGGCGATCTTGGCTGCCTCCGCCATCCAATGCGCCTCGCGCCCGGCAAGCTGCACCATATGCGGCCGGAAGCCCGCAGCCCTCAGCCGCGACCAGGATTCGGCCGTGTCATTGACCAGCTCGCGGCTCGCCACCATTTCGGTGACGACGAGGCCGGCGCCGAAGCGCCAGGCAAGCTCGCGGAAGGGCATATCCGTGACGCCGGACATCGGCGCCAGTACAACGCGGTTCCGCACGGACACGGGTCCGATTTGGAAAGGCGCTGCGAGGTCCTTGGAAATCAAATGATTATCTTTCGGGCACACAATAGAACTGCATTATTTTTAGCCACTATTCCCTGGCTTGCCAAGGGGGCTGGAACCGGAATTGATATTTTTCGGGCAGATGCTGGAAAAGGCCAAAGCAAGACGTTAGAGCACTCCGGTCAATTCCGCATAATTTAGGGGATTTATGCTGCAAATGCCTTCTAAGCAACCGATATCGGCTGGAATTGTCATTGTTGCCGCCGGCCGCGGCGAGCGCGCGGGATCATCCAAGGAAGGCCCGAAGCAATATCGCATGATCGGCGGCAAGCCGGTTATCGTGCATACGCTTGAAAACTTCATGACATGGGAAGCGGCAACTGAGATCGTCGTCGTCATCCATCCCGATGACGAGGCGCTGTTTGCGAGAGCCTTCCGCCACATCATCTCGGCAACGCCGATCGAAACGGTGCATGGGGGTGCGACCAGGCAGCAATCCGTGCTTGCAGGCCTCAGATACCTCAAGGACAAGCAAATCAGCCATGTGCTGATCCATGATGCCGTGCGGCCGTTCTTCGATCATGCGCTTCTCGATCGCATCGCCGAGAGCCTTGATGCCGGCGCGCAGGCGGTCCTGCCGGCGATCCCGGTCACCGATACGCTGAAACGCGCCGACAACACAGGCACCGTGCTGACGACGGTTTCACGCGAGCATCTTTACGCTGCGCAGACGCCGCAATCCTTCGCCTTCGAAACGATCCTCGAGGCGCATGAGAAAGCGGCGGCGAGCGGACGAAGCGACTTTACCGACGATGCCTCGATCGCCGAATGGCTGGGCATTCCGGTGACGATCGTCGAGGGCACGGCCGACAACGTCAAGCTGACGGTCAAAGACGATATCGCCATGGCCGACGACAAGCTCTCGTCTTCGCTGCTTCCAGACGTGCGCACGGGCAACGGCTACGACGTGCACCAGCTCGTCGCGGGCGATGGCGTAACGCTCTGCGGCGTGTTCATTCCGCATGACCAGAAGCTGAAAGGTCACTCCGATGCCGACGTTGCGCTGCATGCGCTGACGGACGCGCTGCTCGCCACCTGCGGCGCCGGCGATATCGGCGATCATTTCCCGCCGTCCGACCCGCAATGGAAGGGCGCGCCTTCGCGGATCTTCATCGAGCATGCCGCCCGGATCGTGCGCGAGCGCGGCGGCACGATCATGAATGCCGACGTCTCGTTGATCGCCGAGGCACCGAAGGTCGGCCCGCATCGCGACGCCATGCGGACGAAACTGTCGGATTATCTCGGCATCGATATCGAGCGTTGCTCGGTCAAGGCGACGACCAACGAGACGATCGGCTTCGTCGGCCGGCGCGAAGGCATCGCGGCGATCGCCACGGCGACCGTCGTCTATCGCGGGAGGAAATGATGAGCCTTTTTCCCGACGATATCCTTTCGACGGCGGAGACGATCATCCGTGACTTTACGGCTGCAGGGCTGATGATCTCGACCGCCGAATCCTGCACCGGCGGGCTGATCGCCGGGGCGCTGACGGAGATTTCGGGTTCGTCAGCCGTCGTCGACCGCGGCTTCGTCACCTATACGAATAGCGCAAAGATCGAGATGCTCGGTGTGCAGGCGGAAACGCTGCTGCGCTTCGGGGCGGTCTCCGAGGAAACGGCGCGGCAGATGGTGCATGGCGCCCTCTTCCGCTCACGCGCCGGGATCGCCGTTGCCGTCACGGGCATTGCCGGCCCCGGCGGCGGATCGGCGGAAAAGCCGGTCGGCCTGGTGCATCTTGCCGCTAAATCGCGTTCCGGCGCGCTCATCCATCGGAAAATGCTTTATGGCGATATCGGCCGCAGCGAGGTCCGGGTGGCGACGATCAGGACGGCGCTGGAGATGGTGCGCTCGCTCCTTGCTGCCTGACGCGGGTTCGCGCATCAAACCGGCGTGTAGATCCTGTTTGCCCTGGTCTCGAAGGCTTCGGTGAACATGCGGAAGGCGCGGTCGAACATCGAGCCCATCAGCGCGCCCAAGATACGGCTCTTGAACTCGTAGTCGATGAAGAAATCGACGGTGCAGCCGCCGGACGGGATCTCGGCGAAGTGCCAGCGATTGTCGAGATATTTGAACGGGCCATCGATATATTTGACCTCGATGACGTGTTCGGCCCGGTTGAGCAGCACCTGTGTCGTGAAGGTCTCGCGGATCGCCTTATAGCCGACCGTCATGTCGGCGACGAGCAGGATCTTGCCGTCGCGCTCCTTGCGGCTCCTGATGGCGAGCGCTTCGCAGAGCGGCAGGAATTCCGGATAACGCTCGACATCGGCGACGAGATCGAACATCTGCTCGGGCGTGTGCGGGACGGGACGGTGCGTTTCGAATTGCGGCATAAGCGGCAATTAATCGGGCCGGCCGAGAAGATCAAGAAGCTCGCGCATCTGGCGACGGGATTTTAGCTGAAGGACCGGCACGTCAGGGCCATGTGCGGCGATGCCGGCGACCAGGCGCGGCGCAAATTTCTCCTCGAAGGTCCAGATGAAGCGGAGGAATTCCCAATCGACCTTCTCGATGCAGCCCGGCGCCATTTCCGGTCGGGTACGGCCGATCCATTTCGCCCAACGGCTGATCGCGCCCCAGATGCAGAGAAGCCGGGGCATGCGGACCCAGACGACGAAATTGGTGCGCGGCAGCCGAATGTCCAAGGAGGACGGGTTCGTGCCGCGGCGAAAATCGCCGCGGTGCAATCAAAAAGCAAGTGATGGATCTTATTCGGCTGCGATCAACAGCTTCTTCTCGCGCGCCGCTCTCAGCCGGGCAAAATCGTCGCCGGCATGGTGAGAAGAGCGGGTCAGCGGGCTGGAGGCGACCATCAGGAAGCCCTTGCTGTAGGCGACCGTCTCGTAGGATTTGAACTCGTCGGGCGTGACGAAGCTTTCGACCTTGTGGTGCTTGCGGGTCGGCTGCAGGTACTGGCCGATCGTCAGGAAGTCGACATCGGCTGTGCGCAGATCGTCCATCAGCTGGAGGACTTCGTTTCGCTCTTCGCCAAGACCGACCATGATGCCCGATTTGGTGAACATGGTGGGATCGAGTTCCTTCACCCGCTGCAGCAGACGGACGGAATGGAAGTATCGGGCGCCGGGGCGAACCGTCAGATAATTGCCGGGCACCGTTTCCATATTGTGATTGAATACGTCGGGCTTGGCGGCGACGACGCGTTCCAGCGCACCGGGTTTCTTCAGGAAGTCGGGTGTCAGGATCTCGATCGTCGTCAGCGGCGAGGCCGCACGGATTGCCCAGATCACCTTTTCGAAGTGTTCGGCGCCGCCGTCCTCCAGGTCGTCACGGTCGACCGAGGTGATGACGACGTGGGATAGGCCCATCTCCTTGACCGCCTTGGCGACATTCTCCGGCTCGGCCATGTCGAGCGCATTCGGCTTGCCGGTGGCGACGTTGCAGAAGGCGCAGGCGCGGGTACAGATCTCGCCCATGATCATGAAGGTCGCGTGCTTCTTGTCCCAGCACTCGCCGATATTCGGGCAGCCGGCCTCCTCGCAGACGGTGACGAGCTTGTGCTCCTTCACAATCGCACGGGTCTCGGCATAACCCTTGGAGGTCGGCGCCTTGACGCGAATCCAGTCCGGCTTGCGCATGACTTCCGTGTCCGGCCGATGCGCCTTCTCCGGATGCCGCACGCGCTTGGCGTCGGGATTGATCGTATCGAGGATGGTCACCATTGCAGTTTCAGCCTTCTACCGCCCCTATGCGGCAAATCTCATTCGGATCTAGCGCCGCACCAGCCGCGCAAGGAATATCAACAAGCAGGCGCCGAGGAAACCCGTCACGAAATAGCCGAGCCGCCCGCCGACCACCTCGAGATGAAACTGCGCGAGGATGGCGCTTGCGACGACCGAGCCGACAATGCCGAGCACGATATTCAGGAAAATCCCGTATCGCGCTTCCATCAGCTTGCCGGCGAGCCAGCCCGCAAGCCCGCCGATAATGATTGCCGAAATCCAGCCGACGCTTTCCATGCCTTCCCCTACCCTCAAGTTGGCCCTCAGTTACGCCTCAAGCGACCGCTCTTGCGATCAGAACCACAATGATGGCGCCGACGGTGGCGTGGATGATCTGCACGACCAGCGCGTTTTCAATGCCCAGCGAAATGCCGAGCGCGCTGAACAGATAGCCGCCGACGAAGGCGCCGATGATGCCGCTCAGCAGGCATCTTATCAGCCCGCCGCCACCGACGACCAGGCTTGCGAGGAAGCCTGCAACCAGGCCGATCAGCAAAAACACCAGCAACGCCTGCGTCTCCATAGACATGATGATTTCCTTTCTTGTTTTCCATCCCCCCGGAGTGGCTTTCCACTCCGGGGGGATGGCTTTGCCACCCCGTGATACAGGGCGGATTTGGAAATTATCAAGCGTTCAGCACGCGGCCGTAAGCATCGAGCACCGCTTCCTTCATCGATTCCGACACGGTCGGATGCGGGAAGATCGTGTGCATCAGCTCTTCCTCGGTCGTTTCGAGGTTCATCGCGACGACGAAGCCCTGAATGAGCTCGGTGACTTCGGCGCCGACCATATGGGCGCCGAGCAGTTCGCCGGTCTTCTTGTCGAAGATCACCTTCACCATGCCCTGGTCTTCGCCGAGCGCGATCGCCTTGCCGTTCGCTGCGAAGGAGAAGCGGCCGACGCGGATGTCGCGGCCGAGTTCCTTGGCCCTCGCTTCGGTGATGCCGACGGAGGCGACCTGCGGATTGCAATAGGTGCAGCCCGGGACCTTGCCCTTGTCGGTCGGATGGACATTGGGAAGGCCGGCGATCTTTTCGACGCAGACGACGCCCTCATGCTCTGCCTTGTGCGCCAGCATCGGCGGGCCGGCGACATCGCCGATCGCATAGATGCCGGCGATATTGGTCTTGCCGTAGCCGTCGATGACGACGCAGCCGCGGTCGGTCTTGACGCCGAGCGCTTCGAGGCCGAGGTTTTCGATATTGCCCTGAACGCCGACGGCCGAAATCAACCGGTCGGCAGTGATCTGCTGCACCTTGCTATCGGCCGTCTCGACATGAGCGGTGACGCTGCCGGCACCCTTCTCAACCTTCGAAACCTTGGCGCTGGTGAAGATCTTGAGGCCACGCTTTTCAAGCTGCTTGCGGGCGATCGCCGTGATCTCGGCATCCTCTACCGGCATGATGGTCGGCATGACTTCGACGACCGTGACGTCGACGCCCATCGAGCGATAGAAGCTGGCGAATTCGATGCCGATCGCGCCCGAGCCCATGACGATCAGCGATTTCGGCAGAACATCCGGCTTCAGCGCCTCGAAATAGGTCCAGATCAGCTTGCCATCCGGCTCGATGCCGGGCAGCGCGCGCGGACGGGCGCCTGTGGCGATGATGATATGCTTGGCGGTATAGGTACCCTCGCCGCTCTTGACGTTCTTCGGCAGCGGGTGCTGCGGCTCGACGACGGGCTTCGACGACTTGCCGACGACGACCTCTCCGGGCTTGGTGATCTTTGCCTCGCCCCAGATGATGTCGATCTTGTTCTTCTTCATCAGGAAGCCGACGCCGGCATTCAGACGAGCGGAGACGGCGCGCGAGCGGCCGACGACGGCCTTGGCATCCGGCTTGACCGTGCCTTCGAGAACGAGGCCGAAATCCTTGAAGTGATTGGCGTGGTCGAGCACCTCGGCCGAGCGCAGCAGCGCCTTGGTCGGGATGCAGCCCCAGTTCAGGCAGATGCCGCCCATATGCTCGCGCTCGACGATCGCGGTCTTGAGGCCGAGCTGGCTGGCACGGATGGCAGCGACATAGCCGCCAGGACCCGAACCGATGATGATGACGTCGTAGGATTCAGCCATGTGTTTCCTGCCTTTGTTACGCTGCGCTGCGGGTCATGAGCACCCACGCATGTCTCTTGCTGTTTTCGAAGAGCGGCACGGCATCGGCGCGCGCAGCCTCCAGGAATCCGTTTCTTCCATAAAGCGACAAAGCCGCTTCGTTGTCGCTGGCGGTGATCAGGCTGACGGGCCGCCGATCGGCCCTTTCGATCTGATCGTCCAGCAGCCTGCGTCCGATGCCGATGCCGCGCAGATGGCGATAGACTCCGAGACTGCCGATGAACCAGCTTCCGACCACCGTCTTCTGCAAGACAAGCATCGGTGCGGTTGCCGGAATAGTCGCCTCGATATCGCCTATCCCCTCACCCAGCGCATGTCCGATCGCCACACCCGCGACCTCGCCATAGGCCTCGGCAATGACGGCATCCCGCCAGCCGCCGACAGCCTCCTCCTCGCCCATCTTCAGCCGGCCCTGCTCCAGCGGCGTGTCGCTCACGCCGTTTTCCACACCGGCAAACCAGAGCCAGGAGGCAAAACCGCGCGATGCGATATCCGCCAGAATCGCCAGCTCCGAGGCATCCCGCCGTGAGGCCTGCCGGAGGGCGATGAAGGAGGTCATGCTCAGATCCCCAGCATCATCCGCACGATCGATTCCAGCCCGCGTCCAAGCGCACGCGTATTCTCCGCATCGAGGTGAATGCCGTCGATCGGTGTGGTCTTGGCGACCGAATTGCCGTCGAAGAAGCCACAACCGAGTTCGTCGGCAAGATCACGATAAAGCGTTGCAAGCTTTGCCGATTCCTCGATGCCGCCGGGAAACGATGCGGCGAAGGGCACATTGCCCGTCGCGCGGATCGCCGGCGGCGCCACGATCAAAATCTCCGGCCCATCGAATTCGAAGGGCCAGGCATGATTGCGGATCAGCCGCACGAGCCGGCTGATGCCCTGGCATGCGGCAAAGGCCGAGCCTGCCACGACCGGCTTCATGTCATTGGTGCCGAGCAGAAGGATGACGAGGTCGAGCGGTGCATGCGTTTGCAGGATCGTCGGCAGGATGCGCGCACCGTTGCGGTCGCAATCGGCGAGATGGTCGTCGAAAGCGGTGGTGCGACCGTTCAAGCCTTCGGCGATGATACGCGCGTCACCGCCGAGCGCTGCCTGAAGCACGCTCGGCCAGCGATTCTTGTGATCATGACGGCCGATCGTCTCGGCGTCATAACCCCAGGTCAGCGAGTCACCATAGCAAAGAACGGTCTTGGTCATTTCCGCCTCCGCGACGCTATCAGACAAGCATGCCCATCGGGTTCTCGATGTAGCCCTTGAAGGCCTGGAGCAGCTCGGCGCCGAGCGCGCCATCGACGCAGCGATGGTCGGTCGAGAGCGTGACTGACATCACGGTGGCAATCGCCATTTCGCCCTTCTTGACGACGACCCGCTGTTCGCCGGCGCCGACCGCGAGGATCGTCGCATGAGGCGGATTGACGACGGCTGCGAAGTTCTTCACGCCCATCATGCCCATGTTCGAGACCGAACTGGTGCCGCCCTGATATTCCTCAGGCTTCAGCTTGCGGTCCTTGGCCCGCTTGCCGAGATCGCGCATCTCGTTGGAGATCGTCGACAGGGTCTTTTCCTCGGCCTTGCGGATGATCGGGGTGATCAGGCCGCCGGGGATCGAGACAGCAACGCCGACATCGGCGTGCTTGTGCTTGACCATGTTGCTGTCGGTCCAGGAGACATTGGCATCCGGAACGTCGCGCAGCGACAGTGCCATGGCCTTGATGACCATGTCGTTGACCGAGAGCTTGTAGGCCGGAGCGTTGTCCTTGCGCGGAGCTGCATCGTTCAGCTGGGCGCGCAGCGCCAGCAACGCATCGAGCTCGCAATCGACGCTGACGTAGAAATGCGGGATCGTCTGCTTGGATTCGACCAGGCGCCTGGCGATCGTCTTGCGCATACCGTCATGCGGCACGAGCTCGTAAGAGCCCGGCTCGAAAAGCTTGAGCACGGCTTCCTCGGACGCGCCCTTCGGTGCGGCAGCGGCCGGAGCCTGCGCGGCGGCAGCGGGTGCGGGCGCCGCAGCAGCCTTGGCGCCGCCACCGGCAACGGCGGCCTCGATGTCGCTCTTGACGACGCGGCCGTGCGGGCCGGAGCCTGCGACTGCCGAAAGATCGATACCGGCTTCCTTGGCCAGCCTGCGGGCAAGCGGCGAAGAGAAGGCGCGGCTGCCATCAGATGAAGCTGAGGCGGTTGCGGCGGCGGCTACAGGAGCCGCAGCCGGAGTAGACTGGGCCGGAGCCGGTGCAGCTTCGGCCTTCGGCGCGGCTGCACCGTCAGCTTTCGGTGCCGGAGCGGCCGAACCCGCACTGCTTGCCGCAGCGGAGATATCCTCGCCATCGGCGGCGAGAACCGCAATCAGCGCATTGACCTTGACGCCTTCGGTGCCGGCGGCAACGACGAGCTTGGCGACCGTGCCTTCATCGACGGCTTCGACTTCCATCGTCGCCTTGTCGGTCTCGATCTCGGCGATCACATCGCCGGACTTGACCTTGTCGCCTTCCTTGACCAGCCATTTGGAAAGATTGCCTTCCTCCATGGTCGGAGAGAGGGCGGGCATCGTGATATTGATCGGCATCGAAACACCCTCCCCTTATTTGTAGCAAACAGCCTTCACCGCATCGACCACTTCGCCGACGTTCGGAAGGGCGAGCTTTTCGAGATTGGCGGCGTAAGGCATCGGAACGTCCTTGCCTGCGATCGTCAGGATCGGCGCATCGAGATAGTCGAAGGCCTGCTGCATGACGCGGGTAGCGATTTCGGTGCCGACGGAAGACTGCGGATAGCCTTCCTCGACCGTTACCAGGCGGCCGGTCTTCTTCACCGATTCGATGACGGTCGGCAGGTCCATCGGGCGGATGGTGCGAAGGTCGATCAGTTCGACGTCGATGCCGATCTTCTCGAGTTCGGCGACAGCCTTGGTCGCATAGCTCATGCCGATGCCGAAGGAGACCACGGTGACGTCCTTGCCCGGACGATGGATGCGGGCCTTGCCGATCGGGAGAACGAAATTGTCGAGCTTCGGCACATCGAAGTGCTGGCCGTAGAGAATTTCGTTTTCGAGGAAAATGACTGGGTTCGGATCGCGGATCGCGGCCTTCAGCAAGCCCTTGGCGTCGGATGCCGTATAGGGCATGACGACCTTCAGGCCGGGAATGGCGCTATACCAGGCAGCATAATCCTGGCTGTGCTGGGCGCCGACGCGGGCCGCTGCACCATTCGGGCCGCGGAAGACGATCGGAGCACCCATCTGGCCGCCGGACATATAAAGCGTCTTGGCAGCGGAGTTGATGATCTGGTCGATCGCCTGCATGGCGAAGTTGAAGGTCATGAATTCGACGATCGGGCGAAGGCCGGCCATGGCGGCACCGACGCCGACGCCGGCAAAGCCATGCTCGGTAATCGGCGTATCGACGACGCGGCGGGGCCCGAATTCCTGCAGCAGCCCCTGCGTGACCTTGTAGGCGCCCTGATATTCGGCGACTTCCTCACCCATGACGAAGACGTTTTCGTCGGCGCGCATTTCCTCGGCCATGGCGTCGCGGAGCGCTTCGCGCACGGTCGTCGACACCATTTCGGTGCCGGCCGGGATTTCAGGGTCGTTCGGAACGACGGCCTTCGGCTCGGCCGGAAGCGGTGCGGAGGCAGAACCGGTGTTGGTCGGCTTCTCTTCCTGGGCAACTTCCGGAGCTGGTGCGGCGGCCGGCTTGGCGGCGGAAAGATCCGAGGCCGATTCGCCGTCCTGCAGCAGCACGGCGATCTTGGTGTTGACCTTGACGCCTTCGGTGCCGGCATCGACGAGCAGCTTGCCGATGATCCCTTCATCGACGGCTTCGACTTCCATCGTCGCCTTGTCGGTTTCGATTTCGGCAATCACGTCGCCGGAGGTGACCTTGTCACCTTCCTGCTTCAGCCATTTGGACAGTGTGCCTTCTTCCATGGTCGGAGAGAGGGCGGGCATGAGGATATCGATAGGCATGGGTTCCCTCCCCGATTAGAGCAGAATGTCGGTATAGAGCTCGGATGCATCCGGCTCCGGATCGGCCTGGGCGAAGTCGGCGCTGTCGGCGACGATGTCGCGGACATCCTTGTCGATCGCCTTCAGATCGTCTTCGGAAGCCCAGCCCTTTTCGATGAGACGTGCCTTCACCTGTTCGATCGGATCCTGCTCGGAGCGCATCTTCTGCACTTCCTCCTTGGAGCGATACTTCGCCGGATCGGACATCGAGTGACCACGATAACGATAGGTCAGCATTTCGAGGATGATCGGGCCTTTGCCGGAGCGGCAATGTTCGAGCGCCTCGTCGGCCGCCGCCTTGACGGCGCGAACGTCCATGCCGTCGACCTGAATGCCCGGGATGCCGAAGCCGGATCCGCGAAGCGAGTAGTTCGACTGCGCGGTGGCGCGGGCGGTCGAGGTACCCATGGCGTAACGGTTGTTCTCGACGATATAGACGATCGGCAGCTTCCAGAGAGCAGCCATGTTGAAGCTCTCGTAGACCTGGCCCTGGTTGGCAGCGCCGTCGCCGAAATAGGCGATGGAGACATTGTCGTTGCCGCGGTAGCGGTTTGCGAAGGCAAGACCCGTTCCGAGCGAGACCTGGGCGCCAACGATGCCATGACCGCCGTAGAAATGCTTCTCTTTCGAGAACATGTGCATCGAGCCGCCCTTGCCATGGGAATAGCCGCTGCGGCGCCCGGTCAGTTCCGCCATGACGCCACGCGCTTCCATGCCGGTTGCCAGCATATGGCCGTGATCGCGATAGGCGGTGATGACCTGGTCGCCATCCTTCTGCGCCATCTGCATGCCGACGACGACAGCTTCCTGACCGATGTAGAGGTGACAAAAGCCGCCGATGAAGCCCATGCCGTAAAGCTGACCGGCCTTCTCCTCGAAGCGGCGGATCAGCAGCATCTCGCGATAGGCCTTCAGCTCTTCATCGCGATCGAAGTCGGCTACCGGGCCTCCATTCGATGCTTTGGCTGCCGGTTTTGCTGCAGTTTTGCGGCTGGAAACGGTCGCGGTCTTTCGCGGCGCCATTCAACCCTCCCTATGGGTTTGTCGTTTCTTGGTGGCGCGTACCATAGGGAAGAAATATGACCACAGCAATGCCATAATTGCATGGCTCGTATTCGGCGCTAAATTGTTGGAAAAACTAGGAAAATTCCAATTAACCTGTTTCCGGTTAATTGGAATAGTGGTTGAATACGACGATCTCGTCCGCGCGCGACATGTTGAGCTGATAACGCGCTTTTTCGTCCAGCATATCCTTGTCGAGCGAGCCGTCACTCAGGAGCGCGACCTGATTTTCCAGATGTTCGCGCTTCGCCTTCAAGACCGCAAGCTCTTTTTCGCGGGCGACACGCTGACGCTCGAACGTCTCCGTCGCGCGCAGGCCGTAATCGCCATGAATGCAATGATAACCGAAATAGGAGAGGAAGGCGACCGTCATGGCCGGAATGACGAAGCGACCGATCTTTCTCTTCTTATGATGCTTTGTCCACATACACGCATGCTCTTGAACGCATTACCAATTCGTTCAATCTAACGCGCAGAGATTAACCGTTCGTTGACTCTAAAAAACGGGCAACAAAAAACCCGCGCCGGGAGGCGCGGGTCAAGCCATTAGAAATCAGATCCGATCAGCCGCGAATGATCGAGCGGCCGGCATACTGGGCCTGCGGGCCGAGGCCCTCTTCGATGCGGATCAACTGATTGTACTTGGCAAGACGGTCGGAACGCGACAGCGAGCCGGTCTTGATCTGACCGCAGTTGGTGGCGACCGCGAGATCGGCGATGGTCGAATCTTCGGTCTCGCCGGAGCGGTGGGACATGACGGCGGTATAGGCCGCCTTGTGCGCCGTGTTGACGGCATCGAGCGTCTCCGTCAGCGTGCCGATCTGGTTGACCTTGACGAGGATCGAGTTGGCGACGCCCATGCGGATGCCGTCGCGAAGACGGGCGGAGTTGGTGACGAAGAGATCGTCGCCGACGAGCTGGGTCTTCTTGCCGGCCAGGTCGGTCAGCGTCTTCCAGCCATCCCAGTCGTCTTCGGCCATGCCGTCCTCGATCGAGATGATCGGATACTTGGCGGCGAGCTCGGCCAGGTATTCGGCCATGGCGCCCGACTCCAGCGTGCGGCCTTCACCTTCGAGTACGTATTTGCCGTCCTTGAAGAATTCGGTCGAGGCGCAGTCGAGGCCGAGGCACATGTCGTCGCCCGGCTTGTAGCCGGCTTTCTCGATCGACTTCATGATGAAGTCGAGAGCTTCCGGCGCGCTCTTCAGGCCGGGTGCGAAACCGCCTTCATCGCCGACATTGGTGTTATGGCCCTGCGCGGCAAGTTCCTTGCGCAGCGTATGGAAGACTTCCGAACCCATGCGCACGGCTTCGGCGATCGAATCGGCGCCGACCGGCAGAATCATGAATTCCTGGAAATCGATCGGGTTGTCGGCATGAGCACCACCATTGATGATGTTCATCATCGGCACCGGCAGAAGGCTGGCGGAAGCGCCGCCGACATAACGGTAGAGCGGCAGGCCGGACGCCTGGGCCGCAGCCTTGGCAACGGCGAGCGATACGCCGAGGATGGCGTTGGCACCGAGGCGCGACTTGTTCGGCGTGCCGTCCAGCTCGATCATGATGTTGTCGATCTGGATCTGGTTTTCGGCGTCGATACCGCCGATCGCGTCGAAGATCTCGGTGTTGGCGGCTTCGACCGCCTTTTCGACACCCTTGCCGAGGTAGCGCTTGCCGCCGTCACGCAGTTCGACCGCTTCATGCGCGCCCGTCGAGGCGCCCGAGGGAACCGCCGCGCGGCCCATGCTGCCATCTTCGAGATAGACATCGACTTCGACGGTGGGGTTGCCACGGCTATCGAGAATCTCGCGGGCGATGATATCGGTGATTGCAGTCATGGGTTCTTCCTGCTCGGTGGGTGATAAATGGTTCGAAACCTGTCTTAGTCGAAGGCGTGCAAATTACAATGCTGCAATAGCCTTCGGACCAGCGTTCGGATGTGGCCTATAGTACGATCATGTCAGACTGTTGAACGTCAAGCTGAACCTTAGGCCTTGGCGACCGCATCGAAGGCAAGCAGCTTTTCGAGAAGCCGCGGCATGTCCTTGAGATAGACCATGTTCGGGCCGTCGGAAGGGGCATTGTCGGGGTCCTGATGGGTTTCGACGAAGACACCAGCAATACCGGCAGCCACAGCGGCGCGCGCCAGGGTTTCCACGAATTCCCGCTGACCGCCGGAGGATTCGCCCTGGCCGCCCGGCTGCGCCACGGAATGGGTCGCATCGAAGATAACGGGCGCGCCCATCGCCGCCATGATCGGCAACGAACGCATGTCGGAAATCAGCGTATTGTAGCCGAATGAGGCGCCGCGCTCGCACAGCAGCACGTTCGGATTGCCGCTGGCATTGAGCTTCTTCAGGACGTTCTTCATATCCCAGGGAGCGAGGAACTGGCCCTTCTTGACATTGACGACGCGGCCGGTCTTGGCGGCGGCGATAAGAAGGTCGGTCTGGCGGCAAAGGAAGGCCGGGATCTGCAGGACATCGACGACCTTTGCCACCTCCCCGCATTGCTCGGCGGTATGAACGTCGGTCAGGACGGGAAAGCCGAATTCCTTCTTGAGGTCGGCAAAGACCTCCATGCCCTTTTCGATCCCGATACCGCGTTCGGCCGAAAGCGAGGTCCGGTTCGCTTTGTCGAAGGAGCTCTTGTAGACGAGGCCGATGCCGAGCTTTCCGCAAAGCTCTTTCAGCGTGCCGGCAACCATGAAGGCGTGGTCGCGGCTCTCCATCTGGCAGGGACCGGCAATCAGCGACAGGCGGCCGGTATTGGAAAAAGTGACCTGGCCTTGGCCTTCGCCGATCCTGACTTCGGAATTCGTATCAGTGCTCATCGTGTTTCCTCGAAGGCGAAGAGCGTGCCCTGCCCGGGCGCGGGCTTCACCAGAATGCGATTGTTCTTGCGCGTGTATGTCACCCCGTTAGCAGCCAAATGCGCTTCTGTCACGGCAAGATCGGCGACAGTGAAGAGGATTGCCCGGCCGCGCAGGCCGCGATCTGCGGATGAGCCGGCGATGTCGAAATAGGCCTCCAGCCCTTCCGGCGTCATCAGGCTGATTTTCGCATTCGATGCTGCGATATTGACGCCGAACCCGGTCTTCTCGACTGCCGATTGCGCCACGGCAAGGCTGACGAAGGCAGCGAAGGCGGCCGGCTCCGGCGTGCAAAGCGCGATCTCGATTAGGCCGGTGACGCCATTGGCATGCGTCTCCAGCGCGGCGCGGTCAGCCGGCAGCGTGACGCGCTCGACGGTGAAGAGCAGGAGATCAGGCGCGCGCAGGTCGCCGGCGAAAGCCAGCTTGAAGCCGGCAATCGTCTCGGAACCGTCCGGCATCGTCATCGGCCGGGTGAACTGCAGCATCTCGCCGGCGCTCGATCCGTTGCCGACGAAATTCTGATGATCGATGCCGGCATCCTTGCTGCCGAAAGCCAGCCCCGAAAGCCCCTCCTCGCCACAGCGGAAGCGAAAGGCCTGGTTGCGGGCGGTGAAGACATTGCCTTGCCGCGCTGATGCCTCGCTCTCCTCGACGCTCGCAATCCCGAGCGGCTCCAGATAGGTCTTGTCGGCAAAGAAGACGCAGGCATTCTCCGTTCCGAAGGGATGGCGCGCATCGGCGGCAACAGTGAAGCCGAGCTTGCCGAGCCTCTCGCGCGCCAGATCGATATTGACGACCGGCAGCACGACATGATCCAGCGGGTGCGGTTTGGCGGAGTGCTCGTTCATGATATCCCCCTCTCCTAACACGGCAGAGATGTGTGAGAGTGCCGCCCAAGGCAAGACTTGTGTGCCAATCCGGCGAATGAAAATAAAAATCTCAACGAGTTGGCGCCAAGTTTTACGGAAATTTAGCTACTTGCGGAACACATATGGAACATATAGTGTCTGTTCTGGATTTGTTTCAATCACGAGGTCACAACGTCGATGCTCACGCGCAAACAACAGGAGCTTCTCCTTTTCATTCATGAGCGCATGAAGGAATCCGGCGTTCCGCCATCTTTCGACGAAATGAAGGATGCCCTGGACCTCGCCTCCAAGTCCGGGATTCATCGCTTGATTACGGCGCTGGAGGAGCGAGGCTTCATTCGCCGCCTACCGAACCGCGCCCGCGCGCTTGAGGTCATCAAGCTTCCGGAGGCCTACAGCCCCAGCATTCAGCCCCGGCGCGGCTTTTCGCCGAGCGTCATCGAGGGCAGCCTCGGCAAACCGCAGCCGGTCACCGCCCCTGCTCCCGCAAAGCCCGTCGCCGACAACGGCAACTCGGTCTCCGTGCCGGTCATGGGCCGAATCGCTGCCGGTGTGCCGATCTCGGCGATCCAGAACAATACCCACGACATCGTCGTTCCGGCCGACATGCTCGGCTCCGGTGAACATTATGCGCTGGAGGTCAAGGGCGATTCGATGATCGACGCAGGCATCTTCGACGGCGACACCGTGATCATTCGCAACGGCAGCACCGCAAGTCCTGGCGACATCGTCGTTGCTCTCGTCGACGACGAAGAAGCGACACTCAAGCGCTTCCGCCGCAAGGGCGCCTCGATCGCGCTGGAGGCCGCCAACCCGGCTTACGAGACCCGGATTTTCGGGCCGGACCGTGTCAAGGTTCAGGGTAAACTCGTCGGTCTCATTCGCCGCTATCACTGACATTGGCTAGGCCCGATTCGGTAAAGCTGTTGCTGCGCCAGTCATAGGCGCGATGGCGCATCCATGGCCGCGACAATGCATCGAATGCGGTTGCGACCTCCAGGCCGGCGTCCGTGAAGCGCAACTCGATGGATCCGGTCCTGCGCAGCGTCTCACCGGTGAAGAGCGTCGCACCCGAGCGGCAGCTGTTGAAGCGAAGGCGGACCGAGGTCACGACGATATCGGCCGCGTCGCATGCCGGACCGAGATAGGCGGCATTGTCGATGACAGCAACCACCTGACCATTGGCGAGCCTTGATGTGCACCAGGCCTTCTTGACGCAGGAAAAGCGGTTTGCGTCACCGCCCGCTGTGGCCGCCCGCATCGCGGTCCTTGCTTCGTTCTGCTGATCGCGGGAAAGCCTGACGCGGCGGTCTTCTCCCTCAGGCGGGATAGCAGGACCATCCAGCATCTTCGGCGGATCATGCCTCGGCAGGACCAGCGCTCTCTGCCACTGGTCGAAGATGAAATCCGGCGGTCTTTCACGGTTGGACGCCATGGCTGCCGCCTCGACGATTGCGACGAGACTGCCATCCTCCGAAATCACCAAATCCGGCGGACGGGGACCCGGCAGAAGCAGCAGGATGAGCGTTGCGACCGCGATGATCGATGTGCCGACATGGCGCAACCGGGTGCGGAGCAGCGTCAGCAGCAGAAAGCCTGCCACGGCGACGGCGAAATACCAGGCGGGCAAGCGGCCGACGTCTATATTGCCATCCCAGCCGGACACCGTCTTTGCGACCGCGATCACCAGATCGAGGCCGAATCCCACCACCTTCCAAGGCAAAACGTCCAGGCCGAAAGGCATGAGCAGCATCGCCAGCAGGCCGGCCGGCATGATGATGAAGGAGATGATCGGCATTGTCGCGAGGTTTGCCGGCAGGCCGTAGGCGGTCAGGCGATGAAAATGCTCGATCGAAAACAGCGCGGTGGAAAAACCGCCGATCAGCGAGGTCAGGAAGATGCCGCCGAAGAAGCCCGCAACCGTAACGAATGGCCTGATGATCGGCAGCTTCAGGAAGGCGTTTTCGCGGACGCGCCGGTCCTTCCACAGCTGATAGCCCGAGACCAGCGCCAATGTCGCTGCAAAAGACATCTGGAAGCTCGGACCCAAAACCTCGGACGGCGAAATGACGATGATGACGAGCGCGGAGAGAGCGACATTGCGCAGGCTGATCGACGGCCGGTCGAAGAAGACGGCAACCAACATGATGGCCATCATGATGAAGGCGCGTTCGGCAGAGACCGCAAAGCCCGAAATCAGGAAATAGGCGGTGACAGCGATGAGCGCGCCGGCGGCAGCGATCTTCTTCGTCGGGTAGGCCTCAGCAATGCCGGGAAAGAGGCTGAGCAGCATCCGGAAGCCGACGAAGAAGATGCCGGCCGACAGTGCCATGTTGAGGCCGGAGATGGCGATGATATGAGCCAGACCGGACTGGCGCAGCGCCTCCGTCGTCTCATTCGAGATGGCACGCCGCTCGTCCGTCACCAGAGCAGCGGCGAAAGCGCCGGTGTCGCCGGGCAGGATCGACCTTATGCGGTCACCAATGCCGCTGCGCAGCCGGTAGAGCCCTTCGAGCAGCGTTTCAGCCGTCGATCTGGCAGCCTGGGGACCAGCCTGCGCATCGACCTTCGTCGGTGCACCGTAGAAGAAGCCGTTGGCGCCGATGCCATCGAAATAGGCACCGAAGGAGAAGTCGTTGAGTTCGGGAAGTGCCGGACCTGCCGGCGGCGTCAGCCGCGCCCTGCCGGTAATGATATCGCCGATCTCGAAGGCCGCGTCCGCGCCGCGGGCGATGGCGGTGATGCGTTCCGGCCGCCGCTTCAGCTCCGGTGCCCTAGTGCCGGTGACCGCAAGAATGTAGCGCCACCGCCCGCGACCATCGCCTTCGCGCCGCTCGACACGGCCGGTCACCGTGGTCGTCACTGATGAATCGAGGATCACGGTCGAAGCCCGCCGGCTCTCGAACTGCGCCGTGACCATGCCGCAGACCACGAGCGAGAGCGCCAGCAGCGTTGCCCGCACTGCCGCCCGGCTGCGGCTGGCGATGAGAACCGCCACTGTCACCGCCGACAGGCAGAGCAGTGATGCAACGAGGGAAAAATCCGATGCCGCGAGAAACCAGACGGCTGACCCAGCGCCGAGGAAGACCGGCGAAAACAGCAGCAGGCGGCCATGGTCCGCCTCTTCGCCCAGCATGCGCATGCCGGCACGCAGCAATTGCGAGGCTGCGGCCGGCAGCCGGTGGCGCAATGGTGTCGCCGACTGCGTCCGTGTCGGTCGCGTCACCACGACAGGTGGTGAAAAACTGGAGGAGTCGGCAAGGCCTTCGCCTGCTTCCGGCCGCAATTCGACTGTCGTCAACTCCTGCATGAACCGCCCAAGCCCGGCTGCGAAGGCGGCCAGAATGCAACCTCCAATCAAATCCGGCAAGAATAATCGATTGAAATATGAGGGAAAATCGCGAGCGCCAAAAGACCAGTCGAATCATCAGCTTCCGATATGCGTGCGGCTCATCGCTGCAGTGCCTAAAAGGTGATACCGCAATGCACAAAATGCCATCACGGTAACTTGGCATTAGCTTCGCGATCATATAGCTATCGGTGAGGACGCTTAACCCCTATGGCGCTTTTATGGCGCCACCGCCATTTCGGAGGATCAGCATGACGGATCAAAGCGCTACAATAAAAATCGGTGACAAGTCTGTCGACCTTGCTGTCAAAAGCGGCACGATCGGCCCGAGCGTCATCGATATCGGTGCCCTCTACAAGAACACAGCTTCCTTCACCTACGATCCGGGTTTTACCTCGACCGCATCCTGTGAATCGAAAATCACCTACATCGACGGCGACGAAGGTGTCCTGCTGCATCGCGGCTATCCGATCGAGCAGCTCGCCGAGCACGGCGACTTCCTCGAGGTCTGCTACCTCCTGCTTTACGGCGAACTGCCGACCACCGTGCAGAAGAAGGATTTCGATTACCGCGTCACGCACCACACCATGGTGCACGAGCAGATGAGCCGCTTCTTCACTGGCTTCCGCCGCGATGCGCATCCGATGGCCGTCATGTGCGGCTGCGTCGGCGCGCTGTCGGCCTTCTATCACGACTCCACCGACATCACCGATCCGCACCAGCGCATGGTCGCCAGCCTGCGCATGATCGCCAAGATGCCGACGCTTGCCGCCATGGCCTACAAGTACCATATCGGCCAGCCCTTCGTTTATCCGAAGAACGACCTCGACTACGCCTCGAACTTCCTGCGCATGTGCTTTGCCGTGCCTTGCGAGGAATATGTGGTCAATCCGGTTCTTGCCCGCGCCATGGACCGCATTTTCATCCTGCATGCCGATCACGAGCAGAACGCCTCGACCTCGACCGTCCGTCTCGCCGGTTCGTCGGGTGCCAACCCGTTCGCCTGCATCGCCGCCGGCATTGCCTGCCTCTGGGGGCCCGCGCATGGCGGTGCCAACGAAGCAGCGCTCAACATGCTGAACGAAATCGGCACGGTCGATCGCATTCCGGAATATGTCGCCCGCGCCAAGGATAAGAACGATCCGTTCCGCCTGATGGGCTTCGGTCATCGCGTCTACAAGAACTACGATCCGCGCGCCAAGATCATGCAGAAGACGACGCATGAAGTGCTCGGCGAACTCGGCATCAAGGACGATCCGTTGCTCGAAGTGGCGATGGAGCTGGAGCGTATCGCGCTCACCGACGAATATTTCATCGAGAAGAAGCTCTATCCGAACATCGACTTCTATTCCGGCATCACGCTGAAGGCGCTGGGCTTCCCCACGACCATGTTCACCGTGCTCTTCGCGCTTGCCCGCACCGTCGGCTGGATCGCGCAGTGGAACGAGATGATCGAGGATCCGGAACAGCGCATCGGCCGTCCGCGCCAGCTCTATGTCGGCGAACCGAAGCGCGATTACATCCCGGTTTCGAAGCGCTGATCGCTTCCAACGACCCAAAAGAAAACCCGGTCAGAAACGACCGGGTTTTTTCTTTTTCAGCACGTCGAGAAGGATCTCGGCGGCGTGCTCGCCGGGCGGCTTTTCGGTCTGCATGCGTTGCCAGACGAGATCGTAGCCCTCGTTCATCGCCTTCAATTGGAACGTGTCGGCCGACAGCCGCTCCATCCAGCGCGCCAGGCTGGCGCCGCGGACGATCTCGTTCAGATATTCCGGCACGACGGCATAATCGGCGATGATATTGGGCAATGCGCCCGTCCATACCTTGATGCGCCGGGCGAGCAGGCGGATAATCCAATCCGTCTTGTAAACGGACACCGTCGGCACGCCGGCAAGGGCGAGTTCGAGGATCACCGTGCCGGAAGCTGCCATCGCCGCATCCGCCTCGGCAAGGGCCTTCCATTTCTGCGCCGGCCCGACCGCCACCTCCGGCGGCGTGGCCCAGCCGGCGACGAGCCCCTTCACCAGCGCTTCGTTGTGCGGCACGGTCGGCAGCAGGAATCGCATCGGGCCGTTGCGGGCGACAAGTTCCTTGGCCGCATCCTCGAAGAACGGCAGCAGTTTGGCGATTTCGGAGGATCTAGATCCAGGAAGCATCAGGATCGCCTTGCCGGCTCCCTCGACGGGTGCGCGCATGGCGCGCTGCCGCCGCGCTTCGAGCAGCGCCGGATCGGCGGTCAGGCGATGGCCGACATAGGTGGTCTCAGGCCCGCCGAGCGCACGCATTGTTGCCGGCTCGAAGGGCAGGACGGCGAGCACATGATCGACATAGGCGAGCATGCGCGTGGCGCGATATTCCTTCCAGGCCCAGACGCTCGGACAGACATAATTGACAACCGGCAGATCCGGCAGCGCGGTGCGGACACGCTTTGCGACGCGATGGGTGAAATCCGGGCTGTCGATGATCAGAAGAATATCCGGCCTTGCGGCGATGATGGCAGCCGTCGTCTGGCGGATCAGGGTATAGAGCCTTGGCAGCCGGCTCAGCACCTGGGTGATGCCCATAATCGACAGCTCGGAGAAATCGAACAGGGATCTCATGCCTTCGGCCTGGAGCCCCTCACCGCCGACGCCGACGAGTTCCACCGGTCCGCTATGAATCCGCTTCAGGGCGGCGATGAGATCGGCACCGAGCAGATCCCCCGACACCTCACCGGCAATGACGGCGATCTTCAACGGCGCCCCGTTCATTCGAGCCCCCATGCCGGCAGGCCGCGATCGATGCCGCAGACGAAAAGCCCGGCCTCATCGGCGGCTTTGATGACGGCGGCGCGATCGAGCACCAGCGAGCGGCCGGCCTCGACGGCGACGCCGGCAAGGCCGGCTTTCCTTGCGTTCAGGACCGTGGAAACGCCGATCGCCGGCAGGTCGGCGCGAATATCCTGCTGCGGTTTGCAGAGCTTGACCAGCGCGCCGCGGCGGCGCGGCGAGATGCGCCCGGCGGCTCTAAGATCCGCGACACGCTCCAGCATCTCGTCCGTGCCCTCAAGACCCTCCAGCGCGACGATACGCCCGCCGATGGCGACGGCGCCCTGCCCGACATCGAGCCGGCCGAGCATTTCGGCGGCTTGCGCCGCGCGGTTGATATCGCGCCGGTCTTCTTCGCCCGGTATCGCCGTGCCGAGCGGGCCGACGGCGGCAAGAAGGTCGGGGGCGATCTCATGGGCACCGACGACACGCCGGCCGTTTCCCTCGATCAGCCGGATCACCATCTGCAGCACCCTATCGTCGCCGCCGGACAGCAAGGTGCGGATCGTGGCCGGCATCTTCATCAGAGTGCGCAGCGTCGGGCGCACCTCGCGCCATTCCGGCCGGCGCCGCACGCTGCCGGACATGACGACACGGCCGATGCCGTAGCGGTTCAAGAGGCCCTCGAGTGCTGCAAAATCGCCGACGCCGATGACGGCATGGTCATACCCTTCCCAGCGCCGGTCGCTTTCGTCCTTCAGCGCGACGATGACGGGATTTTCGCCCGCCGCGCGCGCAGCTTCAGCAACATAAGAAGGCAGAAGGCCGCCGCCGGCGATGATCGCCAGCCGGCCCGCAGCGGTATCGCCGGAAAGAGTCACGGACTAGCCCTTCTGCCCCCGGGTTGGCGAGGACAAGGCGCGGTCGCTGTCGGCGGCGATGAAGTCGAGGATGTGGACCGCCTGCTCGCAATCAGCATATTCTTCGCGGATGGCGGCGGCGTTTTCGCGGACGGAGCCCGGTCCTTCGAAGATCGACTTGTAGGCGCGCCGCACCCTGTGAATGACGGCGCGGTCGACGCCGGCGCGCGTCATGCCGACGACGTTGAGGCCGCTCAGCAGCCCGGGATTGCCGTTCAGCATGCCGTAGGGAATGACGTCGTAACTGACTGCCGAGAGCCCGCCGACGAAGGCCTGACGGCCGACGCGGGTGAACTGGTGAACGGCCGAGCCGCCGCCCAGGATGACGCGATCTTCGATGACGACATGGCCGGCGAGCATGACGTTGTTCGACATGATCACATGGTTGCCCACCCGGCAGTCATGCGCGACATGCGAATTGGCAAGGAAGAGATTGTTGTCGCCGACGATCGTCTGGCCGCCGAAATCGGCCGTGCCGGTGTTCATCGTCACGCCTTCGCGGATCGTGCAGTTGGCGCCGACCGTCAGCGTCGTCTCCTCGCCGCCGTGATGCACGCTCTGCGGATCGCCGCCAACGACCGCCATCGGGAAGATGCGTGTGCCCTTGCCGACCACGGTGCGGCCGGTCACGACCGCATGCGACAAAAGCTCGACATTCGCATGCAGGACGACGTGCGACCCGACATGGCAGAAGGGACCGATCTTGACGCCCTCACCGATGGTCGCGCCGTCTTCGACGACAGCCATCGGATGAATGCGAGCGCTTTCGGCGATAGTGCTCATGCCTGATCCTTACGAACGATCATCGCGCCGATATCGGCTTCGGCGACAAGTGCGCCGTCGACCTTGGCGTCGCAATGGAATTTCCAGATATTGCCGCGCTGCTTGTGCTTCCTGACATGGAATTCAACACGATCGCCGGGTACGACGGGCTTGCGGAAGCGCGCATTCTCGATGGTCATGAAATAGACGAGGTTGCCTGGCTGGCCATCCTTCTTGGCACAGATCGCACCCGCGGTCTGGGCCATGCCCTCGATCAAGAGAACGCCGGGCATGATCGGAGATTCCGGAAAATGACCGGTGAAATGCGGTTCGTTCACCGTGACGTTCTTGATGCCGATCGCCGTGTTGTCGCCGTCAATCTCGATGATCTTGTCGACCATGAGAAACGGGTAGCGATGCGGCAGCAGTTTCATGATCTCGATGATGTCAGCCGAAGAAAGCGTTGTCGTGGCTTCCTCAGTCATTTTGCTTGCCTCCAGGTTTCGTCCCGCGCAGCTTCGTCCTTGACATCTGTTGCGCGACATCTCTCAGATAGTCATTCAGCGGGCGCCCAGGTGTACCACCATATTGTCCGCCGGCGGCAAGATCGGTCATGATACCGCTTTGGGCGGCGATCTGCACGCCGTCACCGATCGTCACATGCCCCTTGATACCGACCTGGCCGCCGATCTGAACGCCATTGCCGATCTTCGCGCTGCCGGCTATGCCGACCTGCGCTACGATGGCGCAATGGCGGCCGATCTGAACGTTGTGGCCGATCTGTACCTGGTTGTCGATCTTGGTGCCTTCGCCGATGACCGTATCGTCCATGGTGCCACGGTCGATCGAGGTGTTGGCGCCGATCTCGACATTATCCTGGATGATCACTCGGCCGATCTGGACGATCTTGATCATGCCGCGCGGGCCCGGCGCATAACCGAAACCATCCTGGCCGATGCGGGCGCCGTTGTGGATGATGACGCCATTGCCGAGCAGCGCGCAGAGAATGCTGGCGCCGGCCGCAATCGAACAATCCCGGCCAATCTTGACATTCGGACCGATGATGCTGTGGGCGCCGATGCGCGTCCCTTCGCCGATCTCGGCATGCGCTCCGATGACGGCCAGCGGCTCGACGATCACGCCCTTTTCAAGCTTGGCGCTCGGATCGATCACCGCACTTGGCGCGATGTCGCTTTCACCGGAAAAGACGACCGGGCGCAATGCCGCGGGATAAAACAGGCCGCCCGCCATCGCGAAAGCCGCATGTGGATTGGACGAGAGGATGACCGGGATATGGGGGGGTACGAGATCGACGAGCGCCTTGTCGCAGATCACTGCCGAGGCTTCGCATGTCGCCAGTTCATCGCGGTTACGACGCGACAGGATATAACAGACATCGCCCGCCCGGGCCCGGCTGATGGGGGCAACGGACCTGACGATAACATCGGCATAGTCGGAATTCGCGAGTTCCGCCCCAAGAAACTCTGCCAGCTCAGCGAGCTTCAGACCTTCATGGGGCAGAAAAAAAACGTTTTGCTCCATCGGCAATGCTCCAGAACGGAATTGAGTCTTACAGTTCCGGACTGCCGATATCAGAATTGGTTGTTGATGCCAAACTTGAAGTTCTGCGTCTTGTCGAAGTCTTCCTTGAGGACAGGGATCGCGTAATCCAGACGCAATGCACCGAAGGGAGACTGCCATACGACGCCGACACCGACGGAGGCGCGTAGCGAAGCGCTGGTACCGTCGGCCTGGTCTGACCCAAGAAGCTCGACGTCATTGCCGAACAGCGTACCGGCATCGGCAAAGACTGCGCCGCGCAGGTTGAAGTCACGCGGGAAGCCCGGCATCGGGAAGGTGGCTTCCGCAGACGCCGTGAAATAGGTCGTGCCACCGAGCGGGTCATCGTGATCCCCGCGAATGCGCGGGCCGATACCCTTGTTCTCGAAGCCGCGAATATCGCCGTTGGTCAGCGTGAACTGGTCGAAGACGTTCAGATGGTCGCCCAAGGGAACGACATAACCAGCCGAAGCGGAGACCGAGCCGATGATATCGGCATCGTCAGCGAGCAGGTGATAATAACGGGCTTTGCCGTAGATCTTGTAGAACTGCGAGTCGCCGCCGAGGCCGGCAAGTTCGTGCGTCGCCGTCGCATAGATGCCTTCACGCGGCAGGACGGTGTCGTCAAGAGTGTTGTAGGTCAGCGTCTGCGAGACGGAAGAACGCGTCCACGGGCTCTCGTCGACCAGATTGGCGTAGGTCGCCGAAAGATCAGAGGTATCGCCGTCATACTTCATCTGCTTGTAGTTATAACGGAAGGTCGTCGCCAGATCTTCGGTGATCGGCGCAGTCACACGCAGGACGACGCTGGTTTCTTCGTAATCGTAGTCGTCGTTGCTCGACGTTTCGCTGCGGTTGACGTCGAAGCCTGCCGCCAGACGGTAGCCGAGGAAATAGGGTTCAGTGAAGCTGACGCCGTAGGCGCGCGAGCCTTCCTGGCCGCCACCGGCCGAGATGCGGATGTACTGACCACGACCGAGGAAGTTCTTTTCCTCGATCGAGGCTTCGAGCAGCAGACCGTCGCCGCCGGCGGCATAACCCGCGCCGACACCGAACGAACCGGTCGACTGATCCTGCACGTCGACGACCACCACGACGCGGTCCGGCGAGCTGCCCGGCTGGGTGGAAATGTTGACCGAGGAGAAGTAACCGAGCGCTTCGAGGCGGCGCTTGGCCTTGGTGATCATCTGCTGATTGAAGGCGTCGCCTTCGCTCATGTCGAATTCGCGGCGAATGACGTAGTCGCGCGTGCGGCTGTTGCCGCGGATCTCGATGCGCTCGACATAGGCGCGCTCGCCCTGGTCGACCAGATATTCGACACCGATCGTGTTGTTGTTGAGGTCGCGGTTACCGCGCGGCGTGACGCGCGCAAAGGGATAACCGGCAGACGCCACCTGATCGGAGATCGCCTCGATCGACTTCTGCACTTCTTTGGCGTTGTAGACCTGGCCTTCGCGGGTGCGCACCAGCGGCTGCAGCTGCTCTGAGCCGACGCCTTCGACGGTCGACTGGACGGTCACCGTTCCGAAGTCGTAACGCTGGCCTTCCTCGATGTTGAAGGTGAGCGTGTATTTGTTGGTCGCGTCGTCGAAGGTGGCATCGGAAGAGACGATGCGCATGTCGGCATAGCCGCGATTGTAATAGAACTGGCGCAGCGCTTCTTCGTCGGCGTGGAGCTTGTCTTCGTTGTAGACGTCCTTGCGAGTCAGGAACGACAGGAAGTTCGAACGCTTGGTGGCGATGACGGCAGCCAAGCGGCCGGCGCTGTAGGCATTGTTGCCGACGAAGTTGATCGAATCGATCTTGGTGCGATCGCCCTCGTTGATGACGAAGGCGAGGTTGACACGGCCTTCGCCGAGCGGCACCACCTGCGTCGTGACCTCGACCTCGCTGCGGCCGGTGGCAGCGTAAGCTTCCTTGATCGACTGGATGTCAGCCTGAATCTGGGTGTCGCTATAGGGACCGGCAGCGTGGGTCTGGACGATCGTCGCGAGCTTGTCGTCCTTGATCTTCCGGTTGCCGTTGAAGACGACCTGATTGACGAGCTGGGCTTCCTGAACGCTGACGACGAGCGTGCTTCCGGAAACCGAGATCTTGACGTCGGAGAAGTAACCCGTGCCGTAGAGCTGCTTGACCGAGGCATCGATATCGCTGTTCGAAAAACTCTTTCCGGGAGCGATGGTGAGGTTCGACCGGACGGCTTCCGCGCCGACACGGCTTGCGCCGCGCACATCGATGCGCTGGATGACCGCGGCCTCAGCGGCCGTAGCGGAAACGAACGTCACAGCACCTGCGCCCGAAGCAACAACACCAGCAGACAGCGCAACCGCCGATACTGCGTTCAAAAACTTTGAACCAGCCTTCATTTCACCCATTACCTTTTGTTTCCCTCGTCCCCGGCTCCAGGAGAACCCGATTCCGGTCACGTGTGTCGTTTTACCCGCTTTTGACATACAAGCAAGGCAGGTCGTTAATTTCTGTTTACTTCATTTGCAAGCGTGACCCATTCGCCACTACAGCCTTGAAACATCGTAAATAAATAGTAATTGACCTCGCCTTGCTCGTTTACCCTATCCACGAGCCAATGTCGTTCCAGGTCGTGAAAACCATCAATGTCAGTATCATCGCCAGGCCGATGCGAAATGCAATTTCCTGGGCCGAAGAGCCGAGCGGTTTCCCCCTCACCGCTTCCACCGCATAGAACATCAGGTGGCCGCCATCAAGTACCGGAACCGGCATCAGGTTAAGCAATCCTATCGAAACAGAAAGCACCGCCGCAAGCTGCAACACTGCGCCTATTCCAAGCGACGCCATCTGGCCCGAAGCTTGCGCCACGCGGATCGGCCCGCCCAATTGATCGGCGCGCATCGTTCCGCTGAAGATGTTGCCGATATATTTGAAGGTGCCGGTGACAATATCGCGGGTCTCGATCACAGCCTCGCGCAGCGACTGCAGCGGCGTATAGGTCTTCAGGCGGAAGTTGCCGGCCTCCCGGCTGGTGACGATGCCGATCTGGCCGAGCTCGACCTTGTTGCCGAACTGGTCGGTCGTGTCTACGCGCTGCGGCACCATCGGCACATCAAGTTTCTGGCCGGCGCGCTCGATCGTCACGACGATCTTCTGGCTCGGGCGGATGCCGACATAGCGGCGCACGTCGTCGAAGGTCTCGACCTTGCCGCCATCGATGGCGACCAGCAGATCGCCTGGAAGGATGCCGGCGGCAGCGGCAGCGCCGTCGGGCTTGACCTCGGCAACGACGGGATCGGCGATCGTGCGGCCATAGACCGAGAAAAGAATGGTGAAGATGGCGATCGCCAGCAGAAAATTGGCGATCGGGCCAGCCGCGACGGTTGCAGCGCGTTTCCACAGCTTGGCGCCGGCAAAGGAGCGCGCCCTGTCCTCCTCGGACATGGCGGCGATCTTGTCGGTGTCGGGCTTGCTCGAGGCATCCTCGTCGCCGAAGAACCGGACGTAGCCGCCAAGCGGGATCACCGAAATCTTCCAGCGTGTTCCGTGGCGGTCGGTGAAGCCGAAGATCTCCGGACCGAAGCCAACGGAAAAGGCAAGGATGCGAATGCCGCTCCAGCGCCCGACAAGGTAATGGCCCATCTCATGCACGAAGACGAGCAGTGACAGCACGAGGATGAAGGTAACGATGTTCCCCATCAGAAATGCGTATATGCCGCTCATCGTTTCCATGAGTCCCTTCCGTCAGACCGCCGCGTTGTCAGAGTCCGAACAATGCCGCACCAAGCGACGTCATTCCGGCCCCCTTTATCAGGGAAAAAAGCCCAGCAAGCAAGAACGCCGAAAAACAGGCGAAAATCAGTCCGTCGACACGGTCCATGACGCCGCCATGGCCCGGAATGAGACGGCTCGAATCCTTGACACCGAATTTCCGCTTGATGAACGATTCGAAAAGATCGCCCGACTGGCTGCAAACCGAGAGAACGAACGCCACGCCGGCGGCGATGATTTCAGCGCCCGGAAGGAGAAAATGGACGAGAACGACGCCGGCCACGACCGCCGAAACGGCGCCGCCGATTGCGCCCGACCAGGTCTTTCCGGGCGAGATCGAAGGGGCAAGCTTCGGCCCGCGAAGCGCCCGGCCGACGAAATAGGCAAGGATATCGGTTGCCCAGACGACGGCAAAGACGAAGAGCATGGCGTAAAGGCCAAGCCGGTCATCGCCTCTGATTGCGGCAAGCGCCAGGCCGGTGGCGCCGGCATAAAACAGGCCCACTGGCAACCAGCGGCTCGTGCCCTGCAGGATGATCAGGGCGATACCGACGGCGGTGACGCCGGCCAGCATGCCGGCGGCGAATTCGAAGTTGCCGACAAGCACGAGAAAGGCAATCGCCGCCTCACCGATCCAGCCGACGGCATTGGCGACCCAATCCCGCGCGATGCCCGTCATTTTCGACCATTCATAGTAGATGAGCAGTCCGATCACGACCGCCAGGATACGGAAGGCAAGGCCTCCATACCAAGTGGCGGCCAGAACAATGGCCGCGAGAATCAGCCCTGAAACGATACGGAGCTTCAATTCCCTCTGCATCAGGTGCCGACCGCGGCCGCCTGCGACGACAGGCCGCCGAAGCGCCGGTCACGAGAGGCGAATGTCTCGAGCGCCGAGCGGAAGATCTCGGGGCTGAAATCCGGCCAATATTCCGGAAGGAAGATGAATTCCGAATAGGCGGCCTGCCAGAGAAGGAAATTGGAAAGCCGCTCTTCGCCGCTGGTGCGGATGATGAGATCCGGATCGGGAATGCCGGCCGTGTCGAGACGGGCGTTGATCAGCGCCGGTGTAATATCCTGTGCTCTCAGGCGGCCGGCCTCGACGTCGCGGGCGAGGCTGACGACGGCGCGGGCGATCTCGTCGCGCGAACCGTAGTTGAAGGCGATGACGAGCGTCAGTGACGTGTTGTCCTTGGTCGTCTCCTCCGCCTCCAGCAACAGGCCCAGAATGTCGCTGCGCAGGCTGTGGCGATCGCCGATCACCTTGATCCGCACGTTCTGGCGATGAAGCTCGGCGAGGTCGCGCCGGATGAAAGCCTTGAGCAGGCCGAGCAGATCGGAGACCTCGGCTTCGGGCCGGCGCCAGTTCTCCGAGGAGAAGGCAAAGAGGGTCAGATATTTTATGCCGGCCGCACCGGCGGCACGGACTGTCTCGCGCACCGCCTCGACGCCCTTGCGATGGCCCATCGTGCGCGGCAGGCCACGTTGCTTGGCCCAACGGCCATTACCATCCATGATGATGGCAACATGCTCTGGCACAGTCACAAATACAGATTCCGACATTTCCCGTCCGGTCTTTCCAGGCAAAGGCACAGATCCACTAGACCTGCATGATTTCCTTTTCCTTCTCGCCAAGCAAGCGGTCGATTTCGGAAATCGTCTCGTCCGTCATCTTCTGTACACGTTCCGACTGCGCCCGGCTCTCGTCCTGGCCGATTACGCCGTCTTTTTCGGCTTTCTTAAGGCCGTCCATCCCGTCGCGGCGGACATGGCGAATCGCCACCTTGCTCTTTTCGGCATAGTCGTGGGCCACCTTGACGAGCGACTTGCGGCGCTCCTCGTTCAGCTCCGGCAGCGGAATGCGCAGGTTCTGGCCGTCGATGATCGGGTTGAGGCCGAGATTGGATTCGCGAATGCCGCGCTCGACGGCGCTGACCATCGATTTGTCCCAGACGGAAACCGAGAGCATGCGCGGCTCGGGCACGGTGATGTTGGCGACCTGGTTCAGCGGCATGCGCGAACCATAGGCCTCGATCGTCACCGGGTCGAGGATGTTGGCCGAAGCACGGCCGGTGCGCAGCGATGCGATGTCGCTCTTGAATGCGGAAATCGCGCCGTCCATGCGGCGCTTCAGTTCCTTGATGTCGATACCTTCACTCATGTCGATGCTCCCGTCCAGAGCATGATGCCGAAAAGTGTCAGCGGTTTTCGGGCGACATCATGCTCTTACTATTTAATGTAGAACATGATTCAGCTTTCAGGCCAAACGGGCCTAAATCATCATGTTCTAGCGAGGGCTGCGCCGAATCCGCGGCGCAGCTTATATCAGTTGTCGGAGACGATGGTCTTGAGACCACCGCCCGTCAAGATTTCAGCAAAACCACCCTTCTCGTGGATCGAGAAGACGATGATCGGAATGGAATTCTCCCTGGCGAGCGCCACAGCGGCAACGTCCATCACCGCAAGCCCCCTGTCCAGCACTTCCTGGTGCGTCAGCCGGTCGAGGCGAGTCGCATCGGGATATTTCTTCGGGTCGGCGGTATAGATGCCGTCCACCTGCGTGCCCTTGAAGATCGCTTCCGCACCCATTTCGGCTGCACGAAGTGCTGCGGCGGAATCGGTGGTGAAGAAGGGGTTGCCGGTGCCGCCGGCAAAGATCACCACGCGGCCCATCGACAGATGATAAAGGGTTGCGCGCTGCGAAAAGCTCTCGCAGATCTCGGGCATGGAGATGGCCGAAAGCACCACCGTATCGATGTTCAGCTTGCGCAGCGAGGTCGCCAGCGCCAGCGCATTGATGATGGTGCCGAGCATGCCCATATGGTCGCCGGTGACCCGGTCGCCGCCCTTGGACGCCACCGCGACACCGCGGAAGATATTGCCGCCACCGACGACGACGCCGACTTCCACGCCCATATGCCGTGCCTCGGCGATGTCGGATGCAATGCGGTCCGCCACCGTCACATCGATCCCGAAACCCTGGCCACCCATGAGCGCTTCGCCGGAAGCCTTGAGTAGAACACGTTTATAGACAGGCTCTAAAGACATCTTGGCTCCTCGTAAATTGCCGTGAATGCCCGATACACGAAGGGCACCGCGTTGTCACGCGATGCCCTTCGTGTTTTCCCAATTATGGCTGGAAGATCAACCCTTGACGGCAGCCGCGACTTCGGCCGCGAAGTCGGTTTCTTCCTTTTCGACGCCTTCGCCGAGCAGCAGACGGGCCATGCCGGCAACCTCGATCGGCGCGCCGACGGCCTTTTCAGCTTCCTTGATGGCGGCGGCGACCGTCAGATCCGGATTGATGACGAAAGCCTGCGAGAGAAGGGCGACTTCCTCGAAGAACTTGCGCATGCGGCCGTCGACCATCTTTTCGATGATATTGTCCGGCTTGCCGGAAGCGCGCGACTGCTCGATGAAGACGTTGCGCTCGCGCTCGGCGACGGCGGCATCGACTTCTTCCGGGCGGATCGCCAACGGCGCGGTGGCGGCGATGTGCATGGCGACCTGGCGGCCGATGGCGTTCAGGGCTTCCTTGTCGCCGGTCGACTTCAGCGCGACGAGAACGCCGAGCTTGCCGAGGCCGTCGGAAACAGCATTGTGGATATAGGTGGCGACGACGCCATCCTCGACCGAGAGAGCGACCGAACGGCGCAGGTTCATGTTCTCGCCGATCGTTGCGATCGCATCCTTGATCGTGTCGGAAACCGACTTGCCGGATGCCGGGTAGGTCGCAGCGGCAACGGCATCGACGGTGCCGTCCGTGGATACGGCGACCTTGGCGATGCCGCGGACGAGTTCCTGGAAGGCATCGTTACGGGCGACGAAGTCGGTTTCCGAATTGACTTCGACGACGACGGCCTTGGTGCCCTGGCTCGAAACGCCGATGAGGCCTTCGGCAGCGGTGCGGCCGGACTTCTTGTCGGCCTTGGCGATGCCCTTGGCGCGCAGCCAGTCGATCGCCGCTTCCATGTCGCCACCGGTTTCAGCAAGAGCCTTCTTGCAGTCCATCATGCCTGCGCCGGTCTTTTCGCGCAGTTCCTTCACCATTGCAGCCGTAATCTCGCTCATTAGCTTCCTCTTGTCGGTTCATACGGTGGGCCGCAAAGCGCGGCTCGGCACCGGATTGAGGCACGAAATGTACCTGTATGTATGACAGCGTGATGAAGACGCGTCATAACGAAACTTATCGGACGGAGAGCCTGATGCCCTCCCCTTGAAACAGGCAAGGCCGCCGAACTTCGATGAGTCGCGAGCGGCCTTTCCCAGTCTCTGCAAGCATTTGGCGGACCTTTTCGATCCGCCCGCCTTCATCAGCCTTCGGCTGCTTCCTCGAGAGCCGGCTCGACCGGAACTTCGGAGGATGCGCCGAGATCGCGGCCGGAAGAGCCCTGCTGGCGTGCGATGCCGTCGATGGCGGCGCGGGAGATCAGCTCGCAGTAAAGAGCGATCGCGCGCGATGCGTCGTCGTTACCCGGGATCGGATAGTCGATCAGGTCCGGATCGCAGTTCGAATCGATGATGGCAACAACCGGGATGCCGAGGCGCTTGGCTTCGTCGATCGCGATCTTTTCCTTGTTGGTGTCGATGATGAACATCAGGTCGGGCGTGCCGCCCATATCGCGGATACCGCCAAGTGCCTTGTCCAGCTTTTCGCGTTCGCGCTCGAGGTTCAGGCGTTCCTTCTTGGTGAAGCCCTGGGCTTCGCCGTTCAGGATCTCGTCGAGCTTGCGCAGACGCTGGATCGAGTTGGAGATCGTCTTCCAGTTCGTCATCATGCCGCCGAGCCAGCGCGAGTTGACGTAGTACTGGGCCGAGCGCTTGGCGCTGTCGGCAATGATCTCAGATGCCTGGCGCTTGGTGCCGACGAAGAGAACGCGGCCGCCGCGGGCAACGGTGTCGCTGACGACCTGAAGGGCGCGCGACAGCATCGGAACGGTCTGGGCCAGATCGATGATGTGAATGTTGTTACGATCGCCGAAGATGTACGGCTTCATCTTCGGGTTCCAGCGATGCGTCTGGTGGCCGAAGTGGACGCCTGCCTCAAGCAGCTGGCGCATAGAAAAATCAGGCAATGCCATGCCTTGTTACTCCTTTTCCGGTTGAACCTCCGCAAGGCGAACAGCACCCTCTTCGAGGATGCCACCGGGCGGAACAGCCCGGATTTCTCCCGGACGATCCCATGCCTTACGTGTGGAATGCCGGTGCCCATACATTCGATTGGGCGCAAAAGCAAGGCTTATGCCGAAAAAACCTAGCGGCTCAGCTTGCCAGCGTCGGCAGCAGCGACAGCATGACGCCTGCGTCGGGCATCGGCAGGATGGCATCGACCTCGGCCGGCAGCAGGGTGCCGATCGCGCTGTCGGCGTTGCCGGTGGCGGTCCCCAGTGGACCGCGGAAGCCGTGTCTCGCCCAGGCAAGCTCCTGGAGCTTCGGGCTCACCAGCGCTTCGATCAGCCGGTTGGCATTCTCGTCGACGACGATCAGCGGATGCGCCGAATAGACGGTCGGGCGCGGATAGAGCACCACCGGCTTTGCGCCGGCGCTCGCCTTGATGCGCTCCCAGCGTGCGGGATCGGCGAGGATCCATTCGACCAGCTGGTTTTCATAGCCAACGATCATCGGCTCGCCGCCAAGACCGCCTGCCAGATACTGGTCGAAAAGTTTGCCTGAGGACGGCGACTTGAAGCCCATGTTGCGGAAAATCGCCTGCACCTTGCCGCCGAAGGTGGCGAGATCGCCTGAAGTCGCGACATTGCCGCTGAACAAGCTGAGCACCAGGCCTGCGAACATGAAGCCGGAATTGGAGCGGTTGGGATCGGTCGAGACGATGCGGGCGCGGCCGTAGAGCGAATTGACGCCGAGTTTCGACCAGTCGGATCCGGCAAGGATCGCATCAAGCAAAGCCTTGAGGTCGAGCTGATGATGGCCTTCGTTCGTCACCGTCACCAATCCCGCTTTCATCAGTCCATCGACGACGGGCTGCCAGGAATAGACGACGATCGGCGTGTTCAGCACGACGCGGTCGTTGCGGATAGATATGCCGTTCTGCCTGGCGATATCGACCATGATCGAGGAGGACGGCCAGAGGAATTGCGGATGCTGCGACAGCAGCGCCTGTTCGCGGACCATCTCGACGGAACCGGCGACACGGCTGTTCACCGTCAATCCGTATCCGCCGAGCGCCCTGATGACGTCGGGGTCGGCCAGGAAGGCCTCCTTCTCGCCGCCGACGAAGCCGAACAGCGTCGTGCGGCTGCCGAGCAGGCCCCGCAATTCCGGCCGATCCCGGACGGCGAAATAACCGCCGGTGCCGACGACGCCTGCTCCGAGCAGTCCCACTCCAAAGGCGCGACGAGAAAGGGCCATCAGCGTCCAATATCCTCTTTGAGCGATGCCTGGATGAGGCGCAGATCGGTGTCGAGCGTGCCGAGTTCCTCATCGACCAGGCTGTCGGCGTAATGGACGAAGGCCTCTTCGAGCTTGACCAGCACGCCGCGCACCTCCTCCAGCTGCTTGGGGTCGGGAACGCGCTTGGCCTCGATGACGGCAAAACCTTCCGCCACCTCGGCGGCACGCGGCAGATAGTAGGAGAGGAACCGCCGTACTGCATTGGCGCTCTCGGGCTTGGCCTCGACCTTGCGAAAGACATCGGCGGCAATTTCAGCGAGATGCCGGACTGCGGCCGCCATCTGACGATCGTTTATCGTGTCGGCGGCAGTCTCCAGCCTCTGCGCGAAGGGAACGGCGGCCTCCAGCAGGTCGCGGGCAAAGGCGACGCGCCCGCTGCCGATGCTCTTGATATCGAGGCCTTCGAATAGCCGGCGCGGTGCGAGCAGAATGACGAGGCCGGCAAAGACCAGAAGGGCAATGATGATGGCGATCCAGAAGGGCATGCCGGCGGCAAAGCTCAAGAGCGGCACGGTGATTGCCGCCGCCAGCCCCGCCACGATCCAGTTGCCGTCATTGCCGAGCCAGTTGCGCATGCCTGTCCTAATTGTAGCCTCGCGCAGTTCGGAAGGCGGTGGCGAGATCCGAACCGCCGTCGAACACGCGCGCCGAGGTCAGCTTGGCGAGGCTGTCGAGCTGGGTCTTGTCGGCATCGCCGAATGTGATGCCGAAGATCGGCACATGCGGCTCCATCGCGTTCCATTCGCTGGTGAAGGCCTGGCTTTGATCATCGGACTTGCCGTCGGTCATGATGACGATGGCAGGCAGATAAGTCGAGAGCTTGTCGGTTCGGGCAATCTGCTGCAGAGCCCGTTCGGCGCAGGCATACATGTTCGTGCCGCCATTGGCCTTCTGCCGGGAAATCTCGTTCAGCAGCCCTTCCTGCTCCAGCGGATTTCCACTCGCCATGAAAGTGTTGCGCACGCTGCCGTCGAAGGGAATGACGATGATCTGATCGGCGGGCGACCATTGCACCAGCACCTTGCTCGCCTCGTCGGGCGTCAACAGGAAACGCATCGCCTTCTGCAGCTGGTCCTCGCCCTCCCCTTGCATCGAACCGGAAAAATCGAGGCAGAGCGCGGTCAGGGACGGTTTGCGCAGCGCGGCCTGATAAAGGTTGAGCGCCTGGCGGATGACGCCCGCCTCCGGCATGCGGATTGCCGTCACCAGCCGGGCGGGATCGAAATTCCAGCTCGACTCCGGTTTTGCGGCTACGCCGGTCAGCGGAATGCGCCGGCCGGTATTGGCGATGCGCTGCTGCACGGGGGCCGAGCTGAGATAGGCGAGCAGATCGTTGAAAAAGGTCTGGACTTCAGGCCCGCGGCCATGATCGACGAAACCGATCGGCGAATCCGCCATAGCCACACCATCGGCCGGATAGATCGCGTAAAGCGGTTCCTGCGACAGGGCGGCGAGCTTGTCGTTGGTTTCCTTCAGCACCGCCTCGTAATTCCACATCGCGTCATAGACCGTGCCCTTGCCGGCGGATTCGACATAGAGATCGGCAAGCCAGCCGGAAGAGCCGGAAGAGCGCACGACACCTGACAGCAGCGATCGGACGCTCTCCTGGACGTGTCTGTCGTCGAGATCGCCGGGTTCGATCACCGGTTTGTTGCCGAGCGCGCTCGACAGCATGGCAAGATAGGCGCTGGCGCCCGAATTGGATTGCGTCGCCGAGGTCATCAGGAACTTCAGTGATCCGCTCTCGACGGCAGCGAGAATGTCCTTCATGAAGACGTCCTTGCCGATCCAGCCGAGCTGCTGCGCCTTCGACCTGCGCACGCCCAAGACCACCGGCGTCTGGGCGATCGAGGTCAGACTCTTGACGCGGCGCTTGGTGTCGAACATGTCGACCCAGACGCTGGAGGCCGGCCAGACCGCATCCTGCGCGACGCCCTGCTCACTCTGCAGCGCCAGGCCGATATCGAGCGTGCCTTCATATTTGAAGGTGCAGGTGGCGTTCTTCTGCTTGCAGAATTCTTCGACGATCGGCTGCAGAACGGTGTTCTCCGATCCCGATACGATCGAGAAGTCCGGCCCCTGGCCGAAGGGATTGCAGCCGGCAAGGGGCAGAAGGGCAAGAAGTGCCAGGCCTGAAAGCAGTGCTCGCATCGTCATCTTGCCGATCACGCCTGGGTCATCGCCTTCTTGAGTTCGATCGTCATCTGCTCCATCTGCTGCTCGGCGAGCGCCCGCTTGCGGCGCCCCTCCTCCTGAACCTGCAGCACGCCTGATATCGTATCGATCAGATCCCTGTTGGCCTTGGCGAGCGTGTCGATATCGACGATGCCGCGCTGCGACTGCTGCTCGATTGATATCGCCTGGTCCTTCATCATCTCGGATGCCTGGCGGATCATGTCGTTGGTGGCGTCGGTCACCGCCTTCTGCAGGTCGAGCGCCGATTTCTGCCGCGTCAGGCCGAGCAGCATCACCATCTTCTGCTTCCAGGCCGGCACCGTCAGCGCCGAAGTCGCCTGCAGGTTCTCGATCAGCGTCTCGTCGCCGGCCTGAACGATGCGGATCTGCGGCAATTGCTGGATGCCGAGCTGGCGGGCCTGCTGCAGGTAGAACACCCGCTTTTCCAGCCGGTCGAGCGCCTGCAGGCTGTCCTGATAGGTCTGCGCCTCCAGCATGCCGCCGCCGGGGCCGGTCGCCGCCGCCTCGGCTTGCGCCTTCAGCCTCGGCAGCTCGACGCTGCGGAAACGCTCGGCGAAAGTCTTGCCGGCCTGAACATAGGCCTCGAGCCGCATGATCGATTGCCTGGTTTCCTCATGCAGGTCGTCGAGCAGTGCAATGTCGCGCCTCAGCGTATCCTTGTGACGGTCGAGCTCCAGGCCGATCCGGTCGATCTGGCCGGCCACGTCCTCGAACTCCGCCTTGAAGCGTTCGAGCCGGGCCTTGGCCGAGAGAAACATGCGGCTGAGGAAACCCTTATCCTTCAGCGATGCCGGATCGAGGCTTTTCGATTTGAGGATGATGTCGGTCAGCAAGCGGCCGACATCGCCGAGGTCCTTGTTGCGGACTTCCCGCAGGATCCTGTCGGCATAATCGCTGACCGCCTGCTGGGCGCGGTCACCATAGACCGAGATGCCGGCACGGTCGGTGATATTGATGCTATCGGAAATGCGGGCAATTTCCGCCGGATCAGCGACAACAACCGGCAGGGCGGCATTCTGAACAGTCGCGAGATCGGTGTCGGCCATGGTTCGGGCTTTCAAGCTTGCGATGCGTAATGGCTACGCAGTCTAGCAGATAGACGTCATCGCAATGGCTTGGCCGCCAGGATCGCACCGACCCGAAAAGCAGCACGACAGACGGCGACTCAGTCATCGCTGATCGCCGAACCATAGTGAATTTTATGATACAGTTTTATGACAGGCGAAAGCCCTTCGCCTACTTGCAAACCTCGGCCTTGCGGTCGAGCAGCTCCAGCTTGGCGAGCTTGCCGGTCAGGACGAAATCGCCGTAATCCATCGTCAGGTCGCGGGTAATGCCGTTCTCATAGAGCTTGAAGGACATGCGGTAGACCGGCAAAGCATCCGATTTCGCACTTTCGTTGAAATAGGCGATCGTCACCGGCCAGAAGGCAGTCTTGGAGAAGGCGCCGGCATTGCCGGCATCGGCCTCCTCGGCGATCGGCGTCTCCTGCTTGCCGACGATCGTCGTCGTCGCCAGCGACTTGTCGCCGTCGTCGGAACCGTCGAAGACGCGCGCCTCGAAGAAGCGCTTGCCGTCCTTGGCGTGCTGGATCACATCGAGCATATGTTCCGTGGGAAAACGGCTTTCTAAAAGCTGCAGCTCGCGGCTCGCCGGCTGCTTGAGATCGACCTTGACGCCATCAGGCTGGTCCTGCGCCGCACCGTTGACCTCTTTATCGAGCTGCTCGTCGGTAAAGGATTTGGTGTCGAAGGTGAACTTGCCGTCCTTCAGGTTCTCGAAGGTCTTGGTCTGCTGGTCGCTGACACGCACGCTGTCGCCGGTGTCGATCTGCGTCACGAAGCGGAAATTGGTGGTGAAGCCCTGGCAATAGCTGCCGTCGAACTCATAGACCATGCGACCGTACATGCCGGCGATGCCGGAGCGGTCCGAAGCGTCCTTCAGTTCCAGATCGTAGACCGCGCGATGGGCGACGAGGCCGGTCGCGATCGCAGCGCTCACCGCGGGCGCAGCCGCCCATGCATTGGCGGAAACGCTGGCGAGAAGCAGAGCGACAAGACTCGATCGGAACATTCATTAACTCCTGTTGGACTCGGTCGCGATGTTATAAGAACGCTTTCGGCCAAATCGAGGCTCGAAACTGTCATATTAAAGATTCTAGTCTTGATGCATAATTTTTGAAGAATTGACAACAAAAGCGGAGACGAAAATGTCCGATGAAATTGCAGCGCGCCTGATTGAGATGGGGATAACCCTGCCCGAAGCCGCAGCACCTGCTGCAAATTACGTTCCCTATGTCATCAGCGGCAATCTTCTCTACATCTCCGGCCAGCTGCCGCTCGAAGGCGGCAAGGTCGCCGTCTCGGGCCATCTCGGTAAGACCATCGACGTTGCAACGGGCCAGCGCGGCGCCGAACTCTGCGCCATCAACATCCTTGCCCAGGCGAAGGCGGCACTTGGCGGCGATCTCGGCCGCGTCCGGCGCGTCATCAAGCTGAACGGCTTCGTCGCCTCGGCGCCCGACTTCGTCGAGCAGCATCTCGTCATCAACGGCGCTTCGAACCTGATTGCCGGCGTGCTTGGCGAAGCAGGCAAACATGCGCGTGCCGCCGTCGGCATGGCGGCCCTGCCGCTGAATGCCGCCGTCGAGATAGACGCTATCATGGAAATCGCAGAATGACCAATGTTGCCTGGATCAGGGACCTGCCGGTCGCCCATCGTGGCTATCACGACCTCAACACGCATGTCTGGGAAAACACGCTTTCGGCATTCTCGCGCGCCGTCGAAGCGGGCTTTGCGATCGAATGCGACCTGCACTACGCCTCCGACGGCGTGCCGGTCATTTTTCACGACGAGGATCTGCAGCGCCTATGCAACCTCCACGGCGACATCCGCGAGCGCACCTCTCGGGAACTCGGACTGATCGCCGTCGGCGGCACCAGCGACAAGGTGCCGACGTTGCGCCAACTCCTCGACCTCGTCGAGGGCAAGGTGCCGCTGGTGCTGGAGCTCAAGGGGCGCGAGGCCGATGACGAAGGTTTCGCCGAAGCTGTGCTCGAGGTCCTCGAAGGTTATCAGGGCAAGGCGGCGCTGATGAGCTTCGACCACTGGCTGCTGCGCGACCTGAAGGCGCTTGGCTCACCCTACCCGCTGGGGCTAACCGCTAACGGCAACACGCCGGAGGAATTCAAGGCGCATGCGAAGGCGATGGAGATCGGTCTCGATTTCATCTCCTATCATTATGGCGACCTGCCGAACGCCTTTATCACCGGCGAACGCGAAAAGGGCATTCCCGTTATTACCTGGACGGTGCGTGACGAAGAGGCGCGCCGGCATACATTCGCAAACGCAGACCAGATGACCTTCGAAGGCTTCGATCCGCGTGTGGCTGCTTGACGCTCGCTTTTAGGCCAAGATCATGCGCAGACTGCTGCATAATTCCTTAAATCGGATCGATTTCAGGATAAAATTATGCAGGAACTCGAAGTGTTACAGCGTCCTTTGCGCGTCTGAAAGACGCACGGCGCTGTAAGGCAGAGCCGAGACTATCCTCCCACAGGTTTCGCATTTGTCCCATGACTGATGAATTATCCATTCGCGTAGAACGCTCCTTCACCGCGATTTCCCCGGAGAGCTGGTCCAGGCTTTCCGGGGCGTCGAAGACCTGCGCTACGATTGCCTACAACCCTTTCGTTTCGCACGCCTTTTTATCGTCGCTGGAAGAATCGGGCTCGGCCGACGCCGAGAGCGGCTGGCTCGGTCATCATCTGCTGCTCGAGACCGGGCGCGGCGAACTGATCGGCGCCCTGCCCGGCTACCTCAAGAACCACAGCCAGGGCGAATATGTCTTCGACCATGGCTGGGCCGACGCCTTCGAGCGGGCCGGCGGGCGTTATTACCCCAAACTTCAGTGCTCGATCCCGTTCACGCCGGCGACAGGCCCGCGTCTTCTCGTCGCCGAGGGGCTGCAGCGGCTGCCGATCCAGAGCGCGATCGCCGAAGGCCTGAAGGAGGTGGTGCGCCGGCTCGGCATCTCTTCGGCCCATATCACCTTCGTGCCGGACGAAGAGATCGGCGTCTTCGAGATGGATGGCTATCTGCACCGCACCGACCAGCAGTTCCATTTCATCAATGACGGCTATGCCAATCACGAGGAATTTCTCGAAACGCTCGCCTCGCGCAAACGCAAGGCATTGCGCAAGGAGCGCCGCGCCGCACTCGAAAACGGTATCAGCATCGACTGGCTGACCGGCCGCGACCTGACGGAACGCATCTGGGACCAGTTCTTCAAGTTTTACATGGATACCGGCGGGCGCAAGTGGGGCCGGCCCTACCTCACCCGTAAGTTCTATTCGCTGATCGGCGAACGCATGGCAGACGATATCCTGCTCGTCATGGCCAAGCGCGACGGACGCTATATCGCCGGCGCGATCAACTTCATCGGCGGCGATACGCTCTACGGCCGTCACTGGGGCTGCATCGAGGATCATCCCTTCCTGCATTTCGAGGTCTGCTATCACCAGGCGATCGACTTCGCCCTTTCGAAAGGGCTGAAACGGGTCGAGGCCGGAGCGCAGGGCGAACACAAGCTCGCCCGCGGTTACCTGCCGGTGACAACGCATTCCGCCCATTATGTCGCGCATGCCGGCCTTCGCCGGGCGATCGGCGACTATCTCGCGCGAGAGCGCGCCGATGTCGAACAGATGAGCGAGTTGCTGACCGAACACAGTCCTTTCCGCAAGGGCGAGCGCCTGCAGGAGGATTGACGCCGCCGCACCGGCCGCGTTACCCGATCAACGCATAACTCTCTAAATCGGAATCGATTTAGGAATAAAATTATGCAGTAATTCAAAGTGCTACGGCGTCCTGTGCACGTTTGCAAAGACGCACGCCCTGCGAAAAACGAGGAGATTTAGCGATGACTAGGCAGGCCGATTACGACGACGACAACATCTTCGCCAAGATCCTCCGCGGCGAAATCCCCTCGCACCGGGTTTACGAGGACGAGCATACCATCGCCTTCATGGATGTGATGCCGCAAGCGCCGGGCCATGTGCTCGTCCTTCCCAAGGCGCCGTCCCGCAATCTCCTCGATGCCGATCCAGCCACCCTCACCCACGCAATTACTGTCGTCCAGAAGATCGCCAATGCGGTGAAGGACGTCTTCGACGCCGATGGCGTATTCATCGCCCAGTTCAACGAGCCGGCCGCCGGGCAAACGGTGTTCCATCTGCATTTCCACGTCATCCCGCGGCATGAGGGCGCGGCGCTGAAGCCGCATTCCGGCAAGATGGAGGACGGCGCCGTGCTCGCCGCCAATGCCGAAAAGATCAGGGCCGCACTGGCGTAGGGTCAACACCCGTCGATTTCAGAGAATTCAATCCGGACAATCATTTGGAACACAATCATGATCCGCCATACTGTCGCATTCCGCCTGAAACACGAAGCCGGCTCGGCTGAAGAAACGTCGTTCCTCACCGACGCGCTGGTGCTTGCCAAGATCCCGAGCGTGCGGAATTTCGAGCAGCTTCGGCAGACGAGTCCAAAGAATGCTTTTGCCTTCGGCTTTTCGATGGAATTCGACGATCAGGCTGGCTATGACGTCTACAACCTCCATCCCCTGCATGTCGCCTTCGTGCGCGACCGCTGGGTGCCCGAGGTCGCCGACTTTCTCGAGATCGACTACACCAGGCTCTGAAAAGGGCGCATGCAGATCCGAAAACGAAAAAGGCCGCGGGTGACGCGGCCTTTTCCAATTCGGTGACGGTATCTTACTTCTTGCGTGGAACCTTCGGAACCGCGCTTCCCTTCTTCGGGGCGTCGCGAACCTCGGGCTCGGCCTGCGGCACTGCTTTGGCGCGGGTCTTGCGGGCCGCCTTCGTCTTCAGCTCGCCGTCATCCCCATCATCGCCTTCGGGATGCACGACTTCAGCTTCGGGCTTCGGCTTGATCGGCGCCGTTTCCGAAATGGCTTCGAGCACGATGCCGGGCTTGCCGTCTTCCTTCGGGCCGACAGTGACGTTGACGACGCCGCCCTTCTTCAGCTTGCCGAAGAGGATTTCGTTGGCGAGCGGCTTCTTGATCGTATCCTGAATGACGCGAGCAAGCGGGCGGGCGCCCATCTTCTCGTCGTAACCCTTTTCCGCCAGCCAGGCGATCGCGTCCTCATGCAGGTCGAAGGTGACGTTCCTTTCGGAAAGCTGGGCCTCCAGCTGCATGATGAACTTCTGCACGACCTTGTGGATGACGGCCGTCGGCAACGCCGCGAAAGGAATGATCGCGTCGAGACGGTTGCGGAATTCCGGCGTGAACAGGCGGGTGAGCGCCTCCTCGTCCTCGCCGGTGCGCTTGGACGAGCCGAAGCCGATCGCCGCCTTGGCCATTTCGGATGCACCCGCATTGGTCGTCATGATCAGGATGACGTTGCGGAAGTCGATCTTCTTGCCGTTGTGGTCGGTCAGCGTGCCGTGGTCCATGACCTGCAGCAGGATATTGTAGATGTCGGGATGCGCCTTCTCGATTTCGTCGAGCAGAACCACGCAATGCGGGTGCTGATCGACGCCATCGGTGAGAAGGCCGCCCTGGTCGAAGCCGACATAGCCGGGAGGCGCGCCGAGCAGGCGCGAAACCGTGTGCCGCTCCATATATTCCGACATGTCGAAGCGCAGGAGTTCGACGCCGAGCGACGATGCCAGTTGCTTTGCCACCTCGGTCTTGCCGACGCCGGTCGGACCGGAGAAGACATAGGCGCCGATCGGCTTGTTCGGCTCACGAAGACCGGCGCGCGCCAGCTTGATCGAGGTCGAAAGCGCTTCGATGGCGATATCCTGGCCGTAGACGACCGAGCGCAGTTCCTTCTCGAGATTGGCAAGCACGGCTTCATCGTCCTTGGAGACGGTCTTCGGCGGAATGCGCGCCATCGTCGCGACCGTTGCCTCGATTTCCTTTTCGGTGATCAGCTTGCGGCGCTTGGACGGCGGCAGCAGCATCTGCGCCGCACCGGTTTCGTCGATCACGTCGATCGCCTTGTCGGGCAGTTTGCGGTCGGAGATGTAGCGGGCCGACAATTCGACGGCCGACTTGATGGCGTCGTTCGAATAACGCAGGTGGTGATACTCTTCGAAATAGGGCTTCAGGCCCTTCATGATCTCGATCGCATCTTCGATCGACGGCTCGCTGACGTCGATCTTCTGGAAACGACGGACCAGCGCCCGATCCTTCTCGAAGAACTGGCGGTATTCCTTGTAGGTGGTCGATCCGATGCAGCGAATCGCGCCCGATGACAGGGCCGGCTTCAGGAGGTTCGATGCATCCATTGCGCCGCCCGAAGTGGCGCCGGCGCCGATCACCGTGTGGATCTCGTCGATGAAGAGCACGGCGCCCGGATATTCTTCCAGTTCCTTGACGACCTGCTTCAGGCGCTCTTCGAAGTCGCCACGGTAGCGCGTGCCGGCGAGCAGCGTGCCCATGTCGAGCGAGAAGATCGTCGCATCGGCGAGCGCTTCTGGAACCTTGCCTTCGACGATGCGCTTGGCAAGGCCTTCGGCGATCGCCGTCTTGCCGACGCCGGGATCACCGACATAGAGCGGATTGTTCTTCGAACGGCGGCACAGGATCTGGATCGTGCGGCTGACCTCGGCGTGACGGCCGATCAGCGGATCGATCTTGCCGCCCTTGGCCTTCTCATTGAGATTGACGCAATAGGCCTTGAGCGCATCCTGCTGCTTCTTCGGGCCGCCCTCTTCCTCGCCGCCGCGCGCCGTCGGCTTGCTGCTTTCGGCCTCATCCTCGGCGCCGCGCGGGGGACGCACATCCGAAGCGCCCGGCCGCTTGCCGATGCCGTGGGAGATATAGTTGACGGCATCGTAGCGGGTCATCTCCTGCTCCTGCAGGAAATAGGCGGCATGGCTTTCGCGCTCGGCGAAGATCGCGACCAGCACGTTAGCGCCGGTCACCTCTTCGCGGCCGGACGATTGCACATGGATGACGGCACGCTGGATGACGCGCTGGAAGCCGGAGGTCGGCTTCGAATCCTCGTCATATCCGGTGATCAGGTTGGAAAGTTCGTTATCGACATATTCGACGAGCGTCTTGCGCAACGCGTCGAGATCGACATTGCAGGCACCCATGACCGCGGCCGCATCGGCATCGTCGATCAGGGCGAGCAGCAGATGCTCGAGCGTCGCATATTCGTGGTGCCGCTCGTTGGCAAAGGTCAGTGCCTGATGGAGCGCCTTCTCTAAACTAGGCGAAAATGTTGGCACGTTCAGATCCTCACTTCTTTTCCATGACGCATTGCAGCGGATGCTGGTGTTGCCGGGCGAAGTCCATCACCTGGCTGACCTTCGTTTCCGCTACCTCGTATGTGAATATTCCGCATTCGCCGACGCCGTGGTTATGGACATGGAGCATGATGCGGGTGGCACTTTCACGATCCTTCTGAAAAAACCGCTCCAGAATATGGATGACGAATTCCATGGGAGTGTAGTCGTCATTCAAAAGCAGCACACGATAAAGATTGGGCTTCTTGGTCTTCGGCTTGGTGCGTGTGATGACCGAGGTTCGATTTGCGTTGTCCCCGTTCCTTTCGCTGTCGTTCTGCATCCGGATCGGCTTTGCGATCATTGTCATTCATTCCTCAAGCAATCCGGCGGAGCATGGGAGGGTGCTTTTCCCGCCGAATATCTGAAACACTAACTTAGTTCATAATAGGCTGATTTTAAGCCCCCTGTCAGACACTGCAATCAAGAAATGGCCAGCATGCACGGGAAAGACCAAAAAAGTCCCTGGTCGATCCCATGCGGGCGCTGCAGCGAAAGCGGAAACAAAAAGACCGGCTACAGATGCGTAGCCGGTCCTCGTTTTTCAATATGTAGCGCAGGTTGCGCCTTTGAAATCAGTTCATGCAGCAGCAGGCGTCGCCGACTTGGCGGTCTTGACGACGGCAGCGGCGATCGGCGCTTCATAGGGCTTATAGGCTGATTTGGCGAGATCGGCATACATCTCACTGAGCTTCGTCGTCTCGGAGACAAAGCCTTCAAAATACGCCTTGACGTAGTTCGTCTGCAGCTCGAAAGCGGCCTCGAAGCTCTTGACGCCGGCCAGCGTTTCGAAATGCGTCACCGCGTCCTGAAAGGATTTCTTCGAATATTCAGTGGCTTCAGCGGCGATCGCCTGAAAGCCCTTGGTCGTGTCGGAATAAGTTTTCAGGGCCGTGTCGACGGCTTCCTTGCTCTTCTTGTTGGCGTCTTCAATGTTGAACATGAGCCATCCTCCGTTGGGCTGTTGGTGGCGGCAGGGTAGCTGCAATGCACAAATAGTCAAGTAGTCTTGTGCATTGCAAAACATCCAGTAGTTGCATTACAATAATATAACAAAGCCGGCGCGCCGGGGCACGTACGTCTTTAATTGATTTTGCTAAAATATATCAGAATGCCGCAACCGGAAGTTTTGAATAAATTCTCGTTCCGAATCGAAAAAACGAAAAAAGGACCGAACGGATCGCGCCATTCGGTCCTTTTGACACTTTCGAGCGCGATCAGAGATCGACGTCGAGGATCGCCATCGAAAAGTTGTAGGAGCGGTCGCCGTCCTCGTCATCGATATAGACGACACCCAGAAATTCTTCGCCGAGATAGACTTCCGCAGAATCATCCTTGCGCGGACGCGCCTTGACGATCATCTGCGGGTTGAACATGCGCTTGAAATAGGCGTCGAGCTTCTTGATTTCTTCTGGCTTCACTCTGTCATCTCCGTAAGCGGTCTTGATTGGCCGCTTCTTGCACAGGAAATGCAGCGGTGTAAAGGCAAGGTTGCCGTTTGCTCATGGCCCTCCCCGCTCGGATCCCGCCGACTTTTCCTATCCTTGTTTCCAATGGGCGCTCAGATATCGGCGCCGATCACCTGGTCCATGTTGCGCGACGGCTCGGAACAACCGGCCTCGCCGACGACCTTGGCCGGCACGCCCGCCACCGTCTTCTTGGGCGGCACCGCCTTCAGGACGACGGAGCCGGCGGCGACGCGTGAGCAGTAGCCGATCTCGATATTGCCGAGGATCTTCGCGCCGGCGCCGATCATGACGCCGGAGCCGATCTTCGGATGGCGGTCAGCGCCCTCCTTGCCGGTGCCGCCGAGTGTGACGCCGTGCAGGATCGAGACGTTGTCGCCGATGACGGCCGTCTCGCCGACGACGAGGCCGGTGGCGTGATCGAGGAAGATGCCCTTGCCGATACGGGCGGCCGGGTTGATGTCGGTCTGGAAGACGCTGGAGGAGCGGCTCTGCAGATAGAGCGCAAAATCACGCCGGCCGCGGTTCAGCAGCCAATGGGCGAGACGATGTGTCTGCAGCGCATGGAAGCCCTTGAAATAAAGCACCGCCTCCATAAAGCGCAGGCAGGCGGGATCGCGGTCATAGATCGCCTGGATATCGACGCGCAGGATGGAGCTCCAGTCCGGCCAGTCGAGGAGCATTTCCTCGAAGGTCTGGCGAAGCAGGTTCGCCTGCATGTCGGGGTGATCGAGACGTTCGCAGATGCGGTGGATGACGCATTCCTCGAGCGAATGGTAGTTGATCACGGTCGAATAGAGGAAGGCGGCGAGAACCGGGTCCCGTTCGGCGGCGAGCCGTGCTTCCTCGCGCAGGCTGTCCCAGATGGGATCCATCACCTTCACCGGATGGCCTGTGTCAAAAGCACGGATGTCAGTCTTTGCGACCATCGCCGCTCTCCTCGTTGCCGGAAGGAATGCCGTTTTCGGAATGCCAATATATAGAGGAAAACGCCAATAACATAAATGGGTGCCGTCGCCATGGTTTTTTAGCATGGTTTTTCAGCATCACGATGTTGTCAGCGATGGGCGACCCTTGCATAGAAGGCCAGCATCGCCTGCTTGAAAACCCTGTCGCCGACGGCGAGCATATGATCGCGGCCCGGAATATCGAGTGCTTCGGCATTTTGCATCAGCGCCGCCAACTCCTGCGGCGAGCCGGCGATATCATCCTTGGTGCCGACGCCGATCAGCGTCGGCATATCGAGCTTGGCCATATCGGAGCGGGCGACCAGATCGCGCGAGCCGCGGATGCAATCGGCAAGAGCGACCCGGTCGCTCTTCGTCTGCTCGGCGAAGGCGCGGAACATACGGCCGCGGGCATGCGTCACCGCCTCCAGCGAAGGAGCCAGCAGCGCATCGGCGATCGGGTCCCAGTCGCCGACGCCGTCGGTCATGCCGATGCCGAGGCCGCCGAGCACCAGCGAACGGACGCGATGCGGATTGGCAAGCGCGGCAAAAACGGAAATGCGCGCGCCCATCGAATAGCCCATGACATTGGCCTCCGGGATGCCGAGATGATCGAGCAAGGCGATCGCATCGCCGGCCATGACCCAGGGACGATAGGCTTCGGCATCATGCGGCTTGTCGCTTGCGCCGTGGCCGCGATTGTCCATGGCGATCACCCGGTAGCCGGCATCGCCGAGCGTCTTTAGCCAGCCCGGATGCACCCAGTTGACGTTTGCGGTCGAGGCAAAGCCGTGGATCAACAACACGGGCACACCGGCCGGATCGCCTTCATCGAAGAAGGCGAGCTGCAGTCCGTCATGGGTGAAGCTCGAAAATGTGGGCGTATTCAGGTTCATCGGGCCTTCCTTTTTGGGCGCGACCATAGTCGAGCGGCCTTTCATGGTGAAGCCAAAAACTGTGGCTAAAAACTGTGCCCGGCGCGGCGGTTTGGCTCTACACATTTGCGGCGAAGGCTTATAAGGTTCGCGCACATTTCAAAGCATTCGGAGAGCGACATGGCCGGCCACAACATTCCCCACTTCCAGAACGACGGCGGTCACCGCGTTATCGAAGTCGGCGTCAAGGAATTCATGTGCACCGGCGCTTCGGCTCCCTTCGATCATCCGCATATCTTCATCGACATGGGCGACGACAACGAGAAGGTCTGTTCCTACTGCTCGACGCTCTATCGCTTCAATTCCGCGCTCAAGCCCAGCCAAACCAATCCGGCCGGCTGCGTTTTCCACGTGAAGGCGGCGTAGTCAGTCCAGATCCGGGATCGGACGGGCAATGCCGATCGAACATGCCGCCATCATCGGCGCCGGGATATCAGGGCTGACTGCTGCCCTTGCGCTTTCGCGCCGGGGTATCAGCTCTGAGATATTCGAGCAGGCAGGTGAACTCACCGACATCGGCGCCGGATTACAGGTTTCGCCGAACGCCTCCCGCATCCTTGCCGAACTTGGTATCCTTGAGGGACTGTCAAAGGTCTGGCTCGAGCCGGACGCGATCCGGCTGATATCGGGTGGGTCGCTGCGCCAACTCGCGGCGGTGCCGGCCGGCAAATTCGCGCGGGAACGCTGGGGTGCTCCTTATGGCGTCCTCCACCGCACCACATTGCAGAAAGCGCTTTTGGATGCGGTCACGGCCGATCCGCTCTGCCGGCTTCACCTTGGCGTGCGGATAGATTCGACCCTACCGCCTTTCGAGCGGACGCCCGATATTGTGATCGGCGCTGACGGCGTTTGGTCGAAGCTCCGGCAATTCGTTCCGGGCAGCCCCTCGCCGCGCTTTTCCGGCAATATCGCCTACCGTTTTACGATTGCCGAAACGGAAGCGCCCGGATTCCTCGACCGGGCAAGCGTTTCGGCTTTTCTCGGCGGTTCGGCGCATCTCGTCTGCTATCCGCTGAGGGAGACCGGCAGCTTCAACATGGTGGCGATCACCGCCGGCAATATCGCGCCGCAGGCCTGGCAAAGCGAGGCGACGGAAGAACAGCGGGCGCAGCTGCGGGCGCGCCTTTCCGGCTGGAACTCAGCGATCGTCTCGCTGCTCGACAGAAATAGGAAGCTGACCTTCTGGCCGCTGTTCGAAACCACATCAGGCGCCTGGCAGGACGGCCGAAAGACGGTTCTGATCGGCGACGCCGCGCATGCGATGATGCCTTTTGCCGGACAGGGAGCAGCGATGGCGATCGAAGACGCCTACGAACTGGCGACGTTTCTTTCAAACCGTCCCGCGGCAGAAGCGCTGGCGCGGTTCGAAAGACATCGGGCGCCGCGCATTGCGAGGCTTCGCCAGCGCGGCGCCTTCAACCGGTTTGCCTATCATGCGAAAGGGCCGATCCGGATCGGCCGCGATCTCGTGCTCGGCCTCAAGCCGCCGCTAAGCCTCGCGGCAGATCTCGACTGGATCTACGGTTATCGGGCTGTCGATCTGCCTTGAGGCGCCGCCATCGGCGACAAAGCGTCTCTGATCAGACCGCGCTTGCCGCGGCAAAACCCCGCTCGATATCGGCCTTGAGGTCGGCCACGTCCTCGATGCCGATCTGCAGGCGGATGACCGGGCCGTCCATCGGCGCCTTGGCGACCTTGCGATCGTTGAGATAGGCATGCAAAGCGAGGCTTTCAAAGCCGCCCCAGGAATAGCCGAGACCGAAAATCCTGAGCGCGTCGAGGAAGGCATGCGCCTTTGCTCTTGATTTCTCGGGGCCGTCGGCGGCAAGCACGAAGGAAAAGATGCCGCTGGCGCCTTTGAAATCGCGCTTCCAGAGATGGTGCGAGGGGAAACTCGGCAGGGCCGGATGCAGCACGCGGGCGACATCCTCCCTGCCCTCCAGCCATTTCGCGATATCAAGCGCGCTTTCATAATGGCGCTCGAGGCGCAGGCCCATGGTGCGCAATCCGCGCAGAATCTGGTAGGCATCATCGGGTGCGCCGCAGATGCCGAGCACACCGTTTGCTTCCTTCAGCCGCTCCCAGTGCTCGGCATTGGCCGAAACCGTTCCGAGCAGGATATCGGAATGGCCGGACGGATATTTCGTCGATGCGTGGATGGATATGTCGACGCCGTAATCGAGCGGCCTGAAATAGACCGGCGTCGCCCAGGTATTGTCCATCATGACGACGGCGCCGTGGCGGTGCGCAACCGCCGAGATCGCCGGAATATCCTGCATTTCGAAAGTATTGGAGCCTGGGGCCTCGGTATGAACGAGCTTGGTGTTCGGCCGGAACAGCGCCTCGATGCCGGCGCCGATCTCCGGGTGGTAATATTCCACCTCGACGCCGAGGCGCTTCAGCATCGTGTCGCAGAAATGGCGCGTCGGGCCATAGACCGAATCGACCACCAGCGCATGATCGCCGGCTGCGACGAAACCCAGAAACGGAATGGTGACGGCCGCAAGGCCCGACGGCACAAGGATCGTGCCGGCCGAGCCTTCGAGTGCGTCGATCGCCTCGCAGAGCGCATCCGTCGTCGGGGTGCCGCGCGTTCCGTAGGTATATTTCTGCGTGCGCGTCTCCATCGCCCGCGCATTCGGAAACAACACCGTCGAGGCATGCACGACCGGCGGATTGATGAAACCGTGATAATCGAAGGGGTCGTTGCCGATATGGGTCAGGCGGGTGTTGATGCCAGCATTCTGCAGCAAGCTGTCTTTGTCGTTCATGTCGGAAATAGCCTTTGGCGAAGGGTCGCGAAACCAGACTTTTGGACGTCGCGCCGTTTCCGGTCAACCCTTGAAGATTGATGCAAGCGACGGCCTGGAATGATGGAATTGTCGATTTTCGCGTTATTTTTCCGCAACCAGACGCCTATTTCATGGCCAAGTGCCCATGAATGCAGCGCGATCTACCAAAATTCTGAATTTTGCCGCAATTATTGAGCGCGACACTTGACCATAGTGACATTTACGACTGTGATAGACCCACTCGCGCCGGGAGGGTGTCGAGACAATGGGGAGGCGCACGGATTGTCGGCACGCACTCCCCACAAGAAAAGATAAGACAACGGAAAAGGTTGGGAAAATGAAAAATAAGCTCCTGTCCGCCGCCATCGGCGCAGCAGTTTTGGCAGTTGGCGCCTCGGCCGCCTCCGCCACCACTCTCTCAGACGTCAAGGCAAAGGGTTTCGTTCAGTGCGGCGTCAACACCGGCCTTACAGGCTTTGCCGCACCTGACGCTTCCGGCAATTGGGCCGGCTTCGACGTCGACTTCTGCAAGGCCGTCGCTTCGGCCGTGTTCGGCGACCCCACAAAGGTCAAGTACACGCCGACAAATGCGAAGGAACGCTTCACCGCTCTGCAGTCCGGCGAAATCGACGTCCTCTCGCGCAATACGACCTGGACGATCAATCGCGACACCGCACTCGGCTTCAATTTCCGTCCCGTCACCTATTATGACGGCCAGGGCTTCATGGTGCGCAAGGGCCTGAACGTGAAGTCGGCTCTCGAACTCTCCGGCGCCGCAATCTGCGTGCAGTCGGGCACGACCACGGAACTGAACCTCGCCGATTATTTCAAGACGAACAATCTACAGTACAATCCGGTCGTCTTCGAAAATCTTCCTGAGGTCAACGCAGCCTACGACGCCGGTCGTTGCGACGTTTACACGACCGACCAGTCCGGTCTCTATTCGTTGCGTCTGACGCTGAAGAATCCCGACGAACACGTCATCCTTCCTGAGATCATCTCCAAGGAGCCGCTTGGCCCGGCCGTCCGTCAGGGTGATGATCAGTGGTTCGATATCGTTTCCTGGACGGCTTATGCGCTGATCAATGCCGAAGAGTTCGGTATCACCCAGGCAAATGTCGATGAGATGAAGAACTCGCCGAATCCTGATATCAAGCGCTTCCTCGGCAGCGAGACCGACACCAAGATCGGTACCGATCTCGGCCTGACCAATGATTGGGCCGCCAACGTCATCAAGGGCGTCGGCAATTATGGCGAAATCTTCGAGCGCAACATCGGCCAGGGCAGCCCGCTCAAGATCGCACGCGGCTTGAATGCTCTCTGGAACAAGGGCGGCATCCAGTACGCACCGCCGGTTCGTTAATCGAGCACTGGCAATGAAATACCGGGAAGGCGGCCAAGCCGCCTTCCCGCTTCCAAAAAGTTAAAAAGAAAGCCCGAAAACGGGCACAAGGGGATTGGCGCGGCATGACGCATGGGGCTGTGGATAGGACACCTTTGCATGACACCGGCTGGAGTTTCCGGTCGGCAATGTACGACCCGAAATACCGGAGTATATTTTACCAGGTCCTAACAATCGTTATTCTCGTGGGCTTTGTGTGGTGGGTGGCCCACAACACAGCCGTGAACCTTGCGCGCAGCAATACGGCATCGGGTTTCGGCTTTCTTCGCGGCCGCGCCGGTTTCGAAATCGGCCAGTCGCTGATCAGCTTTTCGAGTGACTCGACTTATGCGCGCGCACTTCTCGTCGGCATTCTGAATACCTTGCTGGTGGCGGTGACCGGTATCTTCACGGCGACCATCATCGGCTTCCTGATCGGGATCGGCCGGCTGTCGCGCAATTGGCTGATTGCCAAGCTCTGCACGGTCTATGTCGAGGTTTTCCGCAACATTCCGCCGCTGCTCGTCATCTTTTTCTGGTATCTCGGCGTTCTCTCCGTCTTGCCGCAGCCGCGCGAGTCGGTCGGCCTGCCCTTCAACATGTTCCTCAACAACAGAGGACTAGCCTTCCCGAAGGCGATCTTCGAGACAGGCATGATAGCGGTCGGCATCGCCCTGCTGATTGCGATTGTCGCCACCATCATCATCGCGCGTTGGGCTCACAAACGCCAAGCCGCAACCGGCCAGCCGTTCCACACCGTGTGGACGGCGATCGCGCTGATCGTCGGCTTGCCATTGCTGGTCTTCGTTGTCTCCGGCTTTCCGCTCACCTTCGACGTTCCGGTCGCCGGAAAGTTCAACCTGACGGGCGGCTCCGTCGTCGGCCCCGAATTCATGTCGCTGTTTCTCGCTCTGTCCTTCTATACCGCCTCGTTCATCGCCGAGATCGTTCGCGGCGGCATTCGCGGCGTTCCTAAGGGACAATCCGAAGCAGCCGGCGCGCTGGGGCTGCATCCGTCGAGCGTGACGAGACTTGTCGTGGTGCCGCAGGCGCTGCGCATCATCATCCCGCCGCTGACGAGCCAGTACCTGAACCTGACCAAGAACTCCTCACTCGCCATCGCGATCGGTTTCTCGGATCTCGTTGCCGTCGGTGGCACGATCCTCAATCAGAGCGGTCAAGCGATCGAGATCGTCTGCATCTGGGGTATCGTCTATCTCAGCTTGAGCATTCTCACGTCGCTGTTCATGAATTGGTTCAATGCCAAGATGGCACTGGTGGAGAGATAAGATGTCGGTCGCCGATAAACCCTTTGTCAGAACGTCCATCCTTGCCGCCGAACCGCCGCCCCCCGGCGAGAGGGGAGCCGTCGCCTGGATACGCCGCAATCTCCTGGCAACTCCGAAGGACGTGATCCTGACGATCCTGGCTCTTGCGCTCATCGCATGGGCCGTGCCGCATCTCGTCAACTGGCTGTTCATCCAGGCCGTATGGTCCGGCCCGGACCGCACATTCTGCGCGACGACGATCCAGGGCGGCATCCAGCCTGACGGCTGGAGTGGCGCATGCTGGGCTTTCATCAGCGCCAAGTACGATCAGTTTATCTTCGGCCGCTATCCGCTCGGTGAGCGTTGGAGGCCGGCGATCGTCGGGATCCTGTTCATTCTGCTGCTGGTTCCGATGTTGATCCCGTCGGCGCCGCGCAAGGGCCTGAACGCCATTCTTCTGTTCGCCGTCCTGCCGGTCATCGCCTTCTGGCTTCTTCACGGCGGCTTCGGCCTCGAAGTGGTGGAGACTCCGCTCTGGGGCGGGTTGATGGTGACGCTCGTCCTGTCCTTTGTCGGTATTGCCGTCTCCCTACCCGTCGGCATTCTGCTTGCGCTGGGACGCCGCTCGAAGATGCCCGTCATCCGGATGCTCTGCGTTACCTTCATCGAGGTCATTCGAGGCGTTCCGCTGATCACCGTTCTGTTCATGGCAAGTGTCATGCTGCCGCTCTTCCTTCCGACAGGCTGGAACGTGGACAAATTGCTTCGGGCGCTGATCGGCGTGTCGATCTTCACGTCGGCCTATATGGCTGAAGTGATCCGCGGCGGCCTTCAGGCGATCCCGAAGGGACAGTTCGAAGGCGCCGATTCACTCGGCCTCGGCTATTGGCAGAAGACCCGGCTGATCATCATGCCGCAGGCCATCAAGCTGGTCATCCCGAGCATCGTGAACACCTTCATCGGAACGTTCAAGGACACGTCGCTGGTCACCATTATCGGCATGTTCGACCTGCTTGGCATCGTTAAGCTGAACTTCTCCGATGCCAATTGGGCAAGCGCCGTCACGCCGATCACGGGCCTGATCTTCGCGGGCTTCATCTTCTGGCTGTTCTGCTTCGGCATGTCGCGCTATTCAGGTTTCATGGAGCGCCATCTCGATACCGGCCACAAACGATAAGAACGCTACAACGATAAGAATGAGGGAAAATAGTCATGGCTGAAGCTCCAGCGAAAAAGCTCACCGTTTCCGCAACGGAAGTGGCGGTCGAGATCGTCAACATGAACAAGTGGTACGGCGATTTCCACGTGCTGCGCGACATCAACCTGAAGGTCATGCGCGGCGAGCGCATCGTCATTGCCGGCCCGTCGGGTTCGGGCAAGTCAACGATGATCCGCTGCATCAACCGCCTTGAAGAGCATCAGAAAGGCAAGATCGTCGTCGACGGCACCGAGCTCACCAACGATCTGAAAAAGATCGACGAGGTGCGGCGCGAAGTCGGCATGGTGTTCCAGCACTTCAACCTCTTCCCGCATCTGACGATCCTCGAAAACTGCACGCTGGCGCCAATTTGGGTCCGCAAGATGCCGAAGAAGCAGGCCGAAGAAGTGGCCATGCACTTCCTGAAGCGGGTCAAGATCCCGGAGCAGGCCAACAAATATCCGGGCCAGCTCTCCGGCGGCCAGCAACAGCGCGTGGCGATCGCCCGGTCGCTGTGCATGAACCCGAAGATCATGCTGTTCGACGAGCCGACCTCGGCGCTCGATCCCGAAATGATCAAGGAAGTGCTCGACACCATGGTGGGTCTTGCCGAGGAAGGCATGACCATGCTCTGCGTCACGCATGAAATGGGCTTTGCCCGTCAGGTGGCCAACCGGGTCATTTTCATGGACCAGGGCCAGATCGTCGAGCAGAATTCACCGGCCGAGTTCTTCGACAATCCGCAGCATGAACGCACCATACTGTTCCTCAGCCAGATCCTGCACTAGATCGAAGCGTCCCTTGAAAAGACCCGCCGCACCTTCCGGTTCGGCGGGTCTTTCACGTTCAGCGGGAGGCTGTCGCCTGCAGCAGACTGCAGAGACCGGCAAGACCGGAATCACCGCCGGAGGCGGAGATATCGGCGCAACGGACGAGCATCTTGCGCTGCTCATTGATAGGCCTCGCCTGGAAGGCCTCCAGGGTGCGGATCTGGGACGCGCTGAGGCTGCGCTCGCCCGCGGGTCTGCCGCTGCTGCCTGCCCCATCTACCCTGCCGATGGCGAGGTTGGCATCGACGCCATTACCGCTGCCGATCGAGGCCGTGGCGTTGGCATCGATTCCATCGGAACCGCCGGTGCGTGCATTGAGATCGGCGTTGACGCCGCGACCGCCGCCGACACTGGCATTGACATCGGCATCGATGCCCCGGCCACCGCCGGCATTGGCGGTCGCATCGGCATTGACGCCGTTCGAGCCGCCGACGGAAGCATTGGCATCGGCGCTGATGCCGCTCCCACTGCCAATCGAAGCCCCGACATCGGCGCTGACGGCATTGCCTGCATTCACCGACACACCGACATCGATCGCACGCGCATCGCTTGCCGGCATGGCAAGGAGGGCGCAGGTGGATGCGAGCACTGCAAAGGACAGTCTATTGTGGTTATGGGTCATGTTTTCCTCCGTTTCATTCCGCCGAACGATCTGCCCGGCAGTTCGAAATCGAGGAACGCGCGTGCCTTCGATCGATCGGACGCCTGCAACTACAGGACGTCCATGGCAAGGCAACGTGAAGAGATGACGAATGTTTCACGACAGGGCGCGGCAAGTCGGTTCGGCGGCGTATAATGATGTTTCGCGGTTATTGAATTCCGAATCGCCCGACCGACTGTGCCAAAAGCGGGCATGTCGGCTGACAGCCGGAAGGCTGCTGAAGTATTCCCTCCGATGGCGCCAGCAATCTTCAACCGGCGGCGAATAATCCGATGGCAGCTTTTCCTTGAGATCGACCACAGCTGTCGCGGGCATCGGCTTTTCCATCAGCGATTGAACATACTAAAAATAACTCCCTTTCCGCCTGGATATATCAAGCGGGAAGTCCATGTTTCAGCATGTTCTCATCTGATGGAACTGGAGGTTTAGAATGGGCATTTTCGACAAGATCAAACATGCAATCTTCGGAGAGGCGAAAGCAGCCGAACCCGTTGCGGCCGGCGCACCGAAGACAGAGCCGGCGCAAGCGCCTGCCTCACCGTCGGCAGCCCCCAGTCCGGCGCCTGCGGCCCCTGCCCCGCAGAGCAAGCCGGTCCCCACGGCCACCGCACCAGGCACAGCTACAGTGGATATCGTCCCGATCCTCGACGCGGCGGTAAAGAAGAGCGGTCAGAAACTCGATTGGCGCCGCTCGATCGTAGACCTGATGAAAGCCGTCGGGATGGATGCGAGCCTGACCGAGCGCAAGGAACTTGCCGCTGAACTTGGCTATACCGGCGACACCAACGATTCCGCAAAAATGAACATGTGGCTGCACAAGGCACTGATGAAGCGGCTTTCGGACAACGGCGGCAAGGTACCGGCCGACCTCCTGGATTGATCGATGACGGATAGCTGCCGCCATTTCTGTGGCGGCAGCTATGCGGTTAACGTCTCGGGCAAGGGGACGCCGGAACAAGGCGCGTCCCCTTGCCCGCAGGCGCTGGAACCAATAACGTTTCACTCGATACTTCGATAATCGATCAGGGGAGAATTAAGTCCAATGAGATTGATGGCAGTCGTTGGTGTTGCACTCAGCCTGGCCTGTATATCGGCCGCAGAATCTCCTTCAAACTATCAATCCTACAGCGGCATTCGGGTCGATACCGACCCGGTCCTCCTGGCTCGATACGACAAGGCACTCCAACACTGCCTGCCGGAGGCAAGCTCATGGCGACGAGGCTCGTCGGACCCGCGAAGCCTGCATTACAACGCGGCTCTCAGAAATTGCCTCTATAGACGCAGCTTCGTCGACAGAGGCGTCTACGCCTACCCCATCCCCCAGGTCTACTTCGATCATTTCCTGGATCGCTGAGAAGAGCCGAGCCCTTCAGAGGCCTATCTAACAAAAAACCCGCCAAACTTGGCGGGTCTGTCTTCAATCGCGATGCTGCCGCTACTGCATAATTCCGTTAAATCCGAATCGTTTTACGGACAAAATTATGCAGCAGTTCAAAGTGCTGCAGCGTCCTTTGCGCGTCTCAAAAGACGCGCGACGCTGTCGTCAGCGTTTGCCGCCAGTTGGTGGCCGGCCCTTGCCCGCCGGGCGATTGCCGCTTCCGGACGCAGTCTTGGCGTCATTGCCCTGACCGAAGTTGGTGCCGCCGAGATGGCCACCGCCGCTGGTATTGGCAACCTGGCGCTGCGCTTTGCGCAACAGTGCCTCTGCATTGGTCTTGCTCATGAAATTCTCCTCAATGGCTGGAAAACCCAGCCGGAATGCCGGCACTGACTTCCGCGGTCAAAGACCGAAGGCATATCAGGCAGCGACGATGTGCGTTTGGCGGAGGCTTGCGTCGATCAAAGACTTGCCTGCATTCATGACGATTCCCCCTCAACCGGCATGACAATCACCCTCCGGCGGCTGCCGGACGGCGCAGAAATCGATTTTGAAAGGAAAGATCAGCCGGGACGCCAGAGCGCAAACCAAGCTCGACAAGCAATTTCGATAGATGAATCAATATGACGGCAATGTGTTGAAAACAAGTTCCCGGCTTCCTGCCTGGAGAAGCGTTGCCGACTGCTTTTGCCGATTCATAGAAGATAATCATCCTGCGGTGTCAGTTGGAACGCTTCTTGCAGAGTTACTAATATGTTTATGATGCAAGGACCAAATGTAATGAATCGGTACACATCGCATCAGTTTCCCGCACTGAGGATCCTCATGAGCGGCCAGGAAAAATACAGCGTCGTCAGGACCCTCGGCGATGCAGCCACCATGCTCATTTCCGAATGGCCGGGTGATGACGGCGAGGAGTATGTCGTGGCGGTAAGGACATGCCTCGACGCCATCCGCGGAACCACGCCCCCGGGCGCCGCGCGGGAAGCGCTGATGAGAGCGGCTGATGAAGCCGGCATCCGCTACCTCTCGGTCGTTCACTGAGATCGCTCGAGCAGATTCCAGAGAAGGATTTGCGGAAACGCTCGAGCAGTGCAAATCCGCCGCGACTTTGGTTTCTGCCCAGCTCATAGCCTGTCCTGGCGTTTCTCCCGTGACATCAGTTGGCTAACCGCTGCAGCAGAGAGCGCGTCGTCGGCATATCCAAACGTACCCGCTGTTTTCACCTCCATAGCGGCGCGCAACAACGCCCCCAGAGCGGCCGCGCGAAAGAGCCGCCGACACTCACGCGGCGCACGCCGACGCTCGACAGTTCGGCAACAGAGTATTTTCGCCCTTTCAAACCCATGACCACGTTGACTGGCTTGTCCACGGCCGCGCAAACGGTTCTGATTGCCTCGATGTCAGGCAAGCCGGGTGCGTAAAGCACATCTGCCCCAGCGGCCGAAAATGCTTGCAGCCGTTCGATGGTGTCGTCAAGATCGGGTCTCTCCCAAAGATAATTCTCCGCCCGCGCCGTGAGAAGAAAAGGCAGACCGCGCGCAGCCTCTGCTGCAGCATGGATGCGTTCGACGGCTTGCGACAGCTCGTAGATCGGGGCAGCAGGATTGCCTGTTGCGTCTTCGATCGATCCGCCGACAAGTCCGGTTTCGCATGCCAAGCGGATGGTTTCCGCACAGGCTTCTGGCGACGCACCGAAGCCATCGTCAAGGTCGGCAGAGACAGGAAGATCAGCAGCGCCAACGATCTCGGCAGCGTTCTCAAGAACCTCATCCCGTCCAAGGCTCGCGAATGAATCCAACTTGCCCTTGGAAAAGGCGTAACCCGCGCTGGTGGTCGCGAGCGCCTCGAAGCCAAGGCTTGCGAGAAGGCGAGCCGAACCGGCGTCCCACGGGTTCGGGATGACAAAGGCACTGTCCCCCTGGTGAAGTGCCTTCAGTCGCTCGAACTTGGCCCTTTGATCCATAAATGCCCCCTCACGTTTCACTGAGGGCGAGACTAGCATCACGGGAACGAAATGTGAACGAGTTGCGCGAACTAGCTTAGGAGAGAATAGCGACGATGCGCTATTGGTGCGCATTTCCGTCAGTCTCACGCTCCTGGACTAGACATGAGTCCGCAGCAGAGGCCGAAACCAGCTGTTACCATGTCTTCGGTATGGACTTTGAAATAGTGGCGACCCCTGCAGGAATCGAACCTGCGACAACCTGCTTAGAAGGCAGGTGCTCTATCCAGCTGAGCTAAGGGGCCGTCCGGCGGCCGCGTCTCACGAGCGCGACCGGATGCGGCATATCTGGACCAGAAATCTCAATGCGTCCAGGGCTGCGTGCGCGTATAGCGGAAATTGTCCGGATAGGCGACGACCTGGCGGACCGGATCCTTCGGTGCGATGACGCGGTATTCGATGCCATTGCGCTGGGCGTAGGCTTCGGCGAGTTCCTGCGTTTCGAAGGTGAGCTTCACCTGCTGGCGCATATCGCCCGAGGAAGTGTAGCCCATGATCGGATCGATCTTGCGCGCCGACTCCTGATCGTATTCAAGCACCCAGAGATGGGTCTTGGCCTTGCCGGACTGCATGGCGGTCTTGGCTGGACGATAGATCTTGGCAGACATGACTGCAGCGTCTCCGACTATGCGGGCAGCGCCCGCCTTTCATGGTCTCAATCCCGTTGCCGGCCCGTTCTCGGGCCTTGGCATCATCGCTGAGGATAATGCCAAGAGATGAATTTTGCTTAGCCGCGAATCCCCGCTTTTTCAAGAAAAAAGGCGGCGTGCGACACGGCTGCCGACTCCGTTCGCATGACGGCCGACACCGCCTCCCTTTCAAATCCGGTGATTGTCGGCCGGATTTCGCAATATTTCCGCTTGTCTCACCTTGTGATCACAACCTGATTGCCGCTGCCTTCCCTCGGCACTAGTTTACGGCTCAATCGATTTCAGTGGATTTGCAGCTCATGATGAGACGTTCGGCGGAGTTCAATGCCATTGTCATAGGCGCTAGCATCACGGCGTTCTTCTACGTTGTCATCAGCTACGCCCAATATATCGGCCTGATCGCCCGCGGCTAAGGTAGCCTTGTGCTGACGTACCATTGCGCCAGGCAGACCGAACTCGTGCGCCCGGCAAGCAGGCTGGCGACCTATCAAGATTTTTCTGTCTTGCATCCACAGGTCCGGCGAGGAATCTTCGGCCAGAGCTGGATTTATGGGTTGCGACGGCGAAGTGAACCGTGTATCTCCCCTGCCATTCACGGCACGGAGTGTAGCGCAGCCTGGTAGCGCATCTGGTTTGGGACCAGAGGGTCGGGAGTTCGAATCTCTCCACTCCGACCATTCAAATATCCCGATATTGTTGAATTCCTTGACAGGCGCACCCCTGTTCGTGGTCGCGCGCCGTCACTTCGCCTTCTTCGTCGTCGTGGCGCTGACGATCCTGTCGCCGGGCTTGATTCCCAGTTTGGCGACGATGCCGGCGTTGAGTTCGACGACGTATTTCACCGCAACCATCGAATCGATGATGTCGCGCGAATAGGGCACTGCCTTTTCCTTGATGTGGCGGATCGTGCCGGTGTCGTCGGCAAAAAGCATGTCGAGCGGCAGGATGGTGTTTTCCATCCACATGGTGACGCGCCGCGGCTGGTCGAAATCGAAGATCATGCCGGCATCATCGGCCATCGTCTTGCGAAACATCAGGCCGTGGGCGCGCTGATCCGGGGTCGAGGCGATTTCGACAGTGAAATGCAGTACCTTGCCCGCAGCGGTCTGGATCAGCAGCGGCTCCTTATCGAACCGCATCTGCTCGTCAGCGAACGCCGGCAGCGCAACCATGAAAAAAAGCGCCAGGATGGCGCTTCTAATAGCATCAAATAGGATTAGGCCGCGCATATTCAGTGCGACCGGCTTGCCGGGCTCGGAACGTCGGGATGGATCTCTGCGGCCATCAGGCCCTTTTCTCCGTCGCCGAAGCGGACGAGAACCACCTGGCCGGGGCGGAGTTCCGTCAAGCCGAAGCGGCGCAATGTCTCCATATGCACGAAGATATCCTCGGTGCCCTCGCCGCGCGTCAGGAAGCCAAAGCCCTTAGTGCGGTTGAACCACTTGACTAGCGCACGCTCAAGCCCGCTCGTCGCGGTAACCTGCACATGGGTGCGTACCGGCGGCAGCTGCGAGGGATGAACCGCGGTCGACTGGTCCATCGAGAGGATCTTGAAAGCCTGGTAGCCGCGCTCGCGGCGCTGGATGAGGGCGACGATGCGCGTTCCCTCAAGGATCGTCTGGTAACCGTCGCGGCGCAGGCAGGTCACGTGCAGGAGAACATCCTGCAAGCCGTTGTCGGGCACGATGAAGCCGAAACCCTTGGCGACGTCAAACCACTTGACGACGCCGGTGATTTCAACAAGATCGACCGGCTCTCCCGATAGCTCGTCGAGGTCGGAGTATTCGTTCGATGAAATCCTATCAGCCATTGTCGCCAGCCCCTCGAATACGCGTCACACTGTTACGGTTAACTGATTCTTGAAATCAAGATTAACATCTTGGTAACGGATAAGCGCAAGTCCTAGTTTTCGGTTATTCCCAGCTGCACATTTTATAAAGATGACTTGCCCGAAGCTGACCTCGGTTCGCCGAAAAAAGCCAGCCCCAATAAAGGAGTAAATAGAATGCGTTATCTTCATACAATGGTTCGCGTCAAAGACCTGGACGCCTCTCTCGCCTTTTACACTACGCTTTTCGGGCTGGAGGAGATTCGCCGCCACGAAAACGAGAAGGGCCGCTTCACCCTGGTTTTCCTGGCTGCTCGCGACGATCTCGACCGTGCGCGCACCGAAAAAGCCCCCTGCCTCGAGCTGACCTACAACTGGGACACGGAAGATTATAGCGGAGGACGCAATTTCGGCCACCTCGCCTATGAGGTCGACGACATTTACGCGACCTGCCAGAATCTGATGGACAACGGCATCACCATCAACCGGCCGCCGCGCGACGGCAACATGGCCTTCGTGCGCTCGCCCGACGGCATCTCGATCGAAATCCTGCAGAAGGGCAGCCCGCTTCCGGCCGCCGAGCCTTGGGCCTCGATGGGCAATACTGGCGCCTGGTAAGGGTTTTCGCCGCAAGGCTTTTGCGAGGCTTGCGGCTTTTTCGATTTCGGGTCCGGCCGGCGCCTCGGCGCTTGCCGCGATCCCACACCGCAGGCAATCTCCTGGCGACTCGAAGCGGAAGAGAAGCGTTTTTCGCTTATTTTCCGCATCAACTGGAGACTGTCGCTTGCGTAAGATGCAGATGCGGATGCCCGTGACGGGCGCTTTGCTGATCGCCACCTCGATGCTGGCGCTGTCCGGCTGCGCGTCGGATAAGAAGGCGCTCGATTCGGCGGCGGCAGTTCCGGTGGCTCCGGCGGCACAAGCCGCAGCACCGCAGCTGGCCACGGCAGCGCCTGCAAGCCCTGCCCCACGTTCGGTCTATACCGATCCCCGGCTCGTCAACGTCTCCGGCGTCCAGGGCGCGCCTCAGGTCGTGGCACAAGATCCGAATACAGCCGTCCCGCCCGCCGGCTCGGCAACGGCGGCGCCTGCCAATATTGGCGGGCTCGTCCTGCAGTCGACCCGGATCAACGCGCAGGCGATGAGCATCTTTTCCGATCACCAGCCGGCGCCGCAGAACAACAGCACGTCCACCGTCATTCAGCCGCAGGCCTATGTGCCGGTGGAAGGTGCAGCACCTGCGCGAAGCAGCGTCTACAGCCAGCCGCCCGTGCCCCAACAACCGGCAGAACCGGTGCTGCCGCAGCAATCCTCGCAGAATAACAGCACGCAGCTTGCACCCGTGCAAACGGCGTCGCTGGCGACGGGCAGCATTCCGACCTCGACGATGAACGCGCTCTACAGCGCGCCGAAGCAGAACCTGCTCGGCAGCCTCTCGGGCCTGCTGCACAAGGCCGCCCTGCCCGGCATGACGCGTATCGCGCCGAACGGGCTACATCTCCAGAACGACAAGGTCGAGGTCGGCTGCTTCAAGCCCGACCTGCTGAAAGTGATCAAGATGGTCGAAAATCATTTCGGCCGGCCGGTCATCGTCACCTCCGGCTACCGTGACGACGAGCATAACCGCCTCGTCGGCGGCGCTGACGAATCGATGCACAAGAGCTGCGAGGCGGCCGACATCCAGATCGACGGCGTTACGAAATGGGATATCGCCACCTATATCCGCTCGTTGCCGGACCGCGGCGGCGTCGGCACCTACTGCCACACGGATTCGGTTCACCTCGATACCGGCAAAACCCGTGACTGGAACTGGGGCTGCGGCGGCAAGCGCGCACCGATAACGACGGCAAGAGCGATCTGAAGGCCGCGCGATTTCAACATTACGTTACGGAAGCGGCGCTTCGTCTCGTTAAAGAACCAACCGGCAGCCTATTGATTCAGCTTCAATAATCGGCTTCTCGAACGCACTCGGATTTCCTGTCATTTTTTTGAAAGAAAACCGCAATTCCGCTTGCGGGATTCAAAACGCCTGACTATAAGGGCGCCACCACGAAGGAAGCGCCCTTCGTCTATCGGTTAGGACACCAGATTTTCATTCTGGGAAGAGGGGTTCGACTCCCCTAGGGCGTACCACTTTCTCTCCATATGGAAGCCAACACTTCCGCTTGCAGAAGCCGGCGCGCGCTCCTATTTTAACGAGGCTGCCTGCGCCCTTCGTCTATCGGTTAGGACGACAGATTCTCATTCTGTAAAGAGGGGTTCGACTCCCCTAGGGCGTACCACTCCTGGCCACACAAGCCATTCTCGGCGTGCTATTCGACCGGACCAGGGCTCGGCTGCTCCGATATGCATCAGGGGAGCGACGGTCCATTCAAAGAGGCACCGAGCTTGATGCCTCCGAATGTTTCGGGCAGATCGACGACGTAGATCTTCCAAGGCCGTTTCACCATGTCCTGCTTGTTGCCGAACAGCCTCGTTCGGCGGGATTGCGTGACCGGAATATAGAGCTTGCGATCGACACTGATGAACGATCCGTCCGGACTGATGAACTCGTCATCCGACGTCAGCACCGCAGTCTCTCCGGTCGGTGACAAGATCGTCACCCGCTTGTTGTCCAGTTCCGAGAGATAGAGGTTACCGTTCGTATCAAGGGCGCAGCCGCCGCTGCGTGCGATCGTCGCGTATTCCTCGACCTGTTCGGCGAGGTCGTCATCCGAAAGCGACGCGTCGCGCAACGCTGCGGTCTTGATCCTGATGAATGGGCCGGTCGGTGCTGCAGCATAAAGCCACTCCCCGTCGTCGCTGACCTCGATCATGTCGATCTTCGGGGTCTGGTGACTCCCCTGCTGCATATTCGGTTCGACCTTTGCCTGCATCTCAGGAGAACCGGACATCCGGCGAAGCGTAACGCCGGTCTTGAGGTCATGATAGATCAAAGCGCCCAACCCGGAGTCCGTGACGTAGACATAGTCGCCGAACACGCGCAGATCGTTCAATTTCGCGCCCTTCGGCAGAATATCGTCGCCGAAGCGCAGAACCCGCAGCACCTCGCCGGAGTCCGCATCCAATTGAACAAGCTTCTGTGCGCCCTTGTGAGGCTCGGAAAGCGCAGGCGGATAGGAGTCTGCGCGCAGTGCTCCCTGGTCCACCGCCCAGACAGTCCCGTCCTTGAAGACATGGATCGAGTTGACATAGACGAAGCTATCAAATCCGTCGTCACCGGGCTTCCATTCGTTCCAGGCGTTTCCCGGAAAGGCGGCTGGCTTTCCGTCCGCACCCCGCTTTGCGAGACAGGGCGTCTGGTCGTAGTCCGGATAGCGCGGCAGGCCGAAGAACATGTCTCCTTTGGCTGTCAGCGCCACCTGATTGCAGAACCATGGAATTTCTGCCGCCACGGTGTGAATAAGCTCTGCCCCTGCCGCCGATACACCTCTTGCCGGCAGCAAGCCTGAAGCCGCAGTGCAGGCAGCAGCAGTCATAAATCTCCGACGTCCAATTTTCATGATATCCTCCTCTTGGTAAGGTCACACGACGGCAAGCAAACGACCGCCATCGAATCGGCGTGCAAACGCCCCGCGCTTTGCGTGCGCGTGGGAGGCCGCGACAGCTGAAATGACGCCGTGGAAAGCCTGGGAACGACCCGCCAATTCTTAAGGCTGGAGCCGTTTTATTGGCAGGATCGATGGCCTCTATCAGCTCTGCGAGTTTTGTAGATCGGCCTGCCGCTCGGCCGCGCGATCAGGGTTTTTCAGCGATATCCCTCTCCGTCATGCCGATACCCTCTAGAATCTTTTTCCGCAGGTAGGCGTCACGGCTTGGGTAGAGCGTCGAGGTCCGCATGGCAGCTTCCCCCTCATGAAACCGAATGAACTGGCCGCCTGACTGAGGGGTCACCTGCCCCCAGTGCGGGACGCTGTTACCGTTCGGATCGCCAGTCTTGATGAAGTTTGCGAGATAGGTAATGGCCATGTCGCGCATGGCGAAATCCGGGTCGGTCCACGGAAGCTGGTCACGGTTTCCAGGGCGCAGCGAACCGTTGAAGTACCAGTTGTCTCCCGCGTGCCAAGCGCGACGAAAGCCCTGATCCTTGCCCGGCGGCCAGTGGTCCCAATAGTAGAGATAGACGTTGGCGCTGCTGTGGGCTTTGGCGAATTCCGCCCCGACGCGCACATACTCGAACATATAGTCGTTCAACATCCGCAGCGACAATCGATAGGCTTCCACCGGGTCGTTGGTTTCGTAGAGCGGAAAGACGGCGTCGTCGACATTGCCCGCCTGGTGCGGTCGGATCGCCGCCAGCATCGCCTCATGCTGCTCGCCCTCCGTCATTTTCAGGTCGTTCGGCCGTAGTCCGGTATATTCGTCCGCCGTCTGACCGATGATGATATCCAGACCGTCGAAATCGCCCGGTTGAACCAGGTTTACCGATTCCTTGGTGAACACGTAGTCGTCGATGGTATAGAACTGGTTCGTTGCGACGGCGCCTGTCATTGCACCGTAGAGCGTTTCCTTTCCGCCCTGCCAATTCTCCAGCCAGGTCTTGCTGTCGATCGCCCGAAGGTCGGCAAGCGTCACCTCCTTGCCAAGGAGCTTGTTTACAGCCTCCTGGTTTTGCTCAGACTTCTTGGCGAAGTCGACAACCTTCCCCGGCAGGAAGCCGGTGAAGCTCGACTGAATGAATGCGCGCTTGAAGAGACCCTTTGCCAGGGGCGTCCGGAGGAGCGCAACCGTGTTTTCGCCACCCGCCGACTGGCCGCCGATCGTCACGGTCTTCGGATCCCCTCCGAACGCCTCCGCGTTCTTTTGGATCCAGTGAAGAGCATCGACGAGATCGAGGACCCCGAAATTGCCTTTCGGGCCCTTGCCACTGTCCTTGCCCATCTCCGGCAGCGACAGCCATCCCATCGCTCCAAGGCGATATTGAACAGAGACGACGACCACGCCTTTCGCAGCCAACTGCGCCGCATAGAGGTCTTTCATCTCGCTTGAACCCAGGCGGTTGGCGCCGCCGTGGATAAGCATATAGATGGGGAGCCGATCGCCGATGCTGTGGGCCGGGGTCCAGACAGCAAGGTTCAAGCCGTTGTCGCTGATCGGCGCCCGGCCGAGACTGTTCGGGTTCTGGAGCATCTGGTCGCCCCACTTGTCAGCCGTGAGAACACCATCCCATGGCTTCACCGGCGGCGCTGGCTTCCAACGGTTTTCCCCACTAACATTTCCGGCGAATGGAATGCCGAGGAATTGGGTAACGCCGGGTGTGTCGCTCGGTACGCCCTCGACCCGGCCTCCCGTAACAGTCGCCAACGTGATTGGCGCGGTTCCGTCGGTCGCGTTCGCATTGTTTGCCGCGCTCAGCGACAGGCTTGCCATCAGGACGACAGCACCCGTTCTACTCTTGCCGACGACAGCCTTGAACTTTCCACTCATTCTCATGCCTTCCTCCCAGGTTGATTGCTCTATCGCCGCGTGGAACAGCAGGTGCCAATCAGGGTGGCACGACGACATCGGCGTGTCCGCTCTGCACCAGAGACAGGCGAACGAAACCGCTCGCCTTCTGCTCCTGGACGAAAGCGCGCGTGAACGCGGCTGCGGCAGGGCGATCCGCACTGATGCCAACGGCCTGGGGAATGGCCATGAACGGTTCCTGCAACACTGCAAAGTCGGGCTGGTCGCGAGCAACGATCGACATGGCCTGCCGCACGCCCGCCAGACCATCGAGATCCCCGCCCGTCAAAGCCGCCACCGCTTCCGGAAAACTGTCGAAACGGATCAGTTCGCCGGCCCCGCCCTGTCTTGAAAGAAAGAGTTCGTAGGCACTTCCCCTAACGGCGCCGATTTTCAGTCGCAGCCGGTCCACGTCCTTCAGGCCCAACGGCCCCGCAGCGCGGCGTATCAGAAATGCGCCTTCGATCTGGACATAAGGGTCGCTATAGGCAATGCGCTCGGCTCGCTGCGGATCGATTGCGAGGAAACACACGTCCCACTCCCCCGTGCCGACACTTGCGGAAACATCGCCGGCTTTGTCGTAATGTCGAAAGCGGATCGGGAGCGAGAGTTCCTCTGCAAGCGACCGTGCGAGGTCCACCGACACGCCCGTCGGCGTCTCGTCCGTCGGGCCGCGCCGAACCAGCACGACATTGCCGTGATTGAGGGCGCAGACCAGCATTCCGGAAGGAGCGATCTCCCTGCGGATCGCCTCAAGGTCAAAATAGGTCACGGTTTCCTCCTCCAGTTGAACGCATGCCTTCAGGACTAGATGGATTTCATCCACTCATCTTCGGTCGGGAACTGCGTGATCATCAGCTCTAGCCCATCCTCGCCAGCCGTGATGGTCGGCGCAGGATCGTCGAACCGCACGAACATCAGCGAGAAGGGCTGATAAATCTGCCCTTCATGGATGAGACTGCCGTTGAGCACGATCAGGTACTGGCCGCCGCTGCCGCTCGGATCGGGTGCCTGCACCGCCATGGCCGGTCCCAGCCGGAACACCTTGCAGTTCATGCCATCATCACCCGGCTGCTCCTCGATGATGGTGTCGACGGTCAACTCGGTGCGATTGCGGAGAACCGGCTCGATCGACAGCGCCACTGCACCCGACGTGCGATGACGGCGTTTGGTGGGTTTGAGCTTTTCGCGAACGTTCGGCGTCGTCAGGTAGACGAGCCCGGCATCGGTCTTGCTGCGCAAAGTCAGGTATGACAGTCCCTGTTCGCTGGCGATCAGCGGGCCATAGCCGGTGTGATGGTCGGCGTAATGCACGGTAACGAGACGCACTTCGTCACGGCCGATCGTGCCGCTTCCGGCGATGAAGACCTGGAACTGGTCGACGATGTGGAAATGCGAGTCGAGCTTTTGATGAGCGTTCAAATCGAGCCGGAAGGCCTGTGGATCAGGCGCTGCAATGTCCGAGTTCTTGCCGAACATGTTGATCTTCCAGGATTGGCCGCGGCGAAAACGGGTCGGTTCTTTTTCGGTGTAGGACGCAGTTTGCATCGATTGATCCTCCTTGGGCCGTCGCGCCGATTTGCTTTAATGGTGATGCGCTTCAATGGTGATGGGGTGGCGGAAACTCGACATCGAGTGCCGCGGCAACCGCGTCTCGGTCTATCCCGATCATCTCGTGCAACTTGCCGAACTGCTGCGGGGCGTTGATCGTCTGGACGGCAACGAGACGATCGCGCTTGAAGCCCAGAACCGAAAATGCTCCGCTGGCCGGTGCGTTCAGCACCGCTTCCATGTCGGCGCCGTTCACCTCGCCCGACATCTGGATCTGGATGGCAGCCTGATGCGACCAATAGCGCGGCAGACGCTTGGGTGGCGGTGACGCCCCGGTGATTGCCGCAGCAACGATCTTCGCCTGATCCTGCCCGGGATTGACCGCTTCGTTTCGGACGTGGCGTCCAAGCACCGGATCGTACCAAGCGGAGCAATCGCCAACCGCATAGACGGCCGGGTGCGATGAACGCCCGATCTCCGAAACGAGAATGCCGTTGTTCACCTCAAGGCCCGCGTCGCGCGCCAATTTTTCATGGGGCGCCGCCCCGATCGCCACGACGACAATATCAGCCTCGATCTGCTCGCCATCGCCTAAGGTGACCAGATCGATACCCCGGCCACCGTCGCGGGCGATCGTCGTGACCGTGGCGCCGAAGCGAACATGAAGCCCCTGGTTCAGATGCCGGTCGAGCACGTAATTGGCAATCGACTTGCTGACCGTCCGCTCCATCAGCCTCGAACCGGCCTCGATGACCGTGACGTCGAGCCCCTTTGCCAAAGCCATTGCGGCGATTTCCATGCCGATCAATCCGCCGCCGATGATCGCGACCGACTTGGCACCGGCAAGGCGTGCCTTCAATCCGATCAGATCGTGATGCGTGCGCAGGGTGTGGGCGACGCCGTTGGCATCCACAGACGTGGGCAGACGACGGGGTTCGGCCCCGCAGGCGAGGATCAGGCACCCGTAGGAAAAGCGCGTTCCATCCTCGGAGAGCGCATAGCTTTCCGCCACATTCAGCGCGACGATCTTCACAGCCTGAACGAGGTCGATCCGATTCGAGGCGTAGAAGGTCTCCGGGCGGAGCGGCGTCAGAGCATAGTCGTCCTTCGACAACGCTTCTTTCGAGAGCGGCGGACGATGGTAGGGAAGGACGTTCTCCTGCGTCACCAGCATGATGGAGCCATCATATTTGGAGCTTCGCAATGCGGCCGCAACAGCGACCCCGGAATGGGACGCACCAATGATCAAGATATCAGACATCAAGGGTTCACCGATCCGATCGCTGTCATCCGACGACCACCATGTCGAACTCGCTTTTTCGAGCGCCGCACTCCGGGCAAACCCAATCGTCGGGCACATCTTCCCAGCGGGTGCCCGGCGGGACGCCGCCATCGGCATCTCCAAGCGCCTCGTCGTAGACATACGCGCACAGGACGCACTGCCACACCTTGAAGCCGCTCCGGGCGGCGACCTCCGCGGACGGAACCATTGTTTTTCCTCCCACAAACTCGAATTTGAGCGAAGCTACCTCAAGGATCTTGGTATCTCCAGATGTTCTGCCATACTATCAGTCATAGCATTTCGGCATATCTCAGGGAGAAGACGACATGGACATCCGCCAACTCGCTTATTTCGTCCGCGTGGCGGAACTCGGAAGCTTCAGCCGCGCATCGGCTTTCCTGCACATCGCCCAGCCCGCACTGAGCCGACAGGTCCGAAACCTGGAGACGGAGTTGAAGGAACGGCTCCTGCTTCGCAATGGACGAGGCGTCGAGCTCACCGAGGCCGGCGAACGTCTGCTCGACAATGCGCGTGGCATTCTTCGGCAAATCGAGCGCACCTACGAGGACATCGAGAATTCTCGAACAGGGAAATCCGGGAAGGTCGGAATAGGTTTACCTGCTACGATCTCGACTGCAATCGCGACCGCGCTCATACGCAAGCTGAGAGAGGAATTGTCGGATGCTCAGGTGATGCTCGTCCACGGACGATCAAACCAGCTTCAGGAATGGATCCTGTCCGGCCGCCTCGACATGGCGATCATGTACGACGCTCCATCGTCCCCGATGTTGGAAATCCACGACCTTGTCGAGGAGAACCTCTATCTCATTGGCCGCGAAGGCGCGTTCAAAGATGACAAGCCGGTACATCTGGAATCAATTGCCGACGTGCCAATGGTCATCGCCTGCAGGCCCAACAGCACGAGGGTCCTGCTCGATTCCGAACTCGCACGGCTCGGCCAGAAGCTCAATATCGTCTTTGAATTGGACCCTCTCGATACGATGTTCGATCTTGTGAGGGACGGCTACGGCTTCACGGTGGCGTCGATCCGCACGCTGGCATCCAAGGGTCCGGACGCGCGGCATGGATTGGAACTGCGCAAAATCGTCGGACCCGAATTGATCCTCTCCGTTCAACTTGTGCAGCCCGCTCGCCGATTGTCGAACAGGCTGCACGAAGCGGCTTTTCGTATATTGCGCGACCTCAGCATGGATCTCCTGGGAGGCAAGCCGACCTGAAGGCGCTCCCTGGAATGCTCTTCCGGGTGAAACCGCGGAGGCGCTATTCTCGGCAAGAGCGGCAGAACGTCAGCATCCGGTATCCAGGCCCATATTGACGACACGCTCAGGGCGCCCATCCAAAAATGCTTCGATGAGGCGGACGGCGTCTCCGTAGTAGGTACCCAACATGTCCCTGGTGAAATATCCAAGGTGCGGGGTGATCACGACGTTCGACAGGCTGCGGAATGGATGGTCGACCGGCAGCGGCTCTTTTTCGTAGACGTCCAGCCCCGCTCCCGCAATCGATCTTGAGCGCAACGCGGCAATAAGCGCGGGCTCGTCAACGATGGCGCCGCGGGCGGTATTGATGATGTAGGCGGTCTTTTTCATCGCCTGCAGATCGGTCGCGCCGACGATGCCTCGCGTTCGGTCGCTCAACGCCAGATGGATCGTGACGACGTCGCTGGTGGCAAAGAGCTCTTGCTTCGATACCAGACGCGCACCGGCTGCCTCCGCCTGCTCCGCCGTCATGTTCTGGCTCCAGGCCTGGAGCTCCATGCCGAATACCTTGCCGATCTCCGCGACCCTTCTGCCGAGGCTGCCGAGGCCAAGAATGCCGAGCACCTTGCCTCCTACCGTCGTTCCCGCCTGGGTCTGCCAGCCTCCGCGGCGCATGCTGCGATCCTCCGAAGCGATATGTCTCGTTGCCGACAAGATCAGACCCCAGACGAGTTCGGCAACGCCGCCGGCGCCAGCCCCGCTGACGGGAGTGTTCGAGACGAGGACGCCGCGGCTCGCGGCTGTCGCGATGTCCACCGTATCGTAGCGCTTGCCGGTCACGACGATGTACTTCAGGCGCGGCAGCCGATTGATCAACTCCCCTGGAATCGGCATCCTCTCACGGAGAGTGCAGATTATGTCGAATCCAGCGAGTTCGCGCGCGGCCTCATCCGGCAGCGCCAGCGGACGGTCGAAGACGACGACATTGGCGCGGGATTTCAAACCTCCCCAATCGGCGACCTCCTGAGAAATACCCAGATAATCGTCAAGAATGGCGATGTTCGGTTTCATAGATATCCCACGCAAATGATCTTCGGATAGTCTGGCTTAAACGGCCCTGCTCATTGCCGCTGCCATTCCTCCGACCAGATCTGCAACGGGTCGAGCGTTCCCTGCCGGAAGTTCGTAAGGCCGGTGACGGTGACGTAGGCGCGCGGGTAGAAATAGAGCGGCAACATCGGCAGATCGTCGGCAAAGATTTTCTGGACCGCCGCCCATTTCTGCTTTGCCGTCTCAGGATCGAGCGCCGCCTCGAGCTCGGATATGGCCTTGTCCATCTCCGGATTTGCATAGGCTGAGAAATTGTTGCCGACGCCATTGTTTTTTGGACCCGGAATGGCGTCGGATCCGAGCGCGATCCGCGGCGAAACGGATGGAGAAAAGTCGATCGAGGACATCATCAGAGCTTTGAACTTCCGCTTGCGCGCCATCTCGCCATTGAATTCCTGCAGGGGCACGAAGTTGTTGGTGATCTCGATGCAGACATCCTTCAACTGGCTCTGGATGACCTGAGCAATCTGCTCTCTGGTCTGATTGCCCGCAGTGGAGACAAGCTCGAGCGAAAGACGCTCGCCTTTGTCATTGACACAGATGCCGTCACTGCCCGGTTTCCAACCAGCGCTTTCGAGCAGCTCTTTAGACTTCTCAGCGTCATATGAGTAGAGCGTCATATCCTTGTTGTAATAGGCATTCTCGCTGCTCAGGATGCCGTTGGCGACGGGCTGCAGCCCTCCGAACAGTTCGTCGCTTATCGCCTGGCGGTCGATTGCGTAGAGGATGGCCTGGCGCACCGCCTTATCCTTGAGGATCGGATTGTCGAAATTGACAGCGATGCGCTCGACGTTCGTTCCGTAGGCAAGATGGTAGGTGAACTTGTCAGGCTGCTGGTTCTTGAGATCGAGCATCTGCGAGAAGCTGATTCCGCCGGGGCTGACAGGGACCGCATCGACCGATCCAGCGAGCAGATTCTGAAGCAACGAAGACGAATTGTCGCGATAGCTCAGGATTATCCGCTGCAGATGGGGCTTATCTCCCGGCCACTTCGGATTGGGCGTGAACACGATGCGTGTTCCGATCTGATAGTCGCTGAGCAGGAACGAGCCGTTCCACAGGCCGGGATTGGTCGGCTGCAGATTGTAGAGCGATTGCTTGACATAGGTGTCGAGCGTTGGATTGGCCGCATAGACCGGACCTTCCAGGTGCTCCGGAATGACCTGGTCCCAGGAATTATAGCTCGAAATGATCTGCGGGATCGTCAGCACGACGGTTCGCTCGTCGACGATCTCCAGCGCAGATGCCCGCGTCCAGGAATTGTAGTTGGAGAAGCCGATCTTGGGATCGCGCGCCATTTTCCAGGTGAACTCGATATCCTTCGAGGTAACCGGCACGCCGTCTCCCCAGGCAAGCCCCTCCCTGAGCTTGAACGTGACCTTCATTCCCTTCTTGCCATCGGGAAGATCGACGATCTTGGCAAGACCGTTGTCGATGGTCGGCAGCGTTTCGCAAAGGATACAGTGATTGACGACGTTCTCGTCGAATGCCGTTATCGGTCGGAGGGAATAGTTGATGACGAGGCGCTTGGTATTGTTGACTTGAACCAGCGGATGAAAATTCGTCAGGAACTGCAACTGTCCGACGACCAGTTGATCCTTTGCCTGAGCCATAGCGCTGGCACTCGACAGCGAGGTCAGCGCAGCCGTGGCGAGTGCCACGGTGACGAACGATTTTAGTCTCTTCCCGGCAGATGTCATTTTATCCTCCATCAGACTTTGTTTTTGTTTTCTTCAGTGCGATCCCTTGCTCGTCTCCGAGCGAGGATCGAAGGCCGAGCGAACGCCATCGCCGACGAAATTGACCGCCATTACGGTGGTGAAGATCAGCAGGCCGGGATAGACGGCAAGCATCGGGGCCGAGATGATGAGCTGCTGCGCATTGGTCAGCATGTTCCCCCATGTCGGCGTTGGCGGAACGATGCCAAAGCCAAGGAAGCTCAGCGTCGATTCGAACAGGATGATGCGGCCGACCGACAAGGTCATCGCGACGATCAGAGGTGTGGCGATGTTCGGCAAAATGTGGACGAAAATGTTATATCGACCCTTGGCTCCGCTGACACTTGCTGCCCTGATGTAATCGACATCGCGTAACGTGATGGTGCCGGCCCTGGCTATTCTGGCGATCGTCGTCCAGTCGACGAGAGCGATGATGATGACGATCCTCAAGAAGACGGCGGCAGGCGACGTCGCCGCAGCCTGGCTGAGGCCGAGTTTCGTCAGATCGACGGCGCCCAGGACGATCAGCACCGGGATGAGCGGCAGAGCGATGATGCAATCCGTCATCCGCATGAGCACGTTGTCGAACCTGCCGCCGATGTAGCCCGCAGTGACGCCGATCCCGATGCCGATGATCCCGGTAATGAAGGTGGCGAGCAGACCGACGGCAATGGATACCTGGCCGCCATAGAGGAGCCGCAGCAGTACGTCGCGGCCAAGGTCGTCGGTGCCGAGCCAGTGCTGCGCTGACGGCGGCTTGAACCGGCGCAGGAGATTGGTGGCGTTGGCGTCTATTCCCGTCAAATAGGCGATGGGCCCGGCCATGGCGCAGGAAAGCATGAGAAGGACCACGAAAACCAGCGAGATCATCGCGAGCTTGTTGTCCCGGAAGCGCTGCCAGCGCTTGCTCCAGACCGAATTCGAGCTGGCGCCCGCTGGCGCCGTATCTGCGGTGACGATGCTCATTTCAGGGTAATCCTCGGGTCAAGCCACGCATAGGCGAGGTCGGCAAGAAGGCTTGAAAACAGGGTGACGATGGTCGCCAGCAGAAGGCCGACGAGCGCCAGATTGAAGTCGATGTTGCTGATCGCGTCGTAGATGACTTTGCCCATACCCAGCATGCCGAAGATCGTCTCCACGACGAGCGCCCCTGAGAATAGCGAGCCGAAGCCGAGGGCAAGCACCGTCACCATCGGGATCAGAGCGTTGCGGAGCGCGTGACGCATGACGACAGCCGTTTCCGAAAGACCCTTGGCCCGCGCTGTCCGGACAAAGTCCGAATTGAGCGTCTCGATCATCGATGCTCTCACATATCGCACCAGCGGGCCGACATGGAAGAATGTCAGGACGACCACCGGCAGGATCATATGGACGATCTGTTCGCCGACCGGAGCGTCGCTCATCAAGGGCGTGCCGCTCGCCGGAAGCCAGCCGAGCTTGACTGAGAATACGATGATCAGAATGAGCGAGGTCCAGAACCCGGGCAACGAAATGCTGGCGAAGGCGATAAGACTGATGACGTTGTCCGTCCATCCGCCCGGCTTGCGGGCAGCCAGCGCACCGAGAAGCATCGCAAGCGGGATACTGACGATTTCGGTCGCGACGAGAAGCTTCGCGGTCTGAATCACGGCTGGCCAGAGGACGTCCAGGACCGGCTTGAAATAGACGCTGGAATAGCCGAGATCGCCATGAAGCGCCTGGTAAAGCCAGTGACCATAGCGGGCAAAAAGCGGCTGATCCATTCCGTAGAGCGCCCGCATCTGCGCCATCGTCTCCGGCGTCAGCGATGGATTACCCTCCAGCATGGTCTCGACAGGGTCGCCAGGCATGAGCCCGATCAGGACGAACAGCAGAAGCGACATCACAAGAGTGACGAGGACTGCCTGGAGGAGACGTGAAATCGTATATCTCAACATCGGCTCAATCCTTGAAATGACAGGCGGAAAGTTGCGTGGGCCGGCCAGATGCGGGCAGAAGCGCAGGTCTTTGGCTCTTGCAGATGTCCTGCGCCTTTAGACAACGGGTATGAAACACGCAGCCGGAGGGTGGGGCCAAGGGCGAAGGGATCTCGCCCCGAAGGATCTGTTCTTTCTTTCGTCGTCCCCGGCCGATGCGTGGAACGGCCGCCAGCAGGGCTTGGGTATAGGGGTGGCTGGGTGTCTGGAAGAGATCCTCCGAGGCCGCCACCTCCATCAACCGCCCGAGATAGAGAACGGCGACACGGTCCGCGAGGTGCCGCACGACGCCGAGATCGTGGCTGATGAACAGATAGCTGATGCCATGCTGCTTCTTGATGTCATCGAGCAGGTTGAGCACCTGGCTCTGGATCGAGACATCAAGGGCGGAAAGCGGCTCGTCGGCGACGATCATTTCCGGTTCGGCGATCAGGGCACGCGCAATCGCAATCCTTTGGCGCTGGCCGCCGGAGAACTGATGAGGATAGCGACGCGCCGCTTCCGGCGGCAGGCCGACCTGTCCTAAGACGTCGACTGCCCTGGCTTGCCGCTTGTCGGCCGGGACGCCCTTCAGCCTCAGCGGCTCTGCAACGATCTCTCCGACCACCATCCGCGGATCGAGCGCGGAAAACGGGTCCTGGAAGATGACTTGCACCGGTGTGTGTCCTTCGCCGCCCGGCCTGGCGCTGTTGAACGTCACGGTCCCGGCGGTCTGCTTGCGCAATCCGGCCACGACATATCCAAGCGTCGACTTGCCGCTGCCGCTTTCGCCGACAAGCGCGAGTGTTTCACCCTTCAAGACGCTCAGCGATACGTCATTGACCGCTTGCAGCCAGACCGCTGGTTTTAGAAAACCGCCACCGATCGGAATATCGACGTTGATATGCTCGAGATTCAGGAGTTCGGTCATGGCTTAACCTTGTGGCAGGCGACCTTATGGCCGGGAGCGACTTCGAGAAGATCAGGCTCGATCTGTCGGCAGCCGTCGTCTGCAAAGGGACAGCGCCTGGCAAAACGGCAACCCGTCGTTATATCGGACGTGACGCGCCCAGGAATGACGTAGAGACGCTCTACCCGCTTGTCGGGATCCGGAAGCGTCTGAATCAGTCCCTGGGTGTAGGGATGAAGCGGATTGGCGAAGAGCTCGTCGGCGGGCGCATATTCAACGGCCGTGCCGGCATACATCATCATGATGGAGTCGGCGATCTCCGATATGACAGCGAGATTGTGGCTGATGAACTGGATCGACATCTGGGCGTCGTCCTGCAGCGTCAACATAAGATCGAGTATCTGCGCCTGGATCGTGACGTCGAGCGCGGTCGTCGGCTCGTCGGCGATCAGCAACTGCGGACGACAGGCCAGCGCCATCGCGATCATCGCACGCTGGCGCATGCCGCCAGAGAGCTGATGCGGATAGTCCTCCGCGCGCCGAGCCGGCGACGGGATTCCGACCTGCGCAAGCAGATCGACCGCGCGGCCATGCGCTGCGCCCTTGCGGAGCTTCTCATGCTTGACGAGAACCTCGGCGATCTGCCGTCCGACCGGCATTACCGGGTTCATGGCAGTCATCGGCTCCTGAAAGATCATCGCGATCTCGCGGCCGCGAACCTGCTGCCATTGGCGCTGCGTAAACTTTGCCAGATCCCGGCCATTGAAATCGATGGTGCCGTCGACCCTGCCACCGCCGGCAACAAGCCCGAGAAGAGCAAGCGACGTCATCGTCTTACCGCAGCCACTTTCGCCGACGATTCCCAAGGTTTTGCCGCGCGCTATGCTGTAGCTCAGACCTCGCACGATCTCGACAGCGCCGTGCGGACCTGGAAAGGAGACTTTCAGATCCTGGACGTCCAGCAAGGGCGCGGAGTTTTCGGTGGTCGACGCAGCTCCGTCACCAACGACAGCGCCGTTGACATGCAGCATTCGTCACCTCCCTTTCGAATGTCTGGCCCGTACCAGGCACAGTTCTTCTATTCGCATGTGTTGCCTACCGCGGCCTCCACCGCAGCAGGCGCATTCTCGTTACAGCTCGATAACGCCGACGCCGCTTCTGATTTCGATCTTCGTCCCGAAAGGTTCAGACAGGCGACGATAGCGATCGATGATGCGCACGGCATCCTCTCCCTTGGCAACCATCGGCCGCCCTTCAGTATTGTGATGGTCGCCCTTGCCGGTGCGCCGGGTCTGTTTGACATCAGGCGAGGTGTCGCGCCCCATTTCGACCGGATGGAGCAGAATGCGTTTCAGCCTCTCCCCCTCCATATCGAGCTTGATGACGGCGGAACTCCACCAGGTGTCGGTGGGCGTATCAAGGCCGGGATGAAGTGGATGGGCGGCGGGCGTCAGCATTGCGAGACGGTCGACGTCATGTCCCCAGGCATCGTAGCTGTCATAAGGGACGCGCTGGATGAACTCGGATTGAGCAAAGAAGTTGCCAATGCCGTAGAATATCGGTCTGCCATTGTAGATCTCGATGCCCAATGTCCGATGCCAGCCGTGGCCGATGTAGATATCGGCGCCGCCGTCGATGACGGCGTGAGCGAACTCCTTGACGAAGCCAGGCGGCGTATCGCCCCGCGGACCATCCGAGACGCTGAAATGATGCGCCACGATCACCAGGTCTGCCATGGAGCGCGCCTCGTGGACGGAACGAAGGTTGCGTTCGAGGTCGCGTTTGTGGCATCGGCTGATGACTTCGCAGCGGTCGCTCACGAAGAAGGATTCGGGATCGCCCCATTGCTGGGCGCCGGGAATTTGAACGCCGAAAGACCCCTCGCGGCCATGCTTCGGCTTCTTCATGAAATTGAACTTCTCGCCAAAGTCCTTGAGATTCCTGGCGGTCTGCTCGTCCACCATGAATTCAAAGGTGAGGCGTTGGGGATTGACGCCAGGGCGGCCGCGTAGCGCACCCTTCGGCATGCCCGCCCACATGAAATGTTGATTGCCGGAACTTGTCGAGACGAGTGCGACACGTCCGTTTTTCTTGTCGACGTAGCCCGGCTCGCTGGCGAGCTCGAGATCCGCGCCGGTGCCGGCTGTGACGATGCCCGCGGCCCTCATGTGCTTCTTTGTCGCGATCAGACCTTCGGCTCCGAAATCGAAACTGTGGTTATGCGCGGTGGACATGATATCAAAGCCGGCCCACTTGAGATCCTTGGCAATCTCGGGATCCGCCATCATGAAACTTCCGATGCCTTGGCCGCGGGCCGGCCACTTGAGCTCGTCGTAGTCGGCGAAATTCATTTCCAGATGACCGTAAGTGACATCGGCGTCCTTAAGGACGTCCCAAACCTCGGTAAATTGAGGCTCGTCGTGCATGGCAAATGGGCGACACACCATGCACTCGCCCGCCAACGCCACTTTCCAGTTCCGTGTCGACACCATAAAACCTCCTGAGCCGACGAGACGCCGGCACAGAGAGCCTGCGTTCGTCCGACTGCCGTTCTCATATTCGTGAGCTTGAAAATCTCCCAAAGCGACATTTCTCACTCCCGTCGCATATCGAACATAGCACTCCGGGCAGCTATCACTAGTTTCGTCGATTGCCTTTCAGAAATGCCGTTTCGGCATATCTCTCGGTGTCGATACACGTCGTTGACCAGCCTGGGCTGCGCGTCGGCAGTAAGCGGTACCGTGATTTTCCACAGCCGAAATAAATCGGCGAAAACGATGATTTTTTCGCGCCTTGGCGCTTGCGGCCTTCGAAGGCGCTGACTATAAGGGCGCCACCACGAAGGAAGCGCCCTTCGTCTATCGGTTAGGACACCAGATTTTCATTCTGGGAAGAGGGGTTCGACTCCCCTAGGGCGTACCACTTTCTCTCCCTTGGCACTTCCCATCGTCAGCGCTTTTGCGCGACTACTCTATTTCGCCGGCGCAGCATCGCAGACGCGCAACTGGATGCGGCGTGCGCCCTGGTAGTGGTCGGCACCGAGCGAACCGGCGACATGCAGGCTGGCACCGCGTGAATTGATGAGAAGATTGCCAAGCGGCGTATCGGCGGCGCGAAAGGCGATGCCGTCGAGCCGCGATCCGTCCATGGCCTCCAGCGTCACCTTCACATGTTTCTCACCGACCAGGCGGGCGTCTCGCACCCTATGCGCCGGTACGGCAAAGAGCGGCTGTGCGTGGCCAGAGCCATAGGGGCCGGCGGCCTCCAGGCGGTCGATGAGTTCGAGGGTGGCGCCGCTTGCGCCGATCGCGCCGTCGATCTTCAGCGTTTCGTTGGCGACGAGGCTGGCCACCGTCCTCTCGGCCTTCTCCGTGAAGAAGGTCCTCAGCCTGCCGAGATCGGCGCGCTCGACCGTCAGACCCGCGGCCATGGCGTGGCCGCCGCCCTTGACGAGCAGCCCCTCGTCGACAGCAGCCCGGACCATCCTGCCCATGTCGAAGCCGTTGATGGAGCGGCCCGAGCCGGTGCCGCGGCCGGAGGGATCGAAGGCGATCGCAAAAGCAGGCCGTTTGAACTTCTCCTTCAGCCGCGCCGCGATCAGCCCGACGATACCGGGATGCCATTTCTCATGGGCGGTGACGATGACGGAGGCGCCCTCGCCGTCGCCATATTCGGCAAGTGCCTCGGCTTCGGCCTCCTGCAGCATGATCGCCTCCATCGCCTGGCGTTCGCGATTGAGCTCGTCGAGGCGCTGCGCGATCACATCCGCCTCGCCGGCGTCATCAAGCGTCAGCAGCCGGCTTCCGAGTGCCGCGTCGCCGATCCGCCCGCCGGCATTGATGCGCGGGCCGATCAGGAAGCCGAAATGATAGGGTGTCACCGGGCCGGCGAGCCCCGCCTTGCGGAACAGTGCGGCAAGCCCGGCATTGCTCTGGTGGCGGGCAGCGACCAGCCCCTTCACCACATAGGCGCGGTTGAGGCCCTTCAGCGGCACGACATCGCAGACCGTCGCAAGAGCCACGATATCCAGCCATTGCAGCAGGTCGATCGCCAGGATGCGCTTGTTGCCGGCCGCGCGCAGCAGCCGGAGCGTCGCGACCAGCACCATGAAGACGACGCCAGCCGCGCAAAGATGCCCCTGCCCCGAGAGATCGTCCTCGCGGTTCGGGTTGACAAGCGCATGGCAGGGCGGCAGCTCATGTGTAACCTGGTGGTGATCGATGACGACGACATCGATATTGCGCGCGGCAGCGGCGGCCAGCGCCTCGTGGCTGGTGGAGCCGCAATCGACGGTGACGATCAGCTGAGCGCCGTTATCGATCAACTGATTGATCGCCGCCGGATTGGGGCCGTAACCTTCGAAGACTCGGTCGGGGATATAGATGGTCGCCCTGACGCCAAAATGGCTGAGAAAGCGGAACATCAGTGCCGAGGAGGCTGCGCCGTCGACGTCGTAGTCGCCGAAGATAGCGACGCTCTCGCCGCGCTCGATCGCGCGCAGGAGGCGGGTCGCGGCCTTTTCGCAATCGGTCAGCCTATGGGGATCGGGCATCAGGCTGCGGATCGTCGGGTCGAGGAATTCGATCGCCTCGTCTACCGTCACGCCGCGCCCGGCGAGCACCCGGGCGATCAGATCCGGCAGTCCGTGGATCTGCGACATGGCGAGCGCGCGGTTCTGCCCTGCCTGATCGAGCCGCGCGACCCAGCGATTGTCGAGCGCGGATTTCTCCACGCCGAGAAACGCGCGCTGTACGGGGTCGACGAGATCTGCCATGCCACACTCCGCTGACTTCATCTGCTCTTCTACAGGAGCAGCGGAGATAACATAGCGATGGATTTGCAGACACGGATTTTTACCAGAATACCGCCCAGACGATCAGGGCGATGCCGGTTATCTGCACGAGAATGACGGAAAACAGGGTAAGAAGAATGGCCCAGTTGCGGCCTTCAGGGCTTTCGTCGTCATCAGGGGCCTCGCTGGAGGCCCCGGGGATTTGGTAACGAACCACATCATGGTCCGTTTCACGAACTTCCTCAAACACATCAGGATGATCGGGAGGTTCTTCTTCCGAACGACCATACCCCTTCCCGGCATGGCTGTCCTTGTTCACGAAATTCTCCAAAGCCGGCGACTCCCTCTCCCGGCTTATTTATATCAATGTTTCGGTATCTGTTAATATAAGTTTTCGTGAGATCGGTTAAACAGGCATAAAAAAACCCGCCCTGCGTGCACAGAGCGGGTCAGCTATCCCGGATTGTGGCAAAAAAGAGGTCAGCCTTCCTCTTTCGGCCGCTCGATGCGAATCACCTGCGGCTCGCCGAAGAGGTAACCTTCCGACTTGATCGAGGCGACCGCCTTGCGCACTGACTCTTCCATCGTCGCATGGGTGACGAGAATAATCGTCTGGTGGTGCGATGGCGCCAGGTGCTGCTTGGAGCGCTGGACGATCGATTCCAGCGAGATGTTGTTTTCGGCCATGCGGGTTGCGACGCTGGCAAAGACGCCGGTGCGGTCGAGCACGGTCAGGCGGATGAAATAGCCGCCCTCGTGGCTCTGCATCTGCGCCTTGCGGTAGGGCTCCAGCGTCGCTGCGGGATGGCCGAGCACCGGCACGCGCTGGGCGCCTGGCTGGCTCTTGGCGATATCGGCGATATCGCCAAGCACCGACGAGGCCGTGGCGTTGCCGCCGGCGCCAGGGCCGACCATCAGCAGTTCGCCGAGCACGTCGGATTCGATCGCCACCGCATTGGTGACGCCGTCGACCTGGGCGATGACCGAATCGACCGGCACCATTGTGGGATGGACGCGCTGCTCGATGCCGGTATCGGTGCGCTGAGCAACGCCCAAGAGCTTGATGCGATAACCGAGCTCGGCAGCGGCGTGGATATCCTCGATCGAAATGTTGGTGATGCCTTCGAGATAGATGTCGTCGGCCGCGATCTGATTGCCGAAGGCGAGCGTCGTCAGGATGGAAAGCTTGTGGGCCGTGTCGTTGCCCTCGATATCGAAGGCCGGATCGGCCTCGGCATAACCCAGCCGCTGCGCTTCCTTCAGGCATTCGGCGAAGGAAAGCCCCTCCTTCTCCATCTTGGTCAGGATATAATTGCAGGTGCCGTTCATGATGCCATAGATGCGCGAGACGGAATTGCCCGTCAGCGATTCACGCAGCGCCTTGATGACCGGGATGCCGCCGGCGACTGCCGCCTCGAAGTTCAGCAGCGACCCCTTCTCCTCGGCGATCGTCGCAAGCTCGACGCCGTGATAGGCAAGCAGCGCCTTGTTGGCTGTCACCACATGGAGACCACGCTGGAGTGCAGCGCGCACGGAGACGTTGGCAGCCCCTTCGGCGCCGCCCATCAGTTCGACGAAGACGTCGATATCGCCTTTTTCGGCAAGCTCTTCCGGCCGGTCGAACCAGGTAACAGTGGAAAGATCGATGCCGCGGTCCCTCGCCCTGTCACGTGCCGAGACGGCCGTGATGGTGATCGGACGCCCGCAGGTAACGGCAAGCTCGTTGCTTTTCTGCTGAATGATGCGGACAAGCGAGGCGCCAACGGTGCCCAAGCCCGCAATGCCGATTTTGAGGGCATCTGCCATGGATCGATCCTGAAATGTCTGTGTGGCGGCAGCCGCATGACGCGGCTGCCCAACGGTTGGATTAGCGGTGTGCGTTCAGCGAGATGACGTTGTGCATCGTCTCGTCTGCCGTCGACATGAACTTCTTGATGTTGCGCGCAGCCTGGCGAATGCGGTGTTCGTTCTCGACAAGTGCTAGACGGACGTAGTCGTCGCCCATTTCGCCGAAGCCGATGCCCGGGGCAACGGCGACGTCGGCCTTCTCGACCAGCAGCTTGGAGAATTCCAGCGAACCGAGATGACGGAACTTTTCCGGGATCTTCGCCCAGGCGAACATCGTCGCAGCCGGCGGCGGCACGTCGAATCCGGCCTTGCCGAAGCTTTCGACCATGACGTCGCGACGGCGCTTATAGACGTTGCGGACTTCCGCAATGTCGGAGCCATCGCCGTTCAGCGCATGCGTCGCCGCCACCTGGATCGGCGTGAAGGCGCCGTAGTCGAGATAGGACTTGACGCGGGTGAGCGCCGCGATCAGCCGCTCGTTGCCGACGGCAAAGCCCATGCGCCAGCCGGGCATGGAGAAGGTTTTCGACATCGAGGTGAACTCGACGGTCACGTCCATCGCGCCCGGCACTTCGAGAACCGACGGCGGCGGGGCGCCGTCGAAGTAGATTTCCGAATAGGCAAGGTCGGAAAGCACGATGATGTCGTGCTTTTTCGCAAAGGCGATGACGTCCTTGTAGAAATCGAGCGTCGCGACATAGGCCGTCGGGTTCGAGGGATAATTGAGAACCAGCGCCAGCGGCTTCGGGATCGAATGCCGGACGGCACGCTCGAGCGGCTCGAAGAAGCTCGCATCCGGCTCCACCGACATGGAACGGATCACGCCGCCCGCCATCAGGAAGCCGAAGGCATGGATCGGATAGGTAGGGTTCGGGCAGAGGATCACGTCGCCAGGCGCGGTGATTGCCTGCGCCATGTTGGCGAAGCCTTCCTTGGAGCCCAAGGTGGCAACCACCTGGGTATCCGGGTTGAGCTTGACGCCGAAACGGCGGGCATAATAGGCGGCCTGGGCGCGGCGCAGGCCCGGAATGCCCTTGGAGGAGGAATAACGGTGCGTGCGCGGATCCTGCACGACCTCGCACAGCTTGTCGACGATCGACTGGGGAGTGGGAAGGTCGGGGTTTCCCATGCCGAGATCGATGATATCGGCGCCGCCCGCTCGCGCGCTTGCCTTCAAACGGTTGACCTGTTCGAAAACATAAGGCGGCAAACGCCGGACTTTGTGAAACTCTTCCATCTCATTCCCCATGGAAAGGCGGCATTTCGGGCCGCAGTCGAAGTTCGTTCCGTCTCCCGGCGGCTGCGACACGAACTTCAGAATCGCAACGCCGTATTCATCAGACCCAAGCGACGCGGCGAATCTTTGACGGAAAGGCCGCGTAACGCGCATTATCAGGAAAATTGCATCTTCCGATCCATTCGGAATGGCTTTGCGTCCAAATTGCCTGAAAGGCAAGGTCTATTTGGAGATTTCCGAGAGCGTATCAGTGCCGTGCTCGGCGGCCAGACGCCGCATCTCGGCGACCTTGGCCTGATATTCGGCTTCCGAGATGGTGCCGGCCTTGCGCCGGGCGCCAAGTGCCGTCAGCTGATGCTGCAGTTCGGCCGCCTGCTCGTCGCTCATCTGGACATTGGCGGCGGTCAGCGGCGCGCCGAAATTCGGATAGCCGTCCGGGTATTTTGCAAGGCCGCCCTCGGCCGCCTCGCCCTTGGTGGCCGGCATGACGACGGCGGTCGGCGCCGCTCGTTTGGCGGCGGCTGCGGCTTTTTGTTCCGCCGTCAGATTGCATCCGGCAAGCGCCATCGCCGCCGCGGCGCAGATCAGTGCGGTGCGGTTGAAGGTTGCGATGCGCCGAATGCCGTTCTTCGTCATGCCTCAAAAATCCAGTTTTGACTGCTTCGACTGTTAAATTTGTCGCAGCCACAAAGCAATAGCATGAGCCGACGCGGGTGGAACTTGTTTTCTCGTTCGATCACGATGTACAACGAATGGATAAAAAGAGTGGTGCTGCCGCCGGAGGAAATGGTGACCGACAGCAAGCAGGAGAATGGCGGCAAGGCCGGCTTCGACGCGACCGATCTCGATCCCTATCTGTTGAAGGATCCTGAGGCCATGGCGATGAATTTTGCCCGGGCGCTCGAAAATCTCGGACAAGCAGCGTCTGCCTGGCTTGCGCCGCGCGAACGCGGCGAGATCAGCGAAAGCGCCGCCGATCCGATGACCGACATGGTCAAGACGCTTTCCAAGGTCACCGAATACTGGATTTCCGATCCGCGCCGCACCTTCGAGGCACAGACGCAGCTGATGTCCTCGTTCTTCGGCATCTGGATGCGCTCGATGCAGCGCATGCAAGGCGATCCCACGCCACCCGAGCCGGACACCCGCAAGGACAAACGCTTTTCGGACGAGGACTGGCAGAAGAATCCGTTCTTCGATTTTCTCCGCCAGGTCTATTTCGTCACGACCGACTGGGTGGAAAAGCTGGTGTCGGAGACCGAAGGCCTCGACGAGCACACCAAACACAAGGCCGGCTTCTACGTGAAGCAGATCACGGCAGCGCTTTCGCCGACCAACTTCATCGCCACCAATCCGCAGCTCTACCGCGAGACGATCGCGACCAGCGGCGCCAATCTGGTGCGGGGGATGAAGATGCTGGCCGAGGATATCGCAGCCGGACATGGCGACCTTCGCCTTCGCCAGACCGACATGACGAAATTCGCCGTCGGCCGCGACATGGCACTGACGCCAGGCAAGGTGATCGCCCAGAACGACATCTGCCAGATCATCCAGTACGAGGCTTCGACCGAAACCGTGCTGAAGCGGCCGCTTCTGATCTGCCCGCCCTGGATCAACAAGTTCTATATTCTCGACCTCAACCCGCAAAAATCCTTCATCAAATGGTGCGTCGACCAGGGGCAGACGGTCTTCGTCATTTCCTGGGTCAATCCGGATGCGCGCCACGCCGACAAGGACTGGGCGGCCTATGCCCGCGAGGGCATCGATTTCGCGCTGGCAACGGTCGAGAAGGCGACCGGCGAGAAGGACGTCAACGCCGTCGGCTACTGCGTCGGCGGCACGCTGCTTGCCGCGACACTGGCGCTGCATGCCAAGGAGAAGAACAAGCGCATCAAAACCGCGACACTCTTCACCACCCAGGTCGACTTCACCCATGCCGGCGACCTCAAGGTCTTCGTCGACGAGGAGCAGCTTGAATCGCTCGAAGAGCATATGCAGGCGGCCGGCTATCTGGACGGCACGAAGATGTCGATGGCCTTCAACATGTTGCGCGCCTCCGAGCTGATATGGCCTTATTTCGTCAACAACTACCTCAAGGGCCAGGATCCCCTGCCCTTCGACCTGTTGTTCTGGAACGCCGATTCGACCCGCATGGCAGCGGCAAACCATGCCTTCTACCTGCGCAATTGCTATCTCAAGAATGCGCTGACGCAGAACGAGATGGTCCTCGACGGCAAGTCCGTGTCGCTGAAGGACGTGAAGATCCCGATCTATAATCTCGCCACCCGCGAGGATCACATCGCACCTGCCAAGTCCGTCTTCCTCGGCAGCCGGTTCTTCGGCGGCAAGGTGGAATTCGTCGTGACCGGCTCCGGACACATCGCCGGCGTCGTCAACCCGCCCGACAGGAAGAAGTATCAATTCTGGACGGGCGGCCCCGCCAAGGGAGACTACGAGACCTGGCTCGAGCAGGCGACGGAGACTCCGGGATCATGGTGGCCGCATTGGCAGGCCTGGATCGAGACGCATGAGGGCAGACGCGTGCCGGCCCGCAAACCTGGCGGCGATGCGTTGAACGCAATCGAGGAAGCGCCGGGAAGTTATGTGATGGAGCGCGCCTGAGAAGGCCCAACACATCTCTTTTTGAGACGTCGAGAGACAGAGCGACGCCGCGTAAACAAATTAGAAACCATAATTCGTCATCCTTGCGAGACAGTCGGACGTCGTGGGTGGTCTAAATTCGGCCCATTTGCGCCTGTACCGGCCCCGGCGAAGTGTAGTCAGTCAGTGCCGCCGGCCTGCGTAGCGAGTTTGAAAGACGAGTGTAGTATGGCGTGTGCGGTCGGGACGTTCGATGACGTCACCCCTCTTGGCGGATCTGCTTTCCGTTGGCGCAGATCTCGCAGTTTCCTTTACGGTGTTGTCGGCGCCGGATTTCTGACCTCCACATGGCTGATCGCGACCTTCGCGACGATGCATTCGATAGCCGCTCCCTATTCTCCGTCCGATCGCCTGGCACAGCTCGGCGATGCGCCGAAGGTGGCGCCTTCACCGCGCCATGAGAGGCTGATCCATGTCGGCAAGGCCGATCGGCTGGCCGCCTTCGATGCGAAGCCGAAGGCCCCGCTGACGGCGAGCCTCATTCAATCCCATGCCGAAAAGACCGCCGCCGCTGCAACGGCGCTTGCGGTTCTCGCCAAAAACAACCGGCTCGCCATGGCTGCCGAACAACCGGTCGTGGCGGCGATCTCCGACAGCGCCAAATTCCGCAAGGACGACGTGATCGCGGCGGCGCCGGTCGAGCTCGCCTCGGCAGAGACGGAAGAAGACGACGGTGACCGGATCATCGTCCCCTCGAAGGAGGCGGTTGCCGCAGCCGAACTCCCGACCCTGCTTGCTCTTGCCGATGCCGGATCCCGGCAAATCGCGCCGGCTCCGGTCGAGCCAACCGCATCTCCCCTCAAAACGGCCTCCATTCCCGCATCGGAACCAGCGCCGGTGGTCGTCGCCGCCGCGGAAGACGCGCCACCCTTCGATCTCGTGCTGGCGCCGGACGAAGGTTCGGTGCCGCTGCCGATGGCGCGTCCTGACGGACTCATCGGCAAACCGACACCGGCCTCCAAGGGTTCTGAGCGCTCTGCCGAGCCTGTGCTTGCCTACGCCCAGCCGAACTCGCCGATCGAGGATGACGAGGACGATGCAGTGCCGCGCTACGACAAGCCGGTCTTCTCGCCGAAGCTGCGCGCAGGCGTGGCGATCTACGATATCGAAAACAGCATCGTCTATCTGCCGAACGGCGAGCGGCTCGAGGCCCATTCCGGGCTCGGTAAGATGCGCGACAAACCGCGTTTCGCCAATAAGAAGATGCGCGGACCGACGCCGCCGCACACCTATGTTCTTACCATGCGCGAGAGCCTTTTCCACGGCGTCGAGGCGCTGCGGCTAACACCGATCGAGGGTTCGGACGCCATCTATGACCGTGTCGGTCTGCTCGCCCACACCTACATGCTCGGCAAGAACGGTGATTCCAACGGCTGCGTCTCCTTCAAGGATTACCGCCGCTTCCTCGCCGCCTACAAGCGCGGCGACATAAAGCAGCTCGTGGTGGTGCCGCGCCTGAACAACAAGCCGTCTTCGACGCTTGCCTCGCTGTTTTCATCGCGCAGCTGAACGATAAGAGTGCGACCGGCCGCGAGCTGCTATTTCAACCAGGCTGCGATTCGCTCCGCCGCCTCGGCGATTTCCGCCTGCGAGCCCGCATAGGACAGACGCAGCGTTCGATGTCCCTCCAGCGGATCGAAGTCGAGACCGGGCGTTGCGGCGACGTCGATTTCCGCGAGCATGCGTTTGGCAAAGCCCATGCTGTCATTGGTGAAGCGTGTGACGTCGAGATAGGCGTAGAAAGCCCCGTCCATCGGCGAGGCGATCGAAAGCCCGATCTGCGGCAGGCGCTGCATCAGCAAATCGCGGTTGGCGGCGTAACTGGCCTTGTAACGATCGAGCTCGGCGCCGGCGCTCAAAGCGGCCGTGGCGGCGATCTGGGAAAGCTCGGGCGGGGAAATATAGAGGCTCTGCGCTACCCGCTCGATCGGCCGAACCAGGCGCTCGGGAAGCACCATCCAGCCGATTCGCCAGCCGGTCATGCAATAATATTTAGAGAAGGAGTTGATGACGATCGCCTCGTCGGTCAGCTCCAGCGCACTCGCCTCCTCGCCGGCGAAGGTCAGCCCGTGGTAGATTTCATCGGAGATGAAAGCGATGGATTGGGCCGCGCAGTAATCCGAAAGCGCCTCCAGCCCCTCGCGGCCGGTCACCGTGCCAGTCGGATTGGCGGGGCTTGCAAGCAGCACGCCTTTCAGCCTCATGCCGCTTTCCTTCTGCGCCGCTTCGAGGCTTTGCGGCGTCAGGGTGAAGTGGGTCTCGGCCGTTACCGGCACTTCGAGGACCTTCAGGCCCAGCGCGCCGAGGATATTGCGATAGGCGGGATAACCGGGTCTTGCGATCGCCACCGCATCGCCGGCATCGAAGAGCGACAGGAAGGCGAGATTGAAGCCGGCCGAGGAACCTGTGGTGATGGCGATGCGATTGGGATCAATCTCCAGGCCGTGGCGATCCTTGTAGTGCCAGGCGAGCGCCGATTTAAGCCGTGCCGTCCCCAGCGCATCGGTATAGCCGATCCGACCTTCGGCAAGGGCTGCGCGCGCCGCTTCGAGGGCCGCTAGAGGCGCCGGATGCGAAGGCTGGCCAACCGCCATCGAGATCACGGGATGGCCGGCCGCACGCCGCTTCGTGGCCTCCGCCAGGACGTCCATGGCGTGAAAAGGCTCGACTTCGCTGCGTTTCGATATGGAAAACAAGATCGTTTCTCGCTTAGCTTCTGCAATCACGGCCCGACAATTGCCGCATTAATCGGCTCATCACAATCCCGCGAGGGCCGCGCGGGGACGAAAAATTCTGGTTTGAGCAGAACCGAACGCACCGTACCTTGACGCGACGCATTCAAGTCCATTAACCCGGCGACGGTCTTTTCGATGAAGAGACGACCATATCGCCGATGACGAGGATATCATGGCATTCTTCCCGAAGACCTTCACCGCACTGGCGCTTGCCGCATCGATCGCCCTTCCGCTTCCGGCGGCAGCGCTCGACGACCAGCAGAAGAAGGAGTTCGGCGAATTCATCAAGCAATACCTGATCGAGAACCCCGAGATCATGCTGGAAGTTCAGGATGCGCTGCAGAAGAAGCAGGAGGCCCAGCGGTCGGTTAAGGCCAATATGGCGATCGAAGAGAACGCCACCGACATCTTCGAATCGAAGAACGACGTCACGCTCGGCAATCCCAAGGGCGACGTCACTGTGGTCGAATTCTTCGATTATAATTGCAGCTACTGCCGCCATGCGCTTCCCGACATGCAGGCGATGCTGAAGAAGGACAAAAACGTCCGTTTCGTCCTCAAGGAATTCCCGATCCTCGGGCCGGATTCAGTCGCCGCCCACAAGGTGGCAGACGCCTTCCGCAAGCTCGCACCGGAGAAATATGCCGATTTCCACGTCGCCCTTCTCGGCACCGAAGGCCGCGCCTCCGACGAAACAGCGGTCGCGGTCGCCGCTTCGCTCGGCGTCAGTGAGGACAAGATCCGCGCCGAGATGGCAAAGAGCCCGAATGACGGTATAGTCCAGGCGACCTACCAGCTCGCCTCCAGTCTCGGCATCAGCGGCACGCCCTCCTATGTGATCGGCAGCGAACTGGTGCCCGGCGCCGTCGGGCTCGACGATCTCGAAGCCAAGGTCAAGAACATGCGCAGCTGCGGCAAGACCGCCTGCTGAGCCAAGCAGCCGCCAGCCAGCAGCCCATCAAATCGCCAAAATCGAAGTGTTTCAACCATGTGGACAAATGTGGCACGATTGCCGCTGGCCAATCCGTAAGGGCTTTCATTCAGCCTTCGCGGAGTCTATAGGTTGCCGTCGTACATTTTACGGAACATTCGATGACGCAAACGATTTTTGTCCTGAACGGCCCCAACCTGAACATGCTGGGCAAACGAGAGCCCGGCATTTATGGCGGCAAGACGCTCAGGGACATCGAGGTAGATTGCAAGGCTGCAGGCCGCGAACTCGGCCTCGATATCGACTTCCGTCAGAGCAACCACGAAGGCACGCTCGTCGACTGGTTCCATGAGGCCGACGAAAAGGCCGTCGGCGTTGCCATCAATGCAGGCGCCTATACGCATACATCGGTCGCGCTGCATGATGCGATCCGCGCTATCTCCATTCCCGTCGTCGAGCTCCACATATCCAACGTGCATGCACGGGAAGAATTCCGCCACAAGTCGATGATCGCGCCGGCATGCAAAGGCGTGATCTGCGGCTTCGGGCCTCACAGCTACATCCTGGCGCTCCACGCGCTGAAGAACATCACGGCATAAGAATAAGACAGGGCAACACCATGGCTGAAAAGAAATCGGGTATCGACCAGGCACTGATCCGCGATCTCGCCAATATTCTCAACGAAACGGATCTGACGGAGATCGAGGTCGAGCAGGACGACCTGCGTATCCGCGTATCGCGTGCAGGCACGCCGCAATATGTTCAGGCGCCGATTGCGGCACCGGCCTTTGCCGCGCCCGCTGCGGCAGCCGCTGCCGCGCCAGCCGCAGCTCCCAGCCGCAACCCGGCCAATGTCGTCAATGCACCGATGGTGGGCACCGTCTATATGGCGCCGGCGCCGGGCGCGCGTCCCTTCATCGAAGTCGGCGCGACCGTCAAGGAAGGCCAGACGCTGATCATCATCGAAGCGATGAAGACAATGAACCAGATTCCCTCACCGAAGTCAGGCAAGGTGACCGAAATCCTCGTCGATGACGGACATCCCGTCGAATACGGCCAAGCCCTCGTCGTCATCGAATAGGCCGATGCCCATGATTTCGAAAATCCTCATCGCCAATCGCGGGGAAATCGCCCTTCGCGTGCTCCGGGCCTGCAAAGAGCTCGGCATCGCCTGCGTCGCGGTTCATTCCACCGCCGACGCCGATGCCATGCATGTGCGTCTTGCCGACGAAAGTGTCTGCATCGGCCCGCCCTCCTCGCGCGAGAGCTATCTCAACATCCACCAGATCGTCGCCGCCTGCGAGATCACCGGCGCCGACGCCGTGCATCCGGGCTATGGCTTTCTGTCGGAGAATGCCAAGTTCGCCGATATCCTCGAAGCCCACGGCATCACCTTCATCGGGCCGACGGCCGACCATATCCGCATCATGGGCGACAAGATCACCGCCAAGACGACGGCGCTGGAACTCGGCATTCCCGTCGTTCCAGGCTCGGACGGCGAAGTGAAGACCGAAGAGGATGCGGTGAAGACGGCCGCCGAAATCGGCTATCCCGTGCTGATCAAGGCAACGGCCGGCGGCGGCGGACGCGGCATGAAAGTCGCCAAGAGCGAGGCCGACGTGATTGAGGCCTGGTCGACGGCGCGCACGGAAGCGGCAGCCGCCTTCGGCAACGATGCAGTCTACATGGAAAAATATCTCGGCAAACCGCGCCACATCGAAATCCAGGTGTTCGGCGACGGCGAAGGCAATGCCATCCATCTCGGCGAGCGCGACTGCTCGCTGCAGCGGCGCCATCAGAAGGTCTGGGAAGAGGCGAATTCGCCGGCGCTCAACGTCGAGCAGCGCATGAAGATCGGCCAGATCTGCGCAGACGCCATGAAGAAGCTGAAATATCGCGGCGCCGGCACGATCGAATTCCTCTACGAAAACGGCGAGTTCTATTTCATCGAAATGAACACCCGCCTGCAAGTGGAGCATCCGATCACCGAAGCGATCACCGGCATCGACCTCGTGCACGAGCAGATCCGCGTCGCTTCCGGCGGCGGTCTCTCGGTGACGCAGGACGAAGTGCATTTTTCCGGTCACGCCATCGAATGCCGTATCAATGCCGAGCACCCGCGCACCTTCGTGCCTTCGCCCGGTACAATCACGCATTTCCACGCGCCGGGCGGCCTCGGCGTGCGCATCGATTCCGGTGCCTATCAGGGCTACAAGATCCCGCCTTATTACGACAGCCTCATCGGCAAGCTGATCGTGCACGGCCGTACCCGCGTCGAATGCATGATGCGCCTGCGCCGGGCGCTCGACGAATTCGTCGTCGACGGCATCAATACGACGCTGCCGCTGTTCCAGGATCTCGTCTCCAATCAGGATATCGCCAACGGCGACTACGACATCCACTGGCTGGAAGACTACCTCGCCAACACACCGGCGGCATAGGACAGGAATGGCAGGATCGCGCAGGAAGTCACCAGGCATAACCCCTGACATTCTCCTGCGCGCCTATTCCATCGGCCTCTTCCCGATGGCCGAATCCGCCGACGACCCGGAGATCTTCTGGGTCGAACCGGAACTGCGCGGCGTGCTGCCGTTCGACCATTTCCATGTGTCGAAAAGCCTTGCCAAGACGGTGCGCAAGAATCCCTTCGAGATCCGTTTCGATCACGCTTTCGATCAGGTCATCGCCGCCTGTGCGGAGGAGACGTCCGGGCGCCCGAGCACCTGGATCAACAGGACGATCAGATCGCTCTACTCGACGCTCTTCGACATGGGCCATGCCCATACCGTCGAAGCCTGGGAGAACGATGAATTGGTCGGCGGCCTCTACGGCGTCTCGCTCGGCTCGGCATTCTTCGGCGAAAGCATGTTTTCGCGCCGGACAGATGCCTCGAAGATCTGCCTCGTTCACTTGGTCGACCGGCTGCGGGAAAGGGGCTTCACCCTGCTCGACACCCAGTTCACCACCGAGCACCTGAAGACGTTCGGAGCGATCGACGTTCCGAAGGCCGATTACGCCGCGATGCTTGCTGCGGCGATGGAATCGCCGCACCTGGCTTTCTGACGATCATTATCCGACGGAGGTTTGATCGAGCGGGACGATCCTCCGAGATGATCCTGCGGATAGCACATGAGGATCAGGCGCATAGGGAGATGCCAGCCTAACGAAGATGCAGCTATTTCGCCTTGGCACCTTCAGGAGCCGGGACATCCGAGTTTGCCTTGCAATCCTTCAGCCAGACGTCATAGATCGGGTGCTCGACGGCGTTGAGGCCGGGGCTGGCGGCGAACATCCAGCCGGTGAAGATGCGGCGGATCTTGCGGTCGAGGGTGATCTCGTCGACCTCGACGAAACCGTCGATCTTCTGTGCCTCCGACTGGTCGCGCGAATAACAGGCCTTCGGTGTCACCTGCAGCGCACCGAACTGTACCGTCTCATTGACATAGACGTCGAAGGTCGTGATGCGGCCAGTGATCTTGTCGAGGCCGGAAAAGACGGCAACCGGATTTTCGATGCGTGCGGCATGTGCCGCAACTGGCGGAAGCAGGGCCGAGAGCGCCAGCAGCGATCCGGCGGCACGCAGGACCATGTTCCGCGTGAAGAGCTTCATATGTACCCGTCTCCAGACATTTTCAGTTCACGGCCGCGGTCAAGCGCGGCCAACCTGCGGGTAAAGGTCAATTGTGGCCAAAAGCCGGGTCTTGGGATCGCCCGGTCGAGCCGTCTCAGTTGCCCGGCGTCCAAGCATCGTAATCGCCTGTGACGCGCGGACGTTCGCCCGGAACGGCGATAGAGCCGGGCGGACGATAGGCCTGCGGCGAACCGGTATGGTTGGGCCGGTGTGGCTTCTGCCAATCCTTGGCGACGTAGCTCTCCTTGGACGGGGGAACATCGGTGCGATGATGCATCCAGCCATGCCAACCCGGCGGAATGGCGGAAGCTTCGGCATAACCCTTGTAGATCACCCAGCGCTTCGGCAGACCGTAGGAAGACATGCCGCCTTCATAGTAGACGTTGCCGAATTCATCCTCGCCGACGCGCTTGCCATAACGCCAGGTCGCAAAACGCGTGCCCATCGTCTGACCGTTCCACCAGGTAAAGGTCTGAACCAGAAGATTCCACATGTCTTTTCCTTGTGCCCGCCAGATGCGAGCCAAACCAGAATTCGTTTCCTCGCTTATGCCGTCGCCAAGCCGAATTGTCCAGCGATTCCGCGACAGTCACGGGTCATTTCAAAGCCATCTTGAAGCCCAGATGCGAGGGCTTGAAGCCCAGCCTTTCATAGAAACGATGGGCATCCTTGCGTACTGCATTCGAGGTCAACGCTACCCGCCCGATACCGCGGCCTTTTGCCTCGGCAATGGCGAATTCGATCATCAGTCCGCCGACCCCCAGCCCGCGCATATCGGCGCGTGTCTGCACCGCCTCGATAATCATCGCCGAGGAGCCACGGCCAGTGAGCGAAGTCGTCACCATCGTCTGGAACGTACCGACGACCTCGGCGCCACGCTCTGCGACGTAAAGCGTCTGGTCGGGCGAGGCCTCGATGACGGCGAAGGCCCTGAGATAATCGGGAAAGGCTTCAGCTTCCGTGGTATCGCCGTGACCGCCGAGTGCATCGGCGGCAAACATCGCCACGAGTGCCGGCAGGTCGTCCTTGCGAGCTTCACGGATATTCAAATCTTGTGGCATCACACTTTTCTACCTATGTAAAAATCGGACGATGATTGTTGCGGAAGGAAAAAGACGGATGTTCTTGAGCGATATCCGTGAGATCGGATACTCCGCCAGGGATATTCGGCTTAGAATTGCACTATCAACACTGGTGATAATTGTCTTCGGCTTCTGGATTTTCGATAGGACATTGAATTCGTTTTTCCTGTCTCTCCTCTTTGGGCCGCCAATCGCGTACTACCTATTTTGCAATCTTTATGTCCTGATCTTTTCATCCAATAAGACGATCATTGCGATAGGCCCAAATGGCTTCAAAGATCTTCGGCTAATGCAAGAATTAATTCCGTGGCCGGCAGTCGCACGCATCGAGGCCGCGGCACCCACGCTGGCGCAAAGGATTTTGCGAACAATTTTTCTGGTTCTGGGCAACCTGTTGTCCGCATCGCCGGGAACGGACGCAGAAGGCACCGGAGATACAATCGCTGTCTGGTGCCGACCAGACGGCATTCAGGGTCGCAAACCGATGTTCTCACTATTCCGTACCGCACGTGCCACGAATGATCTTCGGCAACTGCGCATCGAAACGAGTGGTCTTACCGTCAGCAAGGAGCGCCTGATACAACTGCTTCAGACCTACCACACCCACCACAAGGCACTCAACGATACAGGCGTTTAACCCGCCAAGCGCTTCTCCAACACCAACGCCGGAATGCCGGATTGTCCGGCCCCGTCATTCTCGTTGCGACCGATCTCGGTGAAGCCATGCGTGCGATAGAAGGCGATCGCCGCGGCATTCTGCGGTTCGACTTCGAGGCGCATGATCTCCGCATCGGGAAAGCAAGTTTCGAGCTCGGCGAAGATATCGCGGCCGATACCCTGGCGCTGCAGCGCCGGCCGGACATAGAGGAGATGCAGCATGACCGTCTTCGTCAATTGCTGCGACATTGCCGCATAACCCATGCCGCCGATATTGCTGCCGTCATCGGCAACGAGGAATTCGGCATCCTTTCGCACCAGCCGCGTCTTCAGCGCCGCCGGCGAAAAGAGATGGACGATCAGATCCTCCACCTTGGCTCTGCCATGCAGGCCGTCATAGATGGCATGGAAGCTCTCCACCAAGAGGGCGCGCACCTTCTCCAGGTCGCGCTCACCGGCGGTGCGGACGAAATACACCGCTTACTCCTCGATGCCGAGCTTCGCCTTGACGAGGGCCTGGACAGCCTGCGGATTGGCCTTGCCGCCGGTCGCCTTCATCACCTGGCCGACGAACCATGCTGCCATGGTCGGTTTCGCCTTGACCTTTTCGACCTGATCGGGATTGGCGGCGATGATCTCGTCCACGGCCTTTTCGATCGCGCCGGTATCCGTCACCTGCTTCATGCCGCGCGCCTCGACGATCTCGGCAGGATCGCCGCCTTCGGCGAGCACGATCTCGAAGAGATCCTTGGCGATCTTGCCGGATATGGTTCCCGCCTTGATGAGATCGATGATGGCGCCGAGCTGGGCCGGCGAAACCGGCGTCTGCTCGATGTCCTTGCCGGTGCGGTTCAGTGCGCCGAGCAGATCGTTGATCACCCAGTTGGCGGCCGTCTTGCCGTCACGGCCTGCGGCGACGGCTTCGAAATAATCGGCGATCGCTTTTTCGGAAACGAGCACCGAGGCGTCGTAGATCGACAGCCCGAGCTCGCGCACGAAGCGCTCCTTCTTGTCGTCAGGCAATTCCGGCAGATCGGCTTCGAGCGCCTTGATGAAGGCATCGTCGAATTCGAGCGGCAGCAGATCAGGATCGGGGAAATAACGATAGTCGTGCGCATCCTCCTTGGAGCGCATCGAGCGCGTCTCGCCCTTGTTCGGGTCGAAGAGGCGAGTCTCCTGATCGATCTTGCCACCGTCCTCCAGAATGCCGATCTGGCGACGGGCTTCATATTCGATCGCCTGGCCGATGAAACGGATGGAGTTGACGTTCTTGATCTCGCAACGCGTGCCAAAATCCTCGCCCGGACGGCGGACGGAGACGTTGACGTCGGCGCGCATCGAGCCCTCGTCCATGTTGCCGTCGCAGGTGCCGAGATAACGAACGATCGAGCGCAGCTTGGTCATATAGGCCTTGGCCTCGTCGGACGAGCGCATGTCGGGCTTGGAGACGATCTCCATCAGGGCAACGCCGGAACGGTTGAGATCGACATAGGACATGGTCGCGTGCTGGTCATGCATCGACTTGCCGGCATCCTGTTCCAGATGCAGGCGCTCGATGCCGATCTCGATATCCTCGAACTGGCCCTGGCGGTCCGGCCCGAGTGAAATGACGATCTTGCCCTCGCCGACGATCGGATCCTTGAACTGCGAGATCTGATAGCCCTGCGGCAGGTCGGGATAGAAATAGTTCTTCCGATCAAACAGGGAGCGCTTGTTGATCTGGGCTTTCAGGCCGAGGCCGGTGCGAACGGCCTGCCTGACACATTCCTCGTTGATGACGGGCAGCATGCCGGGCATGGCGGCGTCGACCATCGAGACATTCGAATTCTGCGGCTTGCCGAATTCCGTCGAGGCGCCGGAGAAGAGCTTCGAATTGGACAGGACCTGGGCATGGACTTCCATGCCGACGATGACTTCCCAGTCGCCGGTGGCGCCGGGGATGAAGCGTTTCGGATCAGGCGTGCGGACGTCGACAAGGGTCATCTGATGCTCTTTGCAGGCTGTTCTTTTCCACTGGTGAGGTAAAGGAAATGGCGTGCCGGTGCAAGGCTTTCGCCATGGCGCGCATCGCGGTTTTGCCGTCCATTAACGGAGCCGCGGTAGGGTTCCCCTATGACGATGATCGATATTATCAAATGGGCCTTGCTGTTTCTGGCGCTGAACCTCTTGGTGTTCTCGATCTATTTCTTCGACAAGCAGGCGGCGCGCCACGGCAGGCGGCGCATCAGCGAGCGCACGCTTCTCATGCTGGCGCTGATCGGCGGCAGCCTTGGCGCGGTGGCGGCACAGCAGCTGTTGCGGCACAAGACGAGAAAGGAGCCGTTCCGGTCAATCCTGGCGGCGATCCTGATCCTGCATGGCGCACTGATTGCTATCCTGGCCTTCGTGCCGCAATGGAGTCTTCTGCTTCCTCAGGACTTTTGAAGCGTCAGAATTCCTGCCCATATCCACCTTGGCCGTCCGAAACGAGCTGTTTCGTCAGTCCGACGGAGGGTACGTCGCGATCAAGCTTCGGATTGTAGGCGACCGAGAGCCAGTGGATGCTATAGCCGTGCTTCTGAAAAAAGCCGATCGCCTCGCTGTTGCCGGAATGGGTCTGCATCCCCGCCTTCTCGAAGCCCTGATCGGCGATCTCCTTTTCGATGCGGACGAGAAGGGCCGAACCGAGGCCCTGGCGGTTGAAGGCGGGATCGATCCAGAAATCCGAGATGGTTTCGTCCAATCCCTCGCGCGCTGCCCAGCCTGCGACCTGGCCGTTCTGCTCGACGACGGTGATGGTCAGCCAGTCGTTTTCCACGAAATTCCGGAAGGCGTTGCGCGCTGCGTCGATCATCGCGTCCGATTCGCCGATCGACGCCATCGCCTTTTGCCAGGCCCTGAGCCCGATCTCGCTCAATAGCTCCGCTTCACCGTCGCGGGCATTGCGAATGTGGATCAACGACACCTCCGCGTTACCCGTCAACTAGACCATTGAGTCGCGGATTTTACCAGTAGCTCCAACGGGATGATCGACCGAAACTGCGGTTTTCGACTGGTTTTGAGAGACAAGTACGCTCTTGACCGAATTTCCCGGGCTGAATAATAGGTCTTATCGAGGTGTTTTATGTTGAGCCTGCCTGAGACCCGGTAAAGGCCCTGCCCGCAAGTTTTCTTGCGCGCATGGGCCCGAAAAAACGAAGCCCTGACGTTCGAATGAGCGCCAGATCGTTTTTGTGCGCCCTACCGGGCGCGATACCGGATCTCAACATATGGACATTTCTCGCACGGTGCAGCGAATCCTGCATCTCATGGCCCAAGGCGGCCGCATCGAAATTACCCGCGACCACGACAGGAAGATCGAGGCGGTCAGTTGCTTCACCCGCGACGGCTGGCTCTATCCCGGCGTCGACCTCGATCTCTTCTGCAGGCTGAAGCGACTGAAGGCAATCAAGTCCTCAGGCGGCCACCCCTACCGGATCACCGAAAGAGGGCTGAGGTTGGTCAGGTCGCAGCTGAACAACAGGTAATAGTGGCACTCCCGATCGCGTCTCGAACGGGCGCGATCGGGGGTATCGCCTCAAACCTTTGCAGAGATTTCCGTCCGCATCGCCGACCACTCGTCGGCCATCGTGCCCGTGCCGCGCGCCTTGCCGGCGCGGCGATACCAGTAGTCGGCGTTCCAGTCATCGCCCTCGATGCGATGGCAAAGGGCGTGCCCCCAATCGAACGGCTGTTCGCCTTCGTGGCGCTGGCAGATGTCGTGGACCGCCTGCCAATCCGCGCCCATGGTGAAACCGCCGGCAGCAAGGCGATCAACTGCCTCGATCAATCGCACAAGATCATTGCTGGCCATAAAACCTTCTCCTGGTTCCGGCTATCAATCAGTCAAGCATGCGGCAAAGCCGACGGCGCCGACCGCTTCGTGGTCGGCAGCCGCTATCTTTCGGATCGTTAGGTCCATTACCACCACTTGGCCGGCGTAAACCGGCCGGCTGCCCGCTCGATGACGTGGGCGGTCTTGAAGAGGGTTTCTTCATCGAAGGGCTTGCCGATCAGCTGCAGGCCGAGCGGCAGGCCCTTATGGTCGAGGCCGGCCGGCACGGCGATGCCGGGCAGGCCCGCCATGTTGACCGTCACCGTGAAGATGTCGTTCAGATACATTTTCACCGGATCGGCGGCGAGGTTCTCATCGGCAACGCCAAAAGCAGACGACGGCGTTGCCGGCGTCAGGATGGCATCGACGCCGGCGTCGAATGCGAGTTCGAAATCGCGCTTGATCAGCGTGCGCACCTTCTGGGCGCGGATGTAATAGGCATCGTAATAACCGGCCGACAGCACATAGGTGCCGATCATGATGCGGCGCTTGACTTCCTTGCCGAAGCCCGCGGCACGCGTCTTCTCATACATGTCGACGATATCCTTGCCGTCGACGCGCAGGCCGTAGCGCACGCCGTCGTAACGCGCGAGGTTCGAGGATGCCTCGGCGGGAGCGACGATGTAATAGGCCGGAAGGGCGTATTTGGTATGCGGCAGCGAGATGTCGACGATCTCGGCGCCGGCATCCTTCAGCCAGGCGATGCCCTGGCGCCAGAGCGTCTCGATCTCATCCGGCATGCCATCGACACGGTATTCGTTCGGAATGCCGATCTTCATGCCCTTCAGCGATTGGCCGAGAGCTGCTTCGTAATCCGGCACCGGCAGATCTACCGATGTCGTGTCCTTTGCGTCGACGCTTGCCATCGACTTCAAAAGAATCGCGGCATCGCGTACGTCGCGGGCGATCGGGCCTGCCTGGTCGAGCGAAGAGGCGAAGGCGACGGTGCCCCAGCGCGAGCAGCGGCCATAGGTCGGCTTGATGCCGACGGTGCCGGTGAAGGCGGCCGGCTGGCGGATCGAGCCGCCGGTATCGGTCGCGGTTGCGCCGGCGCAAAGATGCGCGGCGACGGCTGAAGCCGAGCCACCCGACGAGCCGCCGGGCACGAGCTGCTGGTTGGAGCCCGCGGCACGCCAGGGATTGATCACCGCGCCGTAATGCGAGGTCTCGTTGGAGGAGCCCATGGCGAACTCGTCCATGTTCAGCTTGCCGAGCATGACGGCGCCGTCATCCCAGAGGTTCTGCGTCACGGTCGATTCATAACGCGGCTCGAAACCATCGAGAATGTGGCTGCAGGCCTGGGTGTGAACGCCGACGGTGGCAAAGAGATCCTTGATGCCGAGCGGAATGCCTTCGAGTTCGCCTGCCTTGCCGGCGGCGATGCGCTCGTCGGAGTTCTTCGCCATGACGCGGGCGAGATCCGGCGTGACCTTGATATAGGCGTTAAGCCGGCCATTGGCCGCATCGATCGCCGAGATATAGGCTTCGGTCAGTTCGATCGCGGTGATTTCCTTGGCGCGCAGCTTCTGGCGGGCTTCGGCAATGGTCAGGCTGGTAAGTTCGCTCATCGTGTTTTCGCTTCAGATCTGGAATGGCAACAGGGTCGGAAAGAGGCTTCGAAGCCTTATTCAACGACTTTCGGCACCAGGAAAAAATTGTGGTCGGTGACGGGCGCATTGGCGACGATATCGGCTGCCTTGCTGCCGTCGGTCACCTCATCGGTCCGCTTCTTCATCGCCGTCGGGGTCACCGACGTCATCGCCTCGACGCCGTCGACATTCACTTCGGAGAGTTGCTCGACGAAGCCAAGGATGCCGTTCAGCTCGCCGACCATGCGATTTGCCTCGTCCTCGGAGACGGCAATACGGGCAAGGCGGGCGACGCGCTTCACGGTGGCAAGATCGACGGACATGGCATTCTCCGGATAGGATTTTTCCTACCCGCTATAAAGGCCATGTCCGCCGTGTGCAACGGGATTTCGTCAGATCGACAGGCTCTCGGAAGGCCTGATCGCCTTCACATCCGTCTTCGATCCGTCCATGCCGGCAACGAATTTTTCAGCCGTCTGGTCGATGATCGGAAAGGTGCCGTAGTGGCAGGGGATCGCGGTCTTGAAGTTGAAATAGCGCCGGCAGGCAAGTGCTGCCACAGCGCCGCCCATGGTGAAGCGGTCGCCAACCGGCACGAAGCCGATATCAGGCTGGTGCAATTCGTTGATCAGCGCCATGTCGGAGAAGATGTCGGTATCGCCCATGGCAAGGATCGAGGCTTCGTCGTCGAAATGCAGCATCAGGCCGTTGGCGTTGCCGAGCGCATGCGAGACGCCGTCCTCGGTGATCTGGGCGGAGGAGTGCAGCGCATTGGTGAAAGTTGCCGAGAAGCTGCCGAGCGCGATCGTGCCGCCGGTATTGCCCATCTCGATCTTGTCGACGCCCTTGGAGCCGAGCCAGGCGGCGAGATCGGCATTGGCGAGAACCACGGCACCGGTTTCCTTGGCGAGTGCCACGGTATCGCCGACATGATCGCCATGGCCATGCGTCAACAGGATGTGGGTGATGCCGGCGGACACATCCTTGATATCCTGGCCGGAAAAGGAGGCGTTATAGCTGAGGAATGGATCGAGCAGGATCTTCGCCTTTGATGTCTCGATGCGGAAGGCGGAATGGCCGAGCCAGGTGATCTTCATGAAATGTCTCCTTTATTACGTGATGCAAAGCCAGTTTCGATGCCACATCAAAGAATGAGAGCATGATGTCGTCCGAAAACCGCTCACACTTTTCGGCGTCATGCCCTAAGGACATATCTTATGCGGCCGCAAAGAAAAGCGGCGGCGACTTCAATTTGTTTTGACGGGATGAAACGGCGATGACGGTGCTGACAATCGAGGAAATGGCCGAGACGCTTGCCCCGCGACAGGCGATTGCCGGCCTCGATCTCGGCACCAAAACAATCGGGCTTTCGATGTCCGATCTCGGGCGGCGTTTCGCCACGCCGCGCACGGTGATCCGCCGCGTCAAGTTCACCATCGATGCCCAGGCGCTGCTGGATTTCGCGACGGCGGAAAAGGTCGCAGGCTTCATCATCGGCCTGCCGATGAACATGGATGGATCGGCGGGTCCGCGCGTGCAGGCAACGCGCGCCTTCGTGCGCAACATGGAGCAGAAGACGGCGCTGCCCTTTGTCTATTGGGATGAGCGGCTTTCGACGGTTGCGGCCGAACGGACGTTGCTCGAAATGGACGTCTCGCGCGCCAAGCGGGCCGAACGGATCGATTCGGCCGCGGCAAGCTTCATCCTTCAGGGCGCGCTCGACAGGCTTTCCTTGCTGGCAAGGTCTGATGGAGACGAATTCAGCGCCTGACGCGCCCTCCACCAGCCGATGATCGACTTGCGCTTCCGGAAGGCCAGGATGGCGAAGACGACGAGGCTGTCGACTGCGATCGCGCGCGCAACGAGCGGCGGGATGGTCTCCGGTGGAATGCCGAGCGCCTTGCCGTAAAGCTCGAAGGTCAGGTCATGGACCTGCCGGCTCAGCATGAAGATGCCGAAACTCATGTCGTAATAGGAGAGCCAGTACCATCCGCCCAGAAAGACGATGGGGCCGGCCCAGAAGATCAGAAACCACTTCATGCGGCCTCTCCTCCATGCTTGCGCGCGACGGGCAGATCGAGGGAGACCAACCAGGTCGACGATGCCATGATGCAAAGCACCAGCGTCGGAATTGCGATATCCACCGCCAGGACTGCGAAAAACATCATCGCCGTCACCAGAAACGCGGCTTTAGCGATCTTGGTTCCCATGGGCGTCAACTCGGGCTCTACTCATACATCTCTGCTCACCGCCACACTGTCGGGTTAACCACCCCCATGCAACGTAAACCATTTGTTAAGGTTAACGCAGGCCCCGCCCCCTGTGGATGAGCCAGGTATCAGCCGTAGACGCCACGCACGATGCGCTTCAGCGCCGTTGCCGCCTTCTCCCAGTCCTTGGGTGTTTTCAGCGACAGGCCGGCGCACTGCCCGCCGGCTGCGGCGGCGAGCACAAGGTGCTGGATCGCGGCGATGACGACGGCGTTGACGGCTGCCGCATCCACCCCCTTCGGCGGCGCCAGCGAGCCGCGCATGCGCTCGAGCCACAAGGCGAGCGCCTTCGAACGCGCCTCGGACAAGCGCCTCACCTGCTCGGTGTTTTCCGATATCTCCCAGGCGAGGATGCGGCGCATCAGCGGATCGTTTCTCAAGGCGTCGAGGAGTAGAAGCGACAGCCGCTCCATCAGGTCGCCATAGGTGAGCAGGAACATGCCGCCGGCGTCTTCCGGAATGCGATCCTTCACCCATGTGCCGAGATCGGCGCCGATCGCCTCGACCAAACCGTCGAGGCCGCCATAGTAACGATAGATCAGCTGCTTGTCGCAACCGGCGCGGCGGGCGACCGCATTGATGCCGAAGTTCTGGAAGCCTTCCTCGGCGAGCAGCCCCTTGGCGGCGGCAAGGATGGCGCGCTCGGTGGCGCCGCGATCCCGCACCCGCCGTTCCGGCCCCTCGCCGGTCCCGGGTGAATTTTCAAGATTTACGGCTTCATTCAGCATGATCGACCCTTCCCCACTGTCACCAATCGGTGAGTAGCGGCGTGACTTCACGCAATCAATCCTATCCCTTTGGGAAGATTGTGGATATTCCAGCCGGACCGTTGATTGTCCGTCGAACGGATGCGGAAGGCTGCACGTTGGGCGGATCGGATCCGCTCAGAAATCTCGTCCTGGCGGTTGATCGTGATGGACGAACCCGGCATAGCTACATTATGAACAAATCTAACAATCTCCGCTAAGGCCCTGCAATGGTGAACTATATCGAAGCCTCTACTGCGCCCCCGAAGAATACGGGCGCCATCCGGCTTTATGACGCGCAAGCATTCGAGGGCATGCGCAAGGCATGCCAGCTGACCGCGCGCTGCCTCGATGCGCTTGCCGACATCGTCAAGCCCGGCCTGCTGACCGATGAGATCGACAGGTTCGTCTTCGATTTCGGCATGGATCACGGCGCCTATCCGGCCACGCTGAACTATCGCGGCTATACCAAATCGACCTGCACCTCGATCAACCATGTCGTCTGCCATGGCATTCCGAACGACAAGCCGCTGCGCGACGGCGATATCGTCAATATCGACGTCACCTTCGTGCTCGACGGCTGGCACGGCGATTCCAGCCGGATGTATCCCGTCGGCGTCGTCAAGCGTGCTGCCGAGCGGCTGCTCGAGGTCACCTATGAATCGCTGATGCGCGGCATTGCAGCCGTCAGGCCTGGCGCCCGCACCGGCGCGATCGGCGAGGCGATCCAGACCTATGCAGAGGCCGAGCGCTGTTCGGTGGTGCGCGATTTCTGCGGCCATGGTGTCGGCAGGCTGTTCCACGATTCGCCGAATATCCTGCATTACGGTCGCGCCAACGAGGGGCCGGAGCTGCGCGAAGGCATGATCTTCACCATCGAGCCGATGATCAACCTCGGCCGACCGCATGTGAAGGTGCTGGCCGACGGCTGGACGGCAGTCACCCGCGACCGCTCGCTGTCGGCGCAGTACGAACATACCGTCGGCGTCACCTCCGATGGCTGCGAGATCTTCACGCTGTCGCCGGGTGGGCTCGACCGCCCCGGCCTGCCGTCGCACAACGGGTGACGATCCGATGGCGAATGGGCCTGTTTCGACATCTTCCGACGACGAGCTGCCTTTCGAGACGCGAGAGCCGATTGCCGCCGACGAACGTTCGTTCTTTGCAGGCCAGCCGCGAAATCCGTCCGCGCCGAATGCCAGGGCCGCCCTGCCCGCCTCGCTTGCCGGCCAAGAGCATTATCACGGCCATCGCGAGCGGTTGCGTGACCGCTTCCGGGAGCTCGGCGACACCGCGCTTGCCGACTACGAAATCCTCGAACTGCTGCTTTTCCGCCTGATCCCGCGGCGTGACACCAAGCCGATCGCCAAGGCACTGATCGAGCGGTTCGGCTCGCTCTCCGGCGTCTTCGGTGCGCCTCAGGCGCTGCTGATGGAGGTCAAGGGCGTCGGCGAGGCCGTGGCGCTCGACCTGAAGCTGATCTCGACTGTCGCCCACCGGACGCTGAAGAGCGAACTCAGGAGCAAACAGGTCCTGTCCTCGTGGTCTTCGGTCATCCAGTATTGCCATGCCGCCATGGCGCACGAGACCCGCGAGCAGTTCCGCATCCTCTTCCTCGACAAGCGCAATGTGCTGATCGCCGACGAGGTGCAGGGCCGCGGCACGGTCGACCATACGCCGGTCTATCCGCGCGAGGTGGTCAAACGCGCGCTCGAGCTTTCGGCAACGGCGATGATCCTGGTCCACAACCACCCCTCCGGCGATCCCACGCCATCGCGCGCCGACATCGACATGACGAAGGTGATCATCGATGCGGCCAAGGCGCTCGATATCACCGTCCACGACCACGTCATCATCGGCAAGGATGGCCATGTCAGCCTGAAGGGGCTGAAGCTGATCTGAACAAACACTGCGGCCGGTCGCCGACGAGATGCAGAGCCCCGGCGCGTCCTGGTCCATCCCCGCGAGAAGACTGAGAAATGCTGGAGTTGACAGCAGCAGGTGGTGCGGGATTGTATGCAGTCCCGCCATCACAGCCTGGACAATGCCCGCCCGAATACCGAGAAGATGAAGCTCCATGACGATCCGCAGCGGCAACACCGATCGATCGACCCGGCTCTGCCGCGACATGCTCTGCCTCGATGACTTTGAAATAAAGGCGCGGCGACATCTGCCAAAGCCTCTGTTCGGTTACGTCGCCGGCGCAACCGAGACCAATGCGTCGCTACGGCATAATGCAGAGGCTTTCCAGGCCTATGCCTTCCGGCCTCGTGTCCTTCGGGACGTCTCGAAACGCAGTACCGAGACGAGCCTCTTCGGCAAGACCCATGCCGCGCCATTCGGCATCGCGCCGATGGGTATCAGCGCGCTGATGGCCTATCGAGGTGACATCGTGCTCGCGCAAGGAGCGGATCAATCGGGAATCCCGATGATCATAAGCGGTTCATCGCTTATCCCTTTGGAAGAGATCGCTGCGGTTTCGCCGCAAGCATGGTTTCAGGCCTATCTCCCCGGCGAACCCGACCGTATCGACGCTCTCATCGATCGCGTCGGCGCGGCCGGCTTGCAGACACTTCTGCTGACCGTGGACACAGCCACGCTGCCAAATCGTGAAAACAATGTAAGGGCCGGGTTTTCGACGCCTCTGCGTCCCGGTCTCCGCCTGGCATGGCAGGGCATCTCGCACCCGCGCTGGACCACCGACACATTCCTGCGCACGATCGTCCGGCACGGCATTCCGCATTTTGAAAATTCCTATGCCACAAGGGGCGCGCCGATCATCTCCTCGAATGTGACGCGCGATTTCGGCAGGCGCGACCATCTCAACTGGAACCATCTGGAGCGGATACGCAACAGGTGGTCCGGCAAACTCGTGGTCAAGGGGATCATGCATCCTGACGACGCGGCGCGGGCTGTCGACACCGGAGCGGATGGCGTGATCGTCTCCAACCATGGCGGCCGCCAGCTCGACGGCACCGCATCTCCCCTTCAGGTCCTTCCGGAGATTGCGTCCCGTGTTGGAGACAGCGTTGCCGTCATGGTCGATGGCGGTTTCAGGCGTGGAACGGACATCATGAAGGCCCTCGCACTCGGGGCCTGTTTCGTGTTCGTGGGCAGGCCGTTCCTTTATGCCGCAGCCGTCGCGGGCCTACCGGGTGTGCTCAAGGCGGCCGATATCCTGAAGACGGAACTGCATAGCAATATGGCATTGCTCGGCGTCACCAAGGTGGGCGATATTTCCGCGGACTACATCACCCGTGCATGAAAAGTCGTCGAGCCACAGAGCATGGCAAGCGCCTGTGCCGGTCTTCGTCAGCTACGACCCATGGTGTAAAGCTGTTTCTCGCAGGGCTCACTTGCCCGAAAAAGCACCCGTCAGGACCAATCAGGTGGCCGTAAAACAATCTGTAACATTGACCGGCTAACGATGGACGGGCGACATTTTGCGTCGCAATATGATTCCTTTCCAATCCGGGGCTTGATGATGCTTCAGTACGATCTCGTTGTGGTGGGCAGCGGTCCCGCAGGGCGCCGCGGCGCGATCCAGGCGTCAAAACTCGGCAAGAAAGTGCTTGTCATCGAGCAGGGCAAACGCGTCGGCGGCGTATCCGTGCATACCGGCACCATCCCTTCCAAAACGCTGCGCGAGACTGCGCTTAATCTTTCCGGCTGGCGCGAACGCGGCTTCTACGGCCGGTCTTACCGCGTCAAGGAAGAGATCAGTGCAGATGACCTGCGGCGTCGCCTGCTGATTACGCTCAACCACGAGGTCGAGGTGCTGGAACACCAGTTCGCCCGCAACCGCGTGCAGCATATTCGCGGCAAGGCGAGCTTCATCGATGCGTCGACGCTGCAGGTGATCAAGGATGACGGCGAGACCACGCAGGTCACCGCCGCCAGCGTGCTGCTCGCCGTCGGCACAAAACCGTTCCGCCCCGATTACATGCCCTTCGACGGCAAGACCGTTCTCGACAGCGACGAACTGCTCGACATCCAGGATCTGCCGCGATCGATGGTCGTCATCGGCGCCGGCGTCATCGGCATCGAATATGCGACGATCTTCAGCGCGCTCGACACGGCCGTCACCGTCATCGACCCGAAGACGACAATGCTCGACTTCATCGACAAGGAAATCATCGAGGATTTTACCTATCAGCTGCGCGACCGCAACATGAAGCTGCTGCTCGGCCAGAAGGCCGACAAGGTGGAGAGGCTCGAAAACGGCAAGGTCGAACTGACGCTCGACAGTGGCCGGCGCCTGACGACCGACATGGTGCTTTTCGCCGCCGGCCGCATGGGGGCGACTGATGCGCTGAACCTTCAGGCGATCGGCCTCGAAGCCGACAGCCGCGGCCGTCTCAAGGTCAATCCGGAAACCTTCCAGACATCGGTTGCCAACATCTATGCCGCCGGCGATGTCGTCGGCTTTCCGAGCCTTGCCTCGACCTCGATGGAACAGGGCCGCATCGCCGCCCGCGTCGCGGTCGGCGCGGTCGCCAAGGAGCCGCCGAAATATTTCCCCTATGGCATCTATGCCGTGCCGGAGATTTCGACCTGCGGCCTGACTGAAGAAGAGATGAAGGAGCGCGGTATTCCCTATGAATGCGGCATTGCCCGCTTCCGCGAGACGTCGCGCGGTCATATCATGGGCCTCGACACCGGGCTTCTGAAGCTGATCTTCTCGCTGAAGACCCGCCGCCTGCTCGGCGTGCATATCGTCGGCGAAGGCGCCACCGAGCTGGTGCATATCGGCCAGGCGGTGCTCAACCTCAAGGGCACGGTCGAATACTTCGTCGAGAACACCTTCAACTATCCGACGCTCGCCGAAGCCTACAAGATCGCCGGGCTCGATGCCTGGAACCGGATGGGCGACATCAAGTCGGAGCTCTAAAGTCCGTCGCGTCGTCGAGGGAACGGCCGTCTCAGTCCGGCCGCCAAAACGGAGCCGAATGATATTGCGCATCATTTCCTTGAACGCATGGGGCGGCAGGCTTCATCAAGCGCTGATTGAATATGTGACGGCGGCCGATCCCGACGTGCTGTGCCTGCAGGAGGTTTTGCGCGCACCCGGTACCCACTCGGGCTGGTCGGTCTATCGGGACGGCGATGTCGAATTGCCGCAGCGCTTCAATCTCTTTACCGAGATAAGCACCGCCATGCCCGGCCACGACGGTTTCTTCTGCCCGACCTCGAGAGGCGAGCTTTTCGATGGCGATACCGCCATTGTCGCCGAATTCGGGCTGGCCACCTTCGTGCGCAAAACGCATTCCGTCATCGCCCAAGGGCTGGACTTCGTGCACGGCCCGTTTTTCGGCTGATGGCTGGGGCGAACATCCGCGACCGCGAAACGCCCATTGCATCCGTCTCTTCAGCCATGAGTGCGCTTCTACCGTGACCATCGCCCACATGCATGGCCTGCGCGATCCCGCAGGCAAGGGCGACACGGCGGCGCGTGAAAAGCAGGCCGCGGCGCTAGTCGGGCTCATCGAGCGGGTCTGGCCCGGTGACGAAGGGCTCATCGTCTGCGGCGATTTCAACGTGCTGCCTGATAGCGCAACCTTTGCGATTCTCGCCAGACTCGGGCTTTCCGACCTCGTCACCGGAAGCGGCCTTGTAGACACGCGAACCTCCTACTATCTGAAGCAGGGCCGCTTTGCCGACTACATGCTGGTGACGCCAGGGGTGAAGGTTGCCAAATTCGAGGTGGTCGCGGCGCCCGAAGTCTCCGACCATCGCGCATTGCTGCTCGATATCGGGTAGTATATTGAGGAATAATACACTTCGCGAAGCGTTTGCGCGCCGTGCCGTTTTTTTACGCCTTAGTTCGACCTCCTAAATCGCATTGATATGTGGTGCCTGATAGCTGCCTTCAACGCCATTTTGCCTTCGGGCAAAAGCTTCTAAAGAAAGATAGATACTCTTGTCCCATGTCTTGGAAGTTGCGCGCAGACGTTTTCAGCTGATCTTGATCAAGCCGTCGCATTATGACGATGACGGCTACGTCATCCGCTGGTGGCGGGCGATGATCCCCTCCAATTCGCTTGCGGCGCTCTACGGCATTGCCGCCGAATGTGCCGAGCGCAAGGTGCTCGGCGACGATACGGCCATCGACATCACTGTGATCGACGAGACCAATACGCGGATCGATGTCGCCGGACTGCTGGCGCAGTTCAAGCGTCACGACAATTTCGGCATGATTTCGCTCGTCGGCGTCCAGACCAACCAGTATCCGCGCGCCCTCGATATCGCCCGTCCCTTCCGCGATGCCGGCCTGCCGGTTTCGATCGGCGGCTTCCATGTTTCCGGCTGCCTGTCGATGCTGGATGGCAAGGCCGTCGGGCTTGACGCCTGCCGCGACATGGGCATCTCGATGTTTGCCGGCGAAGCCGAGGGCCGGCTCGACATGGTGCTGCGCGACGCCGCCGCCGGCGAGCTGAAGCCGCTCTATAATTTCATGAACGACCTTCCCGGTATCGGCGGCACGCCGGTTCCCTTCCTGCCGAAGGACAATATCCAGCGCACGCTCGGACTCAGCACCAGCTTCGATGCCGGACGTGGCTGTCCCTATCAGTGCTCGTTCTGCACCATCATCAACGTACAGGGACGCAAGTCGCGCTTCCGCTCGGCCGACGACGTCGAAAAGCTGGTGCGGATGAACTGGGCGCAGGGCATCCACAAATTCTTCATCACCGACGACAATTTCGCCCGCAACAAGGATTGGGAAGCGATCTTCGACCGGCTGATCGAGCTCAAGGAGCGGGACGGCATTCCGCTCGGCCTGATGATCCAGGTCGACACGCTCTGCCACAAGATCCCTAATTTCATCGAGAAATCCCGGCGCGCCGGCGTTACTCGCGTCTTCATCGGCCTCGAAAACGTCAATCCGGACAATCTGACCGCCGCCAAGAAAAACCAGAACAAGATCACCGAATACCGCAAGATGCTGCTCGCCTGGAAGGCACAGGGCATCATGACGCTCGCCGGCTATATCCTGGGCTTCCCCGCCGATACGCCGGAATCGATCCGCCGCGACATCACGATCATCCAGGAAGAGTTGCCGCTCGACGTCATCGAATTCTTCATCCTGACGCCACTGCCCGGCTCCGAGGATCATCAGGTCCTGTGGAAGAAGGGCGTCGAGATGGATGCCGATCTCAACATCTACGATGTCGAGCATGTCTGCACGGCGCATCCGAAGATGAGCAAGCAGGAATGGGAAGACATCTACCACGAGGCCTGGGCGCTCTATTATTCGCCTGATCATATGAAGACGCTGCTGCGCCGCGCCGTGGCGACCGGCGTACCGCTCGCAAGGCTCGTCAAGGTTCTCGTCTCCTTCGCGACCACTGTGCCGCTGGAAAACGTGCACCCGCTGCAAAGCGGCCTGCTGCGCCTGAAGACGCCGTCGGAGCGGCGCCCGGACCTGCCGCGCGAGAATCCGCTGGTCTTCTGGCCGCGCTTTGCCTGGGAAACCTTCAGCAAACATGCTTCACTCGCCGGCACGATCATTGGCCTGACGATTTCGGCATTCCTGATTTCAAGAGATGCGAAGTCGAAGACCTATATGGATCAGGCCCTGACGCCTGTCGCCGACGACGAAGAGGAAACGCTCCACCTCTTCACACAGACCGCCGGCGGCGCCGCAGCCGTCAGCCATGTCAGGAAAGTCGCGCAACTGACCGCGCATTGAGCGGTAATTCTTGAACGGCGGCTGGCAGCATCAAACTCTAAGCCAATGCATGTCGCTAAAGCGCGTCGCATGAATCAAGTTTGAGAACGCGCTTTGAAGGCTCCGACTTTGGTGGCCGTTTAAGCGACTTGGATCATCTTGGTCGTCTCGGCCACTTGCAGTGTGTCGACGAATTCGACGATCTTGACCGGTTTCCCATCTCGGAAATGGATCTTGTCGACGAATTCCGTATGGAAGCTCACGCCCGATGGGATGTGCCTGACCTCGCCTTCGCGGTGGGCAAAGACCATATGCTCATCCTCGTCCACATAGATGCCGGCTGTCCTGATATTCGATAGATCCCACACTGTGATAAGCTGGGTTATCGCCTGGCGAAAAGAATCCCCGCTTGATTCAGTCGAAAAAGGCGCCAGCCGGGTATTGCCGACCATGCGAAAGGTGCAATGCTCACCGATCAGCGCCAGCGTAGCTTCGACATCGCCACGGTCACGCACAGCATAGATTTCCTCCACGAGCTTCTTCATGTCGTGCTTTGCGGTCATTTTCAGGTCCCTCCACCATCAGCGAAATCTGCATCTAATTATACTTTAATGCAACTCTTTGTTGTTCCGGATAAATAAACACAATGGAGTAGGCGTTCGAGAATAAACTGACCTGACAAATAGAAAAAGGCCCCGCACGATGGCGAGGCCCTTCCAAACTTCAGAACCGAAAAGCGATTATTCGGCGCTTTCGTCAGCCGCCTTCTTCTTCGGAGCAGCCTTCTTCTTCGGTGCGGCTTCTTCGCCTTCACCGGCGTCAGTTGCTTCGGCCTTGGCGGCAGCCTTCTTCTTCGGTGCTGCCTTCTTGGTTTCGGCCTTCGCTTCGCCTTCTTCCTCGGCGAGCAGCTCTTCCTTGGTCACCTTCTTGTCGGTGACGTCGATTTCGGTCAGCAGGTGATCGATGACCTTCTCTTCGAAGATCGGCGCGCGGATCGAAGCGGCGGCACCCGGCTGGCTGCGGAAGAATTCGAGGATCTGCTTTTCCTGGCCCGGATACTGGCGCAGCTGATCGTAGATGGCGCGCTGCATCTCGTCTTCGCTGACTTCGACGCCAGCCTTTTCGCCGATTTCGGAGAGAACGAGACCGAGGCGAACGCGGCGCTCAGCGAGCGTCTTGTATTCCTCGCGAGCCTTCTCCTCGGTCGTGTCTTCATCCTCGAAGGTCTTGCCGGACTGGGCGAGGTCGTTGTTCACCTGGCTCCAGATGCCGTTATATTCGGCGTCGACGAGCGAGTTCGGGGTCTCGAACTTGTACATCTCGTCAAGCTGGTCGAGGATCTGACGCTTCAGCTTCTGGCGGGTCAGCGAGCCGTACTGCGATTCGATCTGGCCACGGACGATTTCCTTCAGACGGTCGGCCGATTCGATGCCGAGCTTGGAGGCGAGTTCGTCGTTGATCTCGACATCGGCAGGTGCGGCGACTTCCTTGACTGACACGTCGAAGGTCGCTTCCTTGCCGGCGAGGTTCTTGGCCGGGTAGTCGGCCGGGAACGTCACGGTGATGGTCTTCTCGGCGCCGGCCTTGACGCCGACGAGCTGGTCTTCGAAGCCCGGAATGAAGCGGCCGGAGCCGAGCACAAGTTCGGCGCCCTGGTCGGTGCCGCCCTCGAAGGCTTCACCGTCGACCTTGCCGACGTAATCCATGGTGATGCGGTCGCCATTGGCGGCCTTGCCGGTCTTGGTTTCGTAAGCGCGGGCGCTTTCGGCGACCTTCAGGACCTGCTCGTTGACTTCGTCGTCCGAGATGTCGATGACTTCGCGCGTGACCTTGATGCCCTTGACTGACTTCAGTTCGATCGGCGGCAGCACTTCATAGGAGAGCGTGAATTCGAAATCCTGCTCGGCTGCGAGGATCTTGTCGGCTTCGTCCTTGTCTTCCGTCATGGCGATTTCCGGCTGCGTGGCCGACTTCTCGCCGCGGCTGGACAGGATGGCTGCCGGCTGCTCGCGGACGATCTCGTTGACGAGGTCGGCCATGATCGACTTGCCGTAGACCTTCTTCAGGTGAGCAGCGGGTACCTTGCCCGGACGGAAGCCGTTGATGCGAACTTTGTCCTTCACATCGGCAAGACGCTCATTCATCTTGTCTTGCATGTCCTTGGCCGGGATAACGACCTTGATTTCGCGCTTCAGCCCTTCAGCGAGCGTTTCGATAACCTGCATGTCTTCCTACCTTCATTTCGTGGCGGCCGTGCCCAGACGCCGTTCGTTTCGATGAGCACGACGCCGGCGATCCTGCCGCGCGTGGCTTTTCCCAATTCCATATCATTCCGCCCAAAGCGGAATGGCACTCGCGGGCTATTCGGGACAACTCTCAATTGTTCTGGAACAACCGATTCTTAGTCTCCCGCCTGCAAACAGCTTGGTGCGGGTAGAGAGACTTGAACTCCCACGCCTTGCGGCACCAGAACCTAAATCTGGCGTGTCTACCAATTTCACCATACCCGCGTTCACAAAACCGCATGCCTATGCCTGCGCATGAGGCCTTCCGGAGCGCGGCGTCTCTATATCACCCGATTTGGTCGAGGCAAAGGAAAAATGAACGGCAAATGACAGGGGATTTGCAGCCCCGGAACCGCCCTGCCCCGAAGTGTGACCGGATCAGTAGAGCGGCTCGTCGTAAACCGGCTTGCCGTCAACGAGAAGGCTGCGAATCTGTGCGCTTCCATCAGGGGAAACACGCACTGCGATGGCGACGTTGCCGTCATTGCGGGCCTCCTCGATCGGCTTGCCCTCGCCTTCAGGAACGTAGTAGCGCTCGATGCCGTATTCGACACGCATGCTGTCGCCGGCGGCAAGTCCGCCACTATAAAACGGCTGGCTGCGCAGGATGACGGACTCCGGCTGCGGAGGCAGTTCGTGAAAGGACGATTCGGTCACCGTCCAGAAACCGTCCTCCTGCTTCTTCAACCGGACCCACAACACCCGTTCGCCGGCCTCGGCCGGAATGCCGCCGGAAACCGTCTGCACCGGCACCGAGGAAATGTCGTAGTTCAAGACGACATAGTCGCCGCGCAGGAAATCGCGCGGATCGACGGGCGCCGTCTTCAGCAGCACCTCGGCGCCATCGCTGAGGATCGACGCCCGGCTCTGGATGATCGTGCCGAGGATGAGGGTCTGCAAACCGGCGACGATGATCGCCGAAAAGAGATAACCCTTGCCGGATTGCAGCCTTGCCATGAACGAGTTCATGCCCGCTCCCCCTGTGCATTCGCCGAAAAACGCCGTTCAAGACGGATGACCATCCAGGCGACAAGTGCCACCACGAGACCGGAGAACAGGAAGAGGCTCGACGTGCCGAGGATCGAGCCGACGGTGACGGAGGCGAGATAGAGCATCTCCGCGGCAAAGGTCGCATAGGCGAGATATCGCACCGCGCCATTATCCCTGCCACGCAGGACGATTGCCAGCACGGAAGCGGCAAGCGTCGCCACTCCGAGCACCACCAGCCCCCAGCCGTCCTCGATCTCGATATGCAGCAGCAGAAAGCCGATTACGGCGACGAGGAAGCTGTAGAAGGCAGGAGCCGCACCGGCGCTTCTGACCAAGGAGGCAATAGGCCGGAGCGGCAACGCCGTCAGGACGAAGGCCGCCATGCCACCGATCGCAAAGGCAAGCGCCACGGCGATCTCCTCATAAAGAGTATAGAGCCAGGCAAGCCAGCCGATCAGCAGCAGATAGGCCAGATGGCGGCCCCGCTCGGCGCCGGTATAGCGCACCAGCCCGATGACGATCACCGCCATGACCGGCGCCATCCAGGGATCGAGACCGATCCAATGCGTATCGTAATTCTCAAGATAGACGGCAAACGACGCCCAGGAGAGGAAGCCGGCGACGACGGCCACGGCGCCCGAACGGAACAGGATCGCCGAGATCGTCGCAATCGCGAACCAGAGATACATCACCGTCTGCTCGTCGCCGGAGAGATGATACATCTGCCCGACCAGCGAGATGGCGCCGCCGAAACTCATAGCGCCGATGACCAGCAAGCCGCCTGCGGCGGCCGTCGCACCGCGGGCAAGCATCCGGGCGGCGGCGATATGCACCACCCAGATCAGGGCAAAGATGCCCCCCACGCGCACCAGGCGCGGGATGGCCTCCCAGTTGGAGGCGACGACCAGCAGGATGGCGGCTGCAAGCAGCACCGCCGCCAGCGCCATCAGCACCCTGCCGAGGCTGAAGCTTGCCGGGCGGCTGTCATATTCGGCGAGAAGCGCACCTGCCGTTTCCTGTCCGAGCAGGCCCTTGCCCACCCAGAGCGAGAGATCCCGCTCCAATCTGCCGCGATACATGCTCAACCCCTCGATTTCCGTAACGCCGACTGCGGCGCTGCGGCTCACGCCGTTATAGACGCAGCACGGGTGTCCGCAAACGCTCTTGCGACAAATATACAAGTTCCTCATTGGTCTAAATAGTATCGAGTGTTAACCGGCCGCTAACGTCAGAAGCGCTAATATAAGCCTATGGACGGAGAGGTATGCGATCCTTGCATATCCCCCATGAATTTATTGCACTGCACAATAGTCATTAGTCATACTATTGATCACACATCGAAGCACGGGGATGGCGCCCCGGCCCGGCATCAGCCGGACGCCCGCGGATGCTTTGTCCGTGACGAGATTCGCAGTTGCGCACTCCTCCTCCCAGCGCGCTGCGATAGACTGGCAACACTCCTCCTCCCAGTTGTCAGTCACCATAACACGCCCGCCGGATCCTCCCCCGGCGGGCGTTTTTGTTTAGCCAAAGCTTCATTAAAGCCTTGGCAATGAGAGGATTTTCGTCGCGTGGCGCCATCAATGCCGCATTGTCGTCACACCGCCCCACCAACCCTGCGAAGAGATGGGCGGCTTCCGATCCGAAACAGAACGCCTCTTTACAGCGGATGGACGGGCGGAACCATCGGAGCAAGCAGCGTTTTCCGGAGTGGCACCCCCTTCGTCCCTCCAAACCAAACTGCTTTTTCAAAAGTCATTCTGCCTATTCGTTGACCAAAAAGCGGTAAGTCTGCGTCAAATACCTCTTGAGCATTGCATAACTCGCATAGGTGATCTGAAAACTTGGCTGTTTTAGTCTTTCGCGTCGCAACATATATTCCAGTCATCAAATAGAGGTCAGCGCCGATCGGTGGCTGCTGGCGGATGAAACCCTCGGAAAGGGGCTTAACATGAACTTCTCTCGCTCTTTCAATAACTGGCGTAAGTATCGTCAGACCGTCACGGAACTCGGCCGCATGACCAACCGCGAATTGCACGATCTCGGCATCGACCGTTCGGACATCCATCGTGTTGCCCGTGAGGCTTCTGCCCGCTAATTCAGGCGGTTGACTGCTCCTTACGAGCAGATCGTCTTTGATTGAAACGCCCGCTGTCTCCCACAGCGGGCGTTTTCATTTGTCTGCATGCGGCTGCCGCGGCGGTAGCAGGTTTTTCCGTCTCATTAGCCCGCTCAAAAAATATCCGCTGCTTAATTGAAGAGCATCATCGTGCACAATTGCATGGCAGACGCCTTTTATTTGCACTGCACAATTGGACGGTTCTCGCCTATATAAACATCAACCGCAGAGAGACAGGCGATCCCGCCGTCCCGCGGACATAGGAAGAAGACAATGAACCCGATCCGCATTGCAAGAAGCTGGCTCAGCTACCGTCGTACGCTCAATGAACTCGGCGGCCTTTCCAACCAGACCCTGTCCGATATCGGCGTCAGCCGCTACGACATCCGGAATATCGCATCCCGCTCGTTCCGCTAATAGCGAGTACGATGCTTCCAAGACGGCGCCCCAGGGCGCCGTTTTTGATTCCAGGGTGTTGGATCGCACCTGCCGACATGATATCAGCCCGGAATGAACACGATCTCCTCCTATTCCCCTATCCACGTCGTCGGCGGCGGGCTTGCCGGTTCGGAAGCCGCCTGGCAGATCGCCAGTTCCGGCGTTCCGGTCATCCTGCATGAAATGCGCGGGGTGCGCGGCACGGATGCGCACAAGACCGACGGCCTTGCCGAACTCGTCTGCTCCAATTCCTTCCGGTCCGATGATGCGACCAGCAATGCCGTCGGCGTCATCCATGCCGAGATGCGTATGGCGGGCTCGCTGATCATGGCCGCTGCCGACCGGTGCCAGGTACCGGCCGGTGGTGCGCTCGCCGTCGATCGCGATGGCTTCTCCGAGGCGGTGACCAAAGCGGTCCATGACCACCCGCTCATCACCGTCGTGCGTGAAGAGGTCACCGGCCTGCCACCAAGTGACTGGGATCTTGCCATCGTCGCCACCGGACCGCTGACGGCGCCGTCGCTCGCGAGCGCCATCCAGACGGAAACCGGCGAGGATTCGCTCGCCTTCTTCGACGCTATCGCGCCGATCGTCTATCGCGAGAGCATCGACATGGATATCTGCTGGTATCAGTCGCGCTACGACAAGGTCGGGCCCGGCGGCACCGGCAAGGATTACATCAACTGCCCGATGGACGAGACGCAGTACAATGCCTTCGTCGACGCGCTGATCGCGGGCGACACGGTCGGCTTCAAGGAATGGGAGGGCACGCCTTATTTCGACGGCTGCCTGCCGATCGAGGTGATGGCCGAACGCGGCCGCGAGACGCTGCGCCATGGACCGATGAAGCCGATGGGGCTGACGAACGCGCATAATCCGACGGTCAAGGCCTATGCCGTCGTGCAGCTGCGGCAGGACAATGCGCTCGGCACGCTCTATAATATGGTCGGCTTCCAGACGAAGCTGAAATACGGTGCGCAGGCCGACATCTTTCGGATGATCCCGGGCCTCGAGAATGCCGAATTCGCCCGTCTCGGCGGTCTGCACCGCAATACCTATATCAACTCCCCCACCCTGCTCGACCCGTCGCTGACGCTGAAATCGCGGCCCGGCCTGCGTTTTGCCGGACAGATCACCGGCTGCGAGGGTTATGTGGAAAGCGCCAGCGTCGGGCTGATGGCCGGGCGTTTCGCCGCCGCCGAACGCAAGGGCGAGGCGATTTCGCTACCCCCGGCGACGACGGCGCTCGGCTCGCTGCTTGGTCATATTACCAGTGGGCACCTCGTCACCGACGAGGAGCCGGGCAAACGATCGTTCCAGCCGATGAACATCAATTTCGGGCTGTTTCCGGAGCTCCAGCCGGGTTCGATCGTCAAACCCGAAGGCGTCAAGCGCTTTCGTGGCAAGGACAAGACGATCATGAAGCGGCAGCTGATCGCGCGGCGCGCGCTTGCCGACTGCGCGGCCTGGCTCGGTCAAGAATCCACGCTTGCCGAAAGCGCCTGACCGGCGTTTTCAAGCGCGTCGCATCGCGCATGCGACCGCTTGACGTCTTTGCTTTTGGGCATGTCGACCTCCCAAACCGATGCACAATTTTGGGCGACATGCATTACTGCTTGTTCGCCGCCGAAATATTGCCGGGCAGCAGGTCCTTATCCGGCTCGGCGATATAATTGCCGAGCAGCCAGAGCGAAACCTCCGAGGCTTCCTTGGCGGAAGCGAATTCGAAATCGCCGTTGTGATGGGGTGCATCGAGGAAGTCGATCACCAGTCCTCTGCCCGTTTCCGAGCCGACGACGCGCACCCGACCAGGCTCGATCACGTGGCAGGAGAAATGGCGCGACATGTTGCGCATGAAGCCGGCCTTGTTGTCGTGCAGGCGCACAAAGACGGCCTGGCCGTTTTCCGTCGCCTGCAGCTGACGGATCGCCTCGTTCGGAAAGGCACGGCCGAACTCGATGATGGCGAGGCCCGTGTCATGCAGGCCATCTTCCTTGTTCTGCGCGGCCATACGCGTTGCCACGAAAGCAAAGAAAATGACGATGGCGAAAAGGACGCACCAGACGATAATGCCCACGCCGAGTCTCCGTTCAAAGTGTAGCGGTGGAAGCCTTGTAACGCGCGAGACTTGCGCGAATTTGACCGATATCAGATTTTTCGGCGTGCGGCAGCCAGCCCCATCCGCAGCTGGCGGCGCCATTGCGGCGGCTGCAGCGGCCGGTCGAGCAGCAAGGCGCCGCGTTTCTGCGCCTTGACGAGCACCGGTTCGGCAAGCGTCGCCGGCAGGAAGGCTGGAAAGACGGTCGGCGCAATCGGCCCCGCCGCCCTCGCCTTTGCCAGATGTTCGCGACCGAGGCCGGCAAAAGCCTCGATGGCGGCAGAGATGCGCGGCCTGTCTTCGCCGACGAGGAAGGCATCGCGGTCGAGACCGGTGGCGGTAAGGATCTGCAGCGGAATATAGATCTGGCCGCGGCGGCGATGAAGCGGCATCAGGAGCAACAGCCCGGCGACCGCCTGGGCGACGCCGGCATGGCCGGCAGCGTCGGCCGAGCGTGCGGCCTCCTTCGGCGAAAGCACCAGGCTTGCGAGCTGAATCAGCGCCGATGCCGTTTCGCCGGCATAGCCTTCAAGCGAAAGACGTGTCTCCATCGGATCGTCATAGAGATCAAAGGTACGGGCCTCAATCATGTCGATCAGCGTCTTGCGTGGCAGGCGGTGCGTTTCGATGGCGATCAGAAGGGCTGCGGCGACGGGATTGGCCGCCGTCGAGCCGTGCGCGCTGCCTTCCAGAAGATCGTGCCAATATTGCAGCCGCACCTCACCGGGCAAGGGCTCGTGGACGAGATCGCGGATGCGGGCAAGCTCGGCATTGAAGGCGTAAAGAGCTGCAAGCGCGCCGCGCTTTTCCTCCGGTGACAGCAGACAGGCGAGATAGCGGTCGCGATCGCTGTCACGCAGCATCGCCAGGCAGATATCCTGGTTGGTCGCAATATGCGCTTCAGTCATCGTCAGACCGCAATCAACGCCGCGGCGACGGCACGCTGCTCTGCGAGCATAATATTGAAGGTGCGCACTGCAGCCCCGGTGCTCATCGGATCGGAGGAGATGCCGCGCGACTTCAGCGCCAGCCTCAATTCCTCGGGCAGACGGCGAAGCTCGGTTCCGGTACCGACGAGCAGAACCTCGACATCAGCGGCCTCATCCAGCACCCGGCGAAAATTTTCAGGCGACAGCGGTTTCGACATGTCCATGTCCCAGCCATGAATGCCGGAGGGCAGGCAAAGAATCGAGCCGCGATGCGACATGTCGGCAAAACGAAAGCCGCCATTGCCGTATGCATCGATCGGAGCGCGCCCGGGGAAATGTGCGGCGCGGATTTCTATGCCTTTTGCCATGTTTTCAAACCACCGTGCCGGATTTTACACCCGCATCCGTCTTGTTGCTCTCTTCCCCGTCGGGAGCCTCCGGCCGCAGCCGGAAGACGATCAAGACAGGAGCGGCGATATAGATCGAAGAGAAGGTGCCGAGAGCGACGCCGAAGAGCATCGCAAAGGTGAAGGAACGGATGACTTCACCGCCGAAGAGAAAGAGCGCCAGCAAGGCGATCAGCGTCGTCGCCGCGGTCAGAACGGTGCGCGACAGCGTCTGGTTGATCGAAGCATCGATCAGGATCGGCAGCGGCATCTTCTTGTATCGCTTCAGATTCTCGCGCATTCGGTCGTAGACCACGACCGTATCGTTCAGGGAGTAACCGACGATGGTCAGCACGGCGGCGATGCTCGTCAGGTTGAACTCGATGCCTGATAGCACGAAGAGACCGAGCATGATGATGACATCGTGCAGCGTGGCAATGATGGCGCCGACCGCGAATTGCCATTCGAAGCGGATCCAGATGTAGATGAGGATCGCCGCAAGTGCTGCAAGCACGCCGAGCGTCGCCATCATCGTCAATTCCCCCGAGATGGCGGGGCCGACGACCTCGACGCGGCGAAAGTCATAATCTTCCTGGAGCTCGCCGCGCACCAGCGTCGCCGCCGACTGCTCGGCATTCTCGCCGCCGCCCTGGGATGCGATGCGGATCCGCGCGTTCGACGGGCCACCGGTGCGCTCGACACTGACATCGCCGAGATTGAGATCATTCACACGAGAGCTGAGATCGGCGATGTCGGCATTGCCCTGCTTTGCCGTCACCTCGATGAGCGAGCCGCCGGTGAAATCAATGCCGAGATGCAGGCCGACGGTGGCAAAGGCGGCCATGGCGATCAGCGAGATGACCGCCGACGCCGTAAAGACATAACGGCGGATCCCCATGAAGCGGATATTGGCGTGTTCGAAAAGATGCGTCAGCACGCTCTTCGGCAGATGCCGGGGATGGCGCCTTCTCAACCAGACGGCAACGATCGAGCGCGTCAGCGTGAATGCCGTGAAAACGGTCGTCAGGATGCCGACCGCAAGCGTTACCGCGAAACCGCGGATGGATTCGCTGCCGAGGAAGAAGAGGATGATGGCGGCGATGAAGATCGTCACATTGGCGTCGACGATCGTGGCGAATGCGCGCGAGAAACCGCGACCGACCGCCTCTGCAAAGGAATGGGTGGTTTTTTCCTCTTCGCGGATTCGCTCATAGATCAGAACGTTCGAATCGACCGCCATGCCGACGATCAGCACGATGCCGGCAATCCCCGGCAAGGTCAGCGTCGCGCCGGCAAGGCTGAGCACCGCGACGATGAGGATCAGGTTGAGGAAGAGCGATGCGACGGCGATGATGCCGAGGATGCGATAGAGCGCGATCATCAGTGCCGCGACCAATACGACGGCGACGAGGCCGGCGACGAGGCCGTTGAAGATAGAATCGGCGCCGAATCTCGGGCTGACGCTGCGTTCCTCAACGCTGGTGAGCGTCGCCGGCAAGGCGCCGGCCCGTAGCATGATCGCAAGGTCGCGGACGCCATCCTCGGAGAAGTTTGCCGAAATCCGGCCCTCGCCGCCAGTGATCGCCGCATCGATGACCGGTGATGACATCACCTGGTCGTCAAAGACGATGGCAAGGTGCTTGCCGATATTCTGCCCTGTCGTCTGCGCCAGCCGCTGCGTGCCTTCGGCATCGAGACGGTAGGCGATCGAGGTATCCTGCGTCTGTTGATCGACGACAGGCTCGATATCGACCATGTTGCTGCCGGTGATGAAAGCCGTGCGGTCGACGAGATACGGTACCGGCGGATCGTCAAGCGAATAGAGCACCTGCGATGTCGCCGGCCAGCGGCCGTTCAGCGCCTCCTGCCCCGACATGCTTTCGTCGATCAGATGAAAGGAAAGCTTGGCCGGTTGGTTCACGATGTTCTTCAGCCGCTCCGCATCGACCGATCCCAGCACCTGCACGACGATGCGGTCGGCGCCATCGGGGCGAACGAGGAAATTATCATTGCCCAATCCAGCGATGCGGCGACCAACGATATCGAGCGAGTGGGTCCGGGCGGAAGCGACGTCAGCAGTGATGCCGGCGTCGGAAATCTGCAGCGAGAGCTGCCCCTGGTCGCCCTGCTGCAGCGCGACCTCAGCTCCCGAATGTCCGCCAGCCGTCGTCCAAGGCTTTAGCAGATCGACCGCCGCCTGTGTCTGAGCCGGATCGGTGATGCGGACGGTGACGGTCTGGTCATTGCCGGTCAGCCCGGTATAGCGGATGCCGGCGCCACGCAGCGCGTTGCGCACATTGGCGACCAGCTCTTCCAGGCGGTCCCTGACGATGTCGGAACGCTCGACCTTCAGAACGATATGCGAGCCGCCCTGCAGGTCGAGACCAAGCACCACGCGGTCGTGCCGCAACCAGTCCGGCAGGGAGGATCGCTGCCCCTCGGTCAGCAGATTGGGCGCAGCGATGACGATGGCCGCAAACGCGACCAGCCAAATCAGAAGTGTTTTCCAGCGGGAAAAATGCAACATTCTCTCGACGATCTTCCGATCCGGCGGTCCTGCCGTTATCGCTTGTTACGCCGCGTCGGCCTTGACCGGTTCACCCTTGACGCGAATTTCGGAGATGCCGCTGCGGACGATGCGCACGCGCACGCCGTCGGCGATCTCGACTTCGACTTCCTTTTCGTCGATCACCTTGGTGACCTTGCCGACGAGACCGCCGCCAGTGACGACCTGGTCGCCGCGACGGATCGCCTTCAGGGTCTCCTCACGCTTTTTTGCCTGTGCGCGCTGCGGACGGATCAGCAGGAAGTACCAGACGACCATCAGCGGCACGAACAGGATGATCATTTCGAAACCGGAGCCGCCGAATCCCGTTGCGGTATCGGTCGCGCTCTGGGCGAATGCCGGGGTGATGAACATGCTAAACTCCTCAGGCTTGGGCGGCGGAACTCCGCCTCTCTTTTCAGGTTGCCGGACTATAGTTACGGCTTCGATGAATGCAACAGAAACAGCCGGAAACAGTACCGATTCCGCTGCCTCATAACCTTTCCGCCGTCAAAACGCCATGCTAAAGCGCGTCGCATCGAACTTGATCGATGCGGCGCGCTTTAGCTCTTTTGTTTTCAAGCATGTCGTTATCCCGGAACCGCTCCACACGTCCGGGCGACATGCATTAGCGGCATCGAAAGATCAAAGCGGATTGCCGCAGTGAGAAATCAGGAGGCCACCGATGACCGAGGAAATCAACACAACCCTGCTTGCCGAGCTGAAACGGCTCGCAGACGCCGTCGAGCGTCTTGCCGGACCGGCACCCGCCCTCAACGACTGGGATGCTGCCGACTGTTTCGTCTGGGCGCCACTGCGCCAGCATCTGCAGCCGGTCAAGAGGCCGAATCGGGTGGCTTTGGCGCTCATCCGCGGCGTCGATCACGTGCGAGACATCCTGCATGAGAATACGGTGCGTTTCGCCGAAGGGTATGCCGCCAACAATGTGCTGCTCTGGGGCGCGCGCGGCATGGGCAAATCCTCGCTGGTCAAGGCCGTGCACGAGAATGTCAGGCGCGAAAGCAGCGCCTCGCTGAAACTGGTCGAAGTCCATCGTGAAGATATCGCCAGCCTTCCCAATCTGCTCGACCTCTTGAAGGACACGCCCTACCGCGTGATCGTCTTCTGCGACGATCTCTCCTTCGATCACGACGATACCGCCTACAAGTCGCTGAAGGCGGCACTAGACGGCGGCGTCGAAGGGCGGCCGGACAATGTGCTCTTCTACGCCACCTCCAACCGCCGCCATCTCCTGCCGCGCCACATGATGGAAAACGAGCAATCGACGGCGATCAATCCGTCGGAGGCGGTCGAGGAGAAGGTTTCGCTTTCCGACCGCTTCGGCCTCTGGCTCGGCTTCCACAAATGCAGCCAGGAGGACTATCTCGGCATGATCGACGGCTATGCCGATCACTTCAAGCTCGGGCTCGAACGCGACAAGATGCATGCCGAAGCGCTGGAATGGGCAACGACTCGCGGCGCACGCTCCGGCCGCGTCGCCTGGCAGTATATTCAGGACCTGGCCGGACGCATGCGGGTTCACATCGACCGGGCATAAAATTACAAAAGCCCGACTGGTGGCCGGGCTTTTGCGTTTCCTGGTACGCTGTACCTATTCCAGGAAAGTCATCGGGTTGACTGGGGACGCATCCTTGCGCACCTCGAAATGGACCTGCGGCTGCTTGACGTCGCCGCTCATGCCGGAGACGGCGACGGTCTGGCCGCGCTGGATCTTCTGGCCGCGGGCGACGCTCAGCGTATCGGCGTTGCCGTAGACGGTGACGGTGCCGTCGTCGTGACGGACGAGAACCGTGTTGCCGAGTTCCTTCAGGCCGTTGCCGGCATAGATGACGACGCCGTTTTCGGCAGCCTTGATCGGCGTGCCCTGCGGTACCGAAATGTCGATGCCGTCATTGCGGTTGCCGTTGACGTTGGCGCCGTATGAAGCAATGACCTGGCCGCGCACCGGCCAGCGATATTTGCCGATGCCGGTCGATTCCGGCGCGGCGGAGCTGACGTCCGACTTCTTCTCCACATCGTCGACGGTCTGAGTCGCGGCCGGCGCCTTATAGGGCGCAGGCTGAACGGAAGCCGTCTGCTGGGCAACCGCCGGCTGGGTCGGCTTCGGATCGACCTTCTCGACCGGGATCGAGGCGGTCTTGATATTGTCGGCGGTGCCGTTCGGGATTTTCAGAGCCTGACCGATGCGGAGCGAGCTGGCCGAAAGATTGTTGGCAGCCTTGAGGTCGTCGACATTGCTACCGGTCGCCTTGGCAATCTTTGCCAGCGAATCGCCTTGCTTGACGACATAGGTGCCGGCAGGCGCCTTCGGATCCTTGCCAGCGCCGGCGGGAAGTTTGCCGGTGACATCGCCACTCGCCAGCGTCTTGTCGCGGGCAGAATTGGCGCCCGGAACGACAGCGACGTTCTGCTCAGGCGCCTTCGGCGCCGGCATTTTGCCGGGCTTGGAAAGGTCAGCCGCCTGCGATGCCGCCTTGGCGGCATTGCCGCCGTTGAAGGTCGGGATCAGGATCGCCTGGCCGGGCTGAGCGGCAGATGCCGTCTTCAGAGCATTGACGCGCAGGATTTCCTTTTCCGGTACGCCGAAACGCCTGGAGAGCGTGGCGATGCTTTCACCCGGACGCAGTGTCACCGACGGAGCGTTGGTCGCGGACCAGCCTGAAACCTTCGGCGTCGTGCCTGTCGTCAGCGTATCAGGCGTCACCTTCGGCGCAGCCGGCGCCACCAATCGGGGCTTTTCGGCCTGCGGCGCAGATGGGAAAGGCTGGGCGAGCGCAACTTCCTTTTCCCGCTGCCGGGATGGTGCCGCCGCCGTCGGCGCGGCCAACTCTGAACGCTGCACCGAGACCGGCGCGGAAGCGAGACGAGCGCTCGAGCTCGACGTGCGGGTCGGATCGTAACCCTGGCGGGCGGGATAAGGCTGGTTCAGCGCGTCATTGCCGCCGCCGTAGCCCGACTGACTGGCAACGGCCGAGCTGCTAAGATCGGCGCGCGGCACCGGATCGCCCTGAGAACCGTTCACATTCCTGCGCGGAATGGAACTTGTGGTGATCTGGTCCTGCCCGGAGGAGGAAAACAAGCCGCCAAACCGTGTCACATCGGAACTGCAGCCCGTTGCGGCACTTGCCAGCAGGCTAACAACCAGAAGATTACCGGCCGACTTCCCGAACTTTGGCGAAAGACTGAAACGCATGACTCGACCCACTGAGAACGCAACCATTTGTGAGTCTATTAAAACGCGTTAGTATTACCACGCAGTTAAGATGCTGGAATCAGTGCGATTTTTTTGAGAAGTTGATAACCATAGCTTACGGGTGAAAAATCGCAGTGTTCTGAGCGTGATGCCGAAAAGTCTCAGCGGTTCTCGGGCGAGATCATGCGCGCCCTTTTCTGATGGTCAAATCTCAGGCCTATCCGGCCTGAAATCATCCACGTCTACAGCAGCGAGGCAAGACGCGGAACGATCGGCAAATAGGGCGCTTCGAACAGTTCCTCGCGTTCGAAACGGCTGCCGGTTTTCGTCAGCCGCACCATGCGACACTCGTTCTCGGAAATCATCAGCGGCGCGATCATCGAGCCGCCGGAAACGAGCTGGTCGGTATAAAAGCGCGGCATCGCATTGAAGGCCGCCGTCACCAGGATGCGGTCGAAGGTGCCCTCACCCTGCATGCCGGCGCTGCCGTCGGCCTGGCGGATGACGACGCTGCGCAGACCAAGCGATTCCATGCGCCGCTGCGCGGCTGATGTCAGCGTCTTGTAGCGGTCGATGGACAGAACGCGCTCGGCCAGGCGGCCCATCACGGCGGCGGTAAAGCCGCTTCCAGTGCCGATCTCCAGGACGCGCTGGCCGGGCTTGAGCTTCAGGTGATGCAGGATGCGGACGGCAAAATCGATGCCTTCGAGGAAGGAACCGCATTCGATCGGTATGGTCCGGCTCGAATAGGCGTCGTCGGCGAATTGCGGCGGCACGAACAACGAACGCTGCGTCTGCTCAACCGCCGTCAGCAGATCGAGGTCCGAGATGCCTTCGGCACGCAATCTGAGGACGAGCGCCGCAAAGCCCTCCTTCTCCGCCAGTCTTGCCGTCAAACTTGTGCTCCGTATCCCAAGGCCCGCGCCACGCGGTCCGTCACGGAATAATCGGTCAGATCCAGTTTCAAAGGCGTTACCGAAATCTTATTATGCTTCAGGGCGTGAATATCGGTGCCTTCGACGAAGGCGCCGGCGCGCTCGCCAAACTTCAGCCAGTAGTAAGGAAAGCCCCGGCCGTCGGAGCGGGCGTCCACCTGCAGATTGAAGGCGAGCTTGCCCTGCATGGTCACCTCGGCGCCGTCGACCTCATCGGGACGGCAGTTCGGGAAGTTGAGATTGAGGAACGTGCCCTCCGGCAGGTCCAGGACCATCAGCTTTTCCAGAAGAGCCGGCGCATGCGTCTCGCAGACTTCCCAGGGCACGATGCGCGCACCGTCCTCATAGAGATAGGCCTGGCTCAGCGCGAAGGAGCGCACGCCCTGCATCGTGCCCTCGATGGCGCCGGCGATCGTGCCGGAATAGGTCACGTCGTCGGCGACGTTCGAGCCTGAATTGACGCCTGACAGGACGAGATCCGGCTTGATGTCCATCACCTGCCTGATGCCCATGATAACGCAATCGGTCGGCGTGCCGCGCAGGGCGAAATGCTTGTCGGAAATCTTGCGCAGCCGCAAAGGTTCGGAAAGGCTCAGCGAATGGGCCAAGCCGCTCTGGTCGGTCTCAGGCGCCACGATCCAGACATCGTCGGACAGCGTGCGCGCGATCCGCTCCAGCGCGGCAAGACCTTCGGCGTGAATGCCGTCGTCATTCGTAAGCAGGATGCGCATCGCCTCAGGCCGCCCGTTCGATCTTGGTCAATCCGCCCATATAAGGCAGCAAAACGTCCGGAATCGTGACCGAACCATCCTCGTTCAGATAATTTTCAAGGATAGCGATCAGGCAGCGGCCGACCGCCGTGCCGGAACCGTTCAGCGTATGGACGAACCTGTTGCTCTTGTCTTCCTTGCCGCGGTAGCGCGCATTCATCCGCCGAGCCTGGAAATCGCCGCAGACCGAGCAGGAAGAGATTTCCCGGAAGGCATTCTGCCCCGGCAGCCAGACTTCGAGATCGTAAGTCTTGCGCGAGCCGAAGCCCATGTCGCCGGTGCAAAGCGTCATGGTGCGGAAATGCAGGCCGAGGCGCTTCAGCACTTCCTCGGCGCAGGCGGTCATGCGCTCATGCTCGGCAACGGCGCTCTCGGCATCGGTGATCGAGACGAGCTCGCATTTCCAGAACTGATGCTGGCGCAGCATGCCGCGCGTATCGCGGCCGGCGGATCCTGCTTCCGAGCGGAAGGACGGCGTCAGCGCGGTAAAGCGCAACGGCAGCTTATCCTGGTCGAGGATTTCCTCGCGCACCAGATTGGTCAGCGTCACTTCGGCCGTCGGGATCAACCAGCGTCCATCAGTCGTCCTGAAGAGATCCTCGGCGAATTTCGGCAGCTGGGCAGTACCATAGACGGCCTCGTCGCGCACCATCAGCGGCGAGCTGACTTCGGTATAGCCGTGCTCGCTGGTGTGGAGATCGATCATGAACTGGCCGAGCGCACGCTCGAGCCTGGCGAGCGGCCCGGTCAGAACCGTGAAGCGCGAGCCGGAGAGCTTGGCGGCGCGCTCGAAATCCATATAGCCGAGCGCTTCGCCGATTTCGAAGTGCTCCTTCGGTGCGTGGTTCCAGCGTGGCTTTTCGCCGACGGTGCGGGTGACGACATTGTCATGCTCGTCCTTGCCGACCGGGACGTCATCGAAGGGGATGTTCGGGATGCGCGAGAGCGCGTCGTTGAGTTCGGCCGTCAGCTGCCGGTCCTCTTCCTCGATCGCCGGCAGCAGGGTCTTGAGTTCAGAGACCTCCGCCTTCAGCTTCTCGGCCAGCTCGCTATTCTTCTGGGCCATCGCCGCGCCAATCTCCTTGGAGGCGAGGTTGCGGCGGGACAGCAGGTCCTGCGCCTTCTGCACGGCGGAGCGGCGCTTTTCATCGAGGGCAACGAGACTTTGGGCAAGAGGCTCGGCACCGCGCTTGGCGAGGGCGGCATCGAGCGCTTCGGGATTCTCACGGATCCATTTGATATCGAGCATCGTCGTTCCAGGTCGTTGCAACAGAGGTGGCCCGGCCAAAGCCTGATCGGGCCTCGACCGGATGTTACAGCGCCGCCCTGTCTTTTCAGACGCGCAAAGGACACCGCAACACTTTGAATTGCTGCCTAATTCCTTAAACCGTTTCGGATTTAGGGACTATGCAGTCGACGGCGTTCATGAAGGGATTTCCTGATCGCAGCTCAGACGCTGTCCGTCTTGGCAACGTCTGCGGATCCGGTTTCCTTTTCGACCGCCTGCCGGGCACGCTGGCGCTCCACGAGTCGCGCCGCATAGATGGAAATTTCGTAGAGAATGATCGTCGGTATCGCAAGGCCGATCTGGGACATCGGGTCCGGCGGCGTCAGCACGGCGGCGACGACGAAGGCGAGGACGATGGCAAATTTGCGCTTTTCGGCGAGCCATTGCGACGTCAGAAGACCGACACGGGCGAGCAACGTGGTGATGACAGGCAGCTGGAAAACGAGGCCGAAGGAGAAGACCAGCGTCATGATCAGGCTCAGATATTCCGAGACCTTCGGCATCAGCGAGATTGCTATCTCGTCATGACCGGGCGCCTGCTGCATCGACAGGAAGAACCACATGACCATCGGGGTGAAGAAGAAATAGACGAGCGCGCCGCCCATCAGGAACAGGACCGGCGAAGCGATCAGGAACGGCAGGAAAGCCTGACGCTCGTTCTTGTAGAGGCCGGGCGCCACGAACTTGTAGACCTGGGCGGCGATGATCGGGAAAGCGACCACAAGGCCGCCGAACATCGCCACCTTGACCTGCGTGAAGAAGAATTCCTGCGGCGCGGTGTAGATGAGCTGGGCCTTCTCGACGTCGAGATTAGCCCACTGGACCGCCGTCTTGTATGGGATGACCAGATAATTGAAGAGATTCTTGGCAAAAAAGAAGCATGCGATGAAGGCGACGAAAAACGCGCCGATCGACCACATCAGCCGCGTGCGCAGCTCCATCAGGTGCTCGATCAACGGCTGCGGCTTGTCTTCGATATCACCGCTCATGCCTCGTCCTTCTTTGTCTGCGCAGGCTTCTTCGGCGTTGCAGGCTTCCTGACCGCCGTCGTGCGTTTCGGCTTTTCCACAGGCACGGCAACGGCGGCCGCAGCATCGACCTGGTCGGCAGGCTTGACGCGCGGCTTGCGCACAGCCTTCGGCCTGGCCGCAACCGTATCAGCTTGCACAATCGCTGCGGCGACCGGTTCCGACGGCGCAGGTGTCGCTACCAATGGCGGCGTTTCCGGCAAGCTCATCGACGGCGTCGGGGCTGCGACAGCATCGGGAGGCACCTCGGTCTTGTTTTCCGTGACCGTGGTCGCCTTCTGCAGGTCGGCCTTGATCTCGTTGCCCATCTGGCGGAGCGGGTTCATCGCCTCGCGCAGGCTGTTGACCGGGTTGAGCTTTTGGGCGTCGCTGATCGTCTGGCGGACATCGTCAAGCTCGGCTTCGCGCAACGCCTCATCGAACTGCGCACGGAAATCACCCGCAACCTTGCGGGCGCGCTGCGTCATCTTGCCGAAAGCGCGCAGCATCGGCGGCAAATCCTTGGGACCGACGACCACGATCAGTACGACCGCGATGACCAAAAGCTCGGTCCAGCCAATATCGAACATGCAAGGCTCCTGGACGGGAAGCGCGGGGGCTGCGCTTTTTCCCGGACTTGGTTACTTCGTTTCGTCGGCCTTGTGATCGACGGTCTTTGCCGTATCCGGCGCGTCTTCGTCCGTCATGCCCTTCTTGAAGCTCTTGATGCCCTTGGCAACGTCGCCCATCAGTTCCGGAATCTTGCCACGACCGAACAACAACAGCACGATGACCAGAACGATCAACCAGTGCCACATGCTAAAACCACCCATTACGCTAACTCCCTGTTTCTATGTTCCCACGATGTAAGGATTTCCGACACCGTTTCCAACATCACGCCCTTTGAACTGCGCTTAATGTCACGGTATCGCCCTTTATGACAAGCCATTGACCCGCCGAAAAGTGCTGGCTCCATTGTTTTCGCCATGCATGGCAAAAGCAAGACGCAAGCCCCTCAATCTTCAGAGGTGCCGCGTGGCGCCAGCAACCCCAGTTCCTCGAGGTCCATCTGGGTGATCGGGTCTTCGTCCTCGGTCAGTTCGTCGTTCATCAACGGCGAGGGAATATTGAAGTTTGCCGGAATGCGGCCCGACAGCAAGCCCGCTCCCTTCAACTCTTCGAGACCGGGCAGGTCACGCAGCTCTTCGAGACCGAAATGATCGAGGAAATCGCGTGTCGTGCCCAATGTCACCGGCCGGCCCGGCGTGCGCCGGCGACCACGGAACCGAACCCAGCCAGCTTCCATCAGCACGTCGAGCGTGCCGCGCGAGGTCTGGACGCCGCGGATATCCTCGATTTCGGCACGCGTCACCGGCTGGTGATAGGCGATGATCGCCAGCACTTCCAGTGCGGCGCGCGAAAGCTTCTTCACCTCATTGTCATCACGGCGGATGACGAAGGACAGGTCGGCGGCAGTGCGGAAGGCCCATGCTCCTTCGACCTGCACGAGATTGACGCCGCGCGGCGCATATTGCTCCTTCAGGCGCAGCATGATCGCATGCACGTCGGTCTTCTCAGGCAGGCGCTCGGCGAGGAAGCCTTCGGAGACCGGCTGCGAGGAGGCGAAGACCAGCGCCTCGGCGATGCGCTCGGCCTCGATCTCGGCCTGCAGGTCGCGGCTCCTGTCTTCGAAATTGCCTTCGAAATCCTCTTCGCCCTTCAGATCGATCAAGCCGGCCGCTCCTGTTCGACCACCTGCAGCGTGGCATGTTTCGGACCGCGGCGCATGTATATCGGCTGAAAGGCGCCGTCTTGGCGGATTTCGAGTTTGCCCTCGCGCACCAGCTCCAGCGAGGCGGCAAAGGCGCTGGCGATTGCCGTGACGCGTTCTTCGGGCGCTGCGAGATACCGCAGCAGATAATGCTCCATCGCCGTCCAGTCAGCGACCTCGCCGATCATCTGGGTCAGCAGCTCGCGGGCATCGGTCAGCGACCAGACGGTGCGCCGCTCAATCGTCACCTGGGTGACGGCATGGCGCTGGCGCAGCGCCGCATATGCGGTCAGGAGATCGTAAAGGCTCGCCGCATAAGCGGATTGCTGGCGGTCGGGAATATGCTCGGGCGCGCCGCGCACGAAGATATCGCGGCCGAGGCGATTGCGGTTGACGAGGCCGTCTGCAGCCTGGCGCATGGCTTCGAGGCGTTTCAGGCGGAAGGCGAGCGTTGCCGCCAGTTCCTCGCCGGAAGGGCCGTCATCCTTGACCTGCTGGGGAATGAGCAGCTTCGACTTGAGATAGGCAAGCCAGGCTGCCATGACGAGGTAATCGGCGGCAAGCTCGATGCGGATACGCCGGGCGCTTTCGATGAACAGCAGATATTGCTCGGCGAGCGCCAGCACCGAAATGCGCGACAGATCGACCTTCTGGTTGCGGGCAAGATAGAGCAACAGGTCGAGCGGACCTTCGAAGCCGGCGACGTCGATCACCAGCGCCGGCTCGTGGCTGGCGCGCTCAGCTCCGTTATCCTGCCACAGCTTGTCCATCGGCGTTGCCGCCTGTGGACGTTCCGTGCCCTTGACCGTGTTCACCTAGCTGCTCCCTTACGATCAGACCGTCGCAAACATCGCTTCGAATTCCGCCCTCAATTCCGCTTCATCGGCGGTATCCGGCGCCGCGAAGCCTGCTTCCACCGCTTTTGCGCGGGCAAGCGATATGCCGGCGAGCGGCGGAACATTTGCCACAACCTCCCGCATCTCGTCCATATTGCCATTGCAATGCAGCACGATATCGCATCCGCCTGCAATGATATTCGCCGCACGTTCACCGATCGTGCCGGAAAGAGCGTTCATCGAGCTGTCATCGGAGAGCAGCAGACCGTTAAAGCCGATGTGCTCGCGGATGATGCCGTCGATCACCTTGCGCGAGGTCGTCGCCGGATTGTCCGGGTCGATGGCGGCGAAAACGACGTGGCAGGTCATGGCCATCAACTCGTCCTTCATCGCGATGAAGGGCGGGAAGTCATGAAGCTCCAGCTCATCGCGCGGGACGGTGACGACGGGCAGCTCCAGATGTGAATCGGCAAAGCCGCGACCGTGGCCGGGCATATGCTTCATCACGGGCAACAGGCCGCCGGCCTTCAGCCCCTCGGCAGCCGCCCGGCCCATCGCTATGACGGTCTGCGGATCGCCACCATAGGCGCGGTCGCCGATGACATTACTGCTGCCCTCGACCGGCACATCAAGCACCGGCAGGCAATCGACATCGATGCCGAGGCTCGAAAGATCGAAGGCGTGCAGCCGCGACATCAGCCAGGCAGCGCGCAGGCCGAGTGCGCGATCGCGGCGATAGAGATCGCCGAGCGCATGGCCGGAAGGATAACGCGCCAGAATGGGTGGGCGGATGCGCTGGACGCGGCCGCCCTCCTGGTCGATCAGCACCGGCGCATGCCAGCCGACGCTATCGCGCAGTTCGGCGACGAGATCGGCGATCTGCCGTGCTTCGGAGATGTTGCGCCCGAAGAGGATGAAGCCCCAGGGTCGCTCGCCTCGGTAAAAGGCTTTCTCTTCGGATGTGAGGGCAAGGCCGCTGCAGCCAAGGATCATCGCTTTTGATTCGGTCATGTAAGAATCATAGCCGGCGCCCGGCCAAATGCGAGCAAGGTCGGGCGCGATGCACAAAAAAGAGCGGCGGACCGATCTGGCCCGCCGCTCTGAAATTCAAAGACGCGATCCTACCTGGAGATCAGGCAGCTTCCACCCGCCGCGCGATACTGTTCGCACAGTGCTGCGGCCTCATCCTTGGAACCGGCCGGTATGCGGACACGGTAGAAAGTGCCCTTGCCGGCGATATCGGCCCTGCGGATCTCGTGGCTGCGGCCGCCGAGCACGCTGGCGAATTTCTTCGACAGGTTGGCATAGGATTTGGTCGCCTCGTCTTCCGAAGGCAGCGAGGCGATCTGGATGCCGTAGCCGCCGGCGGATGCGGCCTGCTGCGGCTTTGCGGCGACGGGTGCTGCGACGGCGACCTCCGTCGTCTTCGGCTGCTGTGCGGTCGGGCGGACATTGCCCTTCTCGGTCACTGTGCCGACAACGTTGACGGGCTGATCGACCGGACGGGCGGTCGGAATCGGAGCGGTATCGGCAATCCCCGAGGTTTTGACCGGGCGCACCGGCGGAGCGACCGGGGCGGGATTTGCGGCCTGCGCGTCGGCACTGCCGGCGAGCGGCGGCTGTACCGGCGCGGTTTCGACGGGGGCTGCAGAACGCGCATCGGCGGAAGCAACCTCGGCGCTTGCCGGGAAGCTTGCGGCCGTTCCACCGACGGGAGGTACAGCCGGGGTCGATTGCGCGGACGGGGTCGACGGAGCCGTCAACGCCGGCTGAGCTGGCGGCATCGGCTGGGCCGACGGCGTTGCCTGGGCAGACTGTGTCGCCTGGTCAGACGGCGTCGGCTCTTCGACGGGCGCCGATTCCTCGCGGGCGACCAACGTACCGTCAGGCTTGACGATCATCGTGCGGACCTTGCGCGGCGAAACGGACGGCGTCTTGTCGGTGTCGGTTGCCGAGGCGCTGTCGGCGCTGTCCTGGGTTGGCAGCAGACGCGGATCCTCCGTCTCACCGACCGCAGTCGGCGTGACCTGATCGTCGACGCTGGCGTTCTCGTCGTCCTCGGGCAGCGCTTCCGGTGTCAGCGTGCGCTGGACCACATCGACGGGCGCCTCATCGGAAGAAACGAGCGCCTTCTGCTTCGGCTCTTCGGCAGAACCTGCAACGCGGTCGTAGACGGCCTTATCCTGGTTCGGCACGGTCTTGCCGCCAGGATTTTCCGGAACGACCTTGACCGGCTCCTTGTCGGCTGTGATCACGCGCGGTTCGCCGGACGCGACAATGCCGAGCCCCTCGCCGTTCCAGACGGAGGAATAGACGCCATAGCCGACGCCGGCAAAGACCACGAGCACGACGGCCCCGGCAAGCAACTGGCGCATCGATCGGGCGCGGCTGAAATCAGCGGCCTGGCTTGCCGATTCGATGCGGACCTCGGAGGTCTCGCGGCGCTCGACCGGCTCGCGCACGCTGCGGCGGAAATCTTCCTCCAGCGCCCGTTCGAAATCATCGAGGCCATCGGCAATGGTGGGCTTGACCGGCTGTGCAGCGGCGGCGGCCGTATCCCGGACCGGCGTCGGCGTTTGCCGCGGTTTGGCCGGTTCAAAGAAGCTGGCAATCTCGGCGTCGAGATCGAAATCGAAATCCGCGGATTTCGCGACCGGCGCGGGCTGCTCGACCGGCGGCAGCGCCGGCACGTGCATGTCGTCGACGGCCTCGGGACGATCCTCCGGATCGGAGATCATCGCCGGATCGAATGGCAGGTCTTCGGTCGATTCGGAGACAGGCGTCCAGTTGAAAGCCGGAGCCGGAGCTTGAGCCTGTGGCTCGGGAACGAAGGCCGGAGCGGACCGTGCAGGAGCGGCTGCAGCCTGCTCAAAAGCAGGAGCCGGCGGCTCAGGAGCAAAAACCGGAGCGGGGCGAGGAGCGACGGCAGCCGCCTGCTGGGGAGCAGGGGCCGGCGGCTCAGGCTGCGGTGCGGGCTCGGACGGCTCGGAGAAATCGAGATCGGTCAGTTCCAGCTCGATGCCGGCAAGATCCAGCTCGAAATCATGGCCGGCGAAGGGGTCGTCGGCTTCCGATACCGGCTGCGGCGCAGGCGAATATGTCGCTGCGGCAGGCTGAGGCGCAACGACCTCGGCAAGCTGCGGCGCGATCGGCCTTGCGGCTTCGACAGCATAGACAGGGGCCAGCTCGACCGCAGCAGACCGGACGGGTGCTGCGGCGAGCGGTGCGGGCGCGATCACCTCGGGCTCGACGGGTGCGGTGGCCACGGGGGTGGCGGGAACGGGCGCTGCCTCGATCGATGCGGGTTGCGGCGAGACGGGCGCCGGAGTGGCACGTTGCGGCACCGGATAACGCGAGACGTCGGCGAGCAGATCGTCGAGATCGAATGTGCCGGCGGTGTGCGGAACATCCGGCACGACCTCGGTCAGGGCGGCATCGGCCTGGATCTCGCCTTCGACGGCGGCGGCGATGAGATCGAAACCGGCGTCGGACCCGAAGTCCTCCAGCTCTTCCTCGACTTCGACGAATTCCTCTGCCTCGGCGGTCTCTTCCGGCGCGATCACCTCATCATGGCGATCGAGCTCGGCGGGAAAGCCAAGTGACGGAGAAGCGGATTCAAATTCCTCGGAAGGCTCGACAGCGGCGACAAGCGTCGGCGGCTCGACGACAGGTTGAGCCTCGACCACAGGAAGATCGGCGGATGGCGCTTCAGCAACCGGTGCGGAGACAGCTTCGACCACAGGCTCCGGCAAAACAACCGGTTCCTCGCGCCTCGGTGCATGGAAATTGGCAAGCGGCAGCCTGATGCTGGCAGCCGACCATTGCGGCGCCTTGGAGGGCTGCGCCAACGAAGAGACCGGTGCTGCGCCGATCGACAGCTCAAGCTCCTCGATCAGGTCGCGCGCACCGCCGAAGGCCGATTGCACCGACGCGTCGGGCTCGGGAGAAAGCTGCTCCGCCCAGTCGGCGGCGGATACGTCCCCATTCCCTGCGGCGGGCAAAGCTTCTTCGGCCTCAACGGCAGCGACGGAAACCGAAACCGGCTCAGGAGCCTCCGCATGTTCGGCAGCGGAAGAAGCATCGAGAACGGGCTCGACGTAATCTTCAGGCGTGAGGTCATCAGAGATCGGTTCGGCGGGCCGATCGAGCTCCGCAAGCGGACGTGGCGAGTCGTAGCGGTCGAACTCGCGCCCAAGCTCATCCTCGAGATCGAGGGCGGGCTCGCGGCGCGCGGTCTCCGTCACCGTATTCGCTGCAACACGCGGCTCGAAGCCGACGATACGGGCCAGTTCAGCCAACGGATCGTCGTCGGCAAACAGATCGTTTTTTCCGCGCGTATCATACGCAAGTTGTTTATCAGCCATGCCTATTCCCACTCGCAAACGCCAACGCTCAAATGCCAGCGCATTGTGGGGAAATGGTGACGTTATCGCATTTCGTCCGGTGCGGCAGTGCCTGTAATGGCAAGTCCCGACTTCAAAACCGACGCGACGGCGTACACCAGCCCAAGTCTGGCAATACTTGATTCTCGGTTTTTATCATTAACAAATCGTAATTCCGGCTGATCTTTACCTTTGTTCCAGTGCGCGTGGAAGGAACTGGCGAGGTCGTAGAGGTAAAAAGCGATACGATGCGGCTCCTGCGACTGGGCCGCCGCCTCGACGATACGCGGAAATTCAGCGAGCTTGGCAACAAGCTGCAATTCGGCCGGATCGCCAATGCCTGCAACGGTTTTCGCCAGTTTCTCGTGGGAGACATCGAGGTCGGGAAAAGCCTCCCTCGCCTGCCGGAAGACCGACATGCAGCGAGCATGCGCATACTGCACATAAAAAACAGGATTATCTTTCGACTGTTCGGTCACTTTGGCGAAATCGAAGTCGAGCGGCTCGGAATTCTTGCGATAAAGCATCATAAACCGGACCGAATCACGGCCGACTTCTTCGACGACGTCCCGAAGCGTGACGAAGTCGCCCGAGCGTTTCGACATCTTCACCGGCTCGCCGTTGCGATAGAGCTTGACGAGCTGGCAGAGCAGTACGGTCAGCTTCGCCATACCATCCGAAACGCCGCGTGCAACCGCTTCCAGGCGCTTGACGTAGCCGCCGTGGTCGGCGCCGAGCACATAGATCATCTCGTCGAAACCGCGGTCGAACTTGTTCTTGAAGTAAGCGACGTCGGCGGCGAAATAGGTGTAGGAGCCGTCCGACTTGATCAGCGGCCGGTCGATATCGTCGCCCACCTCGGTCGAACGGAACAATGTCTGTTCGCGATCTTCCCAGTCCTCGGGAAGCTGGCCCTTCGGCGGCGGCAGCGTGCCCTTGTAGACATAGCCCTTGAAGGTCAGGTCGTTGATCGCCGTGCGGATCGCGGCTGCACCATTGGCATGCAGGGTGCGTTCGGAGAAGAAGACGTCGTGATGGACGTTCAGAGCCGCCAGATCCTCACGGATCATCACCATCATCGCATCAATGGTGCGATCCTTGACGATCGGCATCCATTGGTCTTCCGGCATGTTGTGCAGCCGCACGCCGTAATCGGCGGCAAGCGACTGGCCGACGGGCACGAGATAGTCGCCGGGATAGAGACCCGAGGGGATTTCGCCGATCTTTTCGCCGAGCGCTTCGCGATAGCGCAGGAAGACGGAACGGGCGAGCACGTCAATCTGCGAGCCGGCATCGTTGATGTAATATTCCTTCTCGACGCCGTAACCGGCAAAAGCGAGCAGGTTGGCGAGCGCGTCGCCGACGACGGCGCCACGGCAATGGCCGACATGCATAGGGCCGGTCGGATTGGCCGAGACATATTCGACGTTGACCTTCTTGCCCTCGCCGAGCGCCGAGCGGCCGTAATCGGTGCCGGAGCCGATCATCGAGGCGAGCAGCCGCTGCCAGTAGCCGACGGCGAGACGGATGTTGATGAAGCCCGGCCCCGCGACCGAGACATCGGCGACGTCGGCATCCTCCTTGAGCTTGGCGATGATGACGTCGGCCAGCGCGCGCGGATTGGTTCCGAGCGGTTTTGCCAGCACCATTGCGGCATTGGTCGCGACATCGCCATGGCTCGCGTCACGCGGCGGCTCGACGGTGATGCGGCCGAAATCGAGCTCGGATCGCTTTTCCCTGACCAGATCGATCTGTTCAAGGGCGGTTTTGATCCTGGCTTCGAAGTCGGTAAAAAGGTTCATCGCACTCTTCCATGCATAGGCTGTGCCAAAGGCTCAAATCGGCCCTCGGCGTGGGCGACCGCTGCCTATCGCAAATCCGGAGTGTGGTCAAACAACCGCCTGTGGGCGCTGATGGCATATGTGTCGGTCATGCCGGCGAGATAATCGCCGACATGGCGGGCCTTCGGCGCATCGGACAGGCCGGCGATATGATCGACCCAGTAATGGCTCTGCATCTCCTTGGGATTGACCATGTAGGCGGCAAAGAGATCGGTGACGATCTGGGCGGCACCGGCACGGATGCGCATGATATCGGGATTGCGGTAGATGCGTTTGAAGAGCATGGCCTTGATCTGTCTGTCGGTCTCGGCCATCCCCTCGGAAAAGGTGGCGATAACCCGGTCGGCAGCGCGGATGTCGGCCGCATTCTCAGGGCGGAGGAGCGACAGGCGCTGCTGCGCCACGCCAATCACGTCTTCGACCATGCGGGTAATCTGGCGGCGCATGATCTCATGGGTGAAGCGGCTCGGCTCCAGATGTGGATATCGCGCCCTCACCTCGGCCATCAGCCCGGCAAGAAACGGGATCTCCTCCAGCATGTCGAAAGTCAGGTAGCCGGAGCGCAGGCCATCGTCGATATCGTGGGTATTATATGCGATGTCGTCGGCGATCGCCGCGACCTGGGCCTCAAGGCTGGCATAGGTTGCAAGCTCGAGATCGTGCAACTCGCAATAATCAAGGATCGGCTGCGGAACGGGACCGCGGGTGCCTACTCCATCAGCCGTCAGAAGGGGGCCATTGTGCTTGACAAGACCTTCGAGGCTTTCCCAGGTCAGGTTGATGCCGTCGAATTCGGCATAACGCCTCTCCAGTTTGGTCACGATGCGCAGCGATTGGGCATTGTGATCGAAGCCGCCATAGGGCAGCAGCACCTCGTGCAGCGCGTCTTCGCCGGTATGACCGAACGGCGTATGGCCGAAATCGTGCACGAGCGCCACGCCTTCGGCCAGATCCTCGTCGAGCTTCAGGGCGCGGGCAAGCGCGCGGGCGATCTGGGCCACCTCGATCGTGTGCGTCAGCCGGGTGCGGTAATGATCGCCATCCTGGGCGATGAAGACCTGGGTCTTGTGCTTCAGCCGGCGGAAGGCGGTGGTGTGGACGATGCGGTCGCGGTCGCGCTGGAAATCGGAGCGCGTCGGGCTTCCGTCCTCCTGATAAAGCCGCCCGCGCGTCGTCCAGGGGTCGGCCGCATAGACCGCCCTCTCACTGCTGCCAAAACCCAAAGCACGCGTATCGATCGTCATTCTTCACCGTCATCCTGCATGTTGCCGCATCTGCCCATTGACGCCGCCTAACGCTCTTCATACCTATAGCCCGATGAAACGGCAAAGAGGCGCTTTCTTAACCGCTTCGGCGCATCATCGCCTTTTCGCAGATATCATGGTAAGTTTCTTTGATATCAGGCATTTGAACATTCAAGTGCCAAAACCCATTCTCTCCGGATCTTGACCCCGGCAGGAGGAAACATGACGGATACGAGTGTAACCCTTTCAGATGCCGCGGCAAAGCGTATCGCTGCGATCGTCGGCGCCGAAACCGGCAAGAGCGCCTTGCGCGTTTCTGTCGAAGGCGGCGGCTGTTCGGGCTTTTCCTACAAGTTCGATCTTGCCGACAACGCTGACGACGACGACATCATCGTCGAAAAGAACGATGCCAAGGTGCTGATCGACAGCCTTTCCCTCGTCTATATGGCGGGCTCGGAGATCGACTTCGTCGACAATCTGCTTGGCCAATCCTTCCAGATCAAGAACCCGAATGCGGTGGCAAGCTGCGGCTGCGGCACCAGTTTCTCGATCTGAACGTCTAAACGCACATACTCCCCATCAAACCGGCCGAAGAATTCCTTCCGGCCGGTTTATCGTCTTGTCCGGCGGCGAAAGACCGCGATAAAAGAAGCGCACTGAAGCGCGCCGGATCGACACTGATTCATGCGGTGCGCTTTAGCTCTTTGTTTTTATGCCTGTCGTCTCCCAGGCCCGCTGCACACTTCTGGGCGACATGCATTATACGGAACGGGACAGAGCCATGAAGATCGCGACCTGGAACATCAACGGCGTCAAGGCGCGCATCGACAATCTCACGCAATGGCTGAAGGATTCCGATCCGGATATCGTCTGCCTGCAGGAGATCAAGACGGTCGACGAAGGTTTCCCACGGCTGGAGATCGAGGCGCTCGGCTATCATGTCGAGACGCACGGCCAGAAGGGCTTCAATGGCGTCGCGATCCTCTCCAAGAGTTCACCTTTCGAAGTGAACCGCGGCCTGCCCGGCGATCCGCTGGACGAACAGGCGCGTTTCCTCGAAGCGGCGTTCACCCTGTCCGACTCGAGAATCCTGCGCGTCTGCTGCATCTACCTGCCCAACGGCAATCCTGTCGAAACGGAGAAATATCCCTACAAGCTCGCCTGGATGGAGCGCCTGCAGACGTTCGCCACCGAACGGCTGGCCTATGAGGAGATGCTGATCCTTGCCGGCGATTACAACGTCATCCCGGAACCGCACGACTGCTTCGATCCCAGGGTCTGGGAAAACGATGCACTGTTTCTGCCGCAGACACGGGCGGCGTTCCGCAGGCTCGAAAATCTCGGCCTGACGGATGCGGTGCGCGCAACGACGGATGCGACGCAGTTTTATTCCTTCTGGGATTATCAGGCCGGCGCCTGGCCGAAGAACAACGGCATCCGCATCGACCATCTGCTGCTGTCGCCGGAAGCTGCCGACCGGATGACGTCGGCTGCGATCGAAAAACATGTGCGAGCCTGGGAAAAGCCGTCCGACCACGTGCCTGTCATCGCCTATTTCAATTTCGCGGGCTGAGGCTTTCCGCCTGCAGCTTCACGCCTCCGAATAGACTTGGGCCGCTTAGTCGTCGGTACCGCTCGCGATGGTGTGCGACAGCGATACCGCTGTGCGGCGGTCGGCCTCGTTGGCAACCGAGAAGGCCTGCTCCTGCAGCGCTTCCATCCAGCCGCAGTCCTTGGGCTTGCAGCGATCGAGTGCTGCCGTCATCAGCGCCAGACCGCGGGCCGTCTGGCCTTCGTCGAACAGAATATTGCCGAAGACCGCCATGGCGCCGGGATGGCCGCTCTTGCGGGCCTGGTTCAGCCATTTCTTCGCCTGCTGCGGGCTGGCATTGCCGCCCTCGCCGGCCAGCATCATCTGCGCCAGTTGGAACTGCGCCTCGGGGACGCCAAAGGTGGAGGCCACCTGAAAATAAAGCTGGCGCGCCTGGCTGAGGTCGATCCTGACCGGACTGCCGGCAATGCCGTGCCTGTAGTAACTGGCGAGCGAGAGCAGCGCGTTGACGAAGAAGCCGGTATCTTCTGAGCCGGGTTCGACGCCCTGCTGGGCGATCTCGCTGTAGATCTTGAAGGCTTCGAAATCGTCCTGCGTGACACCGTCGCCATCGGCATACATATTGGCAAGCGCCCAGCGCGAGCCGGTGTGCCCCTTTTCGGCAGCGTATTTATAGGCTTCTACCGCCTCTTCCTTCTGGCCGTTCTTATAGGCCTTGAAGCCGAACTTGAAGAGATCGAACGGTCCGGATTCCTTGCTGACGCCACCTTTGATGTCGAATGCACGGCACGGACCGGACAGCGCCAGCGCTACGGCTATAGACATGCCCACCAGCATGAATTTGAACAGTTTGAACTCGGACGTCACCATTTCAACCGATTTCTTTCGCTCATCCCAGGCAGGCGGCAACGGCGCTCATGCCTTGCATCCCGCGGATGTATTTCTTCGAGGCGAGCGATCCCGCGGCGAGCTCCATGGCTCCTTTACCCGCGTCGCATCCAGCCCATTGGCCTTTTCTCAAAGGCGATATTCTCAGCCCATCCTTCAGAACCACCCGGCTCCCGGCATGGCTCGACTGCAATCTCCGTGGCACTCTTTCGGCAGGTGCGGCATCCGCCTTCCCGCCTCTATCGCATTCGTAAACAGTAAATGTGACGAAACCGGTATCGACCTTTCCGGCAAAGCCGGGCTGCTCATCTGAGCGGGTCGAAAACAGCGACAATGAACGGATCGACGACTTCATCGCGAGGCCGGATCGGCGGCCGGAACAGCCTTGTTCGGAAAGCGAAACGACCGCAATCAAACGAATGTCGCCAATCGCGCCGTACGATTTGATGTCACCGGAAAAAAATCGACCCATGCTACTATTTACACGCACCGTACGCCTGCCATCACCTCGCCCGCAAATAGCGCTGCGCCCTCTTTGTGGCGGGAAATGGACAAATCCACCCCACCACCACCATACGCCAAACGTCGTAAAAATGTGTTGCTGAATCGTCACAAAACGGGATCGGGAAATGGCATGATTAACGGGCACGAATAAAGAAGAGCCCGGCAGTGCCGGGCTCCTCAATTCTTCAAATCGGGGAATTAGAACTTGATCTTTAGGCTCGTCGACAGCGCAGCGACCAGATCGTTGTCAAAGGAGTAGGAGACATCATCTCCAAACGTGACGCCATTCTGGGTCACGACGCCGGACGAACCGCTCGTCAACACGCCCACGGCACCGGCAACGCGCCATTCGATATGTTCGGTCGGCGTGAAGGCTGCACCGAGCCCCAGCGTCCAGCTATCGGTCTGCGCGCCATAGCCCTGGCTGGTGCCGCGATCCCAGGTGAGGCTGACTGCACCTGCCCACTGTTCGTTGAATTTGTGGCCAACACCACCGGTGATCGTCCAACCGTCCTGGTAAAGAAGGTCGAGCGACGTCAGCTCCGTCGCACCGCCAGAGGTGCAGGCGACTAAGCCCTTGGTCGATTTTGGGCAGAAAGGCACGGACTGCAGGACACTCCAGTTCGTCCACTTTACCGATCCGAAGGCGAGCCAATCCGGAGCGATACCGCTTTGCAACTTAAGCTCAAGCGAATCCGGCGCTTCGGCAGAGCCGAAGACATCCGTGACCCTTCCATAAGGAGCGCCATTCAGCGGTGCAAATGGTGCAGTCACCTGCGTCAGATCCACCGTACCGGTCAAATTGTCGTATTTTACGCGGCTGTTATAGACGAGGCTCGCTCGCATTGCATATTCCGGAATCTCGTAGGCGAGACCGGCGCGCCAACCCCAGCCACTATCTTCGAGATCGAGGCGGCCGACGCCGTTGCCCGTACCGACGAGAAGCGGAACGGTTGAAACCAGACGTTCCTTGAAGCCTTCGACTTCCTGATAGAAAGCGCCGCCGATGAAGCGAAGCTGCCCAGGGCCGACATCAAAACGATAGGAGCAGGTGCCGCCATAGTTGCGGGTTTTGATCTCTGTCTCAATGTTATTGTTGGCACCGGCCCAGTTCAGACCGGGGTCGGTATGCCCGCCGAAGGGCTCTGAATAATCGACCAGGCAGTCGATTGCATCGCCAAAACCAGCCTTAAAGCCAATATAAGGGATGGTGTAATTTGAGGTATCGTCAGCGGTGTTTGGACGGCTGTTCAGATTGCCACCGCCTGGAGATGTCGACGTATCCGTGTCACGGACGTCCTTCAGCTTGCGCTGCGGCGTGACGTAGGTAACGCCCGACTGAAACGAAAAAGGCGACGTATCGAACAGCTGATCGATGTTATAGCCGCCACGCTCCAGACCGCCAGCGAAAGACGGCGATGCAAGCGACGAAAAAAGAACGAGCGACGTTACGCCCTTGGAAAACCTACGCGATGCCATTGTGTCTCCCCCACTCCAGCAATTGATGTCACGCCACTCTAGTAAGTGTTTGCTCGACATGGCAACGCGCCCCACGGCAGCGCTCCCAGGCATTGCAGCGGCAAACTTACGTAAAGAAATTGACGGACACGTCAAAAAATCTGGTTAATAAAATTATATTCCAGAGTTATCGGGTTTCGGATGGGCTTTTGGGTTTTCATTCCAAACATTGCGGAAGCTGTATCAATCCGACAACAGTCGCAGTTTTCGCCAACTGGCTGCCCGTCCAGCCACAATCCACAGGTTCAGCGCCTGAAACCGCCGCTTTCAGGTCCGAATCATGCCCGCCCAAAACGACAAAAAGACGCGCCCGCAGCGGGCGCGTCTTTGAAACAACTTACCAAAATGGGCCAATGAAACTTACCCGGCTTCGCTCACCCTGGAAAGAGCGATCCTCAGGCTTGCGATCTGACCCTTGAGTTCATCGAGACGATCGCGCTCGGCCTCCACCACTTCGGGATTGGCATTGGCGACGAACTTCTCGTTGGAGAGCTTGCCGTCGATGCGGGAGATCTCGCCCTCCATCTTGGCAATCGCTTTTTCCAGACGAGCCTTTTCGGCGGAAAGGTCGATCAGCTTGCCGAGCGGCAGGCAGATGGTGGCCTCGGCGATGACGATCTGAGCGGCACCCTTCGGCGCATCGTCAGCCAGCGATATCGCCTCAACGCGCGCAAGCCGCTTGATGGCGGCGTCGTGGCGGAACAGCCGTTCACGCGTCAGGTTGTTGGCCTTGACGACGACGAGCGGGGCCGTCGCCGATGGCGGCACGTTCATCTCAGCACGCACCGAGCGGATGCCGGAAACCAGGTCGATCAGCCAGTTGATCTCGTCAGCGGCCCCGTCATCGGCATAGGACGGCGCTGGCCATTCGGCGTGGCAGACCAATCTGTCGCGCTCTTTGCCTTCACCTGCCGTATGGGCCCAAAGCTCTTCGGTCATGAACGGCATGAAGGGATGCAGCAGCTTGTAGATCTCTTCGAGAATATAGGCGCTGCAGGCCTGGGCTTCGGCCTTGGCGCCCTCGTCCTCACCATTGAAGACCGGCTTCAACAGTTCGAGATACCAGTCGCAGACCTCGTTCCAGACGAAGCGGTAGAGCGCGCCGGCAGCATCGTTGAAGCGGAAGGCTTCGAGTGCTTCCGTTACGTCACGTTCCGTACGGGCAAGTTCCGTCAGGATCCAGCGATTGATGGTGAGCTCGGCGGCCTCCGGCACGAAATGCGGGTCGCTTTTCGCGCCGTTCATCTCGGCGAAGCGTGTGGCGTTCCAGAGCTTGGTGCCGAAATTACGGTAGCCGGCGATGCGGGCCGGATCAAGCTTCACGTCGCGGCCCTGCGCCGCCATGATCGCCAGGGTGAACCGCAGCGCGTCGGCGCCGTATTCGTCGATCAGTTCCAAGGGATCGATGACGTTGCCCTTCGACTTCGACATCTTCTGCCCATTCTTGTCGCGCACCAGCGCGTGGACATAGACGGTCTGGAAGGGCTCGACGGGTTCGCCGTCCTCATCCTTCATAAGGTGCAGGCCCATCATCATCATGCGGGCAACCCAGAAGAAGATGATATCGAAGCCGGTGACGAGAACGTTGGTCGGGTAATAACGCGCCAGTTCGGGCGTCTCGTCCGGCCAGCCGAGCGTCGAGAAAGGCCAGAGTGCTGAGGAGAACCACGTGTCGAGCACGTCCTCGTCACGCGTCAGTATCTCGCCCGGCTTGAAGTTTTCAAGCAGGTCCTCGACATAGGCCTTCATCGGCCCCTCATGCGAAAGGTAATGCTGGATCGCCGCCTGCAGCGCCTCTTCCTCGGTCTTTTCGACGAAGACCTGGCCGTCCGGGCCGTACCAGGCGGGGATCTGGTGACCCCACCAGAGCTGACGGGAGATACACCAGGGCTGGATGTTTTCCATCCATTCGTAATAGGTCTTGTCCCAGCTCTTAGGCACCATCCTGGTGCGACCTTCGCGGACCGAGGCGATCGCCGGTTCGGCGAGCGTCTTGGCATCCACATACCACTGTTCGGTCAGCCGCGGCTCGATCGGCACGCCGCCGCGGTCGCCGTGCGGAACCATGTGCTTGTGCGGCTCGATCTTGTCGACGAGGCCCGCCTCTTCGAAAATCTCGACGATGACCTTGCGCGCATAGAAGCGGTCCTGCCCTTCCAGGCGGTCCCAGGCGCCGTGCAGCGCCGCTGGATTGTCGAGACCTTCAAGAAAGTCCTCATTGTCCTTGATGGTGATCGTGCCGTCGCCGTTCATAATATTGATGACGCGAAGACCTGCGCGCTTGCCGACGTCGAAGTCGTTGAAATCGTGCGCGGGCGTTATCTTCACCGCGCCGGTGCCGGCAGCCGGATCGGCATAATCGTCAGCAACGATCGGAATTCTGCGGCCGACGATCGGCAGAATGACATGCTTACCTACAATGCCCTGATAGCGTTCGTCCTTCGGATTGACGGCAACACCGGTATCGCCCAGCATGGTCTCCGGTCGTGTCGTTGCGACGACCACATAATCGCGCGTCTCGAATTCGGTCGGCTTGCCTTCCTCATCGAATGCAATCGGGTATTGGTAGGTTACGCCCTTTTCCAGCGGATAGCGCAGGTGCCAGAGATTGCCCTTGACCTCGTGCTGCTCGACTTCGATATCGGAAATCGCCGTCAGCAGCTTCGGATCCCAATTGACCAGACGCTTGTCCTTGTAGATCAGCCCTTCCTTGTAGAGCGTGACGAAAACCTCGAGCACGGCCTTCGAGAGGCCTTCGTCCATGGTGAAACGTTCGCGCGACCAGTCGCATGACGCACCAAGACGCTTCAGCTGGTTGAAGATCAGGCCGCCCGATTCGGCCTTCCACTCCCAAATCTTGTCGATGAAGGCTTCGCGGCCCATGTCGCGGCGGCCCGGCAGCTGCTGTTCCATCAGCTTGCGCTCGACGACCATCTGCGTGGCGATGCCGGCGTGGTCCATGCCCGGCTGCCAGAGCACGTCCTTGCCGCGCATGCGCTCGAAGCGCACCAGGATGTCCTGCAGCGTGTTGTTCAGCGCGTGGCCCATGTGCAGCGAACCGGTGACATTCGGCGGCGGGATCACGATGGTGAAGGTCTCGGCCCCGGCTTTGGCATTTGCGCCGGCGCGGAAAGCGTCCGCCTCATCCCATATCGCGGCGATTTTCGGTTCGACGGCAGCGGAATCATAGGTCTTGTCGAGCATTTTCTGACCAATTTCGAGGTTCGAGGATGGCCGTTTGTAAATAGGATGGTCACGGCCAAGTCAATAAAAAAGCCGCCCCGGAGACCGGAGCGGCTTTTCAGGAAAAAGCAATCCGATCAGCGGCGCGGGCCGCGCGCCACGCGCTCGATTTCCTCGCGCACCAACCGCTCGACCAGTGTCGGCAGATTATCATCAAGCCACTCACGCAGCATCGGGCGCAGCATGTCCTCTGCGATCTCGTCCAGCGAGCGGCGCTCGGCACCGTCGATCGCGGCGGCGAGCTCCTCGAAGGAGCGGCTGATCTGCAGGCCGGCGCCCTCCGAAAGCAGCGTCGGCTGGACCTCATCCATAACGCTCGGCAGGAAACGCTCGGTCGACGACTGAGTGGGTTCCATAGCCGGCAGCGCTGTTTCGACGGCAGGCGCAGGCTCGGCGACGGCAACCCTTTGCGTTTCCGTGAACACCGGCTCAGCCGGCTGCTGGATCGCAACATGCCGGATGGACGCTGCGGCATCCGGGAAAACAGGCTGTGCCGGCTGCGGCTGGGGTTGCGGTGCCGCGGCGCGCGGCGGTTCCGGCATTACGGCCGGTTGCGGTTCGGGCTGACGGAAGCCGCTCGGAATTTCGCGCAGGGCCTGACCGGCCTGCACGGCGCTGCGCTCGGAGGCGGCGCGCACGCGGGCGGCGACATCGGCAAGCGACAGAGCGCGGGCCGGAACTTCTGCTTCGGGGGCGGTGCCGGCCGAATTGGCGGCGACGAAACGCGGATCGGAGGAGCGCATGACCGGTTCGGGGAATTCCACGCCGGCATATGTATCGTCGACCGTCAGATGAATTTCGGAGCCATTGTCATCCTCGTCGGCGCCGTAGACCGGCGGCAGGGATGCGGAAATCGCCTTGCCGGCGCCGGGCTCATTGCTTTCGATGATCTGGCGGATGGAGGCCAGAATTTCTTCCATGGACGGTTCACGCGCTACACTTGGCTGAGCCATTTCTATCCCCGTTATCCCAAAACAACGACCGGATGGTGTGGAGCATTCATCCGAATCACCACGACCTTAGAATACCCCAGGCGTGAAAAAAATCATCGCGAATCAAATGAATGCGGCCATGCACAGTTTTGTTACCTGATGTTAGCCACGCGCAAAGCCTGTTGCGATTTTGCGGCGGAAACATCCCATGAAACCGAAGTTGAAGCGCATAACATCCGTCCGAGCCGCCGTGGCGGCGTCAGCGTAGATGATGTTTGTGAAGGCTTTCCAGCGGCGTTGAAAAAAAACGGGCGCCGATGGCGCCCGTTGCTGAATGTCATCGACACGAACGATGTCAGAAAACGAATTCACGCGCCTTGGCGAAACCTGGCAGCGGCTTGACCGAGGCATTAAAGAAGACATTTTCCGAAATGGCGCCGCGCTCGGCGACGAAGACCTTGGCGCGGGCGGCGTTGCCGTAACCTTCGACGGTGATCAGACGGCCACCATCGCGCAATTGACCGAGAAGGGCCGCCGGAACCTCTTCGACTGCGCCGTTGATGAAGATCAGATCATAGGGAGCACCGGCAGCGTAGCCCTGTTCGAGCGGGCCGGTCACGACCTCGACCTTGGCGTAGCCGGCAAGCTGCGCCTTCGCTTCAGTGGCCAGCGTCTCGTCGCATTCGAGCGCGATGACGGAGCCGGCAATGATCGACAAGAGCGCCGAGGTGTAACCCGTGCCGCAGCCAACCTCGAGCACAAAGTCGTCCTTGGTGATCGCGGCCAGCTGCAGCAGCTTGGCAAGCGGCGACGCTTCCATCAGGAAGCGGGCCGGCTTTCCCGGTGCGGCTGCGAAGATCTCGACGTCGTTGTCGATATAAGCCAGCAGCTTCGCCTTCTCCGGCACGAAAGCCTCACGGGGCACCGTGAGAAACGCCGTCAGCACGGAATGCGAGGTAACGTCCGTCGTGCGAACCTGGGTATCGACCATCTTTACGCGCGCTGCTTCGAAATCCATCATGTCCTCTCGCTCTTGAAAAGCGGTTCCTGTCCCTCGTCTCTTAATCCCCGCCACGGATGCTTTCAAGGCTTGGCAGGCGCCGGTGAAAAGAATCCGGCAGGCGCCTCTTCCGCGCCACAGGGGCAGCACGGACGCTGCAACTCCAGCGTGGAATCGTTTAGCCCTTCATGTTATGATCTGCAGCGGAGGAAATAGGAGGAGCAGGCGATGTCTGCGATTTTCGAGTATTTCACGCTGTTCGATTTCTTCATCGTCGCAGCACTCGTCGGCATATTCTGCTGCGGGCTGCTGGACGGCGAAACGACTTGGAAGCGTTAAAGCGTCTAAACGCGCTTAGAGATACCCTGCTTGGCGCTGGCGGCAATGATGCCCGGCGCATGTCTGGCATGCGTTCGTTTCCTTTGAAATCCAGCCCCGACAGCCGCACGCGCATTAACGTTACGTCAACCATTTTGTTGCAGCGCCCTCGCCTTCCGCTATGGGTGTGCGCATGCAAATCTTCCTGATCCAATCGCGCGGTATAGAAGTGCTGCACTACAATGCCGATGCCCGCCTGCTGCTGATCAAATATAGCAGCGGCGACATTCGCAGCTTCACCCGCATTTCGCCGCAAGGCATGCGGCGGCTGCTCGGCGCCGGTCCCGACATCGATGAGCGGGCCGAATTGAGCGATCTGCAAATCAGGCGCAAATCCGCAAAGGCGGCCTGAAGGCACTTTACCGCCTGACGGGAATCAATCCGCCACAGTTCGATTTTTCGCCCGGCCAGCAGGTCTGGTGGCATCGCAAATGCCAATGCCGTACCACTGAGCCATCAGCGTTTCACACAGATTATGTCATGTGGAAGATGTTTGGAGGCCTCGCCCGGAATTGAACCGGGGTACAAGGATTTGCAGTCCTCTGCGTCACCACTCCGCCACGAGGCCTCACGCGCTCGTTATCTGAGCCGTGGCGAGCGTTTAGAATGATCGTAAGGAAATCGCAAGGGGGCATTTCGGAAAAACGCTATTCCGCGGTTGTCGAAACGACCATTTTTCCATCCCGAAACGGAGCGGGCGCGGGCTGGAATTTCCGCGGCCGTGACGATGCCCCATTTCCTGCCAATGATGGCATTTGAAACAAATTCTTGCCTTGACTTCGATCACCGTCCGGGACTCAATTACCCACGGGAGGGTATAGGAGCTTGCGATGGATTGGGCTGCCCTCAAATCGAAGCGCGTGCGTGCAGCATACGACGCCGAAACCCGGGATCTGCATGTAAAATTCCCTGGTTCTCCGCCGGTGAAACATGCGGATATTCCGCCGCACGTCCACCAGAACCTGCTGGAAACGGACGATCCATACTTCTATTACCAGTACTATATAGCGCCGTCTCGCGTATCACCGGGCCCTCGACAACCGGCCTCCGTGGCGTCCTACGCAGTGAAGCTCGTCCTTCTCCTTGCCGCCTGCAGCCTGCTGATGACGACCGGCCTCGATCCGGACCATGGCGGAACTTTCGAGGAAAGCGAACTCAGATCCAACTAGACGCGAATTTGCAGCCCAATCTCAGGGCCTGCGACAAGGCGGCTGGTTCCCGCGTCGAAATTATCGCTCCTGTTCTGAGAACGGTAGCGCCGATTGTCCCGCTCGCGGTCGTTCCTCCCATCGCGCTCATTCCGGCCGTTGAAATTGCGATAGTTTCGAGGCCCGTTGTAGCTGCCGCCTTGACCGTGGTCGACCACGCAGCCTTCAGGACGGCGACAGATGCCGCGAGCGTCAAAACCGCCGCTGTCTACTTGGGCCTCGGCGGAAACACCTGAGAGAAGTGCCGCTGCCGACAGGACGACAACAAAAGATACCTTCATTTCCTCACCTGGACCATTGTGACGCAATTTTGCGTTTTACATTCCATAAACCACGAATGCGAAAAGCGATCCACGGGTTCCACACCGTCCCTGCCCATCAGCCAGCCGGGTTTCTCCGCCTGTGCCACCAGACCGCCAGCCGCCGGCGAAGCCGGCGCGCGAACGGCAGATCGTGCGAGAGCACGAGGAAGCCGAGCGGCAGCATCCAGAAGCCGAGGATGGGCAGGAAACCCAACACGCCGCAGAAAATGAGAGCCATGCCGAGTGCCATCCGCGCGATGCGCGAACGCGGCATGCCGATGCTGAAAGAGCCGAGCACAAGCCTGCCGCTTGCATGATCGATGCCGAAGCGCACCGCCCGTGCCTTGCGCTTCTCGCCGCCTCTTGTCTCCTGACGATCATTCACATTTGTCATTCCCCAGAGATGGGCGCAGGCATCCCAAATACAAGTTCATTTCATTTTTTTGAAAAAACCGCTTGGCAAATCGGGAAAGCGTTTGTATTAGCCCACTCACACCGCGCCAAGCAGTGATCCCTGGTAGCTCAGCGGTAGAGCATTCGACTGTTAATCGACAGGTCGCCGGTTCGAATCCGGCCCGGGGAGCCATTTTAAGAAATAAGTGCCTGTTTTTGTTGAGAAATCCGAAAGCAGGTACTTACTTCCCCACTTTCCCTCCCCACTTTTGGCGGCCTGTGAATAACTTATTCTCTGGCCGCTAGCGCTACTCTAGTCCCAGGTGGCGAATGGGTTGAGACCGTCTATTCGTATTTCAAAGCAGCCGCCGAAAAGCCACCCGGTGGGATCCGGTGATTACATGCCGCCTCTTCTCTCAGCTAAGCGCCGCAATTTGATGGGTAAATTGGAAGACTGCAAAATCCAGGACGCGCTTTACCGACGTCAATCAGTATACCTTTGTCCCGAGTGCGATCGCTATGTCCGGTCGTACAGTAGCGACAGCGGATCGCCCAGGTTTAAGCATATGACCACATCGCCGCGGTGTAGCTTTTCTGGTGGCTCTCGTCGGAAGTGCTAGGCCGGAAATATGAAAAACCGCCGGCTGGTGAGGCCGACGGCGCACTTGTGGTGGCGTGGTAATTAGTGGCGGTCAGCCGCATCATGCGGCGACAACGGCAGACCGCGTATCGGCCAAGGGCGGACCGATCTATAAATCCTTGCAGCCGCCAATGAGCTCCCAGAACTCGCCGCGGCGATAAGTCTTGAACATCAGCCAATCCATTCCGGATCCGCGCATTCCGTTGCACTCGCGGCAAGCAGCCGCCATGTTGTCGCGTCGCGTCCAGCCCCTGTGGCGATTTGTCATTGGATGCTCGAGCGTTGCGGCGTCTGGTCGGTTCTGATCCTTGCCGCGAGGCAGGATGACCATGAGGCGGTCGCAGTAACAACAGCGCCCGCCCTGCTTGTTGAATAGCTCAAGAACGAAAGCTCGCTTCACTCCGGTCTTCATATGGATTCCCGCAGGCGGTGAGACAGCTTCCTTCGACCGTGCGGAACGGGCGGCCAGCCATGTCACCAGTTATAAGTTGGATGTAGCATATCTCTCTGCCGAACATCGACCGGGGGCCAATTCACAGGAAGAGCGAAACAACAGACCCCCAATTGGAGGATGAATGGCCGCGCCGATGCAATCAAACGGGTAGTGATAGCCCCGCTACGTAGCCGAAAAGCGGTCTAAGCCGGGTCAATTGGCCGTTGAGGGAAACCTACTAAGGGTCTATAAAGCTTTTCGATAGGTCGTTGCAGAACGCCGGTTTCGTACAGTCATCGGAAGGCTCTGAAATTAGAGGCTCCCGAAACGCCGCGCGCAGCAGATGACGGTCAATCTTTTTCCGAAATGGATGTAAGACCGCACCCCCCTCCTCGTAGCTTACTTTGTCCTGATGAACCGCTGAGTTATCCGTCAACGCTTTGAAGGTATGCGAGTGAGGACCAGAGATGATCGTATCATGAAAACAGATCAGCTTTGCCAACGAGGAGTACATCGATGAGAAGGGCAAGACACGATTCCCCCGCCAAGGGGAGTCGTAGGGAGTTCAGTAAGGCTTCGCCGAGGCGGACGCTGTTGCGGGTAGATGTGGGCGTTATGAAAGCAGTAGATAGAGTTGCGCGTGGGGCGCGTTGGCGCCTCAACGCGCTTTTGGAACGCGCCCGTCGGACTGCCTACCCGAGGACCGTTCGACAGGCTTGGTCAAGGGTGCGCGCCGAATACCTTTCTTACACGACTGATCCTCAACTTCATCAATTGCTTGAGGTAGTGCGTCGTACCGCCCCGAGCGGAGCGTTGATCATTGAGGCAGGTTGCGCGCGCGGCGGTTCAGCAATTCTCATGTGTTCCGCCAAGTCGCCTCAGCGCGCTATGCGCGTGTACGACCTGTTCGAGATGCTCCCTCCGCCTTCGGAGCACGATGGCGACGACATGAAAGCTCGGTACGCTGAAATCAAAGGCGGCGAAGCCGTCGGCCTTGGAGGCGAGCAATACTATCTCTATGATGATGACCTGATGGCGACGGTGACGAACAACTTCGCTAGGTTTGGTTATCCCGTCGAGTCCAACAACGTCCAACTGATAAAGGGTAAGGTGCAAGACACGCTTACAGTCGCCGAGCCGGTCGCTTTGGCCAATATCGATGTTGATTGGTACGAGCCTGTCAGCGCCTGTCTAGAGCGGGTTATGCCTCATCTCATCGTCGGCGGCGCTGTCGCACTTCGCGCCTATTCGGACTGGTCTGGGTGCCGAAAGGCGGCAGACGATTACTTCTCTCGCGCAGGACGGGAGGGACTGGACTTTGACCTCTCGGCTGGACACATGCTTGTGACCCGAACGCACTGAACCTTCTCCGTCCAAGAAGACATTTTTGGTGTCCAAGAGGGCGTGCGCCGGTTTGTCACCTGGTAGTGCCGCAAGACGGGCAACTAGGTCGCCCATACCTAGCCCTAAATCAGCATCCCCTAATCCTTGCGAAAATTCACGAGGCGCATAAATTCAATCTATCAGATGGCTTTTGCTGGTGACCACGGATGTACTGGCACCGTGCTGACGCAATCAAAGAAGGGTCGGCGCGAGCATTCGCCCGACCCTTTCTTTTTATCTAGGACCATCCCTGCCCGGGTCGCCATCCGCGCGCACATCGCCGTCAAGCCGTCAGCCTAGTCATGCGCTTTTACGATCGGTAGACAACCGCTGGCCAACCAACCGGCGCCGGTGTAAAGCAAAACGTCATGGCGCTAGATCCCGAAAAAGCATTTTTAGATTACAGTGCGGCGGACTGCAGCGTGCAGTTCTGGACCGCCAACGCACCGGCGGTGCAATTCACCTCTTTGGAAGCCGCCGTCAGGTTCGCAAAAGACCATGGCGGCAGGTGGGAAGAGATTGAGATAACAGTCCATCTGCCGCGCGAGGACATCGCGTTCGCCACCGGAAAAGTGCATCAGCTCATTGACGCTCTGCCGGGTGACCTCCGGAAGAAACGGTAATGAAGTGGGTTGGCAGCCAATAGAACCGGCCGGCGCGCGCCTAGGAACGACACTCCTCCCGGCGCGGTCGGTTGGAGATATGGGCAAGGTGAGCCAGAGCTACCGTCGATTGCGATCGTAACACCTACTGTCGCCACAGCACCTAGGTAGGGTCACGGCCATGGCTCTCAGTATGGCGATAGGAATCGGAATAGGCGCCGCAGTCGGCCCGATGCTGTTCGATGAGACCGCGATCGGCATCACGTTCGGTGTCGCGATCGGCGCTGCCGTCGGGGTTGTCATCAAACGGATGACCGCTTATGGAGCGCCCGCCCGACGCTCCTCCACGATCCCGCTTCTTGTACGGGCAAAGAGACGGCCACCTTTAATAGCTGCACGAACGGCCGTCGCCGGGTCGGAATCCATCGGCGCAGGCCGGGTTCATTGAATCTCCCGGCTGATATCCCGATGCCGAGCCATACGAATTCGGCGGCGTCGAGCATGCCGAGGTCACGGCGGCAAGACTGATTGCTCCGGCTGTTACAAATGCCCGAAATTTGTTCATCGATTCCTCTCCAGTTTAGACCGTGACCGTGTGACGAGAGCTTCTGCTCTCTCCCCCAAGATCACCTTGTCTCTCAAGATATGGCGTTCTCTTCGCCGGACGTCAGCTCCGAGCGCGCAAGATTCTTATCGATCTCGATCAGCTCCGCATGAAGATCGTCGATGACCAAGCCGGCCGGGAACAAAGACCTTGGTTCAAAGTTGAGTGGCATCAACCACGTAACGTCAGTTTCTGACAGGAGGTCTTTCATGGGTCGCGGTATTCTTCTTTGGCTGCTTGGTGTTCCACTGCCGATCATCATCCTTCTCGCCCTGTTTATGCGATAGGAACAGATCATGTCGGTTTCAATGACAGGTTCCGGAGAGATTGCTACTCCGGTCGAATCTTCCAAATCCGCCATGTCATGGGGGCCCATCTTCGGAGGGGCTGCTGCTGCCATCGGAGTGACCCTCATTCTTTTGCTGCTGGGATCCGGGGTTGGCTTGACGATGGTATCGCCCTGGTCGGGGCAAAGTAGTTCACTCGGCACGGTCGGGGTGACGGCGGCGATCTGGCTCGTTGTCGTCCAATGGCTCTCCTCCGGGCTCGGAGGCTATATCACCGGCCGGCTGCGCACCAAGTGGGCGGCTGTCCACACTGATGAGGTGTTCTTCCGCGACACCGCGCATGGCTTCATCAGCTGGGCGCTGGCGACAATCTTCGTCGCCGGATTTCTCGCCTCGTCGCTGACCTCGCTTGCCGGTGCTGGCGCACAAGCCGTCGGTTCGGCGGCCAGCGCCGCAGGTACGGCAGCAGCGTCATCGGCGGCATCGACCGCGGATCTGCCTACCGCCTATTTTACCGACGCTTTGCTGCGTCCTGAACAGGCCCGTACAGGAGCAACATCCGATGCTGCTGCTGCAACGGCCGAGGTCTCCCGCATCCTCCTCAACGGTGCGGCCGCCGGCCAGATCCCGGATGATGACAAGGCCTATCTTGCCACCATCGTCTCTGCTCGCACCGGTCTTTCCGAAGCCGATGCACGCACCCGCGTCGACACTGTGCTGAAGCGCATCGACGACGCCAAGGTCGCCGCCCAGAAAGCCGCCGATGAAGCACGCAAGGCTGCCTCGACGACGGCCTTGCTTGGCTCGTTGTCACTTCTGATCGGGGCTTTCATCGCTGCTGCGGCCGCAGCTTTTGGCGGATCGCAACGCGACGAAGAGGAAGATCTCATCGTTACCTCCCGGGTCTAAGATCGACGGAAATCGGGGCGCAGGGTCGAAAGGCCACGCGCCCCATTTATGTTGGCCACGGGTCTCCAGTGGTCGACTATCGGCCTCCCCCAGGCGGCCTCTTGTCCAAGTTGCGATTTATTTCACAGCGAGCGGAACATGTGGCCGTTGGGGAGCTTCGGTTAGGTAAAACCCTTTCCGGAGAATATAGATGGCCAAGAACACATCCAAAACCTCGCCCTCCGACAATGCAACGGTCCACGATCAGAAGCTGCACCGCGGTGCAGGTGGTGAGCTTCATCAGTTCGCCGAAGACGGGATGCCGGTGCTGACTACAGCGCAAGGCGGCCCCGTTTCCGACGATCAGAATACGCTTCGCATCGGCGCGCGCGGCCCTGCCCTCATCGATGACTTCAATTTCCGCGAGAAAATCTTTCATTTCGATCACGAGCGCATCCCGGAGCGGGTCGTGCATGCGCGCGGTTACGGCGCCCATGGTTACTTCGAAACATACGAATCGCTGGCCGCCTATACCCGAGCCGATCTTTTCCAGCGGCCCGGCGAAAAGACGCCAGCCTTCGTCCGGTTTTCGACCGTTGCCGGCAGCAAGGGTTCCTTCGATCTGGCGCGCGACGTGCGCGGTTTTGCAGTGAAGATCTATACGCAGCAGGGGAATTGGGATCTCGTCGGCAACAATATCCCAGTCTTCTTCATTCAGGATGCGATCAAGTTTCCCGACGTCGTCCATTCGGTAAAGCCGGAGCCCGACAGGCAATTTCCGCAGGCGCAGTCGGCGCATGACAATTTCTGGGATTTCATCACCCTTACGCCCGAAAGCATGCACATGGTCATGTGGGTGATGTCGGACCGCGCCATTCCGCGATCGTTCCGTTTCATGGAGGGTTTTGGCGTTCATACCTTCCGCTTCGTCAACGCAGCGGATGAATCGACCTTCGTCAAATTCCATTGGAAACCGAAACTCGGCCTGCAGTCTGTCGCCTGGAACGAGGCAGTCAAGATCAATGGTGCGGATCCGGATTTCCATCGCCGCGACCTCTGGCAGTCGATCCAGTCGGGAAACTTTCCGGAATGGGAGCTTTGTGTACAGCTTTTCGATCAGAACTTCGCCGACACGTTCGACTTCGACATCCTCGATCCGACGAAGATCATTCCCGAGGAGATCCTTCCGGTCAAACCGATCGGCCGTCTCGTGCTCGACCGAATGCCCGAAAACTTTTTTGCAGAGACCGAGCAGGTCGCCTTCATGACGCAGAACGTTCCCCCCGGCATCGACTTCAGCAACGATCCACTGCTGCAGGGACGGAATTTCTCCTATCTCGACACGCAGCTGAAACGTCTGGGCGGTCCGAATTTCACGCATCTGCCGATCAACGCGCCTAAGTGTCCCTTCCACAATTTCCAGCAGGATGGCCATATGGCGATGCGCAATCCTGTCGGACGCGTCAATTACCAGCCGAATTCCTGGAATCAGGGGCCGCGGGAATCGCCGGTTCAGGGCTATCGGCACTTCCCGGCCGAGGAGCAGGGTCCCAAGGTTCGGCTGCGGCCGGAAAGTTTTGCCGATCACTACAGCCAGGCCCGACAATTCTACATCAGCCAGACTCCGCCGGAGCAACGTCATATCGCTGCAGCGTTGATCTTCGAACTGAGCAAGGTTGAAACGCCGGTCATTCGTGAGCGTATGGTCTCGCATCTCTTGAACATCGACGAGACGCTGGCCAGCAAGGTCGGCCACGCCCTCGGCTTCAAATCGATGCCGAAGCCTGCCGATGCCGCTATGCCGACGCGGCAGGATCTCGAGCCGTCGCCGGCGCTCAGCATCATAGAGCGCGGTCCGAAGCGGTTCGAAGGACGCAAGCTCGGCATTCTTGTCAGCGATGGCACCGATGCCGCTATCTTCAAGGCGCTGCTTGCCGAAATCACCGAGCAGAAGGCAACATTCGAAGTGATCGCGCCAAAGATCGGCGGCGTGACGCTCTCGGACGGCAATTGGATCGAGGCGCATCAGATGATCGACGGCGGACCTTCGGTGCTTTACGACGCCGTCGCCCTCCTCCCCTCGGCCGAGGGAACCGGCGATCTGCTGAAGGAGGCCACGGCCCGCGATTTCGTGGCGGATGCCTTCGTGCACTGCAAGTTCATCGGCTATGTGGAAACAGCGCTGCCGCTGATGCAGAAGGCCGGAATTGCCGATTCACTGGATGAGGGCGTGATTGCGCTCGGAGCGGCGAATGATGTCACGGCTTTTATCATGGCGCTTGGCAAACTGCGGGTCTGGGGCCGGGAGCCATCGGTCAAATTGAATTGACTGGCTCGTCGCCATTTCCGCGAGCGAATAGCTAATCTTCAGAATAAAACCCGCAGAAACGCGGGTTTTATGTTCGTTTACGGCGCCCTACTTATTGAGCTAGGTGATGGAATCTTCTCCGTTTTACGATCTCGGACTTCGCCATCTTATCGCCTCGGCATCTTTCTTCTCAGCCGCAATCCAGTGGTTTCCTGCCTTGCTCGATCGGATCAATTCGTCGACGCCCATCCGTTTGCACCATCGAAAAACATTGTGCACTGCAGCAACCTTTTCGTAGACTGACGCGTTTAGTTCAACATCACCGCCATCCCGGCTGCTGATTGGCGGAGACTTTCATGAGATCTATGTCAGACACGCTCGCACGCCTTGCTGCGCTGCGAGGAACCCTTCGCGCCCACCCCACGCAGAACAACCCCGACCTCGTCGCCTTGGAAACGTTTGGCTCCAACCCGGGCGCCTTAGGGGGGTACACCTATTTGCCGTCGAAGCGCGGGAAAAACATGGCCCTGGTTGTCGTCCTGCACGGCTGCACCCAGACTGCCGCCGGCTATGATATCGGGTCCGGGTGGTCACGATTGGCCGAGGACTATGGCTTCGCGCTGCTGTTTCCCGAACAACGACGGGCAAACAATCCAAACCTCTGCTTCAATTGGTTTAACCCAGAAGACATAAGCCGGGATCACGGCGAGGTCTTTTCCATTCGCCAGATGATCGCAAAGATCGTTGCGGAACACGGTATCGACGGCAAGCGCGTGTTCGTGACCGGGCTTTCGGCGGGCGGCGCCATGGCCGCCGCCATGCTCGCCACCTATCCCGACGTTTTTGCGGGCGGCGCGATCATCGCGGGCCTACCATATGCAAGTGCCGCAAGCATTCCCGAGGCGTTTGACCGAATGCGCGGTCACGGCAGCCCGACTGCCAAAGAGCTTGAACTGCGATTGAGAAACGCTTCAGGGCACAAAGGCCCGTGGCCGACACTATCACTGTGGCAGGGGAGCGCAGACAGAACCGTCGTGCCATCCAATGCGAATGCGATCGCAGAGCAATGGAGAAATATCCACGGCGTTGACGCATCGCCGGGGCGTGTCGAAGATATCGGACGACACCAGCGAAAGGTCTGGACCGATGCTCACGGTGTCGAAGTAATCGAGCTCTATACGATTGCCGGGATGGATCACGGCACGCCGCTCGATGTCGGCACCGGATACGGGGCAAGCGGCCCCTTCATGCTTGAGGTCGGAATTTCATCGACCGTCGAAACTGCCAGGTCCTGGGGTCTGGTCCCCTCATTTGAAAAACGGCGCGACGCAAAACCCTCTGCTGCGCAACCGGAAAACGCTGCAGATCGATTCGGCACAGGTAACGATCGTGGCGGTATCCAGAAGGTCATTGAAGATGCCCTCCGGTCCGCTGGGCTGATGAAGTAGTCATATCGCTAATTAAAGTGGAGATTTGTAGACAAGAATAAATACGCGGAATAGGAATGGCGCTCATCGTCATACGGGGAGACACCATGGTTCCGCTTTCGCTTTTTATCACAACTGCTTTGCGCCGCCGCATGGCGGCCGCACTTGCCGCCGTGCTGTTTGCACCGGCAGCTTTTGCCGAAGAGATTGTCTTCAAGGATCAGGGGAACCGCGAGGTGCGGCTGGCAAAGGCTGCCGAACGTGTCGTCTCGATCGTTATCCCAATGGCTTCCACAGTCATCGCGCTGGATGGCAGCACCCGGAAGCTCATTGGCATGAACCCGACGGCAAAGAGCGCCGTGGTCGAAGGGATTCTCGGAAAGATCTTCCCCGAGGCGAAGGATATTCCGTCGGACGTGACGGCGCCGAATTTCGTGCCGAATGTCGAGGCGCTCACCGCTGCCAATCCCGATCTCGTCATTCAGTGGGGTGATCGCGGCGCCGATATCGTCGCCCCCATCACCAATGCCGGGCTCACCACGATGCTGATCCTTTACGGCACGGAAGAGCTGACCCGCGATTATATGACCATGGCCGCGAAGGCGATCGGCAAGCCGGAGCGGATCGGCGAGCTGGTGGAATGGCGCGATCGCGTCCAGAAGGATATCGAAGCCAAGGCGACTGCTATCCCCGACGACAAGAAGCCGAACGTTCTCTATCTCGGCCGCGCGCTCTCCGATATCAGCGCCTCCGGCACCAAGGGCAATTACAATGCCTGGTCCATCCAGCTTGCGGGCGGCAGAAATGCCTCGGCCGAACTCAACGGCACGGTCTCGGTGAACAAGGAACAGATCGCAGCGTGGAACCCCGACGTCATCTTCCTCAATGCTTTCGAGGCGAAGCTGAATGTCGACTGGGTCTATAACGATCCGATCCTGTCTTTGACCAATGCCGCCAAATCCAAGCGGGTCTACAAGATGCCGCTCGGCGGCTATCGCTGGGATCCGCCGAGCCAAGAATCGCCGTTGTCCTGGATGTGGACGGCCAATCTCCTCCATCCCGAGGTCTTCAAATACGACCTGCGGACGGAAATGAAGACGGCCTACAAGACCCTTTACAACTACGACCTGGCCGATAGCGATATCGACAATATCCTTTGGCTGAAGGAACAGGGCGCCGCCGCCGACTACGCTCAGTTCGAGGCAAAGTGACATCATGGCGCCGATGACGCATGAGGAGATGGCGCCGGCTGCCCGCCGGATTCACCTCGCCAGGCAGACACTGGTCTTCACTTTGCTGCTGGCACTGCTGGTGGTCGCCTTCACCGTCAGCCTCTGCGTCGGACGGTTCTCGGTGCCGGCTGGACGCGCACTGGAACTGATCTGGCAAGGGATCACTGATCCATCGCGGGAGCTTGCCGGGATCGACGAACGCATCGTGCTGCTCGTGCGTGCCCCGCGCGTCGTGCTTGCTGCACTTGCCGGCGCCGGGCTTGCCATCTCGGGCGCCGGCCTTCAGGGCGTGTTTCGAAATCCGCTGGTTTCGCCAGATATATTGGGCATTTCCCAGGGTGCGGCCTTTGGCGGCGCGCTGGCGATCATGCTCGGCATCTGGGGATTTCCGCTGATTGCCATGGTGTTCCTCTGCGGAATGGCGGCCGTCATCCTGGTGGGGTTGCTGTCGCGCATCAACGGCCGCTCCGAAACGGTAACGGTGATCCTGTCGGGGCTGGTCATCAGCTCGATGTTCTCGGCGGTCGTCTCGCTGCTGCAATTCATCGCCGATCCCAACACGTCGCTTCCCGCCATCGTCTACTGGTTGATGGGATCCTTTGCGACAGCCACATGGGAACGCACGCTGGTGGCGGCACCGGGCCTCATCCTGGGAAGCTGCTTCCTGTGGATGCTCCGCTTCCGGCTCAACATCCTGTCGCTCGACGAAGCCGAAGCCCGCAGCCTCGGCGCCAATACGATACGCGAGAGATGGCTGGTCTTCTGCCTCATCGCCGTCATCGTCGGCAGCCAGGTCGCAGTCTCCGGCATCATCGGCTGGATCGGCATCGTCATTCCCCACGCCGCCCGCCTGCTGGTCGGCCATGATCACCGCGCGCTGCTGCCCGCAGCCGCGGTGCTCGGCGCAGGATTCATGGTCTGCATCGACACCCTCGCCCGCACGGCAACGGCCGCGGAAATCCCACTCGGCGTGATCACCGCCCTTGTCGGCGCGCCGATCTTTGCGGCTCTCCTGCGCCATCACTATCGCGAAAGGACGGGATCATGATCGGATTGACGGATGCAGTCGTCAGGTTCGGGGTGCGCACCATCCTCGACCGCCTGACTTTCTCAGTTCCCGTCGGGCGGTCGCTCGCCATTCTCGGCCCCAACGGACGTGGTAAGACGACCACGCTGAAAGCCATGCTCGGCTTTCAGCGGCTGGACGAAGGCAGCCGGGTGGCGCCCGCCATTGTCGGCTACGTCCCGCAGACCGGAAGCAGCAACCAGCGTTACCGCGCCATCGACGTCGCCGTCATGGGGCGGGCAGCACATCTCGGCCTCTTCGGCCAACCGGGACCTTCCGATTTCGAGATTGCCCATGCCGCGCTTGAACGTGCGGGGGCCACCCGCTTTGCCGATCATTTCTTCGACCGGCTTTCCGGCGGCGAACGGCAGCTCGTGCTTCTGGCGCGAGCGCTCGCCACCGGGTCGGAGGCGATCGTCCTCGACGAGCCAGCCGCCGCCCTCGACCTTCGCAACCAGGAGCGGCTGCTCGACCTGCTCAAAAGCCTGCGCGAACCGCGCGACAAGGCAATCGCCTTCACGACACATGATCCGAACCATGCACTTGCCGCCGCCGACGATGCGCTGCTGATGATGCCGGATGGTCAATCGCTGTTCGGTCCGGTCGCGGAGACGATCACGCCGGAACATCTCGAACGGCTTTACGGGGTACCGATGCGGGTGGTCGAGCTCGTCGGTCCGACAGGCCACGGGCATCGCGCAGTTCTGCCCGCCTTTGCAGGAATTTGCGCCGCATGAGCATCCTTCTGATCCAGTCGCATTATCAAGACCCTTTCAGCATGAACCCGCCGGCTTTCGCCGAGGCGACCGCGCAGGGCAAGCTGATCACCGTACGCGAGATGGAGCTGACCGAGGCGCATTTCGCCGCCGCAAGCGGCCTCATCACCACGACCCATCTCGATCAGATCGGCTTCCTCAGATACGCGCCGGCGGTGGCATCCTTCCTCGGCCGAGGCGGCCGGTGGATCTTCAACGGCCACATGCTTCGGCCGATTCTGCCGGTACTCGGCGCCTATATCCCGATGCCGCAGCCGAAAAGAGCCGACTTCGTGCAGGTCAGGCAATTCGACCATCCTGTTTTTACCGGCATCGACCAGAGGATGCTGGAAACGAACCGCGGCGTCGCCGGTTTCTACGGCCGCGGACACAATCCAATGCCGCCTGGCGCCGTTGCGATCAATACATTCGGATCGGCTGCCGTTCCCGTCGACTGGATCTGGGCGCGGCCGGTGGGCGGAGAAATATTGTCGCATGCTGGAAACGAGTTCTGGGGTTGCGGAGACGATTCCGACATCAAAAAGCAACTGGCCGGCCGTGTTATCGCCTGGCTGGCGGGGGAGCTGAACCGATGAGCGTGCTCGCGATCCATCCCGGCGCCTACTACCATATCGAGACGCTGGAAGCGCCGCGTTACCGGCATCATTTTGACAGGCTGGTGCGCCCGGAGGAGCTGCCCTCGGTCGAGCTCAGCGAACACAAGGTACTGTTCATTCCCTGCCGGACGCCGGCGGACCGGATGACGCCGCATGCGGCGCAACTGCGCGCCTATCTCGATGAGGGCGGCACGATCGTTGCCACCGGCGAGACGGCGTGGGAAGCGTTCCTGCCAGCGATCCATTTCACGCCGCAACCGACAAACTGGTGGTGGTGGCTGACCGAGGGCGCCGATCTCGGCGTCAGGATCTCAGCACCCGGCCATTCGCTGTTCGAACATCTTAGGCAGGACGATCTGACCTGGCACCTTCACGGCTGGTTCGACCCACCTGAGGGCGTCGAGGTTCTGGCCGTGAACGAGGAAGGCAAGCCGATCCTCTATGTAGACGAGGTCACGACGGCGGGCCGCATGGTGATCACCAGCCTCGACCCCTGCTTCCACCACGGATCGCATTTCATGCCGGCGACGACTCGCTTCCTGGATGGTTTCCTTCCGTGGATGCGCAAGGAACTGGACAAGGGAAAATCGGAATGAACGAAACGAAGATCGAAGTGCTCGAAGACGGCAAACCGCTTGCCTACGGCTTCGCCGACATCATGCATTATCACGGCTATGGTTTTCCCGGTGGTGTCGCCCATGCCTTCAAGGTGATGGAGCGCGCCTTTCCGCTGCTCAGCACCGACGGACCGCCGGAGCGCCGCGAAATCTCGATCCGCACGGCCTTTCGCGGCCCGGGCGGGCGTGACGCTTTCGAAATGGTGACGCGCGCATTGACGGAAGGACGCTACAGCGTCGACCCCTCACTCGACCGGCCGGAGCGCGGCGATATCCTCGCCCGCTACGTCTTCGAACTCAGCTATCGCGGCCGCACCGTCACCCTGCAACTGTGCGACGGCCATGTCCGCGAGGAATTCATCATGCTCGGCCGCAAGCCCGACCGGACACCCCAGGAAGAGGAGCGTCTCGCCTGGCTAAAGCAGGAGATGGCGGACCGCCTGCTGGCGTTACCGCCGGAGGCGGTTTACGAAGAGGGATAGGACGACCACTCAGATTCGGCAGACCTCCCCGAAGATCGCCACTATCGGTTTTGAGACTTGGGCAGTGGTCCGTTTTGGTGGCTGAAGACGAGTTCGCTCTGGACATCTTGCTGAAACTGCAGCACCCGCTGACCGACATCGCTCTCCGGCATACCGGCCGCCAGAAGCTGATCGGCAAGCCTGCGGCATTCGGCCTTCCAGAATTCTATCGCATCTGCGCCGTGCCGCCGGCCGAGTTCGCGAGCGCAGCGCTCGACATTGGCAGTTCCGGTTCCAGCGGGAAAGGCAATAATCTTGCCTTCATTGGCGCCGGCAGGCCGGCGGGTCATTTCAGTAGCCATCGAACACAGGTTCCTTTGATCCTGTTCGTTGTCTACGGGACTATGGTTAATGCTTTCTATTTGCTGCAGTAAGAAGATCAATCAGGTGGAAATTTAGCGGACCGCGATGTCACCAGACAATCGGATGGGTTTTGCCGGTGAGCACGTTCACGAACCCCTCCGGCGCCAGCTCCGACGGCGCGACCAGGACCCAGCGCCAGGGCGAACAGGTCAGCGTCGCAAACGACAGGCGTTCGGGAAAGCCCGGCCACCATCGAGGCGAAAAGGTCGGCTCGTACATCCAGTCGATCCCGGCGCCGGCGGCATAAAGAGCCTGCATCTCCGCGTCGAGCGCTTCGGCCGAACGCGCCGTCATCAGGCCGCCGACCTCGTAGCGGACGCGGGCGAGAATCTTGCCTGCGGATACCAGCACCCAGCCGCCCTGCTGCTCGTTCAGGGCATTGACTGATATCGCCATCGCCTCGTCTGATGAGCCGACCGTCCAGATATTGTGCTTGTCGTGCCCGAGCGTGGAGGCGAGCGCCGTCTCCGGCGTGCGCGGTCCGGTGCCCAGCCAGAACATCCTGGAGACCTTGGCCTCCCCGGAGAACCGGTCGACAATCGAGAACTTGGTGACATTGCGCGCGGGATCCCGCTGCACGGCCCCCTCTTCCACCGGCAATTCCATGGTGATGAAATCGTCGTGCCAGTGAAACGGCCGCAAAAGTGCTGCGTTGACCGTGGTCCGGTTCGGCGGCGCCTCGATGCGGAAATCATCTGATGTGACCGTCCGGTCTATTTTCACGGTCCGCGTCGCCCATTGCGGCCAGTCGATTTCAGGGCGCACGCCAATGAATGTCGCGCCCTCGGACACAGGACGCCCGTCTGCCCATACCTTTTCGATCGACAGGCTGGCGACGTCGCTGAGAAGAACGATGTCGGCGAAACGGCCCGGCGCTATCGATCCGACCCAAGGCGTCAGCCGCATATGGCGTGCCGGATTGAGGGTGACGCACTGGATGGCGGTCTCCGGCGCAAGGCCGTTTTCGATGGCGAGCCGGACATTGTGGTCGGTCGCACCGATTTTCAGTGTGTCCGAGGCGCTGCGGTCGTCGGTCACCAGGGCGATCTGCGACCAGTCCGTCAGCCCCTTGTCGATCAGACCGCGGATGACCTCCGGCAGAGAATGCGGCCTGAGCTCGATGAAAAGGCCGTGGAGAAGCTTCTGCCAGATTTCATCGAGAAACCAGCCTTCGTGATCGGAGGCGAGACCCGCTGCGGCGAAGGCATTGATCGAGGCCATGTCGCGCAGTCCGGCGCCGTGGCCTTCGACCACGCCGCGCTGCTCGAAGGTCGCGCCGATCATGCCCCACAGCCGATCGTAGGAAGGATTGCCGGGATCGGATATGGACGGCCAGTCCATGACCTCGTCGAGCCCGGCGACCATCAGGCTTTCGGAAAGGAAGGCCTTCTGCTCATCGTAGCCGAACCAGCCGCCACCCCATTCATAGGCGGTCGGAGGGACGGCGGAGCCAGGCAGGGGAAAGATTTTCATCGGCGATCCGCGCCGGCGCGCTTCCAGCCAGAATTCCAGATTGCGGGCGCCGTTGACGTTGGAAAATTCGTGGCTCGCCTCGCATGTCCAGGTCACGCCATGCGGCATCACCAAAGCCGCCTCCCATTCCGGCGTCAGATGGGAGCTTTCGATATGTTTGTGTGCCTCGCCGAAGCCCGGCACGGCCGCAAGATCCGGCTCGGAGAACCGCTCGCTCACTTCGCCTGCGTAACTGCCGGCGGGGCCGACATAAGCGATACGGCGGCCCTTGATGACGATCTCCTGATCGTCAAGCCACGTCCTCGTATGGACATCGAGCAACCTTCCCACGCGCAACAGCCTGTCGGCGGGCCGGCGTCCGAGCGCCGTCAGCACGAGATCCTGGCGCGTCAGAACCTCGTCGGACGCGTTGATCAGCAGATCATCAGGAAGAACGGTGCGCGAAGTGGCCATGAATGGAATGCCCGTGAGAACTGGAATCGCCGGACCGTAAAGACCACACCCGAATGTGTAAAGCGCTGATCAGCCACACGTTTTGTGGGCGATGGCCAGACGTTATCAACCAAGAGTTAGTTGATCGGCCGGTCCCGGAAAATTCTCCGCACAAGAGGGTATTTGCCCAATTATTGAGCTTGCGGCCTGACAGATCAAAAAATAGTATCCCTCAAATCGTGGGGGTACGATCCCGATTGCCAACGCCGCTTTTCACAGAAGGACATTGCTCATGAAGGCCAGACGTTTTGCCCGAATCCTGTCTCTTGCGCTGCTTGCCGCCGTCGGCGGCACCGCTGCGGCACATGCGCAATCGAAGACGCTGACCATCTCCTGGTGGGGCTATAACGGCGAGAAGATGAATGCGAACATCATCACTCCGTTCAAGAAGATTTGCGGCTGCGAGATCGTGTTCGAAACCGGCAACAATGCCGACCGGCTCAACAAGCTGAAATTGCGCGATGGCAAGGGCGTCGATGTCATCTATCTCACCGACAGCTTCTCGCAGCTCGGCATCGAACAGGGATTGTTCCAGGAGATCGATGCATCGAAGATCCCCAACCTCGCGGATATCTACGAGCTGGGCAAGGCGCCGCAGGGCAAATACGGCCCCGCCTACACGATCGGTCGCGTCGGCATCGTCTATGATTCCGCCAAGGTCAACCCACCGATCACCGCTTGGGGCGACCTGTGGCGCGACGATCTGAAGAGCTCCGTCTCCTTGCCCGGAATCACCACTACGGCCGGCCCGCTGGTCGTTCTGGAAGCCGGCAAGCATGGCGGCGCGGATGCCTATGAAGACACCGACAAGGCCTTCTCGGAAATCGAGGCCTTGAAGCCCAATGTCGTCAAGAACTACAACACCGGCTCGGAGCTGGTGAACCTGATATCAACAGGCGAAGTGCGCGTTGCGCTGGCCCAGGACTTTACCCTGGCATCGATGCAGGCGGCCGTTCCGACGATGACATGGGCCAAGCTTACGGACGGCGATATCGCCACGCTGAACACCGTGAACATCCCGAAGGGTTCGGAAAATGTCGAACTCGCCCATCAGTTCATCAACTTCATCCTGTCCAAGGACGTCCAGCAGGCTGAAGCCGAACAAGGCGTCGATGCGCCGATCTCGACAAAGGTCAGCCTGACGTCGGACCAGGCGAAGATCTGGACCTATGGCCCGGATATGGTCGCCAGCCTCACCCGCATCGACTATGCCAAGATGAATGCTGCCAAGGCCGACTGGATCGACCGCTGGAACGAAGTCTTCGGTCAGTAAGCTGCGCGATATCCCGGCCTGAGCCCGGTTCATTGCCAGTCCTGGGCCAGACCTGGAAGCGCCGCACATCCGAATCCGAGATGCGGCGCTCCTGATATCAGGACATGCCACGAGTTTTGAGATGAAGCATTTTGCCAGATGGGGATTGACGATGCCGGCGACGATTGCCGTCGTTGTGCTTCTCGTCGTTCCCGTCGCCATCACCATCGCCGCGACGTTTGCGGAGCCGAAGGGCGTGTTTGCGCCCTATGTGACATTCTTCAGCAGCGGCTTTCGCCGCGCAGTTCTTTATCGGACGCTGGAGGTCGCCCTGGTCACGACCGCGATCTCCCTCACCGTGGGTTTCATCACCGCCTATGTGATCGCGCAGATGCCGGGTCGCGCAAAGAGCATCATGATCATCGCGGCGGTTTTTCCGCTGCTGACAGGTGTCGTCGTCCGATCCTTCGCATGGCTGATCATTCTCGGGAAGAACGGCATCTTGAACGCCATGCTGATCTCGACCGGCATTATCGGGGAGCCGCTTTCGATGCTCTACACCGAAGGCTCGGTGATCGTCGCCATGGTCTATCTCTTCGTTCCCCTGATGATCCTGACGCTGGTCGGGGTGCTTGAAGGCATCCCGCGCGATCTGATAGACGCCTCCGCCTCGCTCGGCGCGAAACCGCTGATGACATTCTTTCAGGTGATCCTGCCGCTCGCGACACCCGGCCTCATCGTCGGCGCGGTCCTGGTCTTCACCGGCAGCTTCACCTCCTATGCGACACCGCAACTGCTCGGCGGAGAAAAGCAGATGATGATGGGGACCTTCCTCTATCAGCGCGCCATGGTGACCTTCGATTGGGTCGGCGCATCGACGATCGCCGCCATCATGGTGGTGCTGACGCTCGGCGTCGTCCTCATCATGAGCCGCATCGCACGCCGGCTCAATCCGATGGCGGTGTGATGACCAGGCGCGTTCACCCGATCCTCGCCGCCTTCGCGGCCTGCGTTTTCTTCTTCCTGCTGGCGCCGCTCGTCATCATCATCGGTGCGGCTGTCAGCGACACGACCTATCTGACCTTCCCGCCGCAGGGCCTGACATTGCGGTGGTTCGTCAATATCTTCGAAATCGAGGCCTTCCGCACGACCGCGATCACCAGCCTGCAGGTCGCTTTTCTCGGCACGGCGCTGTCGCTGCTGATCGGCGTCCCGGCCGCCTATGCGATCAACCGCTACCGGGTGGAATTGCCGCGCTGGCTTTCCACCATCTTCGTGCTGCCGATCCTGGTGCCGGAGATCGTTTTCGGATTTTCGCTGATGAAATCCGTGACGATAGGCCTCGGGCTGCCGATCTTCATCAGCCTGCTGGTCGGCCATGCGCTGCTGATCCTGCCCTATTCAGTGCGTGTCGTCGGCGCCAGCCTGGCGGCCTTCGATTTTTCCGTTGAGGAGGCGGCGATCAGCCTGGGTTGCCCACCGCTGAAAACCTTCCTGACCGTGGTCCTGCCGAATATCCGCGCCGGGGTCATTGCCGCCTTCATCCTCGCCTTCATCACCTCGATCAACGATGTGTCGGTTTCGGTCTTCCTGACCGGGCCTGGCATCTCGACGCTGCCGATCCAGATCCTTGCGCATATGGAACAGTTCTTCGATCCGACGATCGCGTCGGTATCGGTGCTGCTGATGTTCGTGACAGTCGGCGTCATGGCCGTCGTCGAGGCCACGCTCGGCCTCACCTTCCTGACAAAGTAGAACGCTCTTGACCGTATCCCTCACCATCGATTCCATCTCCGCCCATTACGGCAGCACGCAGGTGCTCAAGGACCTGTCGATCTCGGTCATGGCCGGGGAGCTGGTCTCCCTGCTCGGCTCCAGCGGCTGCGGCAAGACGACGACATTGCGCCTCGTAGCCGGCTTTCTGCAGCCAAGCAGCGGCAGCATCAAGCTCGGCGAGCGCAACCTGACCGGCCTTCCCGCGCATGCGCGCGACATCGGCCTGGTCTTTCAGAACTACGCACTTTTTCCTCATCTGAGCGTCCAGGATAATGTTGCCTTCGGCCTGAGGCAGCGTCGCATTCCCCAGCCGGAACGGGCGAAAAGAACGATGGCCATGCTGGACCGCGTCGGCCTTTCGGCCTTCGCCGACCGCCTGCCGTCGGCCCTGTCAGGCGGCCAGAAACAGCGCGTGGCTCTCGCCCGGGCACTGGTCATCGAGCCGCCGCTTCTGATGTTCGACGAGCCGCTTTCCAATCTGGATGCAAAGCTCAGGATCGACATGCGCGTCGAGATAAGGCAGCTCCAGCGCGCCAACGGCACGACATCGCTTTACGTCACCCATGACCAGGAGGAGGCATTCTCGATCTCCGACAGGGTGGCGATCATGAATGCCGGGCGCATCATGCAGCTCGACGCGCCGGAGGTGCTGTATCGCCAGCCGGCCAACGCTTTCGTCGCCCGCTTCGTCGGATTCGAGAACCTGATCCGCATGAAGGTGACCGCGCGCAACGGCGCGCTTATAACCGCCGAAACAACGGGCGGAGCGCGGCTGCAACTGTCGCAGGAAACATTCGGGCCGATCAAGGACGACTTCGTCCTGGCCTGCCGTGCAGACGGTCTTGCCGTCAGCCGTGACGGTGACGGCATCGCGGCCGTGCTCGGCACGCGCACCTATCTCGGCCGAGCCTATCAGTATAAATGCACGACCGCCGCGGGAGAGATCACCGCCAATGGGGCGCTATCCGATCCACTGGAAACAGGGGCGTCCGCCGTGCTGACGCCTGTAGCAGAGCAGTGCTGCATTCTCGATCCGGAAGATTGAAACGCTGAGGAGAGACGATGACTAATGCCATGGACCAAGATATCGATGCCGTTCTTGCCCATGTGGACCAAAGCCTCGATGGTAGCCTGGCGCGGCTTTTCGAGCTGATCCGCATTCCGAGCGTCTCGACCGACCCGGCCTATCGCGATCACTGCCGGGCTGCTGCTGAATGGCTGAGCCGGGATCTGGCTGCCATCGGCTTCGAAGCATCGGTGCGCAAAACGACCGGCCATCCGATGGTGGTCGCCCACGAGAAAGCGGCGTCCGGACCGCATGTGCTGTTTTACGGCCATTACGATGTCCAGCCGGTCGATCCGCTGGCGCTGTGGACGAGTGATCCGTTCGAGCCGCGCATGGAAGCCTTGCCGAACGGCGATACCGCGATCGTGGCGCGCGGCGCGTCCGACGACAAGGGGCAGTTGATGACCTTCGTCGAAGCCTGCCGCGCCTGGAAGAGCGTCACCGGGAAACTGCCGGTGCAGGTGAGCGTGCTGTTCGAAGGCGAAGAAGAGGCCGGCAGCCCGAGCCTCGCACCCTTTCTGGATGCCACGGCGGACGAGTTGAAGGCCGATGCGGTCTTCGTCTGCGACACGGATATGTGGGATCGCGAAACGCCTGCCGTCACGACGATGCTGCGCGGTATCTTCAGTACGGAAATCGAGGTCACCTGCGCCGATCAAGACCTGCATTCCGGCATGTTCGGCAATGCCGCGCGCAATCCGCTGCAAGTGCTGTCAGACGTTGTTTCGAGCCTGCGGCGAGCCGATGGCGGTGTCGCGGTCGAGGGCTTTTATGATGGCGTGAAAGAGCTCCCCGACGCCATCAAGGCGCTGTGGAAGAGACTGCCCTTCGACGAAGAGGCCTTTCTCGGCGATATCGGCCTCAGAGATCCGGCCGGCGAGGCAGGCCGTTCCGTCCTCGAACAGATCTGGGCGCGGCCGAGCTGCGAGATCAACGGCATGAGCGGCGGCTATACCGGCGAAGGCTTCAAGACGGTCATTCCGGCGAAGGCGAGCGCCAAGATTTCGTTTCGCCTGGTTGAAGGACAGGATCCCCAGGCGATCCGCGATGCCTTCCAGCGGCACGTGCGCGCACGTATCCCGGGGGATTGTTCGGTCAGCTTCAGGGATTACGGGCTTTCGCCGGCAACCGTCATGCCGATCGACAGTCCGTTTCTCACCAGGACGCTTCAGGCGCTTTCGACCGAATGGCAATGCGAAGCGGCCCTTGCCGGCACGGGAGGCTCGATCCCGATCATCGGCGAATTCAAACGCCGGCTCGGATGCGATGCCCTCCTGGTTGGCTTCGCCCGCTTCGACAACCGCGTCCACAGCCCGAACGAAAAATACGATCTCTCCAGCTTCCATAAGGGCATACGATCCTGGGTCCGGATCCTGGCGGCCCTCGCCGACTGACGCTGTAGCACTTTGAATTGCTGCATAATTTATCCTTCCATCGATTCCGATTTGAGGAATTATGCCGTAGGCTATGGTGCGGCCAGCGCACCTTGCTGATCCTGCAGGCCTAGAATAACGGACAATACCATCCCCATCGACACCGAGGCAGCAGAGACCACCGATGACGATAACCGCTCCCCGCGATTTCCTGAAAAGCCTGTTCGACGCATCAGTTCGCGCCGCCGATCCGCTGACCGGCATCAAGGCGCATCTGCCTGAAAGGCCCAAGGGAAGGACCGTGGTCATCGGCGCCGGCAAGGGCGCGGCGCAGATGGCGCGGGCGCTCGAAAGCGTCTGGGACGGACCGCTCGAAGGTGTGGTGGTCACCCGCTACGGCTATGGCTGCGAGACACGCGGCATCGAGATTATCGAGGCCGCCCATCCCGTGCCGGATGCGGCTGGCCTTGCCGCCGCAAAGCGGCTGACGGAGACGGTGAACGGGCTGACGGAAGACGATCTGGTGATCGCGCTGATCTGCGGCGGCGGCTCGGCGCTGCTGCCCGCCCCACCGGACGGGTTGACCCTTGAAGACGAGATTGCTCTCAACGAAATGCTACTTGCCTCGGGCGCGCCGATTTCGGCGATGAATGTCGTGCGCAAGCATCTCTCCACCATCAAGGGCGGAAGACTTGCGGCAGCCACCAACGCGAGGGTCGTCAGCCTGATCGTCTCCGATATTCCCGGCGACAACCCGGCCCATGTCGCCTCCGGGCCGACGGTCCCCGATGGTTCGACACGGCACGATGCGCTCGAGATCATCAGGCAATACGGATTACAGCTGCCGCAGGCCGCACTCGACCATCTGAACTCGCCGAAAGCCGATGCACCGCGGCCAGACGATCCGGTCTTCTTGCTGCACGCGCATCACATCATCGCCTCCGCCGGCGTCTCGCTGGAGGCCGCAGCGGCACTGGCAAAATCGCAGGGGATCGAGCCGGCCATTCTTTCGGATGCGATCGAGGGGGAGTCGCGCGACGTGGCGCTGGTGCATGCGGCCATCGCCCGCGAAGTGTCGGGCCGGAACAGGCCGTTTCCGAAGCCGGTCGTCATCCTTTCCGGTGGCGAGACGACGGTGACGCTGCGCGCCAAGGGCGGCAAGGGCGGACGCAACGGCGAATTCGCGCTCGCCATGGCGCTTGCGATTGACGGACAGGAGGGCATTCATGTCCTGGCGGCCGACACGGACGGGATCGACGGTTCGGAGGATAATGCCGGCGTCTTTGCTGATGGCGGCACGGCAAGGCGCCTTCGCGCCGCCGGGCTCGATCCGCGCCGGCTGCTCGACGGTAATGACAGCTATTCAGGCTTTGCGGCCACCGGTGATCTCTTCGAAACCGGCCCGACCGGAACCAATGTCAATGATTTCAGGGCCATCCTAATCAGTTAGGAAGCGGCGGAGATGGCGGATCAGGTCTTGATCCGCCCCTGCCCGACCAGCCAGCCGACCGATTCCTGCACCGCCTGCAGGGAGGTGTATCTCGGGGTGTATCCCAGCAGGCGTTTGGCTTTGGCGATCGAGCAATTCGGGCTGCGGGCGATATGTTCCCAGGTCGCCTTCGCATCTTCGGCCGTCTGACTTTCGGCCCAGGCGTCGAATGGGGCGAAGCTGAGCTTCGGCTCGTGCCCGAACCAGCGAGACATGGATTCGGCATAACCGCGAAGGGTCAATGCCTGCTCAGAGACCGCGTGGAAACTTTCGCCGATCGAGGCATTCCGGTTGACAATCGCGCCCATGAACATCGCTGCCACATCATCGGCATGGACGTGATGAACGGTCTCCAAGCCGAAATGGGGCAGCGCCAGGGTCTCTCCGCGGGCAAGGGTCGAAAAGACCTGCAGGTTGAAATTGCCGGCCGGATTGAGCGGCGTCCAGCCGGGACCGACAATGTGCCCGGGATGGATGATGGTTGCCGGAAATCCGCGAAGCCTTGCCTGCTGCAGCAGATAGGTTTCGATCGCAGCTTTCTGCGTGCCATAGTCGCCGAAAGGAGACTTCGGCGCCTCTTCCAGCGTCGGCACGGCAGTGGGGTAGCCATGCGTCCAGATCGTGCCGGTATGCAGGAAGTGACCGACATGCCCCGACAGCGCCATCACCAGGTGCTCGGCACTTTCCAGCGTGAAGCTGATCATGTCGATGACGATATCGGCTTTCACTTCACGTACGGCCGGGCCGAACTCACCCGTCCGCTCCATGGCTGCCCGGTCCATCTGACGCTGATCGACGGAAGCCCAGGCGTGGTTTGCCGTATAGGGCTTCGCCGTGCCTCGGCTGATCGTGACGACGTCGTGACCTGCCTCCACCAGACGGGGAACGAGATAGGTTCCGACATGGCCCGTTGCTCCGACTACCAAAACCCGCATCATCGTTCCTCCCTTGGAATTTCCGTGTTGAATATGCTGCGCTCAGGTGATCCTGCAAGCAGACTTTTCGTGATCAAGTCGGCTCAACCAGGCCCGCTATCGATTCTTGAAAACAAGACAGGTGCCGCCATGCTTGCGGATCTGGTTGCAGAGGTCGTTGGCTTCCAAGCGTGTCTGCCGGCCGATGCGGGCAGCATAACGCGGGCGAAAACCAAAGCTGCGGTCGCGCTGGCGCAGGATCAGCGGCTGCTCGGCATTCAAGGGTGTCGGCAGATCCTGCACGGCGTCGAGAAACATGCGCCGGGCCACCGCGACATTCGCATTCGCCGCAAGCTGGACGCCCCAGGGCGCCCATTCACCCTCCTGACGCCAGGGTGTGTCCTTCAATGTCCGCCGTTCGGCAAGCGCCACGCAGCCATCGAGAAACGGCTTGTCCTTGTCGAGCGGGGCGGCCGCATCTTCCGGGGGATTATCCTTCCATTCCTCGATCGTATGCGCGGTGATCGCCAGGACGTAACCGCGCGTCTCGTAAGGTAATCTCCCTGACGCTAGGTAAGAGGAAAGTCCGTTTTCGCCGGCATTGTAGGCGGCGGCGGCAAGGCCGAGATTGCCGAAACGATTGCGCAATTCGTCGAGATACTGCGCCGATTTCCGCAGGGCTTCCAACACCTGGTAGCTGTCTTCAAGACCGCGCAGTTTCGCCGTTCCGGGCATGAATTGCGCAATCCCCTGCGCTCCCTTGAAGCTGACCGCATCGGGGCGAAAGGTGCTTTCCCGCCAGATGAGACGGGCGAAATAATCCGGCGGCAATTGATTGGCGCTGGCGAAATGCTCGATCGCGACGCAAAGGTCGCGGTTGAAACTATCTTTCCGGATGCAGAGCGTCTCACCCGATCCCGACGCCGAAGGACCTGAGTAGAGACATGCCGGCGCCCCAGTGCTTCCTTCCGGCTGGGCCATCATAGTGTCCGCTTGGGAAAACAGAAGACAGAGCGAAAGCATGGCCTTGGCCGATCTCTTCCCAATGTCGGACTGACGTTTTCGGCGTGTCATCGGATCTCATGAGGTTTGAACTTCCATCACGACGCTGGATTCTAGATATCATCGATCGAGGCACGAAGCTTCCCCATTTCCATATCTGCACCTGAGTTGCTGGCACGGACTGGTCACAGGTTTCTAATTTCGCCATCGATTTTGGAACAAACATATTCGACCTGCCATGGTCGTCGCGTCATCCTGTTTACCAGGAAATCGAGCAAACGAGGATACGCAGATGATTGATCTCCACTACTGGCCGACGCCGAACGGCAAGAAGGTTTCGATCTTCCTGGAGGAAACCGGCACTCCCTATCGGCTGGTGCCGGTCAATATCGGGCGGGGCGACCAGTTCAGACCCGATTATCTAAAGCTCAACCCCAATCACCGCATGCCTGCCATTGTCGATCACGAGCCTGCCGATGGCGGCGGTCCCTTGAGCGTGTTCGAATCCGGCGCGATCCTCTTCTATCTCGCCGAGAAGACCGGCAAATTCTGGCCGCAGGATCTGCGTGGCAAATACGAGGTCACGCAATGGGTGATCTGGCAGATGGCGAACCAGGGGCCAAAACTCGGCGAAGCCGGTCATTTCCGCCGCCTCGGCGATCGCGAAGGCGATCAGTCCTATGCGGTGCGGCGCTTCACCGACGAAGCCAACCGCCTTTACGGCGTTCTCAACATGCGGCTTCGCGACCGGCGTTATCTCGCCGGTGACGAATTCACCATCGCCGACATCGTCAGCTATCCCTGGACCGTCAACTGGCAGGCCCAGGGTCAGGACATCAACGAATTCAAGCATTTCAAACGATGGTTCGAGGAGCTCAGTGCACGGCCCGGCGTTCAGCGCGGCCTTGCGGTCGGGGCAGATCTTAGCACCGACAACAGCAAGCTCTCCGAAGAAGAGCAGGCACGCATCCGCAAGATCCTCTACAACCAGCGCGCCCTTCCCGTTCCGGATTGAGCCCAAGCAATTGCAGCAAAAGGGCGTAGCGGTTTTGCGTCCGAAATTGCCCAACAACAAGGCGCAACGGAGCGACATTCTTCCAGAATGCCTGCACAAAAAAGCCGCCGGGCCATATGGCCGCGGCGGTCTGGAGAATGGCTAGAAAGCAGCAATCAGGCAGTCGGCTGCTTGGTCTTCCTGAGATAGGGCAGAACCGTATCGAAGGAGCCGAAACGCGTGATCGCGTCTTCGTTGGAAACCGCGGCAGTGATGATGACATCCTCGCCCTGATTCCAGTTCGCTGGTGTGGCCACCTGGTGCTTGGCCGTCAGCTGGATGGAATCGATGGCGCGCAGGATCTCATTGAAATTGCGGCCCGTCGTCATCGGATAGGTCAGGATCAGCTTGATCTTCTTATCCGGACCGATGATGAAGACCGAACGCACCGTCGCATTGTCGGCAGGCGTGCGGCCTTCCGAGCTCTCGCCGGCGCCGGCCGGCAGCATGTCGTAGAGCTTGGCGACCTTGAGGTCCTTGTCACCGATCAGCGGATATTCGACGTCGAAGCCTGTGGCGGTCTTGATGTCGTTCTTCCACTTGGCATGGCTTTCGACCGGATCGACGGAGATGCCGATGATCTTGGCGCCACGCTTGGTAAACTCCCCTGCGAGGCCGGCCATGGCGCCAAGCTCAGTGGTGCAAACCGGCGTGAAATTCTTCGGATGCGAGAACAGGACGGCCCAGCCGCTGCCGATCCACTCATGGAAGCTGATCGGTCCCTGGGTGGTGTCGGCGGTAAAATCGGGGGCAATATCGTTGATACGTAAGCTCATGGTCGGCCCTCCAAAGCCTTGTGTTCAATGTTGTTTATCTCAAATCGAGGCCATGGGATCCGTCCGCCGGAAGCGGTCGCGAGATTGCGGTCAAAAGGATCGCACCGGCCGAAGGTAAAAACTTCCCATTCCAGGATTTTAAGTAATTCATATACCACGATCACCGAAGGCATGCTCTTTCGATTTCCGGCCTGCTCCGACATTATTTTTCCGGCAGGTGCGCGCGATGAAGAGACCGATGGCTTTCCATCGGTCCCGTCAAAAGCAGCAGGAGAACCGCCCGCCCCTCGCTCAGGCGGCCTGGACGGATTTGATCCTGTCGATGCCGCCGACAACAGGCGCGAAATCGTCCCACACGCCTTGGGCGCCCTTCTGCCATTCGTCGAAGGCTTCCGGCTTCAAGAGTTTTCCGCCGTTGGCAAGTGCGGTCTCGACGGATTTGGATTCGTCGTCGACGATCAGCTGGTTGAAATAGGCAGCGCCTTCGCTGGAAGCCTGCTGGAACACCGCCTTCTGCTCGTCGTTGAGGCCGGCCCAGAAGGTCGAGGCATAATAGATGACGCCGGATGCCCAGATGTGACCGGTCTCGGTCATATCGGGCACGACCTCATAGAGCTTGAAACCGGCATAGGCCGATTTGGTCAGATCCATCGCGTCGGCGACACCGGTTGCGAGCGCATTATAGGTCTCGGTGATCGGAATGCCGATCGGCGTCGTGCCGAATGCGCTCCAGAGCTTGGTGTGCAGCGGGCTCTGGATGACACGAATGCGCTTGCCCTTGAGCTGCTCCGGCCGCGTCACCGGTTCCTTGGTCAGGAGATGGCGGGCGCCATAATTGATGAAATCGCCGACGACGAAATTCTGCGCCTGCAGTTTCTGCTTGAGATCGGCGCCGACATCGCCGGCGACGGTCCTGCGAACATGATCGGCATCGCGGAAGAGGAAGGGCAGATCGAGGATCTGCAGTTCCGGCGCCCAGCCGGAGAGCGACGAGACCGTCGAGAGGCTGGCTTGGATTGAGCCGAGGCGCACGCCTTCGGCCACTTCCTTCTCGCCGCCGAGCGCACCGTTCCTGACGATATTGAACTTGAACTGGCCGGGGAGTTTCGCTTCGACCAGTTCGCCGATCTTCACCCAGATCTTCGTTTCCGGCTTGTCGTCGCCGAGCAGCGAAGCGATTGTGATCGTCGTCGTGCGGGCGGCGGCGGCGCGAACGAAGGCGGGCGCTGCAAGCGCCGTTCCGGCGAGAGCTGCGGTCTTCAGGAAATTGCGTCGGTTGAAATTGTCCATGAGGTTGTCCTGTTTACGAGAAGATGATGGCCCAGGCGCAGAGGATTGCGAGCGAGACCAGGAGGGCGAGCAGATAGGGAACGACCGCCCGAAAGAGTTCTGAGGCGGGAATACGCGTGACGCCGCTGACGACGAAGATCAGCATGCCGAGCGGCGGCGTCAGTCCGTGGATCATCAGGTTGACGACGATGATCACCCCGAACTGAATGGGATCGATGCCAGCGGCGACCGCTGCCGGCAGCAGAATGGGGCCGAAGAGCAGGATCGCGGCGCCGATATCGAGAACGAGGCCGACCACCAGCAGGATGACGTTCGACAGCAGGATGACCGCAAGCGCGCTGCCGCCGAGCACCGTCGTCAGATGCGAGATCAGTCCGGACACGTCGTCGACCGCCAGCAAAAAGGCAAAGGGGCCGGCCGTGCCGATGAGAAGGCCGATCGCCGCCGCTTCGACTGCTGCCTGGCGAAAGGCGGCATAGAGCGAGAGAATGCCGAGGCGCGCACCGATGCCGAGCAGCAGCGTGTAGAAAGCGGCAAGTGCTGCGGCCTCCGTGGTCGTGACGATGCCGATGCGGATGCCGACGACGACGATGATGCCGAGCCCGAAAGCCGGGATCGCCTGGACCGCCGATTGCCAACGTTGTTTCGCATTTGCGCGCGGCAACGGCACCTGTTCGCTGACTGTTAGATGGATAGCGACCGCCAGGCATATGGCCATCAAGCCGCCGGCGAAGAAGCCGCCGACGAGCAGCGAGCCGACGGAAAGATTGGTCGCGGTCGCAAGGATGAGGAAGGCGATCGACGGCGGGATGACATTGTCGAGAACCGATGTCGAGGCGATGATCGCCGCCGCCTGCGCCGGCCGATAGCCGTGTTTGACCAGCTCGGGCTGGAAGGTCGAGGCGCCGAAGGCGGCGTTTGCGACCGACGAGCCGGAAGCGCCGGAAAACAGGACGCTGGTCAAAAGCGTCGTCTGCGCCAGCCCGGCCCGGCGATGTCCGACCATGGCGGCGGCGAAGCGCACGAGCTGGTTGGCGACTCCGGAGGCCGTCAGGAGGCCGCCGGCGAGCAGGAAGAAGGGAATGGCAAGCAGCAGGAATTTCGAGATGCCGGTGACGGTCGCGGAAACGATCGCCGGCTCCGGCAGGCTGCTGCCGAAGGCGATGACGACATAGGCTGCGGCGAGAAAAGCGTGCGGCAGAGGCGCCGCGAGCAGCAGACCGACCGCGGCGATCAGTCCGAGGAAGATGCTCGGCGGCCAGTCGAGATCGAGCGAGACATGCGGAATGCCGGCATAGAGCGCGACACCGACGGCAAGCGAGAGCAAAACCGACAGGATCCTGCCTTCCGCGATGCGCTGCAGAAGCAGCACGACGAGGATCAGCGCGCCGCCAGCGCCGAGGAAACCGAAGCGAATCCATTCCGGCACGCCGAGCGTCGGCGAGACGCCGCCGAGCATCGTCATGATCTCGCTGCCGCCGAAGCTCAGGATCAGCGCCGAAAGCACGGTGAAGACGTCGGCGCCGATCGGCGTGACCTTCTGCAGGCTTTCCGGCAGCATCTTGACGAAGACGTCGAGGCGCATGGCAAGCGCGCTGTTGAGGCTGAGGGGCGCGCCGAGCGCGATCAGACCAACATGCAGCCAGATGCCGAGATCCTCGGCGCCGATGAAGCCGGCGCTGAAGAAATAGCGCAGGCAGACTGTGACGAGCACCATCAAGAGCAGTACGGCCAGAACGACTGCCGCGGCAATGCCGAGAATCGCTTCGATCACCCGCAGCAGGCGCGCTGCCACCCCGCTATCTGGAGCGGCCCGTTCGATCGGATGAAATTCACTGGTGGCCACAAAACTTACCTTCTGGCGAGAGGATCAGGCGCTCTTGACGGTCGAAAGATCGCGATCGAAGAGCGTCGACCAGGTGTAGTTCCGCGCCTTCGAGACTTCCCTGCTGACATCGAGCCGCGGCAGCACCTTTTCGCCGAAACGATAGGCTTCCTCAAGCAGCGGCATGCCAGAAAGAATGAAAGTATCGACACCAGCCTTCTGATAGGCTTCGAGCGTGCGCAGAACGGTATCCGGAGAGCCGACGATCGCCGTACCGGGACCGGGCCTCACCAGGCCGATGCCGGCCCAGAGGTTCGGCGCGACTTCGAGATCGCGCATGTTCTCCGGCTTGAGGCCGCCGTGCAGCGCCGTCATGCGCTGCTGGCCGACGGAATCGCTTCTTGCAACGAAACGCTGGTTGGCGCTGATCGCCGCATCATCCATGCGGTCATAGAGGTCAGCCGCCGCCTCCCAGGCTTTTTCGTCGGTGTCGCGAACGATGACATAGAGGCGGATGCCATATTCCAGTTCACGACCGTAATGGGCGGCACGCGCCTTCACCGCTTCGACCTTTTCGCCGATCTGGGCGGGCGTCTCGCCCCAGGAGAGATAGGTGTCCACATGTTTTGCCGCGACTTCAAGCGCCTTATCCGAGGAGCCACCGAACCAGAGCGGCGGTGGTGCGATGCTCTCGCCGACCGGCAAGGCGAGCTTGGCGCCGTCCGTCGAGAAATACTTGCCCTGATGGGTAACGCTCTCACCGGCAAAGAGCCGGTGCCAAAGCTGAAGATATTCCTCCGCCATGTCATAGCGCTCGTCATGCGGTAACATCATGCCATAGGCGCCGAGCATCTTGGCGTCGCCGGAGACGACGTTGATGAGCAGCCGGCCGCGGGCGAATTCCTGGAAGGTCGCTGCCATCTTGGCAAGCAGTGTCGGCGCGACGAGGCCGGGATGGACGGCGACGAGGAAACGCAGTCGCTCGGTGTGAGCAAGCAGCGCACTCGCCAGCACCCAGACGTCGTGGGCGCCGGTCGCAAACAGCGCGCCGGTGTAGCCCAGATGGTCATAGGCCTGGGCAAGCTGCTTGTAGTAACCGTAATCGACCTGACGTGAGCCTTCCGGCTGCCAGGGATAGGCGCCGTCGGGCGCGCACATGTACCAGAAAACGTTCATCGCCTGATTCCTTCGTTATCTCGTCGTTTCCGGGCGTTTCAGCGCGATGGCCTTGTCGAAATGGCCGTGGCGCAGCAACGTGTCGGCCTCTTCCTGTTGTTCGGCAATGATCTCTTCGTCGATCGGGAACACCGTGAAGTCGCGCGAGCGCACCACCTTTTCCCAGGCATCGATATCCGTTCCGTCGCGGTCGCCAGATCCGCCGCGGTCGTCAGGTCCGCCGCGGTCGTCCGATGCAAGAAGTCTGGCGGCGGTGCGTGGATCAGCGGCGATCCCGTTACCGATCCGGCTGAGTTCGGAGACGATCGCCCGGATCTCCGTTGCCGAAAGGCCGTTCCGCTCCAATGTCCAGAACAAAGAACGGTTGGGAATGGCCGCGCCGCAGCGGACGATCGGCTTGACGTCGTCGCGCTCCAGTGCCTTTTCGAGACGCGGCGACATGGCGACCCAGGCATCGACGCGCCCTTCGAGCAGATCGGCGAGCGAATCGCGCGCTCCGCTTTCGACCCGCTCGACATCCGGCAGGCTCATCCCCTCACCTTCGAGGCTGCGGGCCAGGAGATAGGTGTGAAACGAACCGTCGATCAGCGAGATCCGGCGGTCTTTCAGCTCAGCGACGGAGCCGATCGGACTGTCGCTCCTGACGAAAATGGCGCCATTGGCCGGGCGCGGCGCGGAGGCGGCGACATATTCGACGCCGAGGCCGCGTATGTCCGCCTCAAGCGGCGGCGTCGAGCCGGTGCCGCCGAGATCGATGTCGCCATTTTCCAGCAGCGCCGCCGTATCGCGGCCTTCTGCATAGGAGACGAATATTGGCTGCAGATCCGCGAAGGCGCCGGGCCAGAGGCGCGCGAGACGCAGATGCAGATTGTTGGGATGAACACCAATTTTCATTCTGTGCGACCGATGACGTGGCTCATGGCAATCAATTTACTTTTTTATAAATTGATTGCCAGGAAACGATTGTCGTCAGCGGGAGAAAATCGCCTTTGAAATCCCATAAAATCGATAGGCAATGAAATCTTTTACCAGATCGAGCGAAGTGAGCGCGCCGGAGTTGAAAATTCAGCGCCGTCACTTTACTTTTTTATAGAACCTTCAAGGACGATACCGTTGACGAAGCCCGTTTCCTCAAGAGTCTGCCGCGATGTCGGCGCAGCAAGCGAATTGCTGAAGCTGATCGCCAACGCCAACCGCCTGGCGATCGTCTGCTACCTCATGGAGACGGAAGCCTCGGTCTCTGGGATGGAGGACGAGCTCGGTATCCGCCAGCCGACGCTTTCCCAGCAATTGAGCGAGCTTCGCGAGGCGGGCGTGATCGAAGGACGCCGCGACGGCAAAGCGATCGTCTATCGCGTCATTGACCCGCGTGTCGAGACGATCGTGCAAACTCTGCGGGACATGTTCTCTGGCCTCGACGATGTCACCGGGCGCTTCGGAATGACGAAGCTGCCGGTCGACGAAATGATGTTCGATTGACCCCCCGATGATCGACCTCTATACGTGGATCACGCCGAACGGGCTTAAAGTGTCCATCGCGCTCGAGGAGTTCGGCCTCTCCTACCGCCCCCACACGATCGATATTACCAAGGGAGATCAATTCCGGCAGGATTATCTCGCCATCAATCCGGGCGGCAAGATTCCGGCTATCGTCGATCACGAGACCGGGATCACGCTTGCCGAATCCGGCGCCATCCTGCTCTACCTCGCCGAAAAGACCGGCCGCTTCCTGCCCCGGCAGGGTGCCGCCCGGCATCACACGATCGAATGGCTGATGTGGCAGATGGGCGGCTTCGGGCCGACACTCGGCAACGCCCATTATTTCCTGACTTACAATGCAGGCGAAGCGCCGTTCGCAGAGGATCTCTTTCGCAGGGACACTCGCCGCCTATATGAGACGTTGAACGCGCGGCTCGCAGACCGCGACTATCTCGTCGACGACTATTCCATCGCCGACATGGCGGTCTGGCCCTGGGTTTCCCGTTTTAAACGCCACGAGATCGACCTGAATGCATTTGCGAACGTCAAACGATGGTATCTCAGGCTTGCGGCACGGCCACAGATCAAGCGCGGCTATGACGTTCCCCTTTTCACATCCGAAATACCGCAGCCCTGAAGACCTTGCCGCGACGCTGTATATTGATCCCGCTCGAAATTTCGGCAATTTGATTACTTTTTACGCATATTTATTCTTGCACATTTTTCAGGCGGAGCCTTGCTAAATTTGCTGCACTGCGTCATGAATAGAGCAATGACGCATCTCGATCTGACAATTCTGGTGATCGACGAAAATGCCATTCGCGCCTCCATCATCGAAGAAGGCCTGCGCGAGGCAGGGCATACGCGCGTCACCGTCGTGCATGAGGTCAATGGCATCGCGCGAATCATCGAAACGCTGATGCCCGATGTGATCATCATCGATATCGAAAATCCCAACCGCGACATGATGGAGCACCTGTTCCAGCTGACGCGCACGGTCAGCCGCCCGATCGCCATGTTCGTCGATCGGTCCGACACGGCCTCGATCGAGGCAGCTGTCGATGCCGGCGTCTCGGCCTATATCGTCGACGGCTTGAAGAAGGAACGCGTCAAACCAATCCTCGACATGGCCGTCAGCCGCTTCAATGCCTTCAGCCGGCTGCGGCGGGAGCTTGCCGATGCCCGCTCCGCGCTGGAGGAACGCAAGCTCATCGAGCGCGCCAAAGGCATATTGATGAAGATGCGCGGCCTGTCGGAGGAAGAGGCTTTCGCCCTGCTGCGCCAGACAGCGATGAACGAAAAGAAGAAGATGTCGGAAATCGCCCAGAGCGTCGTCACTGCCGCGGGGCTGTTGATGTAATGGCCGACCTGATGAATTTCCGGAGGAAACCGGAGTGGATATGATGACGAAGATCGCCAATTCTGGCGGCGAGCTGCCCTCGCCCGTGCGCGTGAACACCGAAGGACCGAAAGTGCTGCGGGCCGGCTTCATTCCGCTCGTCGATGCATCGGTGCTGATTGCGGCGGCGGAATTCGGCTTCGCGCGGAAGGAAGGGTTGACGCTCGAGCTGGTCAAGGACGTCTCCTGGGCGAATGTGCGCGACCGCCTGGCATTCCGTCAGTTCGATATCGCCCACATGCTGTCGCCGATGCCCGTTGCCTCCATGCTTGGTCTCGGCTCCAATCCCTCGCCGACGATCACGCCGTTTTCGCTGGGGCGCGGCGGCAACGCGATCACTCTGTCGACGCGGCTCTTCGACAGGATGCGGGATGACGCAGGATTGCCGGAAACGGCAAGCGCGCTCGACAATGCCTATGCACTGGCAAAAACATTGGCGGCGATGAAGGCCCGCGGCGAGCCGCTGCCAACCTTCGGCGTCACCTACCCCTTCTCCTCGCACAATTACGAATTCCGCTACTGGCTAGCGGCCGGAGGCATCGATCCCGACAAGGATGTCAAGCTCGTCGTCGTGCCGCCGTCCATGACTTCGGATGCGCTGGCAGCCGGTGCGATCGACGGCTTCTGCGTCGGCGCGCCGTGGAACATGGTCGCTTCGGAGCGCGGCGTCGGGCGCATCGTCGCCGCCAAACAGGATATCTGGCCGTCGGCACCGGAAAAGGTGATCGGCATGCGGCCGGACTGGGCGGAAAGCCATCCGGAAACCGTATCCCGGCTGATCGTGGCCCTCGACGCGGCAGCCCAGTGGTGCGATCGGCCGGAAAATCACGACGCGCTGGCGGCAGCTCTTGCCGACCCGCGCTATATCGCCGCCCCCGTCGAGATCATTCGCCGCGTGCTCGCCGGCGAATTCAGCCTCGACGCAAAGGGCAACCGCCGCATCATCGCCGATTATTTCATGTTCCATTCCGGCTTCGCCAATTATCCCCGGCCAAGCCATGCTCTTTGGATCTACAGCCAGATGATCCGCTGGGGACAGGCCGAGATCAGCCTTAACATGGCAAGGGCCGCAGCATCCGCTTACCGCCCGGATCTCTATCGCACGGCTCTCGGTGACGCCAACGCGCCTGAAGATGCCGATATCCGCATCGAAGGCAGTGACGAGGGCGACCGTTTCATGGACGGCCACGTTTTCGACCCGGCGAGGCTGCCGGACTATGTCGCAGGTTTTGCAGTCAAAAGCGCCCTCGCCTTCGTTTGCGACGACGAGGTATAACCGATGCCGGCCTGCACAAAACGCCAGCAAGTATCTGCCCGCCTCACGAAAAGCGCACAAAATATTTGCATGAGCGGGTGGCCGCCCGAAAAACAAGCAGGCGACGCGTTTCGTAAAATATTATTTGTATTCAGTGGCTTGAACAAAGATCACAAAACTGGCACGCAGTTTGCATGACCTTTATTGCACCGGTCAATGGCGATCAGCGCAGAGTGAGTGATAGACGCTCGCGGAAGATACAGAGACTGCTCTTCAGATTGAAGAGGTAGGTTTTAGCTTGAGCAATCCGGCCAACGGATTGCCTCCAGGCAAGTGGGCCAGAAGGCTCAAGAATTCGGCGTCCAACGGCGGGCGCCACCAGCAAAGCCGCTGATCAGGATATTTTGCGCGCCTCGGGTATGCGCGTCCTGATCAGCGGCTTTTTGTTTTAACCCTCAGCGATGGATCGGCACGACCTTGTCGGGCCCCGGAGAAGTTATGTCTGTCATCGAGAAAGCACAGCCTATGTCGGCCGGCGAACCAGCCAAAGCATTGTGGATCTCCACTGTAGCCTTCACCCTCTGTTTTGCCGTGTGGACGATCTTCGCGATCATCGGCATTCGCATCAAGCAGGACCTCGGGCTGAACGAGGCCGAGTTCGGATTGCTGGTCGGCACCCCCGTCCTTACCGGCTCGCTCGTGCGCATCGTTCTTGGCATCTGGACAGGGCGCTACGGTGGCCGTCTCGTTTACACGCTCACCATGCTGGCCGCCGCATTGGCGACCTTTCTGCTCTCCTACGCGCAGACTTATACGCAGATGTTGATCGCCGGCCTCGGCGTCGGCCTGGCCGGCGGCTCCTTCGCGGTCGGTGTCGCCTATGTCTCGCCTTTCTTCCCGGCGGAGAAGCAGGGAACCGCGCTCGGCATCTTCGGCGCCGGCAATGTTGGCGCGGCCGTGACCAAATTCGCAGCCCCCTTCGTGCTGCTCGCATGGGGCTGGCAGGCGGTTGCGGAGATCTGGGCCGTCTGTCTGGCACTGATGGCAATCGTCTTCTGGTTCACCACGACCGATGATCCGGCCTTCCGTCTCCGCCGCGAACGCCGCGCTGCCTCCAAGAGTTTCGCGCAGGAATTCGCGCCGCTGCAGAACGTTCAGGTCTGGCGCTTCTCGCTCTACTATTTCTTCGCCTTCGGAGGCTTCGTCGCCCTGTCGCTGTGGCTGCCGCGTTATCTGGTCGGCGTCTACGGCTTCAACCTGGAAACCGCCGGCATGGTCGCGGCCGCCTATTCCATCCCGGGCAGCATCTTCCGTGCCTTCGGCGGCGTGCTTTCGGATAAAAAGGGCGCGCGTAGCGTGATGTATACGATGCTTGCCGTGTCGGCCGTCGCCACTCTCATCCTTTCGCTGCCGGCTGTTTCGGCGTCCGGGACGGGTCCGGCGTTCGGCATCACCCCTGTCATCTTCATCGTCGTCATCTTCGTGCTCGGCTTCTTCATGAGCCTCGGCAAAGCCGCCGTCTACAAGCACATTCCGGCCTACTACCCCGAAAACGTCGGCGCAGTCGGCGGCGTCGTCGGGATGATGGGCGGCCTTGGCGGCTTCATCCTTCCGATTGCCTTTGGCCTCCTCAAAGACATGACCGGCCTTTGGTCCAGCTGTTTCCTGCTGCTCTTCGCGATCGTCGTGATCTCTCTCATCTGGATGCACCTGTCCGTAAAGCAACTGTCGCGCCAAGGGCATTCGGCGCCCATGGCTGCAACCTGATCTAAGGACCTGGAAATATGACCGAAAAACTCGTCATCATCGGCAATGGCATGGCGCCCGGGCGCATGCTGGAGCACCTCTTCGAGCAGGCGCCGGGACGCTATGAAGTTACGATCTTCAATGCCGAGCCGCGCGTCAATTACGACCGCATCATGCTGTCGCCGGTTCTCTCCGGAGAAAAGGACTACGAGCAGATCATCATTCACGGTGACGGCTGGTATATCAAGCACGGCATCATGCTCTACAAGGGCCACAAGATCGTCAACATCGATCGTGCCGCCAAGACCGTCACCTCCGACCACGGCGTCACCGAAAGCTACGACAAGCTGGTGATCGCAACCGGTTCCGTGCCTTTCATCATCCCTGTTCCCGGCAAGGATCTGCCCGGCGTCATCACCTATCGCGATCTCGACGACGTGCAGGCGATGCTGCTTGCCGCTCAGTCGCGCGAAAAGGCTGTCGTCATCGGCGGCGGCCTGCTTGGCCTGGAAGCGGCGGCCGGCCTTGCCCAGCGCGGCATGGACGTCACCGTCCTGCACGTCATGCCGACGCTGATGGAGCGCCAACTCGACCCCGCCGCCGGTTATCTGCTGCAGAAGGCGGTCGAAGAACGCGGCATCAAGGTCATCTGCAAGGCCAATACCAAGGCGATCGTCGGCAACGGCAAGGTCGAGGGCATAGAGCTTGACGACGGCCGCATCATCCCGGCAACGCTGGTCGTCATGGCCGTCGGCATTCGTCCCAGTGTCGGCTTGGCGAAGGACGCCGGCCTTGCGGTCAATCGCGGCATCGTCGTCGATGCCGGCATGCAGACCTCGGACGGCAATATTCTCGCGCTCGGCGAATGCGCCGAGGTGGGCGGCATGGTCTATGGCCTCGTTGCGCCGCTCTATGAAATGGCCCGTATCGCCGCCGCGCATCTCTCCGGCGATCGTTCGCCCGCCTTCGTTCACGCGGATACGCCGACCAAGCTCAAGGTCACCGGCATCGAGCTTTATTCACTCGGCGATTTCGCCGATGGCGACGACCGCGAGGAGATCGTGCTGCGCGATGCCAGCGCCGGCGTCTACAAGCGCCTGGTGCTCAAGGACAATAAGATCATCGGCACCGTGCTTTACGGCGAAACCGCCGATGGCGCCTGGTTCAATGACCTGAAGAAGAAGGCAACCGATATTTCGGAGATGCGCGAGACGCTGATCTTCGGACAAGCCTATCAGGGAGGGTCGCCGCTGGACCCTATGGCGGCCGTTGCAGCCTTGCCGGATGACGCGGAGATTTGTGGCTGCAACGGCGTATGCAAGGGCAAGATCACTTCGACGATTTCAGGCAAAGGGCTGACGTCGCTCGACGACGTACGCGCCCACACGAAGGCATCCGCCTCGTGCGGTTCCTGCACCGGCCTCGTCGAACAACTCATGGCGCTGACGCTCGGCGACAGCTACAATCCGACTGCGGTCCAGCCGATGTGCACCTGCACCGAATTCGGCCATGACGACGTTCGCCGGCTGATCAAGGCCAAGGGGCTGAAAAGCATCCCTGCCGTCATGCAGGAGCTCGAGTGGAAGACTTCGTGCGGCTGCGCCAAATGTCGGCCGGCGCTCAACTATTACCTGGTCAGCGACTGGCCGGACGAATATGCCGACGACTACCAGTCGCGTTTCATCAATGAGCGCGTGCATGCCAACATCCAGAAGGACGGCACCTATTCCGTCGTTCCGCGTATGTGGGGCGGTGTCACCAATTCGAACGAGCTGCGCGCCATCGCCGATGTCGTCGACAAGTTCGAGATCCCGATGGTGAAGGTCACCGGCGGCCAGCGCATCGACCTGCTCGGCATCGAGAAGGAAGACCTGCCCGCCGTCTGGGCCGATCTTGGCAAGGCCGGTTTCGTCTCCGGCCAGGCTTATGCCAAGGGCTTGCGCACGGTGAAGACCTGCGTCGGCTCTGACTGGTGTCGCTTCGGCACCCAGGATTCCACCGGTCTCGGCATCCGCATCGAAAAGTTCATGTGGGGCTCCTGGACGCCGGCCAAGCTGAAATTGGCCGTGTCCGGCTGCCCGCGCAACTGCGCGGAAGCAACCTGCAAGGACATCGGCGTGATCTGCGTGGATTCCGGTTTCGAAATCCATTTCGCCGGTGCGGCCGGTCTCGACATCAAGGGCACGGAGGTCCTCGGGCTTGTCCGGACCGAGGACGAGGCGCTGGAGTATATCGTGGCCCTGACGCAGATGTACCGTGAGCAGGCCCGTTACCTCGAGCGCATCTACAAATGGGCAAAGCGCGTCGGCCTGGAGGAAATCCGCCGCCAGATCATGGGTGATGCCGAAAAGCGCAAAGCCTATTACGAGCGCTTCGTCTTCAGCCAAAAATTTGCTCAGGTCGACCCCTGGTCGGAGCGTGTTTCCGGCAAGGACAAGCATGAGTTCAAGCCGATGGCGACGATCGGCTATCCACAGGCTGCTGAGTAAGGAGATGGACATGAACTGGATCGCAATCGGTGACATCTCCGACATCCCGCTGCGCGGGGCGCGCTGCGTGAAGACGCCGCAAGGCAAGATCGCCGTCTTCCGCACGGCCGAAAACGAGGTCTTCGCCATCGAGGATCACTGCCCGCACAAGGGCGGCCCGCTCTCCCAGGGCATCGTCCACGCCAAGTCAGTCACCTGCCCGCTGCACAACTGGGTTATCTCGCTGGAAACAGGCAAGGCGCTCGGCGCCGATGAAGGCGAGGTCCGGACGATCCAGGTGCTGAACGAAGACGGCAGGCTGTTCATTGCTCTGGAAAGCCTGATGATGGCGGCGGAATAGATGGCGGCGGAGGTCAAGACCACCTGTCCCTATTGCGGTGTCGGCTGCGGCGTAATCGCCACGGTCGACCAGGCAGGCGCAGTCAGCGTCAAAGGAGATCCCGAGCATCCGTCGAATTTCGGCCGGCTCTGCTCGAAGGGTTCAGCCCTTGCCGAAACCATCGATCTCGATGGCCGGCTTCTCTATCCCGAGATCGAAGGCAAACAGAGCGGTTGGGACGAGGCGCTTGACCTGGTCGCCCGCCGTTTTTCTGAAACGATCGCCGAACACGGACCTGACGCCGTTGCCTTCTACGTCTCGGGCCAGTTGCTGACCGAGGATTACTATGTCGCCAACAAGCTGATGAAGGGCTTCATCGGCTCCGGCAATATCGACACCAATTCAAGGCTCTGCATGTCCTCTTCCGTGGCGGGGCATCGCCGCGCCTTCGGCGCCGATACGGTGCCCGGGACCTATGAGGATATCGAACTTGCGGATCTGGTGATCCTGACCGGCTCCAACCTTGCCTGGTGTCATCCCGTCATCTACCAGCGGCTTGCCGCCGCAAAGACGGCACGGCCAAACATGCGGATCGTCGTCATCGATCCGCGCCGGACGATGACCTGCGACATCGCCGACCTGCATCTCGCCATCCGTCCTGATGGCGACGTTGCGCTGTTCATGGGACTGCTTGCCCATCTCGCGACCAGTCCGGCAATCGACCAGAATTATATCGGCGCCCATACCGAAGGTTTCGGCGACGCTTTTGCGGCCGCTGCCGCGCTTGATATCAACGATCTCCTGGAACGGACCGGCCTGCCGGCTATGCAGATCAGGGAGTTCTTCCGCCTGTTCGAGACGACGCCTAAGGTCGTGACCTGCTACAGCCAGGGCGTCAACCAGTCCTCCTCCGGCACCGACAAGGTCAATGCCATCCTCAACTGCCACCTGGCGACCGGCCGCATCGGCCGCCCCGGCATGGGACCGTTTTCGCTGACCGGCCAGCCGAACGCCATGGGCGGGCGCGAAGTCGGCGGTCTCGCCAATATGCTTGCCGCCCATATGGCGATCGAGAATGCCGAAGACCGGGACCGTGTACAGCGCTTCTGGAACTCGCCAGTCATCGCCGCGAAACCCGGCCTGAAGGCGGTCGACATGTTCCAAGCCGTGGCCGAGGGGCGCATCAAGGCGCTGTGGATCATGGCCACCAATCCCGTCGTCTCGATGCCGGATGCCGACAGCGTCGAAAGCGCGATCGCTGCCTGTCCCTTCGTCGTAGTCTCGGACATCCTGAAGGAGACGGATACGACCCGGCACGCAAATGTGCTTCTGCCCTCGCTCGGCTGGGGCGAGAAGGATGGCACCGTCACCAATTCCGAACGACGCATTTCAAGGCAGCGGCCGTTTCTCGACGTCCCCGGCGATGCAAGGGCCGACTGGTGGCAGCTTGCGGAGGTGGGTCGCCGCATGGGATTTGCCGCCGCCTTCGATTTTGAAGCGCCGGCCGCAATCTTCGACGAGCACGCGGCGCTTTCCGCCTTCGAAAATAACGGCAGCCGCGACTTCGACATCGGCGCGCGCGCCGGCATGAGCGGCGGCGCCTATGACGAACTGTCGCCCTTCCAGTGGCCGCAGGCGGCAGGGACAGAACCGAGCATCACCCGCTTCTTCGCCGAGGGCGGTTTCTTCCATCCCGATCGCAAGGCGCGCTTCGTCGCGGTCAAACCGCCCGCAACCGATCGCACCGATGCCGAGTATCCCTTCACGCTGAATACCGGGCGCATCCGCGACCAGTGGCATACGATGACGCGAACGGGAAAGAGTGCGCGGCTTTCCGCCCATATCGCCGAACCCTTTGCCGAGATCCATCCGCGCGACGCGATCGAGACCGGTATATCAAGCGCGGGCCTCGTCGAGATCGACAGCCCGCACGGCAAGGCGATCGTCAGGGCGCTGGTGACCGATCGCCAGGCACGCGGCGGCATCTTTGCGCCGATGCACTGGAACGACCAGTTCGCTGCAAGAGCGCGGATCGACGCCGTGGTCGCGCCGATCACCGATCCCGTTTCCGGTCAACCGGCGTCGAAAAACGTTGCCGTCGCCGTCCGGCCCTTCCCCGCCACCCATTACGGTTTCGCCGTCTCCGCCACAAAACCTGCCACGCCTGACGCGGCCTATTGGGCGCTGGCAAAGGCCGCCGGCGGCTGGCGGCTGGAGCTTGCCTTCGCTGAAACCGTCGAAGACTGGACGGCCTGGTGCCGGGCGGTTTTCGCCATTCCGGCCGAGATCGAACCGCTTGGTTATGCCGACCGGCAATCCGGCGACCTCAGGCTTGCCTTCTTCGATGGCGAGGTCCTGCTTGCCGCGCTGTTTCTCGCCCGCGAGCCCGTCGCTGTCGCGCGCAACTGGGCGATCTCGCAGCTCTCAGCCTCGCATGGCGACCTCAGGAAACGCTTTGCGCTCGTTGCGGGTCGTCCCGGCGCCGGCAGGCCGGATCCGGGCGCCACCGTCTGCTCCTGCTTCAGTGTCGGGGTCAACCAGATCGCTGCTGCCGTGCGCGGCGGATGCCACAGCGTCGAGGCGGTCGGCAAGGAAACCAGCGCTGGAACCAATTGCGGCTCCTGCCGCAGCGAAATCGGCAGCATCATCGATCGCTGTCTTGCCGCAGCCGCGGAGTGAACCGCACAAAGACAAGCAGGACGCAGCCGGAGCACTGTCAGGCCGCGTTTGGGACGATCAGCATCCTGTGATCGGGGGAGATGCGGACCGATATCTCGTCATAGGATGAGAGGGTCGGGTGCGGCGTCTCCATCTTGTGGTGATGTGTTGCCGTGATGACCATGACATCGGCACCCGCCGCCTCGCCGGCAGTGATGCCGGCTGCGACATCCTCGAACACCAGGCAATCCTGGGTGCTGACGCCGAGGCGCTCGGCTCCGAGAATATAACATTGCGGGTCGGGTTTTCCGACCTTCACGTCCTCAGCCGTCACCATGAATCTCGGCACCGGCAAGCCTGCCGCCTCCAGCCGCCGGTGAGCAAGGCGCAACGGCGAGGAGGTGACGATCGCCCAGCGATCCGGGGGCAGTGAACTCAGAAAGGTCGCGGCGCCGGGAATGGGCACGACATCGCTGACATCGGCGATTTCGGCCTCGGTCACCAGCTTCGATTCATGTTCGGGATCGACTCCAGGCAGGTTCAGCCGGGTGATCGTGTCAATGCCGCGCGATCCATGCATCTTCGGTAGAAAGGTGGCGACATCGAGCCCGTGACGCCTTGCCCAGTCGCTCCATACACGCTCGGCCGCACGGATCGAATTGAGGATGGTGCCGTCCATATCGAACAGGAAGGCGGCATAGGGCTTCTCGAAGCCGCGGGGCATCGGCATAGACAAAAGGCTGATCCTTCAGGGAAAGAGTCGAACGGTGGTCGCTATCGTGATGAAACGGCAAATCATTGGGTTTTGCAAGCTTTCGGGATGGCGGTGACGCCTCCCGACCGCCTTCACCAGCATCGGCCCGAAAATCGGAATCGATTTTCGGAAAGCACGATGCGAGGATTGAAAGAGTTAGAGCGTCCTTTGTGCGTCCGAAAGGACGCACGGCGCTCTAAAAAGCCGCAGTACCAGAGGTGACGATCAAGTCGCAGGAAAGCCGGAGGCCGATCGGGTCGTTGCACAGGTCATCGGCACCATCGGCGAGTTCCAGTGCGGCCGAAGCATCGGCGCGCACGTAGGCTTGCGTCGCCGGATCGACGCGCATCGGAGCGGCGGTCCAGAGTGAGGGACGGCTGACGTCGATTGCAGAAATTTTAGCCTTGTCATTCCTGACGGCGTAGGAGGCGACCGCCATGCCACTCATCGTCAAGGTGAGTGCAAGTGCGATCTGGAGACCGAGATCTGCGGCTTCGCGAAAGGAGATGAACATAGCGGCCTCATGCCACGGTTTTTTAGTATCTCCGCATGCAAGTAGGACATGTGCTGGCGCCGATCCAGCGACATTGCCCGTTAAGGTTTACGCATAACCATGCCGGATATGCCGCGAGGCTTGAATGCAGGTTTTCGGCAAATTTCGGAACAATGATTCCATCAGGCAGTTACCCCTGCGTCATCCAAGATGAAAATCCAAGGAGGATATCCCATGTCTAGATCCCTTATTGCCGCTTCGCTGCTCGCGATCGGCATGGCGTCGTCGGCTTTTGCCCAGTCTAACCCGAGTCCGATCGGGCCAACGAATGGCGGCTCGACTGATCCGAGTTCGGGTACCTATTCATCCGACTACACCAACGATGACAACGGCATTCGTCCGGTACCCGTCTCGCCGGTCGATCCGACGACGACACAGAGCATCGGCCGACCACAGGCGATGGAATGCCCCGGCATGCCGCAACAAATGTCCGGCGTCGACACGCGCGGCGGCCAGAGCGGCGCATCGATTAGCGAAGCCTGCCGCGAATACGACAACTAAAGCGCGTCGCGATCTTTCACATTCGCTTGTCGCGCTTTAGCTCTTTGTTTTTACGCATGTCGTTGTCGCAAAACCGCGGCACACTTTTGCGCGACATGCTTTAAGCGACAGACTCCCGCTCTCAGAAAAAGGCCGGTTCACACCGGCCTTTTTCATGCCGCCGACCGCCGTGAAAGCTTTTTATCCGCCGGATGAAACTTTTGATCCGGGCGTTCCGTACATCCGTAGCAGATTGCAAACAACACAGGCGGGGAACGGTTTTATTGGCAACGGACGCGGCAAAACCTGTTATCCTCTGGTTTCGCAAGGACTTGCGCCTTGACGACAATCAGGCACTCACCGCCGCCCATCGCTCCGGGCGGCCGATTATCCCGCTTTATATTAGAGAACCGGAGGCAGTAGGCACGGGTCCGCTGGGTGCTGCGCAGGCCTGGTGGCTGAATCACTCACTCAAAGCGCTGGACAGGTCGCTGCGCAAGCGACAGGGACGGCTTGTGCTTGCAAGCGGCGAGGCGCTCGAAGTGCTCTGCGCCTTTATCAAGGAAAGCGGTGCCGAAGCCGTCTTCTGGAATCGGCGCTACGATCCATCAGGAACGTCGATCGACATCCGTATCAAACACCAATTGGAAAAGCAGGCGATCGAGGTGACAAGCTTCGGCGGCCAGTTGCTGCACGAACCTTCCCGTCTGATGACCGGCAACGGCACGCCCTATCGCGTCTACACGCCATTCTGGCGCGCACTGGAGGGCGGCGGCGAACCGGAGCCACCACTGGACGCGCCGGCGAAACTGCGGCTGACATCGCAACTTCCGAAATCGGAAACGTTGGAGAGCTGGAAGCTGCTTCCGACGAAACCGGACTGGGCGGGCGATTTCACCGATCTGTGGACACCCGGCGAAGATGGCGCGCACGAAAAGCTACGTGCCTTCGTCGAAGATGCGCTCGACGGCTACAAGGAAAACCGAGACTATCCAGCGAGGCCGGCGACGTCGATGCTGTCGCCGCATCTGGCGCTGGGCGAGATATCCCCCGCCCGCATCTGGGATGCCACACGCGGCCTGTCGCAACGCGTGCCGGCGGCCGACATCGTGCATTTTCGCAAGGAGATCGCCTGGCGCGAATTTTGCTATCACCTGCTTTTCCATTTCCCGCGTCTTGCCTCCGTCAACTGGAACGATCGTTTCGACGGCTTCGAATGGCGCAACGACGGCGGGGATTTGGAGGCGTGGCGCCGCGGCATGACCGGCTATCCGATCGTCGATGCCGGCATGCGCCAGCTTTGGCGCCATGGCTGGATGCACAATCGCGTGCGCATGATCGTTGCCTCCTTCCTCATCAAGGATCTGATGGTGGATTGGCGCCGGGGCGAAGCCTGGTTCCGGGATACGCTTGTTGATGCCGATCCCGCCAACAATGCCGCAAGCTGGCAATGGGTAGCGGGCTCGGGAGCCGATGCCTCGCCGTTCTTCCGCATCTTCAATCCGGTGCTGCAGGGCGAAAAGTTCGATCCCGACGGCGGCTATGTCCGGACCTACGTGCCGGAGCTTCGAGAGCTCGGGGCAAAGTACATCCACCGGCCGTTCGAGGCGCCGAAGAGAATGCTCGACGAGGCCGGCATCACGCTTGGCCAAACCTATCCAAAACCGATCGTCGATCACGCGAACGCCCGCAACCGGGCGCTCGCCGCCTACAACGCAACAAGGGATACCGCATGAACGCGCACTTCCGTCCCGCTCCACGCCGGCTGAGGATCGCCGTCATCGGCTCCGGCATCTCGGGCGCCTCCGCAGCCTGGGCGCTGTGTCAGGTGCATGACGTTACGCTGTATGAAAGCCAGGCGCGGGCCGGAGGCCATACGGCGACGGTCGACGTGGATTACGACGGGGTACAAATTGCGGTCGATACCGGCTTCATCGTCTATAACGAGCAGAATTATCCCAATCTGACGGCGCTGTTTGCCGAGCTCGGCATCGCGACGCATGCAAGCGATATGAGCTTTTCGCTCTCGCTCGACCGCGGCAGACTGGAATGGAGCGGCGGCGGACTGTCCTCGATCTTCGCGCAGAAGCGCAACCTGCTGCGGCCCTCGTTCTTGTGGATGATCCGCGAGATTCTCCGCTTCAACCGCACCTGCCTCGAAGATCGCAGCGCCGGTCATCTCGCCTCGCGCTCGATCGGCGATTATCTCGACTGGCGCGGCTTCTCGCCCGGTTTCACCAACAACTATCTCGTGCCGATGGCGGCGGCGATCTGGTCGACACCATCAGCCCGCATGCTGCAGTTTCCCGCTGAGCAGTTCGTCAATTTCTTCGACAATCACCGGCTGATCTATCGCCGGCAGCACCCGTGGCGCACGGTGACCGGCGGCAGCCGCACCTATCTCGACCAGCTGCTTAGGCCGCTCGGCGAACGCCTGAAACTCTCCTGCGGCGTGCGCAACGTCATCCGCTCGGAGCGCGGCGTCACGATCATCGACGAGGCGGGGATCGAACACCCGTTCGACAAGCTAATCTTCGCCTGCCACAGCGATCAGACAGCCCGCCTGCTCGCCGATGCCACCGAGCGGGAAAGCAGGCTGCTTGCCGCTATCCCCTACCAGCCGAACCGCGTCGTCCTGCATCGCGACCAATCGCTGATGCCGAAGCGGCGCAAGGTTTGGGCCTCATGGAATTATCTGCGCTCCAGCCGTGAAGACGGAAACGCGGACGTGGCCGTGACTTACTGGATGAACCGGCTGCAGGGCATCGACGAGAAACTCCCGCTGTTTGTGACCCTCAATCCCGACCGCGAGCCGGACCCCCATAAGGTGTTTGCCGAATTCACCTATGAGCATCCGCAATTTTCGGCGGAAGCCATAAGCGCTCAACAGGCGCTCACGACCATTCAAGGACAGAATAGTTGCCATTTTGCGGGTGCCTGGACGGGGTACGGATTCCATGAGGATGGTCTCGTTTCCGGTCTGGCGGCGGCGGAGGCCTTGGGCGGGATCATACCCTGGCGGACTATCCGAACCTCCCGGCACCCCCAACCGGATGCGGCGACATGACAGGGCGCGGCGAAAAACGTGGCATGAACGCGGCAGCCAACGGCGCCCCACCGGATGCCGCCGCAGCGCTCTATGTCGGCGAGATCATGCACCAACGCATGAAACCGTTCGGCCATCGCTTCCGCTACCGTGTCTTCTCGCTGCTTGTCGATCTCGACAGGCTGGACGAGGCTGGCCGGTTATCGACGTTATTTTCCGTCAACGGGCGCAATTTCGTCTCGTTCCAGGAAAGGGACCACGCCGAAACCAGAAATATGTCGCTGCGCACCTATGTCGACGGGCTGCTCGCCGAGGCGAGGCTCGACCGCGCGGACAGGATCCTGCTCGTCTGTTATCCCCGCATTCTCGGCTATGTCTTCAATCCGCTCTGCGTCTATTACGCCTATGATGCCGGCGGCGTACTCGTCGCGATAATCTACGAGGTGCGCAATACTTTCGGCGAGCGGCACAGCTATGTCTGCCCCGTCGGCCGTGGCGAGATGTCGGAAAGCGGGCTTCGCCAGAGCTGCGACAAGATCTTCCACGTGTCGCCCTTTATCGGCATGGCGGCGCGCTATCATTTCCGCATGCTGCCGCCCGGTAAAGAGATCCGCTGGCGCATCCTTGAAACAGATAGTGAAGGACCGCTGCTCTCGGCGACATTTTCCGGACGGCAGGTGCCTTTGACAAACGCTTCGCTGCTGGGCTTGACGGCGCGCATACCCATCCTCACTTTCAAGATCATGACCGGGATCCATTGGGAAGCACTCAAGTTGTGGCTAAAGGGCGCGCGGTATGTCAGGCGTCCTGCGCCCCCACTTGCAGTCAGCGTCCGCCAAACCCGCCCGCTTGCGGAAGCGGCGGAATGACATTAGCGTTCGATGCAATGGTCGGGGGGCGGCCGCGCGTATCATCAAGGATGCTTCGTCCCTAACCGGCAAGAAAATGCTGGAGGAGGAGGAGAAATGAGCAAGGCGCAGGACTGGAATCTGCTGGCTCGTGATGCGGTGACGCTGACGGCCGAAAACATGTCCCGAATGGTGAAGGGTCTGCCGTTCAAGGCGAAGCTGGCTCTGCGCGGACTTCTGCACATGCAGCACGGTTCGCTTGCCGTCACCCTCCCCGACGGCCGCAGGCTGCTGGTCGAGGGCAAGAAGGCCGGACCAAAGGCGGCGCTCAGCCTCCACAACTGGAACCTTGCCTATCGGGCGCTGACGAGCGGCACGATCGGGGTCGCCGAAACCTATATGGATGGCGACTGGGACAGCCCTGACATCGCCGCCTTCCTCGAACTCTTCCTCGTCAACGGCGAGGCCGCATTCAGCTATGCGCATGGCAAGGGCGGTCTTGGCCGCCTGTTCGAGCGCGTCCGCCATTGGATGAACACCAACACCAAGACGGGCTCGAAGCGCAACATTTCCGCCCATTACGATCTCGGCAACGATTTCTACAGGGAATGGCTCGATCCGAGCATGACCTATTCCTCGGCGCTCTATTCGACCGGCGCCAACGATCTGCAATCGGCCCAGAATGCCAAATACCGGGCGCTTGCCGAGGCGACCGGCATCGGGGCTGGCGACCATGTGCTCGAGATCGGCTGCGGCTGGGGCGGTTTTGCCGAATTCGCCGCAAGCGAGCTGAAGTGCAAGGTGACGGGGCTGACGATCAGCCGTGAGCAGCTTGCCTTTGCCGAGGAGCGCATCCGCAAGGCCGGCCTCGACGACCGCGTGGAATTCCGTTTCCAGGACTACCGCGATGAAGCAGGGCTCTACGACCGGATCGTCTCGATCGAGATGTTCGAAGCGGTCGGCGAGAAATACTGGCCGTCCTATTTCTCCAAGCTCAGGCAATGTCTGAAGCCGGGCGGCAAGGCTGGGCTGCAGATCATCACGATTAAGGACGAGTCCTTCGACCAGTATCGCAGCAACCCTGACTTCATCCAGAAATATGTCTTTCCCGGCGGTATGCTGCCGACGCGCAATCATCTGGCCGAACTTGCAGGCAAGGTCGATCTGTCGCTGGTCAAGGACTTCGGCTTCGGGCTCGATTACGCCCGCACGCTGGCCGAATGGCGCGAGCGCTTCTGGTCGGTCTGGGAACGCATCCGCCCGATGGGCTTCGACGAGCGTTTCAAGCGGCTCTGGGAATTCTATCTGTTCTATTGCGAAGCCGGCTTCCGTGCCCGCAATATCGATGTGCGCCAGGTCGTGTTCTCTCGCCGTTGATCATTCCGCCGCATGCGGTGTCACCGGATGGCGACCAGCCGATGGCGGCCGCTCCCGCCAGCCGGTCACGCGGTTCACCAGCGTGAAATAAACGCTATAGGGGAGCAGGCGTGCAAGCTTCAGCATGGTGGTGAAGCGCTTCGGAAACGTGATCTCGAAGGCCTGCGATTTCAACCCGGCGGCAATCTCCCGGGCGGCCTCCTCGACCGATATCAGAGCCGGCATTGGAAAGGCATTCTTCCTCGTTGCCGGCGTATCGACGAAGCCTGGGCTGACGAGTTGGATGCGGATGCCCATCTTGTCGAGATCGAATTTCAGGCTTTCGGCCATATTGATCAGCGCCGCCTTGGTAGCGCCATAGGCAGCCCCCGTCGGCAGGCCGCCATAGCCGGTGACGGAGGAAACGATGGCGATCTGTCCCTGCCCCTTCGCCTTCATATGGCGGATCGCCGGCAGCAGACAGTTGACGACGCCGGAAAGGTTGACGGCAAAGCTCTTCTCGAAATCGGTGCGGTTCAGATCCTCGGCATGGACAGGCAGGTAGACGCCGGCATTGAGGATCGCCATGGCGAGCGTGCCGTGCTCATATTCGATGGAGGCCATGACATGTTCCATGTCCTCGGCATCGGTGACGTCGCCGTCGAGCACAATGATATTGCCCGAGAGGCCATTGGCTTCGGCTTGCAGTTCGACAAGCTTTTCGTGGCTTCTGGCGGTGACGGCGACCTTGTATCCTTCGCCGGCGAGCCTCAGTGCAAGCGCCCGGCCGATACCTGAGCTCGCGCCCGAAATCCAGACGATTCCATGTTCGGGATGGGCAATGAAGTCACGCATGACATGTTCCTCCGGGCTGCCTGATCAATGCGAAAACAGGTCCGGAAGTTCCTCAACCCCTCCGGATTTACGGCTCTATCACACCATTGTGGCTGCTTTCAGCCGATCAGGTCGCCGATAATCTGACGAAAGGATCCGGTGAGCTTGACCGGTCCATCCGAGACGGCAAAGGCGATGCAAGGCCGGTCCTTTTCGGCGACCGGCCGGTGGTCGACCGTCTCGTCGGCAATGGAGATGTCGCCGGGGCCGAAACGGCCGCGTTCATCGTTGAAGGCGCCGTCGAGAATGAGGATCAGTTCCATGCCTTTATGGGTGTGCGCCGGCAAGGCGCGGCCCGGCCGGATCCACATCAGGCTGACCTCGCAGCCGTCCATGTCGAGCGAATATTCCCTGAAACCGGGCAATCGCCGGCGCCAGGGCACATCCTCGGCCTCGAAGCCCAAGAGAGCGCGCAACGCTTGAGGAAACAGCGCATTTTCCGGCCGCGCGGCCGTCTGCGGCGCCGAGACGGGAGACGCAGAGGAAAAGATCGCCGCAAGCCGGCCGTCGCGATCTGCAATGGCGGCTTCAGGCGCGTTTTCCAGAGCTTCGCCGGCCAGCAGCTCGAGGCTGTTCACCAGGCTGCGATTGTCGGGTTTCATTTCGAGATGAGACTGCACCAGCACACGCGCCGGCTCGGGCAAGGAGCCGGCAACATAATGCGCCATCAATGCATCGATCGTGTCGATCTGCTCGTGAACCATGTCGGTTTCGGTCACGCCCTGTTGCCGCGCTCCGTTTTCGCTTTGTCGTCATCCGTACGGGGAAAGTCAATCTTCGGATCACCCTCACACGGCGGGATTGCGGGCCATACGTCATTTCGGAGGAGGAAAGCCAAATTTTATCGCGGCCGACAGAGGTGTGGAATAGCTTTTCTTGCCAACTCAGCCTTGTGAAGGGAAAAGACCGTTCCTAAAGTAAGAGTTCGAATAGAGGCAGATTCCATGACCTTCCACCCCTCCGTCCTTGAAGCCATCGGCAACACGCCCCTGATCAAACTCAAGGGTGCCTCAGAGGCGACCGGCTGCACCATTCTCGGCAAGGCGGAGTTCCTGAACCCCGGCCAGTCGGTCAAGGATCGCGCCGCGCTTTACATCATCCGCGACGCAGAGCGGAAGGGATTGCTTCGTCCGGGCGGCGTCATCGTCGAGGGAACGGCCGGCAATACCGGCATCGGGCTGACGCTGGTCGCCAAGGCGCTCGGTTATCGCACCGTCATCGTCATCCCGGAAACGCAGAGCCAGGAAAAGAAGGACGCGCTGAAGCTGCTCGGCGCCGAACTCGTCGAAGTGCCCGCCGTTCCCTACAAGAACCCAAACAACTACGTGAAGGTATCCGGGCGGCTGGCAGAGCAGTTGGCGAAGACCGAGCCGAACGGGGCGATCTGGGCAAACCAGTTCGACAACGTCGCCAACCGCCAGGCGCATGTCGAAACGACGGCAAAAGAAATCTGGAAAGACACCGACGGCAAGGTCGACGGCTTTATCTGCTCGGTCGGCTCCGGCGGCACGCTCGCAGGCGTGGCTGCCGGCCTCAAGGCTTTCAAGGCAGACGTCAAGATCGGCATCGCCGATCCCGATGGCGCCGCACTCTATGAATTCTACCAGAACGGCGCGCTGAAATCCGAGGGATCCTCGATCACCGAGGGCATCGGCCAGGGCCGCATCACCGCCAATCTCGAGGGCTTCACGCCTGACTATGCCTATCGGATCCCCGATGCCGAAGCACTTCCCTATCTCTTCGACCTCGTCGAGAACGAGGGCCTCTGCCTCGGCGGATCGACGGCGATCAACATTGCCGGCGCGGTCAACCTCGCCCGGGATCTCGGACCTGGTCACACGGTGGTGACGATCCTCTGCGATTACGGCAACCGCTATCAGTCAAAACTCTTCAACCCGGATTTCCTGACGTCGAAGGGGCTGCCCGTTCCGGGCTGGATGGCCAAGTCGCCCGATATCCACGTTCCCTACGAGCCGGTGTGAGATCCCATGCCCGTCAATGCCCTTTATCGTGACGACTTCTATCTCTCGACGTGCGAGGCGGTCGTCACCGCCGTTCACGAAGACGGGGGCATCGAACTGGACCAGACCTGCTTCTATGCGACATCAGGCGGCCAGCCCGGTGACACCGGAGAGTTCGAGCGCGCTGACGGCAGCAAGATCGCGCTCGGCCAGACGAAACATGGTCCGGGCAAGGATGTCATCATCCATGTGCCGCTCGAAGGTGCGCCACGGCCCGTGGTCGGCGAGACGCTGGTGCTGCATGTCGACTGGCCGCGCCGCTACAGGCTGATGCGCATGCACACGGCCTGCCACCTGCTTTCCGTGGTCTGCTCCTATCCGATCACCGGGGCTGCCGTCGGCGAGGAGGAAAGCCGCGTCGACTTCGACATGATCGAGACGATCGACAAGGACGCGGTGACGGCCAAGCTGATGGAACTGGTCGAGCAGAACCATCCGGTCACTCTGCAATGGATCACCGACGAGGAGCTTGTGGCCAATCCCGATATCGTCAAATCGAAGAACGTCCGCCCGCCGATTGGGCTCGGGCGCGTCAGCCTCGTCTGCATCGGCGAGAACTCCTCGATTGACAGCCAACCCTGCGGCGGCACACATGTCTCCGAGACTCAGGAAGTCGGCCGGATCCATATCGCCAAAATCGAGAAGAAGGGCAAAGAGAACCGGCGCTTCCGCATCCGCTTCGGCACGCCCGGCGACGAAGCCTGACCATCAAGGGAGACCATCATGAGTGAGACCAAGAGCCGTTTCGTCGTTTCGGCCGACTGGCTGCAGTCCGAGCTCGGCAAAGCTGACCTGCGAGTGCTGGACGCCTCCTTCTATCTGCCGGCGCAGAAGCGCGATGCCGATGCCGAATATGCGGCCGGCCATATTCCCGGCGCCATCCGCTTCGATCAGGACAAGATCGCCGACCATTCGACGTCGCTGCCGCACACGATCCCCTCGCCCGATTATTTCGCTGCCGAAGTCGGCCGGCTCGGCATCAGCGAGAATGATCGCATCGTCGTCTATGACGGTATCGGCCTGTTCGCCTCGCCGCGCGTCTGGTGGCTGTTCCGGGTGATGGGCGCGAAAAACGTCTTCGTTCTCGACGGCGGTCTCGACGGCTGGAAGGCCGAGGGCCGTCCGCTTGAAACCACGGCGTCCAATCATTTGCCGGCGACCTTTACGCCCAATTTCGATGAAAGCCGCGTGGTGACGCTTGATACGATGCGCGACATCGTCTCCAGCGCCGCGATGCAGATCGCCGATGCCCGCAGCGCCGGCCGCTTCGCAGCCGCCGAACCCGAACCGCGTGCCGGCATGCGCTCCGGCCATATGCCCGGCGCCCGCAGCCTGCCCTCCGGCGTCTTCGCCAACCAGGGCCGCTTCAAGTCGCTGCCCGAACTTAGGCAGACGATCGAGGATGCCGGCATCGATCTGTCCAAGCCTGTCGTCACCTCCTGCGGCTCGGGAATCACCGCCGCGATCATCACGCTCGCGCTGGAATCGCTTGGCCATCACGACAACAAGCTTTATGACGGCTCGTGGAGCGAATGGGGCAGCCGTGACGATACGCCCATCGTCACCGGTCCGCCGACGCCGGTCAAAGTCTGATCGCCATGGGAAAGGCACCCGCTTCGCTGAAAGCTCACATCACCCGGCTCGAAATGATGGCGCCGCCGAAGGCAAGCATGCCGGTGCCCGTCAATATCCAGACGGCGATCATGCGCGCTCCCGAGATCCCGCTGCCCTTCTACCGCTATCTCTACCGGCAGGTGGGCGCACGCTGGCAATGGGTGGATCGGTTACGTATGAGCGACGAGCAGCTTGCCGAGACGCTGAACGACAAGCGCAACAATATCAGCGTTCTCTACGTGAACGGCGCGCCCGCCGGCTTCTACGAATATTTCTGCGAAGACGAGGATATGATCGAGCTCAGCCATTTCGGCCTGATCGAACATGCGCTCGGTCTCGGCATCGGCAAGTGGTTCCTGCTGCAGGCGCTCTATGCCATCTGGTCGCTCAATCCGAAGCGGGTCACCACCACCACCAACAATCTCGACCATCCGCGCGCGCTGCAGCTCTACCAGATGTACGGCTTCTCCCCCGTTTCGACCGGCACCGGCATCGTCCGGCCGCTCAGCGACAAGGAGCTTCTGGAGATTGCGCGGAAAAGCTGACGGATGCCTTCCTGACGTAGGCAGAGCTGTTAACGCTGCGTCAGGCTGTTCGGGCGGCGCGGGTCGTTGCGGCGCTCGAAATCGAGAGTGCGGCCCGACTGTTCCTTCAGTTCCGCCACTTCCCGCCGCAGAGCCCTGAGCTCTTCCAGTATTTCCGCATTCTGTTGCGCCAGCAGCGCGAGATCGACATCGGGCATGGGGCTCTCCTTTCGCCTTACAGCGTTCGAACAGAAGATACGCCGCTTTTCGCTCCCCGGCGATCTCATATGCAGACGCAGGCAAGAATCGGGTGGCTTGCCCGCCCGTCCAGGTGCATTTCATGGCGATCACAAAGGAGATTTGCCATGACCGCCATTCGTTTTGTTGCCATGCCGACGATAGATGCCGAACACCTCTGGAACGGCGGCCGCGACGCCTATCACAGGCTGCCCGAGACGATCGTTTCCGATGGTCCCGGTCATCCCTGCCGCCACTGCCTCGAAAATATCGATGCGGGCGAGGCTTTGCTGGTCTTCGCTTACCGGCCCTTCCCCGAGCTGCAGCCCTATGCCGAAACCGGCCCGGTCTTCCTGCACAAGCAACCTTGTGCACGCTATGCCGCCGAAGAGATCATGCCGCCGGTGCTGACGACGAGCCGTGACTTCATCGTCCGCGGCTATAGCGAGAACGACCGCATCGTCTACGGCACCGGCGCGGTGACTGCTATCGGCGATATTCCAGCCTATGGCGAAGAGCTGTTGGGACGGCCTGATATCGCCTATGTGCATGTGCGCTCAGCGCGCAACAACTGCTTCCAATGCCGGATCGACAAGGTAAAGGCGCCGGACCTGGTGGAGACCGGCGCCTGACCTAGGGTCAGGTAGGTTACGCTACGTTCAGTACGCTCTCCGGCGCGAAGGCTTCGTAGCCCAGCGCTTCGGCGACCGGCTTGCTGGTGATGCGGCCCTTGTGCACGTTGAGGCCGTTCCTCAGATGTTTGTCTTCGGCGATGGCGCGCAGGCCGCGATCGGCAAGCGCCAGGCCATGAACCAATGTGGCATTGTTCAGCGCGTGCGCCGAGGTGACCGGCACGGCACCCGGCATGTTGGCGACGCAATAATGCACGACGCCGTCGACTTCGTAAGTCGGATCGGAATGGGTCGTCGCATGCGAGGTCTCGAAGCAGCCGCCCTGGTCGATGGCGACGTCGACGATGACGGAGCCCTTCTTCATGCCGGACAGCATCTCGCGGGTAACGAGCTTCGGAGCGGCAGCACCCGGGATCAGCACGGCGCCGATAATGAGATCGGCCGAGAAGACTTCCTCCTCCAGCGCCTGGATGCTGGAATAACGCGTGTGGATACGGCCTGCGAAGATATCGTCAAGCTGGCGCAGGCGCGGCAGCGACTTGTCGAGGATGCTGACATCGGCGCCAAGGCCGGCAGCCATCCTGGCCGCATGCAGGCCGACGACGCCGCCACCGATGACCGCGACTTTGGCCGGCAACACGCCGGGTACGCCGCCAAGCAGGACACCAAGACCACCATTGGCCTTCTGCAGCGCGGTCGCTCCTGCCTGGATCGACAGGCGTCCGGCGACCTCCGACATCGGCGCCAGCAACGGCAGGCCGCCGCGCTCATCGGTCACCGTCTCATAGGCGATCGCGGTGACGCCGGAGGCGATAAGGCCTTTGGTTTGTTCGGGATCCGGCGCCAGATGCAGATAGGTGTAGAGAAGCTGACCGTCGCGGAGTTGCGCCCATTCGGCGGGCTGCGGCTCCTTCACCTTGACGATCATGTCGCACTTTTCGAAGATATCCTTGGCGGAGGCGGCGATCTTGGCGCCGGCCGCGGCATAGGCGGCATCATCAGCGCCGATACCGACGCCCGCCTTGGTCTCCACCCAGACCTCGTGGCCGTGGGCAACATATTCGCGCACCGAAGCCGGCGTCAGGCCGACGCGATATTCATGATTCTTGATTTCCTTCGGGCAACCGACACGCATGCGCGTTCCTCTCATTTTATCTCCGCGGCCGCGGATTTTTTCAGATGAGGAATCCAACCATCAAGACAGTGAAATGTCCTTGCAAAGACGATTTGCGAAGACGCGATTTTTCGGTGATTATTGCGCTTCTTCTACCTTTCTTCGAAGGTTCTTCGAATGGCCAATCTCGATACCATCGATCTTGCGATTCTCCGGGCATTGCAGGCCAATGCCCGCATCACCAATGCCGAGCTTGCCGAAAGGATCGGATTGTCGCCTTCGGCCTGTTCGCGCCGGCTCGACATCTTGGAAAGAAGCGGCGTCATCGGCGGCTACCATGCGCGGCTTTCACACAAGGCGCTCGACTACAAGATGATCGCCATCGTGCATATCTCGCTCTCCGGCCAGTTCGCCAAGACCCTGGCGGAATTCGAGGCAGCGGTGAAGCTCTGCCCGAACGTGCTCGTCTGTTACCTGATGTCGGGCGAATACGACTATATCCTCAGGGTCGCAGCCCGCGACCTCGAGGACTATGAGCGCATTCACCGCGACTGGCTGTCGGCCCTGCCCCACGTGGTCAAGATCAATTCGAGCTTCGCGCTCAGAGAAATCATCGACAAGCCGAATGTCGGCCTTTGAGGCCTTGCATCTTTGCCGAAAGCCTGCCCAGACTTTCGATGCGCGCAAGCGTTTCCCCACTACAGCGCTGCGCGTCTTTTCAGACGCGCAGAGGACGCTGTAACACTTTGGACTTCTGCATAATTTCATCCTTAAATCGGAATCGATTAAGGGTGAAATTATGCAGTAATGGCAAATCATGACATCGAAGACCCAAGGCTATATTTTCGCGCTGCTGGCGATCACCATCTTCTCCCTGCAGGATGCCATCTCGAAACATCTGGCGACGGCCTATCCGCCAATCTTCGTGACGATGATCCGCTACTGGGCCTTTGCGCTTTTCACAATCATCCTCGCTGCGAAGATGCGCGGCGGCATCAAGGCGACGGCCCGCACCAAACGACCTCTCCTGCAGGTGACCCGCGGCGTGCTGCTTGCCGTCCAGGTGGTTCTGGCCATCACCTGCTTTGCGATGATCGGCCTTGCCCGTTCACAGGCGATCTTTTCCGCGACGCCGATCCTGATCGCGCTGCTGGCTATGCCGATCCTCGGCGAGCGGGTCGGGTGGCGGCGATGGGCAGCGATCGGCGCCGGACTTTTCGGGGTGCTGCTGATCCTCAAGCCGGAAGGCGAATTTTTCGACGTGAAGCTGCTTCTCGCCGTCATTTCCTGCTTCAACTTCGCCTTCTACGTTATCGCCACCCGTCTGGTCAGCCGCGACGATTCGTCGATGACCAGCTTCTTCTATACCGGCGTTGTCGGCGGCGTCACGATGACGCTCATCGGACCGTTCTACTGGAGCTGGATGTCGTCGGGTGACTGGGGCTGGATGGCGCTCGTCTGCGTCACCAGCATTTCCAGCCATTATTTCCTGATCCGCGCCTATGATGTTCTCGATGCCGCCGCCGTCCAGCCGCTGACCTATCTGTCACTTGTCTACGCCTCGGTCATCGGCATGGCGGTCTATGACGAAACGCTCAGTCTCAACACGATCATCGGTTCGATCATCGTGGTTGCTGCCGGCATTTTCACCGTCTGGCGCGAGCATATGGTCGGAAGCAGGGTCACTGCTGCCAATTGATGTTTCACTGCAATTTTAGCCAAGCCCCTAAAACCATTTCAATTTTCCGGCGCTATGCTCCCTCGCTATACCAAGGGAGACAGTATGACCCGCAACTTGAAAATCACGGCCCGGAAGACCGATCGGAAACACTGCCGCGTTTTCGGCCATGTCAAATATCTGAACAGCCAGGTGGATGCCCGCATCCTCGACTTATCGCCGACCGGTGCCGCCCTGGAGATGAAGGGGCCGCTCCATGCCGCCTCAGGCAGCAAGGTGCGCATCGAGGCCGAAAACCTCGGGCTGCTCGAAGGCATCATCCGCTGGAAGCATAATGGCCGCGTCGGCATCCAGTTCGACGTGAATTCGAATGCACGGGCGCAGATCTCCTCCTATTTCCGCTTTTTCCATAAGGAAGTACGGCCCGTGCTGGCGACCCGCCCGTTGACGATATCAGGTGCCAAAGGCGACCGGACGCCTCACTTGGCGACATCGACACTGAAATCGTAGGGCTGCACCGCCTTTGCCCCGAAGGAGCGGCTGAGATCGTTCCAGTAGCTGCGGTTGACGTTGACGTCGAGGGTGACCGCCCCTTGCGTCTGCGGCAGCCTGGCACCGAGGTCCCTGACGTCGACAGTGGCGGTATTGGCGTTGGCGCCAGACAGCAGGATCGTTTCCGTGCCGAGCGGCACGTTGACTGCGCCAGGCGCCTGGCTGCTGGGGAGCGGCTCGCTTGATATGATCTGGCCGTCTCCACCGAGGAACTTGATATCGCAGGTCTGGCATTCGCCCTGCGTCCAGCCGGGATTGACCTTCAACTCGACCCGCGGCGGCAGCGAGCGAGTGCCATCCTGAGCATGGGCGATGCCGACGATGCCGAACAGGCTGGCGGCCGAGCTGACCTCGATCGGCCTCGGGTTGGCTGCACTCCCCTGTGCAGCGGCCATGATCAGAGCCGGTGCGCCGATGCCAAGAAGAAGCGCCTTCTGCAACTGCTGTTCGCGATAGATCAGGGCGATAGCGCCGCCGATAATGAAGAAGACGACGATGGCGGCAAGCGCGCAGGCAACCGAAATCCAAGGGTTTGCCGTCGTCGTCAGCCATTTCTCCACATCGCCGCTGTAGAGCGCCTGCGCCTTATCGACCAGACTGGGTGCGATGCCTCCGAAACCTCCGACCAAAGCGATAACGACCTTGTTCATAATGCCATCTCCCCAATGGTTCTAGCTGTTACCACTGTACCATAAATTGCATTTCACGACCATGCCGCTTTCCCGCTGGATTGTTTTGCCGTTCTGGCATTTTCACGGTGTACTCCTCGGCAAATCGTCCTAATTCTGACGGGCCGGACGATGCATGATCCCTACTAGGAGAATTTCCATGTCTTCCATTTTCGATGTTGGCGCGATGAGCCGCCGTTCCCTGCTCGGCGGCCTCGCCGCCACTTCCGCCTTGGTGCTGTTGCACCCTTTCAGCGCGCGCGCCAGCGCCAACCAGGCCCATCTCAGGCTGATGGAAACGACCGACATTCACGTCAACGTCTTCCCCTATGACTATTATGCCGACAAGCCGAACGACACGATGGGCCTGTCGCGCACCGGGACGATTATCGACAACATCCGCGTGGAAGCTGTCAACTCGCTGCTGATCGACAATGGCGACGTGCTGCAGGGCAATCCGATGGGCGATTACATGGCCTATCAGCACGGCATGAAGGACGGCGACGTCCATCCGGTGATCAAGGCGATGAACACGCTCGGCTATACGGTCGGCACGCTCGGCAATCACGAGTTCAACTACGGCCTCGACTTCATGTTCAAGGTACTGGCAGGCGCAAACTTCCCCTTCGTCTGCGCCAACCTGACCAAGGGCCAGCTCGCCTCGGACCCGAAGCAGGACGATCTCTTCTTCAAGCCCTACATCATCGTCGAAAAGCAGATCAAGGACGGCGCCGGCAACGAAAGCCCCGTCAAGATCGGCTTCATCGGCTTCGTGCCGCCGCAGATCATGCTCTGGGACATCAAGAACCTCGAAGGCAAGGCGCAGACGCGCGACATCGTCGAGGCCGCCAAGGCCTGGGTTCCCGCCATGAAGGAAGCCGGCGCCGATATCGTCATTGCGCTCTCGCATTCCGGCATCGACGGCAGCGCACCGTCCGAAAAGATGGAAAACGCCTCGCTGCATCTCGCCGCCGTCGATGGGATCGACGCGATCTTCACCGGCCACCAGCACCTCGTCTTCCCCGGCCCGAAGAGCTGGGACGGTGTGGCCAATGCCGACCCAGTCAAGGGCACGCTGCACGGCAAGCCCGCCGTGATGGCCGGCTTCTGGGGCTCACATCTCGGCCTTATCGACCTGCTGCTCGAAAAGGACGGCAACAGCTGGAAGATCGTCGATTTCACCGCGGAAGCACGGCCGATCTACCATCGCGACGACAAGAAGAAGGTGGTTGCCGACTATGCCGACAAGAAGGATGTGGTCGAGGCCGCCAAGGCCGAGCATGAGGCGACGCTTGCCTATGTCCGCACCCCGGTCGGCAAGACCTCCGCACCGCTCTATTCCTACTTCGCGCTGGTTGCCGACGATCCCTCGGTGCAGGTCGTCAGCCAAGCCCAGACCTGGTACATCAAGCAGATGCTCGCCGACACCGAGTTCAAGGACCTGCCGGTGCTTTCGGCGGCGGCCCCCTTCAAGGCCGGCGGTCGCGGCGGCGCCGACTACTATACCGATGTTCCGGCCGGCGATATCGCCATCAAGAACGTCGCCGACCTCTATCTTTACCCGAACACGGTGCAGGCCGTTGCCATCACCGGCGCAGAGGTGAAGAACTGGCTCGAAATGTCGGCCGGCATGTTCAATCACATCGAGGCCGGCTCGAAGGATGCAGCGCTGCTCAACAATGACTTTCCGTCCTACAATTTCGACGTGATCGACGGCGTCACCTACCAGATCGACCTGTCGCAGCCGCCGAAATATGATTCATCCGGCAAGCCGATCCATCCGGACGCCAACCGCATCCAGAACCTCGCCTTCAACGGCAAGCCGATCGATCCGGCTCAGAAGTTCGTCGTCGTCTCGAACAACTACCGCGCCGGCGGCGGCGGCAATTTCCCTGAGATCACCGCGGACAAGGTGATCTTCCAGGCGCCGGATACCAACCGCGACGTCATCGTCCGCTATATCCATGATCAGGGCACGATCAATCCGTCTGCCGACGCCAACTGGACCTTCAAGCCGCTCCCCGGCACGACCGCGACCTTCGAAAGCGGCCCGAAGGCGAAACAGTTCCTCGCCGAGCTCAAGAGCGTCAAGATCGAGGATGCCGGCGAAGGGGCAGACGGGTTCTCGAAGTTCAGGCTTGTTCTTTAGGCCGAGCACAATATCAGCGAAGGCGCGGCACTCGCGCCTTCGTCATTCGGCCGCAAGCGGCGTACCAGCTTCCTGCAGTTCCGCTATCTGAGCATGGAAATCGACTTGGCTCGGGCAGGCGGAAAGCCGCGTGCGGAACGCGTCGATCATCCAGGTGGCGGCAGGTCCGGGCGGGTTAGCGAGCTGACGGACCGAATATATGGGATACTCCCCCTGTTCGTAGGCATCCAGATCGAGATGGACGAGCCTGCCGCTCGTCAGATCGTCATGAATCACGGAAGCCGGAAGGCCGCCCCAGCCAAGGCCGGCCCTGATGAGCTGGTGCTTCGTTGCAATATCGCTGACGCGCCATGTCTTGTAGGAGAGAACGTTGAAATCGCGCCCCTTCGTCCGTCCCGATGCATCGGTGACGACGAGTTGCACTTCCTCGCGGACGTCGCCGAGCGTCAGTGGCCGGCCGATCCCGGCAAGCGGGTGGTTGCGCGCGGCAACGGGCAACATGAAGGAATGACCGATCCGCTCCGTGACGATCGAATCGTCCTGCTTGACGACCGCGCCACCAATCCCGATCGTCGCCTTGCCGCTGAGGACGAGATCCATGACCATTCCGAGCTCGCCGACATTGAGGCTTAACGAAACGGATGGAAACATCTCCCGGAATTCGCGGAGGACGTCCACCAGGGCTCGCGAAGGCACCATAACGCTGATGGCGACGGAAACCTCCGCTTCGAGCCCTTCTCTCAGGCTCTTGACGCGCGCCCGCATGACTTGCAGATCGCCCAGAATGCGCCGCGCATCCTCCAGCATCGCCTTGCCCGCCTCCGTCAGCTTCGGCTGACGCGCGCCGGAGCGCTCGAAAAGCGGGACTTCGAGCTGCGCCTCCAGATTGGCGATCGTATAGCTGACGACCGACTGCGCCCGGTTCAGCGCCCGCGAAGCGGCCGAGAAGCTACCGGTCTCGGCAACGGTCAGAAACACCTGCAATTGGTCCAGAGTGGGGTTTGGCAGCATCTTCTATCCATTCCATCGATAGTTTCGATCTACATTATCACCGTTTTTTCGATAGCAGGCCAGACCTATTTTCCTCATCGAGACTACGGCTCACCTCCCAGCAACGGGCCGTCAAATCCCATTCGAAAGGAAATGCACCATGTCGTCCATCCTGCTTCTGACGTCCAGCCCGCGTGCCGATTCTCTCTCGACGCCGATCGCCGTCGATCTCGCCGAAAAGCTGAAGAGCCAGAATCCGGGCAGCGTCGTCATTCGCCGCGACCTTGCCGCCAACCCGCTGCCGCATATCGATGACCTCTTCACCGGCGCGATCCGCAAGCCGCCCGAGGCCCGCACCGCTGAGGAAACCGTGGCCGTCAAGACCTCCGACGAGCTTGTCAACGAACTGCTCGCCGCCGATACGATCGTCATCAGCACCGGCCTCATCAACTTCAACATCTATTCGTCGCTGAAGACCTGGATCGACAACGTTGCCCGTGCCGGCCTGACCTTCAAGTACACGGAAAGCGGTCCGGTTGGCCTCGCAACCGGCAAGAAGGTTTACGTGGTGCTCGCTTCGGGCGGTGTCTATTCACAGGGCCCGGCCGTCGGCTTGAACCATGCCGTGCCGTACCTGAAGTCGGTTCTCGGCTTCCTCGGCATCAGCGATATCGAGACCATCTATGTCGAAGGCTTGGCCTTCGGTCCGGAAGCTGCCGAAAAGGCGATCGACGCCGCCAAGTCGCGCGTCCAGGAAATCGCACTGGCGGCCTGATTGGCTCCCAAATGCTTCACGGAACGGCCGGCCTTTGCCGGCCGTTTTTCATTTGTCGATATCGGCGACAAAATCCCGGACCGTCGCCAGGATTTCGGCCGAGAGTTCTTCATCGGACGAAATCCTGGCAAGGCCGACGCCGCCGGCCATCATCGCGAAGGCCATGATCGCCTTGCGGCGCCGTTCGCTATCGTCCGTTCCCGCAGCCTTGCTCGCCAGTGACGCGAAATTGCGCCTGAGCCCGTCCGTGGCGATCCCCCGCGCCGTCTCGCCGCTACGGGATATATCGGATGTCAGCGCGGCAAAAGGGCAGCCCTCACCGGGATTGTCGCGATGATACGCGCTCACATAGCGATCGGCGACATCGGCAGCCGTCATCTCCGCCGGGTTCACCCCCTCGGCCTCCAGCTTGCGTCCCCATGAATCGAAAGCGGACTGCATCGCCTCGGCAACCAGATCGTCACGGGAGGCGAAATGCTTATAGAAGCCGCCGACGGTCAGTCCGGCCTCCTTCATCAGATCGGCGACGCCAATACCTTCGAGCCCCTCCTCGCGGAGCCGCTTCGACGCGATCTCGACAATCTTCTCGTGCGTCTTCTGTTTCTCCAACTGCGAACGCCCCATCGGACATCTCCCCGGCACCAATCGAATGAGCATGATGTCGGCCGAAAGCCGCCTACACTTTTCGGCATCATGCTCCTCTTGACTCATGTGGATTATCATCATAATCCTTATAGATAACGATCATAATCCAGATCGTTGCCAATTCCAAGAGGAGCATGAATCATGCGTCTAAAAAACAAGGTCGCCCTGATTACCGGCGGAAACAGCGGCATCGGTCTTGCGACCGCAAGGGTCTTCATCGATGAGGGTGCCAAGGTGGTGATCACCGGCCGCAACCCGGAAACGCTCGCGGCTGCCGAAAAGGCGCTTGGGTCAGGCGTGCTGGCGCTGAAGGTCGACGTCACCGATGCCGCCGCCACCGAGAAGGCGTTTGCGGAAGCCGCCGCAAAGGTCGGCAAGTTCGACATCGTCTTCGCCAATGCCGGCATCGGCGGCGCGACGCCGCTCGGCGAGACATCGCCAGAGCAGTTCAACCAGATCATCAGCACCAATCTCACGGCGGTTTTCTTCACGGTGCAATCAGCCCTGCCGCATCTCAATGACGGCGCTTCGGTGATCCTCAACGGTTCGGTGCATGCGGTGCTCGGCGCTCCCGGCTGGTCGGCCTATGCGGCGACCAAGGCGGCAGTCCGGGCAATGACGCGCAATATGGCATCCGAGCTCGCGCCGCGCGGCATTCGCGTCAATCAGGTAACGCCCGGCGGCACGAAAACGCCGATCTGGTCACCGATGGCCCAGACGGAAGATGCCATGTCGGCGCTCGAGGCCCGCATCGGCGGCATGAGCCCGCTCGGCCGCATGAGCGAAGCCGACGAAATCGCCAAGGCGGCGCTCTATCTGGCCTCGGATGATTCGGCCAATGTCACCGGCATCGAGATCACCGTCGACGGCGGCATGACGAGCGCGCCATCCGGCGCCAAGATCTTCCGCGCTGCCTGAATGAGTTTCAGCTGAGTTTCACCACGCCGGAGCGGCCGACGACGCAGTTGCGGCCGCTCTTCTTGGCTGCGTAGAGCCTGCCGTCGGCAGCCGTCAGCACGGCGGTGAAATCGACGCCGTCCTCATCGGCAGTCGCAACGCCGATACTGACCGTGACCGGCCTGTCATCCGGCGTCTTGACGCTGGTCGCGATCGTCCAACGCAGGCGCTCGGCAAGCAGCAGACCTTCCTCGTGGTCGGTGCCCGGACAGACGGCAACGAATTCCTCGCCGCCGAAGCGGAAGACGCGATCACTCGAGCGCAACGTCGTGCCCAATCGGGCGGCGATCGCCTTCAGCACCTCGTCGCCCTGGAGATGACCGTAGCCGTCATTGACATCCTTGAAGTGATCGGCGTCGATAATGAGGACGGTGGCGAATGACCCCTGCTTCAGTGCCTCGAGCAGCATCAGCGGCGCTTCCATTTCCATGCGCGTCCGATCGTAGACACCGGTCAGCATGTCGCGGCCGGTGCGCTCCAGCAGATCGTTGTAGCGCTCGCGGAACGTCAGGTCACCGAATACGTCGCTGATCGAACGTGCGGCCCCGGCTGCGCCGATACGGCGAATACGATATTCATAGAATGCGAACATCGCCGCGTAGAGGCAGACGGCAAGCATTTTCGCCTTCCATCCGCCCCAGAATGCGGCGATCGGCACATCCAGGAAGTAATGCAGTGCGGCGAAGAAACCGATCTGGTCGAAGGTCAGCAGCACGAAGCCCGAAATCAGGAAACGCAGGACGACGCGGCGGCGGAAGAAATCGCCGAGTTTTTCGTAAAGCAGGATGATGCCGAGCGAATCGACATAGAGCAGCGCCGTGCCCCAGACCATCAGCCAGCCCATCTCCTTGAGGAAGTCGACGTCGGGCGTGTGGTTGGTTGATATCTGCAGCGGCTGGTGCAGTTGCAGCACCCAGGCAATACCGACGGTGAGCAGGTTGCCGAGGAAGAGGCCGTAGATCGGCTGGCGCACCGTCGCAGCATCCTCCTGCAGGTAAAGCATCAGGATCATCATCAGCTTGCCGGAGAAGAAGACGGATGAGCCCGGCGACACATCCCCGAACGGCAGCGAGACATAGAAGACCGCCGCCAGATAGGTCTCCATGAAATGCATGACGCCGAGCGCCGTCAGGAAAACCCCGAGACCGAGCCGATGACGGAAATGCAGAAGGGTTACCATCAGCACGAAATAGGCGATGGCTTCGACGACGAAGAGAAGGAGGTTGAGTGTCTCCATCATGAGACCTCGGCTCCGGACGTTCGGCCTCCTGCTGGCGCGGTGATCGCGACAGCGAATCCTTTGGTCAATCGTCCGAAACAGTCAAACACGGGGGTGTCCTGCAAATCCTGCAGGCGATACCTTTCACCGCAATCCTTTAAGATTGCGTGAGTGAGAACGCGCTCGCTGGAGCGCAGCCGGGTCACATACAGGAATAGTTGCAGCCGGTATCTAGGACCTATGCCCGGATCCCGATTCAGACCTGACGAAGCTTCTCGCCGTCGCCAAAGAGCGATGAACCATGCTGATCGATAATCTGCTGCGCCTTGCGCACTGTGCATTCGAGCGCGTCATCGGAGGAGGAAAACAGATCGGCGCGGATGAAATTGCGCACCAGTACCTCGTCGCCAACCTTCTTTTCGATGCGGCCGGCAAGGCGATACTGGCCGCCTTCCTTGCGCGGCTCGGCATAAATTGTGCAATCGCCGTAAAGCTGCGGCTCGCCGGAAGGACCTGCCGCCTCCGAAGCCGGTTTGCCGCCGCCGGAGAACATCGAAAAGATATTTGAAATGAACGAAGCCATGCTCCGCCTTTAGCACGACCGTATCGCTGTCGCCAAGTCAAATGATCAGATTGGCGAGGATCTCGTTTTCGGTGATATCCTCGTAACCCATGCCGGCTGCTTCGAAATTTCCGATCAGCCGAGCGAAATTCTCCGGTGCCTTGGTTTCGATGCCAATCAGGATCGAGCCGAAGTTGCGCGCCGATTTCTTCAAATATTCGAAGCGGGCGATATCGTCGTCAGGGCCGAGCAGATTGAGGAAATCCCGGAGCGCACCGGGGCGCTGGGCGAGCCGCAGGATGAAGTATTTCTTCAGCCCTGCGTAACGCATGGCTCTTTCCTTTACGTCAGGCAGACGCTCGAAATCGAAATTGCCGCCGGAGACGACCGCAACGATGGTCTTGCCACGGATCGCTTCGCCGTCCATCGCGGCGATCGCCGTCAGAGACAGGGCGCCGGCCGGCTCCAGCACGACGCCTTCAACATTCAGCATTTCCTGAATGGTGACGCAGATGGCATTCTCCGGCATCAGTTGCACTTGGCTTGCCGGGAAATCGCGAAGAGCGGCGAAATTCAGGTCGCCGATGCGGGCGACAGCAGCGCCATCGACGAAATTGTCGACCTTGGCAAGCGTCGTCACCTTGCCTGCCTCGATGCTGCGCTTAAGACTCGGCGCGCCGGCGGGTTCGGTGAAGACGAAAGCGGATTTCGGCACGGTGCCGTCGAGATAGCCGGTGATGCCGGCAGCCAGTCCGCCGCCGCCAACCGGCAGGACGACCATGTCGGGCACGGTTCCTTCCGGCAACTGCTGCATGATTTCGGCGGCGACGGTTGCCTGGCCTTCGATGATGTCGGCATGGTCGAAGGGCGGCACCATGACACCGCCGACCGCTTCAACATGTTCGCGGGCGGCCTGGTAGCATTGGTCGAAGAAGTCGCCAAACAGCCGGATGGTGATGAATTCGGCGCCGAACATGCGGGTCTTGTCGATCTTCTGCTGCGGTGTCGTCACCGGCATGAAGACGACGCCCGGCACGCCGAAATGGCGGCAGACAAAGGCAAAGCCCTGGGCGTGGTTGCCGGCCGAGGCGCAGACGAAAGTCTTGCCGGCAGCACCCTGCCCGATCGCCTTGCGGAAGAAATTGAATGCGCCGCGGATCTTGTAGGAGCGCACCGGCGACAGATCCTCGCGCTTCAACCAAATATCGGCTCCGTAGCGGGCCGACAGATGATCGTTGAGCTGCAGCGGCGTTGCCGGAAACAGGCTGCGCATTGCCTCTTCGGCGCTTTCGACATCAAGTCTCGTCACGGGCGTGGTCCATTCTCATGAGTAGCCGCTGCCGCTATGGCATAGCCGGACCGGCAAAAGAAAGCCCGTTTCGGCCATTTCCGGTTCTCTCCCGGGAAAGCCTTTCTTAAGCCAATCGCGAAATCGGCGGCAGATGAACTGATTTTAACTGTCAATGAAAAGCCAAGCCACTAATATGAAGCCATGATGATCTTCAAATTTGCAAGGCCGCTCGCCTGGCTGCTGCTCGCCCTCATCCTCTTCGTCACGGTTTCGCCGATCGGGCTGAGGCCGGAAACGGTCACGACGGTCGATACCGACCGCGGGGGCGCCTTTGTTCTCGCCGGCCTCGCCTTCGCGCTCGCCTATCCGAAACAGTGGAAGATGGTGGCGGTGCTGCTGATTGCCGGTGCAGTCGCCATCGAATATCTGCAGTATCTCACACCAACACGCCATCCGCGCCTGCACGATGCCGGCATCAAGGCGGCGGGCGCAGCCCTCGGGCTGCTGGCTGGCTGGCTGATCAACAGGTGGCGCGAGACCAAAGCGCCAAACGCGCTTCCGCTCACAGAGCGATGATCACGATCAGAACAGACCGCACATAGTCCCGAAAATCGAATTCGGCATCTGTCCAGATCGAAAGTAATAGAGCGTCCTTAGCGCGTCTTCTCGGACGCGCTAAGGACGCTCTAGAAACCGCGCAAATGCATTGCCCAGAAGAACAGCGGTATAGCGGCTATCGCAGTCCCCAGAACAAGTGCGACACTGGTCTTGAAGATGCGGATGCGCCGAACCTTAGTCCCACTCCAATCGTAAACCATCGTCTTACTCCCACAAGACAACCCTTACTCAACTGTCGCGGCGCAATCGTTACGCCGGAAATTCCTTTGTCAAGCGATAACTTGCTTTTATGCACAATATACAAGCAGATTCAATACAGGCATATTCAAACAGGATTATGAAGGTGGTGCGGGCGACGGGGGTCGAACCCGTACAGCCAAGGCCGAGGGATTTTAAGTCCCTTGCGTCTACCAGTTTCGCCACGCCCGCTTGCGGCATTTTCAATATCTTGCGTCATGGGCGATGGGAAGAGCCGCGAGGCGTAAAAATCATGCCTGTTTTGCCGGCAGCACCGACGAATGATCGACGAGGCATTTCCCTCCCGAAAGCCCTCGCCGATGAAGGCTGCCAGTCTCTGGTGGGAAAAAACAGAAAGGGCGCGGCGAGCCCCATGCCCGCCGCGCCTTCATTATTTCGGCGTCAAAGATCAGGCGAGCTTGGCAGCAAGCTTGGCAACTTGGGCGCCCTGGTATTTCGCGCCTTCCAGCTCGATCTCGGAAGGCTGGCGCGAGCCGTCGCCGTTGGTGATGGTGGAGGCGCCGTAGGGCGAGCCGCCCTTAACTTCCTCGGTGCCCATCTGGCCCTGGAAGGCATAAGGCAGGCCGGCAACGACCATGCCCTGGTGCAGGAAGGTCGGGATGAAGCCGAGGATGGTCGATTCCTGGCCGCCGTGCTGGGTGGCCGAAGAGGTGAAGACCGAACCGAGCTTGCCGACGAGTTTACCGGCGAACCAGAGGCCGCCCGTCTGATCCCAGAAATTGCGCATCTGCGAGGCGACCGTGCCGAAGCGGGTGCCGGCGCCGACGATGATCGCGTCATAGTCCGCCAGTTCGTCGACGGTGGCAATCGGAGCCGCCTGGTCGACCTTGTAATAGGAAGCCTTGGCGACGTCTTCCGGAACCAATTCCGGAACGCGCTTGACGGTTACCTCGGCACCGGCCGACTTCGCGCCTTCGGCGACCGCATAGGCCATGGTTTCGATATGGCCGTAAGCCGAATAATAAAGGACGAGAACCTTCGCCATCTTCTATCTTCCTTGAAACATCGGGTTGAATTTCGTGCCCGACGCGATTTCTATCAGCGCGCCTGGGCGAACACAGCCCTGCCCTCAAGAACTCAGTGTTCACCACCCGGAGACGAAAATTCGCTTGCGGTTTTCATTTCGGCAAAAATGACGCATCGCCCGAGTTAAAGAGTTAGCGCATGATGTCGTCCGAAAACCGCCTGCACTTTTCGGCATCATGCTCTGGTGTTTGCAAAGCGAGCGAACGGCGCTACCTATTCACCAGCCCCACATCACGGAACATCCCATGAGCCAAGACATCGTCGTCACCGCCGCCATGCTCGCCATCGGCGACGAACTTCTCTCCGGCCGCACCAAGGATAAAAATATCGGCCACCTCGCCGATTTGCTCACGCTTTCCGGCATTGATCTCAAGGAAGTACGCATCGTCGCCGACGACGAGGACGCGATCGTCGAGGCACTGAACGCGCTTCGCGGCAAGTATGATTACGTCTTCACCTCGGGCGGCATCGGGCCGACGCATGACGACATCACCGCCGATGCCATCTCCAAGGCTTTCGGCGTGCCGTGCGAATACGACGAAGCGGCGATGACGCTGCTTGCCGAGATGTACCGGCGCCGCGAGATGGAATTCACCGAGGCGCGCCAGCGCATGGCGCGCATGCCGCGCGGGGCTGCGCATATCGCCAACCCGGTCTCGACCGCGCCTGGCTTCATCATCGGCAATGTCCATGTCATGGCCGGCGTGCCGCAGGTGTTTCAGGCGATGGTCGACAATGTGCTGCCGATGCTTCGAACCGGCACGCCGGTGCTCTCGCTTGCCATCGCCTGCCCTTACGGCGAAGGTGAGATCGGCACGCCCTTGACCGCGATCCAGAAAGCACATCCGGACACCAGCATCGGTTCCTACCCGCGCTATATCGGCCAGAAATTTTCGACCGAGATCGTCGTGCGCGGCCGCTCGCAGGCGGCAATCGATGCAGCCGGCGCCGAGGTGCGCGCGATGATCGACGCCATCCGCCAAAGGAAGGACATCGCCGAAAACCATTCCGCCGAGGCTTGAGGGCAACGCCGGAACTCAAGGCCATCCTTGATCCCGATCAAGGAACAGGCGAACGGTCCGGCGCATTCCTTCCCTCGCGCAAGCCATTTCAGCGCAAGGAGAATTGATATGTCTTACAAAACCATTCTCGCCATTCTCGATACATCCGACAATAGTTCTGCGGTTGCCGATTTCGCCTTTGCCATCGCCGCTGAAAGCGGCGCCCATGTGATCGGCTTGCATGCCGAAATCATTTCCGCCGTGCCGTTGGTCGCGCCGATGGAAATCCCCGATCCCGTTGCCGTGCAGGCGCTGCAGGATATGGCGCATAGCGAAACGATTGCCGTGGAGCGTATCTTCAGGGCGAAAGCGGAGGCGGCTGGCGCCTCCTTCGAATGGCGCAGCTTTGCCACATCAACCGGATACGGCTCCGCCCCGCTGATCGAAAGTGCGCGCAGCGCCGACCTCCTGATCGCCTCGCAGGCCGACCCGGCCAAACCTTCCGACAGCCACGTCGACGTCGACAGTTTCCTTTTCGAAACCGGGCGGCCGGTGCTGATGATCCCCTATATCATCCGCCAGCCGAAGCCGATCAAGCGCGTGCTGATCGCCTGGAACGGATCGAAAGAGGCGGCGCGCGCGACCTTCGACGCGCTGCCGATCCTCAAAGCCGCCGACGAGGTGGAGATCTTTTCGGTCGATCCGGCCGACACGGCGCTGCAATCGCCGCTGACCGCCGGCGCCGACATCGCCGCGACGCTTGCACGTCATGGCGTGAAGACGACGCTTTCGACGGCCCAGAGTGTGGATAAGAGCGCATCGCATGTCATCGAGAACCGGCTTTCGGACAGCAGCATCGATCTTCTCGTCATGGGCGCCTATACGCATTCCTGGCTCTGGCAGATGATCTTCGGCGGTACGACGAAGACCCTGCTGCAATCGATGACGGCGCTGACCCTGTTATCGCGTTGATTGGCTGCTCTTGCCTTTTGCCGGCAAATCCCGCTAATTGCGGCGACCGATGACAGCTTCGAGCCTCGGCCCCATCTCGCGCAGTTCCGGCTGCGCGATTTGCGTTTTGCCAATCGCCGCTTCAAGCCCGTCCGGTCGCCGGCAAACGGCGTGTCGTTTTTTTCATGCCGCGGAGCAGCCCGATGTCCCTTCCCGATAAAGCCTTTCCCGTTTCCTGGGATCAGTTCCACCGCGATGCGCGTGCCCTTGCCTGGCGGCTTGCCGGCTTGAATCAGACGTTCAAGGCGATCGTCTGCATCACCCGCGGCGGCCTCGTTCCGGCCGCGATCATCTCGCGCGAGCTGAACATCCGGCTGATCGAGACCGTCTGCGTCGCTTCCTATCATGACTATGTGAACCAGGGCGACATGGTGCTGCTCAAGGGAATAGCGCCCGAACTTATGGAGAATGGCGGCGAAACCGTGCTGGTCGTCGACGATCTGACCGATACCGGCAAGACCGCCGCACAGGTGCGCACCATGCTGCCGAGGGCACATTTCGCCTGCGTCTACGCCAAGCCGAAGGGCGTGCCGACCGTCGACACTTTCATCACCGAGGTGAGCCAGGATACCTGGATCTACTTCCCCTGGGACATGGGCTTCACCTATCAGGAACCGATCGCCAAGAGCGCGGGGTGATCGCCACCGATCAAAGCGCGCGACCCTCGTATTTACCACTTGAAATTGTTCCAGATTTTGTCGGCGAGGTTTTCTGAATCCGCTATCGGGATCTGCACATCTATTTTATCTTTTGCTCATAGACTGCTGTCTAATTCCTTCAATCGGAATCGATTCAAGGATGAAATTATGCAGCAATTCAAAATATTACAGCGTCCTTTGCGGCTCTCGAAATGACGCGCGGTGCTGTAGGCGTGCGAATCGTGTCAATTGCGCTTAAAGCGTGCAACGGTCGATACGGTACAAGGAAACAAGATGGCGCGGTGGGGGCATATAAGAGCGGTTGTGACCGTCGGGCTGGCGGCCTTTCTGCTTCCGCTGGCGCCTGTTCGGGCTGAACCTGCCTACGTTCCCCTCGTGCGCGACTACGTCGAGAAGCGGATCCGGCCAATAGTGGAGACACCATTGGTGCTGAATGCCATTGTCGAGCAGAACGCGACATTCGGCGATGTCAGCGAAATGGATATGCGGGTGCTCGACGAGACCTACCGGTCGGAGGTCGATCAGCACCACCTGCATATGGTCAAGCTGCTGCTCGACAAATCCGTTTCTCACTACCTGAAAGCCAGGCAAGACGCCTCGCAAGGGGTGATCCTCGAATTTTTCGTCACCGACTCGCATGGGCTGAATGTCGGGCAGAGCACCATCACCGCCGACTACTGGCAGGGCGACGAGGAGAAATATCTCAGAACCTTCGCCAACAGCTCCCGGGAGATCTTCATCGACCGGGCCGAACGCAACGAATCCACCCAGAATCTGGAAACGCAGGCGAGCTTCGTCGTGATGGACGAAGAGAACAGGCCGATTGGCGTCGCCATCGTCACCATCGCCATCGATGCGCTTTAAAGCGCTGATTGCACCGGCGAATCGCCATGCGCATTTGGGCCGGAAATGCCATCACAAGATTTGCCGGAGGATGGTTTTTTGCCATTCCGAGGTTTTCCTTAGCCGGCAACTCCTGCAAGCCATTGTAATATCAGCGCTCCCCGGCTTTCCCCAATCTCCACAGGCGCATCCACAACATGTTGTGGTTAGCAATCAATTAAAAGCCAGCCCTTGACGGAATCAGCTGTTTCAAACTTTACTGATCCTGATGTTGCGGCGGCGACAGGACCGGAGGTAACGAGCCCGGTTCCCTTTTGAAAATTAGGACGCGGAATCAGGGCGATGGACCGAAAACGGTTCAGGCCCGACAGGATTTTTGCGCGGTTTTCAGCCTCCAAAAAAAGTGACATCGGGGCTGGCGATAATAAGCTGTTAATACTATATTTAGTGTTTGCAGCCACCATCACCACAAGATACAGGAAGATCATCTCCGGATGACACCCCTGTCACAATACGGAAACGAGACTGGCTGCGCGACGACAAAGTGCCGCCGGATAGGAATTTTGCGCCGAGGTCGCGGGGACCAGGCGCCAACACGAGGTCAAGACAATGCGCATCGAACGTCGTTTTACGAAGGCCGGCCAAGGCGCCTATGCGGATATCGAATTCCGCAAGGCGACGAGCGAGATCAAGAACCCCGACGGTTCGATCGTGTTCCGCCTCGAGAATATCGACGTTCCCGCGCAGTTCTCCCAGGTCGCGACCGACGTTCTGGCGCAGAAGTATTTCCGCAAGGCCGGCGTTCCCACCCGGCTGAAGAAGGTCGAGGAAAACGATGTTCCTTCCTTCCTGTGGCGCTCCGTTCCCGACGATGCTGCGCTGAAGACCCTGCCGAAGGACGAGCAGACCGGCTCCGAAATCGATGCGCGCCAGGTCTTCGATCGTCTTGCCGGCACCTGGACCTATTGGGGCTGGAAGGGCGGCTATTTCTCCTCCGAGGAAGATGCCTCGGCCTTCAAGGACGAGCTTGCCTATATGCTCGCCACCCAGCGCGTCGCCCCGAACTCGCCGCAGTGGTTCAACACCGGCCTGCACTGGGCCTATGGCATAGACGGTCCCGGCCAGGGCCATTTCTACGTCGATCCCTTCACCGGCAAGCTGACCAAGTCCAAGTCGGCTTACGAACACCCGCAGCCGCATGCCTGCTTCATCCAGTCGGTCGAGGACGATCTCGTCAACGAAGGCGGCATCATGGACCTCTGGGTGCGTGAGGCGCGCCTGTTCAAATACGGCTCCGGCACCGGCTCCAACTTCTCGATGCTGCGCGGCGAAGGCGAAAAGCTCTCCGGCGGCGGCCGTTCCTCCGGGCTGATGAGCTTCCTGAAGATCGGCGACCGCGCCGCCGGCGCCATCAAATCGGGCGGCACGACGCGCCGCGCCGCCAAGATGGTGGTCGTCGACATCGACCATCCCGATATCGAGGAATACATCAACTGGAAGGTCAAGGAAGAGCAGAAGGTTGCGGCTCTCGTGACCGGCTCGAAGGTTGTCGCCAAGCATCTGAAGGCGATCATGAAGGCCTGCTTCAATTGCGAAGGCGGCGACAACGGCGATTGCTACGACCCCACCAAGAACCCTGCCCTGAAGCGCGAAATTCGCGCCGCCAAAAAGGACCAGGTTCCGGAGAACTATGTCCAGCGCGTCATCCAGTTCGCCCGCCAGGGCTACAAGGATCTCCAATTCAAGACCTACGACACGGATTGGGATTCGGAAGCCTACCTGACGGTATCCGGCCAGAACTCCAACAACTCCGTCTCGATCAAGGACGATTTCCTGCGCGCCGTCGAGAATGATGGCGAATGGAACCTGACCGCCCGCAAGGACGGCCGAGTGATGAAGACGCTCAAGGCCCGCGATCTCTGGGAAACGATTTCCTATGCTGCATGGGCTTCGGCCGATCCCGGCATCCACTTCAACACGACGATGAACGACTGGCACACTTCGCCGGCCGGCGGCCCGATCCGCGGCTCGAACCCGTGCTCGGAATACATGTTCCTCGACGACACCGCCTGCAACCTTGCCTCGCTGAACCTGCTGCAGTTCAAGGACAAGGCCACCAAGCGCATCAACATCGCCGATTACGAACATGCGGTTCGCCTGTGGACCGTCGTGCTCGAAGTCTCGGTGATGATGGCGCAGTTCCCGTCGAAGCGCATTGCCGAACTCTCCTACGAATACCGCACGCTCGGCCTCGGCTACGCCAATATCGGCGGCCTGCTGATGTCGTCGGGCATTCCCTACGACTCCACTGAGGCCCGCGCTATCGCAGGGTCGCTCACCGCGATCATGACTGGCATCTGCTATGCGACCTCGGCCGAAATGGCCGCCGAGCTCGGGCCGTTCCCGAACTTCGCGCCGAACCGCGCGAGCATGCTCAAGGTCATTCGCAACCATCGCCGTGCGGCGCATGGCGAGAGCTCCGGCTATGAAGCGCTGTCGATCAACCCGGTCGCGCTGATCCATTCGGAAAACCCGGACCAGGATCTCGTCGCTCACGCCAAATCGGCCTGGGACAAAGCGCTCGAGCTCGGTGAACAGCATGGCTACCGCAATGCCCAGGTCTCGGTGATCGCGCCCACCGGCACGATCGGTCTCGTCATGGATTGCGACACGACAGGCATCGAGCCCGACTTCGCTCTCGTCAAGTTCAAGAAGCTCGCCGGCGGCGGCTACTTCAAGATCATCAACCGCGCCGTGCCCGACGCGCTGCGCACGCTCGGCTATTCGGAAAGCCAGATCGCCGAGATCGAGGCCTATGCCGTCGGCCACGGCAACCTGAACCAGGCGCCGGCTGTCAATCCGTCGACGCTGAAAGCCAAGGGCTTTACCGACGAGAAGGTGGAAGCCGTCAACGCCGCGCTGAAGAGCGCCTTCGACATCAAGTTCGTCTTCAATCAGTGGACGCTCGGCGCCGACTTCCTGAAGGAGACGCTGAAGGTTTCCGACGAACAGCTCGCCGACATGAGCTTCAGCCTGCTCGACCATATCGGCTTCTCGAAGAAGGACATCGAAGCCGCCAACATCCATGTCTGCGGTGCGATGACGCTGGAAGGCGCGCCCTTCCTCAAGAATGAACACCTGCCGGTCTTCGATTGCGCCAATCCCTGCGGCAAGATCGGCAAGCGCTACCTCTCGGTGGAAAGCCACATCCGCATGATGGCGGCGGCCCAGCCGTTCATCTCGGGCGCGATTTCCAAGACGATCAACATGCCGAACGAGGCGACCGTCGAGGATTGCAAGAACGCCTACATGCTCTCCTGGAAGCTTGGCCTCAAGGCCAACGCGCTCTATCGCGACGGCTCGAAGCTGTCGCAGCCGCTTAATTCCTCGCTGATCGAGGACGAAGACGACGAGGATGCGCTGGAGGAACTGCTGCAGGCACCCCTCGCCGCCCAGGCCGTCACCGTCACCGAGAAGATCATCGAGCGGGTGATCGAACGAGTTTCGCGCGAACGCGAGAAGCTGCCGAACCGCCGCCAGGGCTATACCCAGAAGGCCGCCGTCGGCGGACACAAGGTCTATCTGCGCACCGGCGAATTCGGCGACGGCCGCATCGGCGAGATCTTCATCGACATGCACAAGGAAGGCGCTGCCTTCCGTGCGATGATGAACAATTTCGCCATCGCCATCTCGCTCGGCCTGCAATATGGCGTGCCGCTCGAGGAATATGTCGAGGCCTTCACCTTCACCAAGTTCGAGCCGGCCGGCATGGTCATCGGCAATGACGCGATCAAGAACGCCACCTCGATCCTCGACTATGTCTTCCGCGAGCTTGCCGTTTCCTATCTCGGCCGCCATGACCTCGCGCATGTCGATACGTCGGACTTCTCGAATACGGCACTTGGCAAGGGCATCCAGGAAGGCAAGACCAACCTGCTCTCCACCGGCTGGACCCGCGGCTACAAACCGACGCTGGTGTCCGGCACCGGCGGCGAACGCCAGGCAGGCGAACCCAAGGGTGCGGCGACCGCCGCCCCTGCCCGCGCCACGTCCACCGGCACCGTGACCGCCTTTGCCGGCGCCGCTGCCCGCAAGCTGGAGCCGACGATTGCCGTCTCCACCTCCGAAATCGTCGCCTTCAAGCGCGACTACGAGGAGCGCGCCAAGGAACTGGCCGAGGAGATCGCCGAAGAGGTAACCGAGGAACTCACCAGCGACGCAACGGCCCTCTTCTCCGACAAGGCGGCAGCCGATGCGGCAACGGCGAAATCCGAGGCCAAGAAGCGGGAAGCCGAACGCCGCCAACGCTCGATCATGCAGGGCTATACCGGCAACATGTGCTCGGAGTGCCAGAACTTCACGATGGTGCGGAATGGCACTTGCGAGAAGTGCGACACGTGTGGTGCTACGAGCGGGTGCAGCTGAGTAGGCTTGCCTACTCTTCGCTTCTGAAAAAGATCGTGGGAGGTCCGGGCAACCGGGCCTCTCATACTTTCATAAACAAATATTGAAGTTGGAACTTTGAGGCCCCTTCAGCTTCGCGGCCGAAGGGAGCCAGCAACAGCCGATCATCGTACCGGTCGATACGTTCGTTCTTCCTCAGGCTTAATGTAGGATTTTCGACTGCTGGGGCAATCTCGCCGGATCCCGCTGGCCTCGCTTTAGCCGGCCCCCGGCCTTCGTTTAAAAGGGAAGAAAGTCGAACAGGCGCTTGCTCAACCTCGCCGCCCAAGACGGCTTCACGGTTCCGGCAATAAACGGCGGGCCGGACGATGGCGCCAGCGGCGATTGATAGAACCGGTTGAGCATCGCGTCGCAGACGTAGTGCCCCCAGTTCGTTAAATGCTCCGTCTCTTTCGCGCCCAGAAAATGGAGATAGGTGCCGACCTCCGAGGGAACGACCGATGACGGCGTCAGCGTGTAGGACGCGTAGGGCTTGAGCTCGACGCCCTTGCTGTCGATCGACCAATAGACGCCGCGTGTTCTTGCGCGCAGAGCCGATTTCGCGAGATCGTCGAGGCCAAGCTGATCGGCCTGTTTTGCAGCCTTGAAGCCGCCGATCAGGTCTCGGCGCCGCAACGACCGCACCTGATTGTCGGTGGTATCGAGAACGCGCTTGAGCTGGGAGAGATAGTTCCAGTATCCGTGGGTCGAGGAGCGCCAGGGCGCTCCGGCATCGCTGACGAGCAGGCAATCGCAGCGTTTCAGCGCCGGCTCGATGCCGTGATTGTCATAGACGCCGCCGTCGCTCAATATCGCCCTGCCCGGAGCAACCGGTTCGCCAACGCTGTCGTCGAGCTTTTCCCTCTTCCAGGAAAACTGCGACAGGTCCAATCGCAGCGGCGACAGCACCGGCGGGAATGCCGCCGAAGCGGCAACCGCGGTCGCAAGCGAAAGCGCGGGATGAAACGACACCCCGATCCTGTAGTCCGCGAGATAGCGGTTCGACATCCGGAAGAGCGAACCGGTGCTGAGATTGCTGGAGCAAAATACGAACCAGGGCGATCTCGGAAGATCGCTCAGGCTTGGTGATTTTCCGTCGAAGAGATGCCGCTCGTAGAGTTTCGCGGCTTCCTCCGCCGCGCTCGAGAAGGGGTTGAACACGCCCTTCAGGAAGCTCGGCCCATCCGCGAATAGCTGACTGAAGGCCAGAATGCGATCGAGGTATTCGGTCTTGAAGTTGACGGCGACCTCGTTCTCGAAGACCAGCCGTGGCCACAGATAGGCCAGCAGGCCGGATGCGATCGATCCGCCCGAGACCGACGAGATCATATCGAGTTTCGCCAGAAGACCGGCCTCGTTGAGCCTGGCAAGCGATCCCGCATGGAAAAGCATGGCCCGATAGCCGCCGCCCGAAAGGCAAAGGCCGAGTTGGTAGCGCTCGGCCGGCTTGTCGGGTTCGTCAGAACCCGGCAGGACAGTGTTCGATCGGGAATGTTCGTTTTCCGACATGCTCGGCCTCACTCAGGAATCTGAGTTTCCCAACATTTCTTCCGCCGGGCAAACCAACGGTCGCTCGCCTTTGGGCCTGTGTGCTACTTACTCGTATATCGGCGGGAGTTGGCATCGCATTTGTGCCACTCCCAGTTTATTCCGGCTTCGTCCTTATGGCCATAACACCAGTCGGCGCGATTGAGCAGCGGGCCGAGTTCGTCGCGCCGTTTGCATGCTCGTAGCGTCTCGGGCCCCTCGCGATCGACACTCGTGCGGCAGATGTCGTCCAGTCCTGTCCACTGATGGATCAACCGATCCGGTGCCTTGGCCCCCTTGTCCGTGGCGAGCACCTTTCCGGTCTCGGACTCGATCTGCAGAGAGGCCGTGTTCCACACGAAAGAGAATTCCGCCATCCCGGCGGACGTCTTACCCGTGTCCCTGTTTCCGGCAAACCACTCGACAATTCCCGACATTTCGCATTTTCCGGCACAGCTGGCAGTCACGGAGCCCGGCTTGACGCTGTAGATGCGCTCCGGCCAGCGTTGGGCGAAGGTTGCCTTTTCCTTCAGGACGGCGTCTTTGTCGACCGAGTTTCCGAAGAAGGAGACCTCGTCGGCATAGACGCCCGTCATAAAGGCCAACGCCGAGGCACTGTCTTTCGACCATTCGTCATTGTATCGGTTGACGAAATCAACCGCCTCCGTGGTCAGGTCGCCGGGTTCGGAGGCGGCCACCTCCTCGGAAGCGCTGGGGTCTGACGGCATGTCGGCGGGTGTTGCGCTCTCCTGCGGTGCGGCGCCTGGCGGGGGCGGCGCGCTTTCCTGTGCCGAGGGCATATCCTCGGGCGTGTTGATGTTCCAGTCTCGCATTTCCGCAGCGGTGAGATACCGTATATCGGTGCTGTCGATCGACAGGCTGAGCTGCAGCAGATTGGGGCTTACCCCCATGTCGGTGAGATAGCCGATGATCTCGCCGGTCATTAGTTGAACGGTCGAGACTGCCAATTTGTTGTCCATGGGGACATCGTCGGATAGGGAAATCCGATGCACGCCGATGGAGCCCGGCTCGGCGAACCTTTCGACGCCACCGACGAAGGCGAAGGCGCAAGCCGATGCACATTCCATGGCTCTGATCTGGAGCGTTCTTGCATTCAGTGCGCGGATGGCGCGGCCGAACCTGATCGCGGTGACCACGTTTCCGCCGGGCGAGTCAAAGCTGAGGTAGTCCGCTTGGTACTGCCTGTATTCGTCGACAAGCTGCGTCGGATCGTCGGAGAATTCAAACACGCCCTTTATCACCAGACCACGCTCTCCCGGGGCGCCGTCCAAACGTTGGTAGGAAATTGCTGCATGCCCCTCTCCGGCCATGGCGACGAACGCCAGCAGCATCGATATGAACGAGAGGGATTTCCGCATTCTTCTCCAGCCTTCGAGCACGTATTTCTCCTGTCGTCACTCGCAGCATATCTTGCGCACGTATGTATTGCCGGGGGCAATCATCGAATGCTTTGCGATGAGCTCGTCAGCCTTCAAATGCGCCTAAGCCCGTGGCAATCACGGGTGCGAAGATCAACAGCTTTAACGAGAACATTTCAGACTTACCCCAACAGCATATAATCAATGCACAAGGGCCAATCTTCTGGCAAGCGGCACAATCAGAAGTGATGATACAAGGTAAACGGCGGCTCCTCGCCGCGATCGTGAGGTCCCCGTCCACGCGATCCGATACGGTGCCGGCAGCTGGTGCGAGAGCCGCAGAAAAGGTAGTGCGTCTTCGGATTTCGTCCCGGCTGGTCTGCCGCTACGGTCTCACGCGGTCGGGATGTGCCGCCTGGAAGGCCGGAAGTTCGGCGCATTTGCTATGGATGTCGCTGATGCGCTTGAAAGCGGTCAGATCCACTTCCCAGCGGCGGGCATTGTAGACTTGGGGAACAAGACAGAGGTCCGCCATCGTCGGCGCATCTCCAAAGCTGAACGCGCCGGCTTCGCCGATCATGGCTTCCAGTTTGCGCAGTCCGTCGGTGATGAAATGCTTCATCCATTCCTCGCGGGCATCGGCCTTCTCAGTCATGCTCATGAGATGTGACACGACATGCAAGTTGCATATCGGATGGATATCCATGGCGACCGCATATGCGAGGGCGCGGACCTTCTGGCGATCGGCAATGTCAGATGGCAGCAATCCGTATTCCGGCCGAAGCTCGGCGAGGTATTCGACGATCGCCAGCGACTGCGTCAGTGTTTTCCCGTCGATCACCAATGTCGGCACCAGCCCCTGCGGGTTGACCGCCAGATATTCCGGGGTCTTGTGCGCGCCTTCCAACAGGTTGATGGAAACGGTCTGATAATCGACGCCCAAGAGATTGAGCGCGATGCGGACGCGATAGCTCGCCGATGATCTCCAGTAGTCGTAGAGAACGACCTCGTTCATTGCGGCCCGGCTCCGCTGTGTTTTTCGACCGTCTGCTCGATCGCCCCGAAGATCGAATGGCCGGCCTTATCCTTCATCTCGATGCGGACCTGATCGCCGAATTTCATGAATGGGGTCGTCGGCGATCCGGTCTCGATGGCCTCGATCATCCTGAGTTCGGCGATGCAGGAGTAGCCGTCTCCTCCCTCTTCCATCGGTTTGCCCGGGCCGCCGTCCAGCTTGTTGGACACCGTTCCCGAGCCGATGATCGTACCGGCCGCGAGATTGCGGGTTTTGGCGGCATGGGCGATCAACTGGCCAAAATCGAAGGTCATGTCGATGCCGGCGTTCGCCTTACCGAATGGCTTGCCGTTCAAGCTCACCAGCAGCGGAAGATGTAGCTTGCCGCCGTCCCAGGCGTCTCCGAGCTCGTCCGGCGTCACCGCGACCGGAGAAAATGCCGATGCCGGCTTCGACTGGAAGAAACCAAATCCCTTCGCCAATTCGCCCGGGATCAGACCGCGCAGCGACACGTCGTTGACGAGCATTAGCAGGCGGATGGCGCCGCGCGCCGCTTCCGAGCTGCAACCCATGTCAACGTCGCCGGTGATGACGGCGACCTCGCCCTCCATATCGATCCCGTAAGCCTCGTCGGCCGCCACGATCGGGTCGCGTGGTGCCAGGAAAGCGTCCGAACCGCCCTGATAGATCAGCGGATCGGTCCAGAAGCTTGCCGGCATCTCGGCGCCGCGTGCCTTGCGCACCAGTTCGACATGGTTGACGTAGGCGGAGCCGTCGGCCCATTGATAGGCTCGCGGCAGAGGTGACGTAGCGTCATGTTCGTGAAACCGGATTGTCGGCTGGGCGCCGGTCTCGACGCCTTCGGCAATGAGCGCGAGCCTCGGAGCCACATGCTCCCAATCGTCGAGTGCCGCCTGCAGGGTGCGGGCGATATGACCGACCTCGGAACAGCGGGTCAGATCGCGGGAAACGACGACGAGCCGACCGTCCCGCGTAGAGTCCTTTAACGTCGCAAGCTTCATGTCCGAAATCCCGTGCCGGAGGATGACTTCACTTGATGCATCATTTGATGCCGGGGGTTCCGTCGAACTTGCGTTCCAGGCCGTCCCAGCATTCCAGGTAATTATCCTGCAGCGTTTCGAGCTCGGCTGCATATTTCGTCAGTTGCTGCGGGTACCTGGTCTCGAACATGAAGGCCATGGTGTGATCGAGCTTCACCGGTTTGAGCTCGGTATTTGATGCCTTTTCGAAGGCAAGCGCGTCCGGCCCGTGGGGAAGCATCATGTTGTGCAGGCTCATGCCGCCCGGCACGAAGCCCTCTTCCTTGGCGTCATACTGGCCGTGGATCAGCCCCATGAACTCGCTCATGATGTTGCGGTGGTACCAAGGCGGACGGAACGTATGCTCAGCGACCAGCCAGCGCGGCGGAAAGATCACGAAATCGACATTCGCCGTACCCGCATCTTCGGTCGGCGCGGTCAGTACCGAAAAAATCGACGGATCGGGATGATCGAAGCGGATCGCTCCAACCGGAGAAAATGTCCGCAGGTCGTATTTGAACGGGGCGTAGTTGCCGTGCCATGCCACCACATCGAGTGGCGAGTGGCCGATGTCGGTGACATAGAACTTGCCGCACCATTTCACATGCACGCGGCAGGGCGTTTCCTTATCCTCGAAAGCGGCGACGGGTGTCTTGAAGTCGCGCGGATTTGCTAGGCAGTTGGCGCCGATCGGTCCGCGGTCCGGCAGTGTGAATTTCGCGCCGTAGTTCTCGCAGATGTATCCACGCCAGACAGTCTGCTCACCGCCCTTCAGAATCTTGAACATCATGCCGCGCGGGATGAGGCATATTTCCAGGGGCTCGACATCCATGATGCCCATTTCGGTGAACACTCTGATGGCGCCGAGCTGCGGCACGATCAGCAGTTCACCGTCGGCGTTGAAGAAGTAGTCGTCGACCATGTCCTCATTGAAGACATAGGCATGGGCTGACATCCCCACCTGGGTGGTGGCATCGCCTGCCGTCGTGATGGTCCGCACCCCCTCAAGAAAGGTCAGTCTCTCCGAGGGCGCGGGGATGGGATCCCAGCGAAGCTGGCCGAGCGGAAGCGAATGTTCGTCGAGACATGGCGCCGTTTTCCAGAGCGGATAGGACGCGTTGGAGAAGCGGCGGGTGTGGCGCACGCTCGGGCGGATGCGGTAAAGCCAGGACCTTTCGTTGGTCCCGCGCGGCGCGGTGAACGGCGAGCCGGAAAGCTGCTCCGCATAAAGACCGTAATTGCATTTCTGCGGACTGTTCTGGCCTTGCGGCAAGGCGCCGGGGAGCGACTCGGTTTCGAAGTCATTGCCGAACCCCGGCATATATTTCAGCGTGTTTGCCGTCGCGGCTTCACCATCCGACGTCTGGATCGATGTCTGGTCCATGCTCACTCCTCCCCGAACACTCCAGCGCCGCGCGTCTGAAAGATGCGCGGCGCTAGTGAGTTTACTCCGCTGCAGTCCCGATGACACCACGCTTGATCTGATCGGCCTCGATCGACTCGAAAAGCGCCCGGAAATTGCCTTCGCCGAAGCCTTCGTCGCCCTTGCGTTGGATGAATTCGAAGAAGATCGGGCCGATGACGGTCTTGGAGAAGATCTGCAGCAGGATTTTCGTCATGCCGCCATTCACCACACCTTCGCCATCGATGAGGATGCCGTGTTTCTTCATGCGTTCGACAGGTTCACTATGGCCGTTCACGCGTTCATAGGACATGTCGTAATAGGTCTCCGGCGGACCCGGCATGAAGCGCAGGCCGTTGTCGGCCAGCCTGTCGGTGGCGTCGTAAATATCCTCCGTTCCAACGGCAATGTGCTGGATGCCCTCACCCTTGTACTTCTTCAGATATTCCTCGATCTGGCTGGTGTCGTCCTTCGATTCATTCAGCGGAATGCGGATTTTCCCGCAGGGCGAGGTGATGGCGCGGCTCACCAGACCGGTGATGCGCCCATCGATATCGAAGAAGTGGATCTGCTTGAAATTGAACAGGTTGCGGTAAAAATCCCACCACTTGTCCATATTGCCGCGGAAGACGTTGTGGGTGAGATGGTCGAGATAGTAGAAACCGATCCCGTCGGGCCGCGGGTTGCGCTCGCCTAGCCAATCGAACTCGGCATCGTAAACCGATCCCTTTGCCCCATAGGTCTCGACGAAATAGAGCAGCGAGCCGCCAATGCCGACAATCGCCGGGACGTCGAGCGTCTTGTCGTCCCCTTCATAGGGAACAGCGCCTTTTGACACCGCTTGGTCGAAGGCGTGCTTGGCGTCGACGACGCGCCAGGCCATCGATGGGGCGCAGGGACCATGATTTGCGACGAAACGCGCGGCATGACTGCCGGGTTCGGCGTTCAGGACATAGTTGATATCACCCTGGCGCCAGACGGTGATGTCTTTCGTCTTGTGCTTGGCGACCGCAACATAGCCCATGCGTGTGAAGAGCTCGCGCAGCGTCTCGGGCTCAGGATGGGCGAACTCGACGAATTCGAAGCCGTCGGTGCCGGCCGGATTGTCGGCGGTGATTTCCGAGGGCGGCGCATCATGCGGGAAAGGACCCATTTTCTTTCCTCCAGAGGAGATTGCATTTGATATGCAAAGTGTGGCCCAAAACGCGTGCAAAGTTCTTGCATTCTTTATGCTTCAGGAGGAGATTATGCACGATCCGTGAGTGTTTTGGAGATTTGGTGCAATGGATGAGCCGCTCGATAAATTGGATTTGCGTCTGCTCCAGGAACTTCAAAAAGACGGCAGGCTGACGAACAACGAATTGGGCGAGCGGATTGCGCTTTCACCGTCGCAATGCTCGCGCCGGCGCACGAGACTGGAGGCTGAAGGATATATCCGCAGCTACCGCGCCTACCTCGATCGGCAGAAGCTTGGTCTCGATATGCTGGTGGTCATCTCCGTGACGCTTGCGACCCATAATAGAGACAATGCCCGCCGATTTTCGCAGCTGATCAACGGGTTGCCGGAAGTTCTCGAAGCCTATGCGCTAACCGGTGAAATGGATTATCACCTGACGGTCGCGACCCGCGGCCTCGCCGACCTCTCCAAATTCGTCAACGACGTGCTGTTGCCCCACGAGTCGGTGCAGCACGTGAAGACATCAATTGTCCTCGACACGCTGAAGACATTCGAGGGCTTTCCGGTGACGATGCCGGGCCATTGACATGGCGACAGCGCGACAATGATGCCGACGGCATCGCCCTGCGCAGATATCTTAATCAGATCGGCAGTTCGGTCGAGAATTTCAGCTCGCGCAGCACAAAGCTCGAGACCACCGTGCGCACATGCGGGTTGCGCATGAGATAGCGGGTCATGAAGGCTTCGTAGCTTTCCACGTCGCTTGCCCTTATCTTCAGCATGTAATCGAAGGCGCCTGACAGGGCGTAGCATTCCATGATCTCCGGCCGCTCCAGTACCACCGAAGCGAAAGATGCGACCGCCTCTTCGTGGTGATCCTCCAGCGTCACATGCGCGATGACGCAGAGCTTGAGATCGAGTTTTCCAGGATCGAGCAGCGTCACGCGCTTGCGGATGACGCCGTCGGCTTCCAGCTCTTGGATCTTCCGCCATGCCGAACTTTGCGACATGCCGGCCTTTTCCGCCAGGTCGGCCAGCGAAAGGCTGCCGTCGGCCTGGACAAGCTGCAGAAGCTTGCGGCGGAAATTCCCAGGTTCTTTCATTTTCTGCGTCGCTTCCGAGAATATTTGCCATCACTATGGCAATTTCCGGCACGAAAGAAAAGAAAATCCAGCTGAGACGGGGGATAATTGGAGGAATATCGCCGCATCTGGGAGGATGAGCTTATGACCAAAGAAAGCAGCTACACCGCCAAATTACCCGGCCCGGACGGTCTCTATGACTACACCCCGGATGAAGATGCGATCTGGGGCGAACTTTATCGGCGTCAGATGAAGCTGCTCGCGGATACCGCCTGCCGCGAATATCTGGACGGCGTCAAAATGCTGGGGCTGAAGCCGGGTAAGGTGCCTCAGCTTCTCGACGTGAACAGACGCCTGAATGAGACAACCGGCTTCGGCGTCGAAGGCGTGCCGGCGCTCATTGCGCCCTCGCGCTTTTATGAGCTTCTGTCGCAAGGCAAATTCCCGCTCGCAACCTTCCTGCGCCGTCGCGAGCATATCGACTATATCGAGGAACCGGATCTGTTCCACGAGGTCTTCGGCCACTGCCCCATGCTGACCAACCAGAGCTATGCCAATTTCGTCCGGCATTTCGGCGAAACGGCCGTCCGCCTCGGCAAGGGCTATTCATGGCACCTGTTCCGGATCTTCTGGTTCACCGTCGAATTCGGCCTGATCAATACGCCGCAAGGTCGCCGCTGCTTCGGTGCGGGCATCGTCTCATCGCCCAGCGAAGCGAAGGCAGCAATGGAAGGCAAGGCGTGCGAATTCCGGCCGTTCGATCTGCTGAGCGTGCTGAGGACGCCCTACCGGATCGATATCCTCCAGCCAATCTACTATGTCATCGACAGCTTCGCCGATCTGGAAGCGATCGTGGAGCAGGATATCGAGGCCACCATCCTCAAGGCAAAATCACTGGGTGATTTCGCCCCCGCTTTCGAAGCCAAGGCTTCGTGAACCCCGATGATAGGGCGTTTTGCCTCGCCACGGTGCGGCGAGGCAACAGTCTTGCGAGCACTATTGCATGACCGCCGCGAACCGCATCCACTTGGCGATCGAGTCGATCGGTGAGTTGTCCGGCATCTTGAGAGGGCTCTGACTGGGCGTGAACCCACGCGAAAGAGCCGAGTCCGGATCCGCAAGCAGCACGCCCACGAAGGTCGACGCCACGAGACAGCTCCCGACTTCGCCCAATCGATTTCCGCCTGCAGCCTCGGCTTCGGCCAGAATGTAGAACCAGAGCGGTGTACGTTCGTGGAAACGCGATGCAGTGCCGGCGAGGAAGTTCTTCAGATCGGGCTTCGCGGCGAACAATGCTGAAACATCTTGGATCGGCGAGGACTGCACCGCGCCAGTCTGGTTGAGATGCTTGTGTAAAGCCTGACCCGTCGGGAGCCTGAGATTGTAGCCCCGACGAAGGTTCCGCCTTGCCAGGTTCTTGAACAACTCCTTGAGCTGTTGGTCGGCCTGGTCTTCGCCTTCCTTGAACAGCGTATGCAATGGCGGAGCAAGTTCCGTATCGATCCTCCTGGCAAGACGGGCCGGCTCCCCATCGCTCGCATCATGGGGATCGGCTCCCGTAAAGCGCGTCCAGTCGATTATCCAATTCTTGGGCAGCTTCTTCTCGTCATCCAGCCTGCCGCCGCCGCCGGTGAACTCGAAAAGCAACCTCAAGGTGGCGCGCGGTAGAATACCTGTGCCCGGCCGCCCAAAGTTCTTGTTGTAGTCATAGAAGGTTCTGACCATGGAATGACCGAACCGATAGGCTGCGGTGGAGAACTCCAACGGCAGAGCATTGCCGAGCCGGGTATTCTGCCTCCGGGCATCGAACTCGGCTCTGAATTTGAAGAAATGAGATGCCCGATCCTTGACGACGCGGTCCACCACAACCGGATCGCAAACGCCCTTGAGATATCCTTCTACAATCAACCATTGGTAATGGAGTCTTGTCAGAGCCTGCGCTGAGCTGAAATCGGCGATCCAGCCCGTATCATGCGATGCAAGATAGTCGACGGCCTTGTTATGGAACCGGAGAAAGCTCAGATGGAACTGCGCGACGACGAGATTTTCATCGTTGCGATTATCCCCGATTATCGCCCGCTGGGGCAAGCTATCGGAGAATTTCTGAAACGCCTCGGGAGTCATCGCCGCCTGAGCCAGACGTAAAGCCGCCTCCCGGACAGACGACTGGACCTGGCCATAACGAGGAAGGTCGCGATGTTCGTCGAGGTTGTCTGGAAGCGGCCCCGGATCGACGGCTGTCCCGACACGCATTTTGTTTGTCAGCGTCGGGTGGCGAAGGCCGGAGATCACTTTGACAACATCTGCATCGATCCCCTCGCCGACGGCAGATCCGCCGTAGACACTATCCAGATCGAAGCGGGGCGAGCGAGCATTCCTGAACTGACTCTCCACTGTCGACGAGGCGACAGGCGGGTGTGCGTTGACCATGCTCGAGATCGCCCCTTCGCGATCAGTTCGGGCCGTCAGCTCGTGATCCAGGAATTGTCCCCAATATGTGAAGACAGGCGGGAGCGTGGAATCTTCCGTCGGATCCTCGCTCGTCGGCGTCGCGACAACATCGATCATCATTTCGCCGAGCTCATCGAGCTCCCCAAGCGTTTCCGCCGTGTTGGGAAGGTAATTCTCTGGCGCATCTAATGGCGGTACGAAATAACCGAAGTCAGCTTCTTCATCGACCGCGACGTCACCCGTCGCTGGCCGCCCGGCCCGAATGCTCGGCCCTGGAACTGCGCGCTCTTTCTCCGCACCCCCGTGCGATTGAAAAACGATTGCCATTGGCAACACCCTCCGTTTTCCAGCCCGCGGGATAATTCATACACCTAGAACGCGAAGTCAACTAATCATATTGGGCTATTATTCATCTTAAAGTTGGTAAATTACCGGTAAAGCTCAGTCGATGTCTGTGCGGATTCAGCGCACTCGTTTTTTGCGCATCGTATTCCCTGCCCCGCGGTTGGCGCCTCGCTATAAGCGGTGCCATTGCCGGTATCGCCGGCGCTTTTCGCGGCAAGTCCGTTATTGCACGGCAGTATCGATAATCGGACAGAGCCGCCTCAGGCACAAAAATAGCGAGGAAATACAATGGGGAGGAGATGTAGAAGTATAGGTTACCTGAAAAGCAATGAAACGCCGGCGAACGACCGCTAGAATTTTCATTTGCCAACTCAACAATAAGATGTATATTTGCCGCCGAGATTTCGGCCAGGGGAAGTACATCCCGAAATCGACCTACAAGGTACAATTTATTATGCTTGCCTGCCGAACGCTCCAATTTTCGGTTGGCGAAGCTTTGTGTTCTCGCGGCAAGTCAGCGGAAAAAACATCCAGTCAATCCGCATCGATCTACCTGCGGGGCCGCCGCTGTCCCGACCGCGAGTTTCGGTTCGATTAACGGGTATGCCGCACCGAGCTTGCGGCTTTTGTATTGCTTTCAAACCGTGAAAGATGGGGAGAGTTGGTATCATGGCGAAATCAACGCGAGGCAGGGTCAACGCACCGGGCGACGGCACATCGGGTCTTGGCATGGTGGTGCGATTTACACCCAAAGCAAGGAGCGAGGGTGTACAGCAACTCGAAAAAGGTGGCTTCCGTGTCGCGTCGTCCAAAGATTTTCGCAGCGCCGTGGCGGTGCCAAATGATTTCGATGGCGCTGATGTTCAGTACTTCGAACGTTTCGGAATCGCAATTGTGCGCCGGGACGGCGAGAGACTGAAGCCCATGTTGCAAAATGCCATGCAGCGGAAGGTCGTCAGCGCGGCTCGGCCGGAGCGATCCTATCGTGCCCTCGGCGGCCCGCTGACGAAGCGGCTAGACCTCGCACAGGCAACGGTGGGCGGCGTTGCAACCCCTTTGGACCGTGATTACCTGCTCGGCTATCGTGACGCCGTGAACGAACTGGTCGATCGCCTATTGGGCAAAAAGGGGGCAGAGGGGCTTGTCGCCCGGGCCGCCTTTGACGAGACCGGCAACACCTGGGGACTGCAGGCTGTCAGGGCTATCGAAGGTGAGCTGAGCGGGGCCGGCATCAAGGTAGCAGTACTGGACACCGGATTTGACGAAACTCATCAGGATTTTGTCGGCCGTTCAGTCACCAAGAAGCTCTTTGCAACAAGTAGTTCCGAAGGCGACGTTCACGGTCACGGAACGCATTGCATCGGTACGGCATGCGGTCCATTACGACCGACCAGCGGCCCACGTTACGGCGTTGCCTATGAGGCGGAAATCTATGCTGGAAAGGTGCTGGGCGACGATGGCTTCGGTACCGACCGGTCGATCATTGCCGGCATGGAATGGGCGCTGGATGAAGGTTGCCATGTTATTTCGATGTCGTTAGGCGCTGCAACGCAAATTGGAGATGCGCCAAGTGACGACTACGAGCAAATTGGGCAGGTATGTTTAGATGCGGGAACTTTAGTTGTTGCCGCCGCTGGGAACGAAAGTACTCGTCCTCAACAGATTAATCCAGTTGGTTCTCCGGCCAACGCGTCCACGATCCTGGGAGTCAGCGCCGTGGATCGCTCCTTCGCGCCGGCATCGTTCTCATGCGGCGGTTTGAATCCTGGTCAGGAAGTGGACATTGCCGCTCCTGGCGTCGATATATTTTCGAGCTTGCCCGATGACAAGTATGACCGGTGGGATGGCACCAGCATGGCGACCCCACATGTTGCCGGCGTTGCGGCTCTTATTGCTCAGTCTGATCCGAAGTTTCGCGGATGGGCGCTATGGGCGCGCTTGATTCAGCTTACAAAGCCTCTATCTTCCTCTGCTAGGGATGTTGGCAAGGGCCTGCTCCAGGCAAGAGGAAGCGGCGAGGTATGACGACCGATAAGATTGAAGTTACCATTCGGATCGACAAAAACGAGCTCCGCAGTTTGGGAGAGGTCGTCGGCGACTTGAAGTCGCAAGGCCTCGAACAGGTGCAAAGCCACGAGCGCTTCATGATTGTCAACGGTACTGTCAATCCTGATGCGCTCGATGCGCTTCGCGCGGTAAAGGGAGTCGCTTCAGTTCGGCAAGATGCTGCATACAAGACTCAAGCAAACTGATCATGCAGGCGGCACGGCCTATGCGCAGGCGCTGAGCAGGAAGTCGTCAGTGAGAAGCAGAGAAGAGTGGGATTTTCAATATCTTCCCCCTCATTTCGGCGTGGCTGAACTTCGATTGACGAAGTCCACCACGACCCCTGGCTTGACCATAGCCGCCAACTCTTCGGCATCCCAGTTCGTCAGCCGCACGCAGCCATGCGATCCCACCTTGTCGATGAGCTTCGGCTCCGGTGTCCCATGTATCCCATAGGTGGGCTCGGTCAGGTCGATCCAGACCGTGCCAACAGGACCGTTCGGCCCTTTCGGGATCGTCAGGACCTTGTTGTTCTTTCCCTGCTTGAAGTTGCGCTTCGGGTCATATCTGTAGACCGGCATCCGTGCGACGCCCTTAACCTTGTGCTTGCCTGACGGCGCCGGATTGTCTTCGCTTCCAATCGTTGCGGGATAGACTGCAAGCAGCGATCCATCCGCGGCATAGGCGAGCACCTGCCCCGTCTTCCTGTCAGCCTCGATCCTCTTGACCTTTCCTTCCCTTGGAGGACCGGGGTTCACAACCCACACCGTGTCGCCAGGAGCAAACTGTGAAGCCGGGTTGAGCGCATGCACGAGATCGATCCCCATGTGGAACCGCTCGGATAGCTTCTCCGCAACGCTCGTATATCCCAAGCTCCGCATCTTTGCCTTCTCGCCATAGTCTTCAGGGATCTCGTCAACGAGACCCGCGGCATCCTCTGCCGAGACGACATAACTCTCAACGATAGGAGCATTGCCTTCCAGGCGGGAGGCGACCTCAGGATCCAGCCTCCCGTCGACAGGCAGATTGTTCATCGCCTCGAAGCCGGCCACGGCCTTGTCGACGTTTTCGCCGGCGAGGCCATCGATCACGCCGGGAGACGATCCTGCGAGGTCGAGCAGAACCTGAAGACGGACGATCGCCGGGTCAGGATCTCCCGGCCCAGATTTCTCAGTCCCGATGGACGCAATCGACACGGTATTGATGTCTTCGGGTCGGAGTTCCCGCGCGGCGGCACCGCCAACGGAGAAGGCCAGAGCGAGCAGCGACATCGGCAGGGCTGTTTTCATGGACGACAAATGGCCGGCGGCGCAACTTGTTCCAGTGCAAACAGAGCCAGGCGGGTGTTCACGATGATTTCAATGTCCAGCCTCAGCAAATTCAGTACAACGGCCATTCGATCCGAAGGAGCTCGTGAATGCCGCGCGAGAGCGTCAATGACCTGATGGCTTTTCTGGCGGTCGCCCGAGAGAAGAGCTTTACGCGAGCAGCTGCGAAACTGGGCGTGTCTCAATCGGCGCTCAGCCACGTTGTCCGCCAGCTCGAGACGCGGCTCGGAATCCGGCTGCTGACCCGTACCACGCGGGCCGTTTCGCTCACCGACGCCGGAGAGCGGTTGTTCCAAGGCGTGGGGCCTCATTTCGACGAGATCGAGGCGCAACTTGAAACCCTCACCGAATTCAGGGAAAAGCCGGCCGGGAATCTCCGCATCACGGCATCAGACCACGCAATAAGGTGGATCATCTGGCCGAAACTCCAGCGCTTCCTGCCGAACAACCCTGACATCAAGGTGGAGCTGATACGCGAAAACGGGCTGTCTGACATCGTGACCGAGCGCTTCGACGGCGGCGTCCGGATGGGGGAGCAGGTGGCGAAAGACATGATCTCGACACGCATCGGGCCTGATTTCCCTTTTGCCGTCGTCGGCGCACCCTCATATTTCGAGGGCAAGGGGGTTCCGGAGCATCCGCAGGACCTCGTCCGCCACAACTGCATCAACGAGCGCCTGCCCACATATGGCGGCTTCTGGGCATGGGAGTTCGAAGACAACGGGAAAGAGATCAGGATCAGGGTCGAGGGACAGCTTGCCTTCAATAACTCCTATCAGAGTGTGGAAGCGGCGCTGGACGGACTTGGCTTGGCATACGTACCGGAAGACGTCGCGCTACCTCATATCGCGGAAGGCCGTCTGAGACGCGTGCTGGAAGCCTTTTCCCCACACTGGGATGGCTACCATCTCTACTATCCCAGCAGAAGGCAATCCTCTCCGGCTTTCGTGGCGCTCGTCGACGCCCTGCGCCATCGAGCCTGACGATGTTCATCCTCTTTTTTACGGCGCCCTTAAGGAAAACGCTGACGCGCAGGGATCGCTTCCGGTGAGGCGCTCATTTGGCCGCCCGCTGGTGACCCTCTCAGTGAACTGTCTTCGACCGCTTCTCGGCATGCGAAATGTCATCGAGCGTGGCCATAAGCTTTTCGAATTCGTTCAAGACACGATTGAACTCGGCGTCCTGCATGTTGGCGATTTCGGATATGGCGGAGGACACGGACGCGATCAGCCTGTCGATCCAAACGCAGCGCTCGGCCGGCACATGTCCGAGAACTTCCCGCCGATGCGTCTTCAGCTCGCGGAGGATGCGAACGATAAGGGCTCCCCGGTCCGCCCGGCTCAAGAGCGGAAGCCTTGTCTGTGCCTGCTGGATTGCCGTTATCAGCGCCGTCGCCATCCCCGCTCTCCAAGCTCTGAATACAACCACGTATCACAACCGTAGCGTTTGCAACACGGACTTTAGTCCGACTGACCAGGTGGTGCAATCGGGTCCGCACCGTGCGACCACATCAGTTACTCGTCGCAACGAGATCCGACATGTCGCAGCTACGCCGCGGTCCTTCCCATGGTTGATATGTATTGTCTTGCGGCCGATACGATCTGTAGCGAGCGGCGCACCGGGCTGCCGCCTGTGCATTCACTTTCGTGCCGACGCCTTCATCGGCCCCGGCGACAATCCGCTGGAACGGCGAAATGCACTCGCGGGTCCCGCCGCTATAGGATCGATAGCTGTTGGTCGCGGGATCGAAAGAGCGGTAGCGGTCCGCACACCAGGCAAGATGCTCGACTGAAAATTCTGGCTGGGGTGGCTGAAGTTTAGTCGGCGGGCGAGCGGAATCCGGCCTCGCCCTTGCGGTGATGACGGCCGATGCCTCGGTAACATAGCTGGAGTAGAGAGGCGCAATTCGTTCATAGCGCTGCTGCCGAGGATCGACTTTCACTGGCGTCGTCGTCCAGAGATCGCGCGCTGCAAGGTCATTGAATGCGTGGGGCTCGGAATCCGCGACGACGTGGGACGCGACAGATGCAGCAGCCATGCAAGCCCCGACCGAGCTTAAGATTCCAAAGGCAACGGATGCGATGGCTTTCATTGTCCCGACCCCTGCTGCTGAGCCTGTTGCTGGTGAGCCTGTGGAACCCAGACGCGGCCGGCACTACTGCTATGTCGGTCGCCGGTAACGACAAGCACGGCGAGAATACCGGCCATTGCCAGCAGGATGACGATCAGCGGCAAGACCAGACCGCCGGATTTCTCTTCAGAATAGATCATGTTCCTCTCCTCGCTGGCGCCCCGGCGGCGGAGGTCGCCGCCGGGGGCATCGGCAGTTTTTGGCCGCACGACGACGCTGCCGTCGGTCGTGCGGCGGTTCCCGGACTTGAGCGATGATTTCCGGATGGAGGACGCGGCGGAGGCCGCGTGTAGGATCAGATCACTTGATAACCTGGATCACCTTGCGGGACGACGGTTCGACGATGACACGTTCATCATTGACCACCGCATAAGCATAGGTCGGGTCATCCGGTATAGGCGTCACGACAACCGTCTCCGGCAGTGGCTGGCCGACGACAACCTTCTCCTTCACGACCACGCGGGCCGACGGCGCCGGAGCCTCGCGAACATAGGTGATGACCTTTTGCGGCGGTGGATCGATCGCCGTACCAACGATCGCGCCGGCAACGCCGCCGACAGCAGCGCCAACGGGGCCACCGACGATCGCTCCGGTGACCGCGCCACCGGCCGCACCATTGACGGTCGAGGACTGGGCGAATGCGACGCCAGACATCAGGGTTGCGGCAGTTGCCGCACCGACGATAAGCTTGGAGATCATTTTCTCCTCCTTCTGTTTCGAGGCGGCCTTCGTGACCGCTGCGACACCAACTAGCTGGGGGCGCGGTCGTTCCACGGCCCGGACCTCAGTCTGATAGACCCCGGCCTTTGGTCCCAAACCCATGTCAATGCCCGTCGCCGGCACTACTTCAGGATCGAAAGACCCCACACACGGGCTTATAGCGCCACGCGTCTTTTCAGACGCGTAAAGGACGCTGTAACACTTTGAATTGCTGCATAATTTATCCTTAAATCGATACCGATTTGAGGAATTATGCAGGAGGCAGGAGACTGAAGGAGATGGCACGATCCAATCGCCGCGAAGCTGGACGCCGGCGCCTGGCGATGCGTTTGCCGCATATGCGGACGCTGATCATGGCAGCGTGCGACCCGTTGCAGCTCGAGCTCTTCGAGGCCTACCAGATGGCAGTCGAAGCGCGCGACACACTTCGAGGACGGCCATCCAATTCGAACCTGGTACGGGAATACGACGAGACCTGCTTCAAGATCGAGCAGCACGTCATCCGCGCGATGCAAGAACCTTCCTACGCGCAGCGCACGAGCTGAGTCCGCGAGCCGTCACACCTTGGCGGACAGAGCTTTTGGACACTGCATCTGAAGGTCGCGCGATTGGTCCGCTGGCCTACACTAGGCAGAGTTACGAAGCGCGACCGACGACGACGAACGCGCTCATGCCGCCGCCCGGACGAACCCCGTGGCGGGGTCAGACCTTGGTCCCAACCCTGTCGGACCGAAGTCCCTGGGGTGGAACGCGCGTCGGACTCGCGCCGTTTCGAACGATATTGAAGGAGATCCGAACATGAACCAGAACCATAGATCCCGAGTGAATGACGCCTGTAACGCGTCCGTCTTCGCACTTGTTATCGTTCTGGCCGCTCTTCTCTACATCTTCGGCGCAGCCATGTCCGGCGATACCGCCGGGTTGACCCAGAGCGTGACAGGCGCCGAGGTGTTCGATACCAGGAATGTGCCCTGATGCTGTTTGGAAAACTCTAAAGACGCGTTAGGTTAATCGGGCAGTCTCTTACCGGTATCAAAATGAATTGGCTTCGCCGCTGGAATGCCCGCTCACTCGCCTCCCAGTTCTTCATCGCGGGTGGGCTCATCTCGATTGCCGCCATGTTCGTGGTGGGCTTTTTTGTAAGCCACCTCATAGAGGAAACCGTCATCCACAATTCGGGGGCGGCGACGGCGCTTTACGTGGACAGCGTGATCGCGCCGCTACTTCCCAATATGCAAACCGAGTCACTGCTGGACGACGCGAGTGCCCAGGCTCTGGACGAGACGCTCGGTCAGGGTGCACTCGGCAAACGCCTTGTTTCGTTCAAGCTGTGGCGAAGCGACGGCACCATCCTCTATTCGAACGAGAAGGAGCTAGTGGGCAAGACGTTTGCGGTCAGCGACAAGCTGCAGAGGGCATTCGCAGGATCTCTCGTCGCGCGCTACGAAATCGCCAGCGATCCGGAAAGCGACAAGGAGCGCGCGCTCGGCAAGCCGCTGATGGAGATCTATAACCCGGTGCTCCAGCCATGGTCCGGACAGGCGGTCGCCGTCCTTGAGTTCTACGAGACAGCAGAAGGATTGGGCGATAGTCTGGCGCATGCCAGGCTCCGGAGCTGGGGCGCCGTCGCCGCTCTGACGGCGACCTTTTTCCTTGTTCTCTCCGTTCTGGTGTTCCGAGGTAGCCGCACGATAGAGGCGCAGCGCAAGGATCTCAAAGAACGGGTCACCGAACTGTCTGCGCTGCTGGCGGAAAACCGCGGACTCCAGCGGCGCCTGCAGCGCGCCTCCCAGCGTGCGGCAGCGCTGAACGAAACATATTTGCGCAGCATCGGTGCCGATCTGCACGACGGTCCGGCCCAGCACATCGCCTATGCCTCATTGCGCCTGGACAGCGACGTGTTGATCAATGCGTCCACCCAGCCCGAAGCACGCGAAAAGGAGCTTGCCTGGATACGCTCGAGCCTTGCCGAAGCGATGACCGAGATCCGCAATATCTGCAGCGGACTGGTGCTTCCGCAGATCGAAAAATCCTCGATCACCGAGATCGTCACGCGGGTCGTCGAAGCGCATCAACACAAGACAGAAAGCCATGTCGAAACGATTGTCGACGAAGATGGACCGGAACTTCCCCCCGCCGTGAAGATCTGTATCTATCGCTTCATCCAGGAGGCGTTGAATAACGCTTACCGCCACGGCGGCGGCGTTCAGCAGGCCATAAAGGCTGTCTCGCGCGACGGCCATGTTTGTGTCGAGGTCAGCGATCACGGCGACGGCTTCGATCCGACCGAGGTGAGGCCAACGAGCCTCGGCCTCGTGGGGTTGCGCGAGCGCGTCGACAGCCTGGGAGGGTCCTTCGACATTAAGACGGGCGAAGGAGGAACGACCGTGACCATGATCTTCGAGCCAATGGAAGTGGGAGAGTAGGGATGACAGCAATCACCATCGGCGTCGTGGACGATCATCCGCTCTTTCGCGAGGGTGTAACGCGCAGCCTCTCCGAAATCAGCGGCTTTATCGTCGTTGGCGAGGGGGCCAGCAGCGATGACGCGGCGATGATCGCCTCGGACAACCATCCCGACATCATGCTCCTCGATGTCTCGATGCCCGGCGGCGGGCTGTCTGCGATCAGTGACGTCCTGGCGCGGAGCCCCACAACGAAAGTGCTGATGTTGACGGTATCCGAGGAGGTGGACACTTTGCTGGGAGCTCTGCAACGGGGCGCGATGGGTTATGTTCTGAAAGGTGTTGGTTCGCGTGGCCTCGCCGAAGCAATTCAAACCGTCCTGCGTGGCTCGCGATATATCTCGCCGACGATGTCGGCGAAAGTCATGGAAAATTCCCTGAATGGCGGAACCTCCGACAAAAGCAGCCTAACGCCACGCGAACGCGAGGTGATGGATCTTGTCGCTCAGGGCCTGTCAAACAAGCATATCGGCTTGCGTCTCAACCTGCAGGAAAAGACTGTGAAGCACCATATGACCCAGATTCTGAGCAAGCTTGGTGCCTCGAACAGGACTGAAGCGGCTCTACAATGGCGCGAACGGCGCTGAAAGAGGTTAGCGAAGGAAGCGGCTCAACCGCCGGGCATCACTGGCCGTCGCCTGCCGACTTATAATCGTCCGGCCCTTCGAGTCCTTCATAACGTAGCGACCGCGTTGCAGAGTTTCAGTGATGCCGTTTGAATGGCGGACGTCGATGGAGCCATCGGACGCCGCTGTCGCTCTCGCGCCCGATCTTGCTGACGATCCTGTGCTAGAGGAAGATGATCCTCCACCACCGGCGGAATTTCCACCATTGCCGTTTCCGGAACCGCTATTGCCGTTGCCGTTGCCGCCACCGTTGCCATTCCCTCCCCCATTGCCATTACCGCCGCCGTTGCCATTACCGTTGCCATTCCCGTTGTTGCCGTCCTTTGCCTGCGCAAAGTCCGCTGCCAGAACAGGAAGGGAACCGCCGAGTTTTAGTGTGACTGGTGATGCGGCAGCGACGAGAGCGACGGCCGCGCTACCGCCCAATCTCAGAAAATCGCGTTTCCGGATACTCATGCAATGGCCTCATTCGTCCGTTCTTCGCCGTTTCCCATCATATATGACGCATAAGATTTCTCGCTGTTCCCAAGACAAAATGCAACCGACCTAGGTAGTAGGCGCCAGCAAGACTTTGGTCCGGGCCGACCGATTGCCGCGGTCGACATCGGAAAGAGTCCAACGGCGTGATCATAAGCGCCGCTTACTCCCGTTGCTCCCTGTGCTTTGAAAAGGGCGCAAGCATTCTATGGAACTTCTGCCCTCGTCGTCGCTTTGTCTGTCAACGTGCAACAGAGGAAAACCCCAATGGCAAACCCGAACGAATCCCCCGCAGTCCAATCCATGCGAAAAGAGCAGGCAGAGCAGCGGAAGCAAACCCGAGACGGCCAACTCGACAAGGGTATCGAGAATACCTTTCCGGCGTCCGATCCGGTGTCAGCCACTCACACTTCAATTTCCGCCGGCCGCAGCGACGTCGAGGCGGCTGAGCGCGTGAAGCGAGAACCCGATCCCACCAAGCTCGACGAGGAGTTTCCGCTGGTGGATCAAGCCCTGCGCTCGACGGGCGAACCCGACCGTTCCTCCGAAGGGCTGGATGCCAATCGCGAGAAAATGCGCGCGCTTCAGAAAGAAGCCGGTCGGATGACCGAAACCGCTTCGGAACTGGCGTCCGGAACAGCCCGCCTCGCAAAAGCGGAAGCGCGCAGCTTCGTACGCGATCTCGAGGATCGCATACGCCGGCAGCCACTGACAGCCGCAGCGATCGTCGCCGGCATCGCCTTCGTCTTCGGCGCGACGCGTTGAGGAGCCAAGTGACAGTCGCCTCGCTCGATCACCCGAGGCGATTCGACCGGCGGACCATTACGGTGTCGAGAGCCGCCTCCATTAGGACGAATGCGGGCGGGGATTTCCTGAGGACGAAACTCAGGAGCGCTTCTAGAGCCCGTCCGTGCTTCGACTTCCGAGGGCATCGTGAAAATCGCAACCTACAATGTCAACGGGATCAATGGGCGGCTGGACATCCTGCTGCGCTGGCTCAAGGAGGATGTCCCTGATGTAGTCTGCCTCCAGGAACTGAAGGCAGACGATGCCGGGTTTCCGCGAAAGGAAATCGAACGAGCCGGCTACGGCGCCATCTGGCACGGACAGAGATCCTGGAACGGCGTGGCCATCCTGGCGAAGGGCAAGACCCCGATCCTGACGCGGCGCGGTCTTCCCGGCGATCCTGACGATACCCACAGCCGGTATATCGAAGCTGCCGTCGACGGCATCCTGATCGGATGCCTGTATCTTCCCAACGGCAATCCGTTTCCAGGAGCAAAGTTCGATTACAAGCTGCGCTGGTTCCGCCGTCTGCAGGCGTACGCCGCCGAGCTCCTCGAGCTCGAGGTGCCTTCGATCCTGGCCGGTGACTTCAACGTCATGCCGACGGAGATCGACGTCTACAAGCCGGAACGCTGGCTGGACGACGCCCTCTTCAGGCCGGAAGTGCGCAAGGCCTATGCTGATCTCGTCGCTCAGGGCTGGACCGATGCCGTCAGACATCTTCATCCTGGAGAGCGCATCTACACCTTCTGGAAATACTGGCGGAACAGCTTCGAACGTGATGCAGGGCTTCGGATCGACCACTTCCTGCTCAGTCCGGCAGTCGCCCCGTTGCTTCGATCGGCAACCGTCAGGAGAAAGCCGCGCAACTGGGAGCATACGAGCGACCACGCGCCCGTCATGATCGAGCTCGACATTTCCGAAGCGGGAGCCGACCTAGGAGCATCAGCCCGCTCAGTGACGAACAAAGGGAACCCGTGATGTCGCCGGGAGTTAGGTTATAGAGCATCAATGTCGAGATCGCATTCCTGCCTCGCAATGCTCCAATTTGAGTGACCGCTATGGACGAAAGCAAAAACTACCTGAACACCGACGAGATCCAGGCCGACGATCAGTTGTCGCCGAAGCCGATCGAAGGAAAGGATCCGCCAAGGCGAGTGCGCAGAAGCGAGGAAGCCATCGCCGAAGGCTCTGACGATACCGAGCGCGTCCGGGTCCCGCCCCCCGTTGCGAATCCCGATTGATCACCCTATGGACCCGTCTCTAAATGATTCAGGTCCCTGGCATCACCTCATTTGTCCGCGTCCAGATCGTAGATTCCGCCCGTCAGCCACGCTGGCCAGTCTCGCTCGAAGAAGGACCTGGCGCTTTCATCCAGCGTGCGGTTCGGACGGGTTGAAAGCCTGATCTCATCACCATCAAGCCGAACGACGATCTGCTCCTTGCGGTGCGCTTCCCGTTCCTTCCAGAAACGATAATCCTGCAAAGGCCCTGAGCGCGCCAGCGGAAGGGATTCGCCCTCCGCATCGCATATTGCGCGCGCGCCACGGCTGCCCCCTCCATTGCGAATGAAGAAATCAAGCGCGCTGAGCACGGCTTCCGAGGCGAGCGCCATATGCCGCCATTGCACGCCGCGAACCGCCTCCGCTGCGCGACTGTAGGAGACGCCGCTAGTACCAATGTCAGCATTCAGCTTGCGAGCTTCGATCAAGGCTCGGCCAACGCTTTCTTGATCACAGATGATGCCAGCCTTTTCGCTCATTCGCGCCTGTACTTGCGAACGGATCGATTTGACGGTGAGCGGGCTCTCGGTCCGAAGTCCGGCAACTAGGCCGACGATGCCCGCCTCTGCGATATCGGCTATGTACTCTGCTGCCGACCGCTTCGCCCTGCGGCTCGCGCTGATGTGCTCTGCCGCGCGCGTACCGAAGACTTGCCCGGCATTGAGCGCCGCTCCACCCGGCCTCGTCACGCCGTGTGTGCCCGCCGCTTCTCCAACCGCGTAACAGCCGCCGAGACTGCTGCGGCCCCAGGTGTCGACCATGATGCCGCCGTTCATGTGCTGGTTGTTGACCGCAAATTCCAGCGGCTCTTCGGCAATATCGATCTTGTAGCGGCGGTAGAGCTCGATCGCGAGCGGGTTCATATGCTTCAAACGATCGATCGGCATGTCCTGGTCGGCACCTGCCTTGCCGAGATATTCGCGGACGTCTTCGTCCAGTCTTTCCAGGCTGAACGGCAGGTCGCCCGGCACGGATAGGGGATTGCGATTGAAGTCCATAAAGACACGCCGCCCTGCGGCGGTTTCCCGGGAGATGGCAAGGTCGACCAGGCTCGAGCCGAAATCGAGCATGCGCGTCGCGTGAAATGGCCATTGATAGCCCTTGCGGAAGACGTTCGACGCCAGCTCCTGCGTGCTGCGGTAGTATTCTGCCAGGAAGTGGTGCTCGGCGCCTTCGGTATCGAGCGAGTAGATATGCGGGATGGCCTGGACGTAGGTGCCCGACAGATTCCACGGGAACCCTTCCCTGCGTGTGCCGATCCCAAACTGGCTTTCGGTCAGATTGACGAGTTCGACGCCTGCCTCGAGCGCCAGTCCGAGAGAACCGAAGCAGCCGTTGGGATAAACGCTGTCGCGATAGAGTTCGCCCGGCCCGCCGGCGGCGAGCGCGATCACGCCACTGACGAACAGCGCGATGCCCAGCGGGTTCTCCTCCGTGCGGTCGCTGGCGCGCATGACGAGCATGCCAACGACATGACGGTCAGCGCCACCGCCCTCGGTAAGGATCTTTACCGCCGTGGTCTGGTTATAGAACGGCACTCCAAGCCGGATCGCCTCCTCGGCCAACACCTTGACCATCAGGCGCGAGGTGCGCGGGCCGCAGCTGGTAGCGCGGCCGACCTCGTCATGGTCGGTCTGATATCTCAGCGTTCCACCGAGCGGATCCTGAGGCAGCGGCAGGCCTAAAAACTGGAGCGATGCCATCATCCGGGACGAGCCCACGGCCTCGACGTAGGCCGTATCCTCGTCCATCGCGCCGCCGCTGCGGATGGCGCGGGCCATCGCCTTGTAATTGTCGCCCTGATCCGCGGTGTTTGCAGTGTGCAGGGTCTGCTTGTCGGATCCCGAACAGGCCGAGGTTCCGCCCCACGCGCTTTGGCTGACGATGACGACGTCATCGCCGCGCCGATTCAATTCCACCGCCGCCCGCAGACCTGCAGCACCCGATCCGACGACGACGCAACCAGCCCGGTAGACCGGCACCTCGATGCCAGCGAGCCGGACCGTTTCCGAAGGGGCGGCCTCGGACGGCAGCCGCGGCATCTCCACATCGGTCAGTGCGTCAAGAATTTCCTGCGGAACGTCTATGGTCATTGGCGTTCAGCCAGCGGGATGTCGACCCAACGCCTCTGCCGGGAGGACTCCATGCATGCGTCGACGATCTGGCAGATGTGGTGGCCGGTCTCGAATGTCGGCCACATCGGTCTGTTGGCAACGATCGAGCGGATCACTTCGGCCACCTCGATAATCTTGCTTTCATTGTAGCCCAAGCCGAAATTCGGCAGAGGGAGGAAAGCCCGGAAGGTTGGGTTTTCAGGCCCCACGTCAATCTCGCGGAAGCCGCGCCGACCCGTCCGGTCGTCGTTGGAGTAGAAGCGCAGCCGGTTTATTTCGTCATAGGTGTAGGCGATGCTGCCTTTCGTTCCGTAGATTTCGTAGGTCTGCATGAACTTGCGGCCGGTCGCGACACGGCTGAAATCGACGATCCCGCCGGCGCCGTTCTCGAACCGGCACAGCAGGTTCGTCGCATCGGGATTGGTGATATCAGCCCAGGTCTCATTGCCTGTCAGTTTCACCTCTTCGCCATAGGCAAGGCCTTCGACGACAGGCCGGCGCGGCGTTACGATAAGATTGTCGGCGATCAGGGAGCTGACGCGGCCAACCAGGAAATCCATGAAGCTGAAGATATGCGAACCGGTATCACCGACGATCCCGGTCGGCGCGAGCTTTCCATCGGCGCGCCACATGAAGGGCGCGTAGGGATCGCCATACATGTCGACGTGCTGGCAGCCGCGGAACAGCTTGATCTCGCCGATTTCGCCGGATTGAATGATATCTTTCGCCAGATCATGGACGGGATTGCGAGGAAAGGCGTGTCCAACGCGCGTAATGACACCCTTCGCCCGGGCGATGTCGGCCAATTCCCGCGCTTCGGCGGCGGTGTTTGCCAACGGCTTCTCGCAATAGACATGTTTGCCAGCCAGCAGGGCCGCCTTGGCCACCTCATAATGAAGATGGTCAGGCAGGCAGATATCGATCAGATCGACATCAGGATCAGCGACCGCCAGATTCCAATCCTGAAGAATTCTTGCACCCGGCGCCCTGTGGGAAATATCCCCGGCTGCTTTCGAGGGACCTTCGACGAGAGCGACGATCCGTGCCGTTCCGTCCGACACTCCGAAGAAATGCGGAAAGGTCTGATAGGCCATCGTGTGGACCTTTCCCATCCAGCCCGAGGCGCCAAGCACTGCAACTCTGACTTCAGACATTGTCGTCTCTCCTCTCACATGGCTTACCGGATTTCGGCGCGGGCCCTCGGCCTCGCATCGTTGCGTTCGTAGGCGAAGATGGTGGGGGCAAGTGCCGGCAAGCCGCGAATGAGGTCCGATCCCTTTTCCCCGACCATGATCGTCGGCGCGTTGGTATTGCAGGACGGCACACGCGGCATGACCGAGGAATCGCAGACCCTGAGGCCTTCCAGGCCGTGGACCCTGAGATCGAGCCCGACAACCGCGTCGGGTCCTCTCCCCATCTTGCAGGTGCCGACCGGATGATGGTCGGTCTTTGCGTTGGCGCAGCCATAATCGAAAAGCTGCTCGTCGGTCGTGACCTTCGGTCCAGGAAGCCTTTCGGCCATGACATAGGGCTTCAGCGCCGCCTGCTGCATGATCTCGCGTGCGAGCTTGAGCCCCTCCAGGGACATCGTCCTGTCGTTAGGATCGGACCAGTAGTTGGGGTCGATCAATGGAGCGGCAGCCGGGTCTGAGGATGACAGACGCACCGTCCCGCGCGAGCGCGGATGCAGATAGGCGGAGTTAAGGGTCACGCCGGCATTCTTCAGCCGTTCGACACCCGCTTCGATGCCCGAACCCAGGCCAAGGTGGAACTGGATATCAGGAGAGCGGGCCTCGGGATCGGCATACCAGAAGCCGCCGGTCTCGAAGAGCGACGAGGCGACCGGTCCGGTGCGGAACAGTACATATTGTATCCCGGCCCAAACGGTCCGGTGGAGTTTTGCGACGCCATCATAGGTGTGATCGCCGGTGCATTCGGCAATGACGAAAAGATCCAGGTGATCCTGGAGGTTGCCGCCGACACCCGGTAGATCGTGAAGCACCTTGACGCCCACCGAGCGCAGATGGTCGGCCGGTCCTATGCCGGACTGCAAAAGCAGCTTCGGCGATCCGATCGCGCCGGAGGAAACCAATACTTCGCGGTCGGCACGCACGATCTCCGAGCCGTGCGAAGTCACGATCTCGACGCCTGTCGCACGGGCTCCCTCCACAATAATACGCGCGACGCGCGTGCCCGTCCTGACCGTCAGGTTCTTCCGGTCCTTGATCGGCGAGAGATAGGCGAGCGAAGCCGACGACCGGCGGCGGTTGCGCTGCGTGAGTTGATAAAATCCCACTCCCGCCTGCTGGCGTCCATTGAAGTCGTGATTATAGGGAATGCCGAGCTCCTGCCCTGCACGGATATAGGCGTCGCAGATCGGCAGCGCGGCCGCCGGCATCGAGACGCCGAGCGGACCGCCATAGGAGTGATAGTCGTCGGCGAAGCGCTGATTGTCTTCCGCGCGTTTGAAATAGGGAAGGATCGAACGATAGTCCCAGCCTTCGCAGCCGTCTTCACGGGCCCAGAGGTCATAATCCACAGCGTTTCCGCGCGTGTAGAGCTGGGCGTTGATCGACGAGCCGCCACCGATGACTTTCGCCTGCGTATAACGAAGCACGCGGCCTTTCATGTGCTTTTGGGGAACGGTTTCCCATCCCCAACTGGCGACACCTTTGGTCATCTTGGCGAAGCCCGCTGGCATGTGAAAGAGCGGATTCCAGTCGCCTCCGCCCGCTTCTAGCAGGAGGACGCTGACATCAGGATCTTCGCTCAGCCGATTTGCCAGCACGCATCCTGCTGGACCGGCGCCAGTGATGATGTAATCGAATCCCATTTTACTGTCCTGTTGCATTCGGCCTGGCGACCGCCAGTGCCTGTGTCATGCCTGCAAGTCCCGCGACGCAATGTGATCTGCCACTCTCAGCGCTTGGGCGGCGACGGTGAGCGCAGGGTTCACCGCGGCCGAGGTGGGGAGGAAACTGGCGTCGACGACGAAGAGATTTTCGTGATCATAAGCCCGGCAATAGGCGTTCAGCGGCGCCGTCGCGGGATCGTTTCCGATGCGGATCGTTCCGCACTGATGGGAAGGCGTGCGCTTGTCGAAGGGTCTCGACAGCACGATCGGAAATCCGATCGATTTCAGGATGACCTTCAGCTTGGCGACAAGTGCGAGATGGGCGTCCCAGTTGGTTCGCTGCCATTGGAGAATAATCCGATCTCCATCCACCATGACGCGGCTTTCGGGATTGGGAACGTCCTCGCTCATCGCATAGAAGTCGATGGCATGGCCGGTGATGAAGCGCAGAAGCCATTCCGGAGCCTGCGGCAGAGAACCCTTGAGAATCTTTTCGGAGATGCGGCCGAGGAGCTGCACGTTGCCGAGGGGCGGTCCGCCCTCCCCGTCGGAGAGATAAAAGTCGTTGAAGGCAAACGTCTTCTGGTAGATGGAGGTGTTCTTGAACCGCGGCGAGACCCCGATGACGGCGGACGCATTGTGATTCATGAAGTTGCGGCCCACCTGGTCGGAAGAGTTCGCCAGACCCTTTGGGAAGCGGTCGTTTTTCGAACGCAGCAAAAGCACTGATGATTGGACCGCCCCGGCGGAGAGGATCACGATCTCAGGCGAAACAGTCACCGTCTGCCCGTTCTTGATGTAGGCCACCCGGTCGATCCGGCTCCGCGCTCCCGTGTCGAGCCTCGTCACACGCGCATTGGTTTCGAGCCGGACGTTCTCGTGTCTCAGTGCTACTGAGAGTGCTGCGGTCTCGGCATCCATCTTGCCGTCGCGTGCGTTTGGATGCGCATCCCAGGGCGTGGGTGCTTTGGAGAGCCAGGCGTCAAGATCCAGGCCGAGCGGCAGGGAAAACGGATGCAGGCCCTTCTGCTTGAGGCGCGCCCTGATATCGGCAATCGGCGCCTCGTCCGGGACGAGCGGATACTCGTAGGCCGCCGAGTGGTGCGGCTCCGTCGGATCTTCGCCCAGACTGCCGCGGACCTGGTACATGCGTTCCGCTTGGCAGTACCACGGCTCCAGGACCTCGTACGGAAACGGCCAGGCCGGCGACACACCCTCGCGGTGTTCGATGACTGCGAAATCCTCTTTGCGATAACGCGACAACACGGCGCCATAGAATTTCGAATTCCCGCCGACATTGTAGTAATTGCCGGGATTGAACCCCTTGCCGTTCGCCTCGTACCAGGTTTCCTTCGGTCGAAAATGTCCCCGCTGGAAGATCGCGCGTTGGTCGCGGTTGACCGGAAGGTCGGCGATATGGTCGCCGGCTTCGAGGATCAATATCTGCGCGCCGGTCATGGCCAGGCCGGCCGCGACCGTGGCGCCGCCGACGCCTGAACCGATGATGACGATGTCAGGTGAACTGCTCATGTTAGCACCTGGCCATCACGCAATCCGCGCTTGTGTTTCCGGATCGAAGAACACGGCCTTGTCGAGATTGAAGGCGAGGCGGGTATTTTGTCCTGGTGCGATGCCGGTATCGGCGCGCAGGCGGGCGACGACGGATTTGCCGCCGAGCTTGGTGACGGCGAAGGTATCGGAGCCGGCCGGTTCGACCACCTCGATCAGGCAATCGCCCTCGGTCAGCGAGCGCGCCTTGCGGTCGGCGCCATCGGGGTCGGTCAGCGCCTCCGGCCGGATGCCGAAGATCACTTGCCTGCCGGTATAGGTGGTCAGGCCGTCATTGCCTGAGATGACGGGCAATCTCAGCGGCGCGGCATTCGGCCGCTCCAGCGAGACTTCGAGCCCGCCGGCACCGTTCTCGACGGTGGCGTTGAGCAGGTTCATCGCCGGCGATCCCATGAAGTCGGCGACGAAGATGTTGGAAGGGCTGTTATAGATCTCGGCCGGCGTGCCGAACTGCTGCAGCACGCCGTCCTTCA